>CAWEJP010000005.1:0-485313 GCA_963809455.1 Candidatus Bathyarchaeota archaeon | reverse complement strand
TTGCTCGCTTGCTTTCTGTAGGACTTGGGCAACTAAATAGTTCTCGATGCGCTCAGCCTCAAGTTCGGCTGCACCTATATTTTCAGCATCAGTTTTCGAGCAATCCTTCTCTATTTTTCTATGTGTCTCCACGTGTGCCTCTATAGCTTTACTCATAGCCTTCAAGTCAGGGACCAACAATGTTTCCCAGCCGCACTCGCATTTGATTGTTGACTTAGCCACATTTCTGGAAACGCTTTTTTTCAAAACGTTAACTTTAGCAGCTTTGTCATTTCTATCTTCGCGAGTTTGCATAGTTTTTCTCCTTTTTCTCTAAAGCACGGGCAAAAAATTAGTGTTAAACAATTAGCCATATTGTTTCAGTAATAAAAAGACATGTTGGCTATAGCAAGATACAACAAACAGAAAATTAAAGCTCCTGAGTTAACCGAAAAACTTCCATATACCCGAAGACTTTCACAAATTGGACGTAGAATAAGTCAACTAATAATTTAATTATTATTCTTTAGTTCTTATAATAAGCTAAAACACGTAAGCCTTTCCCACTATTTCCCTAATTTGGCGAAAGACCTTGGTAGCCGAATTAAATAGTATCATAGTACAATTCAATATAACCGCACTCTTGACACGTGTAGGTCCTAGCTGGAATGAACCTATTCGTTTTGACACTATACCCCTTGATTCCTTTGGAAGCCGTAACTATAGCGGATAAATCTTTAGACTTTTTCATTGAACCGTTGCATTTAGGGCAAATTTTCGAGGTCGACATAGACAATCATTTTGGATTAGATTCTATTAAACGCTTTCACAAAATGGAGAAAGGTCTATCGATAAAGGTTCTGATTATAGGTAAACCCCTGCAAACCTTCCCCACTATGCCTCCAATCGGCAGAAGACCTTACTGCCCGAAAACAGAGACGGACGCGTAGCCGCAGTCAGAAAAATCTAGAATCCGTCCAAAGAAAATCCACTTAAGCAGAAATGTTGAATCCAAGCCAGGACTAGGCTCTAGAAGGCAAAGGTACGTCCGAAAATTTTCCGGAAAAATTCCGGCATAATCTGCAATAATTATAATGAGTTCATTTAGAAGCTAACTTGGTTTTCTGTCGATAGATGATTGAACGACTGGTTTACTGATCTTATGTTTCGAAAGGAGTTTTTCGACATCTTTCTTTTGGGCTTGCAGCATCCGATTACTTTGAAATCGCCAATTAGGCTTTTGATTACTTCCGATCTAACGGTTGATGGGACAACATTGAGTTGCCCGATATTGCCAGATTCAAGCGCATTGTAGTGGCGTTTAGCATAACAAATGACTCTTCTAGCAAGAGGTTTTGCGGTATTTTTCATAGACAAATTTTTTGAATTCAAACCAGTCAAAAGCTCCAAAGCTCATTGGTTCAATGAATCGGGCGGCTTGGAAAGGTAATGGTTGCGGTCCAAATCCCCACGAAGGCTACGCACTTCCGAGCTTTCAAAAAAATGATTGTTACAGCACTAAACGGATTGCATTTATTAAAGAAAAACGGGTAATAAAAAGTAGGAGAACCATATGAGTGCTAATGTTAGAAAATGCAGTTCCTGTGGACAAAACGCTCAATATGTCTATACGGCAAATTTCAGGACTGGCGGAACCAGCGGCGGAATGAAGCTGCTTTTCGGCGAATGGGCAGAACTTGGAGAATCGATGATTCCCATGTACGTTTTTGTTTGCCCAAACTGCGGGAAAATTGAACTTTACGCCACTGAAGACCTGAAACAGCAAGCTATCCGTGCATCCAATGCTGTAAGGCCGTAGAAAGCGGTATTTAAAAAAATTAATGCATATATATGCATATGCACATAGATTTAGTTATGACAAAAGTCATTTCGCTCTCCGAAAAAGCATATAAAACACTCAAAGGCATGAAGAAACCCGGAGAATCCTTCTCAGACGTTGTTTTGAGGGTTGCACAACCAAAGAAAAAGAAGTCGCTACTAGAATTTTCAGGCAAATGGCACGGCGATGATATTGACAAAGTATTTGCTCAGATAGAGAAGGATAGAGAACGGATGCCTTCAAGAAGGGTCGATTTGTTCCCTTGATTCTCGACACTAACGCCTTGGTTGCTCTTTTAAAAGGGATGTCAGATGCGAATGAAACATTTCGTCGCTTGGAAGAAACAGACAATGAACTCTCAACCACCATCATTTCAGCTTATGAACTCATCAGAGGCGCCTACGTTTCATCAACCCCTGAAAAAAATATAGCTGAAGTTCAAGACCTCCTATCTAACATGCACGTCTTAGATTTGACGTTAGAAGCATGCGAAGAAGCAGCCAAAATTTACCGACAGCTACGAAAGAGTGGTCGCTTGATTGGCGAAAATGACATGCTTATTGCTGGAATCGTAAAAGCTTCTTCAGGCACACTTCTAACGAGGGACGCCCATTTCAAGATAGTTGACGGATTAGATACAATGAAGTGGTAAAAGTCCCTGTGGGGCGTTACCTTAGTAAGGTAATGGTCGCGGGTCCAAATCCCGCAGAAGGCTCAAAACTGCACATGGGGAGCATCACATTTAAAATCAGTTTTTGGTTTCTCAAGCTGCAAGACTTTTTCAAGAAACTTGAAGCAAAGAACCTAATCTAATCGAAACTGAAGAATCCGCTCGTATAATAAGAATTCTCCTGATTGAAAGCGTTGTGATCTTCGTCGTAAAACATAAAAGCTACTGAAGACCCCTCTAGAAACATGAAGAAGATAGATCAGCCAAAGGGCGAGTCTCCATCTCTGCTGATAGACGCGAGGATCAAGGAGTTGGGCGATTGGCGGGGCGAAACGCTATCTCAGATCCGGGCTTTGATCAAGCAAGCCGACCCTGAGGTCGTGGAGGAAGTAAAGTGGATAAAGCCGTCCAATCCATTGGGCGTTGCGGTTTGGTCTCATGATGGGTTGATCTGCACTGGCGAGATCTACAAGAATGCTGTAAAGATGACATTCCCCAGTGGTGCCTCGTTGGATGACCCCTCTGGTCTCTTCAATTCTTGTCTTGAGGGTAGTGCGAGGCGTGCCATCGACTTCCACGAAGGTGACAAGATCGACGGGGAGGCTCTGAAGGCACTCGTTCATGCTGCGATGGAGCTGAACATCTCCGATAATGAGAAAAGGCGAAAGTAAAAATTCTCTGCTCTTCTAAGATTGTTGTCTTAGCCCAACCACGTTACCGTCAGCGTCCTTGACTTGAGCTATCAACAAGCCGCCACCTACTTCCTTAACATCTTGTACAACTTCAGCACCGACCTTAACCATTGCTTGAAGACTACTCCTAATATCCTCTACATCTGTATACGCAATAGGTCCCACCTTTGAGTTAGGGTCTAATCCGACTTCCAGATTGCCAACCCTATAACCTACATAGTAGGGGCTTGCAACATACGGTTCTGCGTCTAGAAATTTGCCATAAAATGCCTTAGCTTTTTCTATATCTTTAACCGGATAAACAATCAGCTTAATATTTTGTGCCATAATATTGCCTCCAAATTAAAATTAGTGACTAATAATTGTATAATCAATTTAATTGATAAAGCTATTGTCAATAAGATTGCGTCGTGGATAACAACGTCTTAGAATAAGAAAAGCTCCATATTCCCTCTCGTTAATCCCGCCGAAGGCTCCAACTTTATTAATTTAGGAATTTTTAAAATCCAAGTTAAAACCACAATAGAACTTCAGTTGCCACTGTTAATAGCTCTTGTCGAGCCTTGAAGTCCGTGCGACAAACTCTTACAGTAGGCTTTAAGAATTGGAGTTGACACTATCGAATGTGGTGTTTTTTAAATGGAAGCTGATCGAAATTTTTCTCTTGATGAACTTGGCAAGTTTGATGGGAAAGAAGGTCGACCATCATATGTTGGTTACAAAGGCAAGGTCTACGATGTGACTGAATCTTCTCTGTGGATAGGCGGTGATCATTTAGGTCATGAGGCGGGCGAAGATCTAACGGAACAGATGGAAATTGCCCCTCACGGCGAAGATGTTATAAAACGAATGAAAGTAGTTGGTGTTTTGGCTAGGCCGTAAAGGCTTTCTTTTTAGCAAGAAAATTAAAAAATGGAGGGGTTGAGGCTGCAACGGAGCATTCGTCTTTTGATGTTAACGTTAGCTTGCAAGAACATTATTGCTAATGGAATCCTTATGCCGGTTTTGTCTATTTCCATTTATTAATGAATCGACTAACTCGAGAGGGGTGCCTTAAAGAATAGCTAAGCCTTATACTCTTTGTAGATTTTAATAATTTGAAGAAACTTGAGGTTTATTCATGACTATTTTTTTGAAACGTGTTTATGAAAAACCTGCTGCTGAAGATGGCAAACGCATTTTAGTCGAGCGACTTTGGCCCCGGGGACTAAAAAAAGAGGAAGCAAAAATCGACGAATGGATCAAAGATGTAGCTCCCAGCACTGAACTCCGCAAGTGGTACAGCCATGACCCAGCCAAGTGGGCTGAGTTCAAAAAAAGATACTGGAAAGAACTCGAAGCGAAAAAAGATGTTGTGTCAAAGTTAGCTAAAGAATCCAAACAGGGCAAAATGACTTTTGTGTTTGGCTCAAGAGAAGAAAAACTAAACAATGCTAATGCACTAAAAGAGTATATTGAGAGCAAACTCAAATAGTTAATTTTGAAGAGACAAATATCTCAATTAAACCATCAAAAAAGAATCAACTATTCATAATCTGAAAATATTGGATGAAGAGTCTTGAAAAGGTCGAAAATGATATAAACATTTTTTGTCCTACTTGTGTCATCGTGGTATGATGGCTGATAAGTTAGATAACGTTGACAGAAAGATTTTGAATATGCTTCAGAAAGATGCGAGGATTCCTTTTTCTCGAATAGCAGTTGAAGCAGGCGTAAGTGAGGCTACCGTAAGATATCGAGTAAAAAATCTGGAAAAAAATAACGTAATAAGAACCTACACAACGTTACTGAACCCTGCAAACGTTGGTTTTTCAACCACAGGCATTATGATGGTTAAACTAGACCCAGTATTGTTTGAAGATGCGGCTAAACAAATAAGTGAGTTAGCCGAAGCATATCACGTCTTCCAGAATACAGGAGAATTCGATATTGTCTCTGTTGTGCATACCAGAGATTTGGCACATTTAGGTGAACTTCGGAAAAAGGTGCAGCTGATTCGAGGTGTCCGAGAAGTTACTGTTTCAGCAGCTACACGAATTATTAAAATCAAAACCTCCTTTGACCTTTAATGCTTGTGGAAAAGCAGGTTTGCGGATTTCGTTAATAATTCACCAATTTTTAGCTAAAACAGCAATTTTTATATATCATTGTACTTTTGCATTTTACTAACTCAGATCTTACTCTAAACAGAAAATTTCTCAGAAGGTTGTAAAACGATAAAAAATAACCAAGTTAAGCGACCCACTGTAGGAAAGGCAGCAAGGATTTCTTTAGCGGTAGTCATCGCCGCTCTTCTTGTTGTAGTTTCCTATTTTTCGTCATTCCTAAACCAAGCAAACCAAGCCATATTCGCAGCCATTTTTACTTTAGGAATTTTGGCTTTGGGCTCAAGCAGCTCAGCTCTGCTTATAAGCCTAATAGGGGGAGTGGCATATTCTTTCGTGTCTCCCAATCTCGGTTTCATCATGTTATTGCCCTGGGTTGTTAGAGGCCTTACCACTGCTTCCATTCTCAAA
Organism: Candidatus Bathyarchaeota archaeon; assembly: GCA_963809455.1. Lineage (GTDB taxonomy): Archaea > Thermoproteota > Bathyarchaeia > Bathyarchaeales > Bathycorpusculaceae > Bathycorpusculum. The sequence continues at coordinate 479,616 of CAWEJP010000005.1, read as the reverse complement.
GTCACAAGCACATTCAAACAAGAAGGTATTCCTTCAGCCTACAAAATCACGGCAGCGATGACTATAGGCAGCCTCCTCACAGGACTTGCACAGTACATTTGGCTCATAAAACTCCTCAAAGTGGTTCCGGACACACCTACAGTTTTAGCGTTAACTGAAGTAGCTATAATTGTAGCCGTAGTATCAACGCTGATAGTTTCATTTCTAACAACCAAATTCCTCTTCAAACGAATAAAACCTATCCTATTCTGGTGAAAACAATGGTGCATCTAAGATCACTATTCCAAAAAGCCCAAATGAACCAAGTAGAAAGCAATTGTCGAAAAGCCTTCGATGCCTATGGGTTAAGCTCAATACTTTGGAACGTCACCTACGAATGCGGCCTAAAATGCAAACACTGCTATGTAGGCGAAACCAAAAAAGCAGAAAACGAACTAAACACCCTCCAGGCACAGACATTAATCTCCAAAATTGGCGATATGGGAATACCTTTACTCTTCATGACCGGCGGCGAACCACTTCTGCGCAAAGACACTTTCGATCTACTATCATCCTGCAAAGATTATGGCATTACAACTGTCCTTAGCAGCAACGGGTTACTAATAGACAGCGAGAAAGCCCGCAAACTCAAAGAAAACAACGTCCACTTCCTCGCAGTCTCAGTTTATGGCCCACCCGCCGAACACGACGAAATCGTTGGAATAGAAGGCAGCTACAACAAACTCATGAAGAACGTCCAAAAATGTATAGACCAAGAAATCAACATCTGCTTCAAAACAGTAGTAAGCAGCTACACTTACGATAACATCCCATACATCGTCGATAAAGGCATCGAATTGGGCGTGAAATCTTTCTACTTCTGCGACTTGCTCGAAACCGGCAGAGCAAAAAGCGCCCATAGCTGGCGAGTACCAAAAGAAAAATGGCAAACCCTCGCTGACTACCTTTTCAGCAAAGTCATTGTTGACGGTGAAGCCGAAATAGACTTGGGCGGTTGTCCATCGATGGCTTCCCTAGCAATCGAATACTTTAAAGAGAAAAAAAACGTCGACCATGCCATCAAAAGGTTAGAATCATTGAGCGCCTGCCCGATTGGCCGAGGACCAATGGGCATCTCTGCCAAAGGGGATATCTTGCCATGCATCTTTATGCAGAATTTTTCAATAGGAAACGTCCTCAAAGACGACCTACGAACTGCTGCATTTAACCCCCTGATACAATCTATTGCTGCCAAAAATAATCTGAAAGGAATCTGCGGTGCTTGTAAATACAAAACATTATGCGGGGGATGCCGAGCCAAAGCATACATTCAAAGTGGCGACATCTATGGCGAAGATACAACTTGTATGCTTGACCAATCTGCAAGACAAAACATACAAAAACTATAGGCAGTCAACATGAACAACCCCCATAGCGCACCTAAAAATGTAGCAAACAAACCAAACCATGCGGGACCTCGAATTGTTTCCTGGAATACTACTCTAAAGTGCAATCTCAAATGCGACCACTGCTACATCGATGCAAACAACAATGAAAACAAAACGGAACTAAATACCGTTGAAGGAAAACAACTCATAGACCAGCTTGCGGAGCTTGGCAGATCTATTCTTGTGCTAAGTGGCGGAGAACCCTTATTGCGAAAAGACATATTCGAACTTGCCACTTACGGCGTTAAGAAAGGACTCATAATGACTATGGGAACAAACGGCACACTCATTGATGACGAAGTTGCAAGGGAAATTTTTGATTGTGGAATTAGAAAAGTAGCAATTAGCATCGACTCAAGTACACCTACTATCCACGATGAGTTCAGAGGGGTCAAGGGGGCTTGGAACAAAGCGGTTGAAGGAGTAAAATCAAGCATAAGAAACGGTGTAGATGTGCAATTTAACGTAACTATGACGCGAAAGAATTATGGTGATCTTGATGCGATTTTGAGGATGGCCAATTCTTATGGCGTGAAAAGTGTCCACCTTTTCTTCTTGGTGCCGACTGGTCGAGGAAGAAATGTTTTAGATATTTCTCCTCAAATGTACGAAGATACTCTTCGCCAAGTCCTGATTGCACCAAGAGACCTAGTTGAAGTAAAACCTACATGCGCACCTCAGTATATGCGATTAGCTAAGGAAATGAATCTTGATATGGGTCGTTGGAGCCGAGGTTGCATCGCTGGAATAAGTTACTGCAGAATTCTTCCAGACGGGGATGTGACTCCATGTCCTTATCTTCCAGTTCGAGTAGGGAATGTGAGAAGAACCGATTTCAAGGAAATTTGGGCAAACTCAAAAGTATTAAATGAGCTTAGAGATTTTGATAATTTGAAGGGCAAATGCGGGATCTGCGGACATCGAGGCATATGTGGCGGATGCAGAGCGCGAGCATACGGAGTTACAAGTTTTTGTGGCGGAAGAGTTGGTAAAGAGCAAGCCATTGCAGGTGATTTTCTAGCAGAAGACCCCTGTTGTACCTATAACCCATAACTCAACGAAGACTGTCTTTTCACAAAGTGCAGCCAACAATCTATTGAACTTGAACTCGTTCAAAGGCAAGTTCGGTAGAGATACAACCTGAACTTCTAATTTGTGGAATAGGAGCATATACTTGTTCTGTGTGATTCGAATTCCGTGAGACTCAATTAATTCAGGCTCGAATCCGATTAATTCAAAAGTCTTCTTGTCTTCTGATTGTCGAAAATATTTTCAAGTTTTATTCTGGGGCGGGAAGTGCAAAATGAAAACAGTTCCTTTGCCCTCTTGGCTTTCAAAAGTTATAGTTCCGCCTAGAGCTTCAGTTAAGCGTTTAACCACGGCTAGCCCAAAGCCTTGCCCTTTTGACTTTGTAGTAAACATCGGCTTGAAAAGGTTCGGTTTAGCACTGTCAGGAATGCCAACTCCCGTGTCTTTTACTGATAGAATTATTGCGTTATCTGGGTTTTTATGGGTTTGAATTGTTAATTTTCCTCCCTCCGGCATAGCCTGAATGGAGTTTATTATTAAATTAGTCAAAATTCGGTTTAGTAACTCGGAGTCGGCGAGGATTTCTTTCGCATCTGCTTCAATTTGGATGTCAGTTTGGATGTTTTTTGGAATCTTACTCTTCTGTAGTAGTAGAGGGATGATTTTTTCTAAATCCACCTGCTTTATGGTTGGTTTGAGTGGTTTTGCGTAGTCTTGAAGATCTGCTACAATTTTCGCAATGTAATCTATATTTTGTTCAATTGCATCTACGTTTTCTTGCATATTTTTTTTGGTTTCGCTATCGGGTAATTCTGTGAGGTCTAATTTTGTTAAGTACAAATCGCCTGTAATTGCGTGCAGTGGATTACGGATGTCGTGTCCTACCATCCCTGCGGTGGCCCCTATGGTGGCTAATCGTTGTGAGTCCTGTAATTCCTTGGTTCGATCTTCAACAAGTTTCTCCAGATTCTTAGAGTATTCGTTAAGCTTAACTTGTGTCTCTGTAAGTTCATCAAAGTCTTGGAAGACTTTGAGGCGTTGTTTGTTTATTTCCCAAGAAGTAGAAGCTGCAACCGTGAAAATCAACAGAAAAGTGAAAAAAAATGGAAGTAGATCCGAAATTGGATTGTTTGTACCAAAGATAATTAATAGAATTTCACCTAAAACTATACTTAGGGACGAGATTGTTTGGTAAATAAACTTGTTAGGGAAAACTAAGTAAAAGAAGAAAACTAACAACATGACCGTTATGGTTTGGCCCACAAAGTTTTCAATTTGAAAATAATTGCCAATTAATGTGCCTATAATTAAAATTATGGTGTATGAGAATGTTAATTTTCTATACGTGCGATAATCACTAATATGCTTAACATACAACAACTGCGCAAGAGTATAAATCCAAATTCCACTTCTCAACGCTACGAAACCATAAAATTCTTTCGATAAACCGTATGCCGTAAAATCATCAAATACGTATGGAACGATGGCTAGGAAAAGTAAGAAAAATCCAATCATAGAGCGACTTATATCATTTTTAAGATAAAACTTGCCGAAAGCATCTTCTTGCCTTTTTTTCGCTGAAAGTTCACTATTATCCATGTTAAACCGTTCCAGTGGATTCTAAAATATTATTTTTGTTCATATGAAATGAAAACGGATTCTCTGTCGGACTTCTGTCGCAGAAATGATGTTTTGTATGATTGTCAGTGTTGTCGTAGCGAAATTGTTCGAAGTAGAGCAGCGACCATCCATTTCGGAAGGCGGCTTTAATAGAAAGTGCTTTCTTCATAACTCAAGATACAACTGCTTTGATTAGATACCAATTTGAAATCGACTGTTACATAATTGTTGGTTAAGTCTTGTTGACTAGCCCATTTGAAAAATTCCAACATATTACTACAATCAGTCATGCTTTCCTCTTGCTTAAACTAAAAGTTATCTTATATATAATTATATCATAAATCCAAATGTGAGTCCAGCAGGTTAATCCAGCCGGAATCTCCCCGTCTGGCTTCTTTAAAATTCTTTATCCTTTTTTGCGAGAAGAAATTTAATAGTCAGCTTTACTGGTGGGAGGTCTTTTTTTACAGCCTTCCATAGAGTTGTAGGTTTACACCGAAGTATTCATGAATCAGCTTATCTCGAGTTCCAGCCTTCATTTTCCAAGGGATCTGAGGATATTTTTCTTTGATTTCTAATGGAACACGCTTTGTTGCTTCTCCGATGATCTCAAAGTTTCTAACTATTGCATCTACTGTTTTGCTGTCTGCAGAAAACTCTTCAGCTTAGACCTTCAACATAATTTTCGATCTTTTCTATTGCATAAAAATGTCGTCGAGTTATAGACGAGAATCTCTTTTTAAACGTAAATTGCCTCGTTTAATATGCTGTCCTTTATTCTAGGCTTGAGCGCATCTCTCATAACCAAATCAACCTTAACTCTAAGCTGTTGGCTGAGAAAATCTTCTAGTTCAATAAATCTGAAAAGGCTTATTGGTTCATAAAAATCAATTAAGATATCGAGATCGCTTGTATTATTTTGCTCTCCTCTCACGTAAGAACCAAAAAAACCGATGGCTTTCACTTTGAACTTTTCTTTCAACTCTGGCTTAAGCAATTCTAATGTCTTTATAAAATAATCAAAGTTCAAAGTATTCACACTCTAGAAATTATGCAATTAGTTCTATTTAGTTTTTTCAACGCGCTAAGTCATCTTGGTAAGGTGATGGTTGCGGGTCCAAATCATGCCGAAGAAACCACTATACTATTATTATTTGGTGTGTTTGCTTAATTTCTTGGTTTTTTGTGGTTACTTGTAGAACAGTTCAACATTTGCAATATACAATATATTAATACATAATATACTTAAATCAGTTTTTGCTCAGCCTAGTTAAACCGCCAAAATCGAAAATTAACTAGGCATATTGGTGAAGAATATTGCAAAAAAACCTCGCGCAGGCAATACTGATATTGATTCTTGCATCTTCCGCGTTCATAGTAGTCAACCTGAACACTTCTCTTGCAGCAACCTCTGACCCTGCAAAACTTAAAATTTTCACAGGCCCAACCAGCGTTCTTGCAGACAACAACACTTACAACTGCATCTTTGTACAATTGCAGGATTCCACAGGAAAGCCTTCGCGGGCATTGCAGGACACAACCATAAGTCTATCATCATCACTTACAATCATAGGAACGGTAGATCCATCAATAACCATACTTAAGGGCACAACCTATGCCTCAGCAAATTTCTCCTCAACATTTTCACCTGGCTCATCCACAATTTCGGCGTCAGCAACAGGCTACGCAACAGTCCAAGCTACAATGAGTACCATTGGACCCATTCCCAACGCGGTGGCAATTTATGGATTTCCATCAACTCTGCCTGCCGATGGCAACACCTATAATGCAATAATGGTTCAACTGCAAGATTCAGGTGGGTCCCCAGCAAAAGCTCCCAAAGGAGGCATACAAGTATCGTTATCATGCTCAGATACGCTCAACGTAGGAAATGTCACCCAGACTGTCGTAATTCCTGAAGGAAAAACCTTCGCAACCGCCAACTTCACAACCAGACCAAATAATGCAAGATTCCAGAGCGCTTTAATCACTACTGTAGCGCAAGGATATACTTCGCAGCAGCTAACAATGACCACATCTCCAATAGGTCCAAATCCATCTCAGATCAAAATATTTGTCGGATCCCCCCAGATTCCTGCAGACCAAAACTCTTGCCCCCAGATTGCAATCGAATTGCAGAACTCCACTGGTTACGTATCAACGCAGCCTTCGGACACAATTGTTTCTATGGCATCGTCTGACCCGACTATAGGACAGATAGACTCACAAATAATCATACCTGCAGGCCAAAGTTATGCAATAGCAACTTTGAATACAACCTACAAGGCAGGCTCTACAACCATAACTGCAGTGGCAACAAATCTGCTTAGAGGTCAACAGGCGATAACTACAAATGGTTTTACTCCATCCAAGTTAGCTGTTTTTTGTGCGCCTTCAATGCTTCCGTCTGACAAAAACTCTTACCAATCAATTCAGGTACAACTCCAAGATTCCCAGGGAAGACCAGCAAAAGACCCACAAGCAGACGTAAGTTTGAGTCTATTTTCCTCCCAACCGACCGTGGGCACCGTCGATTCAATCCTAATGATTCCTTTCGGTCAAACGCAAGCTACGGGGGTCGTCACCGTAACAAATACGGCGGGATCAACCGTTATTACGGCACAGGCCTCAAGCTATACAACTGGTCAGAGCACATTAACAACATACACCATTGATTTCCTCCCGGTGCAAATATCAGCAACAGCCAACTCAACAAGCATTAACAATGGACAGAAAACGGATGTGGTAGTTTACATAACGGCTGATGGCGCCAACGTAACAGGAGCCGCAGTCACTTTTACCTCAGATAACGGCGGAACATTTGCTGCAACGTCAGATCAAGGAAACGGATACTATAAGACGACTTTTACTGCCCCCAGCTTTACTCAAACTACAACCTGCACGGTTACAGCCACCGCAGTTAAAACTGGGTACGTAACCTCCCAAGCTACCACACAAGTAACTGTTACACCTCCTCCAGCAGCAACCCCCGCCCCAACGGCAACACCAAAGCCCAGCCCAACCCCAACTACAAGCACAAAAACAAATTCAACCACAACAAGCAACACCACTGGAATCATCCAACTTAGAATCGAAGACTATGATGGCAACCCGTTAAGCAACGCCACCATCTCATCAACAACTCAGCCGACGGGAGCACAGGTACTCACGGGACTTACTAATTCAACGGGTTACATTATCTTCACAAATGTGACTACAGGTCAATACTCCTTCAACATAACAAGAGATGGATACGAGGGGCTGACTACACCGATCAACTTTAAGGGTACATCAATTAAATCTGAGTTGGCTCTTACAGCCCAAAGTGCCACGTCAAGTAATGGCAACTCATCAACCACTCCAATCATCGTTATAGCCATTGTCATTGTAATCATCCTCGTTGTAGGTTTACTGCTGTTAAAGCGACGACGCTCTAACTCGAATAAACTCAAACCATTCAGCTCCGCTAATTTCAAACTATCCAACACAAAATTCTAGAAACAAAAGACAGTGCCTGAAAACCGAGTCGTTGCATCGTGGCAGCGGGTTCTACTTGCCAAGGCTATTTATTATTTAATGCCTTATCTATTTTTCCAAAAGTTTTCTTTTTTGATTGAGGTTTTTGGAAAAAGCTTCTTATGCATTGAATAACAACTGTTTTTTTATCGGGGGAAAACGCGGTTAACTTCACGTTTGCCAAACGCGAAACCATTATTTTAGCCTTAGTGCTTGCCGTTTCCCTGTTAGTTAGGGTTCTCCTGTTTCCACTCAAAGGATACTCCATTGACACTAACGATTTTATCTCTTGGTTTGGAACTGCTGCTTCGCAGGGTATAAGATCGTTCTATTCAGTTGTAACATTTGCGGATTATCCGCCATTCAATGTTTACATTTTCTGGTTCTTTGGATCAATAGCAAACGCCGCAGGTATCGGCATAGCAAACATCGTAAAATGGGTACCCAACATCTTCGATTTGGCCACGGCAGGTCTAATTTTTTATTTTGTTAGAAAACAATCAACCTTCAAGCTAGCTTTGACGTCCACGGCGCTCTACGCATTCAATCCAGCAGTAATTTTCAACACTGCCGTTTGGGGACAATACGACGCCATCTACACATTCTTCTTAGTCATTTCGCTTATGCTTGCGCTCAAAAGCAAGCCCAAACTTTCTGCAGTCGCTTTTGCCCTTGCCATTTTAACTAAGCCCCAGGGAATCGCATTGGCACCGCTGCTCATTTACTTGATTTTCAGAAAGAACGGCGTAAAGAACCTGCTAATTTCCGTAGGTGCTTTTGCTGCGGCAGTGTTTGTAGTGATCTTGCCCTTTGAATGGAGTAACCCTGTGACTTTCCTTAGCAAAATCTACTTTGGAGCGTATAGCGGTTACCAGTACACGTCGATTAACGCTTTCAACTTGTGGGGCATTTTTGGGCTGTGGCAGCCTGATGGAGGGCTCAACATTTTGGGTTGGGTACTTTTTGGAGGGTTTGCAGTGTTTGCGGTTTATGTTTTGCACAAGCGATTTAACGTTTCAGATGAATGGCTTGCTGTTTTCGTTGCTTTCATGCTTTTCTTTGCATTCTTCATGTTGCCTACCCGGATTCATGAGCGCTACCTGTTTCCAGCTATAAGCATGTTAGCGTTGATGTTCCCGTTTATCAAGAAAGCCCGACCTCTATACGTGGTTTTAACTGGGACTTTGCTGGTTAACCAAGCTTACGTATTATATTACCTGAATCTTGGTCAGTTTATCCCAAGTGGAGATTTGGTGGTTCTAGCGGTAAGCGTTATTAATTTAGTCATGTTCCTTTATGGCTCAATACTCCTGTGGGATGAGCTTAAAGGAAGATACTCACTAACCAAAACTCCTGAATTGACCCAAACCCAACAGACAGGTGAACCCAAATAAACCTTGGATTTAACGTAACCAAAAAAGACATCATAACTATTATTTTGCTATCGATAGTCTTCTTTGGCATAGCAGCTTGGAATGTGGGTGATATTCAATATCCCACTACGAGTTGGCAGAGCACCCAGCAAGAGAGTTTCTACATCAACTTGGGGTCAACTCAAACCATTCAAAACGTGTATTTCTGGGTTCACAGCGGCAACGCCAGCGTCAATGTTTACTCGGGAGTCCCTGGCAACTGGAGTTACTTGGGTCAATTTGCTCTTCAACCCCGAGGCACCGACTATTCAGTCTACCAAACCTTTCCTGCGAACGTGAATACACAGTATTTGGAGTTCAATGTTACCGCGGTAAACTATGATTCTCAGCCCATGTTCTCAAACTGGGGTATAACAAACCCCTCAGATCAAAACGCCACGCCGATCATTCAAGTGGCTGAAATCGGAGTGGAAAATCAAAGCAACCAACAAATCCCCATCGCTGGAATTACTGGCGTAAACACGACCGATCCAACTTTAGCCAACTTGATTGACGAACAGAATAAACTCGAAATTCCCCCGACCTACATGTCAAAGATGTACTTTGACGAAGTCTACTTTGCAAGATCAGCAGAAAACTACGTCAACCATCAGATACCTAATGAGAGAACCCATCCGCCGCTTGGAAAACTCGTTGAAGCATCTGGCGTAGCACTTTTCGGAGCTACACCATTTGGCTGGCGAATAATGGGTGTACTTTTCGCAACTTTGATGGTTCCTCTAATGTATCTGTTGGGAAAGAAATTGTTTGGCACTTGGATTGGCGGGTTCTCTGCAGCTTTCCTGTTTTCATTTGACTTTATGCATTTCACGATGGCACGCATCGGCACCGTGGACACGTACGTAGTGTTTTTCTCGTTGGTTTCTCAGCTGTTCTTTTTAATCTACTTCATGAACGTCGTTAAAGACGGGTTCAAGAAGACGTCTGTGTTGCCGCTGTTTTTGGCGGTGGTTTTCTTTGCGTTAGGTTTCTCAACAAAATGGTTTACGCTCTTAGGTGCCGCTGGGCTGTTAGCGTTGCTTGTTGCAGTGAGAATAAAAGATTTATCAAGACTCAAAAAGAGCTTGGGCGACAAGTACTTGGCTTTCTTTGAACATCCCTGCAATGTTGCTGTTAGCATTCTTTGGAATAGCCGTTGCAATCTACTTTGCAACCTACATACCTGAAATGCTGGCAGGCGATTCCTTCCTGACGATTCTCAAACTGCAGGGTGCCATGCTGTCTTTCCATTCAGGCTCCGTTGTTGACCCCTCTTCGGCGCCTTGGTGGAGCTTGGCCCTTCATGTTTAGGCTAGATGGCGTTAACGTTCCAAGATGGTTTGACATATCATACGGGTTGCCCAACAACACCATTTCCACAATCACGGTTTTCGGCAATCCTATTGTTTGGTGGCTCGGCTTTGCCCTCATGCTCGTTCTCACAGAGAGAGCTATTCATGGACGACAGTTGGTGGCAAACTTGCGGAGCCGAATATCAAACTCATCCACACGAAAACAAATCAGCATTCGCGCCCAAGGCTGGGATTTACCAGCAATATACATAACCGTCGTATTCTTCTTCAGTTGGCTTCCCTACGTCTTCATTGGCAGAGCAACCTACATCTACCACTTCTACCTCAGCGTGCCCTTGCTATGCTTAGCAACAACGTACTTCATCAACAAATACTGGAATACTCGTGAAGGAAAAATTGCTGCCATTGCCATATTTGCCGGGACAGTAGCGTTGTTTGTGCTCTTTTATCCTGTGATTTCTGGTGCACCCGTATCCTCTGCATTTATTCACACTTATCTTGAAATGGTTCCCAAGCTGGTGGACTTTGCATATGACCGCAAATCCCAAGCCCACTGAAAATGCAGTTGAGTTTCTGTCGTTCTTGCCTGCCTACAACGAAGTTGACTATCTGCAGCCAGCAGTGGAAAAAACTATCCAAACCCTAAACAATTCACACAATCCTACGAAGTCATAATTGCTGAAGACGGAAGCACCGACGGAACCGCCGAACGTGCAGAAGAAATAGCTCAACAGATACCGGAAGTTAGGCATATTCACCGTGAACAACGCTTGGGAAGAGGAACCGCACTCAACAACGCGTTCAAGCAAAGTCACGGCGAAGTTTTGGTTTACATGGATTTGGATTTAGCCACTGACCTCAAATACCTTAAACCCCTCGTTGAAGCCATCACCTTTGAAGGCTACGATTTTTCCACTGGATCTAGGATGATGGCTGAAAGCAAGGCGGAACGGACGATGGGCAGAAGTATAAGCTCTAAAACCTACAATTTTCTAGTTCGACATTTGCTTGGCTCAAAGCTTAGGGACCATCAATGCGGCTTTAAAGCCTTCAAAAGCATGAACCACTCATGCAGTTGCTCGATGAAGTGCAAGCTACTCATTGGTTTTGGGATACAGAAGTTATGGTTAGAGCCCACAAGCATGGCTTTAAAATAAAAGAGATTCCTGTCGAATGGAAAAGCGGCAAAGGCACCAAAGTTAACATCTTCAAGGATTCTTGGAACATGTTCTGGCAAATAATGGGTCTTTGGTGGAACCTTGAAAATAAAGAAAAAATAGTTAACCGTGTTGCTAACATCACGAATGCTCTTGCAAGCAAAGCTAACCCAAAGATGAAGATTATTCCAGCCCAGAAAACAAACCATTCAGCTCGGTATCGTCATCTTTACCAAGTAAGTAACTGTTAGGATAGCTTGTCCCAAGCCAAAAACAATGTTCTCAATCGGTTTCTGCTTTACGTGATACAGACGAATGCAATCCAAACTCTTAACGCCAAGATCATGATTTCTAAGATTCCTAATCGCTAAGCATAACTGGAAAGCTGCGGTGTAGAGGTTCACGTAGTGCAGCGGGGTTTAATGGAGCAGGCAAAGAAATTCCCGTAGCTGGGACAGAGGTGCAAGAGTGAGCGAGGTGAAAAAGTTTACCAAGCCATCCCAAAGGTTGACTGAAAGATTGACGTAGTAAACTAAAGCTAAGATAATGAATACGGCGCCGATGTAGATGGCAGTGAACAGGCTTTCCTTTTTCTTTTCAGTTAATGTCTGCAGGTTTAAGATATTCATTAAGGTGTTTTTCTCCATTCGAGAATGTCGCATTTGCCAAATATATCTTTCTCTTAAAAGATAGAATGTGCATGTTTTAAATACTCAGAGCTGATAAAATAGGCAGTAGGATGAGATTGGATGTCGTATTGTCCGAGATGTGGCAATAAAGTTGATGAAACAATGGTTTTCTGCCCACGTTGCGGAGCATCACTAAAAGACACCGTCCCAACGGGTCAACCTGCACCTCCCAGCTCAGCCTTACCGCAGAAGAGACGAGAAATCAGAGAAGAACGAGAAACAGGAAAAACAGACAAACCGCGACCGCCCAGAGAAAGGCGAAAAACAAGAGAAAGGTGAAGCTGGATTTATCGGCTATTTAATCGGTGGCTTAATCCTAATTACTCTAGGTTTATTCTCGGTGCTGCAATTAAGCGGTTACTTCGTGGACATCAGGGCAAAGCTGGGCGATTATGCTGCTGATAATTGGCATAATAATAATCGTCGGCGCCATCTACATTGCTTTAATTGCACGAAAACGTTCACCAGCACCACCTTAGACTATTCGACCTAAAAACGCTCGGTAAAGCCTATGCTCCAGCAGAGTTAAGGCTTTGTTTCTTCCGAAACACTCGATAATAGTTTTTTCCAGCTGCTTCAATCAAGTCACCGATGTCGTAGCGTGGAAACATGCACGAAGAAATGATTAGTTTGCCCCATTCGCCTCGTCTTGAGTTCATGCAACATCTTGACGCCTTTTCCTGTTGCAACTTCGAAGAAGTATGAGTCGTAGTTTGGGGTTATGTAGGGCAAATCATCTATTTGTTGTCCAAAAACGCCTTCAGTAGCCGTGTACATTTCCACGATTGGTACGTCTCCGAAAGTAACTCTTGAGGATTGGTCCATACTTGAAGTGGATTTTGGGTACGCTTGTTACAGAATATGGCTTGGGTTTTCCATAGGTCGACGGGTTTTTTTCCGTATTTGTGCTTAATATATCTGGCGAAAGACAGAATGACAGGGGTAACTCCCATCGCCGCTGTTACGTTTTGGTTAAGCGCCATCTTGTAGACGAGGTCAAAGCGTTTCTGCCAATCTTTCCGGCTGACTCCACTGCCTAAGGCGTCGATTTCTTCTTGGCGTGGCAAAAGGCTTACCCTGTCGAACATGGGATTGAGTCGTGCATAAGTGCCTGAACTGTAGCCGTAGGTGACTTGTTTGCCGTCGACATCCATAGTGTGAACGTTTGAGGGAAAATTCAAGTTCAAGAATAACGCCCAAAAAAACCTCATAGTTCTTTTTTCTGTACGGCGTAATTTATGAGGGCTCGTGCGCCGCAGCTATAAATTTGTTTTAAGTGGGTTTGGGTTGCTGGTAAGACCTTTGATTTTCCTGTTGAGCCGCGCGTCATAACCCATGTTTCAACGGTTCAGACAAAAAAGCCTTGTAGCTGCGTTCTTTTACCTGTTTGAGGTACGGAATGAGCCCTGAATAGTTGATTATGGGAAAATTATCCTGATAATCTGCAATGATAGCAACTTGGGAAGCATTGTAACTTGGCGCCGTATTCAGTGGATGCAATATTTCTGCCACCAAATCAGCCAAAACCTGCTCTTGTGCCTTCTGTGGGTCCTCGATAGAATCATACCACGGCTGAATGTACGGTCGCAGGATACTGTTGATGCTATCTTCGTCAGGCAACATATCGTTCACTAACCAGTTGTTATGAATTTGCTTATATGCTTCTCCACAAATAATTAAAACAAAGCCTTTGGGTGGAAAATTATGTCAGAAACAATCCGCGCAACAGCAGAAAAAATCAAGAAGCTACAAGTTCAAGGCGCACGAAACGTCGCCATAGCCGCCGTCAAAGCCATTCAAGCCCAAGCAGAACAGACAAAGACAAAAACAAAAACCGATTTTCTATGCGAACTAAAGGAAGCCCAAACCATCTTTGCAGCCTCAAGAGAAACCGAACCCCTAATGCGAAATGCAATCCGCTGGTTAATCACCCAAGCCCAAAGCGCAAAAACTGAAAAAGTACGTGAACTCACCCAAATCGTAAGCGCAACAGCCACCCAGTTCCTAAACGATTTGGAAGATTCCAAAGAACACATAGCAGAAATTGGAGCCAAACGAATCCGCGATGACTCGGTGGTTTTTACGCATTGCCACTCCTCAACCGTAACCCGACTCCTCGCCAAAGCCAAAGCGAGCGGCAAAAACTTCAAAGTGATCTGTACCGAAACTCGACCGGCGTTTCAGGGAAGAATCACTGCTAAAGAACTCGTCGACTTGGGGATTGAGACTACGTTTATCGTTGATTCTGCTGCACGGACGTTTATGGGAGACGTTGACTTGGTTATCGTGGGCGCTGACGCCATCACCTCTGAAGGGAATGTAGTTAACAAGATTGGGTCAAGCGGAATCGCAGTTTTAGCCCATGAAGCCAGAGTGCCATTCTATGTGGTTTCGGAATTACTAAAATTCGACCCAGCAACGCTTAGTGGCGAATGCGAAAAAATTGAACAACGCAATCCCGCGGAGGTTTGGAACGAAGCACCAACAAAACTCGTTGTATGTAATCCCGCCTTCGACGTAACTCCTAACCGTTACATTCACGGCTTAATCTGTGAAGAAGGCATAATCTCGCCTCAATCTATCGTTGAAGTAATGCGCCGCAGTTACCCATGGATTTTCTGATTAGATTTTCCACTGTTTTAGTGCAAGGTCAAGTTCTTTATGAGTTTTTGCGTATTCGTCGAGCGTTTTTCCATATAGAGTTGCGTCGACTGCTTGGCGCATGGCTCTGGCACCACAGATGGTGCCTTCTGGGTGGCCGTGGATGCCGCCGCCTGCTTGGATGACGAAGTCGTTGCCGAAGGTCTCCATGAGTGCAGGAACCAATCTGGGATGCAATCCGCCGCTTGCAACGGGCAAAACATATTTAAGAAATCCCATTTCGGATTTGCAAGCCTCGATGTTTTCGATTACTTCTGTTTTTGTCTCTGACATTTTCCCGACCACTGTGCCAACGTGAAGTTGGTCAACACCAATTATTCTTGCAACAGTGGCAATTGGTTTCATAGCGATACCGTGCAGGGGGTTCTTCGTGAAAGCTGCGTGTCCAGCACGATGTGCGTGGATGACAAGTTTGAAATTTTGGTCTCGAAGCGTCTGAAGTGCCGACCACCCGCAAGTCAAAATGTCCACCATGATGTACTCGCCTCCTTGATCAACCACGGCTTGAGCACGCTTAAGCATCGTTTGGGTTTCGGCGGTGATGTTTATCATGTAGACTTTACATTCATTCGTTTCTTCTTGGGCTTTGTCTCGGATTTCCAACGTCTGCGCTAACCGTTCTTCAAAGGGGTTGAAGCTTTGGCTACTCAGGTTCTCATCGTCTTTTACAACATCGCATCCTCCTAACCATGCTTCATAAGCAACTTTGGCGTGGTCTTTAGTAACCAATCCGAGTTTGGGTTTGATTATAGTGCCTACAAGGGGGCGGTTTGGTATTTTGAGGAGTTTTCGGATTCCAGCTATGCCAAACGCTGGTCCCTTGAAGCCGTTCAGGAGCTGATTGGGAAATTCTATGTCGAGGAGGCGCAGGTTCTTGAGTGCTTTTAACCCAAAAACGTTTCCAGCTACGCTGCTTAGGATGTTTGGCATGTTCGAGGGCTCAAAGAGTTCGATTGGATAGGCAATTTTGATAACATCGCCTTCGATGCTGAATACGTGCGCTGCCAACTTTTTGACATAAGGTTTCTCAGTTGTTAGTTCTGTCCAAGTTCCCACAGAGCTTTCTGCCGCCACTCCACCAGCGGCTTCTTTTAGACTTATGCCTTCAGGTTCAACGTAAAAAGTGCAGATTAAATCGGTTTCTTTAGGATTGTAAGTTAAATCAATAAAGTCAAGATACTTCAAAAGCAACCCTCGACAGCTAGACTCATCGGGTTAGCCTTAAAATCTTTAACTATTCCCAGCATAATTGCTTAGTGAGTGTTTCAGATGGAACTCAGCGTTGAAGTCTTGATGATTACCACGGGCGGAAGCAGAATCGCCCTACTAAGCGAACAAAGCGCCAACTTGCTAGGCGTTCACAGTTCTGACAGAATAAAAATCACCTGCAAAAACCAAGAAATGATTGCGATCGCCAATATCGCCGATTATTTTCCTCCAAATCGAATAGGGCTCTATCGTGAAACTGTTGCTGCCCTCGGGGTAAAGGAAGGCGAGACAGTTAATGTGGCTTTGGCTCCGCTTCCTGAATCTCTCTTTAACATTCGAGCAAAGCTTCATGGGGAACGATTACGCGAACAGGACCTTGTAGCAATCGTGAAGGATGTGGTTGAGCGACATTTGAGCACAGTTGAAATCGCTGCATTCCTCACAGCCCTCAGCATCAATGGGCTAAGCACAAGCGAGACAGAAGCTCTATCTAGAGCCATGATTTCTACTGGCAAAACACTCGATTTCGGACCCGGGCCCATTCTTGACAAACACAGCGTCGGTGGTATACCTGGGGACAAAACCAGCATGCTTGTTGTGCCAATTGTGGCGGCAGCCGGGTTCACCATTCCTAAAACTTCGTCGCGAGCCATAACATCTCCGGCAGGAACTGCAGACCGCGTAGAAACCCTCTGCCCAGTTAACCTGACAATAAAAGAAATCAAAGAAACCGTCAAAAAAACCAACGGATGCCTTGTTTGGGGTGGGTCTCTAGAGCTTGCACCTGCCGACGACCTCTTCATCCAAGTCGAGTACCCCCTAGGAATCGACCCGATGCTTTTGCCCTCAATTCTAAGCAAGAAAAAAGCCATCGGCGCCACACATGTCGTCATCGACATTCCAACGGGCATGGGAGCAAAAATCAAAACCCGAACAGAAGCTTACACTTTAGCATCGGATTTTGTTGATTTGGGCAAACGATTAGAATTAAACATTCAATGTGCCTTGACTTTTGGAGAGCAACCATTGGGCTGCGGGATTGGACCAGCATTGGAGGCGAGGGAAGCGTTGACCACACTGATGGGTGGCGGTCCGCCTGATTTACGTGAAAAAGCCGTAAGCCTTGCAAGTATGCTATTTGAAATGGTCAATGTTGAAAACCCCCGAGGGATGGCTGAGGAAATGATTGCTTCGGGCAAAGCGATGGCGAAGATGCGTGAAATCATCGCTGCTCAAGGCGGAAACCCCTCAGTTAAGCCCGAAGATTTGCCTGTTGGACCAGAATCGGCTGTGGTGCGTTCAGACGTAGCTGGCAAAGTGCTTTGGCTCAGCACCGATGATATTGTCAGAATTGCTCGAGAAGCTGGAGCACCCAAAGAAAAGGGCGCAGGCGTAATATTGCACGCTAAACTAGGTGGAAGCGTACATAAAGATGGTATATTGTTTGAAATTTATGCCGAAAGAAGCAGCAAGTTGACGTCAGCACTGGAGCTGGCACGGCAACTTTCACCCATTGTGTTGAGCAAAAAACCCGAGGAAAAAATGATTCTGGACCGAATTCCCGAGATAGCAACGCATGAGAAAACCTTCATGCTAGACCGGTAAACTCTAGTTTGTGATTGCCCCACCGACGAAACCGCCGATTCCAGAGAGCACCGTAACCAACACGAGCGCTATCACTCCTAAAACTAATCCTGCCAAACCGCCGAACAAAAAGCCCAGAACACCATGCCTAATCGTTTCAACCACAATAAGATGTAAGAAAAATAGAATTGCCAAGACAGCTGCGCTGGCGAATCCAGAGAGTAAACCCGCCATAGAGCCGCCTAAAATGCCGCGTGTAATAAGTCCAGCTATGAAGCCTCCCAATAATGCGCCGAGGATAAACCCTAAACCTGGATAGATTAAGCTCACGATTACGGTTACTACGAAGCCAACGAGTGCACCTAAACCGAAACTTGCCAAGGGATTCACCAATCAAGATTGCCTATGAAAAAAACGAGATAAAAAGGTTCTCTTCCATAAATTGCTCATGTTATCAGATGGTCAATGTTCTGTTGGAGAAGATTAACCCTTAACATACATTACATATAAAAGTCCGCTGACCAAAGACACTTTAATAAATTTAGTAAAAGGATTAGCTAAGGATGACGACAGCTGGTTCTGTTAAAGTAATCTTAAAGAAAGTTTACAGTGTAGCGTTAATCTTCAATTCGCTCATCACTGTAGCAGCAGTTGCCGGCATCTTGTCTGGGTTCTACACATCTTATCCCTCTTGGCGCCCCTACGCTCCTTTCCTAATCAACGGCAACCTATTCTGGATAGCCATCGCAGCCGGATTGATCAACATCTTTCCATCTGCCGCAATCGGACGAGCCCTTCATACCGGGCGTTTTCTGTTCCATCATTACGTCTACGGCTTCTTTGTGCTGCTCTCAACCTCAGCCTTTGTTACAGCGTTCACATCCATTCCATTGCCCAGCCTATTCTTTGTAGATTCTTACAACGTGGGAGTTAATGCTGGACGGGTGTGCTTTTTGGCAGGTTTAGCGTTGTTTTTAGATGACTTACCTGATGTTTCAAAAAAAGTGGAATCAGGCTTAAACCGAATAAAGGCCAAAGCTTACCAAATTAGGAAGAGTCTTCATGTTTTGCAATTAGTTACTGGTGGTTTTGCGCTGTACTGCGCTCTCTCTATACTGCTATCCACAATCGTAGATAGTAGTCAAGCTCTGCCAAACTCCTTCGTGATTGGTAGCCTACTCATAACAAGCATAACGTCCTTTGCATGCGTCAAACGCAAGGCATGGCTAAAAATTACTTCGCCAGAACCCAAGCAGCTTAATGTTTCTGCTTAACGATTTCTTTACCGACGGCTTCTAACTGTTCTTGAGTTAGGCTTATAGAATTCCTATTGGTTGTTAGGTGGTTGGGTAATTGTGGAAGCTTTAGAATTGTTACGGTAGGATTGTTTACGTGTATCGTTGCATGATTGTTTGTGAGGACCACGACGCCCTCAACCCAGATGCCCAACGCTCGCAGGTTAGGGTTGCCGCCGATTATCTGTTGAATTTTAGCAACGTTTCGCTTAACCTGCCGACTCGGGCTTCCCGAGAAATTCTTTTTTCCATACCGATGCCACTCATCGCCGTTACAGGAGATATTTCCATTCCAGTTCTTGGTTTCCAAAACGAACACACCTTTGGGTCCTAATACAATGTGGTCGATGTCTCCGCCACCATCCCGTAGGTAGAGATCATTTAAAAGATAATAATCGTCGTTTAGGGTGTGCGTTAGGAGATTGGCGACCTGTTTTTCTCCTGCTAAGCCGCCATTGTAAATGTGATACCTGCGCAAATAAAAGTAGAAAGCAACCAGCGGTACAAGCAAAAAAACGAGACCTGCTAGCTCTAATATGTCCACCTTTAGGGTTGAGAGGATTTCAAAGATTAAGAGGGCAGAGACGGCTGCAAACACTATTGCACTTAGGGTGGCTTTGGCAAGGTTTTTTCTGACCTGGTTCTTGAGGTAGCTGCTTGAACCTTTAATCTTTCGCATAAATCAAAGCAGGGATGCGTAACTATATTACCATATAGCAACTCAAACCGTAATTGCAAGAAATTGCAAGACTAAAACTGACCTCTTGTGGATATAGAATTTCTAAAACTAAAAATGAAAAATTAACAAGTCCCAAAAAAGGGAAACAGGATTTATTTTTTGTTGGTTAAGTATTCGTGCATTGCTCTAGCTGCGCGTTTGCCTGCACCCATGGCACTGATAACTGTTGCTGCACCTGTGGCGACATCTCCACCTGCGTAAACTCCTTCTAAGCTTGTTTTGCCAACTTCGTTAACAGTGATAGTTCCTCGTTTAGGGTCACTTACTAATCCGCCTGTGGTGCTTTGGATGATTGGGTTTGGTGTCTGTCCGATTGCAATTATAACTGTATCGACATCCATTGTGAATTCGCTGCCTGGAACCTCTTTAACGCCTCTTCTGCCTTTAGCATCAGGTTCGGTTAGTTCCATTGCAATGACCTTCATGGCTTTAATCCAGCCTTTCTCGTCACCATAGAATTCGAGGGGTGCTGCGAGGAATTTGCAGACTAAGCCTTCTTCTTCAGCGTTTTCGATTTCTTCGTGTCTTGCAGGTAATTCGTCGCGCGAGCGTCTGTAGAGTAAGCAGACTTCGGAGCCGAGTCGCATGCTACTTCTTGCGCAATCCATGGCTACGTTTCCACCGCCGATAACGACTACTTTTTTGCCGAGACGTATTGGAGTATCATACTCTGGAAACAGGTAGGCTTTCATTAGGTTAACGCGTATGAGAAATTCGTTTGCTGAATAGATTCCCCCGAGGTTTTCTCCTGGACAACCAGTGAATTGGGGTAAGCCTGCGCCACTTCCGATGAATACTGCGTCGTAACCGTGTTTCATGAGTTCTGGGATAGTGTGAATTCTGCCGACAAGGTTGCCGAGGCGTAAGTCAACACCAAGGTTCTGGACATAATTAACTTCGCCTTGCACGATGGCTTTTGGTAAACGAAACTCTGGGATACCGTAGGAGAGCACTCCGCCGCCAACATGCAACGCTTCGAACATAGTGATTTTATGACCGAGCTTAACGAGGTCTGCTGCAACAGTTAAGCCTGCTGGACCCGCACCGATAACTGCTACTTTTTTGCCAGTATCGGGAGCTTTTGGCGGAAGTTGGGAGCCATTAACTCTTTCCCAGTCTGCAAGGAACCGTTCTAAGCGTCCTATGCTGATTGGGTCTCCCATCTTGCCTATGACACATTTGCTTTGGCACTGCACTTCTTGTGGGCAGACGCGTCCGCAAACTGCTGGCAGGGCATTTTTGGTTTTGATTGCTGCGATGCCTTCAGCGTACTTCTTTTCTTTGATGCATTTGACGAATGTTGGAATTGGAACTTCCACTGGGCACCCAGTTCTGCATTGAGGATTTGGACAGCATAGGCATCTGCTTGCTTCTTCTTGGGCTTCTGCTTCAGTGTAACCTAAAGCAACTTCATTGAAATTTTTAGCGCGAACTTTTGGCTCTTGTTTAGCCATTTCAACTGCTTTCTTGTTTAACTTTGGTTTAGGCTTTGTTTCTGCCACACTTGCAACCTCCACTCATTTCCGATAATACTGAACTTAACCTTTCTTCAGGAAGCATAGTTCGTTGACGTATGATTAACTCGTTAAAGTCTGTTTTGTGACCGTCAAATTCTGGACCGTCTACGCAACCAAACTTCATTTTGCCGTCGACTGTAACTCTGCATACTCCACACATACCCATGCCATCAATCATTATGGGAGTTAAGGTGACTATTGTGGGGATGTTGTAAGGTTTAGTGATTTCGCTAACGTCTTTCATCAGGATAACTGGACCCATGACAACACAGCGGTCAAACTTTTCCGTCTTTAGCAATTCTTTTATGAAATCTAATCCTTTGTAGCCTTTTGACCCATCGTCGGTTGCAACGTAGACTTTTTCGCTAAGGGCTTTAGCTTCGTTTTCCATCATGATGAATTCTTTTGTTCGGGCTCCTAACACTGTGGTGACTTTGTTGCCTGCTTCTTTCATGGCCTTAGCCTGCAAAAGTAGTGGTGCAATCATTATGCTTCCGCCAACACACAGAACCTTGCCGAAGTTTTTGACTTCGGAGGGGTTGCCGAGTGGTCCAGTAACGTTGTCGATGCATTCGCCTTGGTTTAGCAAGCCCAAATCTTTGGTGGTTTTGCCGACTTCATGGAACGCAAACGAAACGGTACCCTTCTTTGTGTTGTAGCCGCAGATTGTTAAGGGTATGCGTTCGCCTGTTTTGCCGTGAATTACGATTAGGAATTGGCCAGCGTGCGATTGAGCCGCAACGTCTGGAGCATCTACTTCAAAGAGCTTTATCTTGGGAACTAACTCTGTTTTCGAAACTATTTTGTACGTTTTGCAGTCGCCTCCACAGTAACTTCACGTTTGGGTAAAGCAGAAATTTTCTTGTAGAATTCATCGAGTTTTGCCTCGAATTCGCCAGCACACCTGGGTGATTCCTCGTATAGCTCAAATCGATCTAGCAAACCCAATTTTTTGAGTGACACCTTCAAAGCTGCTACGTTGCGTTCGGCTGTATCTCTTCCTTCTTGAAGTTTGCAGTCTTTAGCTGAGCAGACTACTCCCATGACACCATCGAAGCCGCAATTCAAAGCGTTTATGATGTGGACGGGATCGAGGGATTTGAAGCATGGAACTTCAAGAGCCAAGACATTTTTGCCTTCATACGCCTTGTTGGGGTTGTCTAACGCCGAGAACTCCGACCATTGACAGACGAATGCAAGAACCGCTGGACCCTTGTTCTTGGCTTTCAATAGTTCGAGTGATTTGCCATAACGGTCAACTACGTCTTCAAATTCAAAGCCCTTCACTTGAATAGCGTGATGCGGACAAACCAGCTGGCAAGCACCACATCCAGTGCATTTTTCCTCGTTAACTTTTGGGGTGGCGAATGATTCAAATTCAAGTGCCCCATATGGGCAGATAAAGATGCATTTGTCACATCCCACACATGCTTGAACATCGTAGACTGCTTTGCGCGAGAATTTTACAACTCTAACTGCGTCATCTTCGAAGCCTAACTGTTTTAGAACATTCTTAGCTAAAGCCAGTCTTCGAGTATTAATTTTTGTTCCTTCTTTGTAGCGGCAGAAGGGGTCTTCACATTGGATGGAAACAATGTTCTTTACGCCTGAATTGAGAGCTTCAAACACAAAGTCCGTTGGAACTCGACCTGCGCAGGGCAAACGCATAGCCATGTAGTTGTCAACTTTAAGTCCTTGCGCTTTAAGAATGTCTTGAACTTCCCCTGTTGAAGGCGAGTTTCCCCGGCACATCAAAACCAAAGTATCGACGTTTTTAGCTTTGCCCTGTGCCTTCTTGAGATATTCTGTTAGGTTATCGTAATTGTAATACTGCATTTTTATAGCTGCAGAAGGACAAGCACTGTAGCAGATGCCACAAACCTGACAATCTTGACTATTGATTTCAACTTTGCCCGTTGAATCCGCTTTTATGGCTTCATAGGGACAGATTGATTTGCAGACATAACATCGGCTACATAAGTCTTGATCGATTTCAACCACAGCGAGACATTTTTCACTCATTCGTAAACCCTTTTCATGCGTTTCCGCTGTTACTTTAACGCTTTAGCATAATAGCTTAAGCTAATCGATGCGAAAAGGGTTTCAGAATGATATAATTGTTTCTCTCTATTTTTTGTAATAAGGTCGTCTAACGTATCCGTACGCTTCCAACGCCGCTGTGATGCCCTGCCCCACCGCTGTACCCACTTGCTTGACAGGGTGATTGGTAACGTCGCCCGCTGCATAAACTCCAGGCAGATTCGTTTTTTGGTTGATGTCTATTCTGATGTAGCCATGCTCGTCTGTTTCCACGCCACCGGCTTTAGCAATTTGACTGTTGGGTGCCTCCCCGACCTGCACAAAAACTGCGTCAACGCCTAATTCGCTTGTTTGATTGGATATGTTGTCGAATAAGGTTACAGTTCTTACTTGCTTGTCGCCTTTGATTTCTTGGGCTTCAGTGTTCCAAAGAGTCTTTACATTGCCCTTCGAGGCTATATCGGATACTAAGGTTTCTTCGGCTCTGAAAGCTCCACGTCTATGAATTACCGTGACTTGGCCTGCAAGCCCTGAAAGATAAAGGGTAGTGATGCAAGCAGAGTTTCCCCCTCCGATGACCAAAACTTTTTTGCCCTTAAAAAAGGGTCCATCACAAACTCCACAATAACTTACCCCTCTTCCACGGAACTCTTTTTCGCCTTTGATACCGATTTCTTTGTAGTGAGAACCCATCGAGAATATTACCGTCTTAGCCTCATATGCTGCATTGGATGTTTTAACAATTTTCATTTCACCCGTAAAGTCCAGTTCGGTAACCGGTTCCAACTCATGGATAACTGCGCCGACTTTTCTGCAGTGGTCAGTCATTTTTTCCGCGAGCTCTCCGCCACTGATTTCAGCAAATCCAGGATAATTCACAACGGTCGAGGCATCGGAGATTGTGCCGCCAGGCAATTTTTCATCCAAAATTAAGGTTTTCAATCCACTTCGAACCGTGTAGATTCCTGCGGCTAAACCAGCAGAGCCAGCACCGATTATTATAACATCCCAGTTCTCCATAAATGGCATCTCTTACAGTTAATTAGTTGTTTGACGCGTTTATAAAAATGTTCAATTTTTCTGTGTTCCAATAAGCAGATAAAGCCGAAACGGATTAGATTTCTTTAACGCTTTTGAAGGTTTGTTTATGGCGAAATATAGGTGTACAGTTTGCAATTGGGTTTATGACGACGCAAAAGAAAAAATAAAGTTTAGTGATTTACCTAAAGAATGGGTTTGCCCTGTTTGTGGTGCGCCAAAATCAGCTTTTGTGCTCTTAACCGAGAAGGCCGAGGAAAAGCAGGTTGAAGAAAAGAAGGTTGCGCACAATGTTTCTGAGGTGCTCATTAACCAGATTGCTGAGTGGGGCGTTAAGTATGTTTTCGGCATTCCAGGCACTTCAACTTTGGGGTTGGTGGATGCCATACGCAAGAGCAACGGAAAAATACGGTACATACAAGTCCGCCACGAGGAGACGGCGGCGTTTATGGCTTCAGCATACGGAAAATTAACGGGGCATGTGGCGGCTACTTTAAGCATTTCTGGTCCAGGCACAACCAACTTAGCCACAGGTTTATACGATGCCCAACTCGACCATGCACCAGTCTTAGCTTTAACAGGCATGGTTCCACGCAAACTCATGGGGCAAGGTGTGCTGCAGGAAATTGACCATCAAGCATTCTTTGAACCTTTAAGCGTCTACAACAAAACCCTAATGACGGAAGACCAAACCACATCGCTGGCGACCTTGGCGATTAAACACGCACTCCTCGACCAGGGCGTCGCCCACATCGGTATACCCAACGATGTGCAAAAGTTGCCATATGAAACGGAGATTTTGCCCTTTGAAGGCAGAATGCCCAACCTCGCTTATGGACAAGAGGACTGGGTGATCGAGAAAGCAGCAAAAGTTATCGATTCAGCCAACAAACCAGTAATCTTAATGGGTTTCGGCTGCAGGGGGCAAGGAACCAAACTGTTAAAGTTAGCAACCAAGATTGGCGCCCCGATTATTTCGACTTTCCGAGCAAAGGGGCTCGTCGACGACAGTGACCCGCTATATGTTGGTTGTCATGGCGGTGTAGGTTCAACTGCGGCAGGGCAACTCATGGAGAAAACAGATTTGCTCATAGTTATTGGCTCTTCGTTCTCGGATCTATCGATGATTCCCAAAAAACGCATGGTACAAATCGATATTAACCCGCTTATGATTGCCCGCAAGTACCTTGTCGAAGTGGGATTGCTGGGTAACAGTGCAGTGTTGATTCCCAAATTAACGGAGAAAGTTCAGAAAAAAGAAAATGCAAAGTACCTCTCAGAAGTTGAAGCATTAAAACAGGAATGGCTAAATCAGCTGGAAAAAGAAGCCGACGCAAACATAAAACCAATCAGGCCACAATATGTAATTAAAGTTTTAAACAAAAAAATCGCTGACAACGCCGTCATTTCACTGGATGTTGGCGAGAACTGCTGGTGGTTTGGCCGCAACTTCGCCATGAAGAAAACTCAGAAGATGGTGATGAGTGGGGGTTTGGCTACAATGGGATTTGGTTTGCCTGGAGCTTTGGCAGCAGCGCTGGCTTATCCAGAACGACAAATCGTTTGTTTAACGGGTGATGGCGGGTTAACAATGGTTCTGGGTGATTTCTTGACGGCTCTAAAATACAATTTGCCCGTAAAAGTTTTTGTCATGAACAACAAACATTTAGGGATGATTATGCAGGAGCAAAAGGTCGAGGGTTATGAGATTTCACAAACTGAGCTTTATGACTACAGTTTCGCCGACTTTGCTGAGCATTCAGGCGGTTTAGGCATCAAAGTTAGTGAGCCAAATCAGTTGGAAGCAGCTGTCGAAACTGCTCTCAATTCAAGCAAACCCGCAATCGTAGATATTGATACTGACCCAAGGAGATTCCTGTAAGGAGGTGTTAAAATGAGTACAAGACAAGGAGTTACTCTCTCATATGTTATGTCGTTGGTAGGAGGATTAATCGTCCTCATAATTAGCTTAGTAAACCTCGTATGGTTTGGTTCAGGTGCCTCAAATACTGGAAGCTTTGGCAGTTACATGCGTGGGGCAATGGGTGGCTACCACAACTTTATGGGAAGCTACGCCAGCTCCACAGGCTTCTTCACCGCAGTCTCCGTGGTAAGCGTTGTGTGCGGAGTAATCGTCGTGATAGCTGCTCTCGTTCTGCGGATTCATCCAGAAGAACATTTCATTTGGGGCGTCGTCATCGTGGCGTTTTCAGCGGTAAGCTTTGTTGGTATGGGTGGGTACTTCGTCGGAGCAGTCTTCGGAATAGTCGGCGGCGTAATCGCTCTAACCTATAAACCTCTACCTTAACTTTCATAGCAATGCTGCAATCGATTGCATTGCGAAACTGTCAGGTTCCAAACAGGACGTTTTAGATAACGTATGTTTCCTGTATAGTCACTAAACCGTTGTCGCCCACAATCATTTTCAGGTCAGGCAGCAACGGTTCAAGCTTTGCCTGCTCATCAACAACTTCGATAATCAAAGGCATGTTTACTGATACGCCTTCAAGATGCAACGTAGATTTTCCACGTTTACCAAACCCATTCACACCCGTCCAAACGGTGGCTCCTTCGATGTGTGCTTTCGTGAGGCAATCCATGATCAGCGCCTGAAGACGTTTGCCTCCTACCTCATCATTTTTCTTGATTCTTATTGTTAGATTCCACATTTTTTGTCTCAACGCATAAACCTCGCTATAATTTCGTCACCGAGCAGTCTGCCACCAAATACCGCTCCCAGCGACAAGCCGACGTTTGTTAAAATATTTAGTGCCATTAGGCTAAAACGGTTTGCGTCGGCTAGGTTGCTGGTTTCTAATGCGAAGGAAGACATGGTGGTGAAGGAACCGCAGAACCCAACCGCCACTAGCAAAGTGTATTGGGGTTCCAAATTTAACCCAATTGAGAGAACCGAAAATAATCCCAAAATAAAGCTGCCCAAAACATTCACAATTAATACGTTGACGGGTAAACCGTAAACTGCTGTGGGTGACTCGACAAGCTTGTAACGTAAAAAAGCTCCAACTACCGCGCCGACTGCCAAGAGGACGAATTCAATCCACTTCATTTCGCTTACCTTCCATTTTGTAGGTAGGCATTATTAGCA
This sequence comes from Candidatus Bathyarchaeota archaeon, assembly GCA_963809455.1. Taxonomy (GTDB): domain Archaea; phylum Thermoproteota; class Bathyarchaeia; order Bathyarchaeales; family Bathycorpusculaceae; genus Bathycorpusculum. The sequence goes on along the minus strand of CAWEJP010000005.1, from coordinate 452,264 downwards.
TCCTTCTCGGCTGCGGTTCTGGCAGGTGCCACGGCTAATGCCATAGCCAAATCCCCTGATGCTTCAAAGTTATTAAAACTTATTTGACCAAAAAACAAAATTGAATCTTCCGATTGAGCTTTTGGTTTTGGGGATGAGCTAATCCTATATATGACTTGAATTAAATATTCAAAGTGATTAGAAAGATGGCTGCTCAAAATGTTGACATCGCGGTGGTTGGACATTTCTCAATCGACATCATCAACCTTCCAAGCAGAAACAAACCATTTATGATTTTAGGTGGCGCCGCAACATACACATCCTTTGCCGCAAAACGCTTAGATGCATCAGCTTCGGTTATCTCTCGAGTTGGCGGCAATTTTCCTCAAGCTTACCTGTGGTGGCTGGAGCAAGAAGGCATCGACCACTCCGCCGTCACAGAACATGCCTCTGAACCCACAACTAGTTTTGAGTTAACCTACAGCAAAAACCTCTCCGAACGCAAACTGAAACTCAAGAGCAAAGGACCAACATTGAGCCCAGACGATGTACCCAAAGATTTCCGCGCAAAAGCTGTTCACATTGCACCCATAGACGACGAAATCCCATACGAACTAGTTGACCGACTCAAGGGTTGCGCTGATACTCTGTCGCTTGATCCGCAGGGTCTCCTTCGAAGCTTCGACGAAGCGGGAAACGTAACCGATAACCCCTGCGTAGACTACCGAATCTTCAGCCTAATCAACATTTGCAAGTGTTCAGAACATGAAATCTTCGCTTTAACAGGCGAGTCTGAACTAAAGCCTGCAATAAAAGCAATCCATGATGTTGGAGTTGAGACCGTCATTGTTACTCTCGGAGCTAAAGGCTCCGTACTCTCGGTCGAAGGCGCCCAGTATCAAGTTGATGCGTGTCCTTCGCAGGTTCTTGTTGATCCAACAGGCGCAGGAGATGTCTTCATCGGCAGCTTCCTGGCTGAATACCTTCAACAAAAAGAATCCTTGTGGTGCGCCAGCGTCGGCTCCGCCGCAGCTTCTTGTGTTGTCGAAGGAATTGGTTCTACTTATTTTGGCAAAAAAGAAGAGATTTATCGAAGAGCCAATGCTTTGTATGAAAAGAAACTTAAGCAATAATGTGCGTATTTACGAGTAATAACTTGAGAGGCGTGGATTATGGGACGTATAGATAAAGGAGAAAAATGCAGTGTCTGCGGTAAAATCGCCGAGCGTTCGTTGTCAGCTGACAAAGTTAAAGCTGCTGGATTAAACGTTGGCGGCGCCGAAAAACGTGCTTACCTCTGTAAAGAACACTACAAAGAGTACAAGAAGAAAACCAAAAAAGACAAAACTCTCGACAAGTGGCGCTACGGTTAAGAGGCAAATATCATGCGAATTTTACAGTTACATTCTAACTTTATAGTTTTCAAACCTGTCGAAAAAGAAATCAACATAGCCGAAGAAGCGGAGACAGTAGAGAACCGCATCGAAGAAGTCGTTGTTTTATTCACTGCTATAGAAGAAGGCGATAACTCTGCTATGGCACAAAAAGCCATCAATGATGTTCGGGCGTTCTTGGGCAAACTCAAAGTAAACCGCATTCTAATCTACCCATTTGCACACCTCAGTAGTAACCTGTCCCAGCCAAGTCAAGCATTAGCAATAATCAAGGACATGGAAGCCTACGCAAAAGAGAAGGGCATAGAAACCTACCGTGCCCCATTTGGCTGGAACAAACAATTCACAATCTCAATTAAAGGTCATCCTTTAGCTGAACAAGCACGAAGCTACACCCCTGCGCTGGTTACCACTGAGATTGAAGTATCTGCGCCCTGCGAAGCCAAAAAAGAGGAAGAACCAGTTTCTGCAGCCCTCAAAGCCGAAGACACGATGAAATCCTACTGGCATATTCTACAAACCGACGGCTCACTCGTGCCTATTGAAGAATTTAAGTTCAAGGGACATACTAACCTTCAGAAATTCTCAAATTACGAAATCAAAAAAACCCGTGCAGTTACCGTGATGCCTCCTCACGTTCCACTTATGAAACGTCTAGAAATCGCCGATTATGAACCAGGCAGCGATCCCGGTAACATACGCTGGTACCCAAAAGGGCGCATGATAAAATCGCTCCTCGAACAATACGTCTCAGCAAAGGTTGCAGCTTACGGCGGCATGGAAGTCGAAACCCCCATCATGTACGACTTCAATCACCCCAGCCTCAAAAGCTACCTCAACCGTTTCCCAGCACGCCAATACGTCCTCAAATCCGAGGACAAGGAACTTTTCCTGCGGTTTGCTGCGTGCTTCGGTCAATTCCTAATGGCACACGACGCACAATTCAGCTACAAACAAATGCCCATAAAACTCTACGAACTCACCCGCTACAGCTTCCGCCGAGAAAAAAGCGGCGAAGTCGTCGGCTTAAAACGACTACGCGCTTTCACAATGCCTGACTGCCACGCACTCTGCACCGACCTTGAACAAGCCAAAAAAGAATTCATGATCCGATTCAACCTCTGCATCGACGTCTTAAGCAACATAGGCTTAGTAAAGGACGATTACGAGATTGCTATGCGTTTTACCAAAGACTTCTACGCAGAACACAAAGATTTCATAACCGAATTGGCAACGGCTTTTGGCAAACCCATCTTGGCAGAAGTTTGGAACGAGCGATTCTTCTATTTTGTATTGAAATGGGACCTCAATTTCATCGACAACCAAGATAAAGCCGCAGCACTCAGCACCGACCAAATCGACGTTGAAAACGCCAAACGCTACGAAATAACTTTCGTGGATGAAAAAGGCGAGAAACAGTATCCGTTGATTCTGCACTGCAGCCCAAGCGGCGCCATCGAACGAGACATCTATGCGTTGCTAGAGAAGGCTTACCGTGAACAGATGACGGGCAAAGCACCGATGCTTCCAATTTGGCTCTCACCAACCCAAGTGCGGCTGATTCCAATTTCAGATAAATTCCTCGACAAGATGGACGAGCTTGCCAAACAAATCAGTGCTCACTGCATCCGAGTAGACATCGACGATTCCGCCTCGACTTTACAGAAGAAAATCCGTGAAGCTGAGCAGGAATGGGTGCCCTACATCATCGTTGTTGGCGACAAAGAAATCGAATCAGGAATGCTCTCAGTACGTGAACGCGAACTAAAAGGTCAACAGCAAAACCTGACCACTGAGCAGTTGATTACGAAGGTGTCTGATAAAATCGCAGGCAAACCCACAAAGCCCCTGCCCCTACCAATGTATCTCTCAAAGCGCCCGCAATTCCACGGTTAATAAAGCCGCAATAAATGAATCGTATGTATCGTTGACGTAAACTATATCAAACAATTGGACAATATGAAACAGTCATCCAAGAAGAGGAAAACAAATGACCAATGAACTTCAAGTATACATAGACGGCGAATTCTACCCTAAATCACAGGCTAAAATCTCCGTCTACGACCATGGATTCCTCTATGGCGACGGCGTCTTTGAAGGTATCCGAGAATACAACGGCGTAGTCTTCAAATTAAAAGAGCACATTGACCGCCTCTACCGTAGTGCACACGCCATAATGCTCCAAATACCTCTAACTAAAGAAGAAATGACGAAAGCTGTCGTTGAAACCCTGCGTAAAAATAACATGAATGACTCCTACATCCGTTTAATCGTCTCAAGAGGCCTCGGTGATTTGGGATTGGACCCGCGTAAATGCCCCAAACCCACAATCATCATAATTACAGACACCATCAATATCAAAGCAGGCAACGCCAAAGAAGTCGGCATAACCACTATGTTCAGTTGGGTTCGCAGAAACCCCGTGGACGCTACTACACATGAAATCAAATCGCTCAATTACCTAAACAGCGTGCTGGCAAAGATTGAGGCGAACGCGAATGGAGTGGATGAAGCTATCTGCCTAGAAGCGAGCGGCTGTATAGCGGAAGGGGTTGGAGAAAACATCTTTATCGTTAAAAACGGTGAAATCTTTACTCCACCTACTTCAACAGGCGCTCTTGCAGGCATCACCGCAGATGTCGTTGCTGAACTGTGTGGAAAACTTGGCATAGACCTTATTATTACTAACTTGACACCATTTATGCTCTTCACTGCTGACGAAGCCTTCTTTACGGGCACTGCTATGGAAATGGTGCCCATCCGCGAAGTCAACAAACGCACAATCGGCGACGGCAAACCTGGGCCGCTCACTAAGAAGTTGATGACTGAGTTCCAGAAAGTAATCGAGAACCCCAAAAGCGGCACAAGAATCTAGGTTTTTAACCGTAGCCTACGTGGCCGCTGCTTTCCTTCTTTTGTTTCTTCTTCATGAACTGTTCTAGGCTGTTAAATGCTTCTTCGAGTTCCTTGCACGGCGGCAGGAAAACGATTCTGGCATGATCTTTTCCGTAAACGGGATCGAATCCTGAACCGTTCACAATGAGAACGCCAGTTTGTTTAAGCAGGTCCACCACAAATTCCATGTCGTTTTTCCATAGTTGTCCAATGCCCTCGATTTTAGGGAATATGTAGAAGGCACCTTCGGGTTTAGTGGTGGTTATGCCTTCGATCTCATTTAGGCGTTTGAAGGCGTAATCGCGGCGTTCTCTTAGTCTGTCAACGATGCCTTTGACAAAGTCTTGAGGACCGTTGAGCGCGGCTGCACCAGCTATTTGGACGGGTGTGTTAGCACAGAGGCGGATGCGGCATTGCTTCTCTACGCCCAAGCGGAGCGCGTCAAGTTGCTTGCCTTCACCCTTAAAATACATGTAGCCCAGGCGCCAGCCAGTCATCTGATAGACCTTGGAGAACCCGTTTAGCCCAATCACGGGAACATCTTTGGATAAATGTGCGGTGCTGACGAATGGTTTCTCGTAGGTTAATTGGTCATAAATCTCATCGCTTAGCACAGGTAAGTTGTGTTCGCCAGCGATGTCTAGCATTTCTTTGATGTATTTTTCGCTGTATACGCTGCCCGTTGGGTTGTTAGGGTTTGTTATCACGATAGCTCGGGTTTTCGGTGAGATTTTGCTGCGTAAATCATCGATGTTTGGAACCCAGCCTTCCTTTTCGATGGTTTCGTAGGAAACTGGGGTACCGTCAAAGAATTTAGTGTAGGAAATGTAGGGTGGATAGGTTGGTCCTGGAAAGAGAATTTCGTCGCCCCTCTCAACCAGCGCCGCCAATACCATCTGAATACCCTCCGAAATACCCTCGGTGACTATCACTTTGTCAGAAGTTATGTCCACATAGTTGACCCGTTTTTCTTTACGCACAATAGCTTCACGGAGTTCAGGTCTGCCTTCCGAAACAGAATAGTAGTTGTCGTCATGGTCGATTGCCGCGCACAAGGCATCCTTCACGTACTGGGGCGTTTTGAAGTCGAAGGCAGCAGGGTCACCGATGTTTAAGTAATAGATTTTTTTGCCGCTCTTAATTAGCTCCTGAGTATGAACTATGACGTCGCGTATAGCGTACTCGATGTTGCTTGCACGTTTCGTCACTTTAATGTGCGCCAAAGTATGTTACCTGTAACCAGAACACTTGATAGTCCAAAAAATAAATCTTCCTAACACCGCCCAACTTTTACTTGCCTTTAGACACAAAAAACTCACCCCTGCACAAAAATATGTGGGATTAAGTCGCCAATTATTGCTGAAACCTATCAAAGAAGTAAGAAGAAATTAACGTTTTTTCAGACAAAAACAAACCGATTAACTGGCTAAAACAAATTTTTTGAGCATAGCAGATATAAGGAACCCTAACAATATGAACGGCAAAGAAGTGTTACGGTTATGTCAGAAAAATTGGCTTTAGTTACCTGCACAAGTTGCGGAAAACCAATCCCACCAGGAAGCGAATCCACAAAGTTCCTGTGCCCACAGTGCGGAGAAATCCAGATTAAACGAGATGGCAAATGTCGTAAATTCGGCCGCCTTTATAAATGCCCCAAATGCGGGTTCTCTGGACCATAAAAGGCGAAAAGCATGGGTGCTGTTCTTGTAACTTACAAGGTTTTTCCCGAAGATATTGTTCCAAGTTTTGACGAGTTAAAAGAAAAGATCAAAGCCGCTCTTCCTGAATTCGCCAAGATAGAGGGTTACGGGGAAGAACCAGTAGCTTTTGGTCTCGTAGCTCTCCTTGTTCAAATAAGGTATCCAGAAGACAAATCCGGGTTAGTAGATGAATTCGAAGAAAAACTTGCAAAAATCCCCGGTGTAAGCCAAGCACAAACATTTCAGATACGCAGAACAAGCCGCGATTAACAATTAAACCTTAATTTTCTTCGTTTCTGCCCATTAATATGTTCTTGAGAGTATTCGCGTTTACGCTTTAAAGTTTATATAGGGATGGATGCTGTTTCAAACACACATCCCAAAAGTAGCAAGTCAGGATTATTTAGGAGAGATTTTACATGAGTGAAGTACAACTTCGCGTTGGAGACGCACGACAAAGAGATGTCGGTAGAGGAATAGCCAGGATCGATCAGCGAACAATGCAGAAACTGGGAATAAGCGCAGGAGACGTAATTGAAATCGTCAACAAACGCACAACTAGTGCAATCGCTTGGCCAGCCTACAGCGAAGATCAGAACCGCGACATCATCCGCATTGATGGCTTCACACGCAAAAACAGCGGAGTTGCCATAAATGAATACGTTGTCATAAGACCCGCTAAAGTCAAAACCGCCCTCTCCATAACTCTTGCGCCAGTGGATATGCGTCTGAACGTGGACGAAGACTTCACGAATTTCGTTAAAAACCGACTTATGGAACGTACCCTAGTCGAAGGCGACACAACCCTAGTCATGATGCTAGGACACGCTATACCATTCACAGTTTCAAAAACTCGTCCACACGGCATCATAAAAGTAACCGCTGAAACTCGATTGACTATATTAAACGAGCCAGCGCCCGAAGGCAAAGGCTTACCCAGAACAAACTACGAAGACATCGGAGGACTCCAAGTAGAAATTCAGCGCGTACGCGAAATGGTAGAGTTGCCCCTTCGTCACCCTGAACTTTTCCAACGATTAGGCATTGAACCACCTAAAGGCGTTCTACTTCATGGTCCACCAGGCTGCGGGAAAACTCTCCTAGCACGAGCAGTTGCTAACGAGTCAGAGGCCAATTTCTACTCTATTAACGGCCCTGAAATCATGAGTAAATTCTACGGAGAATCAGAGGCGCGCTTACGCGAGATTTTCCAGCAAGCTCAACAGAACGCTCCAAGCATTATCTTTGTCGATGAACTCGATGCCATCGCGCCAAAACGCGAAGAAGTCACGGGCGAAGTGGAAAGACGCGTTGTCGCTCAGCTCCTCGCATTGATGGACGGGTTATCTGGAAGAGGAAACGTCATAGTTATAGGCGCAACTAACCGACCAGGTGCACTTGATCCAGCTTTACGTAGACCCGGACGTTTTGACAGAGAAATAGAAATCGGTGTTCCAGACAAGAAAGGACGCTACGAAGTTCTCCAAATTCACACACGCGGTATGCCCCTTGCAGAAGATGTAGACTTACCGAAACTATCAGCGATGACCCATGGGTACACAGGCGCTGACTTATCCGCGCTTGGCAGAGAAACCGCTATGAAAGCACTCCGAAGATACCTACCACAGATTAACCTTGAAGAAGAACGGATTCCGCCAGCCGTCTTGGAGAAAATGGAAGTTCGAATGGATGATTTCCTTGGTGCATACAAAGAAGTTACTCCCACGGCAATGAGAGAAGTCTACATCGAAGTGACAACAGTCCACTGGGAAGATGCAGGAGGACTTGACGACGTAAAACAACACCTCATTGAAGCAGTTGAGTGGCCAATAAAGACTCCTGAAATATTCACCAAACTCGGAATACGACCGCCCAAAGGCATCTTACTATATGGTCCACCAGGTTGTGGAAAAACCTTGCTCGCACGCGCAGTGGCAACAGAGAGTGAAGCTAACTTCATATCCATTAAGGGACCTGAAGTGTTCAGCAAATGGGTTGGCGAATCAGAAAAAGCAATCCGTGAAGTCTTCCGTAAAGCACGAATGGCAGCACCCTCCGTAGTATTCCTCGACGAAATCGACTCACTTACACCAAAACGTGGAATGGGTATGTCGGACAGTGGCGTTTCAGAACGCGTCATAAGTCAACTTCTAACGGAGATGGATGGAATAACCACATTGCAAGATATCGTAATTATCGCTGCTACTAACCGTCCCGACATGGTTGATTCCGCAGTTCTCCGTCCCGGACGCTTTGACCGTTTAATCTATGTGCCTGAACCTGATGAGAAAAGCCGTTTGCAGATCCTCAAAATCTACACCAAAGGAATGCCTATTAGCAAAGATGTAGACTTGAACCAGATCACAACTGCAACTAAGTACTATTCTGGCGCTGACTTAGAATCCTTGTGCCGAGAAGCTGCGATGCATTCATTACGAAAGAACGTAAATTCAACCGAAGTTACAATGAAGGACTTTCTGGATGCCCTAAAAGAGATGGGTCCATCGATTACTCCTGACATGGAAAAATGGTACAAGAGCTTCATGCAGCAAATCCGACAAGTACAAAAGCCAGCAACGCCAGTTGCGTAAGAAGGAACGCTTATGCCCCAAATGAAAACTTGGAAAACACGCCCAGCCTACTTCTATTTACTGGAAGTTCTAACAAAGAAAGGCGATTTAACAGACGACGACCTCTTTGACCAACTAAAAGATGAGTACGAAGATTTAGGTTTTAAAGATTTCAACGAATTGCTTCTAAAACTTGAGGTAAGCGGCAAAATCCGCAGTTCCTCAATGTCTCGTGGTAAACGCAGAATTGAATTAGTTCAGCAACGTTAATTCTGCATTTTTCTATCTTTTTTATTTTTTACAATTTTTTATATGTTAATCTTTGCAGTTTTCAATGCATTACTGACCTGACCTCTCTATGTGTTTTCAAATTCGATTTTGTTTCTTACCCTGTTGTCTTATATACGATTTAGTTTTATAGCATAATTATGTCGGCGCCCAAGTTTCAACCTTCAACCAACTCATCAGATGTTATTGTGGTTGGTGGTGGCCCAGTGGGTTGTTTTGTTGCCCAGCGCCTGGCAAAACTCGGAGCTAAAGTAACAGTTTTCGAAGAGCACCCATCTATTGGTTATCCCGTACATTGCGCCGGGCACATTAGCATTCGAAGCCTCAGAAACATCGGCCTTTATCCGCTTCCAAACGGGATTATCGAGAACACGTTTTGTGCCGCTAACTTTTACTCGCCCGCTGGAACAAAATTCTCGCTAAAGCTTTCTTGTCCAGTCACAACAGCTTTGAATAGGGAACGATTTGACCAGAATTTAGCTAAGAAAGCTCAGATGGCGGGAGCAAGCTATGTTTTAGGGTCGAGGGTTCAATCTTTACTAATAAAGAAGGGCATAGTTAAGGGCGTTTTAACCCAAAGTGCAGGTGTTGAAGAGAAAATTCAAAGCAAAATCGTTGTGGATGCTGAAGGCGTTTCCTCAAGGTTTGTGAGGCAAGCAGGATTGCCTGCGCTTAAGTCCAGCGGATTGGTTTATGCTGTTGAAGCAGAAATGGACGGTGTACAGGATGTTGAAGACCATGCAGTTGAAGTTTATTTTGGCAAATCTTACGCGCCAGGCTTTTACGGTTGGCTCATCCCACGACCTGATGGCTCAGCAAAAGTAGGTTTAGCGACAAACAAAGGCAACCCCAAAGACTACCTGAAAAGACTCATGACCAAACATCCAGTAGCTTCAAAGCAACTCGGCAAGGCAGAGATAACAAGCATCGGCTATCACGCCATAACTTTGGGAGGACCAATCAATAGGTCATACGCCGATGGCTTCCTTGCCGTTGGCGACTGCGCTTCCCAAGTTAAACCCACCACCGGAGGAGGAGTAATCTTCGGGTTAACCTGCGCCAAAGTCGCAGCGGAAGTCGTAAGCCAAGCCATTAAACGGAGCGATATCTCCTCCAATTTTTTGAAGAATTACCAGAAACGTTGCAATTCCCTATTGAGTTTCGATTTCTTAGTCATGCTGCGTCTTAGGCGTTTTCTAAACTCACTTTCTGACGAACGCTTGGATGAAATGCTGCGTGTTTGCGGAAAATTAGGCGTGGACAGAGCTTTGAGAGATGTGGATGAGATTGATTTTCAAGGCAAAATGCTAATAACTGCAATCAGAAAACCAGCAATGACGGCGGCATTGGCTTACTTTGGGTTGCTTTATTTGTTTGCAAACCCTTAAAATCTCCAAGACCAAATTAGATGTCGGGATAAGCAAAAATGGTTGAATTCGATTACAAACAAGTCCTCGTTTTCCGAACGGATCTGCAGATGAGCAAGGGCAAGATTGCAGCGCAAGCAGGGCACGCGGCCGTTTCTTCCGCCCAAGATGCCTACACACATCATAAGAAGTGGTGGGAGGCCTGGATGTTTGAAGGACAAAAGAAGGTGGCGGTTAAGGTTGCGAATGAGAAAGAACTTGGCGAGGTTGAGGAAGCTGCTGATCAGTTGGGGTTGCCTCATGCGCTTATCATCGATAGGGGGTTGACTGAGGTTCCTGAAGGTACAGTTACCTGTTTGGGAATTGGTCCAGCGCCGTCAGCTATGCTTGACCGCGTTACGGGAAAGTTAAAGTTGCTTTAGGCGATTTTTTGTCTGTTCCCGAAATTGATAAGTTGCTCGGCATCGAAGTCTATGCTACCCAGACAGCGGGTATAGGCGGTATCATTCGGGAATCCGTCGAAGATTTTATGGTTGAAGAAGTTTTGGTGGATGGCTCCCATGCCTCAGTAACTGGAGAAGTATCTAAGAAGGTGTTGGGTTCAACGCTCCAGAATCAGCGGTATTTGCTCTGCACTTTGGTTAAGCGCAACTGGGATACCTTTATCGCTACCAAAAATATTGCAAAGTCGTTAGGTATAGACCAAGCGAGGGTTCAGTTTGCAGGAATTAAAGACGCCAAAGCAGTCACCGCACAGCACATCACAATAGAAAATGTTTCGATGGAAGAAGCTGCGAAAATTGAGGTTAAAGACCTTCAAGTTCGCCCTATCGGCTACGTTCGGGAAATGCTCTCGCTGTTCTATCTTTTAGGTAACAACTTTGTAATAACAATAAAATCCATCAAGGAACCCGAAAAAATTATCAAAGAAAACATTGCCAAAACCGCTCATGAACTCAGTGAAATCGGGGGTGTGCCAAACTTTTTTGGTCATCAACGCTTCGGTACAACTCGTCCAATCACACATTTAGTGGGAAAAGCCCTTGTCAACGGCGACTTTGAAGGGGCAGCAATGCTTTTTCTAGCAAAACCAAGCGATTATGAGCATCCTGCTTCAAGGCAAGCACGCCAAGATCTGCAGTCAACTGAAGATTTTAAGCAGGCACAAAAGAATTTTCCCAAACAACTTCGTTTCGAAAGAATAATGCTCAACTATATAGTCGATAATCCCGGTGATTTTGTCGGAGCTTTCCAATGTCTGCCCCTTAAACTTCAGGCCCTCTTTGTTCAAGCTCACCAGTCCTACTTGTTTAACCGTTTCCTAAGCGGACGCATCAAGCAAGGTTTGCCCTTAAAAGCGGCATTGGAAGGCGATTATGTTGTGGCTGTTGAACGTTCAGGATTGCCATTGACCACGGTTTCCAAAATTGTCACTCCCGAGAGTCTTTCTGAAGTTAGCTCGCAAATTAAGGCTGGACGGTTGCGTGTTGCGTTGCCGATTTTTGGCGTAAAACAGAAACTTTCTCAGGCCGTTATGGGGCAAATTGAGAAAGAAATCCTTGAACAGGAAGGAATTTCAATGCAAAACTTGCGTTTCAACGAGTTATCTAAGGTAGGCGGAAGGGGTGGTTTGCGCACTGCGCTTACACCAGTCAAAGATTTTACGCTGGAAAATGTTTCGGCAAATACTACTTGTATAGGGTCTCAGGCTAAAGTGAGTTTTATGTTGCTTCGCGGCTCCTATGCAACTATTGTTTTAAGGGAAATAATGAAGCCCTTCGACTTAATAACTGCGGGATTCTAACTTGCCGAGGTAACGCTGATAAGGAAGTAACTGGTCATTATTTTTGTAGGAAGCTTCTATGGAAAATCAGCCCGTACGCCAATGTGTTATTCCAATTCATAAACCTAGCAAAAGGGAACTAGCTTTCTTTTTTGCTTCTGGAATTTTGGTTAGCATTCCGTTTGCAGCTTTCTTTGAATCGTTGGTCCCAGCTGGGCTTTCCGCGGCTTTTCTCATCGTTGTTTTGGCGCCCTTCATTGAGGAACTCGCCAAAGTTTTCCCTTTATTCTATAGACATGGCGAAACTGAAAAATCAATTGTAACAATAGGTCTCTTGATGGGGTTAGGTTTTGGTATTGCAGAGTTCAGTGAATATGTGTTCCTCGTAGGCCAGTCTCCAATTGCCCGAATATCAAGTCTTATTTTACATAGTTCCAGTGCAACAATTACTGCTTATGGAATAGCGAAGAAGAAACCCTTACCTTATTACTTGCTTGCCGTTACGCTTCATGCATCAGCAAACTTTTTCGCTATTGTAGGCGGATTCACTTATCTTATTGGTGTAATGCTGGTCTTAATCACAGTTTACTTGTTGGCTTGGCGGTTTTATCATCAAGCCTCAAAGGAAAAAATGGTCGTTTAAGTAACCCGGTCTGTTCTAGCTAAGTCTCTGAGCCTGTTAACGCCATCTATCTCCAAGATGAAGTCAGCTATACTTCTAGGGACAAACTCTGTCCAACTGTCGTCTTTAACCATTTTTTCACGCACGAAGGTGGACATGTAAACTTTTCTCTCAAAAAGAGGAATGGGTTTAACTTCGTAGCCCGCTTCCATGAACAGTCGTTTAGTTAAAGGTTCATTTGAGAAAACTATGTTGAATTTGGGTGTATAACCTTCGACGGCGCTGACCCAGAGCATGTGTAGGTGAACATCAGGGACGGGTACTATCCAAAGTTTAGAATCAGCCACCCCAGCCTCCCGTAGTGCTTGGCGAACCATAACTAGTCTCTCTCCTGCTGTGAACGGATTGTTGGCGGTGTGGCTGTATTGAGCGCTGCCGATTACAATAACGAGTTCATCAATCTCTTTTAGGGCATATTTGATGGCGTCTAGGTGTCCTAAATGGAACGGTTGAAATCTTCCAACATAGAGGCCTCGATTAACCATTGAGCTCACTTGCTTTCAGTGGGGTTCGCATGCATTTATCGTTTGTGCAAACCCGTTTAATCAAAATTTTTAAGGACATTCTCAACAGGATAAACCGTGAGCAATCCACCGTTGACTTCAATTTCTTTCATGGACGAAAACCCTCGCTTTTCTTTCCTCAACAACTCCGCTTTTACTCGCAAGCCAAAACCGTAGCCGCCCAACGTAAAATTAGTTCTGACAACTCTGTGACATGGAACGATAGGTGCAAACGGGTTGGATGCCATGATGTTTCCAACTGCTCGCGGTCCGCCGCCGACGGCTTTAGCTATTAAGCCATAAGAAGTTATGTAGCCAAGCGGAATCGCTGAGGTTGCTGTTAGAACTTTTTTGGTGTAAGCCGGCAGATGCGATGTTGCCAGTGGCATTGTTGTTTTTACATCTTTTCCGTCGTAAATGCATTTCAAAGCTGAAAGAGCGGTTTTGACCGACGCTACTGGTTCATGGAAAACCTGAAATGGAACGTTACAGGGTAATTTTCGTAAGATGTTGTTTAGCGCGGTTTTTTGTTCTGTTCCAAAAGATGAAGTGACGATTTGTTGTTTGTTTAGTGCTACTGCAAACCACGTGTTGTCAAGGTTTTGGGCGTAGACTTCAATCATTCTGGCGTCTCTTCATTTTGATGGCATGGTGCATGTTAAAAGTTTCTGCGGTAAAAGCTGTTTCCGCCTAAGCAATCTGTGCATGTTGCAATCAACTTTACGTTGTCAATTTGAGATTTAGTTGCTAAGACGCTTTTTGCGGTAACCGACACGTTGCCGATGGGTTTGCCGCATTTTTGGCACTTTAATGGTTCTGACTTACTCATTCAAGCCACTTCGCTTACTCATTAATGGTTATAAGTAACCTTAATAATTTGTCTTGTGTATATCAAGAAAAGGCGAAAATTATGGAAGGTTATGGACCACAATTACCAACTTTACCGAATATTCCACAAATACAGCTGATGCCGCAGGAACAACAGCAAGGTCAAGGCAACCAAGCTCAACAGGGCATTTCATGGATGCCTGGCGCAACAACCATCGGCGCAATCTTCAAAGACGGTGTAATCTTGGCTTCAGAGAAAAGAGTAACCTACGGCAACTTTATAATGAGTAAGGGCGGCAAAAAAGTCTTCAAAGTAACAGACCAAATCGGCGTCGCTTGCGCAGGACTCGTAGGTGACATGCAGATCCTCGCCAAGGAGATGCAGGCACAAGCACAACTCTACAGCATGGACGTCGGAAGAAAAATCAGTGTACGCTCGGCCTCAAAGCTCTTAGCCAACGTTCTCTTCAACCGAAGATACTCACCGCTGTTCACCCAAACTATCGTCGGCGGCCTAGATGATGAAGGCCCATCGCTCTTTGTACTCGACGTTTTGGGCTCATTGATACCCGACAAATACGCGGTTGTTGGTTCAGGTACAGAAATCGCTATGGGAGTTCTTGAGGAAGGCTACAAAGAAACGATGAGCGCCGAAGAGGCAAAAGAACTTGTCACACGCTCGATAAAATCTGCTGTTAGCCGAGACTCGATGAGTGGCGATGGAATCGACTTCCTTATCATAACTAAGGAAGGCGTAACTGAAGAATCCATAAAGTTTTAACCAACTTTATTTTTAATATTTTTTAGTTTATTTAAGTTGTTGAGCAGAGCGAAGAGGAACTTTATGTCGTTTGAACTGACAGATGAAGAAGGAAAATTTTTAATTAAACTCGCAAGAAACACCGTCGAACAATACTTGGAAATCGGCAAAGGTGCAAAACCGCCAAAAGAAACACCCAAAAAATTGTTTGAACACTGCGGCGTGTTTGTGACCATAAACAGCTTTAAGGACGGAGAGAAGGATCTTCGCGGCTGCATCGGCTACCCCTACCCCACAAGCCCATTAGTGGAGGCAGTTATTGACAACGCCATAAACGCTGCAACAGAGGACCCTCGTTTTGAACCCTTAACCCTCGAAGAACTCGACAAGGTTGTTTTTGAAGTGAGCGTGTTAACACCACCCCAGCCCGTAGAAACAAAGAACCCAAAAGAATATGTAAGCAAAATCAAGGTTGGCGAAGACGGCTTAATCGTTGAAAGAGGACCATACAAGGGGCTGTTGTTGCCGCAGGTGCCTGTTGAGTGGGGTTGGTGCGAAGAAGAATTCCTCTGTCAATGCTGCATGAAAGCAGGTTTGCCACCAGACACCTGGTTAACGAAGGATGCAAAAATCTACAAGTTCAAAGCCATAATCTTTGACGAACAAACCCCAGATGGGGAAGTAAAACGCTTAGCCCTGACCAAGTAAATATTAATCCAATAGGGTTTCCACGATTGAAACTGCCCTATCTAAACCCTTGAACCTGTTAGAGAATTCGTTAAGCACTCGAACATTCCTGTTGTAGCTTTCAATTTCGCTTTCCATTTTTTGGATTGCTTTTTGGAGTTGTTTCGAGTTCTTGACTGTTATTGAGCAATTTAAATCTTGAAGTTTGGCTGCATTACCCAACTGTTCAGGCTGCGTTGGAATGCAGATGCTTGGTTTATTGTATTTGATGGTTTCAAAGCAGGTTGCGTGGCCACCGCTGAAGATAACGTATTTGGCGTTTTGCATGGCGTTTTGTCGTTCTTCTGTTGAGAGCCAAGTATGGAGTTCGCAGTTGCCGATTTTAGTTGAAACTCTTCTTCCCGGAGTGCCTAAGCTAATGATGCATTTGGTATTCAATTTTTTAAGTACTGGGATGAGTGTTTTTATGAGTTTTGCTCTGGTTCCGACGGGTCCGCTTATTGGTGCAAAAATGTGGTCTTGAGCCCCTTTGATGGGTGAAGTGTCAACAAATGATCCCACATATTCGACGTTCCCATTTAATCCCACGTGGTTCAAGTTGCCGATGCTATACTCGGATACAGTATAGGGCGGTGGATTATCGGGAATTATGATTTTTGAGCATTGCTTGACGTATCTTTCAACTACGCGTTCGCCTGGACTTAGAAAAGCCGAGAACCCGTAGCTGGGTCTAATCATGTTTGCGATGTAGACTGAGGGGATTTTCCATCTTTGTGCTAGTCGAAGGGCGTTTATGTCGCCGTCTGCGATGAGCATGTCCGGTGCAATGTCATGGAGGTTTTCTCTTAAGTCGTAGTAGCGGCAGATGGTTTCCATGGCATTGGATTTTTTGAGTTCAAACCTGTTCTGCTCCATATTGAAAAGTGGAAGTGGAACCAAGAGGTTGAGCAGCGAAGCCGAAGTGATTATGCCATGAGCGTTCTCGTACCACGAGACTGGCGTACACCTGTTAACATGTGTGAATTCTTTTTGGAGCAACTCGTATGCTTTGCCGCCTGAAAAAAAGAACATTTCGTGACCGTTTTTCTCCAGCCGTTTTCCTAATGGGATGATTCGGGAAACGTGGCCTAATCCAAGTTCGGAGCAGCATAGGAGCAGTCGCATACAACAAACAGATTAGTGCAAGATTATATTTTAACTATAGCTTGGTTCAACCAGGGAAGGCAAGCGTTTTAAGGGTAACGTGAGAAGTAGAAAGTATGTTTGTTCCCAGAAGAATTGTGGAGGAAAAATTAAGACAATTTCTCGCCGAAGACATTGGGCAGGGCGACGTAACAGCGGCCACAATTATTCCAGCGAGTTTAAGAGTTAATGCGGAGGTCATGGCAAAGGAAGATGGAGTTGTCGCTGGAATAGAGGAAGCAATCTTTCTAGCTGAGTACTTGGGATTAAAGATTGAAGCCAAAGTTGTTAATGGCGAAAAAATCCAAAACAAACAAGTATTGCTCCAAATTTCAGGGGATGCACAAACTATTCTCTCAGTCGAGCGAACTATGCTAAATCTACTCTCAAGGATGAGCGGCATCGCAACAAAAACCCGATTGTTAACCGAGAAGCTTGAGAAGGCAAAGATGAAAACCAAAATTGCATCAACACGCAAATCAGCGCCAGGCTTGCTCTACTTTGACAAAAAAGCCGTGATCATTGGCGGCGGCGATCCACATAGACTGCATTTAGATGACATGGTTCTTATCAAGGATAATCATCTTGTCATAATTGGCGATGTTGAGGAGGCTGTTAGAAGAGCTAAGTCTAACGCCTCTTTTTCCAAAAAAGTCGAAATCGAAGTAACCAATCTTGAGGATGCTTTGAAGGCGGCCAAAGCCGGTGCAGACATCGTTATGTTGGACAATTTTTCTCCCAAACAAGCTAAAGCAGCAGGGAAAGCGCTAAGAGTTGCCGGGTTTAGCAAAGTGTTGCTTGAAGTAAGTGGAGAAATAACTGGCGAAAACATCCTTGAGTACGCTGATGCACAAATTGACATCATCAGTTTGGGAGAATTGACCCACAGCGTTAAAGCATTGGACATTAGCCTAGAAATAACAAAGTCTTAGGCTTAAAAACACAGATTTTCCTTGAAAACAGTTGGTTTTTTGGCAAACACAAATATGATTGCATATAACCATTTCTTTCTGATTTAAATGACAAAGTCTGTTTGCCAAGTTTGTGGTGAAACCTTCAGAGGTATCCCATTATTCTCTGTTAGCGACGGAAAACAAGTTGAGGTTTGTCCGCCCTGCTACAAGAAACTCGACGAAACGTACAGAAAAAACAGTTGCTTGGCCTGCGTCTTTTTCGACGTTAGTAATTGTGAACTCTTCAGCAGTGAACTAGAAGAACCCTACGTTAAAAGCGCAACTTGCAGTTACTTTACCACAAGCAAAGTCCCTGGAGACATAGCTAAGACACGAATCAAAAAATTCGAAGCAACTGGGCGCTTTGAGAATGCAGCCAAAGAATATGAAAAGCTTGGAATGAAAGGCAAAGCTGAAGAAATGCGCACGAAAGCAGAGAAAGTGCCGCCTCCCAAATACAATGTTAACGAGCTTGTTGAGCAATTATCGGAAAGAGGACAAGCATTAACCTACTACTGTTGCCATTGCGGTGAAAGGTTGAAGGTCGGAGCAAAACATGAACCTCTAAAAACCTGTCCCAAATGCAACTGCGACTTAACAGTCATAGACTTTGCCAAACTGATTAACCAGCATCTTTAATCGTGAAGGTTTTCTTTAGCCTAAAACGGAGATGAGCCATACCTCAACTATTGCGCCTATAGCAAGTAATCCTGCACAAGATCCGATGAATATAAATGCCCATTTTAGTTCACTCCAAAGGATTATTCGTCCTAGCTTTGGCTCTCTCGAAGTTATTGCTTGTATTAGCTTTCTAATCAGCCAGATGCTTTCTGCCATAGCAATTGAATAAGAGATGAATTCAAGCCAGAACACAGGCGTAATCACTAAACTCGCTAACCCTACCCAGACTGGGTAATGTTGGGTATACGCAATAGCGCCAAGAGCAACACCTGTGTCAAATAGGATAAACATCCCTAAGGCGGCTCCGGCTAAAGGAATGAACATTGCTAGGCAAATTGAAAAATTGTTTATGAAAATGTATTGTGTTAGAGTGTTGTTTGCTTTGTTCTGGTTTAGCGTGCTGTTTAGGTTCTGGCTAATTGTTGTGGCATCTGAGGCGCTGAGGGGTAAAAAACTACCGACGACCGTAACTAGGAACGCAACGATGAATATTGCTGCTATCGAGTAAATGCGTTTTCGCCTTGGAGTGGCATTCGTCCAAAAAGAAAAATCAAGTTTCAAACAACAGACCTCTTACTTCTTTAGTGGCGTTATGTTTAGAGCTAGGAAACCTCTTGCAATAGGGTTTAACGTTTCTGATAATTTAACCTTTGTTAGAACACTTTTCGTATCCACGCTGAATCCCCGCAAGTCATGCTCGTTTGCAGTGAGCGAATGAAGATAAACTTGTTTATCCAAAACTCTGGGCTGGCACATGTGCGGTAACCCCAGCATAACGCTTTCTTTCTCATTCACAGCTCTTTGGGCAGCAAACAGAATCGCTTCTGCACCAGCCGTCAACTCAGCAATCCGCACAGGCACGCTTTCCTTGCCAATTGCCAACATCTCTATACCATGTAAACGTTTTATTTCACATGCTATTTTTCTTAGCCTGGGCAAAATCTTAAGAATGTTCTGTCTTCCTCTCGGCGAAGCCCTCAGATTGGTAAGTTCAACGGGAGATAACTCCTCAACAGAGATCCCGCCCAAAGACATATCCAAATGCACGACATCGGCCTTCATCATATCGAGAAGGTGTCGGCAGAGCTCAGCCTCATGCACAATCACATCAAAACCGCTGTCAACCTCTCTAAAAATCGGCTCAGCTAACCGAAAAGCTGGCTCCCTATAAGGTGGCTCAATCAGAACTGCAACAGAAGCAACATGCAGGGTTGGGTTAAACTGTTCATCGAGGATTGCCGCGCCGGAATCTGCGGAAATTATCTTCAAGTTTTTTGTACCTCAATTAAATTTAATAAAATATGGAAAATTAATTTTCCTCAACACATGGACGAGCCGTCTTTAATCCCAAAGCTAATAGGTACATTTCGGAGCTTTTCTGCCGGCTAGCTTGAGGTTTCACCAGTTTTACCTCTTCAAAAAGTGGCTTCAATGACTCTATGAAATCATTGAGCAAGTCTCCTTCAAAGACTTTGACGAAAAAGTTTCCATTTGGTCGCAGAAGACACTGGGCTATTTCGAGTGCTTTTTCTGCTAAATCAATTTGTCTTGCATGGTCAACTTCCCAAACGCCCGTTACGTTTGGCGCTGCGTCACAGAGAACTACGTCTGCTTTACGTGGCAGAAAAGATAGGATTAAATCAACTATTCCGGGTTCAGTGAAGTCAGCGATAATCGATCGGACGTATTCTTGGGTGAAAGGTTCGATGGGTTTTAAGTCAACGCCTAAGACGAAACCGTGTTTGCCAGTCATTTTTCTGGCTGCTTGAATCCAGCCACCTGGTGCAGCGCCTAAATCAATAACTATGTCGCGTAATCTGATGAATCCATATTTTTCGTTTGCTTGAATTAGCTTGTATGTCGATCTGCTGCGGTAGTTTTGTTCTTTGGCTTTTTTATAATAATATTCGTTTTTTCTTTCACGTATCCAAGCTTTCGGCAACGGAATCCTCATCCTTTGGCATATTCGGCTCTGCTGGTGCGCTTGGGCCTTCAGGAATTGTCGCAGCGGGTACTGGCGGTTTTCCTAAATTAAGAATCCAATCGGTTAGTTTGGGACAACTTTTCGGGGAAAGGGCGGTTGTTGGGTCGCAGCGTGCGTTGTCTGGACACAGTAAGCATGGGCAATCCACGATGGTTTCTATAGATGCAGGCAACCTTTTGGGGTAGAGCCTATATGTCCATCTGCCCTCTTGAAGTTCTTTTTCTCTACGAATAAGCCCCTTTTCTTCCAACTTAATTGAAACGCGTGAGCCTTCGCGGCTACTTGCGCCGAGTTCACGCCATAAATCTGATTGCAGCACACCCTGATAGCCCGTACCGACAACATAGTGGAGTGCTTTCTGTTCAAGGTCATTACGCTTAGGCATCTAAATCAATCCGGAAATAATACAGTAATATAAGCGTTGGATTCACATAAAAATATCTATCCCCGAATTAAATGTGGAATAGCATGAGAAAAACCAAAAAAGATGATTCAAGCAAAATCTGTTTAGGCATTGAATCTTCAGCAGACGACTTCGGAGTCGGCATCGCTACATTTAGCGGCGAAATTCTGGCTAACAAATCTGACGGCTACATCCCTGAGGAAGGAGGCATCCATCCAAGGGAAGCGGCGCGTCATCATGCCGAAGTCGCAGACAAAGTCCTAAAAGACGCCCTATCCAAGGCTGGAGTGAAACCCAACGAATTATCAGTAATTGCTTTCTCACAAGGTCCAGGTTTAGGACCTAGTTTGCGTACAGGAGCCACCGTTGCCCGAGCTTTAGCATCTTACCTTGAGGTTCCGCTTGTCGGAGTAAACCATTCTGTAGCGCACATAGAAATTGGAAAATTAAGAACTGGTGCCAAAGACCCAGTGACGCTTTATGCTTCAGGAGGCAACACCATGGTCACAGCCTTTGCTTCAGGGCGCTACCGAGTGTTCGGCGAAACCTTAGATATCGCCCTTGGCAACTGCTTAGATGTTTTTGCTAGGGCAGCAGGACTTAAGCACAAGAGAGGGTTGCCCCTTGGTGCTGCCGTGGAGCAGTTGGCGTCCAAAGGCAAAAAGTTGGTCTCTTTGCCTTATGTGGTTAAGGGGATGGATTTGTCTCTTAGCGGTCTGTTGACTGCGGCAACCGCTGCTTTGCAGAAGGGCGATTGCACGCTGGAAGATGTATGTTATAGTTTGCAGGAACACGCTTTCTCCATGGTTACTGAAGTTACTGAACGTGCGCTTGCTCACACAGAGAAAATAGAAGTTCTCCTGACAGGCGGTGTAGCGGCGAATAAGCGGTTGCAATCCATGCTTGCCATCATAGCTGAAGAGCACGATGCCAAGTTCAATGTGGTGCCACTTGAATTTGCCACTGACAACGGAGCCATGATTGCTTGGACAGGAATCTTAGCTTATCAGCATGGTTTAGTTACCCCTATCGATGAAAGCTACGTCAAATTGCGTTGGAGAATCGACAAGGTGGATGTGCCATGGATACAATAGACAAAATAGACAGCACCAAACTGCTCAAAAAAGGTGCCGAAGCCAGCCTCTTCCTTGCCGAATGGCATGAACGAAAAGTAATCATCAAAGTGAGAACCCCAAAAAAATATCGACCGACTGAGTTGGATCTTCAGATTAGGAGTTACCGCACGGTGCATGAGCCCCAGTTGATGCATGAGGCGAAAGCTGCAGGTGTATCAACGCCACTTATCTACATAGTAAATGTTCCACAATCTACGATAATAATGGAGTACATTGAGGGGGAGCAGGTTAAACAGTTCTTTAGAAAAGCATCCAAAGCCCAGCGACATGATATATGCGTCAAAATCGGCGAATCCACAGCCTTACTACACAGCCATGGCTTAATCCACGGCGACCTAACAACCTCCAACCTAATCCTAAACCCACAAGGGAAGCTCTTCTTTGTCGATTTTGGCTTGGGAGAAAAAAACAGCGAACTCGAAGCCCAAGGAGTAGATTTACATTTACTAAAACGCGCCCTGCAAAGCACCCATTATCAGTTCTGGGAAGAATGTCTCCAAAGTGTTCTTTGCGGTTACACATCCATTCTGGGTGAAGAAGCGGCGGAGAAGGTTTATGAGAAAATTAGAGAGATAGAGAGGCGTGGACGCTATGTCGAAGAACGAAAACAATGATTACTGTGAAATCCCAAAAAGAAAAGTTGTCTTTTTTGCAACGGGTAACATCAACAAGTTTAATGAGGCTCGTCATATTTTGGGACAATTCGGCATCGCAGTCGGTATGCTAAGGCTTAAAGGCGATGAGATACAGAGCGATAGCTTAAAAGACATAGCTCAAACCAGCGTTGTCTATGCGTACAAACGGTGTCGCCTGCCTATATTTGTGGAAGACGCAGGCTTATTCATAGATGCGTTGGATGGTTTTCCAGGTCCATACGCAGCCTACGTTTACCAGACAATCCACAACGGTGGCATCCTCAAACTCATGCAGAACCTCTCAGACAGAAAAGCAAAATTTCAATCTGTCATAGCTTACTGTGACGAACACCCTTTATGCGACCCAATTTGTTTTGAGGGAGAAGTCAAAGGGGAAATAACCATAATGGAACGCAAAGAACAGGGAAAATCAGGCTTTGGGTTTGATCCCATTTTTCAACCTGACGGAAGCAAAAAAACCTTTGCGGAAATGACCATTGAAGAGAAGAATGGCTATTCGCACAGAGCGATGGCTATTCGTAGTTTGGCTGAATGGTACAGAAAACAGCAAATCTAAAGTCCATACAGGCTCAAAACAAAGTGTTATATTGATAACCTTCCAATAGGAGAATTATCAAAAAGAGGGGTTTAACTTGATTGGGAATGCCGTAAGGGATAGGTATCTTCACGAGGGCTTAATCACAGCTTTAGCAGTAGGAGGATTCTTAATAATTCTAGGATCAGTTTTTGCTTTGGCACCCGGTATTTACCAAGCAACAAACAACTTCTTTTCCGACATAACCACAACGACATACCACTTTGCCAGCACAAGTACTTTTATTTTGCTCGCTCCAGCCCACCCTGCCGACCACATGGTTTTTTATCCTGCTGTGATAAATTTCCTGTTAGGCGTCGGAATATTACAGATCGTCATTTTAGCACTTAGGTTAGCGGTGCACTCACGGGTCAGGCGAATAGGTCAAACTGTCGGCGACTTAGTTTTCTGGCTGGGCGCCGCATTTGTAGCAAACATTTTCCTGTTAGCAGGAACGCTTAATGGGTGGTTCCAGTTCTGGTCAGCAATAATCATGCTAATTGGCTTATCACTCATTGCACGGTTCTTGGTCTATCTCGCAGGAAGAAATCAAAGACAACGCAAATAAAGAACTATCATTTTTCTTATTTTTCTTGTCGAAGGGATTACTTTTAAATATTCGTTGGGTGTGGATAGTGGTGCAGTTTAAGGTGTAAGCATGCCAAAGCAAGAAAAAGGGAAATCCCATTCGATGCGTCCTGTCAGCAGGCGCCCTCCAAGCTGGTGCAAATATCAGCCTGAAGAAGTAGAATCATTCATAATTAAACTGGCTAAAGAAGGCCACTCACTCAGCAGCATAGGCACAATCCTACGTGACCAATACGCAATTCCACTCGTAAAACCCATCACAGGCAAGAGCATAAGCGACACATTAAAAGCCGCAAACTTAGCTCCAACGATGCCTGAAGATCTATCCAACCTCATGAAAAAAGCACAAAGCCTCGCCGTCCACATGGACAAAAACAAAAAAGACCTTCATAACAAACGGAACATGCAAATCATTGAAGCCCAAATCCACAAGCTCAGCCGCTACTACAAACGTGAAGGCGTCGTCGCACAGAACTGGAAGTACGTGCCAAAAATCGCTTCCGTAACCTAAACTTTTCTTCTTTTAATTTTACTTTTTATTAGTTCTTGATGCGCCAGCTTTAAATCCAATTACCGCCTTTTAGCTCGAAGAAGTGAATCGGGCATGGCTGCACAACCACCTCAAAACATTGAAGGCTTCTTAGCGGCTGCAAACGAAGCAGCAAAGGTAATTCTGGAAACAATCAAAAAAGACGGTTTTATTCTTGTCTTCTCTCATCTAGATGCCGATGGGGTTGCAGCTGCAGGCGTTATGGGGAAGATGCTAAGTCGACTCGACGCCCGTTTCCGCATTCGAGTGATGCAGTGGGTGGATGAGAAAATCATTGGCGAAGTCATCGCCGACAAACCACAACTAGTGATTCTAACCGATTTTGGAAGCGGCTACCTTGACCTACTCAACGAGAAAATCCCAAACGTCAAAGTCGTAATTCTTGATCATCATCAAGTAAATAGCAAAGTCACAAACTCAAACTTCACCCAAGTGAATCCACACCTTTTTGGTATTGATGGGGCGACGGATGTTAGCGGTTCAGGTGTGGCGTATTTTGCGGCTAAAGCAGTAAACGCGACTAATATGGATTTGGCGTCCATAGCTTTGGTTGGCGCGCTGGGTGATATGCAAGATAAGTATGAACAACGTAGCATGCGAAGCCTAAACGAAATAATCGTAAAAGACGCGGTAGTCACTGGTCTTCTCAAAGTTGAAAAAGACTTGATGTTTTTTGGCAGAGAAACAAGACCACTATACAAAATGATTGTGACGACAACTAACCCATTTATTCCGGGGTTAAGCGGTCAAGAAACTCAGACGATTAATTTTCTTGAGGATACATTGAAAATTCCAACCAAGCAAGGCGATAAACCGAGAAGTCTCAGCGATCTAACGCCTGAAGAGAAGACACGGCTGTGCTCCGGCTTAGCCGATTACCTGATGTCTAAGGGACTACATTTAGCAGTCGAGGACATAATTGGCTATGTATACGTTTTAACTAAAGAGGAACCAAACACGGCTCTTAGGGATGGACGAGAATTCGCTGTGGTTTTGAATTCAGCGGGACGCATGGACCGTCCGAGCCTTGGCATCGCCATTTGTATGGGCGACCGCAAAGCCGCCTTGGAGGAGTCCAACAAAATTCTCGAAGACTACCGCAAAAACATCAACAAATACCTCGGCTGGGTAGCTGAAAAACCCGAACGCATGCGTGAACTCCAAAACATCTATGTTATTTACGGCGAGAACTTTATCAACGAAAAAATCATCGGTACTGTCTCCTCTATAATCGTTGCGAGCCTTGCAAACAACGAAAAGCCGCTCTTAGCATTCGCCAACATAGACGCGGAAAAAGCCGCAAAGTTCTCAGGAAGAACTACAGAGGCAGCACTACGAAAAGGCGTCAACCTTGGTGACGTGATGCGGTTAGCTTCGGAATCAAACGGTGGTAAAGGTGGTGGGCACAATATTGCTGCAGGTGCACAGGTGCCCTTGGATAAGCTTGATTCTTTCATCAAAACAGCTGACGAGATGGTTGGACGTCAATTGAAGGGTGAGAAGCTTGGAAGCAACAGTCACGCTTGAATATGAAGACCAGAAAACAGCTAAAGCCGTTGCAGAAGCGGTTTCGCCTGATAACTTCAAAACCCCCGTTGATTTGAATATTAAAACTGAGCGGGAAAACAACAAAGTGGTGACCCACATTGAATGCGAGGGCAAACTTGCCACTTTCATCGCTACTATTGATGACTTACTCTTCAGCGCATCCACCGCCGAGAAAACAATTCGTTCCATAACCGGCTTAAAACCTTGATGTACTAGTGGGGCTTGAAATAGCGCCATTATGACTTTACCCCTAAACAGCTTTTTGCAAAGATTGATATTAGAACCCGAATATGCTGAAATTTTAGTCTCTTGGTAAATTTATTAAGTTGGTTTCTTGCCTATCTTTATTTGTGGAATCGTTTTGGGCGTAAACTTCAAAGATCTCATACCAAAAACTCCTGTTAAACTCGAGGATTTAGGCGGCAAAGTCATCGCCATCGACGCTTACAACGCCATCTACCAGTTCCTCAGCATTATCCGCCAACCAGATGGTACCCCTCTCAAAGACAGTACAGGAAAAATCACAAGCCACCTTAGTGGGTTATTCTATCGAACAAGCAACTTGATCGAAATGGGCATAAAACCAATCTACGTTTTCGACGGCGAATCCCCAGCTTTAAAAGCGTCGGAAATCGAGCGACGGAAACAAGTCAAAGTTCAAGCAGTCGCAAGCTACGCCAAAGCTGCGGAAAAAGGCGACACAGAAAAAATGTTCATGTACGCTCAAGCATCAACAAGTATGAAAGATTATATGTTAGATGACAGCCAGAAACTCTTGGGGCTCATGGGATTGCCCTGGGTTCAAGCCCCGGGTGAAGGTGAAGCTCAAGCAGCATATATGAACATAAAAGGCGACGCTGACTATTGTGCAAGCCAAGATTATGATAGTCTACTTTTTGGGGCTTGCAAGCTGCTTAGAAACGTGACTATTTCTGGGAGAAGGAAGAGAGGAAACGTCACAATTGAGGTTGTGCCTGAAGTTGTTGAGCTACCTAAAACGCTCCATGAATGTGGGTTAACCCGCGAACAACTGATTGATGTCGGGATCTTAATTGGCACTGACTTTAATCCTGACGGCGTTAAGGGGATAGGACCAAAAACCGCGCTCAAACTCATAAAGCAATACGGTACTTTGAAGAACGCTTTGCCACATATAGAAAACATGAATTTCGTCGACAAGATAGAAGAAATCCAGCAAATTTTCCTTTGCCCAAAAGTAACAGACAACTACAAAATTGAATGGAAAGAACCAAACGAATCAAGCTTAATCGAGTTTATGTGTAAGGAGAAAGAGTTCGGCGAGGATCGCATCAAAAAATCCCTTGAACGTATGACAGCGGGCAGTAAGAAGCAGAAGGGAAAGGTTTCGCTCGAAAAATGGTTTGGTTAAACCAAATTACTGGGTGAATCTTTGGCAGGTGCAACCTTTAATGGTGCATTGTCGGTCTTGGGCGTGAGTTCCTCTGGGGTGTCCGCAAGTGGCACAAGCTTTGAGTAATGATGTGCTTAAGATTACTCCTTGGTTTAGGATATCACTCATAGCTCTACCCAGTTGAACATTTAGCTAAGAATGGAAAATAAAAGTTACTTTACTGTAACTGATTTTGCCAGGTTTCTTGGCATGTC
This sequence comes from Candidatus Bathyarchaeota archaeon, assembly GCA_963809455.1. Lineage (GTDB taxonomy): Archaea > Thermoproteota > Bathyarchaeia > Bathyarchaeales > Bathycorpusculaceae > Bathycorpusculum. The sequence continues at coordinate 424,947 of CAWEJP010000005.1, read as the reverse complement.
AGGGTTAACGCCTTTCTCCAAAGACACATAGTACGCCAGCAACTGCAACGGAACCGCAAATGGAATCGGCGAGAGCACGCTTGGAATGCCCTTAGGTACCTCGATATAATCTTCCGACAACGATTTGATTTCTTCGTCGTCTTCCTCGATTACGGAGATTATGTGGGCGCCTCGGGCTTTCATTTCCATGATGTTGCCAATGACTGTTTTGTGGGTGTCATCTCTGGGGCATATGAATACGACTGGGAAGCCTTCTTCGATTAGGCTGATTGGACCATGTTTGCTTTCGCCTGCGGGGAACGCGATAGATGGGATGTAGGCAATTTCCATTAGTTTAAGTCTGCCTTCAAACGCAGTTGCGGTGCTGATGCCTCTGCCTAAGAAGAAGAACACTTTAGAAGCCGCGTACTTTTTGGCAATTTGTTTAATCTTTTCTTCCTGTGTTCGAACAATCGTTTCGACGTCTTCAGGCATCTTTTTGAGGTTCTCTTCAAGGCAATCCATTTCGTCTTGAGATATCTTGCCCCGCTTCTTGGACAATTTTAAGGCGAGTTGGGCTAAGACAGAAAGTTGAGAGGTGAATGTTTTGGTGGCGGCGACACCGATTTCTGGACCTGCCTGTGTGCCAATGTAGACTCTGGAAATCCTCGTCATAGTGGAGCCTATAACGTTGGTTAAGCTTAACACGGTTGCTGCACGTTGCTGTGCACAACTTACCGCGGCTATGGTGTCTGCGGTTTCGCCTGATTGACTCACAGCTAGGATGGTGCTGTCGATACTGACGGATTTGCCGCATTGCTCCAAAAATTCGGAAGCATACACTGGATAAGTAGGTAAGAACGCCAGTTTAGAAAACATGTAGGAAGCTGCCAGGCATGCATGGTAGCTTGTTCCGCAGGCAACTAAAAACACTTCATTGGCTCGGTCAAGAAAAGTAGCCAGCAAATCCAAGTAATGATCCTGAATGCGCAGAGTGTTGCGCAGAGTTTCGGGTTGTTCATGGATTTCTTTAATCATAAAGTGTGGATAACCATGTTTTACCGCCATCTCTGCGGTCCACTCCACAATTATAGGATCACGTTTAACAAGGCTGTTATCGGGGATTCTTCGGATTTCGTAGCCGCCTGCAGTGAGAATAACGAGTTCACAGTTGTTTATCATGACGGCTTTGTTGGTAATTTCCAAAAAGGCTGGAATATCACTGGCGCAGAAAATGCCTTTGTCGTTGATTCCTAAAACCAAAGGGCTTTCGTTTCGAGCGCAGATTATCTTATCAGGTTCGCGTGATGAGATTATGGCGAATGCGTATGAGCCTTCAATGCGTTTGAGGCTTTCTATCACTGCCTGTTGAAGGCTAAGTTTGGGGTTTTGTTTGAGGGTTTCCTCAATTAGATGAGGCATGACTTCGGTATCTGTTTTTGAAAGAAACTTGTGGCCGAGGTTTTCCAGCTCAGTCTTGAGTTCCATGAAGTTTTCTATGATTCCATTGTGGACAACGGCTATTTCGCCTTTGCAGTCCATGTGTGGGTGAGAGTTAACTTTTAGGGGTGCACCGTGCGTTGCCCATCGGGTGTGTCCGATGCCTATACTGCCGGGCATGTCGTCGAGGTCGACGATTTTGTCTACTTCATCTATTTTGCCCGCGTCTTTTTTTATGAAGATTTTTCCGTTTGAGATTGTTGCTATGCCGACTGAGTCGTAGCCTCGGTATTCTAGATGTTTTAGCGAGGAATGGATGAGAGGTGCAGCGTTTCCTTCTTTTAAGATACAGCCAAATATTCCACACATTTGTTTATGCCTTCGAGTGATAACTACGTTGATGTCTTATGAAGTTTGAGTTTTGTTAATAAGGATTTTTAATATACTAGTTTGACTACTAAAAAGTTTTTTTTAATAGTTATCATCAAATTTGCATGTAACCAGAAGATTGCTAACTGCATTTTGACCAATTTTTTGAACCATTACAAATAAATTTTTTATATTACTACTGCCTAATCATAACGAACAACATGGAAAGGAAACTTCTCCTCCAAAATCACGACAACACCCAAGAAGTAAAAGAAATAAGCATCTTAACCGACTCCCAAAAACTAAAAATGATGCTGGGCAACCTCAGCTGGAAAATCCTCACTATACTCTCAAAAAAAGAAATGTATCCCATAGAAATTGCCAAACAACTCGGCATGCATGAACAAAAAATTTATTATCACATAAGAGTACTCGCCAAAGCAGGCGCCATCGTTGTCGCACGTGAAGAAAAAAAGAAGGGCGCAACAGCAAAATATTACAAAACTGTTTCACCCGCCTTCGGAATCGAATTCCCGCAAGGCTATAAGCCAATCCAGAACCTTTGCACACTAAGCATCGACGAGCCACTGCAGCAGTTCTTCAAGGAATTCATTGATAATGGCACCTTCGACGGAAAAATTGTTGTTGGCAGCCCTCAGCCGCATGGGCCCTTCAAAACTAGCGCACGGGACGGTCACTATGCAGCTCACTTGGCGCTTTTTCTGGGGCAGTTCGCCAAAATGCCGACAGAGTTTGCGGTAAAATTAGACGTTGACGTGAAGGTGGAGAAGGAGGAAAAAAACAACCTCATACTTGTCGGTGGTCCAGGCACAAACCTGTTGACGCAGGAAGTTAACGATTATTTGCCCATAAAATTCATCATGCAATCTTCGGGACAGGGGTTTTTGCTAGGCGGTTTATCCTCAAAGAAGACAGCGCAAGTTTATACTTCCGATGTTTCGGGTGTTGTGGCTAAAATTGTGAATCCTTGGGATAATACTAAACGTATAGTGGTTTTAGCCGGCAACAAAGCCGTTGGAACTAAAGCGTGCGTGCTGGCTATAACCAATTTTTGGAGGAAAACCCTCGAAAAATATGAAGGTGAAAACACCTTCGCAATAGCTATACATGGGTTTGATTTGGATGGCGATGGCAAAGTAGATTCGATTGAGGTTAACGAGTAATTGGGTCCCAAAAAAACAATGGAAACGTTCTGGGCGCTGGGACATCCAAACATTCAAGCGGTCCACCCCACAACGTTGATGTTTACAAAGGATATTCATGTTTCAAAGAAGGGCGATTGCATCGTCGCATTGTCGGCGGAAAAATCGGTTGCAGATTTAAACTGCCAATTTAAGCAGGAACTGCGAAAGCCAAACGCAAAAGTAACCATCACTATCGAAGCAGGCGACTTCAAAGAAGAAATCAAAGCACTTGGTTCTCCTAAACTCTGTCTGTGCCACCAAACGGATATAGTGATTAGGAAAAGTGATTATGTATGCAATCGAACTCTGGCGATCTGCGCTGACAAATCATCTGTTGATTTGTCCAGAGCTCTTGTAGAAAAACTTCAGGACCCTAAACAAAATGTCAGAGTAACCTTAAGGGTTGAGAGCTAATGGATTTGGGCGTCTAACACAACCTGCGACTCAAAAGGAGCAGTTTCACGGATGCTTTTGGCATAAGTAAATGCTTCGACTTTTCGCCCATGCTTTTCCACTAATTCAATAAAGCGTTGCTTGAGGTTTTCTATTGTGTCAGGGGCTCTAACAAACCCATAAAAGTGAACCATCCCACCTTCTGGCCTTATTGCATTGCAGGCAGCATCTACAAAATCTATGGCGGTTTCAGGTAGATTCATGATTACACGGTCGGCGGCGCCTTTTAGCTTGGTTTGAGAGATTTCTCTGGCATCGGCAAGTATGGGGAAGACGTGACCTTCAACTCTGTTAACCCTCACGTTCATCTTAAGCAGTTCAACAGCGTCGGGATTGAGGTCAACAGCGTAAACCTTCACTGTTGGATTCCTCTTACCAATCAACACTGCAAAGGGTCCAACTCCAGCAAACAAATCCGCTACCGCTTCGCCATCTTGCACCTGCACGGCCACCCGCTCATGTTCATGGGATAACCGTGGAGAAAAGTATGCTTTTGCTATGTCAACGTGGTACTGGCAGCCGAATTCACGGTGGATGGTTTGAGTTTTGTATTCCCCAGCGATAAAATCGTAGTCTCGGATGCGAAACACACCGCTGATGTCGCCTGCTTTGGCAAGGACGGTTGTGACGTTTTTTTGGGTTTGCAGGATTGCTTCACCGATTGTGTTCTGATAAGCTTTGAGTTCGGGTGGGATATCAATAACCACTATGTCGCCGATTATGTCGAACGCTTGAGGAACTTTAGCGAGCAATTCAGGAGGAAGTTTGTCTTCTAGAACTTGGGTTAGAGTTTCTGGTGGGAGCTGTTTTTCGCTGAAAACAGCGGTGTAGAGCTTGAATTTTGGAATCTGGCTTTCCAGAGTTGTTAACTCAATGCCTTGGGGTTCCCTGAATAGGGGAATGATGAGGCTGTCTTTTTCCCTTTGAATAACTAGCGATTTGTCGGCAAGCCCAAGTTTGGTTGCTAAGGTTAGGGTTTTTTCGCCTTGATTTTTCGGAACTTTGATGCAAACGGATGGTCGGGGCATATGTGTTCAGCTTTTTTGTATTCGGTAGAGATTGTTTACTTTTTCGATTGTGAATTTGACATTTAACATTTTTTCCATTAGCCAAATATTCGAATCAATGTGTTCAGAGATGGTTCGACACAAAAATGATGAATTACCATCTGCCAGCGCCATGTATGGAATAAGCATGTCTGCAAGGAAAATATCTACGGTCGGTTTAACAGAGAGTTCAGCGAGGAGCCTTTGTGCGGCTTCTTTTCCTACTGCTTCGCTCATTTTTCTGAGTTCCCCAATAGCATCGGACCCCATGATTACATCCGTGTCGGTTTCTGCCCATAAAACGATTGAACTACCTTTTTGGATGGGATTAGATTGGTCATTTACAACTTTGATATCTGCCGAATATCCGTTCTGAGAAAGGTAATCTTGAGCAGCTCTTGCTTGGCGCGCAGCTACCTGTATATCAGCCAGGAAAGTGCAGACGGAAATGCCTTTAATGTCTTTTAGTTTGCCGAAAGTTTCTATCTTTATGGGTTTTAGGTTGCAGTTTGGTTTAACTGTCATTGTTGCTTCTCCCATGCCTTTTGGGTAGTATCCGTATTTTTGAACGGTAATTTCAGCGTCAACGCCCATCTGTTTAAGCACTGGAAGAAATATAAAACGAAGGTAGTTGATTGTTGGTGCGTGAGTGGTGTCTGTTCCACCCTTAGCCACATGCAACCGTACAGAATTCTTGGCGAACAAACAAATCGGCAACGTCGCCAACAGCAACATAGGAATACTTCCCGCCGTTTCAATTAAAGCTTCAACGTTGCCTCCCCTAATCTCCTGTGGGGTAAACCAGAGTTCTTTCGAGCCTAAATGGGCTCCTTCTATTTTGGCGTTGCAGAGTTTTCCCGCAGTCAACACAGCCTCAAGATGCTGAGGTCTTAAGCCTGGCTGGGGTCGGTTTTGGCGGATGTTGGTTATGTGAAGTGGCTGGTTAGAGATGGACGACATAGCAACGGATAGGCGTAGGATTGTGCCGCTTCCACTTTTTTGGCTCCCATCAATTTCCAACATTCAGGTTCTCCACTTTGGCTTGTTTGCAAACAATTAATAAGCTTCTGGGGTTATTTAGGAGTTTAAGAGGAAGCAAATGTGAGCACTGACAAGGAAAAACTCAATCAACTGTTGGAAAAAGTAGATGAAATGTCTGCTTCAATAAACAAGATTTCTGAGGAACTCCGTTCAGTTTCCGCATCATTGAAGTCTCTTGCAGTTGGGCAGATCACTCAGCCTCCCGCCCGCCCGCTAGCACCCCAAGCCTCAGTTGCACCATCACAAACAGTTGCTCCGCGTGAATCCTCGAAGATGAGAACCCTTGACGACATCCGCATGTCGTTCCCAGAAGAACTCGAAAGTCGTCTGAGCTTCGACGAAAAAGGAGATTACATCATAATCAAGCCCAAACAGTTTCTGGGTTCAGAAAACTTTGCTAAAATCGCTTCGGCAGTTCGAGGTATGGGTGGAGAATACATCAGCGCTGGAAAAGATTCGCATTTTAGAGTGCCCAAGAAAAAAGCTTAACTAGAATGTTTCAAAATCAGAAAATTCTCCTTTGTACTTTTCATAGTTAATTTCAATGTTTTCTACTTTTGCGGCAGTTGGACCAAGCCTGCAATAATCAACTAACTTCTGTACAGCTGATTTGTCGCCTTCAAAAACAGATTCCACTCTTCCATCCGATAAGTTTCTTGCCCAACCTTTAACACCCAAGCTTTGGGCTTGTAGTTGAGTGCTTTGCCTGAAGAAAACCCCCTGCACTCTGCCGCTGACAAAAATGTGTGCTCTTACGTTTAGCATTCTTTCTCAAGCTAAGAATGATTCTTATGTTTAAAAATATAATTTTAACAAAAAAGGAAAAGGTGTTTTTACCATGGCTCGATTTTTTCGCCCACAGTATACAAGAATAGGCTTGCTGAAGGGGAACCCAGCCATTTGAATGCGTTAACTAATTCTTTTATTGCGTTTGCGTAGTTGTTTGACTTGTCTAAGCTATCGAGGTATTTTTGGAATGAACCGTATCGTTTTTCGATGGCTACAAAGTTTTGTGCGTTTTGGATTATTGCTTGTACTTTGCCTTTATTTCGAACAATTCCTGGATCTTTTAGGAGCCGCTGAACATCTAAGTCTGTAAAGCACGCCACTTTTTTGATATTGAAATTTTCAAAGGCCTTCTTGGTCGAAGGCCATTTACCGTCGATAACCTTCCAGTTTAGGCCCGCTTGGAAAATCACTCTGCACATGTTCTCAAAATAAATGCTATCGTTTGCTGGTCTTTCTTTTCGGCACCACCAATCAGGCATCTGCCAATGTTCTTCTTGCATAAAATTCTTACTTCCATTCCCAGATAGTAACGTTCATTTCCATCCACATTGGGTCAACCGCTTCAAAAGTAACTAAAGCAATAGTTTCGTTTAGCCAGCTTAGTTTCTCGGACATAGTCATGAAGCTCCATAAGCCGACGCTTGAAGGGTTTTTGCCGGGCACCATCTTCATTAGATCAAAGCCTTTTATTGTGCCCATATCGCCTGTCATTGTCATCAACATTCCTAGATCATTCGATGCTGCTATGCCTTTTGGAGGAGTCATACTCATGCCTGTCACGTTAAGGTTGCAGTCTATGCCCTTAGCTTTCCCCATGCCTTTCAATTGAGCTGTCCATGTATACAGCGAAGTTACGCCTTCCATGTTTATTGATTTTATGAAGCCTGGACCACCTTTGCCCTTGCCTTCCCAAAGTTTTTCGCCAATCGCCATTTATTTTTCACCTCACATAAGAAAAGTGCTTTTAATTGGAATTTAAGCGATTGTGGTTGCCCTTGCACAGCAACAACCCGTGCGTACGAAGAGTTCACTTTCACTGAGCCCTCCGCTGATACAAACCGTCTTTGGTGAGTTTGTTTTAAAAGAGATTTTACCGATAGGAAAGCTTGATGATTAGCATGTTTAAGGAAAATTATGGGAAACTGATGGTTTATGCCTCAACCGGTATTCCAAGCAGGAAAAGGTTAGAATCAGTCAAGACGGCTGCAAAAGAAACTGCTAAAAAGTTGAATTTAGATTTTGAAATGGTTCGGCTCGATAGGGCGCCTTCACCGATCTACGTCTATTATGAAGAGAGCGATGGCGATGAACCTATACCTCTCTATTGTGATGAAGGCAAAATGTCCGGGTTAGAAGAAATAAGCGATAAAATTAGGAACATGATGTTTGTTCTTTCGTTTCATCCCAAGCATTCAATGCTAAAAGGAATGAGAAGTGAACTTCTCAAACTTTCCTAAAACGAATTGCTTGGTTTTCAAGACCAACCTCGTAAACTTGGTTTACGTCGAAGGTTATGCCCAAATTGTCGTATTCCTGTTCAGTTAGGAACAAAATTATCTTCGGCGTGGCCATCTGTGTCCGTTGCGGCAGAAAGGGCATCTGTGTTTGAAGCGCCTGCATAATATCCTGCGCCATCTTGGCTTCGTCTGATTGCGGTCTTACAATATATGGGTTAACTTCGCGTTCTTCGAGGAGTTCGATTCTTTTTCCAAGGTTGCCATCTACGTCGCGGGTTGATTCGATTTTGTTGACTCTAACACGAAACAAGTTATCTTCACTCTCTTCTAATGGATTAGGCAGTCACAGATTTAATTCTTTACACCAACCACATAGTTTCGCCCAAAAAAGCGTGGTTGCGTTTTCTAATTTGAAAAACTAAATGTTTTGTTGATCGGAATCTATCTCTGTTTTTCTCTTAAGTTCTGCAATCCGTTTATCAAATAGTTTTAGTCTTTCCTGCATCCTCTTTACAGTTTCACGTATATGTTTTCTTTGGTGCTCCAACTGCGTAAGGCGCTTGTCAGCGTCAACTTCTTCCTCGAGGAAAGGCGTAAAAGGAGAAGGAATAGACGGCATAGAACTATCGGTGGCTTCGACTTTGAGGACATCTCGAGAAAATTCACGGAACAGAACGCCGATGTTATTGAAAATTTCCGTTTGCTTTAAGATTGAGCGTCTTAAAATAAGTTCGCCCGATTGGGTAATTTTGTACACTTTCAATCTTCGGTTTTTCTGTGTTTCCCAATGCCCTTTTATGTACCCTGATTTTTCGAGGTCACGCAGGATGGGGTAGACGCCGCCTGCGGTTGGTTGCCAAAAACCCTTGGTGCGGCTGTTGATTTCTTTCATGATTTCGTAGCCGTGGCTGGGTTTTTTGTTGAGTAATATGAGGACGCCCATGCGTATGTAGCCTTTCTGGGCTTCTTTCATCCAATTGGATGTTGTCTGGTCTTCGGTTTCTGACGCCATCTTGTTTCAAAACAATATTGTATATGGGTAATACTTATATTTTACCGCTATATATTGCACTGAATAATATTGCAAAGTCACGAGGAACCAAAATGGCAAACGAATCCATAATCGAAGTAAACCATCTCACAAAGATGTTCAACAAGTTCACAGCCGTAGATGACATATCCTTCGATGTTAAAAAAGGCGAAATCTTCGGATTACTAGGACCCAATGGAGCAGGCAAAAGCACCACCTTGCGTATGCTGTCCACTCTGTCAAGACCCACAAAAGGAGCAGCTACTATTGGCGGATACGACACCGTCAAAAATGACATGGAAGTCCGCAAACTAATCGGCATCGTCTCAGAAAAAATGATTATCTACAACCGCCTAACTGCTAAAGAGAACCTCTGGTTCTTCGGCAGCCTCTTCAACATCCCCAAAGACACCCTAAACAAGCGAATCGACGAATTACTCGAACTCGTCCAACTCACCAAATGGAAGAATTCTCAAGTCGGCACTTTTTCGACAGGTATGCGCCAAAGAATGAACGTAGTACGTGCTTTACTCAACATGCCACAAGTACTATTCCTAGACGAACCCACATTAGGTTTGGATCCCCAGTCCTCGGTCGAAATCAGGGAGTTCGTTAAGAAACTCAATCAGGAACAGGGAACCACCGTTATAATAACAACTCACATGATGCTTGATGCGGACTTGTTATGTGACCGCATAGCCATTGTTGATCACGGAAAAATCATAGCATTGGATACTTCAACTAACCTTAAAAAGATAATTTCAGGAGGAGACACCATGATTATAAAACTTGAAATCGCAAATCTAACACCAGAATTAGTAGCCTCAATAAAAGCACTCAAATGTGCAGACGCTGTAACCCAAGAAAACTCAACAAGTGTACATCTTATTGTTCATGGTGAAGATGCCTTTGACAACATAATCGATACTGTCCGAACCAAAAACGGGAAAATCACTTCCATGGCAAACTTGCAGCCTTCGCTTGAGGATGTATTCTTGCATATTACCGGTCACGAAGTAAGGGATAGTGCTACCGAAAAAATTCCGATGCAGCAGGGTCCAGGAAGGCGTTTTGGTGGAGCACCCAAGAGGGTAAGGTGATAGACGATGACCGCAAAAACTATTCTCAGTCACAGTTTACGAATAGCGAAGAAAGACTTAACTGAATTGTTCCGCAACAGGTTTGGCTTAGTGCTTTTAATCGTTATGCCATTGTTCATGATGGTTATGGTCGGCTTCATCTATCCATCCAACGGAACCATTACCGACTTGAAAGTTGGAATGGTAAACGAAGACTCAGGCTTCAACAGTGTTTTTGCAAGCCAAAGCTTCCTCACCGGTTTACAACAGATTAACGGCCAAACCCACATGCTAATCATAACTAATGTATCCAGCACAGCAGACCTCAAAGATATGGTACAGAGAGGCGACCTTGAAGGAGGCATAGTGATTCCAAGCAACTTCAGCCAAACCCTCCTATCTGGGCAACAAGGAACCATTATAATTGTCAGCGACGAATCCAACCCACAGATATCCGCCACAATCCAAGCAGCATTAACCGGCGTTTTTAACGCCATGGGTCAACAACTCGCCATACACAACGTCCTGCCATTGAACGCCACAAACCCGCTAGCGGTTGTGCAGCCTTACAACGTACAGACCCAAGGTGTTGTTTCAGGTCACCCAAGCTACTTTGACTTTATCGCCCCCGGCATCATGGCCATGACCGTAATGATGAGCGTCATGACAGGCTTGCCAGTTGCCATCTCACAGGAAAAAGAAATCGGCACAATGGACGGCATGATGGTTGCACCAGTAAACAGGCTCTCAATCCTTTTGGGCAAAACCTTGGCTCAAACAGGCAGAGGCTTAATCCAAGGAGTAATCATTTTGGCCTTAGCCATCGGCATATTCGGAGTCGCGATACAAGGCAGCATCATACTCGTATTTGCATTGCTACTACTCGGTGTCTTTAGCTTTGTAGGATTAGGTATAGTAATCACTTCATTTACCAAAGATCAGGAAACCGCACAGATGCTCATGATGACCCTGATGTTCCCCATGATGTTCCTGTCTGGAGTGTTCTTCCCCATACAGCAGATGCCATGGTATATGCAGGACATCAGCAAAGCGCTACCCTTAACCTATGCTTCAGATGCTCTACGAAAAGTCATGGTGCTCGGCGCAGGCATACCGCAGATATCCACAGAACTCATAATCCTCATCGTGTTCGGTGTAGTCATGATAGCGATTGCATTGCCAGTGTTCCGAAGAATGATGACAAGATAGGAGAACCATAATGAGTACACTCTGCAACAAATGCCCCTTCTTCCAGCTCGCACCGCTTTTGAGGCGCAAAAACGCCCGCAAACGATGCCGAATCGAACCCCAAAGACAACTACGAATCTACGAATGCAAAGACTACCCCGAAAAAAAGGGTCTCTTCAAGAAATAACTTTTTTCCTTTTTTGTTTTCAGTTAGCCTTTTTTCTTCCGCTTCTTCGATCGTTCCAGATTTTTAGCTACTGATTTTAAACCTATTACTCGGTGATTTCTAGCCAATAGATCCTATCCCCTTGGGGAATCGGATTTTGAGGAATTGCCCCCGTTACGGTTTTATATCCAGATGCAGGCATACATGAAGCAAGAAGAGAATCCTCATGTCTGATACTGGAGTAACCTTTAAGAAATGTGAAGATTTCAGCGAATGGTATGTTGAAGTCGTTCTGAAAGCAGAATTGGCTGATTACGCGCCCGTTAAAGGATGCATGATTATCCGCCCAGACGCCTATGCAGTTTGGGAAAAAATCCAAGAGGTTGTCAACCAAAAAATCAAAGCCACAGGACACCGCAATACGTATTTTCCCATGTTAATTCCTGAAGCATTCCTCAAAAAGGAAGCTGAACACTTCGCAGGGTTCACTCCAGAAGTCGCTTGGATTACTCAGGGCGGAGATACCCCGCTTGAAGAGAAACTGGCGGTTCGTCCCACCAGCGAAACCATAATGTACGCCATGTTCAGCAAGTGGATTCGTAGTTGGCGCGACTTGCCACTTAAAATTAACCAGTGGTGCAACATCGTACGCTGGGAAACCAAAGCGACGAAGCTGTTTTTGCGGACTCGCGAATTCCTTTGGCAAGAAGGCCACACTGCACACGCCACCGCTGAGGAAGCGGAAGCTGAAGTCATATATGCTCTAAACGAATACAAAGACGTCATCGAAAATTACCTGGCTATTCCTGTCGTTATTGGCACGAAAAGTGACAGTGAAAAGTTTGCTGGTGCCCTCTACACCACAGCGCTCGAATCCATCATGCCCGACGGGAAAGCCTTGCAGATGGGAACCAGCCACAATCTAGGTCAACACTTCGCTAAAGTATTTGATGTCAAATTCATCGGTGAAGACAAACAAGACCACTACGTTTGGCAGACTAGCTGGGGCATCACAACACGTCTCATTGGCGCTATGATTATGGTTCACGGCGATGACAAGGGCTTGATTATGCCGCCCAAAGTTGCACCAACTCAGGTTGTCATCGTTCCGATTCCGTTCAAGGGCATTGAAGCTGAAGCAATCGCTGAAAAAACCAAAGAAATCGCCGCCACTCTAAAAGCCAAAAGTGTAAGCATAATCCTTGACGATCGCAACGAGTACACTCCCGGTTGGAAGTTTCATCAATGGGAGCTCAAGGGCATCCCAATAAGAATAGAACTTGGCCCAAGAGATCTCAAAGCAGGACAAGTCGTTATGGTCAGACGTGATACAGGCCAAAAGATGCCAGTTACCGAAGCCGACATTCCGGCAACTGTGGAGAAGCTGCTGCAGGAAATCCAAGATAACCTGCTCGCTAAAGCCAAAGCCATTCTTCAAGAAAAAACTACATCCGTGAATAGTTACGACGAATTCAAGAAGGTGCTTGAAGAAAAAGGCGGTTTCCTTAAGGCAGCATGGTGCGGCAGCCCAGATTGTGAGGCAAAGGTTAAGGATGAAACAGGCGCAACAATCAGAATAAGACCTTTCCAAGCTGAGGAGCCAACCACTAACTGTATCGTGTGTGGTGAGAAAGGTAAGGAAACAGCGTACTTCGCAAGGTCCTACTAAAGCGAGTATCTTTTAGGTCAAGTTAAGCTGGCTTGCTACGTCAGCCAAACCTAACCTTTCCAACGTTTCTTTTGTTGGAACACCATTTTTACTCCAACCACGTTTTTGATAGTAGATGTCCAGCATGGCATTGTATTTTTCTAAGTCAAGCACTGCACCCTTCAGGGGACCCTCCGTTAAGGGGTCATTAAACCACCGCATCGGCGGAACATCCAAATCCCGACTCCACTTGATCCCGTATTCCCTTACCCAAAAAACGCGGATTAAAGTAAGTATTCGGTCGCTAATCTGGTTTAATTCATTCATCGAAAAGTTCTTTCCAGTTGATGCCCTCAAGTACTTGTGATACCATTCAACCTCGAACCCCAATGAGCCATGTGGGAAGCGGCAAACAGTTAAGGCTTCGAATGCGCCTCCGCGTAAGAGTTGGGTTTTGATTAGGTGGTCAACTTTTGCTTCGTCGTATTTTTCTCTGCCAAATTTCTGTTCCCAAGTGATTATCCAAGCGTCTTTGTGGTGAGCGCCAATCGAGCTGGTGCCGTAAGCTAGAGCCATGCCAGGTGCAATGTGGCAGTCGTAAGCTGAGACTTCTAAGCCTTTAACATGCATCGCCCAATCGCTTGAGCCTTTGCCGATTGTTGCGGCTGCTGAGCGGACGCCTTCCGCTAAAACTGCGCCTAAACCGCGCTTGTAAGCAATATCGTTAATCAACGCCTTAATAGCTTCAAAATCGCCCCACCCAATCTTCTCAGGAATTAGCCCTTTCTCGGAGGCTTCCATTGCAAATCCAATCACGCTTCCAAGAGCGATGCCGTCAAAGCTAAATTCGTCTGCCAACCGGTTCAGGGTAGCTACTTGAGCAAGGTTTCCCAACCCAATGTTGGAGCCAAGCATAACTACGTTCTCATAATCCAGCTCTGAATCTTTTCCTTCACTGTCTTTAACTACGTTTCCGCAGGTCATGTTGCATTGTGGGCAGCCGCGATTGGAAACCTTCATCTTCTCCATGGTAAACCCGCTTATGCCCTCAGCCTTGTCGAAAACACCTTGCCTGTAATTGTGTGTTGGAAGACAACTGTTTTCTTGGCACCAATCAACCGTAGACAAGGTGCCTTGCCTTTTCCAGAAGCTATATGATGGTTTAGTTAAAAGCTCCTTGTAGCCGTCAATAGCTAGCCGTTTCATTTCTTCAGGAAAAGCAAGTGAGATTGGTTGGGTCCCTTCCACCACGATGGCTTTGAGGTTTTTTGAGCCCATAACCGCTCCCATTCCCGGTCGTCCACCAGCACGTCCATTCTGAGAAACCACTGTTGCGAACTTAACAAGGTTTTCACCTGCGGGTCCGATGGATAAGATGCCGGCTAGTTTAGAGTATTTTTTTCTGAGTTGGTCCTCGACATCAAAAGAGCTTTTACCCCACAAATCCCCCGCATCCAGAAACTCCCACGATTTGTCTTTGATGTGGAGTATCGAGGGTGTTGATGCTTTGCCTTCGATAATAAGTGCATCGTAGCCGGCTTTGCGTATGTTCACAGCTGCCCAGCTGCCAGAGTTGCCATCGCCGTAACCGCCGGTCAAGGGGCTTTTTGAAGCTATGACGAGTTTGCCGCTGTTGGGTAGTCCAATTCCGGTTAGTGGTCCTGTGGCGAAGATTAATTTGTTTTCGGGTGAGAGAGGGTCGGTTCCTTGTTTGAGGGTGTCCCAGAGAATTTTGATTGCAAAGCCTCTGCCGCCTAAAAAATTTAAAGCTAAATCTTCACTGTAAGATTCAGCCGCAGCCGTGCTTTTGGTTAAATCAACTTTTAAGAAAAAACCTGTCCATCCCTGCATTATTATCCACCAAAACCAATTTCATGTTAGTGGAATCGGGAATAAAAATGTGCTTAGAGCATCCAATTGACTAAATGCTAACACGAACTACCTCATTAGGTTTCTCCAATGAATTCCAAATGGATTCAAATAACCCATCGAATCAACAAAACAAGGCAGAAAATAGTCCTACTGCAAAAAATATTGGTTAAACTTTAGCTTGAATCCGAAACGCTTATATTTTTTGGGAGATGAACTCATTGGCAGGTCCGAAGCGATGCTCAACGCCAAAAACAAAACCAACATCACTGCGTCACTGTTTCATAGCTTCGACTACTACTTTTATTATCACCATTTTCCATAAGCCCAGAACTAACAAATTTTTTGAGAATAGTTCTGGGCGAAACAAGGGGGTACCCAAATGCAAACTAGCAAAACCATAGTTGTTAAATTCGGCGGCTCTAGCCTCGCTGACCATGAAAGACTCCTCAAAGCGGTAGTTGCCGTAGTGAATGAAGCTAAAAAAGGAACCAAAATCGCCGTTGTAGTTTCCGCCATGGGCAAAACGACCGATGTCCTCATGACCACCGCCAAGAACACCTCGAATGGAAAACTGCAAAAACACGAATTAGACGACATCCTCTCCATGGGTGAACGCACAAGCGTACGCATTTTCGCCGCAGCCTTGAGAAACAATGGTGTCGACGCATGCTACTTCGACCCAATGGATAACAAATGGCCAATAATCACCGACGACTCTTTCCAAAACGCAAATCCAATCCTCAAAGAATGTGACAAGAACATCAAAGAATGCATCCTGCCGCTCGTAGAAAAAGGCACAATACCCGTAATTGCAGGTTTCGTAGGCAAAACCAAGGACGGAAAAATCACCACTTTGGGCAGGGGGGGAAGCGATACTACTGCATTCATTCTAGCTCAGGGAATCAGCGCAAACCAAGTAGTGTTGGTAACAGATGCCGATGGCATAATGTCCAGCGACCCCAAAATCATCGCATCTCCTAAACTGCTCCCAGAAATTGACGTAACCACACTGGTTGGGTTAGCTGATTCAGGCGCCAAATTTATCCATAGTAAAGCCCTCAAGTACAAACCTAAAGATATCGACGTCAAAGTTATCAGTAATGCACATGGCGATTTGAGTAGGGCAGGTACACTGATTAAAGGCGGGTTAGCCTCGGAGCTTGACGCTGAAATCGCTCATCCTATACCTGTCTCGGAGATAACGGTGATTGGAAATGGCATATCAGCCAACCCCCAAGTCGTTACCGAAATGATCGAAAAAGTCAAAGAGAACTCCATGCTCCTCGGAATGTCGATGAGCACTAACTCAATCATCCTCTACGTTCCCCAAGAAAAAAACATCGACGCCCTCTTCAACCAAATCCACAAAATAACTGTAAGCAACAAAGAAACCATAGCTATGGCTGTGAAAAAAGACCTAGTCTTCCTCAAGACCAGCGGAGTCGGATTGGAAGAAACACATGGCATCATCGGCAAAATCAGCGAAGACCTTCGTTTAGCAGGCATAAACATCTCAGGTATCCTCACGATCACATCAAGTATTTTGTTGTTTGTAGATTGGAATGATAAGGAAAAAGCATTAAAGTTAATTAAAAACTCGCTTAAAACACACTAGGTGGAAAAAGATGAATTCAGGAAAAACCCGTAGACTAAGAAAAATCATGCAAAAAGACAACCACACAGTAATCGTGCCTATGGACCACGGCGTCACCGTTGGGCCCATCCAAGGCATAACCAACATGCAGCAAATCATTGATCAATTAGTAAAGGGCAAAGTCGACGCTATTCTGATCCACAAGGGCATAGCCAAACAAGTCGACGTAGGAAACGCTGGGTTAATTGTAATGCTCTCTGGCATGTCGAATCTTAGCCCCAATTTAAACGGTAAAGTCCAAGTCTGCAGCGTCCAAGGAGCCCTACGAGTCGGCGCAGATGCCGTTAGCGTGCATGTCAATGTCGGTTCGCAGGATGAAGACAAAATGCTGCACAACCTCGGCAAAGTTGCCGACGAATGTGACGTTTTTGGGATTCCGCTTTTAGCTATGATGTATCCTCGAGGGCCAAAAATACCCAATGAGCACGGCGTAGATGTGGTAGCGCATGCTGCCCGCATCGGCGCTGAACTTGGCGCAGACATCATTAAAACAAACTACACAGGCAGCATAGACAGTTTCAAAACGGTTACTGAAAGTTGCCCAGTGCCAGTCGTCATCGCTGGAGGACCAAAGTGCAAAACCCTGGAGGAAATCCTGCAAACTACAAGTGACGCTATGAAAGCTGGCGCCTCGGGTCTCTCAATCGGGAGAAATATATTCCAATGCGACAAACCAACACTATTGTCAAAGTCACTTTCAGCGATCGTTCATGAAAACGCGTCTGTGGAGCAGGCGCTTAAGATTCTTGGTGAAAAGCGTTGAAGGAACTTTGGGTAGAAACTGACAACAAAGACGCCTTATCAGCGCTTGTCAATCAATACGCTGATGCCATAGTTGAGGGTGACAAAACCACTTTTTTAGCAAACAAACAAAGCCTAAAAGTAGTCTCTCCATCTGTCGGTTCTCAAAAGTTGGATGTGGCGAAGAAAGTTGCAAGAATCTGTCTGAGTGACAAGCCAACTGAGAACTTAACCGTTAAAGTAGCGGAGGCAGGTGCAAGTTACTTGCTTATCAGTTGTGAGAATTGGCGTGTTATTCCTCTTGAAAACTTGATTGCTCGTGTCAAGGGGAAGAGCAAGATTATCGCTGAAGTCATCAATGCTGAAGAAGCGAAAGTGGCGCTTGAAACGCTCGAGTTAGGAACCGATGGCGTATTGCTCAAGACTTCAAATCCAGAGGAATTCCTTAAAACCGTATCGATAGTGAAGCCTGAAGCCCTAAAGCTGGAGATGACAGTAGCCAAAATCATCTCCACAAAACCCATCGGCACCGGTGCTCGGGTCTGTGTAGACACCTGCGAGTTGATGAAACAGGGTGAAGGTATGCTGGTTGGAAGCCAAAGCGCGGGTTTATTTCTGATTGAAGCAGAAGTTAACGAGAACCCCTACGTTGCGTCGCGTCCCTTCAGAGTAAACGCTGGAACATTATCGATGTACACGTTAGGTAACTTGCAAACAACCCGTTACCTCCAAGAATTCAAGGCTGGCGACGAAGTCATAATCGTCAACCGCGAAGGGAAAACCCGCACGACCAACGTGGGACGCATAAAAATTGAAATCCGACCTCTCATTCTAGTAGAGGCACAGGTCGAGGGCAAATTGATAAAGACCATCCTCCAGAACGCCGAAACCATCCGTTTAGTTACGCCAACAGCCTCAAAACCAGTAACCGAACTTAAACCCAACGACGAAGTCACCGTGCATTTAGCGGCGAAGGGAGGACGACACTTCGGCATATCTGTGCCTGAAGAAACGGTGATTGAAAAGTGACCCCAAGAATCTGCGTTTCGATTCTCCCAAAAAACAACTTAGAAGCACTAAGTCTAATTGAGAAGGCAGAGAAAGCCAAAGCAGACTTTATTGAGGTCCGACTGGATTGGCTTGAAATTTCCAAAAAATTATCAGATATTTCAGCTAGTACAAAAATCCCATTAATTGCAGCTAACAAACTTCAAAGCGAAAAAGGATACTTCTCGGGCACAGAGATTGAGTGGCAACAAACACTACTTTTTGCGGCCAAAAGCGGTTTTGAATATGTTGACGTTAACTTATCAAGCCCAAAACATATAGAAACAATCAGCCAACTTAAACAGTTGGGGGCTAAACCAATCGTTTCCTATCACAAATTCGACGGTGCACTAAGCGTTACAGTTATGGAGGATGTTCTAATTAGAGAGCTTGCCAGTGAAGCGAGCATTTGCAAGATTGTGACAACCGCCAACCATGTAGAAGACAACCTTCCCGTTCTAAGCTTTGTTTCTTCTGCATCCAGCAAGGCTAAACTGGTTTGTTTCTGCATGGGTGAACAAGGCAAGGTTTCAAGGCTTCTCTCGCCAATGTTTGGGGCATTCTTTACTTTCGCTTCTCTAGAAAATGGCAGCGAAACCGCCGCTGGCCAGATGAGCATAGGTGAAATGAGGACTGCTTACGATCTTTTAGGGGCAAAGTAGCATGGATATCTCGGGGAAAACACGTGTTTGCGGAGTCATCGGCGATCCGATAGAACACACCTTAAGCCCAATAATGCATAATGCAGCATTTGAAGCCCTCAAACTCGACTACACATTCTTAGCCTTCAAAGTCAAGCCTGCAGAACTGGAAAACGCAGTAAACGGCATGCGCGCCCTGAACATAAGAGGGCTAAACGTTACCATGCCCCACAAAAGTACAATCCTGAAATATTTAGACAGAATAGATTTATCAGCACAAATAATTAACTCAGTTAACACCATCTTGAATCGGGACGGCAAGCTTTTTGGCTTTAACACTGACGGAGTCGGCGCACTCAAAGCATTAAGGGAAAACGGTGTGGAACCCAAAGGTAGGAAAATTCTGTTGCTTGGTGCAGGAGGAGCGGCAAGAGCGATAGCTTACACTATGGCCCGAGAATCCGACGAGCTGGCAGTTTTGAACCGAACCCTAAAACCAGCCCAAGAATTATCTAAACTGCTGGAAAAGACCGCTAACAAGAAAATAGTTTCAGGCGCCCTCTCGCCAAAAGAAATACAGCATAACCTCCAAGACTCAGACATCCTAATCAACGCAACATCCGTTGGGATGAAACCCAAACCCAACGAAAGCCTCATTCCACCTAAGCTGATTGGACCCAATTTGGCAGTAATAGACATCGTTTACAATCCAATCGAAACCCAACTAGCAAAAGACGCCAAAGCTGCAGGTGCCAAAGTCGTTAGCGGAGTTGAGATGTTGATTTATCAAGGTGCGGCATCATTTGAAATCTGGACGGGGAAGTCTGCTCCCGTTGAAGTTATGAGGCAGGCAGCGCTTAATCATTTACAGAAGGTGTAAACTTTGGCTGGGAAAGCTGTAGCTATTGTTCATGGGGCTGCAACAATCGTCAATGCAATTGCCCTGGGAAAAGGCGCCGCGTTTGGGGTTGATTTGTGGACTAAAGCAGAAGTCAAATTAACTGATGAACCAGGCGTTATCATAACTGAGATTGCTTCTGACCCTACCGAAAGCACTCTCCTCATAGAAAAAACTGCTGCCCGAGTTCTGCAACTGTTCAATTTAGAGAAAAGTTTCGGAGTAAAAGTAAAAACCACTTCAAACATTCCCATCGCAAAAGGACTCAAAAGTAGTAGCTCAGCCGCAAATGCAGCTGTACTCGCCACGACAACTGCACTTGGCAAAAAACTCAGCGACTTAGAAATCATCAACATAGGCGTTGAAGCGGCTTTTGACGCCAAAGTTACGGTTACAGGTGCGTTTGACGATGCTTGTGCTTCCTATTTTGGCGGCATAGTCATCACCGACAACCTAAAACGGGAACTAATCAAGCAAATTCCACTAAATGAGGATTTGAAAGTTCTCTTCCACGTGCCACCCCAAAAAGCCTACACAATCGACTCCAACATAAACCGACTCAAATCCGTTAAACCCCTTGTGGAAATCGCGTTCGAAAAGGCTTTGGAAGGTAAAGTTTGGGAAGCCCTAACCCTCAACGGCTTAATCTACTCTTCAGCCTCCAACTTCAACACTGCAATAGCTATCGACGCGTTAGCTGCTGGAGCAGTGGCGTCTGGACTCTGTGGCAAAGGACCCGCCGTAACCGCTGTGGTTCCTAAAGACAAGGTTGATTCTGTTAAGGCTGCTCTGCAAAAATATGAGGGCGAAATCTTGCTGACACAACTAAATTGCAAAAAAGCCAAGGTGCAATAACATGGTAGATGTGATTGTTAATAAAACTGAACACTTAAGCGGTCAAGTTTGTGCTCCACCGTCTAAGTCTTACACACAGAGGATGGTTATTGCCGCCGCTCTTTCGGCTGGTTCCTCCAAAATATCTAACCCACTATTATCAGAGGATACCGAAGCGACTCTGCGTGCTGTCAAAGCTTTGGGTGCAAAAGTTGCCACTGCTGAAGGTTGCTGGACAATCGACGGAGCGTTGAAGCTTAAAGGTGCAAAGGAGCCAATTGACTGCGGAGAATCGGGTGCCACATTGCGTTTCATGATACCCGTGGCTGCTCTGGCAAAAGGTCCTTCAACATTGTTTTTTAGGGGTTCAATCGCGAAGCGACCCGTAGAACCATTATTGGCAAGCCTCAGTGAACTTGGCGCCAAAGCCCATGTTGGAAAACTCGACGACAAAGACGCAGTTTTCGTAGAGGGCGGCGGTATTGTTGGAGGCGAAACATCCATCCCCGGCGATGTAAGTTCACAATTCATTTCAGGGTTGATGTTTGCTTGCCCAAATGCTAAAGTGAACACTGAAATAACGTTAACTTCGCCGTTGGAGTCTGCAGATTACGTCAAAATGACGGAAGTTGTTCTTGCTGACCATGGAATTAAGGTGCCCGCACATGAAAACCACATTCATATTCCAGTAGGCCAAAGCTACAATCGAGCGGACAGAAGGGTTCCGGGCGATTTCTCTTCAGCCGCTTTTCTTCTTGCTGCGGCAGCAATAACAACTTCGAAAGTTCAAATAAACAACCTCGACTACAACAGCGTTCAAGGCGACAAAGCCATAATGGGCATCCTCAAGCATATGGGCGTTAACGGGAAAGTTTGCGCTGACAACATTGAAATCGAAGGCTCGGGCAGTTCACTCAAACCCTTAGAAGTTGATGCTAAGAATATTCCTGACCTTGTTCCAGCAGTTGCAGCCCTCGCTTGCTATGCGAAAGGTACAACTCACATTTTTGGAGCACATAGGCTTAGGCTCAAGGAATCTGATAGGCTTCAATCTATCTACAATGAACTGGGAAAGATGGGCGCAGACATCAGCGTTACCAAAGATGGATTAATCGTTGAAGGCGGAGAGCGTTTGCATGGAGCCACGATTGACCCTCATAATGACCATCGAATCGCCATGGTGTGCGCAGTTGCAGCTTTAGGTGCCGAGGGAGAAACCACTATTCAGAATGCTGAGTGCGTCAGAAAGTCTTATCCGCAGTTCTTCACTCATCTAAAACAATTAGGAGCTAACTTAGTTGGCGGGAAATTCGATAGGTAAAGAATTCATAGTTACCTCGTTTGGTGAGAGCCATGGCAAAGTTGTCGGCGTAGTTGTCGACGGTTGCCCAGCTGGGTTGCGGCTCTCAGAAGCATATTTTCAGGAGGAGCTTGACCGTAGAATTCCAGTGGAGCCCAAAATTGTTTCTGCCCGTGTCGAGAAGGACGTTGCAAAGATTCTCAGCGGATTATTTAATGGGTTCACAACTGGTGCTCCGATTGCTTTAACGGTTGAGAACAAAGAAACTAACTCAAGCGATTATGAGGATATCAAAGACCTTCCACGCCCGGGCCATTCAGACTACCCAGCCAGCATAAGATACGGCGGTTTTAACGATTACCGAGGCGGCGGACGTTTCTCAGGCAGAGTTACCGTTGCCCTAATCATGGCTGGAACTATAGCCAAAAAACTTCTCGAAAGAAACGACATCGACGTTTTAGCTTATACCCAATCGATAGGAAAAATTAGAACCAACAAAAAATTCAGCGCAGCAGAAATCCACAAAAACAAAAATGAGGCGCCAACACGGTGCCCAGACTTGGCCTGCGCTGAAAAAATGCAGGAAGCCATCGTGAACGCTCGAAAAGAAGGCGAAAGTTTGGGCGGAGTCATCGAATGCATCGCACTCAACATGCCCACGGGAATAGGCGAGCCATTGTTTGACTCTTTGGACGCTGACTTAGCCAAAGCAATATTTGCTATTCCCGCAGTGAAGGGCGTGGAGTTTGGCGCTGGGTTTCGGTCGGCAGAGTTGACTGGTTCACAGAACAATGATGCTTTTATGCTCAAGAACGGGAAGATCATGACTTCCACGGAGAATGCAGGAGGCATCTTGGGCGGTTTATCCAGCGGCATGCCAATTATGATTCGTGTGGCGATTAAGCCTACGCCGTCTATTTCTAAAGAACAGAAAACCGTTAACCTTTCATCAATGGAAGAAGCCGCAATAAGCATTAAGGGCAGACATGACCCTTGCATAGTTCCGAAAGCTGTACCAGCCATCGAAGCCTCAGTAGCCATAACCTTGGTTGACCATCTCATCCGTTCAGGTTACATTCCCAAAGTCCTCAAGGAGCCCCTGACATGACTGAAATCCCAAAGCTCAGAAAAAACGTTGATGAAATCGACGACCAAATCCTAACCGCCCTCTGCGAACGCGTGAAGATTTGCAAGGCAATTGGGGCAGCCAAGAAAAAGCAGGGAAAACCAGTTCGCGACGTCTCCAGAGAGAACGCTGTCTACAAACGTATACATGCAAAAGGGGCTGAGTTGGGTCTTGATACTGGGCAAGTTGAAGCGATTTACCGCGAAATAGTTAATATGTGCAGTGCTGTTCAAGAATAAAGAACTCTTAACGGGAAGTCCGAAGAAATGCTCTACGAAATAAACGAGAAAGCACTCAAACTGGAAAGTGAAGGAAAAAAAATCATTCGCTTAAACTTGGGCGACCCAGACTTGGCTACACCCCCAGAAATCGTTGAAGCCGCTTATGCTTCTATGAAGGCTGGGAAAACCAAATATTCTTCTTCATATGGCGAGCTTAACCTACGGCAAAAAATAGCTGAGGTCCATGGTGTCAAAACAGAGAATGTGGTTATTACGCCGGGTTCTAAATGGGCGATTTTTTCTACGATGTTTCTTATGCTGAAAAGTGGCGGTAACGTTATCATACCAACGCCTTATTGGACTGCTTATGATTTAATTGCTAAGAGTTTTGGCGCAAAAACCAAGCTGTTGCGCACGGAAATGGAAGATGGCTGGAAAATTGACTTAAAAAAACTCGAAAGTCTAATCGACAAAGAAACAAAAATGATAATACTCAACAACCCAAACAACCCCACCAGCAAAGTCATGGACCCAAAAACCCTTGATGGTATAGTTGAATTAGCCAACGAAAGGGGCGTAACTATCCTTTCCGACGAAGTCTACAGCGCAATCAGCTTTGTTAAAACCAAGAGCATCTTGGACTACGAAAAAGATTGCAAACACATCCTTATCACCGGCTTCTCAAAGACTTTTACAATGACGGGCTGGCGAATCGGCTACTTAATTGCAAACAAAATGCTGATTGACCAAATAACCAAACTCAATCAAATCACCATCAACAACGTACCCGTTTTCATCCAAGACGCCGCACTAAAAGGCTTAGAATTGCACAAGCAAATCGCATCCAAAATCAAAGCCAAATATAAACAACGCGCTGACCTCGCAAGCACCAAACTCTCCGCGGCAGGTTTCAAATTCACCAAACCCGATGCACCCTTCTATGTTTTCCCGAAACTCGACGGTTTAGACAGCGAAAAATACACACTAAACCTGCTCGACAAAGGCGTAGCTGTAGCTCCAGGCACCGCATTTGGCGATTACCGCGAGCACTTCCGCATTTCCCTAACTGCGCCAGACAACGAAATCGAGGTTGGACTCGACAAAATTTGTGAGGCAGCAAAGCAATGAAAATCGCCGTAATCGGGGCTGGCAAGATGGGAGTTTGGTTCGCCGATTTTTTCCAGTCTAAAGGTTACGACGTCATTTTAGCAGATAGAAAAAAAGAGAAGCTCGAGAAACAAAAAGACCTTCTGGTAGACTTAACCACCAATTTTCAGGAAGCAGTGTGCGAGGCTGACCAAATCCTTCTCTGTGTCTCCATAAACGCGATGGAAGACGTCGTTAAAGCAATCAGCCCAGTCATTCACGAAGGGCAAGTCGTCATGGACATCTGTTCCATCAAGGAAACTCCAGTCAAAACCATGCACCAATATCTCAAAGGCGCAACCGTGTTGGGGACGCATCCGGTTTTTGGTCCAGGAAGCAACGGTGTCAAACACAAATCCTACATTCTAACGCCGACGAACGTTAAGGAACAGGAGTTCGCTGAGCAATTCAAGAGTTGGCTGGAGAAAGAGGACGCGCATGTCTTCATCATGACGCCCAAGAAGCATGACGAACTCATGTCTGTAGTGCTGGGATTGCCTCATTTTCTGGGATTGGTCGCCTGCGAAACGCTCTTAGAACAGAAGAATTTGCCTGAAACCAAAAAAGTTGCAGGGACTACCTACAGAATGCTATTCACGTTGGCGGAATCTACTGCGCTGGAAACCCCTGACCTATATGCCAGTGTTCAAACAAGCCTCTCCGAACTCGGAAAAATCGAAGATACCTTCATGGCTAAAGCCCATGAACTGCTAACGCTGATCAAAAACAAAGACACCAAGGCGATCGTCGAGCGCATGGATCAGTTGAAGAAGAAGCTTAAGGAAATGGATAGCGACTTCGCAGATTCCTATGAAACAATGTATAAAATGCTGGAATCAACAGAAAAATAGGATTTCAGATGGTCAAATCACTGCTCGTTAATTGTTCTTTTATCGGTAAGATAAGCGAAGATTTGTTTACTGCCGCAAGCCAGTTCAATGAGTGCACAGTGATTAATTTTCGAAATATCACTCAAGACTACCGGATTCCTAAAGATATCGATGCAGTTGTCCTCAGTGGGTCTGCTGCCCGAATAGTCCAAGCCTCCGATAAAGTCAAATTCGAAGGTGTCGAAAAGCTAATAAAAAATTGCAATGTACCCTTGCTGGGCATTTGTTTTGGTCATCAATTGCTCTGTTGGGCTTTTGGCGCCGAAGTAGGTTCGCTTCCCCAGCAGGTCGCTAACCGATTTGAAGATGTTAGAGTCATTCAACCAAATGAAATCTTCGCAGGCTCCAAAGAAGGACAAACAATCCCGTTAGCCGAAAACCATTATGATTATGTCTTAAAAGATAGCCTTAACAACGCGGGTTTCACGTTGCTGGCGGATTCGGCTTCATGCGAAGTAGAAGCCGTTAAACACAAAACCAAACCCTTCTACGGCGTCCAATTCCACCCCGAACGCATTTTAATCAGCGGCCAAACTCATCTTGAAGGGCATAAGATTATCGCAAATTTTTACAATGAAGCACTAAAACGGTAGATACCAAGTTTAAGCACAAAATCTATTACTGCCCCAAGCATTAGCGAACGTGATAACTATGGAAACCTGTGCAAGGTGCGGCAAAGAACTCGCTTGGAACGAACAGAAAATGGTCTTCTGGAACAAACAACTCAAAAAAGGCTACATCAAATGGTACGGTATCGGCTCAATGCAGTTTGGTAAACGCAAAGAGTTCCCAGAGTACACTGGGAAGAAGCTTTGCCAACTTTGTGCAGATGAAATATTCCATGTTCCAGCTTCTCCAGACACACACGAAACCTTACCTTGTAATCAAGAGAAGGCAAAGTCCCAACTAGTCAACATTTCTGGGGCTATCGTCGACTTTGCTTCGCTCAGAGTTTTCCTCAAAGAAAACGGTGTCGTAATGTCCGCGTATAACTGCCCAAAATGCGGCAACATGGTTGACATCCCGGAGATGGGTAAAATCTTAATTTGCAAACACTGCGGCAACCCAATCAAGCCAACTGAAATAGCAGAGAAAATCAAGCCACTGATATAGAAATCAATTGTAAGGCATTAATCAACAGAAAAATAGTTAGACAGAAATACTCAAGTAATTACAATCGGTTAAACTATTTAGGGATTTTTTATGGAATGGAAGAAAGCCCCGCAAGACCTTGTAGATTTTATAATGGATAAAATGAAGAATAAAAACTGCGATTACAAGAAAATGTTCGGGTACCCGGCATACTTCTCTAACGGCAACATGTTTGTGGGAGTGCACGGCGACAAGCTTTTCTTACGCCTTTCTGAAGCTGATGCGGCGAAGATAAAGAAGGATTACCCAAACGTTACAGCTTTTGAACCCATGCCAGGCAGGGCAATGAAGGGCTACGTCGTCTTGCCAAAATCTCTCTACTCAGATGACACTGCTTTCACTGAATGGCTAAACAAATCAATGAATTATGCTGCAGAGTTGCCGCCAAAGAAAGCAAAAAAATAATTCAGGCAAAAGGTCGAATTAGATTGCTCTGGGATAAGATCCCAGAATTTTCACGAAAGTTGCATACTTTTCTAGAGCTTGTAGTGCATCTGCAACCCGTTTCTCGGTTCGATGACCCTCAAAGTCCAAGTAAAAGTTGTATTGCCAAGCAGTCGTTTTTGTGGGTCTAGATTCGATTCTTGTTAGGTTGATGTTTCTTGATGCAAACTCTCCAAGAGCATGGTATAAGGTGCCAGGGGCATGTTTAGCTGAAAATATTATTGAGGTTTTGTCGTCTCCAGTTGGTGCGGCATCTTCATGAGACAGGACGAGAAATCGCGTATAGTTTGACGGGTTATCAGCTATGTCTCGGGCAAGAATCTTCATGCCATAGAGGTCTGCGGCTTTTTCGCTTGCAATGGCCGCAGCATTAAAGAGCTCTTTTTCTTTGATGGCTTTGACGCTTCCTGCGGTGTCATAGGCGGGAATGATTTCCCACTTGTGTTTTTCAAGGTAACTGCGGCATTGCGCCAGTGCCTGAGGGTGCGAGTAGACTGTTTCAATGTTTTCGAATTTGGTTTGGGGATTAGCGATCAGGACATGGGCGAGTTTTACTGCGACTTCACCACAAACTTTGAGGTCGTAAGTGAGGAATAAGTCGTAATTTTGGTTGACGCTGCCTTCAATAGAATTCTCAATCGGAACTACTCCATTTGGAACTGCACCTGTTTTAACCGATTCGAAAACGTCTCGGAAATCTTTACAGGGAACTGGCTCTACTTTGCTGCCGAAAAATTTGAAGACAGCCATTTCACTGTAGGCTCCAGTTTCACCCTGATAGGATACTTTCACTTTTTGTTTCCCTGTTTGTGATTCTTAATCAAGAGTTTGTTTATACCGTTTATCATTGCTTCAACAGATGCCATAACGATGTCTTCTCGGGCTGCGCGGGCTGAGACGATGTTGCCTTTTTCGTCTTCGACTTTTATGACGACTTCGGCGACTGCGTTTGAACCGCCTGTGATAGCTTCAAGTCGGTATTCGCTTAGTCGGATGTTTTCTATGCTGCTGGTCAACTTTTGAATAGCTTTAAGCACCGCGTCTACGGGTCCTACGCCTGTTTCTGCGGCAACATATTCTTTGCCGTTCAACACTAAGCGTACGGAAGCTGTTGGGATAACTTTGATACCCGTGACGACGGCCATATCGCATAAGTCAATGATTTTTTCTTCGCCAAGTACTTCACCCATTACAGCAGAAGTCAATGCAATCAAGTCGGCATCGGTGACCATCTTGCCTTTATCGCCTAAATCTTTGACGCGTTGAACGATTTCTTTGAGTTGCTCGTCGGTTGGGTGGATGCCGATTTCTTCGAGTTCCGCTTTTATTCCTCGGGTTCCAGCTAATTTGCCCGCTACGAGTTTTCTTGTTCTGCCGACTAATTCGGGGTTTATTGGTTCGAAAGTTAACGGTTTCTCTGTTACGCCGCGTGTGTGGATGCCTGATTCATGTGCAAAGGCGTTTTCGCCGACGATTGCCTTGTTAGCCTGTACCGTAATGCCAGTTAAGGACGCAACCATTCGCGATGTGCTGTAGAGTAAACGTGTGTTGACGTTTGTTTTGTACCTGTAAATCATATGCAGTGCCATCACGACTTCTTCTAGGGAAGCATTGCCTGCTCGTTCACCTAAGCCGTTTACAGCGACATGTACTTGGGCTGCGCCAGCTTCCACCGCGGCTAGACTGTTTGCTACAGCTAAGCCAAAGTCGTCGTGGCAATGGGTGCTTATGGGCACTGTTACGACGGTTTTTAGTTCTTCGATAAGTTTGATTGTTGTTTTGGGAATCATGATGCCAACGGTGTCTGGTACGTTTAGGCTGTTCATGCCTGCCTCCTGAGCTGCCTTGCACACTTGCTTGAGGAAGGGCATTTCGGAGCGTGTGGCATCCATGGGTGAAAACTCGCATTTTACCCCATGTTTCTTCACGTAAGAAATCGAATCAACTGTGGAAGCCAATACCTGTTCGGGCGTCAAGTTAACTGCATATTTCATTTGGACGGGTGAAGTTGGTATGAAAACGTGAACTAAGTCAACATCACAAGCGATTGCTGCGTCGATGTCGCCCCTTGTTGCCCGAGATAAACCACAGATTTCTGAGGTTAGGCCCAGATTGGCAATATCTTTAACGACTTTTTTTTCGCCCTCAGAAGAACTTGGAAAACCGGCCTCAATAACGTCTACGCCTAGTTTGCTGAGTTGGCGTGCTATCTCAATCTTATCGTCAGCAGTTAAAGAAACTCCGGGGGTTTGTTCCCCGTCTCTTAAGGTTGTGTCAAAAATTCGGATGGTTTTTGTGGATTTGTTGGTCATGCTTTTCAGCCACTTTTCGTGGTTAGCGCTGCTGCAATGGCTTCTGCCATGCCCACGGTTGTGTATGTGCCGCCGCAGTCTGGAACCGTTTGCCGGTTTCGCAACGCGTACACTACACCGTTCTCTATGGCTGCGCCTGCTTGTAAGCATTTCTTGTCACCGTATTTTTCTCCCAGCCACTCCAGCATCATTTTCGCTGAAAGTATCATGGAGATTGGGTTGGCAGTATGTTTTCCTGCTCTGTTTGGGGCTGAGCCGTGGATTGGTTCGAATAATCCAAAGTTTTCGCCGACATTTGCTCCTGGAGCCATTCCTAAGCCTCCGATTTGTTGTGCGGCTTCGTCGCTGAGGATGTCGCCGAACATGTTGCATGTGCAGAAGACATCAAATATTTCTGGTTCTTTGATCAGTCGCATAGATGCTGCGTCAACGTAGAGTTCGTTAAATGCGATGTCGGGATAGCCTTTGCTGACTTCGCGGCAGACGTCACGGAATAGACCGTCGGTTACTCGCATAACGTTGGCTTTGTGAATGGCTGTAACTTTCTTCTTGCCGTTGCGTAGGCGTGCCATTTGGAAGGCTTTGTGGGCGATGCGTTCGCAGTTTCCTCGTGTGATAACGCGTAGACACAAGGTGGTGTCTGCGCCGATTGTGAATTCTAAGCCTTTATAGACGTCTTCGGTGTTTTCGCGGACAAAGAGCATGTCGATGTCTGGTCTGGCGACTGGAACGTTGGGGTATGCCTTTAATGGGCGAAGGTTAGCGTAGAGGTCAAACATAACTCTGAGCTTGACTATGACGTCGGCTGCAGATTCACCCACTGGCCCTTTAAGGCAAGCGTGGGAATTCTTAATTTTCTCCACGGTGTCTGCTGGCAATGCGGCGCCCACTCTTTCAAGCGCAACGTCGCCTGCTTCAGCTTCGATAATCTGGAGTTTAACACCGAATTTTTTCTGCACTGCGTCTAGGACTTTTAGGGTGGCTTCGGTTAATTCAGGTCCGATGCCATCGCCTGGGATTAAGGATATTTTGTATTCTGTCATTTTTTCATCTTTCCTCTTAAGTTCTCGATTAATCCGCCATCTGATAATATTTCTAAGATGAATGGTGGCAGTTTTTCGACTTGGAATTTTTTGCCGTTGGCAGCGTTCTCGATTTTGCCCGCCTCAAAGTCAACGACTAATTCGTCGCCTGTTTCAACCGCGCTTGATATGCCTTTGCATTCGATTACTGGTAAACCTATGTTTATAGCGTTGCGGAAGAAGATGCGGGCGAACGATTCGGCGATTACGCATTTGACGCCTGAGTACTTCAATGCTAGCGGAGCCTGTTCTCTGCTTGAGCCGCAGCCGAAGTTTTTGCCGCCCACTAGGATGATGCCTTTTTTGGCTTTGTTGACGAATTCGGTGTCTAAGCTTTCTAGTGCGTGTTTGGCTAATTCGCATGGGTCAACTAAGATTAGGTATTTGCCTGGTAGGATGACGTCTGTGTCTATGTTGTTGCCGAATTTTATGGCTGGTGCTTTTATTTTGCTGTTCATGGTTTTGTCTCCAGTTTTGTGGGGTCTGTTAATTTGCCTGTGATTGCTGAAGCCGCGACTGTTGCGGGTGAGGCTAAGTAGACGTTGGCTTGGGTGCTGCCCATTCTGCCGATAAAGTTGCGGTTGCTGCTGCTAACACATGATTCTCCCGCTGCCAGCAAGCCGATGTGGCCGCCTAAGCATGGTCCACAAGCGGAACCGCACACTATGGCGCCTGCGTCGGTGAAGATTTCCATTAAGCCCTCGTTTAAGGCTTGGCGGTAAACTTCTTGGGAAGCAGGAATAACTAAGGCTCGTACGCCGTCTTTGACTTGTTTGCCTTTGATGACTTCTGCGGCTAAGCGTAAGTCTTCGATTCTGCCGTTTGTGCAGGAACCGATGAATGCCTGTTCGATTGGCACGTTGCCAACTTCCGAGATGGGTTTCACATTGTCCACCGAAGATGGGCACGCCACTTGAGGTTCCATCTTGGAAACGTCAAACTCGACTGTGCGCTCGTAAACTGCGTCCTTGTCGCTTTGCAAGGCTTCAAAGTCAGGTAAGTTTTTGACTCTGCCCTCTAAGAATTTGCTTGTGGTTTCGTCGGGTGCGATGATGCCGTTTTTGGCGCCCATCTCAACTGCCATGTTGCAAACGGTCATTCTTCCAGCGATGCTCATTTTTTTGATAGTTGGACCTGTGAATTCTGCTGCTTTGTATATGGCGCCGTCTACACCTAAGTTGCCGATTATGTTTAGGATTAGGTCTTTTGGGGTAACGTACTTTTGGAAGGTGCCTTTAACGTTAACTTTGATTGTTGGGGGTACTTTGAACCAGATTTTTCCTGTAGCCATAACTGCGGCTGCTTCAGTTGAGCCGATGCCTGTGGCGAATGCGCCGAATGCTCCGTAAGTGCAGGTGTGGCTGTCTGCGCCAACAATTACGTTGCCTGGGGTTACGTGTCCTTTTTCAGGCATAACTTGGTGGCATATTCCGCCTCTGCCTACGTCGTAGAAGGTGACGTTTTGGTCTTTGGCAAATTGTCTCATGGTTTTGTGAAGTTCTGCTGCTTTTACTGATTCTGCTGGAACCTGATGGTCCAGAATTACCACTACTTTTTTGTTATTCCAAACTTTTTGTGAGCCTATTTTTTTGAAGGCTTCAACCGCTAAGGGTCCAGTTAAGTCATGTATCATGACCATGTCGACGTTTGCGTCGACGATTTCGCCTGGATGTACGGCTTTCTTTCCTGAAGCCTTGGCTAAGATTTTTTCTGTTATGTTCATAGTCTTTCCTTTACCTTGAATTAACCTAAATATACCTTAAGACAAATGGGAATTTTAAAGAACAAGCAATTAAGTATTTCCGCTATGCCAATGCTGTTTATTCGTCGATTCTTATCGATTTTGCGCCTCTGGCTAGGGCTGTTATGCCTGTTCTGGCGAGTTCTATGACTCCGTAGCTTTTCATGAGGTTGAGGAAGGCGTCGATTTTGTCTGGGGTTCCTGTGATTTCAACTGTTAAGCTGTCTGTTGAGACGTCGATGATTCTGCCACGGAAAACCTCTACGCAATTGATGATGTCGCTTCGTTCTTTGGAGCTTGGCACGTTAACTTTTATCAAGGCGAGTTCGCGCATGACAAAGTTGCCCTGTGAGAGCTCGTCGACTTTCAGGACGTCGATTTGTTTGGCCACTTGTTTGACAACTTGTTCGGTTGTTTTTTCGTCTCCTTTGATTGTTATGGTCATGCGTGATATGTTCTCTTGCTGTGTGGGACCAACCGTGATGGATTCGATGTTAAAGTTTCTTCGTCGGAACAGGTTTGCGATGGTATGGAGTACACCTGGTTTGTTTTCAACTAGGATGCTGATTACTTTGGTTTTTCCTGTTTCCATTAGTAGTCACCTATCTGTTGGGGTAAACCGCAGCCTGGAGGCACAAAGGGAACCACATCGGTCTCTGAGCCAATGGGCACGTCGATTACCGTTGTTACTTTACTAGTAAGTGCTGTCTTAACTGCTTTGTGGAACTCCTCGATCGACGTTGCACGTATGCCTTGGGCTCCGTAGGCTTCTGCCAACTTAACGAAGTCTGGAGTTTTGCCTAAGTGAACAGCCATATAGCGGCGTTTGTAGAGCATACGTTGCCACTGCGCCACCATGCCAAGGATTGAGTTGTTTAGCACGATGACCGTGACTGGGATGTTCTCAGTTACTGAGCATGCTAGTTCTTGTTCTGACATTATGAAGCTGCCGTCGCCTGCGACGTCCACGACTGGTCGGTCTGGGCACGCGACTTTTGCGCCTATTGCTGCTGGGAAACCAAATCCCATGGTTCCAAGTCCGCCTGAACTGATGAATGTGCGTGGTTTTAATGCTTGGAAGTATAGAGCAGACCACATTTGGTTTTGCCCCACTTCGGTGGTGACTATGGCGTTTTCCTGCAACAGTTTCCTTAGCTCCATTAGCAACGCTTTAGGCATCAAGTCTTTTGGCAGCTCTTTTAGCAGGGGACTTAGCTGTTCTTTGGCTTCTTTCACTCGTTTAGTCCATGTTTTGCCTTCGCCCTTCTGCAATTTCTGCGAGACTGCAGCGTAAAGCATCTTCATCGAGACTTTAGCGTCTGCAACGATGGGAACGTCAATTTCGATGTTCTTGTTGATTTCTGCGTCGTCGATGTCTATTTGAATCTTTTTAGCGTTTGGTGCAAAGCTGTCTAGGTTTGCGGTTGCGCGGTCAGAAAACCTTGTTCCGACAGCCAGCAAAACGTCTGCTTCACCCATCAGCTTGTTCGCAGCGGGGTTACCATGCATGCCTATGCTTCCCAATGATAATGGATTATTTTCTGGGAACGCACCTTTTCCCATGAAGGTAGTTGCCACTGGAGCCATCAGCAAATCTGACATTTTAACCAGTTCATCTGAGGCACCTGCAGTTATGACTCCGCCGCCTGCCAGAATGATTGGGCATTGAGCTTTGGCTAACAAGTCTGAAGCTTCGCTGATTCTTGCTGGATTCGGTTCGATTGGTAGTTTGTAGCCGCGTATATCAATTTTATTCGTAAATTCGACGTCGGCCATTCCTGATTGGACGTTCTTTGGTAAATCAATTAGGACGGGTCCAGGTCTGCCTGTTGTTGCTATGTAGAAGGCATTGTTTACCATAAGGGGGATTTCAAGAACGGTTCGAGGTTGGTAACTGTATTTCGTGATGGCGGTGGTGATGCCGATGATGTCTGCTTCTTGGAAGGCATCTCTCCCAATCATATAGCTAGTGTTGGTACCTGAGGCTGGAATTTGTCCAGTTAAAGCAATTATCGGCGAGGAATCCATGTATGCGTTAGCGATTCCCGTCACTAGGTTGGTGGCTCCAGGTCCGCTGGTTGCCATGCATACGCCTGCTCTTCCGCTGGCTCTTGCGTAACCTTCAGCTTCATGTGCTGCACATTGCTCATGTCTTGCGAGGATGTGGCGAATTTTCTTGTTGCCGCATAACGCATCGTATACTGGGAGGATTGCGCCGCCTAATATACCGAAGATAACTTCAACTTTTTGATGTTCAAGGGATTCTAAGAGTGCTTGTGCACCAGACATTTTTGCCATTTTCAATTCAGTCTCCTATGATTTGATTTAACAACTATACTGTCGTCTAGAATGATTGTTTGCGAGAATTTTTTGGTGGTGTATTTAGAGAGTAATCTGGGCGAATTAGAAAAGTTGTACCCGACGATCCCAACTATTGAGGTGACGATCCCTCATGTTCATGCCTCTTTAAACTCCACGTTCTTTAAAAAGAACTAGCTGTGCAAATAAAAAGTTTACGGTTTCCGATTAAAACCTTAACAGTTGGTAACGAAAATTACTTGGCAAAGTGACAAGCATCTTAGTCATTCTTTACTTTTACAAATCCTTCCTTACCTATTTTGCATCAAAAATTTGTCAAATTAGTTAAAGGGGAAAAGTAGTTAATTAAGCGGATTTAGCCTTGGGCTAGCATCGGTGAGGGCAAAAATAGTCGCAGGTGCCTCCTCCTTTGTTAGTCGCCGGACCCGCCTAACTTGGCTCTTAGTAGTTTGCTTCTTGATCCTCTAACGATGCGATTTGATATAAGGCGATGTTGGCACAGCTATGAAACAACAACCGCTAAGTTCTATACTTCTTTAACTTAGAAATTTATTTTAATAATTGAAAAAATAGAGATGGGATTTTGTTTTTAGTTAATGGGATCGGTTGATTAGTTCTTTTGTTGCAGCCAACTTGACAAGTAAACTTGGTTGGTGTTGCCCGTTTTTTCAAGTGAAACGATGTCCTCTGTCGGCTAGGCGTGCGATGATTCGGTGGGTTTGGAGTCGGCTTAGGTCTGTTTCGTTTCGGATGTATTTTTGGAGGTATTTGCCTTCATGTTTGTTTAAGACTTCTATGATTTTGCGTTCTTCTTCAGTTAGGGTTTTTGAGACGGATTCATATGCCGTCGATCCGTTTGATACTGGTTGAGCTACGGACGTGCTTGGCATCGTCGGCATTGCACCCATTCGAATCTGTGGATAAACTAAGTAATATGTTATCCCGATTATTCCAATAACTGTGACGCTAACCAAAACAGCGAATAAAACGCCAAAGTAAGTCAGAGACGGATTAGTGGTAACTTGTGCAGTTCCTGTTTGTCCCATCATGCCTCCCATTCCGCCTGTACTTGAGCTTGTGCTTCCTCCTCCCCACATTTGGCTCATCCAGTTGGCTGAGTTTTGGGTGGATGCGAAGACGGTGAAACCGATGGCTGTTGAAGCTACTAAGGATGCTATGGATGCGATCAGTATGGTTAGAAACATGTTAACTCTTTTCATTTTATATCTAAATTAGACGTATTCGTGGAAGGATTTAAGGCTTATCACAGTGTTATACAGGTTTTTACCATCAAAACACGAAGAAACAGTTTCACCAAAACCGTTTCAAACATGTATCAGCCAACCCTCAAACCACGCCAACCCATATGTATGTTGAGGTGAAATACACAAATGACTAAAACAAAAATAATCCTCGTAACTTTGGCACTGTCACTTGTAATCATGGCAGTTGCTGGAGTAACCTTCGCACAATACGCAAATACCCAAAACCAAACCGGTACCTACAGCCAAACCCCTCAAGGTTACACTGGCAACAACGGATACTTAACACCCAACAGTGGATACTCCCAAGTCCCACAACAAGGGGCTCATCCCTACCGAATGGGTATGGGAATGGGCATGATGGGTGGACGCTACTGGTAAACCCAGCAGTCCACTCCCTCTTTGCCCTTTCAAGTTTTTATTCGGTTGGTGCTGGATTGTAGCGGGAGAGGATGCCCTTTTTGATTTTGGGTTCTCTTGGTTTCCAAGCAGCTAAACGTGCTTTGAGTTCTTTGTCGGACAATTCCACTTTTAGGGTGCGGTTGGGGATGTCGATGGTTATGGTATCGCCGTTTTTGAGAACCGCTATTGGTCCGCCGTCGAAGGCTTCCGGTGCAACGTGTCCTATGCTGCCTCCTCGTGTGGCACCTGAGAAACGTCCGTCCGTAATTAAGGCAACGCTTTCGCTGAGTCCCATGCCTGCGATAGTGGCTGTTGGAAACAGCATTTCAGGCATTCCAGGTCCACCCCTTGGCCCCTCGTAGCGAATGACGACCACGTCGCCTGCTTTGATTTGACCCCCGCGGATGGCTGTTAGGGCTTCTTTTTCTGAGTCATAGACTTTTGCTGGACCCGTGTGCTTCTGCATTTTTGGTGAGACGCCCGCAGTTTTTATGACTGAGCCTTTGGGCGCAAGGTTGCCGGTTAAAATGGCGATGCCGCCTTCTTTGTGAACTGGGTTGGCGAGGCTGTGGATGACTTCTCTGTCGAGGACCACTGCGTTCTTGATGTTTTCGCCGACTGTTTTTCCTGAGACCGTTGGAACTTTTAGGTTAAGCAAAGTTTTGAGTTCGTTCATGACTGCTGGAACTCCACCAGCTGCGTCTAAGTCTTCAAGGGCGTAAGATCCGCTTGGAATCATGCTGCATAAGTGGGGCACTTTTCGTCCGATTTCGTCGAATCTTGAGAGAGGAAGGGTTAAGCCTGCTTCTTTAGCGATTGCCGGCAGGTGTAGCGTAGTGTTTGTGGATCCGCCAAGAGCCATATCGACTGCGATGGCGTTTTCGAAGGCTTCCTTGGTGAGAATTTGCGAGGGTTTTAGGTCGTCTTTGATTAGTTTGAGGATTTGTTTGCCTGTGGCTCTGGCTAACCGCAGTTTGAATGCGCTGTTCGCAAGTGAGGTTCCGCAGTACGGTAAAGACATCCCCAAAGCTTCAGTTAAGCATGCCATGGTGTTGGCGGTGAACATGCCGCTGCAGCTGCCGCATCCTGGACAAGCGTTTTCCTCTAACTCGCACAATTCGCCTTCAGTCATTTTTCCTGCAGCAACTTGTCCGAGTGCTTCTGGCATTGTGGAGTAACTGATTTTTTTGCCGTGGTGGCGTCCTGCAGCCATAGGTCCACCTGTAACCATAATGGCTGGTATGTCGACTCTAGCAGCTGCCATAAGCATGCCTGGCGTGATTTTGTCACAGTTCGAAATCATCACAAGCCCATCTAAACTGTGAGCTTGAAGCATAATCTCCACGGAATCAGCGATTATTTCGCGTGAAGGCAAGGAATACCGCATGCCTTCGTGTCCCATAGCAATGCCATCGCAAACCGCAATCGTGCTAAATTCAAATGGTGTACCACCAGCAGCTAAGATGCCTTCTTTAACCGCTTCCCCAATTGTGCGGAGATGAATGTGCCCGGGAACGATGTTTGTGTAACTGTTAGCTATGCCAATTAACGGCTTTGCTATGTCATCGTCCTCTAAACCTAAAGATTTTAGGAGCGCTCGATGAGGAGCTTTTTCTGTTCCTTTCTTAATTTGGTCGCTTCGCATAATCAAATACCTCAATGAACACAAAGAGAGAATTGCGGGTGTTGCTGTTAAATTTTTTGCGGCTGCCTCCAAAAGCTGCTTGATGTCGGCGGTTTTTTGTGGTTAAGTACTGGTTTTCAACATTCTAATGCAACTGTTTTCCAGACAATAGGAAACTACCTCCTCAGAGAAAAAGCCGTAATGCCCTCCTCTATCGTTTCTGCAATAAACCTACTATTTGGACCCAAATAGACGTCTAACAGGATCCTAATACATTGGTGAGCTACCCAAAAACGGTAATGGCAGCAATGATAGCAGTGAAAAGCACAATGCAATCGGGCAATAACGTGGTCTATACGGAAAAACCCACCCAAAAAACCAAAGCCCTAAAACCTATAAACAATCCACCAAACAAAACAACACTTTTAGGGCATACAAATACTCTACTCAAAAACCACGCCACATCTCAGCAGCTACCCTTCCTCCCATATATAATGCACCAAAATTTTGGCTGGAAAATCAGCCTACGGCATGAAATACGCCAGCGGTCACAATAATAAAGATGGAAAAGCAGAATACCTACGTTCTTTTTCTAGCGAAGAAGTTGGAAAAATGATAGTCATAGCGGTAACAGAATCTTATCGGTGGTTCTATTAAGTATCCGTTACTTGAGCATAACTCTTTCCAAGTGAAAAATTCTCACCTAAACTATACTTCGTTGTAGAGGTTGCAGGTTGGACACTTTAACACAACATTCTTGAATTTTCCTTCAATGATAGTCTCGCCTAGTTTTGCTCCACAATTGCCGCATAGATAGTTAGTATTACCACCCTTGCTTTTTATTACTGGCAACGTTTTAGATGCAAAAACGGTTTGTAGTTCCCTTTTTCGGTTCGGGTATAGTTTTTAATTTTCTGTCCATGTTATTCACTTACTTCTGCCTTTATTGGTTTGACTTGGATTATAAGTTTATGCCTTTCCGCTTTTTTCGCTTGTATGATTGGATGCTCGGGAGAGGCGGCGTTATTAGGAGCTTTTTTCTGGATTCTGGTTCTACCAACCATGTTTTTGTAGAGTTCAGTTGTATATGAAAACGTAAAGTTGTCCATTTTCTATTCTGTGATATTTAAGCTTCAAAAGCCGAATTCTTCACTCAGAAGTCTTCACAGAAAGAAAAAGGAAGTAATACCAGGAAACCAAAGGTTGGTGATATCGCCAGCATGTCATGGGTTCGAATCCACTTCCTCCACATTCTGAGTTCATTCTAACTGTGTGAATACTAAAACGCTTGACCTGTGCTTTTTTTTGGCGAAAAACTTTTTTGGCAGTATTGTTTTGGAATCTACGACAAAGGAAAATTAGATAACTCTATTCATAAAAGACTTCACGCAATGGTATGAGTTATTAGGGCGAGCTATGATGTCTGAAAAGTCGATCTCTGAACGGGCAAAAGAAACACTGAAGTGGATTCAGAAAGAGCAGCAAACAAACGGTCTTGGAATGGTTGATTTGGCTAAAGTCCCAGACCAGAACGCAGTCCGCTATCTTCTTCGAATAAGCGATGTCTTTGAGCCACAGCAGGGAATGATAAAATCCTCTTTGGAACCAGAAAATGAAGAATCCACCTCAGACACTTCTGGGCTTGCTGATCATAAGCCTTGGGTTTGGAGAACTCCGAAGCCTAAAAGCAAGAACGATAAACCGGAACCTTACGAGTTTCTGCCCTACCCTGACTGGAGTATACTTCCAAGTGTAGTTGCTGACGCTCTTAGAAGCATGAGTTTCGCAGATGCACCCTATCTCTATGAAGGTTATAGTTACCGTAAGATGGCTGGTGGGGCGCTTCGTCGTAAAATGTTGGGTACGCATTCTAAGGAAGCGTTGCTGGCTGAATTAAAGCTAAAAGAGAACCGAACTGAAGAGGAATGGGCTAAATTCGAAGCAGACCTTGACGACAAGATTGCTGAGAATAAGGGCAAGTATAAGCAGTGTCCAGAGGTGCAGATTTGCTCTGGCATCGTGTTTTATCCGAAGGATGGAAGCTTTGGTTTTATTAAAGAGGAAAAGGCTTCAACGGACCAGAAGTAGCTTTCACCATAATTCTTATATCCCTGCTTGACGCTGAAACTGATACGTGATTTAAATGGGGTATTGCTTTATTCAACCGCTTCCCTAAGTCTGTAAAGTTTTTAGACACCACCCTGCGTGATGGTGAACAAACACCCGGAGTATCTCTTGTTCCTGAAAACAAACTGCGTATAGCCCAGAGGCTAGATGAGCTTGGCGTCGATTTTATCGAGGCTGGGTTCGCGGCGGTTTCTGAGGGCGAAATGGAATCCGTTGCCTTAATTGCTAAACAGGGACTTCGGGCGCAGGTTTTCAGTGCTGCAAGAGGCACCAAAAACGACGTTGATGCCGTATTGAAAAGTGGAGCTTCAGGCGTTGCGATGATTATTCCAACTTCCGATTTGCACATAGAGGTTAAACTGCGTAAGACTCGTGAGCAAATCCTGACGACAACTCATGATCTTGTCTCTTACGCTAAAGCGCATGGTTTATCAGTGGAGCTTTTAGCTGAAGATGCAACCCGCTCAGACTTCGAATATTTAACTAAAGTGTTTCTGGCAGCGGTTGATGCTGGTGTGGACAGAGTTGTTCCATGCGACACCGTGGGAATTCTAACGCCCGAACGTGCGGCAGAGTTCTTCTCCAACCTCAAAAAAACAATAAAAGTCCCAATAGCTGTCCATTGCCACAACGACTTTGGCATGGCAGTCGCCAACACCGTAGCGGCTTTAGGCTCAGGCGCAGAAGAATGCCACTCAACAATCAACGGACTCGGCGAACGCGCAGGCAACGCAGCTTTAGAAGAAATAGTGATAACACTGCGGTCGCTCTACAAGCTGGATCTAAACATCAAAACCGAATTGCTCTACGGCACATCGCAGCTGGTTTCACGGTTAACAGGTGTTCATGTGCAGCCTAACAAAGCAGTCGTGGGAGAAAACGCCTTCACCCACGAATCTGGAATACACACCCAAGGCGTCCTCGCTAACCCCTTAACTTATGAGCCGATTGCTCCTGAACTGGTCGGATGTCAAAGACGCATCGCCGCCGGAAAACACTCAGGCTCCAACGCCATACGCGCCGACCTCAACAACATGGGCTTAAAACCCACCGAATCACAATTCAAACAAATTTTCCAGCGCATAAAAGAACTCGGAGACAAAGGCAAAACCGTCATGGATGCCGATGTCCTAGCTATAGCTGAAACCGTGATGGGTTTGGGCGGAGACAAACCCATTCAACTAGAAGAAATGACCTACGTAGGCGGCGACAAAGTGACTTCGACCGCTTCAGTGCGCCTAAAACTTAATGGGAAAGTCGTTTGGGGTGCGGCTGTGGGCGTTGGTCCCGTGGATGCAGCCATAAATGCTGTGAAAGATGCTATTGCAGAAACTGAACCTATAACGCTGGAGCAGTACAATGTTAAAGCTATCACTGGTGGAACAGATGCCATGGTCGAGGTTCTTGTGCATATGCGCAAAGGCAACCGAACCGTCACAGCGATGGGCGTGCGCGAAGACATCGTTAAAGCCAGCATGGAAGCCGTATCTAAGCGGCATGAACGTGCTGACAACAGATTACAACAACAAAAACCACCAATAGCAAACCTCTCCTTATTTTTAGATGCCAATTCTTGCGCAATGCGGTTTAGGGTTAACTTTTTAATCTTGAACTTAATTTGATTGTAGTAGAGCTCGACTACTGCAAACGCTTTTAGAGCTAAAAAACGCTGATTTTTAATGCTACTTGCCTTAATTGGTCAGTCTCTTCTTAACGAAAAACACAATAAATGGTGGT
This sequence comes from Candidatus Bathyarchaeota archaeon, assembly GCA_963809455.1. Lineage (GTDB taxonomy): Archaea > Thermoproteota > Bathyarchaeia > Bathyarchaeales > Bathycorpusculaceae > Bathycorpusculum. The sequence continues at coordinate 383,485 of CAWEJP010000005.1, read as the reverse complement.
TTTGTATGGTTTTGGTTGAAGGAATCCAGATGAAAACTGAGCGCATATCCAAAAGGCGTCTACGACTGCATGGAAAACATTGAGCGACAAGCCTTTGCCAAAAGTTAAAGCCTTTAGACTAAGCGACGATGACTTCAACCGTGTCCTTCAACATCGCCATTGCATTGAGGATGATTTTCGGGAAATTGAAGAGTGGGGCAGGCTTCTTTCAACTAAGGGCACCGATGCCTGCGTTTTTAACGGCGACGAAAACGACGATGCAGAATTCATTATTTTGGTGAGAGAAAACTCCTATCACACTTTAGATGAAATTATCGTTCACGAATTGTCACACATTGCGCACGGTGACCTCTAACTAAAACTTGTTGGCGACGGCTTCGGCGAACAGTCTTAGCCCATCTGTGCTTGGTAAGTCGGCGAAGTACAGCATAAAATATGTGGCGTCCAAATCGATGTAAGCTCTGTAGGGGATTTCGGCATTCGTTTGCTGTAACAGCCAAGGTTCCCTTTCTATAATCTTGTAAGCTCATGTTTGGCGGCTTTAATTTGCTGATTTTTTCGTCAAGTGCTTTTTGGTTTTCGGCAATAAGTATTTGTCCGCTTGGCCAAGCAGACCGCTCAATTTCACTGAAATCTCTGCCCACTGCCTTGCAATGATTCTCTAAAACCTCAAGTTTATGTTTATACACCTCGACGGAGGGCAGATGTCCCCAGTCAAACCGGTCCGCGTATTTTGCCGTAACTTTGAGGGTGTTTTTTTCTTCGCTGCCACCCACAGTTATGGGCGGATGAGGTTTCTGCATGGGTTTAGGTTCACAGACAGCATCTTTCAGAGAGTAGTGTTTGCCTTGGTAGGTTGTTTTTTCCTGAGTCCATAATCGCTTAATTACTTCTAAAGCCTCACCTAACTGCTCAACTCTACTGCTCAGGTTGGGAAAACCAAACCCATAAGCTAAATGCTCCGCTTCTTGAGCGCCAGCACCAATGCCAAACTCTAATCTTCCATTAGAGAGCACGTCGAGAGTGGCGGCGGATTTGGCGAGCAGAGCAGGGTTTCGGTGTTGGTTACAGGAAACCATAGTTCCCAACCGAATCTTATGGGTTAATGTAGAGAGCGCAGACAGGGTGGTCCAGGATTCGAGGATGGGCCAGTTATTGAACATTAAGTGGTCGTCGAGCCAAACCGAATCGTAGTCATAGCGTTCGCATTCTAAAACGATGTTTTTGAGGGTTTCAAACTGTTCGGTCGGCGTTTTGGCTTGGAATGCGTAGAAAGGTAGAAACACGCCGAATTTTAGTTTGCCCACGTCATTTTCCCAGCCGTAAATGTGCTTATATAACAGTTGTGGGTTGGCGGTATTAGGTTTTAGGGTTTGTCGGTTGATTCCTAATTTCTTTTCCCCTAAAGTAGGAGAGCACAGCTGCAATTATCAATATAGTTATGGAAGCGTAGAATGCGTTGTGGATGCCTCCCAAAAACGCAGTGCTTACCCCTCCTGTAAGGCTGGATGTTCCGATGAAAACTTCAAAGGCCACCTGCCTTGGAACAGAGGCGGCTGCAACCGAGATAGCTAAGACGTAGCTTCCGACTAATCCAATGTTCTGTACTGTTCTTAGCAATCCTGAGATGCTGCCAAAGGAACCTTGACGGGCATTTGCCATGACGGCGCTGTTGTTGGCTGGGAAGAACATGGAGGTGCCTAAGCCTGAGATTGCTGAAGCTACTAGGACAATCCAGAGCGGCGAGGTCGTGCTCATGGTTAAGTAAACTAAGATGGCTAGTGCTAAGAAGAAAACGCCGACGGTGGCTATGTCTCTTGAGCCGTATTTGTCGCTGAGTCTACCCATGATTGGACCCAGAAAACTTCCCGCCACATACCCTGGCACAAGCAGAAGCGAGGCATTTAACGGTGACAGTCCCCTTATTCCCTGCAGGTACATAATAACGAGAAATACTACTGCGAAGTAGCCTATGCTGAGAAAGAAGGCTGAGAGGATTGCATTTCGTAGAATTTTGTTTTTGAGGGCTTCATAATCTATCAGGGAGTTTTTGAGATGGCGATCATACCAAAAGAACACAGGAATCAATGTGGCACCTATGATGGCTAAAATGATGCTGGATGTGCTGATTCCGTCCGCAGCAAAATTAACCAAGCCCAAAGACAACAAAACGAGTGCTACGGCAAGCAGTCCCATGCCGGGTAGGTTAAGTTTCGACGGCGCTTTATGCGTGTCTTTTATGTATTTGAAGCCGGCTACCGCTGCAATTATGCCAATTGGAATGTTTATGAAGAATATGTACTGCCAACCGACGAAAGTGGTTATTAAGCCTCCAAAGACAATACCAAGCATCGCTCCTGCCGTGAATCCTAACGCGTTGTAGCCGTATGCTCGGCCTCGAACTTGAGGCGGGAACACATCGGCGATTATGGCTCCGCTTGTTGCTTGCATAATGGCGCCGCCTGCTGCTTGAACTACCCTAAAGGCAATGAGCAGGTAGATGTGGGTTGAGAATCCACAAAGGACTGAGCCGACGGTGAAGATTATGAAGCCTGTGTTGAATATTCTGCTTCGCCCGTAGATGTCGCCGATTCTGCCCATCTGCGTAGTTGCAACAGCAATCACCAGTAGGTAAGCCAAGATTATCCAAATTGAAGTGGCGAGGTCGGAGTGGAGGCTGTCGTTTATTGTTGGAAAAGCTAAGAGGACTATAGTGCTGTCTAGGGAACCCATTAGTGTGCCAAGCACAATGATTGTCAGTATTATTCGGCTGTGCGGTGTAGAACTTTGGTTTGTTTTGTTTTGTGTTTGTGGCTGGCTCATGTGGATGTCTCTTTTCAAAACAGATTGCTTTTCTCTAATTATAGCCAATTTATTAAACCCACAGGGATCAAAATGGACGGCTTAAGCTGAAAACTTCCCTTTTGGCCTATCTTCATTTAATGCTGGGTTGCTATCATTAGTGGTAGAACAACAACACTGCAAAATTTTGTGTTGTTGTTCTTTCAACTCGAACCTAAGTTGAAAGAAGAAGAAGAGCAAATTTTTTTTTCCAATCTTCTTCTTCTACCCAAAGAGAATTAGGCTTCTTAATGATTTCATCTTATTTGGAAGGACAACAACACGTTTTTTTTCAGGATTATGCAGTTGTTATTCTTTAGATAGTTGATGAAAGAAGGAAAAACCAGTGATGCTACGAAAGATTTTTTCTTCTTCTATTTGAAAAGAAGACAGCAGCTCTAAGACATACATGCATGCTAACTAGTTCAGAGAGGAATATTTTCAAGAAAACTACTGCTGACGAAATTCACTCGCTAAGACTGCTCGCTGGACAAAGTATGATGAAGCAACTTTAACGGCGTCACGATGCATTTCTTAGCGAAAGCCTAAACGGTTCGGAATCTTCAGAAATATGAATGATAAGTCCAACTTTGATGGGATAAGTAATTATTTCTTAGCCAGAGTTGTAGATAACCCGCAAAACACTGATTCTTTGCATGTTATCACACTTTCTAAGCTCACTACAATTACTTAGGTGCTTAAAAATATTGTTTCTGCCACATAACTCAGAAGCCTACTTTAACTATAAGTGAATAATATTTTTGCTCACACTACTTTACTATTATCTTAAACTTAATCGCTTCCTACTTTACTATTCACTATAAGCGAAAGCTTTACTGTTAGTCGAGAGACGCAAGGAAGCGGAAGCGATATGTATCTGTCTTGCTCACCTAACGGAATGTTCTATTTGATACATGATGTTTTAAATGATGCTTTTAGACTATTAATGTTTGTTAAACCTCTTAGTAGAGAACTTTGCTCTTTGAGCTTAGTCTTATGGAATATTTACTAAAGTCCACTACCTTCATCCATGTAAACTCTATACCTCTTCTCTTCTTTTCTTCGTAATTCCTTTTCTCTATACCTAAGCGGTAAAGATAACAACAAGAATGCAAATCCAATGAAAAAAGACGCTATGCCAACAATCATAACTGCAAGAAATACGCTTTCTAAAGAAGTAACAACCAAAAAGATTGTCATTACGAGAGCAATTGATATTGAAGGTATTGCAATAGTATTAAAAATCGCTGAAATAGTAAGAAAAAGTTTAATTTTTCCACTATATTTTCTACGACTACGAAAAAGATTGTATGGAATTGCAGCAAAAATTAACATGACTATTCCAATATAAAGTGCATAAAATGCTTTAGAGACGAGTGGAAAAGCACTGGCGAACGCAATTGTTATAAGAAAAAGCATTATCACGCCTCCGAGAGTTGATAGGTAAACAGGTATTATCAAGAATAGCGAAGGACTAATTTTAGAGACGAAAGAACAAACAAAAGCAAGAAGAAATAATGAAGCTCCTGTAATTGCATAGGGTTGTACTTGAGGATAGTTTTGTTGAGTGAAAGCAGAGACAGCTATACATAAAGAACCTAAAACAGCTAAGTAATAAGTTTCTTTTACTATTTCAAGAAATTTTGGTTGAGATGCCTTAATGACTTCTTCAAAATCTCTATCTTCCCTTTTACCTTCTTCTTCCATGTTTAGCTATTCTACGCTATTCAGATTTAAGATTTATCTTCAGGATAATTCATTACCTCGACTTCGTTAGAATTTCATTTGTCATTTTCTTTATTAGGTCGTCAATTTCGTAACTTTCTTCTATTGGAGGTTGCTGCTTATTGTCCAAATTTGAATATGTAATTGCTACATGTATTTTTTGAGATGTTATCGATTGTGTTTCTATCGATGATATAAGATTGATTTTTGTGGGTTGCTCTCTCTGTGGAAGAATCTTAATCTCATAAACTCCTTTGTTTTCAAGGTCTAAAGTGTTTGGACTTGTCTTGCAAATAATTTTGATATCTTTAGCTGTTGCCCCTCCAACATTATCAACATGGAGGTCAAAACCCAACGAATCCATACCCCAACCATTCCTAACTCTTGGTTTTACCCTTAGTATTGGCTGTGGTTTTTCTGGTTCGTTTAGAATGGAGTACGCTGCTGTAGATAATGAAGTGAAAACAGCTATAAATTCTATCGCTGCATCTTTTCCCAAATAATAGAATGATGAAAAACCTAATACAACATTTCCGACAATTAAGAAAAGAATAAAACCAATTCTTCTTTTGCTCATGTTAGCTATTTCTATGCTATGTAGATTTAAGACTTTTTGCTTCGCTTGCTTTTGACTTCTTATCTTTATTTTTTGGACTGTTACCATGAGTTTTTCTTATTATTTCGATAGAGTTTATGTCCTAAGATAGGACTAATGAGATTGGCATTTATTCCAGCATTCTCTAAGCCACTTTGAAGGAAATCTCTAAAGTCATGTGGACTAAACCGTTTAACTTCTAAATCATGCCATATCGCTAAAGAAGCATTATCAAAAGCAGAGTTAATTGAAGGTGTCGTAATTGCTAAAGTTTTCTTATTGTTGTGATAACCAATGAATATTGGACTGTCATCCTTCAAAACGTAACCTTTTCGCTTTGCTTCAGCTTTGTAACTTTCGAGCTTGTCAACTGCTAATTTATGAATAAAAGTAATTTGCTTCAAGCCTTTGTATTTGCCTACACCATGCCCTTTCAAACGTAAAGATTCTATTTCTATTCAAAAGGGAACATCTTTGTCATTAGTTGGTTTCAAGTCATTCCATCTTAATTTTGTCAATGTACCGATTCTTACTGAAGTGGAAGCAAAAAACCAGATAATCGCCTTGTCACGTTGATTAGTCATAGCGTTTTCTAATTCAAGAATATCATCCATTTTTGGACAGCGTTTCTTAGCTTCAGGTTTTTGAATGTTGCTCGCTACGTTACCGTTTAAGTTTCTCCAATTATGTTTGTAAAAGCTGATTACTGCATTTTTCATCATTTCTTTTGAGCTAACGCTTAAGTTGCAGCTTGAAAGGTGATTTTCTAAAAGTCGTTCTGCTTGGAATTCTTTTTCTGTTGCTATGTTGCGTAATCCTTCAATCTTAAAGGCTATTAGTTCATCTGGGTTTTTGTTTACTGCTTCGCTATATTTCTGAAGGTTACGAATAAAGATTCTACGTGTTTGCTCACTTGGCAGCTTACTTATCCAATTTTTACCGCTATCAAAGCGTAGAATCCACTTCTCATTAAACTCAGTCAACTTACTCAAAAGAAGCTCCCCCCTTCAAAGGCTATTTGATTTATGAATTCAGAGTTCAGAATAACCCTTTTTGATGTATTATCTATAACTCTGGCATGAGAAACGTAATTATAATTCATAAACCTATTTTGAAAACAAATCATTTCCCGTGATTGTCAAAATGCCGTCGAAACCGCCTTCTGTATATGAGCTGATGGATGAAGAAAGCAGTGCACAGGTTGATGAAGAAGCTGAAAAGCGGCAACGGCGCAAAGAACTTCTCGAACCCACAGGCATCAAAGAACTTTTTAAAGAGGGCAAAATCAGCATCAATGAATTCACTTGTGTCGGCGCACAATGCAGATTATGCTTAAAGGCTTGTCCAACTAACGCGTTGTATTGGGGCACGGGCAAAGTCGGCATCATGGAGGATTTGTGTGTTTACTGTGGCGCTTGCGTATTCAACTGCATGGTTGACAACTGCATAAAAGTCGAGCGAACACGTGAAGATGGCACGGTGGAAAAATTTAGCAAGCCAAATGACGTGGTTAAACTTGCCGAGAGACTCAGCAGCCAAAAACGTTTTGACCGGGTGAAAACGAATGCTTCAACAATGCGTCGTTATAAAGAAAAAGACGTAGACAATCATCAACTTTACTTGAAAAATGAAGATGCAGGTTTAGAGGAAACTTTGCCCAAAAAAACCAAAGTCAACGATCATTCTGATAAGCAAAAACACTAATTACGAACCCAGAAGGCAACTGAAATGGTTAAAACTTACAACATATCCACGTTCAAACAGGATAAGGTCAGAACTGCAGAGTTAGATGGAAAAGCAACTCAAGCGAAATAGTAGATGTAACAGTAACAAAACTCAAAGCTTAACAACTGAAGCAACCGTTGCCGATCGGGTAGATAACTCCAATTTACCCCCAAACCCTTTCTTCACATAAACATTTTTCAGATTCAGTTTATCCCCGATTTTTAGGTCCCTGAGGGCTTCTGTCTGTTCTCTCCAAGCAGAAATGCGAATGCTGCCGCTTTCATCTTTTAAATCAAAAGCCATGAGTTTGATCGTTTCGCCCTTGGATGTTGTTACTTCCTTGTTTTCCCTTAACGCCGAAACAGTGCCTTCAACATCGACTATTTGGTTCTCAGCTAAGCAAGCGATCTTAGTTGAGTTGGATGCTGCGGCTTGAACATCCATGAATGTGTTTGAGTCAACGTGAATTTCCATGCCGCCAGTTTGTCCCTCTTTCACCCGAGCATTAACCAACAGCAACCGCGCATTTGCTTTGAGCGTGGTTTCCAGTTCGGTTGCTTTTTCGTTCCAAAAAACTACGGTTATCTGACCGGAATCGTCTGCTAAAGTTAGGCGTGTAACAGTGCCGACGCTGTTGTCGCTTCTGATGAAGGTACTTTCGCCCAAAATCTCCTTTACCACGCCTGAAAGATTAACGTTGCCCGCTGCGATGTTTAAGGTATTGATTTTCGCTGAGAACTTATCAATTGAGATGTATTCGTTAGCTTTGTTTTTAGGTTCCACTTCGATTTGACTCTTAGTGCCCAAATGCAGCTCCGTTTTGCCGCTTCGATCTTCTCGCGTGTAACCATGCAGCAATTTGACCGCTTGCCCCGCTTTCAACTCGCCCCTTTCAACCAACTCTGCCTTCTCATTCCACAAAACCACCCGCAAAAGCCCCTCTTCATCTGCAAGCATCAAAGTCGCAAACTTTCCAGATTTCTCAGCGCCCTGAAAGGTTTTGGCAGGAAAAACAGCAATTAACTTACCTGCAACCGTAACATCATACAACCCTGCAAAAAGACGGTTTATAGATAGGACTGCACTATGTTGGATAGTGTTAAGTTCGACTTGTACGCCGAATTTAGCGGCAATTAACCGAAGCAATGTTTCGTCGCCCAATAAACCGCCAGTCTTTTCTCTCTCAGCCTTAAGTCGCTCTTGGATTTGCTCAAGGCTGATTAGGGGGTTCTGCCGCTGAATTTCTTTTATGAGGTCTTGGGTGGTCATTTTGCGCCGACACGATAGAGCGGTGTTGGAGCTTTTAATTTTTTGCATTTCAAGGGGCTGCTGGCTACGTTTATTAAAAACGCTGGTTCATGTGCTTTTAGGGCTGACGAGAAAAAGTGGATATTACAGATTTTTATGCACTTGGGATAGCATTGGTGGTTGTTGGAATAATAATTATCGTAGCTGTGATTGTTCTTGCTTCTGTTGGTGGTTCTAAAAAGGCTAAAGTGCAGGGTGCTGGCGTCATAATGATTGGGCCGATTCCTATAATTTTTGGTACAGACAAAAAATCGGTCAAAGCTGTAGTAACGCTTGCGTTAGCGCTTACTATTGTGTTTTTAATTGTTACTATAATCTACTATTGGTTGTTGAGGTAACCTAATGCTGAGCGATAAAGAAGCTGAAGATGAAGGAATCGGCATCTCTGGCAGGTTGCTTGGTTTTTTGCTCTTAGGTGTAGCGATAGTATTTGTTGGGATTGTCGTAATTGTTGTTGCTTCCGTGTTTTTGGGTGGGTCAGGAAGTGTAGGCGGAGTCATCCTCATCGGACCAATCCCCATTGTTTTTGGCGCTGGACCCGACGCAGGCTGGCTAATTGGAGTAAGTATAACCATGACCGCCGTAAGTATAGTCCTGTTTCTAATAATGAATAGGCGACAAAGAAGATAAGCGGCTAAAAAGCTGGGATTTATTCGGTTGTTTCTTCTTCCTTGCCATAGTATACATACATGAAGATTAGCACTAAAGCAATGAAGGTTGCACCCATCAAGGTGTACTGGAGTACGGTGAAATATGCACTTAGGTCCATAGCGATTCTCCCTGCATTTTACTGTATTCTTGTAACTCTTCATATTTAAGCAGTAGCTTTTTTCCACTCATTCATTAACATATCAAAGCACTCATCATTTTCCGGTATCGTCTCAAACCAACCCAAGTTCTGGGCAATCTTCTGTGTCAATATGTGATAGCACATGTGGACTTTCTTGTCGAGGACACGGAAGTAGAAGTCGTCGCAGGTACAGAATTCAGCTTCAGGCATGATCAAGTAATCACGTTCCCTGCCTACTACGATCCAGACGGTTCTTCCGCTGGGCTTGAAAATGTACCTTTTTACTCTACCCTCTTTTAGGGCGTCGAGGGCTTTAGTGAACCTGGATCCAAAAAGTTCATATAGCTCTGTTAGATTGTCGCCGGAAAGTTTGCCCGCTGATTTTGCTTCTCGACATATAGCGTTTAACGTGTCGATTTCTGAGTTTTCATTCGTCATTGCTATAGCTACTCTAAAGATTATTGGGTGAGTGAAAGTTTTATGCTTTTAGCCTATGTCGATTGGTTCGCCTTTTGGCTTGCCTAAAGCCTCAGCTTTGGGAAGCACAACTTCCAACACACCATTCTTGTAGGTTGAGTTTGCCTCTTTAACCCTAACCTTCACTGGCAAAGCAACTTCCTTGAAGTACTTGTAATGTGGCGTATCAACCGAAATTGTCAATTCATCTTCTGTGCCGTGGAGTTTAATGTCGGTTTTTTCCACTCCTGGCAACTCTGCAATTACATGGACGTCGTCATTGGTTTCCATGATGTCAACGAGGGGTTCCCGCTCCTCTTTAACTTGCGGTGGACCCTTGAGGCCTTTTTTGAGGTTTCCAAACTCCTGAATTTCCGGTTTTCCATCTGCGCCAATCTTCATGCTGTAACCATAAACGAACGGTCCCAACTCTTTAACGGTGCTGCCGTCAGGCAATTTGCGTTCTTTAACGTATTCTTTGGGAACTTTTTCGGTGAAGTTTTTAAGTTCTTCATCCATCATTTTCTCCATGTCGCGGAACATGTCGTCTATTTCGCCGAAAAAAGGATCTTTAGAGGAGTTGCGGCGTTTTTTGAACCATTCAGGATAATCATCATTGCTTGAAGACATAAACTCACCACTTTAAGGTTGGTTTTCAATCCAATAAATTTATTGTAACAAAAAATACCATTAAATATTTTCATTAATGGTTTGATTGTGGGTTGTTTATCAAAATTTGGCGTTTTGGGATTTGTCTTTGAGAATTAATTGATTGAAACTAGTTAACATTGACTTATTTATCTAAGGTTTTATACAGAATTTTTAGTATAAATCCTCTTTTTGTTGTTGCGTTAACGAAACCACACAACTATATTAGCGATACAGCGTTAAGTGATATAGAGAGCCAAAACTCTTGAAGTATTATTGCGTTTGAATATTTGCTGGCTCACATTTAAGTTAAGATGTTTTTGAGGACTTAAATTTGACTCAAATGAAAGTCGCAGTAAAGCAAACCTATGGAGATATCGATGCAATTATGTTTGAAGCTGCTTTAGTAGCCAACGCGAAAGAAACCCAAAACAAACGAAAAGAATACATCAGCTGACTCAACATGCACCGATTTAAGAGTTGTTTCTTTTTCAATTGTTAATTCATAGGTTACATCTCGGCAAATACGCTTTAAAAGTTTAAATGAATGAAAACAGACTAAAAAGGCACGGCTAGAAAATTCGTGGTTAATTGCCGGGGTAGCCTAGCCTGGCTAGGGCGCCAGACTCATAATCTGGAGTGCAAAAGGGGCCAATCGCCCTATGCCCAGAAGTCGCGGGCTCGAATCCCGTCCCCGGCACCACTTTTTAAATATGCATACACTCATTTGGTGGACAGTGGCTTGATGCAATGGTAGCTGAAAGTAAGTCCCTGGTTTAAAGCATGGCCCGAAGATGTGCCTAAGACCATAAAGTATCCTATTATTCCACTTCAAGGGCTCTTGCAGAAGACAGCCGAAAAATATCCCAATAAGACAGCCATCGTTTACGGTGCTCGCGAAATATCTTATTTAGAATTGGATTTGCTTTCAAATCAGTTCGCCAATGCACTAACCAACCTGGGAGTTGCAAAGGACGACCGTGTAGCGCTTTTCTTGCCCAACATTCCACCGTTCTTGATCGCTTATTTTGGGATCCTCAAGGCGGGCGCTGTAGTGACTGCGATTAGCCCTCTGCATCGTGAGCGCGAAGTCGAGTACCAGCTTTGCGATTCAGAAGCCCAAATTATCGTTGCGTTAGATTCTCTCTATCCGATTATAGAAAAAGTTAGGGAAAAAATCCCGCTTAAACATATAATAATTACCATGTTAGATGAAAATGAGCCTTCTCGAAAATATGCAAACGCCCTAATTTTCACACAATTGCTTGAAATCAACCCAAAAGCAGTTCCAAAAATCAAAGTTAATCCAACAGAAGATTTGGCTGCTCTTCAATACACAGGCGGCACAACTGGGACAGCAAAAGGCGCCATGCTGACACACAGCAACCTTGTCTCAAACGCCCTTGCCTTCGCTGCGTGGATAAAGGGCAACCCAGCCCAAGAAACGTTCCTAATAGCGCTTCCCCTTTTCCATATCTATGGCATGACCACCAGCATGACGGTGCCCATTAGTTTGGGCGCAAAAATGGTGTTGGTTCCGAAATTTGAGCCAACCAAGATTTTAGAAACCGTTCAAAAACAAAAAGTAACTGTATTCTGTGGCGTCCCAACCTTGTACTCGGCACTGCTTGCCAACCCAGAATTGAGCAAACACGATTTAACCTCTATTCGCGTGTGTATTTCTGGTGCTTCTTCTCTGCCGCCGCAAGTTCAGAAAGAATTCACGAAGGTCACGGGTGGGTTCCTCGCAGAAGGCTACGGTTTAACTGAAGCGTCGCCGGTGACGCATTGCACGCCAGTCGATTCGTCAATGAGAACTGTTAAGGTTGGTTCCATCGGGTTACCTCTGCCTGATACCGACGCGCGGGTAGTTGATTTAGAAACAGGTAAACCCCTTAGGCAGGGTGAAACGGGCGAGTTAGAGGTGAAGGGTCCGCAAGTTATGAAAGGGTATTGGCGCCGATCCGAAGAAACAGCTCAGGTGCTTAGTAATGGCTGGCTTCTCACAGGCGACATCGCACGAATGGACAGCGACGGCTACTTCTACATAACCGACCGCAAAAAAGACCTCATAAAAACCAAAGACTATAGTGTTTACCCAAGAGAACTCGAAGACATCCTCTACGAGCATCCTGCAGTGAAACTTTGTACAGTTGTCGGAAAACCCGACCAAATGGCAGGTGAAGTGCCTAAAGCCTACGTAGTCCTAAAAGAGAGAGCAACGGTGTCAGTAGAGGAAATCTTGACTTTCATTAATAACAAAGTTGCCCACTACAAAGCTATCCGAGAAGTAGAATTCAGAAAAGAACTACCTCTCAACCCTGCCGGAAAAGTATTGAAGCGACTACTGCAAGAAAAACAGTGACTACTCTTCTTTCTTCCAAATTCTAAAAATCAATTTTTCGCCGACCCAAGCAAAAAACAGCAAAACTACAAACGGTCCCAAGAAGAGCTCAAAGACAAAGTCGTTGTTGGTGGTTGCTGCTTTTCCCAACACTTCAGGATATGCCATTATGCCACCAATGACTAAGAAAATTGTCAAGACAAAAGCAACGGTAAACGTAACCCATTTCATACAAGTAAAATGCAGAAATGTCTGGTTTAAGGTTTGCCAAAAATGCTTCGAAATGTATAAGAGAAAACCTCGCGCATGAATTAAGTTAAGGCTCCTGTCGTGCGAGTAAAAATCAACGTTACGGGAATTGTTCAAGGAGTGGGGTTTCGCCCTTTCATCTACCGCTTAGCTGTGCGGAATGGTTTGGCAGGGTATGTTCGCAACAGGGGCGATGCAGGCGTTGAAATTCTTCTTGAAGGCGACGCGCTTTGTGTTGACCGTTTTATGGTGGGTTTAACTGATGAGAAGCCTCCTTTAGCCCAAATTGAAAAAATTAGTTGCACAGAACTTTCAGGAAAAAACCAGCACCAAACCTTCACGATTTTCAAGAGCTCCCAAGAAACCGAAAACTCAGGTTCAATCATACCTCCCGACATAGCCATCTGCAACCAATGCCTAAAGGAACTCAGAGACCCCAACGACCCCCGTTTCGAATACTTCTTTATCACTTGCACCAACTGTGGACCCCGATTCACCATCATCGAACGCTTGCCCTATGACCGAGAAAACACCACCATGAAAGAATTTCCAATCTGCGGCTTCTGCAAAAAAGAGTACGAGGACCCATCGAATCGGCGTTTTCATGCGCAAACAGTAGCATGCCCAACCTGTGGACCTAAAGCCTATTTGACAACCAACACGGGTGAGCCAGTCCAAACTCAAGACCCCGTGCGGTTGGCGGGAAAATTGCTCTCAGAAGGCAATATTCTGGCAGTTAAGGCATATGGGGGATTCCATATTGCAGTTTCAACCCTCAAAGAAGGACCCTTAGAACGACTTCGAGCCACGAAGCATCGACGCGAAAAACCATTCGCCATCATGGCAAAAAGCCTCGATGCAGCAAGAGAGTTTGCCGAAGTGGATTCGAAGGAAAAAGACTTGCTAACATCCCCTGCGCGCCCAGTTGTCTTGCTTAACAAGAACACCCAGTACAACCTTTCGCCGCTGGTTGCGCCGCACCTGCATAACGTCGGAGTCATGCTGCCCTACACAGGGTTGCATTACATGCTCTTCGACCAAGTGGATGACTCAGCGTTTGTGATGACAAGCGCTAACCCACCCAACCAGCCCATAGTGAAGGACAATAAGGCAGCCCTAAAAATCCTCGGCGGAACAGTCGATTATTTCCTGTTTCACAACCGGCAAATTGCCCACCGATGCGACGACTCAGTCATGAGAGTCCATGGCAATCACCAAGTTTTCCTGCGTCGAAGCCGAGGCTACGCTCCAGCCCCTGTAAGGCTTAAGCAAAAATCCAGTCGCTGCGTAGTGGCGTTGGGCGGCGAACTAAACACCACTTCTTGCGTATTAGTCGATGATAAAGCCTTCATTAGCCAACATATAGGCGACGTTGAAAACATCGAAACCCGCAACTTTCTTAAAGAGGCAACAAGTCACATTCAGCACTTAACCAACTGCCACGGCGAAGTGGTGGCTTGCGATTTGCATCCAAAATTCACTACAACATTACTGGCTAAGGAGATGGCTGAGTTCGATGGTTCAAGGGTGATTCAGGTGCAACATCATCATGCGCACGCTGCTGGTTTGATGGCGGAGCATGGGCTGGATGAAGCGGTCACGATTGTCTGCGATGGATACGGCTATGGCATCGATGGTGAGGCTTGGGGTGGCGAAGTTCTATTCTGCACGCGTGAATCACCTGATTTCAAGCGCCTCGGACATCTGGAAGCTCAGCCGCTGCTCGGAGGCGACTTAGCCAGTCGCTACCCCGTCCGCCTTGCTGCAGGCATGCTTCACAAAGCGGGCTTAAACGTTGAAGACTGGCTAACGAAAAACAGCAGTCACCTACCATACGGCGAAATCGAAGCCAAACTTCTCCTAGACCAACTTAAAAATGACAGAGATAAAATGGAGACGACGAGTTGTGGGAGGGTTTTGGATGCTGTTGCCGCCATTTTAGGTATCTGTTTTGAACGTACTTATGAGGGCGAACCCGCCATGAAACTCGAATCCATGGCTTTAGCTGGAAAAGACATTTTGCAATTAAAACCCCTGCTTCATGATGATGTTTTGGATACTTCCTGCTTGCTTGAGGCAATTTATGATAGTTTAGGTAGGGTTTCTGCTGCAGATTTAGCTTACTCAGCCCACGTTTACCTTGCAAAAGGGTTAGGTGAGCTGGCGATTCGGGCTGCAAAGGAGAAAGGCGTCAAAAATCTGGGTTTTTCAGGAGGCGCTGCATGCAACCAAATTCTTGTGGACGTTTTGCGTGATACGGTTGAGTCTGCCGGGCTGCGAGTTTATGTGCACGAATCGGTTCCAGCTGGCGATGGTGGGATCTCCTTTGGTCAAGCAGTTGTCGCTGGATTTTCAGGGTTTTAGACCAATCTGTTTTTATCGCCGTTCAATGCGTCTTTTATAGACTGATACTTATGTGTTTAGCAATTCCAGCAAAAATAATGAGCCTAGACGGCACAACCGCCCACGTCGATTTCGGTCAAGGAGTCTTACGAGATGTTAACGTTTCGCTGGTCGAAGCTAAAGTGGGCGAATATGTGCTGGTTCATGCTGGCTATGCCATTCAGGTACTTGAGGAAAAAGAAGCCTTAGAAACCCTTAGCCTTTGGAACGAAGTCTTAGACGCTGCGGGAGAATAAGTTGGCAAGTTGAGAGCATGGCACAAAACATGAAATTTCGAAACCCAGAGTTGGCACACAGCATTGCCGAAAAAATCAAGGCTGTGACGCCGAAGAAGGGCCAGGTAAAATTTTGCCATGTTTGCGGAACGCACGAATGGACGATAACTCACTTCGGCTTGCGGAGCTTATTGCCCGAGAATGTTGAGGTCATCGCTGGTCCGGGCTGTCCAGTGTGTATTGTTCCTGCAGCTGAAATCGATGAAGCCGTACAGTTAGCCCAAAAAGGCGTAGTGATAACTTGCTTCGGCGACGTTCTTCGAGTACCGGGCAGCCAATCCTCGCTTTTAGAAGCCAAAGCAACTGGCGCTGATATTCGAATCGTCTATGCGCTCTCCGACGCCGTCGAAATGGCTAAACGAGAGCCCAGTAAACAGTTTGTTTTTCACGCAGTCGGTTTCGAAACCACCGCACCCATCACGGCTCTGGAAGCACTTGGCGATTTGCCAAAAAACTTCAGCTTCCTCGTTTCCCACCGTTTGATTCCGCCAGCCATGGAACTTTTGCTTGGGGTGGGAGATTTGCAGATTGACGGTTTCATCGCGCCCGGTCATGTGAGCGCAATCATCGGTTTGAAACCCTACGAGCTCTTCACAAGGGTTTATCGCATGCCCACGGTTGTGGCGGGGTTTGAACCCAACGACGTGTTAATGGCACTCTATATGCTTCTAAAGCAGGTAAGTGAAAACGACGCAAAACTTGAGAACGAATATTCACGTGTCGTAAAACCAGAAGGAAACCCCAAAGCGCTTGAAATGATGAAAAAAGCCTTCACCGTTACTGCCGGAAACTGGCGAGGAATCGGCAGATTACCCGACTCAGCTCTGCAACTTCGCGAATCGCTCAAGCAGTACGATGCCAGAGAAAAGTTCAACGTTCACATCAAAGAAGGTAAAGACATCAATTTCGGCTGTGAATGCCATCTTGTCATCATAGGAAAAATCAAGCCTAAAGAATGCCCCCTCTTCATGAAAGCTTGCACGCCCGCAAAACCCGTCGGTGCCTGCATGGTCAGCAGCGAAGGCACCTGTCGCGTCTGGGCAAAAAACGTTGCCGCAAACATGCCTTAAATTTCATTGCTTTCCTTGAGAATCTTTTGGACCTCTTCATCGGTTAAATCATACCAGTTCAGGTAGGCGTCGGCCACAGCGAATGATGATCCGCTTCTTATGTTAAGGCATACGATTTGATCTACTTCGGATTTAAGCAATTCAATTGCCCCTGAGGAAGCTGTGGGTACTGCTACGACAATTTTTTGTGGTGCTCTGTCCCTTACGGACCTTGCAGCTGCTAGCATAGTGAACCCTGAGGCTAAGCCGTCATCAACGAGGATAACAGTCTTACCTACCAATTTTGGCATGGGCACGTTTCCTCTAAACCTCTTCAGCCTGTCTTGTATGTTTTTCTTTGTCTCGGCGATTGCGGTTTGTATATCTTGTTCTTTGAGGCCTAACTGCTCAACCAACCCCTCGTTTAGGAAGACTTTGTCATCCCAAGTTATTGCGCCGAATCCAGCTTCAGGTGCCCATGGAATCTGCACTTTCCTAACCACTACTACATCCATTGGAACAGCAAGTTCCTTGGCGACTTCATAATCAACTGGTACTCCACCAGCGGGGACAGCCAAAACAATTACATTCTTATTGCCAGTGTACCCCCGGAGTTCGTTGGCTAAAACTTTGCCCGCTTCAAACCTGTCCTTGAAGATAGAGACGCGGTCTCGAAAAGATGGATTGTCAATGATTTCCGCAGTCAAAACAAGACTTCCAAAATAAATCGAATATCTTCGCACACATGTAGACTTTGAAATGGATATAACCATTCGCTGGCACGGCTTGTGACAATGAAAGCCTTACCTGACAAATGGTAAAAAAACACTAACAGATTCTTGGCACTGGGTCCCCGATTGGTTTTGCAATTATTCTTTTGCCGCCGACGGCTGTTTGCATTGCCACGCCTTTGAATTCAGTTGTAGTTTCGCCGATAATTTGGGCATCTTTGCCTTCCGTGGTTTGTTTTAGGAATTCGAGTGCTTCTTCTGCTTTTTGGGGGACTACGCCGATTATGATTTTGCCTTCATTGCCTACTTCTAAAGGGTCCAAACCCAACATGTCACAGGCAATTTGTACGTCATCACGTATGGGAACTTTGTCTTCTTGGATTAGGATGCCGATTTTAGATTTTTCTGTCCACTCGTTTAAAGCGTCTGCTAAACCGCCTCGAGTTGGGTCTTTCATGGCGACTACGCCACCGACTTTCCCCAATAAACTCTGAATCATTCGATTAAGCGGCTTCACGTCAGATTTTATTTCGCTTCCAAACTTCAAGCCCTGCTGAGCTGAAAGCACCGCTAAACCATGGTCGCCAAGGGTGCCTGAAAGAATAATTTTGTTGCCGACTATGAGGTTAGAGTCGAGTGCCCATCGGGCTTTAAGTTCCTGATATTTCCTAACTATTGCAAGGTTGCTCTCCAGGGCTTGGGTTCTTCTGCCGATGCCTGAAACGTTCATAACGCAGCCTCCTAAACTGCCGCGCTCTACTACCTTAGTATCACCCGTAACTATGCCCACGCCTGCTTCAATACAAGCCTGCCTCATACTGCCGAGAATCTTTTCCAAATCTGACAGCAACAAACCCTCTTCCAAAATGAGTCCACAAGCCAGCGCATACGGTTCAGCACCCAAACACGAAATATCGTTAACCGTTCCAGAAATCGATAGGCGTCCAATGTCTCCGCCCGGGAAAAAGATAGGTTTCACCGCGTGGGAATCGCTTTTGAAGACTATGTCGCCGATGACTGCTGCGTCATCCATGGCTTCCAACGGTACCTCAGCCGCGTTGCCCAGCCCACCGAAATATTTTACAATGTAATTTTTGACAAGGTCATGCATAACTGAGCCGCCGGCACCGTGCAGCATCGTGATTTTTTCAGTTTTATCCATGGATTTGCTTTCTCCTCAAGTTTATTGCTTAATTAGACTACCCTAAGTGTGAAAAATAAACACATCGCCAAAATCTCTGAAAAGTTGTGCAAATCATAAGTTGGAGAAAATTAAATTTGCCATTTAAAAGCTTAACATTGAAGCTGCCTTATTACTTGTTATAGCTTTGGAGCATAGCATTGTTTTTAATAGATTAAACCTCTTATTGGCAAGTAGCAAGCTTAGTTTTTGCTTAACGTTGTTTTCGAGAGAAAATTCTATGAATTTAATCAAGACGGTCGAGTGGAATCTTACTCATAGCGATGGCACATTTGATTGGTTTAGAGATTAAGGAAAGAGACAGACGGCTGAAAGAATGATGTTGCGTTCACAACAAAAACAATTGAACAAAAATCGGATAACTAATAAGCTTTTGCTGTTTATTTTTTTTAGTTTTTTAATTTTTGTTATAAGTTCTTAGCAGCTATTTTGCTCATTAATACGTTAAAAACTATTTTGGCATGTTGTAGTTTTGGGTTAATTAGAGTTCTCTGGGTGTTTATGAGCAAACTATAAAAGCCTAAACGTAATCCAAAAACTGTACACCTCACGCGTTCGAATAGTTCCTCGCAGGAACACCCACTTAATCAGTTAAGAGTAAAATCTTAGTTGTGATACGGAAAGCCATATAAATTGCTTTTACGTGTTTGAATGCGCACTGGAGAAATATTAATGCCAAAATGGGGATACTCAATAATAGAAGAAATGCTCAATCCAGAAAAAACAGCGAAAGCCAGCGGTAGAGAACTCAAGGTATCCCATAAAGCCGCTAGGGAAATCTGCAGAGCTGTTAAGGGCATGAATCTTGTTCAATCTAAAGAGTTCTTACGTGACGTGATGATTAAGAAAAAAGCTGTTCCATACTCAAGGTATACCAAAAAACTTGGGCATAAGGGCGGTTTGGAAAATCACTGTGTAGGCAGGTTCCCAATAAAAGCTGCTGAGCAAATTCTCCACGTAATCGAAGCAGCCCAAGCAAATGCAGAAAACAAAAGCTTAGATGTGGATCGCCTCAAAATAATGCATGCAGCAGCATATCAAGGCATAAAACTTAAGCGTTTTACGCCAAGAGCACACGGCAGAGCTTCACCGAAATTCGACAAAACCACACACGTTGAAATCGTCCTGGAAGAGAAACCGACTCAAGGAGAACAATAAATGAGCATAGTTAAACGTTTTATCACTGAATCTATTAAAAGAACAGAAATTGATGAGTTTTTACAGAAAAAGCTTGAACGCGCAGGATATGGCGGAGTAAACCTGTCCAAAACACCACTGGGAACCCACGTGGTCATCTACGCGATGCGTCCAGGCTTAGTTATCGGTAGAGGCGGAGAAACCATCAAAGAACTCGCCTCAGCCTTAGAGCAAAACTTCAAGGTTTCCAATCCTCAAATTAGCGTTTCAGAAATTGAAGTTCCAGAATTCAACGCCCACGTTGTGGCTAACCGAGTTGCTTCAGCTCTTGAACGGGGCGTGCACTTTAGACGTGCAGGTTTTTGGGCACTGAACCAAGTTATGGAAGCAGGCGCACTTGGTGCAGAAATCGTAATCAGCGGCAAACTTACAACTGAACGAGCCCGCTTCGAAAAATTCAAGGCAGGGCACTTCCCAATTGTTGGTGAACCAGCTCTTCGAGCTATGAAAACAGCCGAAGCTCACGTTCAACTCAAACCGGGCATCATCGGCGTCCGCGTAAAAATTATGCCGCCAGACGCATATTTCCCAGACAAAGTTACTATAGTGGTTCCAGCGCTAGAAGAAGAAAAAGTAATCGTTGCTAAACCAGAGCCAGCAGCTGCACCTGCCCCTGCGCCAGAGCCAGTTAAAGAAGCCCAAAAAGAGCCGGAGCCAGAAGTGCAAGCAAAAGAAGTTGTTGACGAACCAAAACCTGAGGAGACAAAAGAGTAATGCGCGTAAAAGAAATTAACGCTCTATCAACAGAGGATAGGGACAATAAACTGTTAGATTTACGTATTGAGCTTGCACGAATAAGAACTATGATTAACGCAGGCGGCGCCGTAGAGAACCCCACAAGAGTGAGGGAACTACGCAGAAGCATCGCTCAGATACTAACTATAGAAAACGAGAAGAAACTGGGAATACACCAGCCAAAAGAAGAAAAAGAGGCAAAAGCAGCGAAGAAAGCTGAAAAACCAGCTAAAAAACCAAAGGCTAAGGAGAACGTTACCAAATGAAAATAACTCCAGACATTATCCGCTACGAGTTTATCGGCACCCAAGCAAAAATTGCCCAAAGTGCTCATGCAGGTTACCTCGGGTTAGCTGGTCCAGTCGTGGCTGAAACAAGAAACACACTTACTCTAATCCATCAGGGTCAACCAAAAAGCGTCATAAAAGACCTTGCAACGTTTGACTTCTCATTTGATGATGGCACAACCGTTGAAGTTGACGGTAAACTGTTAGTCGGCAGATCTGAAGACAGACTAAAAAAAGGCGTAAAGAGGTTATGGTAATATGTCAATGACTTTCAAGAAACCCAAAAAGACTTGTGCTGACCGAAATTGCCCATTCCACGGAACACTAGCCGTTAGAGGCCGTGTCTTGGAAGGCGTCGTTCACACTGCAAAGATGGATAAAACCGTTATCGTCGACCGAGAATTCACCCAATTCTCCACAAAATTCGTACGATACGAAAGACGACACGGACACATCGCATCACATAATCCACCATGCATCGACGTTAAGGAAGGCGATCGCGTAAAAATTGCAGAGTGTCGACCAGTTAGCAAAACCGTCTCATTCGTTGTTGTTGAAAAATTAGGAGAGGAACGATAATATGTGCGCAGCGAAGGCAAAGCAGAGAGCCCTAACCGCAAAAGGTATGCTTTCACACGGACAAAAAATCAGCCGTGGACTCTTAGCAGGATCCGAACTACGATGCACAGATAACACAGGCGCACGAGTTCTACGTTTAATTCAAGCTATGGGTTACAAGGGCAGACTAAGACGTTACCCATCTGCTACAGTAGGAGACAAAGTAACCGTTTCCGTCCGCCAAGGTTCACCTGACATGCGCAAAAAAATCTTCCAAGCTGTAATCGTCCGCCAAAGAAAAACCTTCAGACGCATCGACGGTGTTTGGGTACAATTTGAAGATAACGCCGCAGTAATCATTACTCCAGACGGCGAAATGAAGGGTTCTGAAATCCGTGGTCCAGTAGCAAGAGAAGCAGCTGAGAGATGGCCAAGAATCGCAAGTGCCTCCAGCATAATAGTGTAGGTGTAAGATAATGCAAGATACAAAACGAGTAAAGAACCCTGGTAAACAAAGAAAAAGACTCTTTAACGCTCCAGCTCACATCCGCCACAAACTCATGTCAGCGCCACTTTCCCATGAACTGACAGCATCAAAAGGTGCAAAGACTCTTCCAGTGCGAAAAGGCGACACTATCCTGATTAAACGCGGAGACAACAAAGGGTTTGAAGGCAAAGTTTCACGTGTAGACCTGAAAGCATTCCGCATCTACGTTGAAGGTTTAACACGAGAAAAAGTCGATGGAACAAACATTTTCCTTCCTATTCATCCATCCAAAGTTGAAATACGCAACCTCAACTTGGACGATAAATGGCGCAAGAACATCCTTGAACGGAAGCAGCAGCAAACAGCAAAGCCAGAAAAACCAAAAGCTAAGCCAATAAAGAAAGCAGAAAAGGCTCCAGCCAAAGAAGAGAAAGTTAAAGTAACACCGGTTGAAGAAGAAGCAACGCCTCAAGTTGCACCACTACCAGCAGCAGAAATGACAACCGAAGCACCAGCAAAGAAACCTGCCGCTAAAAAAGCTGCAGCTTTAAAAGAAGAAAAAGTTCCAGCCGCCAAAAAAGCAACAAAGAAGGCACCAGCCGCAAAAAAGACAGAGGAAGACGAAGCCGCGCCAAAAGCTAAGGCTAAACCAAAAACCTCTGGGAAAACTAAGGGAGGACAATAAATATGGGTAAAAAAGGAAAAACTGCAAGGCTGAAACGTAAGCCAGCGCCAGCATTCTGGCCTATTCACAGAAAAGAATTGCCGTGGGTTACAAAGCCCTCGTCAGGTTCGCATTCACTCGAGAAATGTCTGCCTTTAACGTTGGTTCTAAGGGATATCCTCGGTGTAGCACAAACACGTAAAGAAGGCAAATTGATCCTTGCACAGGGCAAAGTGTTAGTTGATGGCAAAGTCCGCAAGAAAGATGATTCTCCAGTTGGCTTAATGGATGTTATCTCTATGCCTGACGCAAACACATACTACCGTATAATGCCCTCACACAAAGGATTAGTTTTAACTCCAATCAGCAAAGACCAAGCTAACGTTAAACTGCTTAGGGTCGAAAACAAAACCACAGTTCATAACGGCGTCCAAATCGCACTCCACGACGGCTCAAACATGCTTATCAAAGTCGCTGACGCCAAAAAACCAGTAGAAGTAACATACGAAACATTTGACATCCTCAAAGTTACCTACCCCGAAAAACAAGTCGTCCAAAGCCTAAAAACCAAAGAAGGGAATATAGCAGTAATTACCGGCGGAAAAAACATTGGGAAACAAGGCAAGATAGTTGAAATTGAAAAGACTGAAGCCAAAAAACGTCGCCAAGCTCTAGTACTCATAGAAGACTCCCAGAGGTCAACGTTACCAAACAATATTGGACTTCGTTTTCTCCATAGGAGAAACTGAACCACTTATAACATCACTGGAGGAACAAGCAGTTGTCTGAAGAAGCAATAATCAGTAATTGGGAACAGCATCCAATGCTTAAGCCACGAATCGACAAAGTCGTCGTTAATCTTAACGTTGGCAAATCAGGCGAACCACTTGAGAAAGCTAATAAAGTTCTCCAAGAAATCACCGGTCAAACACCTGTCAAAAAGAAAGCTAAGAAAACCATCCGAGACTTCGGCATACGAGAAGGTGAATCAATAGCAGTCGTTGTAACTTTACGCAAACAAAAAGCGGTGGATTTCCTCAAAAAAGTTCTGCCGGTAGTTGACAACAAAGTTTCGAAACGTTCCTTCGACGAACGCGGCAACTTTGCCTTCGGCCTAAAAGAACACATCGAAATTCCGGGCGTAAAATACGATCCAGATATTGGTATCTTCGGAATGGACGTCTGCGTAGCTGTTAATCGCCCTGGACAAAGAATTAGAATCCGCCGAAAACAAAGCAAAACCATTGGTCCAAAACATCTCTTAACACCTGAAGAATCAATCATCTTCATAAAACAAACCTTAGGAGTCGAAATCGTCTAAACCAGAGAGTGAATGTATGGGAAAACAGCAAGTTAAGAAAGTACGAAAATACGGCAAAGGTTCACGCCCATGTGTTAGATGTGGCTCGTATGGACCCGTTATCAGACGTTACGATTTATATCTATGTAGAACATGCTTTAGAGAAGCAGCCCCAAAATTAGGGTTCAAGAAATATGAGTAGGAGCTAGAAAAACAATGGACACCTTAACAAATGGTTTGATAACCATCAAGAACAACGAAACACGCAACAAGCGCGAATGCATAATTAGCCCCGCCTCTAAACTTTTGGGACGCGTTCTACGCATCATGCAACTTAACGGTTACATCGGAGAATTCGAATTCATCGATGATGGACGACAAGGCAAATTCAAAGTCCAACTGCTGGGCAGAATCAACAAATGCGGTCCAGTTAGACCACGTTTCGCCGTTAAAGCTGACGAATTCGAAGGATGGGAAAAGAAATTCCTACCCTCAAGAGATGTAGGTATAATGGTCGTTTCAACATCTAAAGGCGTATTCGCTCACAAAGACGCTGAAGAAAAAAACCTTGGAGGAAGGCTCTTAGCCTTCGTGTATTAGGAGTGTAAGTTATGCGGCTTCCAGAAATATCTAAAACTGTTCAGGTTCCAAACGATGTAAACCTAACTTTAGAAGGCAAAAAAATCAGTGTCAAAGGCACCAAAGGAACATTAACACGTGACTTCTCGTTTGCTCCAATATCAATCGAAGGCGAAGGCAAAAACGTCCGCATCTCAGCCAAGTGGCCACGCAAAAAGGAAGCTGCTCTCGTAGGTACAATCTACTCACACATCAACAACATGATAACAGGCGTAACAAAAGGCTACCAATACAAACTAAAAATAGTCTTCTCACACTTCCCAATCTCAGTAAAGCTCCAAGACCAATCCATCCTGATTGAAAACTTTACTGGTGAACGTAGACCCCGCAGAATAAAATTAACCGGCAACATCAAAGTAAAGATTGAACCCGACGACATCATTGTTGAAGGCGCAAACTTGGAAGAAGTAAGCCAAACCGCCGCCAACATCGAACAAGCAACCCGCGTACGAAACAAGGATCCCCGAGTTTTCCTCGACGGCATATTCGTATATGAAAGAAACGAAGGAATGGCATAATGACCGAAAAGAAACAGTCCCCATCACGCGAAGCACTCAAAGTTAGAGCGCGCGCAAGGAACAAGAAACCCAAATTCGTAAGGGCTGAGAGCTGGAAGTACGACCGCTTCAGCTTAAGCTGGAGACGACCCCGAGGGTTAGACAACAAGATCCGCCGAAAAATCAAAGGTTGGCCGCCAGGACCCAGCATGGGTTATAAAGGACCCAAAATCGCCCGATTCCTTCACCCGTCAGGATACCGCGAAGTCATAGTCTTCAATATAGCAGACCTTTCAACTATCGACTCCAACATTCAAGCAGCACGCATTGCACATACCGTCGGCAAAAGAAAACGTGCCCTTATAATTGCAGAAGCAATGAACCTTAACATCAAAATCTTAAACATCAAAGTCTCCAAGGAAGCCGAAGAAAAAACCGAGGAAGCCGAAGGCGAAGCGCCAGAGGCCGAAGCGGAAGAGAAAACAGTCAAAGAAGAAACGCCCAAGAAAGAAACCAAAAAGAAAACTCTTAAAAAGGAAAAAGCAAAGCCCAAACCAAAGAAGGGAGAAAAGAAACAATGACTGACTTAAGCGGACAAAGACGTTTAGCTGCCAGAATCTTAAAGATTGGGCAGAACCGTGTTTGGATTAATCCCCAACGCATGGACGATGTTGAAGGCGCGATTACACGTGAAGAAGTGAGAAAACTGATTCATGAGAAAGTTATCGTTTCATTGCCTGAGGTAGGAGTAAGCAGGTCACGAGCAAAAGTTATCCGAGCTAAGAAACTTAAGGGCAGACGGAGTGGTCCAGGAAGCCTCAAAGGTGCAGCACACGCAAAAGTTACCAAGAAAGAAGCTTGGATGATAAGAATCCGTTCTCTACGGCGCAAGCTGAGAGATTTGAAAGCAAGAAAAGTCATAACCGAAACCACCTACACCCAGTACTACAGGATGGCAGGCAGCGGAAGGTTTGAGTCTATTGCTGACTTAGAACGCAATTTAAAAGCGCATGATTTATGGAGGAAACGTTAGATGGCGAAAAAAGCAAATTACCGAGTACAACTGCGACGCAGACGCGAAGGAAAAACCGATTACCAAGCACGCAAGGCTCTGGTTACATCCAGAAAACCACGGCTTGTTACAAGGGGATCCAACAAAAATGTTGAAGTCCAAATAATAATTGCTAAGCCCCATGGCGACGAAGTTTTAGCGTCAGCCAACAGCCGTGAACTTATAAAATCTTACGGTTGGCGAGCTCCAACAGGCAACATCCCTGCCGCTTATCTGACGGGGTTATTGGCTGGTTTGAAAGCTAAAGCGGTCGGCATCAAAGAGGCAGTTCTTGACCTCGGCTTGGTTTCTCCCACTAAAGGTTCACGAAGCTTCGCTGTCTTAAACGGTGTCGTAGACGCAGGTGTAGCGGTTCCCCATAGCGAAGAAAAAATCGTTAAAGAACGGGTGAAAGGTGACCACATAGCAAAATACGCTAAAATCTTAGGTGCAGGCTCAGAAGAATATACCGCTAAATTCTCACAGTACAACGCGCAAGGTGTAGCTCCAGAAAAAATCGGTGAGCACTTCACTAAAGTTAAGGCTGACATCATGGCTGGATCTAAGAGCGCAAAATTACCGCCAGAAGCCGTCAAACCAAAAGCTGCTCCAAAAGAGAAAGCTCCCAAAGCAGCAGTTGAAGCAGCACCCAAAGAAGTTGCTCCTAAAGAAAAGACTCCAGTTAAAGCAAAAGAAGAAAAACCAGTAAAAGTCACACCTGTTAAAGAAAAAACTGCAGCAAAAGCAACCAAAGAAAAAGCCCCGAAAGAAAAGTCTCCTAAGGCAAAAACAAAAGTAACCAAAGAGAAAGCGCCCAAAGAAAAAATAGCCAAAGAAAAGGCTGCTCCAAAAGAACCCGCACCTAAAGAAAAAGAGCCCAAACCAAAGGCTGCTAAGAAAGGTGGAAAGAAAGAATGAGTAATAGAAACCGAAACGAAAGAGAAAAACGAACAACTAACTTAGAAACCTGGGTACCAAAAACCCGACTTGGCAAGATGATTCAGGGAGGCAAAATCACAAGCATCGAAGACCTCTTCCTATCAGGAATAAAAATATCTGAATCACAAATTGTCGACTCCCTGATCCCTGACTTACAAGAAGAAGTCATAAACGTTAACTTAGTTCAGAAACAGACTGACGCAGGCGAAAAATCACGTTTCAAAGCTATCGTTGCAGTCGGCAACCGAGACGGCTACATAGGCTTAGGCTCAGGAAAAGCCAGCCAAGTCCGAAACGCCATCGAAAAAGCAGCAGTCAACGCACGCCTAAACATCATCCCCGTTAAACGTGGATGTGGAAGTTGGGAATGCGGCTGCGGCAAACCACATTCAGTTCCATTCGAAGTCGAAGGCAAATGCGGCGGTGTCCGAGTAGTCATCGTTCCAGGACCAAGAGGTTTAGGCTTAGTTTCAAGCGAAGTCGCCAAAGTAATCTTGGGCTTAGCAGGCGTTAAAGACCTTTGGATGAGAAGTTATGGCTCGACAAGAACCGTACCCTCATATGCATGCGCAATCTTTGATGGATTAAGGAAGACTTATAATTTGATTACCACAGTGGACTGGGTGAAGTAAAATGGCACAGAAAATCGAAGAATGCAAACCACTCGTCGTTGTTAGAATCCGAGGAACCGTCAGCGCACAACGTGAAGCCAGAGAAACCCTTGACCTCCTTCACTTAAACCATACAAACCACGCAGTACTAATCGACAGCAGACCATCCTACAAAGGCATGTTGCAACGCGTAAATAGCTATGTAACCTACGGTGAACCCACACAAGAAACCGTAGTCATGATGATACAGAAACGTGCACTCTTAGCAGGCGACAAAAAACTAACCAGCGAATACCTCACAAAAATCGGCTACAAGAACGTCGATGACCTCGCGGCAGACATAGTCGCATGCAAAGTTCAATACGGCAAACTTCCGGACATAGTGGCGCGCTTCCGGCTCCATCCGCCAAGCAAAGGTTACAAAGGCAAAACCAAAAAAGGCTTCAAAGCAGGCGGCGAAGCAGGCTACCGTGGAGAAGCAATCAACAAATTAGTCCAACGCATGGTCTAAACAACCAGTGCAATTATCCTTTTATTTCATTTTACCTTCCTACAATTTTTCATGCGGAGTGTCATAGCCTTTTGTTACTATAAGTTTACTGACAAAAGCATTAAAAAATTTCAAAAGAAATGCATAATTATACCAAGTGCAAGTGAAACGATCCACGTTATGAAGTCGAAAAGATCAATTTTTGGGGCTCTGTAACATTCATATTTTTTACCGGTTTCGATAACCAAAAACCTGAAACCGCGTAAATAATCCCAACGCTATTGACCCAACGATCAAATGTGAAACAACGATAAAGGAGAGGTCATATTGGCGGTTTTCCAAGATAGATGTATTTAAAATCATGAACTATCGCTTGCTTTATAAATTTACGCCAAATCAACTTTTTCAGCCCGCTAAACTGTCGCTCAATCGTAGTTTTCATAGATATTTTGCTTCGGATTGGTCAGGTGTTTTGTCACCCTTTATGTGCGATACGTTTTATAATGTCATCAGAGAAATGCGTTAGTTAATCCGAGGGGGAAAGAGACAAAATGAGTGCAAAATGGAGAAGATCAAGCAAGAACCGGAAATGGCTAGATTTGAACGGGTTACCTGACAAGGAACCTAAAACATATAAAACCGCTAAAAGACTCAACTCGATTCCAGCTCACACTAACTTCCGCCCATCAAAAAGCTTTACTAAACGCAGCTTACCCGAACAAAAACCCCTAATAGATATTTTCCAAGAAAACAACACAATAACAATTGTCGCTGAAATAGTAGGCTTTAATAAGGATTCTCTCAAGATAAATGTGAAAGACCAGAAAATTACGCTGTCGGCAAAATCAAAAGATCGAAGATACTATAAAAGTTTAAATCTTCCGACGGTAGTGATTCCAAACGCGATGCACACCAAATTCAAGAATGGCGTGCTCGAAATCAAGCTTAAAAAAGCAGAAACATTGGATAAAGAAGCTGATCAAAATGCCACATAAACTAAGAAAAATCAGGAAAACAAGAGGCTCAAGAACACAAGGTTACGGAAGAATAGGCCAACACCGAGACTCAGGCAGCAAAGGCGCGAGAAAAGTCGGGCGTCACAAGCACCTCTGGAGCTTAGTCGTTACATCTGAACCCAACTACTTCGGCAAACACGGCTTCACCTCACCTAAAAGCCTTCATACCAAAGTAAATGCCATAAACTTAGTCAAACTTGATCAACTTGCACAATCCAGCGAAGTCAACTTAACTGACCTTGGCTACACCAAACTGTTGGGTACAGGAAAAATAACCAAGCCCCTAACCATCCACGTGGCTTCGTACTCGAAGACTGCGCATGAGAAAGTCACTCAAGCGGGCGGAAAAATCGTAGCTCCCCAAGCCAACGGAGAGTAAAGTTTCTAGATGCCTGGAAGATTCCTCAGTCTCTTCAAACCAATAGGCAGAGTTTTACCTGAAATCAAGAAACCTGAGCGCAAAGTCAGTTTTAACGAAAAAATCTTCTGGACTGCACTCGTTCTCATAATTTTCTTAGTTATGACTGAAATCCCGCTTTACGGGGTTGCAACTTCAGCATCGGATCAGTTTGGTCAATTAAGAGTTATTTTCGCCTCCAACCGCGGTACCTTAATGGAGTTGGGTATCGGACCTATTGTCACGGCCGGGTTAATTCTTCAGTTACTTGCAGGCTCATCAATCATTAAATGTGATATGTCAAACTCTGAAGATAGAGGACTCTTTACCTCGGCAAGTAAAGTCTTCACCATTGTCCTTACCGCTATTCAAGCCGGCGCATACATTCTAAGCGGCATGTATGGAACAAACCTTGCTGGACCTGTGATAATAGTAATTTTTGTACAATTGATAATGACGGGTATTATTGTGATGTTAATGGATGAACTCGTCCAAAAGGGCTGGGGACTAGGCAGTGGAATCAGCTTATTCATTATGGCTGGTGTCGCCCAGAACATTCTATGGTCAACATTCTCGCCTCCCACTGGTTTATTTGTTGGTTCACTTTCATCCCTCTTAGGCGGACAACAAAGTTTAGTTCAATGGGCTTTCGGTTCAGCATCGGGTGTCTACCCATCACTTCTGGGGTTCATCGCGACAATAGCAGTATTCCTCATTGTAATCTACTTACAAGGCATCCGAATTGAACTTCCAATGAGTTACGCAGGCTACAAAGGCTTCCGTAGCAGATACCCAATTAAATTGCTATACGTTTCAAACTTGCCAGTCATCTTTGCCTCAGCATTATTTGCAAACGTGTACTTCTTCGGTCAACTCCTTTGGGCACAATTTGGACGACCTGCCCCAGGCACCAATCTCTTCTTCCAAATAATTGGCGACTTCAACCAAACAACCACAAGCAACGGCACAAGCGTTACACCAGTAGGCGGCTTGGCATACTACGTGACCGCCCCACGCAACATCCAAGGCGTCATCCATGCACCCATACAAGCTTTCGCGTACCTAGGAATAATCATAGCCTTCTGTGCTGTCTTCTCCTTGATTTGGCTCGAAGTAGGCGGTTTAGGACCCTCAAAAGTCGCCAAACAACTCATGGACAGCGGCATGCAAATTCCAGGTTACCGACGCTCAGGAAGACCCATCGAAGCTATCCTAAAACGCTACATTCCAGTAGTTACGGTGTTAGGAGGTATAATCGTTGGGCTTGTGGCTGGATTCTCCGACTTCCTAGGCGCCTTTGGTTCCGGCACAGGTATATTGCTATCAGTAGGTATCATCTACCAGTACTACGAGCTACTGATGCGTGAACGCGCTGCAGAAATGTTCCCAGCGTTTAGAAGAATATTAGGCGAATAGCCTAAACGTCTCTGGGAAAACAACGTTGGGAAATACCAACGTCATTTTTATTTTTTAGTTTCTGGTTATAGTTCAAATTAAGAAAGGTCAACTTTTTCTTGATTAAGAATTTGGTTTCATTAACCCGTTTAATGCGTAAAGAAGTGAAAATGGTTATTAACAAGAAACATGTAGGCATAGACTTAAAGTGGCAAGAGGAAAAACGGCATGTCTGAAGTAGTTACTTCGTTGCCAGTGGCAACATTAATCATCATGGCTATTGCAGCTGGAATTGCTTTTTTAAACTCTGGAATCAACAGAGTTTTAATCAACTACTTCGTCGGCTGGGAACAATACCGCGTAATGCAGAAAGAAATGGCGGAGTACCGATCAGAAACTATGGCTGCTATGCGTGCCAAGGACAAAAAACAGGCTGAAAAACTCAAAAAGAAAGATTCGCAAATTAAAAACATGCAAGCGAAAATGATGAAGCCTCAAATGGTTCAATTCGGAATTTCGTTTGTTTACCTTATAGTTTGGTTTTTAGTTTTAACCCCAACGTTCCACCAATCTCCAATGGCTTACATACCTGGCATTGGTACAATTGCAGGTTCATTCCATATTGTAAATGGCCTTCCAGTTGGAACTGCAATTCCCAACGCAATCCCAGTGTTTTACTGGTACCCAATATGCTCACTATTCTTCGGATTACTGTCTTCACGCATAATAGGTATAATGCCAATCGAACAAGGCGCAATTTAATCGAAAATGAGTGAACGCCAAATGGCCGAACAACAAAAGAGCTGCGCAGCCCCCCAAAAAATAGTAATTTGCATATCTGGAATGGCAGGAACCGGCAAGAGCACGCTGTCAAAGAAACTTGCTGAAAAATATCATCTCCGATACTTCTCTGGCGGCGACGTTTTGAAGGAATTGGCAAAGAAAGAAGGTTATGACGTTTCCGTTCGGGGATGGTGGGAAAGTCCAGAAGGATTAAAATTCCTCAACAAAAGAGTCAGCGACCCCAAATTTGACAAGGAAGTCGACGACAAGCTCTTAGAATACGCCCAACAAGGAAATGTTCTCTTGGATAGCTGGACGATGCCGTGGTTGTTGACGGATGGTTTCAAAATTTGGCTTGAAGCTTCATTTGAGAAAAGGGTGGCAAGAGTTGCTGACCGAGATAATATGAGTGTTGCTGAAGCACTTGAGGTGCTCAAAGAAAAAGAAGCTCATACTAAAGCCATCTACAAGGCGCTGTATGGGTTTGTTTTAGGCGAGGATTACAAGCCGTTTGATTTCGTTTTAGATACTGATAACTTAAGTGCAGCTGAAGTTTTTGCGATTCTATGCAGAGTAATCGATAATGTGGCTCTTCCAGACAAGATGGACAAATAGAACTTACTTCTATAACTTAGTTCCATTGTGCTTAAAACTCCAAAACAATCTCTTTTAAAGCAGAATCTTTCAGGAAGGGATATACCGAAGTGAAAACTTTAAACCGAATAGTTTCAATTCTCTTGGTTGAAACCATCGTTCTCTGTATTGCTGCGTCATATTTTCTTATTTACAGATCTAATTCAACAGGGCAAATTCAATCTACAGCAACCCTTGTAATCTTCAATATCCTCTTCGTCTCTTTGTTCTTTCAATTGAATGGAACCTTAAACCTTAAGTTATCCTTGTTAGCCGTTGGAAACTTTACAGGGTTGTGCTGGAACTTTATTTTCAACAGCCTCAACATTGCAGGAACTATAATTTATGGAGAAACATTTGGTCACTTATGCTTGATCTTCTTTCCATTTCTCAGTTCTCTTTGGATAGTTTCATTTTGGTCCCTAAGTTTAACCCTTTTTCACCGCGATAAACGGTTTTTTAAGGAGTTTTAAGCTTGATTATTGAAGTTATGGAATTTTCTTTCTTTCTTTTAACATTAATCATGACAGCGTACATAATCCGCCACTACGTTTTCACGCTTTCTGTTCTCAGATTTGAAAAAAACAAAAAACAGATTTCCGAATCAAACAATTATTTGCCCTCGGTTTCCATTCTTATTCCCGCCCACAATGAAGAAAAAGTTATTGGACGACTCCTCCAACAAATAACCAACTTTACATATCCCAAAGATAAAATGCAAGTAATAGTTCTCGACGATGCCTCAAATGACCAAACAGGAAAGATAGCCGACGATTACGAATCCAAATATCCATTTATCAAAGCTATACATCGTGACAAAAATATAGGAGGAGTAGGCAAAGCTTCAACGATGAATCAGGGCTTTAGTTTTTGCACAGGTGAAATCACACTTTGCTTTGACGCTGACTACTATCCCCAAAAAAATATTGTTGAAAACCTCACTAAATGTTTTCTTGATCCAAATGTTGGCGCGGTTCAAGGGAGAGTTGTTGTTCTAAATGAACCACAAAACTTCGTCACTAGACTGGTTGCATTGGAAAGGATTGGTGGCTATAGAGTAGACCAAGAAGCTCGAGGCAATTTAGGTTTAATTACTCAGTTCGGCGGAACGGTGGGCGGTTTCAGAAGTATCTTACTCAAAAGTTTGCAGGGTTGGGATGAATCAGTGTTGGCTGAAGACACAGATTTGACTTTTAGGATTTACCTTGCAGGGTACAAAATACGTTATGAAGTTGACGCTGAATGTTACGAGGAAGCGGTCGATAACTGGGATTCTTACAGGCGTCAACGGTATAGGTGGGCAAAAGGGCACATGCAATGTTTCTTTAAGCATTCGTGGAGCGTCTTAAAGAGCCCAAAACTCACATTCAGAGAAAAAATTGATGGTTCATTGCTGCTCGGTGTCTATTTTATGCCCCTGTTAGTTCTACTTTCTTTACTAATCGGTGTTCCCCTCATCTTTTTTGATCTGCATAATTCTCCACTAAACTTATTCCTATGGTCTGCGATTGCCATTTCGATCTACAGTTTTGTGGGAAATTTTGCACCTTTCTTTGAAGTCGGAGCAGGCTTATACTTGGACGGCAGAACAAGGACCCAATTGTTGATTCCCTGCCTATTATTCACTTTTTTCCTCAACATTCCCATCTGTCTAAAAGCCTTCATTGATGTGGTGGCATCCAAAATAACTGGAAAAAACAAACATAAATGGGAAAAAACTTTCCATTCTGGAAATGGAAATTGTTACATTGAGAATCAAAGATTAACGGAGCACCGATGATAATGGATTCGATGTTAATTTCCTTAGCAATTGCATCAGTTATATCTGTGGGGCTCTTATTTTTGCCTGCGATTATTGAGTTAAAAAAGCCCCAAGACTCAGGACCAAGATTAATAGATGGTCTCTTTGAACAAGGATTTTCGAGTGACAAAAAAACATTAGTCAAGATAGAAAACGAATCAAAAATGGAATTTCCATCTGGCATTGGAGAAACGACATTTGACGTTAAGCATGAGGAAGCTTAAGTTTATTTGAGTAGTAACTTTGCGTTTTTCCATTGGTCTTTTGCTAGCGATATGTGACCTCTGGGGCTTCCGTGTAGTGAATAGAACACGTAGCAGAGATAGTTACATTGAGTACATTCATGGTAGGACTCTCTTAGCTTTTTGAATTCTGGGCTTTTCCATTTTTTCGGTAAATCAAAGATTGACCCAGCAAAATTGTGGCTGTGGCAACCTGCAACTCTTCCCAGGTGGTCAACTACTAGAAATTGATTTAGCGCTTGGCATTTCCAAGTTCTTTTGCCATTTTCCTCATACAGACTCCGCATGGCCAGAAGTAGTTTATCCGTCATGAGTATTTTCTTGTTTTTCTTCTTCATCTCAATTAGCTGATTGCATAATTTAACAATCGCTTGCTTATCAGTTATCACTAAATCATCGTTTTCTTTCCCAATCCTAAACAACTGATTCCTATCAATCGAAGTATCATAGGAGTAGAGGCAATACCAAACAGGGATTCCTTTGTTAGTATAATGATTAGTTAAGTCTATGATTTCATCGAGGTTCCTCTGGGAAATCGTGGGGGTAACACTGACTTTTATTCCTTCTTTGTGAAGGGCTTCTACGGCTTGAGTACCCTCTTTCCAAGCACCAGCAACATTTTTTAGGTAATCATGTTTAACTTCGTCAAGGCTATCGATGGAAATTGCAACAAAATCAGCTTTCCGCAGAAGGTCGATTTTTTTTTCAGCCAAACTGCCATTATCATAGACGGTTGTAACAAACAATTTTGAAGCGTAATCAATTATTTCGCCGATATCATCTCGGAGCAGCGGATCTCCACCTGAAATTACTAGCTCGACTATACCGAGTTTTTTCAGAATATCAAAGCCTTTCTTTATTTCATCGGCGGTTAGTTCATGCTGATCTTGTTCCTTCCAAACGTTGCAGCCGCGACATTTGTAGTTACATTTTCTGGTGACTAGCCACTGTGCATGATGAGGTTTGCCAAAAGTAAGTGAACGTGCCGCTACCGATGCCGTTTTCTTGAAACCAGAGGTCAAACAATCGTCACTAGCCGATTAATTGTTATTACCTAACTCAGGTTGCAACTATAAAAACCATTATAAATCTAATGTTCTTCCCGGTTGATTCATGCGTTTAACGCGCTAGAGCAATCCACAGATGATCTGAAGCTGGTCTTGGAAGAATCTCCGCCGAATCGTCCTTGTGCAGAAGTAAGCGTTTGTTTGGGTTGGGGTTGAATTCGCCGATAACGTCAGCGTAAATGTGTTCTTGGCAGAGAGCATCGATTATTTTGTCTGCAGCCTGAGGCTCAGCAGCTATTAGCAGTGCACCTGAACTAATCAATTGCAATGGGTCAATCTCGTAGAATCTGCAAATCTTTGCGGTTTCAGGTTCAACCGCAATTTTTTCCTCAAAAACACGTACACCTAAGTTAGCAGCATCAGCCATTTCGTGGATGCCGTTAAGCACTCCTCCCTCAGTTGGGTCATGCATTGCGTGGACTCCGCCTGCTTTGTAAGCGGTTAAGGCGTCTTTGACGACGCTAATTTGTTTGTAAAAGCCTTTGGCGCTATCAAGCAGTGTTGAGTTGAAGATCTTTGAAAGATGCGATTCGCGGTCGAAAGCCAATATTGCGGTGCCCTCAATTCCCGCACTCTTAGTTAAAATGAGTTTGTCGCCAGTTTTTGCCCCCGCTGCTGTAACGTATTTGCCTTTTTCTGTTAAACCCATGATGCAGCCCACAACAATCGGATTTGTTAAGCCAGGAGTTGATTCGCAGTGCCCCCCAACTATGGCTATTCCCAGTTCCTTTGCTGCTATATGCATTTGGGCACTTATGTTTTCAACGATTTTGCTATCTGCTCCTTCTGGAAGCATTATGCAGGAGAAGAAAAAGGCTGGTTCTACGCCGAAGGTGGCAACGTCGTTAGCGTTTATGTTTATGGCTTCCCAACCTATTCGTTCAACGGCGCCCGTGATGGGATCCATTGAGACTATGGCATTTTTGTTTCCAACATCCAACACCGCGCCATCCACACCTGCAGCAGGTCCCAAGATGACTTCGCTTCGGGCCGCGCCGAGATTTTTGAAAACTACCTCTTTCAGGATGTCTATTGGGATTTTTCCAGGAGGAAGCTTCATGCTTATTTCTCTGTTAAAACTCGCTTTTAAGCTGTGGGAAAATACGAAGAACCGCATGCATTATTGGTACAGCAATTATTAGCCCGATTAGCATTTGTACAATGTTGAATGGGACTTCAACGGCTGCTAAGGCAACTGGGTAGCCTAAGGCAAGAGTTTCGTAGAGGAAGTATCCAGCAACCATCTCGAACCCGCCGATTACGATAGCTATGGTTGCACATATTGTGAGGCTCTTTATTTTTCGGTTAAGTCTTTTGGTTAAGAAGCCGACGAGGAAGCCTTCTATGGCTTTTATTGTGAGGGTTCCTGGTGCATACTGCGCTGCAACAAGCGCGTCTGCTATAGATGCGCCGGCACCAGCGACAGCACCCACTAATGGTCCTAAAAGCAAGGCGGCTACGTAGATGAGTGTCTCGCCGAGGTTGAAGTATCCGCTTGTTGCTGGGATTGGGATTACGAATAGAAGTGTGGCAGCTGCGACGAGTGCTGCAAAGATTGCTGCTGCGGCGACTTTGAAAGCGGCAGATGGAGCAAAGCTAAGATTTTTCTCAGGAACTTGTTTGTCAACCATAACTTCACAGCGGTTTAGAGATAGCTATTTTATTTGGCTTATAAAAACATCGTTACTACCAATTTTCCAAAATTGAATCGAGGGAAAATTCTAAATGTGACCGCCCCCAAAAGTAATACAAACATCATAAGAGTTGCATAAAATGAGCACAGTTAGAGAAGACCCAATTAAAATGCATAAAGATGCTATCACACTAATGGAAAATGGCAAATATGCAGAGGCAAAAGACCTCTTCATGAAAGTCGCTGAACTCTACTATAAGGGACAGAACTATTTTGGCGCGGCAGAAATGAACTATAAAGCAGGCGAATGCAGCTTCTCAATGAAAGACTACACAAAAGCCGCGGAGCTCTTCAAAAAGTCATCTGACATCTCCTTTGCTAAAGGCTTTGAACGTTACGGCCTTAGTGCACTTGAGCAAGCAAGGGACAGCCAAAAAGCATTAGGCAACGCCAAAGAAGTAGAGGAACTGGAAAAGAAAATTAAAGAAATTAACGATAAACAAAAAGAGCCTGAAGGCGAATCTTCGTTTTCAGTATTTTCCTAAATTCCGGATAGTTAACCATTTTTCTTTTTTGTTTTGCGTTTATAGAATACGGTAAGTCAGGTTTGATTCAAGGTTGCTTGTGGTAGCAAAGTCCGTTATTGATCCTGCTTCAGGAGCAAAATCTACTACGCCTAACATGTACGATGGATGCTTCTCTAACTCTACCTCGCTTGTGTAGGGTGTTTTAGTGAATCTAAGCACTGTGGTTGCTTTTTGGTTTGTTATTTCTTGCAGGGTGCTGTTTCTTCGGTTGCTCTCATGTGAAAGATATGTTGCGATTATGATGATTCGGTGTCTTCTTGCAAAGTTTGCAAGATAACTAATAATTTGGCGATAAACCGCAGTTGCTTCTTGATCATCTACATTGCCATTCAAGAATGAGCATACAATGTCGGAAATCACTACAAGTTTTGCATCCGATTTTTCTAAGGCTTCTTCTAGTTTCTCCATTATAAGCGACGTTAATCGATATGCTGTGTATGCTCGCATGTTAATAACTTGTTCAAGTGGAGTATTGGGGTCTAATTTTTGTTTTTCTGCAGCCTGTACAATCTCTGACAATGAAGAACTACTTGCGCAGTCGATGAAGACGACATTACTTTCTAATCCGCCCATATATGCTGGTAATTGAGCTCTGACACAGAGTTTAGACACTACAGATGTAACCGATTGAGAACCATAGACCACGGCGAAGTCGCCAGCTTTGAATCCTGGAAAAAGCCCATCGATATCACGGACATTAAAAGCAAACGGTTTAGTGATTGTTTGTGTTATTGCCGATTTTAGTATTAGTTTTTGCTGCATTACTGTTTCACGCAAACTCAGTTACCTCTTATTAGCCTATTTAAAGCGTCGATGTAACAACATAGCCCAACAGGGGAGGGGTCAGTGAAAGTGAACTGTGGCGCAAGCAATTATAGTCTCAAAAATCATAGCTTAATTCGTGTTTTTAGGTAACTATGCCTGCCACATTCAAATCCCTCTCTGAACTTCTCGAAAAAGTCGAAGCCACAAAGAAACGACTCGAAATCATAGAGCAAACCGCAAACTACCTAAAAACCCTCAATCCCGAAGAAATTGAGCCAGCCACAAACATGATGGTGGGCAGAGCTTTCCCCAAGTACAGCCAAAAAACCCTCAACGTAAGCTGGTCTACTCTCATCCGCATCTTTGAGCGCATAAGCGGCTTTTGATTGGGAGATCTTTCGCCAGGCCATGGCTGCAACTGGCGATATCGGCTCAGCCACCAAAACAGTCCTCGAACAGACCAAAGCAAGAAAGCAAACCCAACTAACCCCAAAACTCCTAACCATAACCGAAGTTCGAACCACGATGGATGCTATCTCGCAAGCGCAAGGTTCAGGTTCAAGAACCAAAAAAGAACGCTTACTCACAACTCTAATAGGTCAAGCTGAACCCCTTGAAGCAAAGTACCTGGTAAAAATATTCACCGGTGAGATGCGCACAGGACTCCATGAGGGTTTGATGGAGCAGGCGATTGCAAAGGCTTTTGATGTTCCGCTTGGACGAGTGCAGCATTCGGCTATGGTTTTAGGAGACATAGGCGAGGTTGCGGCTGTCCTTAAAACTCAGGGTTCTGAAGGTTTGGAGAAGTCAGGTTTTAGCGTTTTTAGACCAGTTAAACTTATGTTAGCGCAAACTGCGAAGTCAGTTCAAGAAGCGTTGTCGGAGCAAGGCGGCAAAACCGCTTTTGAATACAAATATGACGGTGCAAGAGTGCAGATCCACATGCAAGGCGACCAAATCGAAATTTTTAGCCGAAGACTCAGTGACGTTACCGTTAGTTTGCCCGAGGTTGTGAAAGCGGTAAAACAGAATATCCAAGCGCAGTCGGTTATCGTTGAGGGAGAAGTTATCGCACTCGACAGCGTTGGTTACCCGATTGCCTTTCAGCATTTGATGCGGCGGTTTAGGCGAATCCGCGGGGTCACTGGCATGGCGGAGAAGATGCCTATAACCCTCTACCTCTTCGACATCCTCTACCTCAACGGCGAAAGCCAAATCACTAAGTCATACATCGAGCGCCGCCAAATCCTCGCACAGACCGCAGGAAAAATCGCCTTATCCAACCAAATAGTCACCGACCAGTCCTCGCAAGCTGAAGCATTCTTCAAAGACGCGCTCGCTGCGGGACATGAAGGATTAATGGCGAAGAAACTTGACACCCCCTATACGCCCGGGCGCAGGGGCAAACGTTGGCTTAAAATCAAAGCTACCCTTGACTCATTAGACCTGGTCATCACTGCTGCAGAATATGGCTATGGCCGGCGGAAGGGCTGGCTCTCCGACTACTATCTCGCTGCAAGAGACCCCAAAACAGGGGAGTTTTTGAACATTGGAAAGACTTTCAAGGGGTTAACTGACGTAGAAATCATTGAATTAACCAAGCGGTTAAAGGAATCCGCATTAAGTGAGGACGGGCACCGGGTCAACGTTATCCCTATAATTGTTGTGGAAGTTGCCTACAATGAAATCCAGGAAAGCCCCCGCTACAAAAGCCTAATGTCACTGAGGTTCGCGAGAATCACTCGCATCCGAGATGACAAAACCCCTGAAGACGCTAGCACAATCGGTCAAGTTAGGGAAATATATGATAGGCAGTTCCGCAATAAAGGCAAATACAGTGTGATTAGCGGGAGTGGTTGAGTTGGATGCACAAGAAAAAGATGCTTTTGCGAAGGAGTTCTACAGTCGCCAAACCATCCTCAAAGAACTGGGTGAGAAAGGACAGGAGAAACTCTCTAAATCCAAAGTTGCAGTTGTCGGTGCAGGCGGGCTAGGCACTGTCTCCTCACTCTATCTAACATTGGCTGGCGTTGGCTACATACGTTTAATCGACCAAGACACAATCGAACCTCACAACCTCCACCGCCAAATCCTCTACAACCCGGACGACCTTCACTACCCCAAAACCGAGGTTGCTGCGAAAAGGCTGGAAAAACAAAATCCGCTGGTAACGGTTGAGGCTGTTCCTGAAAACGTGAATGCAGGCAACGTCGAACGTCTATTAACAGGTGTGGATTGCGTGGTGGATGGGTTAGATAATATGGTCACACGGTATCTTGTTAACCGTGCCTGTGTGAAACTTGGCATCCCATATGTTTTTGGTGCAGCGATTGGCATTGAAGGGAACTTATCCGTCTTTGCTCCGCCAGAAACAGGGTGCTTAGAATGCTTGATGCCTAATCTCTCTGACTCAGACCTTCTAACTTGCAACACAAGGGGGGTTATGGGTGCCACAACAGGTATAATAGGCAGCCTAGAAGCAATGGAAGCTATAAAACTGCTCGCAGGCATCGGCTCAACATTGAAGGGTAAGTTGCTGGTTTGCGACTTCAGCGACATGGACTTCACAATCATTGACATTTCCAAAAGCACTCGTTGCCCAGTTTGCCACGGAGATGTAGCATCCATCGCAGGCGGTGAGCGGCTGGTCTGGCTCTGTGGCAAAGAAACCGCTAACATAAATCCTGAAAAACCCCTCAAACTTCAACTCGATGAAGTTTACCCGCAAATCGGCAAGCAATTCAACGTGCGCCTCAAATCTCGGTTAGCGCTAATGTTTGATTACAAAACCTATGAGGTTAGCCTCTTTAACGGTGGACGCATGCTCATTAAAGGGGTTGCGGATGAAAAAACCGCTTTAGGGATTTATAGGGAAATTTTAAAGAAAATAATTTAAAAAAGCTTGAATCCAAGCATGCTCAGCTCTATCCACAAGACTGCTGAAGCGATAGCAACTTGGGCAATAGATAGGGTTGCGCCTACTTTGAGGTATTCTTTTAAACTGATCGATACGCCTTTGCGTCGCATGATTTCCAGCCACATCAAAATCGCCAGCGACCCCAACGGGAAAAAGTGGGGACCTAAGTTGTTGCCGATGATGTTGCTAAAGACCAAGTTTGTCAAGGCTGGTCCAGTCACTGCTGCTTGGTGAATGCTCAGTAAACCCAAAATTGTCATGGGCCAATTATTCATGAAGCTCGCTCCAACCGTCACAACCATGCTGGGACCAAATACTCCTAGAACCGACGGAAGTTTACTGGTTGTCACAAGCGCAGAAGCCAACAAATTCGTGACGCCCGCTGATTCCAAGCCTTGAACAACAATGAATATGCTGAGCATAAACAGCACAATATCCCAATTAATATCCCTCGCCAACCCCACCAGCCCCTTCTTCTCGCCGTTAACCGAGCCATGCTGATTCAGCGTAAACCAATAAACCGTAACTAAAAACGCTGTACCGCTACAAATCACCAATGAAACTGGAAACCTATTCAAAGAAGTCAACACATAGCCAATGTCAATCGCCACAAGAGTTACCAGGGTTATTTTCAAAAGGCGCGGCGAGATTGCGGGTTTGCCCTTGGTTAAGGATTCTGCTGCCTGTACGTCGTAGGTACTGGGGATCTGTTTTCGGAAGAACAACCAAATCAACAGTAGACTGCTCAGAAGAACCGCCACTGCCACTGGTCCCATGAAGATAAGGTGATCGATGAAGCTGTACTTGAAATAGTCTGCGCTTAGGATGTTGATGGGGTTGCTTGTTATTAGGGGCATGGCGGCGGTGTCGGCGATTAGTCCTGCGGTGAATAGGTATGCGAGTTTGCCCCGTTTGTTAATGCCTAAGCACGTAACAATCTCAAGAACAATGGGCGTTAAAATCAGAACTGCGCTGTCATTAGCAAACAGAATACTCACAGCTGCAGTTAACAGGGCGATGTAGAAGTAAAGTCGTAATCCACTTCCCTGTGCTAATTGTACAACTCGCAGTGCAGCCCACCTAAAGAAGCCCATCGCATCCAATGTCACCGACAACGCAATGATACCCAAAAACGCCAACGCAGCGTCCCAAATGTCCAAAAACGATTGTGCCGCTTGCCCTAAACTCACCGTACCCAAAAGAAGCGAAGCCACCGCTCCGATAGCAGCGGCATATCCCAGCCGAAGACCCCGAGGGCGCTTAACCATCAAGAAAAGCGTCACTGCAAAGACAGCTATTGCTACAACGGTGATGTAGTTCAACTGAGTGCCTCGGTTGCTTTAGCACAGCGATGGTTTGTGGTATAAAAGATTAGCTCGCCAACAAACGAGAACTTGAGGATACTTTAAACAAAAAAATAAAATGAAAGAAAAAAAAGAAGCTTATTCTGGCTTCTTCTTAGGACGCAAAGACCGAACGGTTGCGCCTGCACGCCACATTTCGCTGTTACCCATTTCTTTTAGTTCGTCAGCGAGTTTCTGGCGGTAATCGGGTGCCTTGCTCTTTTCGAGGACGATGCGTGTTTCTTCTCCTGCTGCAACAAGTTCGTATAGTGAATCAAACACTGGTTGTGTTGCTTCTCGGAAGCGGCTTCTCCATCGTAATGCGCCGATGCGTGCGGTTTCACTACAGTTGCAATACATCCAGTCCATGCCGTTTTCGTCGACAAGGCGGATTAGGCTTTGGGTTAGTTCTTCAACAGATTCGTTGAATGCTTCGCTTGGGCTATGTCCATGTTCACGCAAAGTTTTGTATTGAGCTTCTAATATGCCTGCGAGTGCACCCATTAGTGTGCCGCGTTCGCCTGTTAGGTCGCTGTAGGTTTCTTTTTCGAAGGTGGTTGGGAAGAGGTATCCTCCGCCAATAGCGATGCCGAGGGCTTTGGCACGATCTTCGGCTTTGCCTGTTGCGTCTTGGAAAACTGCGAAGCTACAATTGATGCCGCTTCCATCAACAAAGTTTCGGCGCACAGATGTGCCGGAACCTTTCGGTGCAACAAGAATAACGTCAATATCTTTGGGTGGGATAACGCCTGTTTGCTCTTTGTAGACTATACTAAAGCCGTGGCTGAAGTAGAGTGCATCTCCTTTTTTGAGGGTTGCTTTGACTTTTGGCCAGACAGCTTTTTGTGCTGCGTCAGTGAGCAGGAACAGTTTGATGGTGCCCATTTTTGCTGCTTCTTCCATCGGGAACAGGTTTTTGCCTGGAACCCAACCGTCTGCAACAGCTTTGTCCCATTCTTTTTTGAATACGCCCTCTTTTTCTTGTCCTATAATTACTTTTATTCCTTGGTCCCGCATGTTGAGTGATTGCGCTTGACCCTGTATGCCGTAGCCAAGAGAGACGACAACTTCGTCCTTTAGGATTTTTTGGGCTTTTGCCAATGTGAATTCTTCTCGTGTGATGACGTCCTCTTTGACGCCGCCGAAATCGATTTTCACCATTTTTATGTACCTCAGCCATTGCATTTATCAGATGGCATAATTAAGAATTATGTTGGAAATTTCATTGATAATTATGCTATTTCTGAACCCCGTGTGCCCCCTCTAGTAGTCTTTAAAATAATCTTGAAAAATACTGATAGATTTTTTGTTAACTTTTTCCGAGCTAACTAAGCGCGAATACTAGATTTTTACCAAATGTAGGGAATAAGCCGGTAACGAGTTTTCTGACAGTATTCATCATATTCCTTAAGGTTTTTTGAAAGCGTTTTTTCTTCGTCGCTAAGTCTGAAGCAGATTGCGGCAAATAATGGAGGGAAAGCAAGCATCCCCCAAAATGAGCCTAAAGCTAACGGAGTAAATAACAAGAGCAACAAAGCACCGGAATACATCGGATGACGCACAACACCATACACTCCTGTGGAAATTACTTTCTGTTCGGCTTTCACTTCAATTATTGCTGAAGCAAACGTATTCTGTTTGAAAACCAAGAAAACAATTAGAAAACCAATTGAAACAAAAACGTTAGATATTATTACTAAGTAGAGCGGAACATTGGACCACCCGAATCGGAAATCGAATGGGGGTATCAAGAGCAGCAGAATAAAGAAAAATGCAGCTAATGACTGTGATATTTTTTGACTGCCCTTCTCCTCAGCTGTGGGACCCACCTTGATTCTACTTGATATAAGGTGAGGATCTTTTTTTATGAAATAAAGACTAATTGCTGTTACACAGGAAAAGAAGACTATCCAATAAAGCCATCCTTGCCAATAAATCAATTTACCTGCAGGAATGAAAAGCGCAAGCCAAACTACGGTTGCTAAAAATATTAATCCTAAAATTGCTTGTTGTGAGATGCTGAGTTTAGCTTTGTTCATAGCCAGTCTCTTTTTATTTCTTACAGAAATATTTCCCAATTATTTTAACTTCCCTGAACGAATTGCTTGCAATTTCCGAGTAATGGTCAACGGATTGATTATCCCATCATTTTTGATTTCTTAAGATTAAGAAAAATTGACTACTCCCTGAATGGAAATAATCTACCGTAAATTTAACCATATCAAGACTCCGGATTCAGAATTTAATTCAAAACTTAAATAGCAACTTCATCCAGAATTATTAGTTCGACGCTAATTAAGAGTTATACTTGAAACCAATCAATTCCCATTCTTGAGAAAGCGTAAACCAATTAAATCGTTTTCGTCTAATATCAAATGATGTCAACCAACAAATTTACGCCTGAACTCATTGCTCCCTGCGGAATGAACTGTGGAATCTGCAGAGCTTACCTCGCTTACACCCATGGAGTACCAACGAAAAGAGGCAAAGTAACTCACTGCGCAGGCTGCCGTCCAAGAGCCAAAAACTGCTACATCAAACGAGGTTGCCCAAAACTTAGAAAACATGAAATTGAGTCTTGCATCCAATGTGATAAAGTGCCCTGCAAAAA
The DNA here is from genome assembly GCA_963809455.1 of Candidatus Bathyarchaeota archaeon. GTDB lineage: Archaea > Thermoproteota > Bathyarchaeia > Bathyarchaeales > Bathycorpusculaceae > Bathycorpusculum. The sequence continues at coordinate 338,500 of CAWEJP010000005.1, read as the reverse complement.
CCTTGCACACCTAGACAAGCGATACCGCGAACGCTATAGCATGAGCATGGTCGAGAACCTGAAGGAACTAAAAATCGATGGCATGGAAACCTTCCTCAAAAACCAGCAAGAAAAGTATCGATGCCCAAACTGTGGAGACGTAGTTTGCGTTCACGATGAAAACTGCTACTCGTGTGGTTACAGAAAGGAAACAAAGCCGATCAAGTTCTCAGAATAATTACCAACAATGTTGCTTGAGGGCTTTTTAGTCTTACCGAGTGACCCTAAGGTGAAAGAAGAAGACGTTGCAAAAAATTTTGCGCCTCTTCTTCTTCTACCTGTTAAATGGTTGCTTTCCTTAATCGGGAGAACAACAACAGGCGACAATGGAGTGTTGTTGTTCTTTCAGTCAAGTTGATAGAAGAAAAAATTGCTATTAGGGAAGTTGATTTTTTCTTCTTCTCTTAGAAGAAGGCAGAGTTGGGGGGCGCAGTTTCTTCTTCTTTCACGATAGTATTTTCACTTCATTCCATTGGACTGCTTTTCTATGTGCTCTCTTGTGGCAGTTGCAATTAGCAAATTCTAGTCTGACTTCAAAAAGGACCCATTAACTTGAGAAAAATTGCTTTGGCTGCATACAACCTGTTTTCTGCTTGCTCGTAAATCACCGACTTCGGGCTCTCGATAGCTTCTGCGCTGATCTCGTATCCTCGGTGAATGGGCATATCATGCATGATGAAGGCGTTGCTGCCCTTGAGCAACTCAGCATCGATTTGGTAGGGCATCATGAGCTTAATGCGCTTCTCTTTTTCCGCGGCAAACTTGGGGTCAGTGAAAAACTCCATGTCAATCCATGTGTCTGTATAAACGAAATCGGCATTGGCAACAGCATGTTTTGCATCCAAGGTTGATTGCCAAAGACCAGTTTTCTTAGCTTGAGAAAGCAACTCGCTCATCTCTTGCTGCTTCATTAAAAATAGGCGTCACAGTGGTGAGTTCGACACCTGTTTTGGTGCATCCTTCGATAAGTGAATTGGTGACGTTGTTGTGAACGCCGATGTAAACGAGTTTTGCGCCCTCAAGTTTGCCATATTTTTCTTTGATGGTGATTAAATCTGCTAGGGCTTGGCTTGGATGATACCTCTCATCGCAGCCGTTAATGACTGGAACACGGGAAGCCTTAGCCATCTTAAGCAGGTCAGAATCGCATAACAACCGTGCCATTATGCAGTCGACGTTACGTGAGAGGTATTGGAGCTCGTCGGTGATGTCTGCTAAGGCGAAATTGGTTGTGCGCCAGTCAATGTAGAGTGCATGGCCGCCCAGTTGCGTCATGGCAACTTCAAATGAAACCCGGGTGCGAGTGGAGGTCTTTCTGGAAAATCAATGCGGCGGACTTGCCCAGTGAAAGTTTTTAGATATTTCTTAGGGTTGTGCTTAACTTCTATGCCTAAATCAACCAGTGCAACGAGCTCTTGGCTTGTTAATTCTTTGAAGTTAATTAGATGCATCTTTACAGTGCCCTCAATACGCTGAACCAAGCATGCAATTATAAGCTTTATGCGAACTGATGTTATCAATGCCAAATTTGATTTTTAATACGTTTCAACTATTAGTTCGTGAGATTTTTTCGAAATCCTTTCTGTTTCTAGTAACTATGACGTTTTCTCCTTTAGACAAAGCAATTGCAGCAATCATCACGTCTCTATCAGAGATTTTCTGACCATTCCTGTCCAAAACGCTACTAGAATTTGTCCATACTTTTCAGCTCCTACGCATTCATCTCCAAAACAAAAAGCCGCTAAGAACTTGCTTTACATTTTCTTTTTCCGTTTCACATTATTTGATTTGTGGGCTCCATAAAAAAGCTCGGCCACAGTGATAACGGTTGTGCAAAGTCCATCTATTTCTTTTGCAAGGGCATTTAGTTTCTTTTTAGCATCTGGTATCTTTATGAATAAGATCCACTAAGGAATGTTGTATCAAACAAACCACTAGTGTAGTTTCAACCCTTCATGCTTTCCTCTACCGCTTTGTCGACATTATCCGCAATTCATCATTTTTTTCCGATATTTGAGAACATAGCAAAACTTCATCACGGCTTCCTTTTTCGAGCATTGCTGCGTTATTGCAAAGCCTTTCAATCGTAATTCGATTTGAGTGCTAACTGGAACGCCTGTTTTGCTGCGTATTTGCTCCATTTCTTCTACTATTGATTCTTCAATTCTGAAGCAGACTTGTCGTTTTTTTGCTCGGGACATAATTCGTGCCTAAATTAGTGAGTGCATCATTTGCATTTAAATTTATTGCATGACAACGCATTACACTATTGAAACTTGGTTTAACAACATTTTTACGGCAATACTCGCAAGTTATGTGAAGTTACCCAAATGATTCTCATAGTAGCCTCAAAGCAGGATATTGCAAGCTTAAACATCAAAGAACAAATCCTCAGCCACTACCCCTTCCACAAACTTGCAAATGACTTCCAGCATAACCCCATCTACGCATCAGAGATAAACGGTAAAACATTGAATCTTGTAACCTTAAAAGAAGAGTCCGTTCACGCTCAAGATTTACCAAAAAAGTTTCCAACGGCAAAACTAATTGTTTTTATCTCAAGGCATGCTAGCCAAAGTGGCAAACCAACCCTATCCGTTCATGCGCCTGGAAACTTTGGAGATGCAGAACTTGGTGGGTTACCGCGGAAAGTTTCAGTTTCACCTGCTTACCCGATGCAGAACGCCCTAAAAGCGCTTATGTTCTACAAAGAAAAGTTAAACCTCAACTACGAAGTATCGTTTGAATGTACTCATCATGGACCCAGCTTGGATGTTCCAGCTATGTTTGTTGAGTTAGGCAGTTCTATGGCACAATGGAGTGATTTGAAAGCTGCAGAGGCCGTTGCCCACTCAGCAATTTACTCAGTCACTAACCTCGAGACAAAAACCAGCCCCGTAGTTTTAGGCGTAGGCGGAACCCATTACAACCAAAGGTTTACGGTGATGGATTTGGTCGGCGAATTTGCTTTCGGTCACATGATTCCCAAGTATGCAACCCGCCTTGTAGATGCTGAAATGATATCTCAGTGTGTTGAGAAGACTTTGGGAAAAGTACAGTTGGCTGTTTTGGATTGGAAAGGAATCAAGAGTGAAGACAAACAAAACGTGATTTCAGCTTTAGAAACCGTTGGATTGCCCTTCAAGAAGGTTTAAAATGCCTGTTTGGGGAAGCTTTAAAAGGGTTAATACAGTAGTTTTTAAACTAAAATGTTACAGTAACATTTATTATATATCAGTGAAATCTTGAGTGTGCGGTAAATATGGGCATCAAAGATTGGTTGACACAGGCAGGAAGAACCTTAAAGCTCGCCATAAAACCTGGACGTGAAGAGCTTTGGCTCTCGATAAAAATCAGTCTACTAGGTATAGGTGCGGTCGGCTTAATCGGTTTTTTAATTAAAATCTTAGCTTATGCAATTAGCCCTACAACAGCAGCTTAGAAGGCAAAGCCATGAACACGAAAGAAGAGCCAAATCAGCAAGTAAAAATATTCGTTGTGAAAACAACGACAGGTCAGGAACGCAACGTAGCGCGTCTAATCGCTTCAAAAGTTGAGATGTCTCATATTCCCATAAAATCTCTTCTAGTTCCTGACACCCTCAAAGGCTACGTGTTCATCGAAGCAGATGGACCACACCTGGTGGAAGAAGCAATAACAGGTGTCAGACATGTCCGCTCAAGAATCCCGGGGCTTGTCAGCTTCGCAGAAATTGAACGATACATAGTGCGTAAACCAGTCATGGAAGACCTCAACGAAGATGACGTCGTCGAAATCACTGGTGGACCCTTCAAAGGTATGCGTGCTAAAATCACAAGACTTGACAAGTCAAAAGGCGAAGTTACCCTCGAATTGCTCGAGGCAACATTCACTTTGCCCATCACAGTACATTCAGACTATGTAAAACTAGTTGAAAAAGCAAAATAAACGGTGAAACAGAAAATGTCAGAGAAAAAAGTCGTAGAATTAATCGTTAGCGGCGGACAAGCCAATGCAGGTCCTCCATTAGGTCCAGCTCTTGGCCCACTCGGCGTAAACATAGTGGCTATTGTCAATAAAATCAACGAAATCACAAAAGAATACGCTGGAATGAAAGTTCCAGTAAAGATAAGCGTTGACACTGAAGACAAAACCTTCGAGGTAACCGTCGGCACCCCTACAGCATCAGCACTTCTAGTTGCTGAACTCAAAGTCGAGAAAGGCTCAGGTACCCCAAACACCGTTAAAATCGGGGACTTAACCATGGAGCAGATGGTAAAGATAGCCAAAATTAAAGGTCCTCAACTTTTAGCACCAACCCTCAAAAAGGCAACTAAAGAATTGCTTGGCACTTGCGTGAGTTTAGGTGTAACAGTAGAAGGCAAAGACCCACGAGAAGTCCAGAAAGAAGTCGACGCTGGCAACTACGAACAACTATTCGGTACTGAACAATGATAAGCGAATATTTTAATAATGGGTTTCAAATCTCTCAATGGCACGAGGCTTAAAAATGCCCCTAGACAACAAGACTATAACAGAAGCAATTAAACAGGCAAAGGCAAAGTCTGGTCAGAAAAAATTCAACCAGACTGTAGATTTGATTCTTGACATCGTCGAGATCGATATGAAATCGCCAGAAGGCAAAATCCAAGAAGTTGTAGAGCTTCCACACGTAACTGGTAAGCCCAACAAGGTCTGTGTTGTTGCTTCTAGCGGCGACTTCGTTACCAAAGCGAAGAATTCAGCAGCTGACAAAGTTCTTGAACGCTCAGACTTAGATGCCCTAACTGGTAAGAAGAAAGAACTCCGTAAGATCGCCAGCGACTATGACGTTTTCATCTGCGAAGTTCCCTTGATGCCCCTAGTAGGTAGGACTCTGGGTCCAGTTTTAGGTCCAAGAGGCAAAATGCCCATTCCTGTCCCAGTGAACGCTGATCTTACAGCAATTATAAACAAGCATCGAAAAACCGTGGTTGTACGCATGCGAACTCAACCAATCATCCAAGTTTCGGTTGGTTCCGAACAGATGAAGGATGAGGATCTTGTCGATAACACCATGACTGTTCTTCGCGTTTTGGATGGAAAACTGAAGCGTGGCTTAAAAAACGTAAAGTACGCTTTTATAAAGACATCCATGGGTGAACCAGTTAAAATTAAAGCTTAAAGAGAAGAAAAACTATGCCGTCTCAACAAGTATTAGAAGCAAAATCAACCGAAGTCGAAGCAATAAAAGACATACTTAAAGAGTACAAATCCATCGGCATCGCCAGTCTCAAGAAGGTTCGCGCTTCCCAACTCCAAGAACTCAAAAAAGGCATGAAAGGCAAAGTTTACCTTCGCGTCTTAAAGAACACACTCATAAAAATTGCTTTAGAAGAAATGAATCAGGCAGAGCTCAAGAAGCTTGAGGCTTACTTGGACGGATCAAACGTTTTCTTGTTCACTGACCTAAACCCCTTCAAACTGGCTTTGCTTTTGGAACGCGGTAAAGTAAAAACAACTGCAAAATCAGGCGACATAGCCGCCATGGATGTAGTTATTCCTTCGGGAAACACGGGTCAACCTCCAGGACCAGTCATCAGCCAATTGAACGCCGTTGGGTTACCGACAAGAATCGAATCAGGCAGCGTTTGGATTAGCAAAGACACTTTGGTCGTCCGAAGGGGCGAAGTCATCAATGAACGCCTCGCAGGTGTCCTCTCTAAACTGGGTATAAAAGCGGTCGAACTCGGCATATCCATGCGAGCAGTCTTCGACAACGGCATGATCATAACTGGAGACCAACTCGTAGTTGATGTTGAAGCTACACGTAAAAGCGTTCAAGCAAGCAACGGTGAAGCTTTCGCATTAGCACTCGAAATCGGCTACGCAAGCAAAGACACAATCAAACCACTACTGCAACGTGCTCACCAGAAAGCAGTTGCATTATCCGTAAGCGCAACCATACCCACAAAAGACACAATCGCAGACATCATTCGCAAAGCCAATGCAGAAATGACCAGCCTAAGCACAGCCGCAGACAAGGTTAAGCCTAAAGCTTAAACCCATTTTATTTTCTTATTTTAAAATTTAGAATATTTTTTTGTTACGTTATTATTAATTTCCAACAAAATAAACGAAGTTGTCAACGCTTATGGATTGAAGCGTTCCCTGTAACTATCGTAGTCGGGTAGGATGCGCTGGTATTCCTCGAACATTAGCGGTGAAGAAATGATAAAATCAGCTGAAGCGCGATTGCAGGCTATAGGAATGTTCCATACTGCGGCCACTCGCAGAAGTGCTTTTACGTCAGGGTCGTGAGGCAATTGGGCAAGCGGATCCCAAAAGAAGATTAGAAAATCTATTTCTCCCTTGGCGATGCAGGCGCCGATTTGTAGGTCGCCGCCCAACGGTCCCGACTCCAAGATGGCGATGTCTAAACCCAATTCTCTCTCCAGCATCCTGCCCGTAGTTCCAGTTGCATAGAGCTGATGTTTCTCCAAAGTGCCGATGTTGTATTTTGCCCACTCCATCATGTCTTGTTTTTGTTGTCGTGGGCGATGAGTGCGATTTTCTTTTTGCGCTTTATGAGGGCTGTTTTTGGCATTTTGTTTGCTCCTGTTTAGAGCGTTTGGTTTGGTGGCTATAATTGTTCCGATGTTCAACAGCGTTACTGAATGTGGTTTTGGGAATAAAGGTTATTTAGGTATTTTGTGCTTGGAATAATTTGGGGAGAAGATGTTTTATGTGGTCACTGAAGAGTTTAGCTCAAGGCTTTCTGGTTGCAACGGCCTTAATCTGGGTGTTCAATGTAGCTGCCCTTTTGGTTGACGGTGACGCTTGGCTTGGGTTAATGTACTTACTAATCATGTTTATCCCAGCAAGTGGAATAATCATCCTTAAATTCAAAAACAAAAACGATGAACAAAAAGACACGGAGAATAAATGGCGCAAGCTGCTCTTCTCTTTCCAAGGGGTAGCTCTAAGTTTCTGGCTCTTTGACGTTCTAACAACGTTCTACGCCATAAATGTAGCGCGAACTTCCATCGAGCTTAATCCGCTGGGTTGGCCTTGGGGCATATTAGGAGCCGCAACATTCTATTGTCCAACCTTAGTATTTTCATACATTCTATTGTTTAGGCTAAAAGAAAAAATCTCCTTGTATGCAGCTTTACCGGTGACGATACTTACGTTGGGGATGGGCGTGATGAATTTGGTTGCGGGTGCCCAGAACTTTCAGGTGTTCGTTGATACGGCAGCGTTGGCGAGTGGGGTTCGTTATGGCTTTTTGGGGTTGATTGTCACGGTGAATTTAGCTGTTCCCTTAGTTCTAAAGCGGATGGCCGTTCAGACTAAGTGTAGTTTGAATCTGGAAAAATCATAAGTGCCGCTTGCTCCTTTAAAACCAAGGGTTGGTTTGCAGGTTGGGGTAGTTGTATCCCGCATGTAATCACATCGTTTTATATCTTTTGAAACCTTGATGTTTAGATAGGAAAAGGTAGCTGTTCGATAGTTGATTCAGGTCCAGTTGTCGGCTAAGGCGAGGTTCGTTCTTTGCATTTTTCTTTCCTCTCCTCGTCTTGGTCGGCAGGTGGACCTGCTGCAGCTTAGGTTAAAAACTAATTTTTATTTTGCAAAATTAAATTTGTGTTTGGAGTCGTTTTGTCATAACATAGGCGTCTTCGCCGTCTGAATAGTAGCCGTTGATAGTTCTTGTAATTTCGAAGCCCAGTTTCTTGTAGAGCGTTATGCCTGCTTCGTTGGTTACGCGTACCTCAAGGAAGCATTGTTTTGCCTTGTAGTATCCCATGCCCTCTACTGCCCTTGTGATTAAAGCTGAAGCCATGCCTTTGCGTCTGCTCTGCGGCATCACGGCAATAGAAACCACATGTCCCTTCCGAATTAAACCGCCTAAACCAAAATTTGACAATCCAACCTCAATACGGCACATTATGTACCCACCGATTTTTCCGTCTTCTTCCGCTACAATGAAGGTTTCTGGGAATCTTTGATGTAGATCCGTGAAGAAGAAGTCGGTGTAGTTTTCTGGGAGGCACACGCGGTTGATTTGCATAACAGATTGTAAATCGTCGGGAACGAATTTTCGCAGCGTGAAGGGTTGTTGCATTCTTTCGCCTTGCCTAACCAAATTTCAGTTTGAGACTTAAAGGTTACGCTTTAAGGCTTAACCGCTCGCTCCATTTGGGAGTTGGGTTAGGTTTTTGTTTCTTCTGGAGCCTTGTACACCGGCAACGTTACATTTCCATAGGGCAGTGCCCAAACTCTGGATGCTGAACCCGCAATCTTGAAGGCTTCTGTGAGGGCGTCGTTGACGGCGCGTGCGGTCTTGAGCTTGAAAACGCTGCTGGCATAGTACTCTGGTAGAGAAGAAACCAGAATTATCTGATGATTCTGCAAAGCTTTTAGCAGGTAATATGTTTTGTATCCGCCGAGGACAAAGTTGCGTTTTATTTCTCGTTCCACGTTCTTGATGTCTGCTAACCGCATCATCCAGTCATAGAAGACTTGGTTGCCATGTCCCTCGGTGCATTCTGCAACTAGAATCATGACTCCGCCACGTTTGACAGCGTCTAAAGCGTTGTCTAAGCCCTTGTAAGCTTCATAGAGGCTAACGTCCGCCGGATACCCACCTGCGCTCACTACGATGATGTCTCCTCGTCGATCCACAGTTATACTGTACATGTCCTCGTAGAGTTTCACCGCTTCCAGAAACGCCGCCTCCAAATCGCCAGCGAAAACTTTCACAACTTCGCCTTTTCGATTTGCAACGACGTTAACTATAAAATCTACCTTAGCAAGCCTTGCTGCTTCAGTCATATCTACATGAACAGGATTATCCACAAGGTTACCCGATCTCGCATTAGCGCTCACAAGCATGCCATGGTTCTGCTTAATGGTTTCCTCCCCGCAAATCCCAGGCAAAACACCCTTCCTTCCCCCGCCATAACCCGCATAATAGTTAAGGTCAACATCGCCCAAAAGCACCTTCAACATCCGATTCCATGAATATTCGGTTTACAAGCACCTTGTTGCCATGGGTTTTAGTCGTGCCAACGTTTACCAAATCGGGTGCTCGACAATCGTGACTTACCGTTTTTACTCGTTTGAGGGCTTCTTCACCAATTAGTTTGACAGCTTCTTCAGGCTTCACAGCTGGGTAGGTTCCGCAGCCAAAAACAACCGTGACGTTCTCATCTTTAACCCCTGCCCCATTGAGCTCAGCGAGGAGAGGTAACAGCAGGATTTCGCCTGGCGTTTTGCGGGTTGCAACATCAACGACGATGGCGACTTTGCATTCTGGCTTAACAATCTCGCTTAATCGTTTAGAGCCGATAGGTTCCTTTAGCGCCCGTTCAACCTCTGCCTTCGCATCAGCCACAGCTGGCTGCTCTTTAGGTTCAATCGTGCCCAAAAGGTTTCGGGCTGGAACTCGGACGCATACGTCGGTTTTTCCGTAGGGAAGCCAAACATCAACCATGCCAAGTCACTGATTAATTCATGTAGTCGGCACAAGAAACTATTAAGCCTTATCAAAGTTGAGACTAAAAAATAAAGAGTGCTTAGAATCAAGGTTAATTCGCATTCTTGTGTTTATTGCGGTTGAGTCTACGTACTGGTAAAACGAATACAAGAACTAATGAAGTGCCTAAAACTCCTAATGTATCTAACCCAAATAGAATATCCGCCAGGAAAAGTAAGAATGGAATAAACTACAGGAACAAAGATAAGGAATAATGCAAGAAAAACTAAAGCCCAACCAGTTCTGTCTGTCTTTTGACTGAGTGGCAATTTTTGCTGATTTGTTTGAAAATCTATTTTACCTGGTGCCTTAGGAAACGTGGGTTCTTGTGGTAGCCAACCTCTTACTCGATTTCCGAGATTATTTTTGGCATTCGTTTCTGTTTGGTTAACATTGCTTTGCGGTGCTCTTGGAATAAGAAAAATTTCCATCCCCCACCAGCTTTGCATTAAACGCATGTTTTCCTTTTTTTCAAAATTGAAGAACACGATCCATCTTGTTATTTGAATGGAAACTCCCAAAGAATAAATCGAAAACAAAATCGTTGACCAGCCTAAAATAGAACTAAAAATAAAGAACAAAACTATAGGAACTACAATCAAAACAATGTCTTTTCCAGTTGTAGAAAATTGATAGTCTTTTGAAAGCCGGCGCAGCTGGTTTTTAGCTAAGATTGTGCCTGTAATTGCGCCAACTGCTAAACCGGCAATTATCCAAGCCACAGCTTGGAATGTTGAAACAGGGAACTCTTGCAAGGTTAAGAGTATTAAAAAACAAAAACCCATAAACGATTATCCAGAAAATTGTTAACGCCCCAAGCATTTTCGTTGTGCTTAAAGTGTATCCTGACGGAATTATGGGGGGCGGCTGTTTGATTTCGCAGTTTACTTTAACTTTTCGCATGCTAATCAAGATGGGCTCCTGCGGAAACCAATCGCGGATGCGATTTTCTAAACCTCTTTTCACGTTCATGTTTACATCTCCGGAGGTGGGGGTGGTGGGGTTGCAAACTCGTTGTAATGTTCATTTTTCAAGGATTTTGTCTTAAGCAACTGCAGAATCGGAATAGATACACTTACAATCAATAATGCTAGCGAAATAATCAAGATTGGAGCCATGTAATCAGCGAGTAAAGGCGTGTAGACTGTTGTCGGTACTGGCTCAATTGTTGACCAGTACTTGCCTATGTTTTCGTTAACATGAATCGTTTCATTGTAGTTATAGTGGAGATTCAAGATGTAAGTTCCATTTTGTGTAACCGACCAGCCTCCCGAGCCATCGGAGGTGCGGCTCGAAATATTACTTCGCTCATATACCTTAACAAGAGGATCCCCAAGAACGGGCCGGTAACTTTGATCTTGAGTTGTTAAATTTACAGAAAGGGTGGTATCGGGATTGCTGGATTAAAATTGAATCTTGACTATACTTCAATTTTAGCAGATGACTTAGGAATCATCGGCTCTTTTGGAAACCAGCCTCTAATTCGTGAAGCTAAACTTTTTCGAACATTCATGTTTTCAACTCAGACCCAGTTAAACTTGATAACTTCTGCGTGGCAGCTGTTTCCGAATGGTTAACCTCCCGCTTGGTGGTTTTGGAATAAGAACAAATCCACCACTTCCGGACCAACTTTGCATTATACGCATACCTTCCTTCTTTTCAAAAGTGATAAACATGATACTTCTCGTCATCGCAAAGGAAATTCCCCAAGCATATTCCGAAATCAAAATCCCTTGTAACGCTGAGCCGATAGACCAGCTAACAAAACCACCCAAAACTAAGAACAAAACAATTGGAATAATGAGCAAAGGTGCATCTTTTCCATTTCCTTGGGCTTGGCAGTCTTTTGAAAGCCGACTTAACTGATTTTGAGTAAACAGAGCATTTGAAATGGTGCCAAATATTAACCCAGCAATTATCCAAGTCACAACTTGCAAAGCTGAAACAGGGTATCTTTCAAGGTTAAGAATAGTGAAAGTGATAAACCCGACAGGGATTATCCAGAAAATCGCAAACACCCCAGTAGCTTTCGTTGCGTTTACGTGGTATTCGGGCGGAATTATTAGAGGCTGCTGTCTATTTTCGTAGTTTACTTTAACTTTCGTGCTAATCATGTGTGGCTCTTGTGGAAACCAGCCCCTAATTCGATTTTCCAAATTTTTTTTCACGTTCATGTTTTCAACTCTGGAATAAGTTTAGTGAAAATCAAGTGCGCCAACTTGGCTGGATGAATGTTTGACGCGTTTTCGATTTCTATTCCTCTTTCTTTGGCGATGTCGATTAGGTATTGTCGTGTTTGGTTTAGGAAGGCTGTGTCGGTGACTTCTTCGGGGTTGTCGTGCCAGTACCAGACTTTGAGTCCGTGGTTGGTGGTGTAGGTTATGATTGCTTTCTTTTTCAGTGCTGGGTGGTAGCCTAGGAGTATGGCTTGTTTGGGGTAGAGTTTGGTGACTTGGAGGTCGTTGACTTGGGCTACGTCGAGAAGTGTGGTGGAGAGTTTGGCTTCTGCCATTAGTCGTGTTTGGTTGACGTATTGGCGGGTGGTTTTGAGTTTGTCGGCGATTTTGGATGACTGAGAAGCCTTTGCTGATTAGTGACCAAATGTCTTTTTGGCTTTGACTAAGCGGTGAAGAAACTGAGCAATTTGGGGCCATAATGCTCTGTAAATAGTATGGTATTTACTGGTATTTAAAATATTTGCAAGACACACATGATGAGTAGGGATAAAAAGGTCTTGAGCAAGAATTAATTTAGTTAGTCTTAACTGGTTTTCGGTGCCTTCTGTAACCCACAATTAGTGCGAGGGCAAGTGAGATTATAACAGCTAATGTTAAAGCAATATCGGCTATAACGGCTGTCATGTTTATTGGAAGTGCGTCTCCAATGACGTGGACAAGGTAGGTGACTGTTTGTGGGGGAGCCCAGTTACCCGCTGTATCGTTAGCGTATAGGGTGAAGGTATAATCGCCATCATTCTCAATATCGAACAAATAGTCTTTTCCAGTCACAGTTACGTTTCCATCGCCATTTAGGTTGTATCCTACCCATGAAAAAGTACTGTTCGCAGAGTATTGCCATCGAATACCGACTGTTCCCATGTCAGCGTTAACAGTAGTTCCGTTTGTAGGATACACAATGGAAATAGATGGAGTATTGTTTTGAGCTATTGCAGGCTTAATCGTCAGAAAACTTGAGTTTGAGATAGCCATAACAACAATAAGAGATATGACCAAACCTTTGCCCATTTTACTCATACTTAATAATAGGAAGAAGTTGGCGATAAAAATCTTCCAGTAAAACTGCTTCGATTGCTAAGTTAAAGTTGACTTGGTTTTTCCTTGCTTATTAAATTATAGCTCTTGCCTATTTGCAAAGTTAAACGATGTTTTGGTGGGTGCCTTTATTGGTTAAATTATCGCTCTTTCTAGTCAACCTAAGAAGGGCTCTGTTTTGTCTCTTTACTTCTTTGGAGTTTGATAATGAAGTACAAGTTTACGAATGTCGCAAGTAAGAATATTAGCAGAGTAAAATTAGGGTAAAAATCAACAAACATTCCAGGTTGCGTTTCAGTACCACCACCAGAATATTGAATATACGATGGAAAGAAGGCACGTATACTATCTAAGCGTGAGGCGGCTGAGTTTATCAGTGAATATTCAACCCAATTGTAAAGCACAAACAGAAAAACAAGCAAAGCATTAACAAAGACTATTAGTTGTAACTGTTTAGCCATAGTTGCACCACATTGCCTTATTGTTTTGAACCTGCTTAAAAGATTTTTTTAGGACCCAATGCGCCATTGCTTAGATTTACGCTTTCTAAATAGCTTAACAATCGCACGGCAAATGTTGCAGCGATGACTTAAGTCAGCGTGCGGGACTATTGTGGTGGCGGTGGATTGGGGATGACAAAAAATTTGTTCCATTCTTGCATGACTATTTTCATTTCCTTTTTCTCCCAAGACCGCACCATAATCAATCTTGCAATAGGTAAGGCAAAGGTCGCTGAAATAACAAACAAAATAAAACTTGGCATTACGAACCGCACGTCAAAATAAAGTGTAAAAAATGAGAAGCCGAGAAATATTGCAAATCCAAAAGCTATCGCTACTCTAATTTTTTTAGAACCAATGCCTTTGAATTCGTTATTGACAGATAAGATTCTGAGTTGTTCTCCAGTATACCATAACCCTGTCGCAATCCCAAAGACCAATCCTACGCATAACCCAAAAACTGCCAAGAACAAAGATAATGGACTAACATAGTTGAAAATTGGTATGTCGATTAGCAATAGAAGGCTTCCTAAGAAAATCGGGGTTATGAGAATGAGTGCATAAAAGTTAGCATTTAAGGTCCTTGTTGCCATGGCAATCCCATAGATCATTGTTTGATTATGCTTTTATCATTTGCCAAACCAGAAAAAAATGTTGGAATTAGGATAATCAAACGATGGGATATCACTTTTCATTACCTAAACAGCCACCAAAAACGGAATTTTATGGTATTGCTGGAGGCGTTAGTGTTGGTTCGCCAGGTGTCATACCAACCTGAAGATTTTGTGTGATTGAACTGGGGGCATTGTGTAAGTTTAAAACCCACGTACCATTGTCACATCGCATACCTATGGCACCCATAGGTAAACCTGTAGCATTGAATGTTCTACCATTCCAATCGCCCTCTATTCCGTATGTTTGATTGCTTGGAAGGAATATAGTATAGGCATTGTTTACTATCGGTGCTTTGTAGACTTGCTGGGTTTCTGCGGTGAATTCGACTTCTGTTGGTGGAATAGGTAAGCCATGGACAATGATTGAGCCTGACACCGTTATGTTATTTGTTTGAGGCGTCGATGTTGGCGTTGGTGTGAGCTGGGAGGAAGAAACAGAAGACGGGTGAGTTGTAAAAGCCCTAAGATTAATAACAAAACCCATGGCAACTATAACTATCGCCAAGACTATTACTATAACTAAAGTTTTCTGAGTTCTGTTCATTTCTGCTCAGCAAACATACTTGAAAAGTTTCTTTTAGCTCTTCCCAAAGAACGACCTGTTCCCCCAAGAGAACACTACGTCTCTCATCTCTATTGTTGGCTATTGGTTGCTGTTGCCTTATGAAGTTTCACATAAAGTTCCGCTTTCTGAGTTCTGGGGCTGGTTCGATGAGGGCTTCTTTACCATAACCTAAGACTTCGGTTCAACATTTCCGCTTGCTGTATTTTCAATGTACCGCAGTCGGTCGCGTACACGTCTAATTTGTGAGATTGCGCTGTCTGGGGTCGTCGCTCACGCAGAAAGGTGAATATGCCCAATCGTGCAAAAGGTCTTCAGAAGCTTAAATTATGAAAAGTCTTTGGAAATTGCTTTTTCTCCATTGGAGGCATGAACTGTAAAAGCCGTAAAGTAGTCCTTTTCTTCTTTCATATGGGGCGAGATTCCGTGATAGTAACTTATGAATACGTTGTAGGTATGCTCATTTTTTAGGTAAACGGAGTAATTTCCTGTGGGATTGTTGCTTTGTTGAGGAAAAGGAAAGTTAAAAGTAGTCACAGTGCCTGTTTGACTGTCTGCAAATTCTATTCTTTGTAGGCTTGTTGGGAATGGTTGGGATAGAGCACTACTGGATGCAAGCCCTGATACTTTTATTGCATCAGCACTTGGTGTGGGTGTTAACTGCTGATAAAAGGTTAATGCCCCAACTAATGATGCTGTAAGCACTACTATAACTATGCAAGCAATAATAATTTTTCTTCGTTTGGTTGAAGCTTTCTTGAAGTAAACCAGTAAGCCCACAATGAGTACAATTATGACAGCAACTATTCCAACGATATATAGAATAGAACTCATAGCCAAATCTATCTGTGGACCGGTATTAACGGTTGGCATCAAGGCAGTATTATTTGGGGTTGGACTTGGAGTAAGAGTTAGACCAGTTTTTGACGAAGAGTTGTCAACCGTAAAGGTGACAGTTTTGGAACTATTCATATGAAACGTGTAGATGTTTATCCCTTCAAGGGCTGGGAATCGTTTTCCTACGTTCACTTGGTAGTTGCCACTTTCAGCTGCCCAGAAGGTTATGTTATGTTTCCCTTCAGTAGGGACTTTTAGGTCAGTTGAGAACTCTGTTAAGTTTGAGTTTACGGTGCCTGTTATTATTGTATCCCAATTACGGCCGTCCTGGTTCAACTGTAGCCGTACGACTTTTGTCTGGTTGTTTTCCCAATCCGCTTGATAATAGAGGTTTTCTATGCTGCAAGACATGTTTCTTAGGGTAACATCTCCAACGCTTATGTTGCAGTGCAGTGTTAAGTTGCTTCCATAGGTTTTATTGTTCTCTGGAGATAGAAATGTGATTGTTGGTGGGTTTGCTCCAACGCTTTGAGGAGAGATTTCTATGTTAAGGTAACTGGCTCCTTCCCAGTTGGCCGAGGCAAAAAAAGAATTTTCAAATTGGCTGATTGCGACAACTGAGATTGCAAAGAAGAGGATTATCGCCAGCGATTCCCGCTTCACTTGTTGCGACCTTCACGCTTCTTAAAGTAAACCAATAAGATTGAAGCAACAGCCACTATTACAATTACGATAGCCAGTACGATATAGACTATGGAGGAATTCAACTCAACAGGCAATGTGGAACCTGTGTTAATTGTAGGCATACTGTGGCTAGCTGTAGGGGTTGGGCCTGGGGTAGGAGAAATTGTTTGTGTAGGTGACGGGATGAGATTGGAATTGCTGGTTGGATTAGTTGTAGGATCTTGGGAAGGATTTAGAGATTGAGGAGCTGAAGTGGGTGAAGGCATTGAGTCAGAGGATGATTGCCAAATTACATAGGAACTTCTTATAAAATCTATCATTGGAGAATCTGAACCGTCTTCAACTCTAAATGTTGTACTTTGGTTAGCTGAAATTAAATAAGTCTTTTCGGCGAAGGGGATAATACCTTCTGTAACCCACTCTGACTGTGCAAGCACATTAACTTGCAGGTTATGTTGTCCCTTGCTTACATTCATAATTGCAGAAAACTGTGTTATTCTAGGTAAATAATAGGTGACTCCAAAACCGACATATGTGCCTTTCCAAAGGATGATTGATTGACCATCAATAATACAGGTTACTGATCTTAACGTATTTTGTCCAACAACTACGCTGTCAGAATTATCCACAAAAGAGTTTGGCAGAACAAAGGTATGATTAGTTAACCATGAGTCTGGTTGAATTATTGTTATGTTCAATAGAACTGGATTATTGTATTCAGTTGGGGTTGGGGAGTTTATGATTACTTGGGGTGGGTCTGTGATGGGGGGTATCGGAGTTGCGGGTTTTCCCCAAGTAGGATTAGCATTTGCTAACTCAACTGCTTGTATCCCAATTAACATTGAGACAACAAACACTACAGCAAATACCGCATATCTTCTCTTCATAGCTTCCCCTTTCTTCTAAACAAAACCAGCAAACCAGCAATTATTGCGAGCACAATTACTAAGGAGAAAGTGGCTACAGTTGTAGCAGGAAAAGATTCAGTTTCTATAGTAGACGTAGATGGAGAAGTAGGAGGGGTAGGAGTAACTGAAGTCAAGATGTCATTTTGGGTAGGTTTGCCGTAAGTATATGAGTTATCGCTCTTCGTCAGGTGAATCTCTTGGACCTCTTGATTTGAATTTAGATTGAGATCAATGGATGTATCATTGTCGTTAACAATAGCCCATCCCACTGTGCTCAAGCGAATAGTTAGGGGTTCTACGAATGTTGGATTGGTTGGGTCATACCAGATATCCCATTTTGCCATGGTCTGGTTGCCTTTTATGGCGGAAGTGCCTATGTGTCCGTAAGTCATACTTAGTCCCATCAAATTGCCCATAGATAGACCCGCGCCAATTGTGCATCCTCTTATGTTTGAGCCTATAACTCTGCTGTTTGAGATTAGTTCAACCTTGTAGAAGTCTGTTACACCATCGACTGGTATACTTTGGTCTGGGATTCGAGTCAAGTTGATGTCAACTTCAGCAAAAACAAAGTTTGTCGATGCATTGGCATAAGTGATATTTGTGTTAAAATGGCTTATCAAAGCTGATGCGTTTGCGTCTGTTTCTGCTGACACCTCACCTACTTGGCATATAATTAAAGTAATGGATAGAATCAATAGCGCCATCACCAGAGGCATAAGCTTCATTTTAGGCACCTGGAATTTGACATTCCTGTAATATTATGAGGTTAAGTTTGCTTAAGTGTTTTTTTGTCAAACTTTCCTGTCTGGGGCTTGTCAAGGTTTCTGTCTGATTGAGGATTAGGTTTTATTTCCTTTGTTTGGCTAACTTGTCTGATGAAGCTTAGTTCAATTAACTTTGCTCAATTGTCTTAGCTTCTTATCGTTGCCATCCGGGCGTAAAATGCCTAAAATGCAGTCTAATCGCAATTATAACCTGATAATAGGTCTGTTATAGGTGTTGAAGCTTGAAAAAAGTTAGGTTGAAAAAAAGTGACTAAACCTTCTCTTGAAAGCTAGCTGGCGCGTTGTAGCCCTGGCGACTTAGTTGCATGTGGACCGCCGCTAGAATAGGAAAAACCAGCACCAAAGACGGAATCATCGATGTTCCGGTACGAAGTTGGGGTGTGTTTGTCGGAATGTTTGGGCGCCGAAAACACATAATAAATCTTAGCTCAGAACAGTTTTGAGTATGCCAATGGCCAGTCGGTTTTTGGAGGCAAAACGGTAAAATGATAATTCAAAAACAACGCATTATATTTTTTAGTGCAGATTTGGAGGCTTTAGATTGGTAAAAAGCAAACCATGGCCAACTGAAGATGAACAGAGACTAACCAGCTGTTTCAAATCGGGAACCACAGACCTAAGAGTACTCGCTTTCAGTTTTCGAAGGCAAATATAGCGAGAACGCTATCCACCAAAAACTGCTTGATCTTGGCTTATTGAAAGAAGAAGAAGATGCCCTGCACCACTCTTCTTCTTCTTCAAAGCTTGAGTTGCCTGAAGAGCTACCAAGTATAGAAGAAACGCTAACGAAGTTATCAGCTGCTTTGGCTGTCTTGGAAAAGCCGGGTTTGGAAAAAAGCGATATTTTGCGATTGCGGAACATGATTTTAGGCGTCAAAGTCTACAAGGAACTTTTAGCGGATTACATGGATTATCGAGGGCTTGAAGCAGAATTGGTCGAGCTAAGGAAGAAATATGCGGAACTTTCAAAGAAAACCCAGGGCGTTTCGCCCAAATAGATTTTTCGAGGAGCGGGCTCGGCTGCGTTTAGAAGCTTTGTCAATTGAGTCTGAGAGGCTGAGCAAGGTTGAGTCTCTAAAGACTAATCCGCTTGAGTTTTTTCGTCAGGTGTTAGGTGTTGAGCCAACTGACTACCAAAAAGAACTCATCGACCTTTTCTACAAGAATCAGTTTACTGCGGCTCGTTGGAGTCGACAAAATGACAAAACCACACAACCTCAGGCCTACTGCTCAACTATGGGTTGGCTAATCCAAATTTCTACATCGGCGTGGTGGATCCTTCCTGGCGCCAAACAAAACTTGTTATCCGACGCATCGGGGATTTTGCACGCCGATTATTGCATCTTTCAAAGATTCAAAGCCTAAACTTCTAACTTCCAGAGTTGAATGCACAGTGCGTAGAAGTTGCTGCTGATGCAACTGCATTCTGCCCACACCGGGTTGCAACAACAATCAGATTTAATCCTGGATTGTAAAGTTCACCCACTACAGAAAAAATTCTTACCCATAACTGAGATAGCTTTTATCAAGCATAATTGTACTCGCGTTTGAATGCATAACTTCTTTAAAACACATCTCTCATACTAGTTCTTGAGGAATCAAATTTGTCCATCCAGAAAACGCCTGAGAAAAACAGCATATTCTTCATGTGGCTCAACAACTACGCCGGAATTCTTCTGAAAACCCCGACCAAAACGTTTGCAATAGATCCTGTAGATGTGAAAGCTAAAAACCTCCACAACGTCGACGCCATCTTAATCACCCATGAACATTACGACCACCTTGACCCACCTTTAGTCGCAGATATCCAGAAAGCAACAGGCTGCACAGTAATCGCCGACGCTGCCTCAACCAAAAAACTCAAACTCGCCCTTCCAAACGACAAACTTATAGAAATCAAGCCTGGCATGGAAATCAAAGTTGGAGAAGTCTCAGTAAAAGCGGAAAAAAGTAATCACCCAGCTCAAGCCCCAGTAACATACATTATTACCAGCGAGGACAATGTAAAAGTCTACCACACAGCGGATAGTTTACCTTTCCCCGAACTCGCTAAGATGTCGCAGAAAGAAAACTTTGACTTGGTCTTCTGCACTGTTGGCATTGCTCCAGGCGCTTCGCCGCAATCAGGTTTTCAAATTGCTTGGTTAACCAAACCACAAATTGCCGTTCCATACCACACCGCGACGGTTGCAAGCCAAAAGGAGTTTGAAGAACTTTTAAAAAAAGAGTTGCCAAGGACTGCATGCTTGATTCCCCAACAGAACAAGATTTATCAGGTTTCTAAGAGGACGTGAAAGAATGAAAAGTGAAAGTAAAGGTTTAGCCCCGAAAGAAAAGATGGCGAACATTCTTTTCAAACTCGACGCCATAAAATTTGGAGTCTTCAAACTAACCAGCGGAAAAGCAAGCCCCTACTACGTTGACCTAAGAGTTATCCCCAGTTTCCCCGACGCTTTCCGAGAAATCTGCGAATCCTACGCCCAATACATCAATAGCGAAATCGGAGTTAAAAACTTCGACCGCGTTGCCGCCATACCCTTAGCGGGAATCCCCTTCGCCTCCCAAATCGCTTACAACCTCAAAAAACCCTTCCTATACGTGCGAAAAGATCAACACTTGGCTGGTAGAGAACGCAGAGTCGAAGGCATCTTGGTTTCAGGCGACAAAGTTTTGTTGATTGATGATTTGCTTACCACCGGCTTAACGTTAAAGACGGCTGCTGAAGCGGTGAGAGCTGAAGGTGGAGTTGTGTCGGAAGCAGTGGTTTTTCTTGATCGTGAAGAAGGCGGAAAACAGCTGCTTGAGAAGAACGGCATAAAACTTCATGCATTGCTTAAGATAAGTGAAATCGCGAATACTCTCTATGAAATGGGTGCAATCGACGAAGAAAACCTAAAAACAATTCTTAAACAAGTAAAGAAGCATTAAATTGGGGTTTATTCGTAGTAGATTAGGCTGGTTTCTTCGAGTAGCGCATGCAATTTATCCACGGAGTCATAGACGTCTTGTTCTTTTTTGCCTCCAGTACATACGAGTTTGCCGCTGGCGAAGAGTAGAATGACGACCTTGGGTTCTGCCATACGATAGATTAAACCTGGAAACTGTTCAGGCTCGTACATGGCGTGATCGAGAGTGTATGCGGCTTTTTCAAGGTCAATCATGCCTCCCAAGATGCCTGAAGCCACGATGTTCTGGATTTTCATTTCAGGTTTGCTGATGATTATGATGCCGCCCTTCTTGAGTTCCTTCACAACTTTCATGACGGCTCGACGCGCTTCCTTCTCAGACTTGGCGCCTGTGCAGACCATTTTTCCTGAACTGAAAATCAAAGTTGCAGTTTTTGGGCGTTTTAAACGAAAAACTAAGCCTGGGAACTGTTCGGGGCGATATTCGACGCCTGGGTAGCCTTTGACGACTGCGTTTAAATCGACTTTCTGGTTGAGCGTTGCAGAAGCGACCACGTTTTCGATGCTTAATGTTGCTTTAGTTTTTGGCAAACCTTTCCCTCATGCATATCGCCTTTCCTGAATGTTCATTTATCAAAGGCTATCTTTATAAACACATCTACAGCTGCCCTGTTTTATTTGTTCTGTTGTCCAGTTTTCTTTTTCTTCCTTTCCTTAACCAAAGGCAGCACAAACTCGATAACTACAAGCAAAATTATAAACGCAACAATTACAGACAAAACTCAAGAATTACCCCTCATAAATAAAGTAATCCAACCGAAGTAAACTACCGCTTAACAAAAAAAAGAAAAAATGAGAGTGCAAACTTGCGACTGCTCGTTTAGGTTGTAGGTTAAATTTTTTGTTTGCTTAATACTTCGCGGAATACGTTGCCACATTTTGGGCATTCGTAGAGTCCGATTTCTAGTTGCATGCGTTTGCCAGCTTTATCTGGTCGGCCTGCCATTTTCCAGGTTTTCTTTGGCTTTGCTACTTCGGTTCCGCATTTTGGACATTTAGCCATTTAATTTATCCTCCAATGTTGTTGCTTCCATGCTTTAGGCTGATAGGATAAAAAACTTTCCGTAGCTTTCCCATAGATATTTTTCTTTTCAACATTAAAATTAAACATCTTCATGTCAATGGCATGGATGCAAAGTAACTGAAGGGTTCAAACAACCATTCAAACGCTTAGGTATTCGCCTAAAACAATACCAATAAATCACAAACCAACCAGAAAAATGCCTAAAACCCCTGCCAAACATCGATTTTCTCGCCCAACTTCTTTTATAGCTGAAATAAAGCTTATCTTCTTAACAGTCGGGTCAAATTATATTGCAAACTACTTCTGAAAACGCTTTTGAAACGCTCGTAAAGCCACTTCGAAGGCTAATTGAACAGAAAGGATTCCTAAAACCCACTGACCCCCAAGAAAAAACCATTCCCAAAATCCTCGAAGGCAAAAACGTCCTCTTAATCTCGCCAACGGCCACAGGCAAAACCGAAGCCGCTTTTCTGCCGATTATGAGTATGCTTTTGCAGTTGCCTAAAACTCCAGGGATTAAAGTATTGTACATTACGCCGCTTCGGGCCCTTAACCGCGACTTGCTTGAGCGGTTGCAATGGTGGTGTAACAACCTTGACATCAAGTTGGCAGTTAGGCATGGTGACACTGAAACCAAAGAACGCACCCGTCAATCCCGATGTCCACCCGACATCCTAATTACCACACCTGAAACCCTCCAAGCCATTCTCACAGGGTGGCTGCTACGCCAGAGCCTGCAGAGCCTCAAATGGATAGTTATCGACGAGGTACATGAGTTAGCGGACAGCAAACGAGGCAGCCAGCTGTCGCTAGCGCTGGAGCGTATTCGCGATTTAATCGGCAAGGATTTCCAAATGATTGGGTTATCCGCCACAGTTGGCAGCCCCGACAAAGTTGCCCAATTTCTTGTCGGCGACAAACGCCCCGTAGAAATTATCCGCGTACCCGTCGCCAAAATGGTGAAGCTACACGTTATCTACCCCAAACCAACCGAACAAGACGCCCAATTCGCTTCAAAAATCTACACCCACCCCGAAGTAGCTGCGAGACTGCGAATTATCCGCGACTATATGACCAAACGCAAATCCGTGCTACTATTTACTAACACCCGTTCGGTTTCAGAAGTTTTGGCTTCACGCTTCAAAGTCTGGGATGCCGATTTTCCAATTTCAATCCATCATGGCTCTCTAACTAAGCCTTCCCGCATCGCAGCTGAAACAGGACTCAAAAAAGGTGCTCTAAAAGGGCTAATTGCCACCAGCAGCCTAGAATTGGGCATAGATGTCGGTCACATCGACTTAGTCATACAATATATGAGTCCACGACAAGTTTCACGTTTAATCCAGCGGGTTGGCAGAGCAGGACACACATATGGGAACTTGTCTGAAGGTATAATTATCGGTATGGACTCCGACGACACGCTCGAAGCGATGGTCATCGCAAGGCGGGCTCTATGCGAAGAGTTGGAGCCCCTTTCGATACCCGACAAGCCCTACGATGTTTTGGCACATCAAATCGCTGGGTTACTGCTAAAAAACCGTCGCTTGGCTTTTAACGAGATTTTAGGCAT
This sequence comes from Candidatus Bathyarchaeota archaeon, assembly GCA_963809455.1. Lineage (GTDB taxonomy): Archaea > Thermoproteota > Bathyarchaeia > Bathyarchaeales > Bathycorpusculaceae > Bathycorpusculum. The sequence goes on along the minus strand of CAWEJP010000005.1, from coordinate 315,177 downwards.
ATGCAAAAATGCCGCACCTTTCGAAAACCTAACGATACCCGATGTCGAGAAAATCCTCAAGTACATGCATAATCGTTTTCCCCGATTAGCTTGGGCATCTTTTGAGGATCAGGTAGTGTTAAGACCACAGCGCACCAAGGCACTGTTTGAATACTATTTTGATAATTTATCCATGATTCCCGAGGAGAAACAGTTCCTCGTTATCGACGAATCAACCGACACATCTATCGGCGTTTTAGATGAAGCCTTCATGGCAGAGTACGGTAAGCCGGGCACAAAATTCATCATTCGAGGAAGCCCATGGCAAATCATCCACGCCACCGAAGAAAAAGTCTACGTTCGCCCAGTCGACGACCCAACAGGCTCCATACCCAGTTGGATAGGAGAAGAAATCCCCGTTCCCTACGAGATAGCCCAGGAACTCGCTGAAATCCGCGGGTTTGCAGAAGAGAAAAGCCAAAGTGGGTATTCTGGCGAGCAAATTAGCGCTTTGCTATCGGAACGTTATCCAGCCGATTGCGAGACGATTCGCCACGCTTTGGAAGAAACACTCGAGCAAGTGCACAGCGGCTTTCCAGTTCCCACTCCTGAACGGGTTGTAGTCGAGGATTGGACTGAATTCGTAATCCTTCACACCAATTTTGGTTCACTTACGAATCGAGCTTTTGCTCAGTTTTTAGGGCAAGTATTATCAGACAAACTTGGACGAGGCATAGTTGTTCAACATGACCCTTACCGCATTTTTGTGCAAACCATGGGTTCTATGACTGCTGAACGCCTTGTTGAAGTACTAAAAGAGATCCAATGCATGAGCGAACAAGCCATCAGAAACACATTAACACAGTCAACAATTAAGACTGGGCTGTTTAAACGGCGTGTGATTCAGGTGGCCCGCCGTTTTGGAGCACTCAAGAAATGGGCTGATTTTGGAAGCGTAAGCATACAAAAGCTGATAACCAGTTTTGAAGGCACACCAATTTACGAAGAAGGACTTAAGGAAGTTTTCTCTAAAGACATCGATGGAGACGGGCTCGTTATGGTCCTGGGTCGACTGCGAGATGGCTTGGTTCGGTTGCAAGTGGTTGAGACGGGCGGAAATGCGACGCCAGTAGCCCGAGTGGGCATTGAACGGGTCAGCATGAAAACCGATCTTATTCCGCCTGAACAGATGAGGGCGGTACTTGTTGAATCTGCTAAAGCTAGGCTGTTAAACGAGACCGGCAACTTTGTCTGCACAGCTTGCTGGGACTACATGGAATCGATACGCATCAAAGACCTCCCAGATAAACCCAAATGTCCACGCTGCGGATCTTTTGCGATTGGCATGCTGAAGATTGAGGAAGAGAAGGCTTTGCCATTGATTGAAAAGCGGGGCGAAAAGCTTGGGAAAGACGAGGAAAAAATGAAGGTACATGCTAAACAGACCGCAGATTTAATCGAAAAGTACGGTAAACCAGCTGCTGTGGCGTTAAGTGCTAGGCGGGTTTCAGCAGCTGATGTCCGAGCGGTTCTGGAGAAGGAGCCAAATCTCTCCGATAAATTCTATGAGTTGGTTTTGGAAGCTGAACGCAAAGTGCTGAACAAACGTTTCAGATAGCAAAGAATCATCTAACCCGAATACAAAAAACTTAAACAATACAATGTTGACTGTATCGGTGCTGGTGGCGGGGTATCCGAGCCAGGTCTAAATAGGTGGCCAGATAAACAATTTACACCTAAGATATGGAGGAGGACTTAAGATCCTCTGGCGCAGGCCTTCGTGGGTTCAAGTCCCACCCCCGCCACCACTTTTCCTTTAATTTTTCAGCCTTTGTAACAATCTTAAAATGTTGCTTTCGCCATAGATGTTTATGGTGATGTATATGTCTAAGAAAACAACCATAACGCTGCGCGATGACGTCTACCAAACGCTCAAAGAGACAGCAGGCGCCAGAAATATCTCCAACGAAATCAACAAAATACTGCTGGAACATTTTGAAAAAACCGAAAGCATGTTTGGCACCATGAAAAAAACTAGCACTACCGACCTAAGAGACCACAAGGACCGCTGCACATGAAATATGTTATCGACTCCTACGCTTGGATTGAGTACTTTACAGGTTCAATACTGGGAGAACAAATTAAATCTCTGATTGAAAGCTCAGATGAAAAAATAACACCAACTATTTGTCTGGCAGAAGTCTATGCCAAAACGCTAAAAGTGGAAAGTCAAGAACTGGCAGAAAAGCAAAGAGCCTTCATAAAGGAAAAAAGCTCGTTGGCGTTTCTTGATGAGTCGATTGCGGTGGAATCAGCTAGGCTAAACGTTAGGATGAAAAAGGAAGTGGATGGGTGGGGTTTAGCTGACTCAATCGTCTACGCTACAGCAATTGCAAAGAAAGCGGATGTAGTTACTGGAGACGAGCACTTTAAGAAACTCAAGAATGTGCTGTTTATAAAATAGCTTATTCCGGCGTAGGTTTACTTGTTTAAAGTCACGCCCCTAATACTTTTTTCTTATAATAGTTCCTGCCGGAAACTCCTGTAACCCAAAAAAGCCTACTTTGTTGGCTTCATGAAAGGCAAACCGAATAAGTGTGAGCGGACAATTGATTAGTGAATAAAGTAGAGGAGGGTAATGAAAATAAAAAACAAGGCAAAAAACAAAGCAAAGAATGAAACTAAAAAAGAAAACCAGACAAAAAACAAAGGTAAAAAGGAATGGAAGCAGCGTTAAAAAAAACTCAAAAGTATTTTAGCAATCTAAAAGGTTAGTTTTTTTACCATTTCGCCTTTTCAGGGATACTTACTTATTTACAGGGTTTAGAAGAAACAACTTAACTTTGTTTAGAAAACTGTTCTTACTTATACGTGGTTGAAAAAAGGGAAACGCAGACGGTATCTCGTATTCAAAAGAAAAGAAAAGAAGAACAACAGCGAAAACTGTTGCCTTTTACATTTTATGTTCTTTGAGAATGGTCATCGGTGACGTGCTGGTATCTGCTATGCCCGGTATGGCTCTTAAGACTTCGCCGATGAAGTGAAGGCTGTTTTCATTGCTGTCGGCTTTGAAGAAAATGACAAAATCCCAGTATCCGTATAGGCTCCATGAGGACTCGATCATTACTCCTTTCATTGGTTCGGTAGGCATCCTTTGGAACGCTTCCCAGAACTCGCCGCCTCTTCCTGAAATCGTTTTGATTAAAACTTGATATTTCATCATTGTTTTTTCCAATTAAAACACCAATCTATTTTTGTAAAGACGCGCCTTTAAGACTCTGTGACTGCGTAGTCACAACCACAACCGCTCAACCGCTCCGCTCCAGCATAAACTTCCAAGTTCATCTAAATTTCCCTCTTCTCATCAGATTCGACCTTGACCGTTACGTTTGGTCCTTTTATTCCCGCCAACGGTGGAAGGATATGAGAGATGAATTGTTCTGCTGTGCATTGGCGAATGGTGCCGTTTCGGCTGTATTCTTTCCAGCCATCTGTTTCTTTTCGGAACTTCTGTATCCACTTGTCGTTGAACATGATGTAGATTGTGCATTCAGAATTCTTCATGGTTATGTTTTTGGTAAGTAATTATTTAAAACTTTAACTTATCCAAAAGGACCTAAAAATTATCTGATGGAACTTTAAACCAACAAAATTCATTTCTTTGCAGTAAGCACTCTTGATCTCAAAATAACAAATAACTTGCTTGCACAAAGAAGAATCCTCGTTAGTTATCGAAAAAGTCGATGTAGAAACATTCGATGATTTTCTGGGTTTAATCGCAAAACTTGCTGAGTACGAAAAGTTATCTCTGCCTAATGCAGAAGCAAAACAGAGGTTGCGTCGAGACTGTTTATCTGACAAGCCTAAGTATCAAGCATTTCCTCGAAGACATCTTTGTCCTTGAAGAGTACAGACGAAATAGAGTGGGCAAAAAAATGTTCGACTTCATAAAAGCTACAACTAAACGAGAAGGATGCGGTAGAAGAGTTTACTGTTCTTACATGGAATAAGTCAGCGCAGAAATTCTATGAAAAGAAAAAGCTAAATGTTTAGAGGAATGGTATTTCTATCGCTTAGTAAAAGAGGATTTTTAGTTCAGATCTTCCTTGGGCGCGGTTGGTTTTCTCATCAGAAATGAGTTTACGGCGTCTATGATGGCTTCACAGGCAAACCATCGCTCTTCTAAGGAACAATCCATCTCGAGGGTTTGGATTGTTCTGCGAAATTTTTTTATTTCCTCAAGGATGGGCTCCCTTTTTGTATCGTATTCTTCTTTGAGTTCTTTCTGCTTGGCGCTAAAATCCAGCATAACTAATTCAAGCTCTGTTTGCTTATCGTTTAATTCTTGCGCTATTGTTCCTTCTTTTTGTTCCCGAGCTTTTTTGGAGATGCCGTGGAAAAATCCGGTTTTCATGCGGATAACTTCGTCCTGTTCCTTTTTTAGACGATTAATTGAAGCGTTGAGGCGTTTGATTTCCCGGTTTCGTTGACCTCTAATAACTCCTGCCGAGGTTGCGTATTCGGCGTTGATTTGTTTGAGGCGGGTTCTCTGGTCAGATAGGTTTTTTAGTTCTTGTTCAAGCGTGGATTCATTGCGGCTTAATTTATCCAGTTGCTGCTTAATGGTGGCGAGTGCTTGTGAGCGCTCTTGGATATATTCATCGTCAACTCCCATGGCGGGGTGTGATTCAAACTCTTCCAGAACAGACGTTACGTTAATTAGCCATCGGTCGAAGTGTTCGCTGAATGGTGACGACCCAAACTTTTGGATGCCTAAGGTGTGGAGTCGTTTGAGGGTACCGTCAGCAATTTCCCGTTCAGATGGAATATGCTTTTCTTCTTGTAACGGTTGAACAAGTCCCTTGCGAACCCGTTTTCTATCTTTCCTTCTTTCCCGCAGAGGCTTTTTGTACCCGTGAATTGCACCCTTAGGTGATGTTTTTCGAGGTTGGTAACCCATAGACAAAACGTATGGCTATCGAAGTATTTAGTTTGTGCCCAATTGGCTCTAAACTACGCTTGTTCTACTTGGCACGCCGATGATCAAATTGATTAGAGTTTTTGGGGCTTATTTTTGTTTGATTGATACTAAACATTTTCTCATTGCGGAGTATATCTTCTAATCGTTTATCTGAATAGTATTGATACAGTATTGTCGGTTGTTCTTTTTCGCTACAAAATTATGTTCACATGCACATTTCATCAACCATTGATTTTCTGTCGATTCACCGCCAAAAAGCTTTTCAGTATCGTTGTGGTGGGCGATAGACTTAACATGAGAACCCGACTAATACCAAAACTCACTATTTGGCTATCTTTTTCAGTCGGTTTCATCGAGGCGCTCAGTCAGACGGTGCCACCGGTTAATTCTTCACCATAGAGGCACTTTATGCTCGAAATCTTGTTTCCGTTAGGATTAGCTTCATTTCTTGTCGCAATCCTTTTGCCTCTTTTCGCCTCAAAATTAACAAACAGCAAAACTCCACGACAGACATCTCTGATAATCACATGTGTCGCGAGTGTCGCCATCTTGGCTTTTGCACTAGAAATAATCCTCTCAAACAAAAGCTTCTCCCTCTTCGCCTACCAAATCGTGCCCTCGTTCCAGTTTTCATTCCTAGTTGATAGATTAGCGGCATTCTTCCTTGCATTAATAGCGATAGTTTCGATTGCAGTTGCGATTTATTCGATTTCTTATGTTGAGCACATTGAGCACGAGGATCGGAAAAACCTGATTACGTCCTTCATGAACATCTTTATCGTCTCCATGGTTCTAGTAGTCGCATCATTTTCAATGTTTTCGTTCCTGTTTTTCTGGGAAATCATGGCGCTCTCCTCATTTTTACTTGTGATGGTCGAGTTCGAGAAAAAGGACACGCAGAAAGCGGGCATGTTCTACTTCATCATGACCCACCTAAGCACGCTCTTCTTGCTTTTCGCATTCCTCTTCATCTACGTTGTGACCGGCACCTTCGATATGGGACAGATACGGGCAGACCCATTAATCACCTCAATTGCATTTGTTTTTCTGTTCTTGGGCTTCGGGATAAAAGCAGGAATCATACCCTTCCACAAGTGGCTGCCATACGCCCATCCCGCAAGCCCCTCCAACATATCCGCACTTATGTCAGGTGTGATGTTAAAAGTCGCCATCTACGGCTTAGTGCGGTTTATCCTGCTTTTGCCAATGCAAACTTGGTGGGGCATCCTAATCCTCGCAGCGGGTGCAACGTCGGCGGTGCTAGGTGTAATCTATGCGCTAAAAGAGCATGATATCAAACGTTTACTCGCCTACCATAGCATCGAAAACATCGGCATCATCCTAATCGGTGTCGGACTATTCATAATTTTCTCGCTCGCTGGACTAGAAGCTATTGCATTTCTTGCCCTCGCAGGAGCTCTATTCCACACCCTAAACCACGCTATCTTCAAAAGCCTCCTCTTCATGACCAGCGGCAGCATAGTCAACGCCACGGGTACACGCAACATCGAGGAAATGGGAGGATTAATCAAACGCATGCCCAAAACCGCCATCCTCTTCTTAATCGGCGCCGTCTCAATTTCAGCATTGCCACCTTTTAATGGGTTCGTAAGCGAACTCATGATTTTCCAAGCCTTCTTCCAATCTACCGCTTTAGCTAACCCATTCCTTGAAGTAATTTTGATTGCTTCATTGGCGGTGTTTGCGCTAACGAGTGCACTTGCGGCGGCGTGTTTTGTAAAAGCATTTGGGATAACTTTCCTTGCATTGCCACGCTCAAACGAGGCAAAGATGGCTAAGGAATCACCTAAACTAATGATTATTGGACCAGCCATACTTAGCCGCTTTATGTATTGCGTTGGGAGTTTTCTCTCTGCAGCTTTTCGGTGTTTTGGGTTTCTCGTTTCCGTTGCCAAACATGCTCTTCATTGGGTCAATTCTAGGAGGCTTCTACGTGTTCACATTCGTTGCCTTGCGTGAGGTTGCTAATCGTCGGGAACGAATCGCTGAAACATGGGGTTGCGGTTTCCCAACCCAAACCTCGAAGATGGAGTACACCGCTTCAGGATTCTCCGAACCAATAGTCACCATCTTAAGATCGATTTTCCGAACCCAAAAGAAATCCGAACGAAACTTCTACGATGATAAAAAAGTAATTTTCAAGGATGGGAATGCAGAAATTCATCTGATAAATTTCTTCGAAGAACGCATCTACCTGCCAGCCGCAGCCATTATCAGAAAAATATCCTTAAAAGTTAATAACGTCCAGCGGGGTGACGCTGACTTGCACATCGCGTACGCCTTTGTAACTATAGTTGTATTTCTATTGATAATCTGGTGGTTTGCCTAATGGATTACTTGACACTAATCGCATACGGCATCCTCAACATGCTTTTTGTTTTTCTAATTTCGCCACTTTTCATTAGCCTAATAAAAATCGTGAAAGCTCATGCCCAGAAAAGAAGAGGTCCGCCAATTCTGCAGACTTACCGCAACCTAGCCAAACTGCTCAAAAAAGAAACCGTATACTCTACAAACTCATCGTGGATAATGCGAGTTACACCACTTGTAAACATAACAGCACTTTTGGTCGCAAGCCTTTTCGTTCCCCTCCTCGTCATACCGCAACCCAATGATTTAGTGGGAAACATAATCCTCTTCCTCTACCTGCTGGCTATGGCAAAGTTTTTCATGGCACTCTCGGGACTAGACGCGGGCAGCACATTTGGCGGCATGGGAAGCAGCCGAGAAATGGCAATATCCGCACTAATCGAACCCGTTATCATAGTCGTCTTTGCTGCACTTGCGTTCGCTTTCAAAACCATAAACCTGCCCGATATGTTCAGAGGAGCCTTAGCCTCAAACGTCCTGGTTAACCCCGTTCTAATCCTAATATCAATCTCAATATTCATCGTCATAATTGTGGAATCCGCCAGAATTCCCGTGGATAACCCAGAAACCCACCTCGAACTAACAATGATTCACGAAGCCATGATTCTTGAGCAATCAGGAAAGAACCTAGCTATGATGGAAATGTCGAGCGCCATGAAACAGCTACTCCTAATGGGAATTCTCATCAACATTCTTGTTCCATGGGGATTAACATCAGATTTCTCGGCTCCCGCAATCCTGATTTCGCTTGGCGCCTTTATCCTAAAAGCAGTCGTGCTCGCTGTTATCATTGGGTTATTTGAGTCCTCATGCGCAAAATCCCGCCTATTCCGCCTGCCAGGGCTGTTTGCGGTCGCACTTTTTCTCTCGATTATAACCCTAATCATTGAGGTGTTCGCATGATAATCGCTTCAACCGGAAACCTCGCACAAATCCTCATCGTCCTGATTTTAGCAACAGCCGCCGTTATAATTATGAAACGCGACATCCGCTCCCTCATAAAAACCTATGCCTTTCAGTCTTTGCTGTTAGCGGGGATGGCACTGTTGTATTTCGTCGAAACAGGCAGCATAACGTTGCTGATCCTTGCAATAATTATTTTGATAAGTAAAGTGTGGATTATTCCTCATTTCATGGGGGTCGTGCAGAAGCGGCTTAACATAAAACGGGATGTCAAGTTCCATTTCCTCAGCCCTGTAACCGCATTGCTTGCCAGTATAGTTATCGTACTGTTTGTATACTTCTCATTCTCTAGTCTGCTGTCAGAGTTGAACCGCTTCAACTCAAGTCTCTTCTTTCTAGGCGCCACAGTCGGTATCTCAATAGTATTCATGGGTATGATTGTAATCTTCACAAGGAAACAAACACTAACCAACATAGTGGGCTACCTGACAATGGAAAACGGAGTAGTTTTGTTTAGCCTTTTCCTAACTGAGCTTCCCCTGCTGATTGAAGTTCTCATCGTCGTGGACTTGATTATGTTAACGCTTATTGCGACTATCTTGGCTTTCGGCATTGACTCAACAATCGAAGAATTTCATACAAGACTTAATCCCTTTCATGATTCACAGAAAAAGATTTCATCGGAATTCGAGGATTTGGAGGCAGAACAATGATGCTATCTCTAAACCTCATATTAGCTATGTACGGAGTTGTTGGAGTCGGAGTTTTGTTGCTTACTATGATTTCTAAGTCGCACAAGACCATGAACGCCCTCTCCATAATCCTTCCCTCAGCATACCTTATCCTCACATTCTTAGCACTCGCATACGCCGCAATTCCATCTTACTCGTTAGGCGGCAGCTACTTCCTAATCGATCACCTTAGCATCTACGAAATCTTAATCTCAGCAACCCTCTTCCTTCTTGCAGCCCTGTACTCCAGAGGGTACGTTGAGGGCAGCATCGAAATTCATGAGATGGACCGCAGCAGCCTAAAACTCTTCTACGTCGCCTTCAACCTGCTCCTAATGGCAATAACGTACGCGTTTTTTGCTGACAACCTTGCGCTTTTCTGGATTCTCGCAGAATTAACAACCGCGTTTTCAGCTGTCCTCATAGTAATCCTAAATGCGCCCAAAAATATTGGAGCCACTCTAAAGTACGTCTTCATAACCTCCACCTGTATGCTCTTCTCTTTCATCGGATTAATACTCATCTTTACCCTAACCGAAAACAATTTTGGTGCAGGCACTCTCAACTGGAGCTCGTTAATGTCAATCGCCAGCACACTGTCACCTGCAATAATGTTTGCAGCTTTCATCTTCACGTTTGTCGGATTCGCTGCAAAATCAGGAATCGTTCCTTTCCACGCTTGGCTACCTAGCGCGCACTCTAAAGCTCCTGCGCCAGTCAGCGCCATCCTATCAGGATGCGTTACAAGCGTAGGCATCTACGGGATAATCAGGGTTTACGCGATTGCATCCCAAACCTCTGAGTTACCAAAAATTTCTTGGTTCCTCATCAGTTTTGGCTTGATAAGCATGGTTATTGCAGCGTTAACAATGCTCAACCAGGTGAACCTAAAGAAACTCATAGGCTACTCAACCGTAGAAAACATGGGTTTTCTTCTCGTTGGATTAGGCATTAGGAACCCCCTTGGCTTTGTTCTGGATGCTCTTCTACACTCTTGGCACATGCTTTCACGAAGGCTTCCCTGTTCTTCTCTGCAGGCATCCTTCACCATCAGTATAAAAGTGTTCGAATGGAACATATAAGAAACGTCTTCAAGTTCCAACCCTTCGCTGCATGGAGCCTAATACTCGGTACAATAGCAATAATCGGCATGCCTCTGTCAGCAATTTTTCTGCCCAAACTCTCAATTCTTTTGGAATCCGCCAAGTTATCGCCCTATTTACTCTTGGGATTGCTCATCGTTTTCCTCTTTGTAGCTGGCGCTTTCGGAATTTTCATGATTAAGTTGCTGTCCAAAAAAGAAGAAGATACTCCAGGGGTGAAACGTTATGCAGCTTCATTGGGAATGAAAATCCCTATTGTAATCCTATTGGTCACTGTTTTTGTTTTGGGCGTATTCTTCCCACAGCAACTAACCAACCTGCTCAATAGCATCGTGTCTGAATTGAAAATAGGGTGAAACAAATGAACCTCAAAGAAGTACTCGAAACAATTTCTGGCCAAAAACTCACCTTAACTGAAGGCTTAAACAACGAGGTATGCTTGTCCCTCAATGTAATCCGACTTACAAAAAGCCATTTGCATCTTCGACGAAAACACCTTTGAACTCATAAGTTTATTCTGCGTTGAAGATTTCGCCGAAAAAGGATTCACCCTATTCTATGCATTCGAAATTCCCGGTTTCGAGCAAATCCTGGTCCTACAATCTACTCTGAACGGTAATCAAGCGGTTTCTATCGCTAAAACTTACTCATCCGCATGTTGGTACGAAAGGGAAATCACTGATGGCTTCGGAATAGAATTCCAAGGAGCTTTCGACGCGAGAAGACTGTTCTTGCATGAGACTTATCCATCAGGTTTCCATCCACTCTTGAAATCCTTCAAGAATGGAAAAATAGAAGTCGCAACGGCCAGCGACCAAAACGAATACTGTTTCAAGCAGGTTGAAGGCGAAGGAGTATACCAGATTCCAGTGGGTCCTGTTCACGCTGGAATTATAGAGCCTGGTCACTTCAGGTTTAGCGTTATCGGTGAGACCATTTTTAATCTGGAAGTGAGACTTTTCTACAAGCACCGCGGATTGGAGAAGCTTGCGGAAAGCATGAAACCCCAAGACTGCGTCCGAATCGCTGAAACTATTAGCGGAGACGAAACCGTCGCTAACGCCGTTGGCTATTGCAATGCCGTTGAAAAAATCTGCAGTTTAGAAATACCAAAACGAGCCTTACAACTTAGAACCGTCCTCTTAGAGCTTGAACGGATTTATTCACATCTTGGAGACTTGGCAGGTATGTGTGTCGATGTAGCTTACCCAGTTGGTGCCAGCCCATTCTTTATACTTAGAGAAGAAATTTTTAGGCAAAACGAAGCTTTGACTAGTTCCAGATTCATGAAAGACATCTTAGCAGTTGGCGGATTAATCAAGGATGTTCCAGAAGGGGCACTAAAAAACCTCTCAAATTATCTTTTATCTTTTCCAGAGAGGCTCAACGATGCCACAGGAATCGACAGCACCTACTTCTCAGTTGTTGATCGGTTCGAGACTACGGGCAAAGTTAAAGCGGAAATCCTAGAACCCCTCCACATAACAGGTCCCGTTGCAAGAGCTTCAGGAAAAATGTGCGATACACGAATAACCCATCCGTATGGGCTGTACCCTGAGCTTAAACTGAAAGGCAGAACTCAGGCAAACGGTGATGTTCTTGCCCGATTCAACTTAAAAGCTAAAGAAGTGCAGGATTCAGTAAAAATAATTCAGCGCCTACTCAATGAAGTAGTAAATGGCGACATTTCAGTTCCTTGCCAAATCAAGGACGGATATGCCTTATCGCTGGTGGAGGCGCCTCGGGGACAAAACGTTCACTGGGTCCAAATCAAAGACGGCTTAATCTACCGCTATAAGGTTCGGACAGCTTCTTTCTGCAACTGGCAAGCCATGGAGCATGCAGTCCTTGGAAATATTGTTCCAGATTTTCCATTAATCAACAAAAGCATGAACCTCTCATACGCAGGAACGGATATGTGATAGTATGGCAAAAGCAATCTCTAACGTTTTCAAAAAACCGACAACCGACCAATTCCAATTTAGCGATGCGGAATTCGAAGCCATCGGTGTGCAAATCAAGGAAAAAGTGGACAAAATTTTTGGCAGAAGTTTAGCCATCCGTGAACTAGATACAGGCAGCGACAATTCAACGGAAATTGAACTCAACAACCTCTCAACACCATACTACGATGTTGAACGCTTCGGCATATCCTTCGTCGCTTCACCCAGACATGCTGACATCCTCTTAGTTACAGGCGCCATAACACGCAACATGGAGATTGCAGCAAAGAAAACATACGAAGCCATGCCCGCACCAAAATTCGTCGTTGCAGTAGGCGATGATGCTTGCGGATGCGGAATCCTCAACAATTCCTATGCTGTTCTGGGTGGCGCAGACAAAATTTTCCATGTCGATCTCAAAATTTTAGGCAACCCGCCTTCGCCCCGCGAGATACTAAAAGGCATTCGTGCGTTAGTATATACAATAGAAAAACAGTCTATCCGTTAAAGCATTTTTCTAATCAAACTGACACTTAGATTTTTTTGCTGAACTTTTTTTGAACATTTAAATGAATCGTGGAAATGCTTAGTTGATTGGTAAGGAGCGCCTATGAAGCAGTTGAGAAGCTCCTTCCCTTTCAATTAGGGTTTTTTCAATCGCGAAATAGGAACAAACTCACCATTTCTCTTTATCTATCCTCGATTACCATAGCTTTTGGTCATACATTCTTGACAATAATTTCGTTTAAACCGCTTTATTCGTCGGGGCTGGAAGAGTTTTCCGCATGAGCTGCATTTTATCTGGTTAACGGTTTTTGGGTCGAGAAGTTTGAGTCTTCGTTCAATCTCATTTTTTACATCCGAATCGTTCTCGCTTACTAAAGCATGGGTTAAGAGCACTTTAGCTTGTTCTTGACATTTGTCGCCGAACATCTTTGAAAAAACATTGTTCTTTTTTTGGTCCACACTTATCTGAGATGGAAGCATACAAATAAAATTCGATGGATAACTCTTCGATTTGTCCGAGTCAACTACAGCGATGCGGTAGTGTCTGCCTACATAGTTGCCTTCGAGGTTATCTTGCGTGAATATCTGTAGCTTGAACTTCAATAACTGCACCCACGCTATAGAATGATCTTTCCAAGCTAATATCTGTTAGTTTTCGATAACCGGAATTTCATCTGAAAAAAATGGTTATGTTTGACACACCCTCGCATAGAAAACCCGGAAAACTGCAAAATCGGAGACACCAGAAAAGTTGAGGCAAAAACTATCCATAATACTCAAAACTTTAGCGTTAATCTTAGGCACGGCTCAGTTACTTTTTCCTATTTCTGACTTCCCTGTGAATTTGGCAAAGCGTCTTTTGTAATCGAATGCCGCAACCAACTCTTTGAAGTTAACAGCTATTAATGCCATTAAAGTGAGGAATGGGATGAGCGAGTAATAGTAAAGTGGTGTTGTGACGCCTGACCAAAAACCATGTTCATGAACCCTGAACCCATACCTGGATAAAGCAACATAATGTTTGAGAGGGCTAATGCCGCGATAGCGCTTGGGATTGCTGTTTTGAGGTTTTTGCGGTTGTACATTACGAAGAGTGGAAGAGCTAGCAAGCCAAATCTCACATCAAAAAATCCCAATGCCAAGGCAACTCCCGACAAAACTGGCTTGCCTTTACTGCCAAGGTAGAAGCTGAGAAGAAGCAGAAATGTGAGAAATACTTTAGCTTGTCCTTCACCCCATTGCCAATAGTAACTTAGAGATAAGCCCCCATTCGGAGATGGAAACGGCAGCAGCAATGCAATAACCATTACAGCAAAGGTTACCGGAAGATGTTTGGATTCTAAGAGCTTGTAGAGCATGTATGCCATTATGGGTAGAAACAAAAACTGAACAATATCAAAAACTAACAAGGCTTGCTGGTAATCCAGCGATAGCAAAGGTGATACAATTACTAGAAATGAGGGCAGGTACTTGTAGGCTTCAGGTTGCGGTGGCGTGAGTGGTTCAGCTCCACCTAATGCACCGAAATGGAAAACTTGCGATGGATTATTCCAGAGTCTCCATGCACCCACGTAATAGGCTGAAAAATCTTTTGCGAGTATGGTGCCTTGAGAGTTGATGCCTGGTGAAGGAGTGTAGCTTTCTGGATAAGCTGCAATAAATGTGTATAGGTTAAGGGCGATGAGGACGGTGACTGCGATGAAGATAAAGATTTTCTTGCGTTGTTGCTTAATCATTTTTTTCTCAGCAGATTAGTTTGTTTATGATTTTATTTCTCTGCGATGGGAACTTTTATACTTGGCTATTTGAGAATCTCGCTAATTCATATTTGTATTACTATTGTAATACGAATGACAAGGCTTTTATGTAATCTCATCTTTGAAGCCGTCAATTGCTAAAACATAAGGATTGAACATTGAAATGATGATGGCCCAACAAAGTAAAGCCAAACAAGTCGCAATAACTGCAATGGTAGCAGCAATTTACGCCATATTATTTTACGGGTCAGCTCCAGGTATGCTACCCGGATTTACCCTTCTTTACCTTCCAGTAATCTTACTAGGTGTCTTTCCAGTGTGGTTTGGTTGGAGTGGTCTTGCAGGATGCATGATCGGAGCTTTTATTGGCGGCGTATATGTTGAGCAAGTACCCCCTTACGCTGCATGGGTAGAATCAGTAACCGCGTTAATCATATTCAGCTTAAATTGGCTTCTCATCCCAAGAAATGCTGTCAGCAGCAAGCAAAAAAGAAATTTTATCCTCCTAGTCGCTATCTACGCCCTTACACTTTTTATTGGAACAGCCTATATCCTCTGGCAATATACGTACTTATTCAACATCGGGGTACTAGGATTTAGCTTAATAGGCAATTTCTCCTTCGTAGTCGTGCTGCTTGCTACCTTTGCTCTCAACTTCGTCATTCAACTTGCCGTATGCCCAGCTTTACTGAGAACAGTTACGCCTAGGCTGAAATGCTGGGGAGTATATTCAGGCACTTTTGCAGAATGGCGCAATCGCAGAGCCACCAAACCCACGTAAACTTTTTCCTATCCTCCTTTTTTAGTTAGATAGAAAATACTTTTAAGTTATCACTCCCCTAAAGGCAACTTGAGCGGCTGTAAATGAAAATCCGAATCGTCAAACTAACGCCTGAATCCCTTTCAGGTTTGCTCCAAGGCAAAGCATCCACATTTTCTTCTACCTTGCCAAGCGATGCTGAAATTTTAGATGTAAAAATGGACCTGTTCACCAAGCAAGTTTCCATGGTTGTTAGAAGTGAAAGTTTCGAGGACGTTGCCGAATGCATGCCGATATCAGAGTTTCATCTATCAAAAACTACGGAATTAAAAACTGTATCTAAGCCTGCCGTAGCGGTGAAACCTCAAGTTGTGCCCGAAGTTAAATCCATGGTTGCGAAGCTCCCTACGCCCCAGCCAAGTCGGATGGCAAGTAAAATGGAGAATGAGTTCAGTCCTGAACAACGAAAACTGCTCAGCTTCACCGTTAAAGAGGATTGTGTGGTTGCTAAGCCGGTGGTTTTCTTGAAAGCGGAATGGGATGACATCAATGAGGTTGTGAGAAGTTTAGGCGGCAAATGGGTGAAAGGCGACATAATAAGTTACTGGGAAATCCCCCTACAATAGACTGCCTCTTGAAGTAAGAAACGAAAAAACTTTAAACCTGAAATCCCTAATAGAAGAGCAGTGAGTCAAGATGGAAAAAACAACGATAAACCATCTAACCAGAGACGCGTTAGTCTCGATGCAAGTTATAGATGCAAAAGGTCGCCTAATAGGAAAAGTAAAGGATCTTGCTTTCTCCGTTGGAAAAAATGGAATTGCACTAACCGTTGAAAGTGACAGTGGCGAAATCCAAACCGTCGCGTGGGAAGACGTGCAAGCCGCAGCAGACTTCATCCTTCTAAAGCCACAGATGATTCAAAACACATATCAGCCAACTCAAGCCGCAGCTCAACCAGTCCAACAAGCCCAAGCACAGACAACGCAACCGATGTGCCCAACATGTGGTAGACCCTTAACTTGGATTCCGCAATACCAACGATGGTACTGCTACAACGACAAGAAATACGTCTAAACGTATTTCAATCAACATTTTTATTTTCAGTCTTATGTAAGAGAACTCTCAACTTAAATTTTCTTAAAATACTTTTTGACTTGGTAGCGGCTTGAAAAAACCCAAATTAACCCTGCCCTTAAAAGAAAAATCTACCACTATCGATTTTACAAACTTTATTAGTTCAAAATATGAACGAATCAACTTAAAGCGATTAACGACGAAAAAATTTTATGAAAAAAATAATGCTTGGATCTTTCAAAATTAAGAAATTAACCGCTCTACCTAAAAAATAGAGCGTATTTAGTTTTCTATAGGTTTTTCTAAAACGGTGATTGTGCCGTTCTTTCCCAAGCCGCAGTTGCTTTTCACCCTTAAACATTGCTACATGAGCGTTCTTGATTTCTATGTAGTCGCCTGTGTGGACCGAGTTTATTTGTTGATCCCAAAGGCAGAGCAATATTTTTCCTGTGTCATCTCCAATCGAAGCGTTGGAAACAACAGCGTTGTCTCGGAATTGGGTATGGACTTTGGCTGGTTCAGCGGTCTGCAGAACTTCGGCGTTGACGTTGATTTTTTTCATGCCAACGCGTAAATTCTCTATTTTGAAGTGTGAGGGCGCTGGGTTTTGGCGGGCGATTTCTTTGCGAACTTTGTTCGTGTCCATCGAATTGTCGAATGAAACGTCGGTTCTTGCAAGGGTTTCGTCTGGAACTCGGAACTGAGCAATTACTTTGGTGTCTTTTGTTATTAGGAAGATGGCTTGGGTTGTTACGTTTCCTCGGTATTCTACAGTTAAATCTGAGACTGACATCGGTTTGCCCTGCTCTTTTGCATCTATTAAGGCTTGGAAGAGCTCGGTTGGGTACACTTCATGCTGTGTAGCGATGAAGGCAAGCTGATCTTCAAGGTGGGCTTTTTTGGTTTCATACTCTATTTTATTCTCCTTTAATTTAGCGAATAATCTTGGAAACAGCAAACTAAGTTAGCCCTAAAATTTACTTTTTCTAGATTAACTTCCGCAATTTACTAGTAATGTTCCTTTAGCTATATAGGTGTAACTGCTAAAAAACGTGTTTTGCAAGGAAAACTTGAACATTTGTGTAGCTTGCGCAAAGGTATGTTTGGATTCCAAAAGACAAAAAAACAAGCTCCGAGTAACATTTAGATGGAACTTATTTTTGGAGCAAAAATCATGACGGAAAACCTCAAAGACTTAACTAAGGTTGAATTAAAAAACCTCGATAAAGTTTTCTATCCAAAAACAAAAGTAACTAAGGGGCAAGTTGTTGAATACTACATTAGACTGGCTCCAAAAATTCTTCCAATCATAGCGGATAGGCCTTTGGTTTTAACACGTTACCCAGATGGTATCGAAGGAGACAAAGTGAGTTTTTTCGAAAAGAATGCTCCCGAAGGAACCCCTCATTGGGTAAAAACGAAAAAAATCTATTCGCCAACCTCGAAGCGGGACGTTTACTACATCGTTTGCAATGACTTAGACACGCTCATTTGGCTGGCGAACTTGGCTTCTTTAGAAATCCATATGCCTTTCTCAAAAATTGACGCCTTGGAGAAGCCTGACTTACTTTTCTTCGATGTTGATCCCGAAGCGCCTGCGACTTTAAGCGATGCGGCGGAAGCTTCACTGTTGTTGAAGGATAAACTTCTTGACTTAGGACTCACTCCTTTTGTTAAGACTTCAGGCAAAAAAGGGTTGCATGTGGTAATTCCCATTGAACCTGAACATTCCTTTGAGAAAACGAGGGCTTTTGTTCATGAAGTAGGGGTTGAACTGGCAAAAGAAAGTGACATTGGTTGTATCCGAATTCAAGGACACGAAGAAACCCGGCAAAGTTTTTGCTGATTACTTGCAAAATTCTCCTTTGCGCACGATGGTTGTTCCCTACAGTTTGCGTCCGACGCCTGAAGCCACCGTTTCTACACCTTTGGAGTGGAGTGAAGTTAAGAAAGGAATAAACCCTTCTGACTACACTATTTCTACTGTAGTTAAGCGGACGGGTAATCCGTGGAAAGATATTTTTGAAAAAAGATGTAAACTGGAGATTTAGTTATGGAAGAACAAGAAAACGTTGAGGAAGCTTCTTCTGAGAAAACCAGTGCTTCTGCCCCAAGCAGGTCCATTTGGTCAGGAAACATTACGATTGGTTTGGTGAATGTTCCAGTAAAGTTGTTCTCGATGATTTATGATAAGGGAATAGCGTTTCATTTTCTGCATAAAACCGATGGTCAACCCTTAAAATACGTGAAAATGTGCACAAAAGATGACAAAATAGTGCCCTGGAATGAGGTTGTTCGCGGCTACGAAGTCGCCAAAAACGAGTACATCACTTTTGACCAAAAAGAGCTTAACGAGGCTAAACCCGAATCCGACAAGCGCATCCGAATAAGCAAGTTTGTCGATTACTTCTCGGTTGACCCTGTATACTTTGATCGCACTTACGCTTTGTTGCCTGATAAAAGCAAAGATGCCTACGGATTGCTGCTTCGGGCTTTGGAAAAAACAAACAAAGCGGGTGCTGGACGAATCACGTTGCGTACCAAAGAATACCCTGCGCTTCTCCACACTTACAAAGGCGCTTTGGTTCTGACGACTTTACGTTATGCTTACGATGTAGTGGATCCAACGGATTTTGAACCACTTCACAAGCTTGAAACTCCACAAAAAGCCGAATTAGACCTTGCCGTAAAAATCGTTACAGACCTATCGGGCGAATTTGACATAACCGAATTTGAAGACACCTACATGAAACGAGTCCAAGAACTGGTTAATCAAAAGGTGAAGGGCGAAAAAATCCACATTGAGAGACCTCCCGAAGTTGAAGCTAAAGGACTCATGGTTGCCCTGCGGGAAACTCTCAAGCAGTTGGAGACTAAATGAGTCGCCACATCTACCTTCCTATGCTTGCAAAGGTTGCAGAGGAGGCTTTTTCGGATAAAGACTGGATTTTTGAGGTTAAATGGGACGGGTTCCGCGCCATCGCCTACGTTGAAGAAACTTTCAGCCTCAAGAGCCGAAACGGGAAAGAGCTAAAACAGAATTTTCCCGAACTTCAGGAACTAAACAAACTCGCAAAAAACATAGTTGTGGACGGCGAAATCATCGTCATGCGGGATGGCAAACCTGACTTCCAATCGCTGCTGGAACGGGGACAAGCGGTTTCATCGCTTGAGGTTCAAAGGCAAGAGGGTCGTGCACCCGCAGTGTACATTGTGTTTGATATCTTGGAAAAAGATGGGAAATCACTAACTAAATTGCCTTTGATGGAGCGCAAAACAATCCTCAAGGATTCCTTAAAGGAAGGCTCAAACGTGCTTTTGTGCGATTTCATTGAGGAGAAAGGCGAATCTTATTTCAAATTAGTGTTGGAGAAGGGTTTGGAGGGGGTTGTAGCGAAGATGAAGGATAGTCAGTATGAGGAAGGTTTGCGGACTGGGAGTTGGTTGAAGATAAAGAAACTAAAAACATGCGATTGTGTAATATTTGGATATACTCGAGGGACAGCGGTTAGGGCGAAAACTTTTGGTGCCCTACTGCTTGGCGTTTACGATAAAGAAGGCAAACCTGTTTATGTGGGTAAGGTTGGCACAGGATTTACTCAGCAGACGATTGGGGTCTTGACTGATAAATTTGAGAAAATAAAAACTGATGTTGCCCCGTTTAAGCCTGAAGCTGGCGATGTTGTGACTTGGCTTGAACCAAAACTCGTATGTGAAGTGGCGTATCAAGTATTAACGAGGGATATGCGATTGCGAATGGCACGATTCAAAAGATTAAGAGACGACAAACCACCCGAGCAATGCACAATTGACCAAATAATAGAAGTCAAAAAAACAGATGATTCCTCCGAGCAAAAAACCAATGTTAAAGAAAAAGGTGCGGTAAACGAGAAACTTTCCGAGTACGCTTCTAAACGGCATTTTGAAGAAACCCCAGAACCCAAAGGTGTCACAGAGAAAAAGAGTGAAAAACTTATCTTTGTTATACAAGAGCACCATGCAAGAAGGCTCCACTACGACTTCAGATTGGAAAAAGACGGGGTCCTAAAGAGCTGGGCTGTTCCAAAAGGTATACCTGAGGCTGGACAAAAAGTTTTGGCGGTTGAAACTGAAGACCACCCCTATGAGTACGCCAGTTTTGAGGGCGACATTCCAAAAGGGCAATATGGAGCGGGTACTGTGAAAATCTGGGATAAAGGGCATTACGAAGCCAAACTGTGGGAGGGCGACAAAATCGAAGTTACACTTGATGGCAGCCGTCTTAAAGGGCGCTATGTTTTGGTGCGTCTTAAGAGGGCGGGCGACAAGGACTGGTTGATGCTTAAGGGAAAAGAGTAGATGCAGAACCTTCATTTGGGCACAATTGGCTGGAGCTACGATTTCTGGAAAAACGTTTTTTACCCCAAAAAAACTGTTTCAAAAAATTATTTAGCTTACTATTCCCAACAGTTTAACACCGTTGAAGTCGATAGCACTTTCTACCGCATCCCCACCCAATCAACAGTAACCAACTGGAAACAGCAAACCCCCGAAAACTTTCTATTCTCCCTAAAGTTTCCCCAACTCATAACACATGTTAAAAAGCTCAAAGATTGCCAATATGAAACAGACGTTTTTCTTAAAACTGTAGGTCTTCTTAAGGGGAAGCTCGGTGCTTTGCTGTTGCAGTTTCCTCCAAACTTCGGCGTTGACCATCTTTCTGACTTAGAGGTGTATTTGGAGAAACTGCCTAAAGTGAACCGTTATGTCGTTGAAGTCCGAAACAAAAGCTGGCTGAACCAAGATTTCTATTCACTCTTAAAAGCCAATAACGTTGCTTTGGTTTGGGCTGACAGCCCCATAATGGGACAAATTGGGGAAGTTACTGCAGATTTCCTGTATATCCGTTGGGAAGGCGACCGAAAAAGAGTCAATGGAACCTTGGGCAAAATAGAAGTCGACAGGGCTGGGGACCTAAAGGTGGAGGCAGAGAAACTCACGCCCTCCCTTGGCGAGACGGATGTATTTGGCTACTTCGGCAAGTATTATTCAGGTTATCCCCCTTCAGATATAGCAATCATCAAAGATTATTTGGAAGCTATTGAGGCAGGTTAGAATAAATGTTTTTTAAGCAAATTCATAAGCATAGCGATAACTTCTCGTATATCATAGCAGATGAAGAAACCAAGCAAGCAGCGGTTGTTGATTCGAGCTTCAATGCTGACGAAATAATGAAAATCATAAAAACCCAGAAGCTACGACTAGAATACGTCATAAACACCCATGGGCACTCTGACCATACAGTCGGAAACTCAGAATTAGCCTCAATTTTTGGATCAAAAATAGTTGCGCATAAACAATCCAAAATAAGCCATGACCTCTCCGTAGACGACGGCGACACTATTTACATCGGGAAAATCTCTGTAAAAATCATTTACTCGCCTGGACACACCACCGATAGCATATGCCTGTTAGTTGATAATCAGAAACTTTTGACTGGAGACACATTGTTTGTGGGTGAATGCGGCAGAACCGATTTTCCAGGCGGCAACTCCAAAAGCATGTATGAGAGCCTATTTGGCAAGCTAACAAAATTAGACGACGCTGTCGAAATTTATCCTGGACACGACTACGGCGTTAAGCCTTCATCTACGATTGGGGAGGAAAAAAAATCAAACTATACTCTTCAACCCCGAAGTCTCAAGGACTTCATTGAATTTATGAATCAGCCGTAACATTCGGTTTTACTTTTTTCTTCCAAGAATATAACCCGACAATCAACATAAGGAATACTATCACCAAGATGACAGCAGCGATTTCAGGATGAATCAAAGTCTCAAAAACAATAATTAAAAACTGGACTGTAGGGTTGTCTGCGAGTGTTTGGGGAGTAGCATTTTCAGATGACACTGGCAAACCAGCATAACCAATATTTGCTGGCAGAATCACCGAGTTCACATCCAACCAATCGCTTACCGGATAAAAGTCAGTTGAATTTGTCTCCCAAGCAAAAAGAGTAGCAACTCCATAGACATCTAAGGTTGAAATGAGTGGAGGGGAACTACCTAAACTGTAAATAGCATACATCACATCACCGGTACTGTTGCTGTGTCCCAACCCTAAGCTATGGCCTAACTCGTGAAGAGTAATGTGCTGCATGTCTACCTCATTCAGGGGTTCACCGTGATTAGCATGGGTCCCGAGAATAATTGTTGAATTAATTATAACACTTTCAGGATCGGGAAAAATTTGTGATAAACCAATTTCGTCAGTCGTGTTGCTCAATGAAGAATCAGTCCAATTGATGTAGATATCAAAACCTGGTAACGAAACGTTCGAAACTGTTGTTTGAATCCTCAAGTTGGACAAGTAAGAATAGTCTGAGTAGTTTGACGCAAAAGCCGTGATCGCATCATTCCACTGTCCAACCGCACGAGTTGCGGAACTAAGGTAAGAAGGGTTCCACCAAGACTCATTTTCTGCCGTGACGACGAGAGCATTTAAAGTTGAATGGCCCCACACAAATCCTTGAAGTGCTATTGCGTATTCGTTTTTTGGGGTTTGAGTCTGGCTTTCGCTGCCGCTCACAAGACACGCGGCAAAAACAAGACTTGCAATCCAAAGAAACAACAAAAATCTGCGCATAAGCTTCTACAATAAAAAATGGTTTGTTCCTTTTAAGTATTATTGAATGCTCTGCTTTTAGTGGGTAGAGACCACGAAAACCAGAAATAAACTTAATTCTTTTGAGATTAAACAGGCAAGTTTACGTTTTTTATTTAAGAAGTAATTACTAGGGTTTATTCAGATACTCTTTTATTACTCCTATTTTAAACAGTGGAAGCAAAAAGCATTCGTTTAACCCTATAAGATGAACAAAACTTAAAAGGTTTAAAAATCATATGTGAGATCGTAATGAAAAATAAATCTATCTTCCCTGGCTCTGAGCAATTGGGTAGATTTAAGGTTGCCAAAAATATTAAGAAAAGTAAACAATCAAATTTAACTCCTGCAATCATCTTGCTTGCCGCAATTGTATCTGGTGTTTACTTGAAAAAGGCTGGATACAATTGATAATTACCGATATCATCTCAATAATACTTCTTGGGGTTCTTCTTTTTTGGACAGTTTACAATGGATCGATAATCTTCCTTGGAATAAGAAGTAAACGCAAACAGTTGTCGACGTCTTTGGACCTTAAAAATGCTGAATTTCCAAAATTTTCAATTATTGTGCCAACCAAAAACGAGGAAGCTGTAATTCAAAGATGCTTAGACGGCATCATAAATATTGATTACCCAAAAGAAAAAATGCAAATAATAGTAGTAGATGGAAAATCCGAAGATAATACGCTCAAAATATGTTCAGAGTTTTCCAAGAAATATCCTGAAAACTTCAAAGTTATTTCTGAGAAATCAGTGAAAGGCAAACCCGCAGCTCTCAACCTCGCATTACCTTTCGTAAAGGGCGAAATAGTGGGCGTTTTTGATGCAGATAGTTTTCCCGAAAAAGATGTTCTTTCCAAAGTCATCTCTTATTTTAATGATAATAAAGTTATGGCGCTACAAGGCAGAACAACTTCAATCAACGAAAAAACAAACGCTCTCACACGAGTTATTGCGATGGAAGAGAAAGCGTGGTTCCAAGCATTAATGACTGGAAGAGAACATCTCCAATTGTTCGTTCCACTAACTGGAAGCTGCCAATTCGTCAGACGCAGCGTGGTCGAAGAGTTAGGCGGCTGGGACGAAAACTCGTTGACTGAAGATGTTGAATTTGCATTGCGAATGGTCGAAAAAAAACATCTCATCAAGTATGCTCCTGATGTTTGCTCAGGTCAAGAAACCCCCAGCTCCATACGCCCACTGTTTAAGCAACGGGTTCGATGGTACAGAGGATACATGGAAACAGCCATCAAATACGGGCGCCTCCTCGATAACTTGAACAGAAGAACAATTGACGCAGAAATCTCCATGGCTGGACCGTTTATGATGATAGTGTCACTGCTTAGTTACATAAACTGGTTCTTTGTTGCATTATTCCTCTCTCAAAGCAATCCAATCATCAATTTCACTGGGCTAGTAATAGCTTTAACAGCCGTTTCACTGGTTTCAATAGGCATCGCTTTAGCAGCATCTGAAAAACCCATAAAACCCCAAAACATTCTCTGGATACCCTTTATCTACATTTACTGGCTGATGCAAATGTTCATTGCAGGCTGGGCATTTCTAAAACTTCTGTTTAGACGAAAAAGAGACTGGACAAAAACAATTAAAAAAGGCTCTATTGCCTCCGATGGTGCCGTCAAAAATGGCTTATTTTCTTAATGACTAAGTGCCCAAATTTTAAAATGCTATAAAAAGTAAAGCTATTTTATCAAACGTTTAAGTAAAGTTTGTATTTGCGAAATGATTAATCATTTTTATTTAGCACTTTATTCCCATAATTTTAAATCATGCAAACACGTTAAAGGCTAATAGTGTTTCTCACCGATGGGGCTGTCGGTTAATGGAGCAAACAAACACGTTTAACAAATCGTTCAAGGAGGCTTTCATAATAAAGTTAGCATTAACTAAACGAAAAAGCTTCCATTCGCTCAATGTCCTTAACTATGCTTTTTCCTCGAATTCTTTACGTAGAATTGGGAAAAGACAGATTTTTAGAATAAATCCCTTGAAAATAGGGATGAAAGCAAATTCTGTTTTGGCAATTGCACTTATTGTGGTAATGATGGTTTCTGTTTTTGCTTGGTTATCAGTTGGAACTCAAAGTAAACCAATTATTGTTCAGCCAGTAGTTAACGATCCCACTGCAACTCCTGATCCGAGCCAACAAACTACAAATCCAATTCAACAACTAATCCGACTAAAACACCCGACCTAAATACAATCTTCAGAAACATTGTTACAAGTGTAACAGACCCCATTATTGCTACTAAACCCCCTGGTCTTATAGAATCTAACCAAAACCTCACAGCTACAGTGTGGCAAACAGTGGCAGCAAACGCTTGGCAATACTTCCAACCGGATAATGGTGTAGATCGTAAACACCGGGCTTCCTAAAGCAAGTTTGGGGTTTCCATACTTTACCGATTGGGACTTAGGAGTGTATATTCAAGCAATTATCGATGCAAACAAAACTGGTTTAATAGGATATGATGGAGATTGGGGTTCAAACGCCAGAATAAACAAGGTTCTTACATTTTTAGAAACTCGTGAACTTAACAATGCCAGTTATCCATATTGGTTCTACCAAGCTTCCGATGGAAAAGATTATCACTGCTCATCAGATTTGGCGACGAGTAACATTGATGTAGTGGATACTGGAAGACTGTTTGTTGCTTTAAACAACCTTAAAACTTTCAACAATAGCTTAGCGACGCGAATAAACAACATAACTATTTCTGGAAGATCAAATTATGCTGCGCTGATTCCAGGTCTCAAAATATCTGAAAGCGGTGACAATAGTGTCTACGGTTATTACTTCATTAGTGGTTTCGCAAGCTTTTTCCCTCAACTCGCAACTCTACCTAACCAAATCCTATCTAACATGATTAACGGTGGCAATGTCACTACACCCGAGGGTATCACTTTGCCTAAAAGCTTCAATTTCATGCGATCCACTACTTTGTTCAGTTTTCGAACTTAATAATAGCCCGCAATTTTTGGCTTTAGCTAAACAAGTTTACCTAGCACACGAAGCAAGATACAATGCCACAGGACAATATGTTGCTTTTAGTGAAGGAAATACCCTGACAGGTTTCGTATATGAATGGGTAGTGTCTCCCAATGGTGATACCTGGAAAATAATAAACAACGGGGAAACCACATATTCAACGATGACCCCGATTATTTTCACCAAGGTATCCATGAGTTTCTTGGCTATCTACAACACTTCCTTTGCTCGGAACATGGCTATTTATCTTGAGAAAAGTCTCCCAGATTCAACAAGTGGATACTATGCCGGAGCCGAATATAATGTGGATCCGTATAGCGCAAATTTAGTTTTATCGATCGACAGTAACACAAACGGCATGATTTTAGGCGCAGCCCATTATGCTCTGAACAATAGCTCATTGATAAGTTGTATCGAGAATTGTCACTTTAAAGTAAATCTTTTTCTGTTTCTGAAAAAGCACAAGGGATTTAGGACGGCAATTCACGTTTAATAAATTAACAAATTTGGTTCTTAAGCGTTGGACGAAAAAAGTGGTTAAAGTTCCTGATCATATAAAAACTTGGATTACCCAAAATCGGAATATTTTTCCAGTTCTTAGCATTTATCATTCCATTAGCAATTAGGGCTATACCTGAAATCTTAATGGGTCCTTTCATCATTGGCTTTGATACCATGGGCTTTTATGTTCCCAACACCTTACTGTGGCTTCATAATGGCGTAAACATAGGAAATTTGCTTGCTACGGCACCGCTGTTTTACATTATTTTCATGTCAATCGTTGCAGCAGGCGGTCCAATAGTTTTTGTGCTAAAGATAATTCCGCCGTTGCTTCTTGGTTTCTTAAGCTTATCAATGTATGGTTATGCCAAAAAAGGGTTAAGCTGGTCGCCTTCAAAAAGCGCTTTCGTCGCTATTTTAGGAACAGTATATTTTGTGGCTTTAAGAGCCTCTTGGGATCAACTTCGAGAAGAACTTGGGTTAGTTTTCTTTTTTGTTGTTTTAACCTTGCTTATTAACTCAAAAGATAGTTCATGGAAACGCTATGTTGCCCTTTCTTTAGCAATGATGGCTGTGGTATTATCTCATCAACTTGTATCGGTTCTTATGTTTGGAGTTATTGTTTTTACAATTGTACACAATTTGTTCGCAAAGATTTCGGCAGTTCAACTAAAGTTATTGCTGTTTCTTTGCCTTCAATCCTGTATTTTTTCATCGTCTACTTGAGTGGTGTGTTGCAGTCGGGTTTGCTTAATTACTCAACGAATGTGGGATCTCCATTGTCAAGTTGGACTGGCTTTACCTTCCTATCAATCAATGTTGATTGACACAGGAGGCTTGTTCTGTATTGCTTCTTGCTTATTCTTCCTGTAGCAGTGATAAGCATTTGGCGACTTAGAAATCTTCAACTCTGGGTCTTGGCTCTTCTTCAGCTTAATTCTTATGTTGTTGCCAATCGCTTCCGTAAGCCCTTTTCGTTGGGTATTGATGCTTGTATATCCCACTCGCTTTTTTTGCCACAGATACTCTAAGTAGGCTTAAATCAATTAAATGGAAACACTTCATGTGTTCAATGTGTCGCAGAATTGCAATTTTATACTCGTTTTATCAACAGCTATCCTGAGCTTTGGCTTCATTTTTATGACCTCGGAAAATCCTTTCGTATACTTTAATCCTCAATACGTGAACTATTACGAATTCCAAATTCCATCTTCAATGCTGCAGAATACAATATCAATTACCGACTGCCAAAATACAGCCAATGCACTACAATGGTTCAAAACCAATCAAAACAGTAGCGCTATTTTGCTTACCCATACAGTATTTTATAGTTGGGCATTATTAGCATGTTCAACGAGGACCAAGTTAGAGAATTATGGATTTGATGCCCCTGACCACGCAGCGTCGAGAGCAGCGCAGGAGGGACATACGCAAATCTTTACCTTATATGGTGGATAAATGGGCAAGGTTGGTATGATCAACCCACTCTACCTTTGCAATTTCATGAAGTTTACCGAAGCGGAAACATTGAAATTTATAGGTATAAGTAAGTAAATAACGCAGTGTCGAATCGTTATGAAATCTTATAATTTAATTAATTACATATTTCAAGAAGAAACTAAAATTTTAGTAATTTATAACTATGTTATTTAAGGCGTTATGGAAACATATTTTAAAAAATCTCAATTTTTAATTTCCAAAGTATAGGATAATTGATCTTAATTTGCGCAATTAATAAATACAAACAAATCTAAATATTATTAAAAATTCCTTCCAATGTAAAGGAAATTGAAGATGTCGAAGGCTATACCTTACTGCCGAAATCCCACCTTCCTTAACAAAAAACAATTGATAAACCTGAAAACAAAAGCCATGCGTTCTGGTGCATGGTTCAAAGCCCTGCAAAGAATTGACAGAGTACTCTTTGATTTAACAATAAGAGTAGTTGATAACATCCGAAGTAGCCAAATTAGCAAAAAGTATTCTTGCGCTTACAAGGAAGCTGGAGAAAGGGTTGAAAGGCAGCTTTTCGAGACAGTTTGGTTGAAATTGGTTTGCCCCTTGCACAAAAAATAATTGTCACGGCTCAAAAGTTAGGGAATCTTTCAGCTAATGAATGGTCACTTGATTCATCATTTAGCCGATTTTTAGCGGTAATGTATGTTAATGCGTAAAATTGGCTAATTATGCTATGTTCTATCTTGTCCCTTCAAATTTGTTAATTTGAGCAAGTGTTAAATCTTAAAACTAGTGTCTACTATGAGTAGAATAACAATGCACTACGAGTAAAACTCATAATTGCTTAGGTAGGTTTCTGTTTAGAGTCAAAAGCTATTTAAAGAAAACTGGGGCTCACCATTTATACTAGGATTCATTTTGCTCTTAATCGGTGCTGCTTTTTCCTTATCCATAGGTTTCTCCGACATTGCTGATAATATCGCTGTCTATGCATTTTATGCATTAGTTATTGGCGTAGTTCTGCAGCTTGCTTCTTTTCTAAAATATGGACAAAAAAATGAGGTAGAAAATCTATAATGAGTCAAGTAGACTTATCCTTTGTTGTTCCCGCATACAATGAAGAAGATAACATCGAGGACACACTTAGGAACAATCGATGCAATAGTCATGGATAAGAAATTATCCTATGAAATCGTGGTGGTAAACGATGGTAGCGGTGACCAAACTCTCATAAAAGCAAAGGCGTTATGCTGGGAAAAACGGTCATGTGCGAGTTATTAGTTACAGCAAAAATACAGGAAAAGGTTATGCAGTAAAAACTGGCTTTATGAAAGCCACTGGTAACGTCATTTTTTTTACTGATAGCGATATGGAAATTGACCTTGGTAAAATATCAGACTATATTGATGCCTTAAAGCACGGTGACATCGTAATAGCGTCCAAAAGACATAGCGCTTCAAAAGTAGCCGTACCGATTTCTAGGAGAATTCTGAGCGAATGGTTCAACGCTTTAGTTAGACTTCTGACTGGAGTTCCACTTAAAGATACTCAGTCTGGACTAAAAGCGATGAACAAAAACGCTTTTACAGATATCTTTCCTAGGTTAGCTGTCAAGCGTTATGCATTCGACGTAGAGTTGCTCGCCGTAGCAAATCTTTATGGCTTAAACGTCGTGGAGATGCCTGTAAACATTAAATTAGAAGCAAAATTTAAACCAATGGAAATGTGGCATATGTTTATGGATTTGCTTGGAATTGCATATAGACTTAGAATAATCCATTGGTATCAGCGACAGCTTCCGGAAAAAAATGGTCTTCAAAACATGGTTTCATTTGTTCTACGTGAAAAATAATGTCCTCAACCCCGCTTGTTTCCATCATTGTTCCCTGCAAAGATGTGGATGATTATACCAAAGAATGTATAACTGGTTGTAAACAACTCAATTATCCAACTTTGAAATAATCCTTCTTCCCGATTCTTCTTCAAACTCGATTGAAGGAGTAAAAATTATCGCCACAGGACCAGTATCTCCAGGATTCAAACGTAATATAGGAGTAACAGCGTCGAATGGCGAGTTTTGCGCCTTTATAGATAACGATGCTCATCCTCGTAGCGATTGGATTAATAATGCACTAAAACATTTTGAGGATTCTAAAGTTGGCGGTGTTGGGGGACCAGGCTTAACACCTAATGAAGATGGTTTATTGCAAAAGGCTGGCGGTTACGTTCTCTCTTCTTTTATGGTAGGCAACCTATCAACTAGGTACAAAACAAAAAGTTGCTTCGAGTCAGACGATATACATTCATGCAATTTCATAGCTAGAAAATCGGTGATAGAAGCTGCCGGTGGCTGGAATGAAAAATACTGGCCAGGTGAAGACACCCTTATGTGTCTTGCAATAAAAAAGCTCGGAAATAAACTAATTGAATCTTCTGATATTATTGTGTACCATCATCGTCGTTCGCTGTTTAAACCACATCTTAAACAGGTTTCCAGATTTGGAGAACACCGAGGCTTCTTTGTTAAAAAGTTTCCTGAAAACTCTATGAAGTTGACGTATTTTTTCCCTTCCTTTCTAATATTATTTCTCATTGTCGGTTTGGCCTTGTCCCTTCTATTTTCAACGTTCCTCTATATAGTGTTCTTAGGCATAGGAATTTATCTTATTTCCAGCTTGATTGCAGCCGCACAACAAGTGAAAAACGCCAAACTGCTACTCTTAGTTTGGTTGGGAATAATAGTAACACATATCATATACGGCTCTTACTTTCTTTCGGGCTTAATTAAGCGTGAGCTAAAAAGATGAAAATCACAATCTCTTATCCTCCAATACATTCAGAAAAAGGGGTGCCTCTTCTGTCGCAAAACAGGCAATTTCAATATTTCAAATCTCCAACTTACATCTATCCCGTCGTTCCTGCATACGCTGCTACTCTTCTAAAGCGCGCTGGCAATGACGTTCTTTGGGATGATGGCATTGCAGAGGAAAAAGCTTACGGCCAATGGCTAAGTAATCTTGAGAATTACCAACCCGACGTTGTCATGATCGAAACTAAAACTCCGGTGGTCAAAAAGCATTGGGAGATTGTGGATGATGTGAAAAATGCTCTTCCACAATCAAAAGTTGTTATGGTTGGTGACCACGTTACCGCCCTGCCTTCGGAGACTATGGCGCAAAGTAAAGTCGATTTTATTTTAACCGGCGGGGATTACGACTTCTTAATGCTCAACTTGGTAAGTTTCATTGAAGGCGAAGAAAAGCAACTTGAGCCCGGTATATGGTACCGAGAAAAAGGTGAAATAAAGAATACTGGAGCATTTAAGCTCAACCACAGCTTAGATGACTTGCCTCACATTGACCGTGAGTTAACTAAATGGCAACTGTACAATGAACGGAACGGCAACTTCAAGATTACCCCTGGAGCTTACACCATGGCAGGTCGAGATTGCTGGTGGAGAAAAGGCGGTGGTTGTACTTTCTGTTCTTGGCCAACTCTTTACCCTATCTTCAGAGCGATGAAGCCTGAGCGGTTAGCTGACGAAATAGGTTTATTAATTGATGGGTATGGCGTTAAATCAGTGTTTGATGACACTGGCTGTTTTCCAGTCGGTGAATGGCTCAAAAAATTTGCCAATCTAATGATTGAGCGTGGCTACAATAAAAAAATTCAATTTAGTTGTAACATGCGCTTTGGAGCGTTGAAGCGGGAGGATTACCGCTTAATGAAAAAAGCGGGCTTTCGAATGCTTCTCTTCGGTATTGAGTCTGGAAGTCAGGCAACGCTTGATAGACTTAACAAGGGAACCACTATCAAGGGCATAATGAACGAATGCAGAGTTCCTAGAGAGGAAGGATTGGAACCACACATAACTATTATGGTAGGTTACCCTTGGGAAACACGGCAAGAAGCATTGAGTACTCTTAACGTGGCTAAAACCCTAATGCAAAAAGGCTGGGCTCTAACCCTGCAATCAACCGTAGTTATCCCCTATCCTGGAAGCAAACTATATGCTGAAGCCCTGAAGAACGGTTGGTTTAGAGTAGACCCAAATGATTACGAACGTTTTGACATGAAAGAACCTGTTTTGACCTCGCCTGACATGACACCCGAAGAAGTAATGCAGCTGTGCGATGAGATTTACAAGGTATTCTTAACACCCCAATATATGCTAAAGCAGCTTCTCCGAATTCGGTCGCTCAGAGACCTAAAATATTCTGTGAAGGGCGCCACAAAAGTATTGGGACATGTGAAGGACTTTGCAAAGTAATTCAGTCCAAGTAACTAGCCAGCTGTCAAAAGCAATTCCGCTTGTCTCTGTCATTATCACTACCAAAAATGAAGAAAAAAATATTGAAAATTGCATAAAATCGATAAGGGAACAGACTTTTAACAATGTAGAAGTAATAGTTGTCGACAACTTTTCTGAAGACAAAACAACTGAATTTGCTGAAATAAACGGAGCTAAAGTCTATTATAAAGGCAATGAGCGCTCGGCTCAAAGAAATTTCGGCGTACGAGTTGCAGCGGGGAAATATGTTCTGTATCTTGATGCAGATATGATATTGAGCCGAAAGTTAATTGAGGAATGTGTTTCAAGTATTGAAACTTCAAATACCGCTGCATTTTATATTCCCGAGCGAATAGTTGGCGATGGATTTTGGATTAAGGTCCGAGATTTTGAAAGAAGCTTCTATACTGGGACAGTTATTGATGCGGTCCGATTTATTAGACGGGATTTGTTTCTCCAAGTCGGCGGCTTCGATGAAACGCTTATTGGTCCCGAAGACTGGGATTTCGATAGGAAAGTAAGAAAGGTTGGCCACACGGCAATTACTAAATCGCCTCTTTATCATAACGAAGGTAAATTCAAAATCAGTCATTATCTCAAAAAGAAAGGTTACTATACAAATGGAATCCAAGAGTACAAGAAAAAATGGGGTTCTAACGATAAAGAAACTCTGAAACAAATAGGTGTACGGTACAGGCTAATGGGTGTCTTTGTTGAGCAGGGAAAATGGAAGAGACTTGTTAGGCATCCAATCCTAACAATCGCCATGTATTTTTTGAGGCTGCGAGTTGCTTTTGTATATTTTCAGAGTTCATTCACACGGTTTTACTTAAATACCCTAACATAGTTGTCAGTTAAATTGAGCGGTCTACTAAATAGCAATCCCCAAATGATGGTAGGAGACATTTAACATAATGGTCACACTTTACATTTTTGCAAACTCAATAAGTCCACCCGGCACGATGGGTGGAGACACAAAGATTTTGCTAGAGTTTGCAAGAAGGTGGGCCGATAAAGGCTGTAAAATAAAAGTGATCACCTCCCAAAGTGGCGCCAAGACCTTTCAAAATTACAATGTTAACAACATTGAATTCTCTGTAATCTCTTCTTCAAGAATAGAAAAACTTGGTAGACCTCTGTGTCACATCATACAGACGTTGAAAGCATCTGTTGAGGTGATGAGAAACGCACCTTCTCAGAACAAGATTATAATCTATTCAGCTACCAATTTTTGGCCTGACATTGTTCCTGCAGCGTTTCTCAAAAAAAAATTGACGAACTCAACTTGGGTTAGCAGTTGCTATTTACCTATTCCAAGTCCGTTTAAAGGCTTTGAATTTGCATATGAGAAAAAGTCAAAAACTTTACCCGATTTCAAAACTCTCGCAAACTTTTTTGTTGAAAAGCCATCCACTTACATCACCCGAAAATTCGCAGATTTTGTCTTCGTTACTAACGATGCGGATAAAGCATACTTTTCCAATCAAGGGTTTCCTGCTGATAGACTAAAGGCAATTTATGGCGGCGTAAGCTCGAAAGAAATAGCGACAATACCTAAGCAGAGAACAAAGTATGATGGTTGCTTTGTTGGTCGCATACACCCTATGAAAGGCGTTGATTACTTAATTGAGATATGGGATAACGTATGTAAAGTTAAGCCGAACGCGAAGTTGGCACTAATAGGCAACGGATCCAAAGATTTCGAGGCAAAAATTCACCAAGAAATTATTAAAAAAGGACTTCAAAAAAACATTGATTGTTTCGGCTATGTCGACGGCTTAAAAAAATATCAAGTTCTGAAGTCAAGCAGAATTTTTTTACATACATCCATTTATGACAATTCCGGAATGACAGCTGCGGAGGCAATGGCTTGTGGATTGCCCGCCGTAAGATTTGACATCCCTGCTTTAAGGATAGCCTATCCGAAAGGAATGATAGTAGTTCCACTGAAAAATTCCAAAGAATTCGCAAAAGCCGTCCTCCAACTATTGAATAACGATGATTTGTATGGTAAAGTTCAGAAAGAAGCTTTGGAACTATCAAAAAGCTGGGACTGGGACATTAAAGCTCGCAATATTTTGGAGTACATAAGTAACCCAAACTAGAGAACATACGTTTAACGTCAAAAAATGGAATAAACTCGATTCACAAGCGTATATATAACAGCTATATTCTATACGTAAAAAAGAGACCAAACATGGGGAGCAAAGATGGGCTTCGACACCCAGGCTGGGAAAACGATAAAACCAGATTGTCTTCAAAACTAATTAGGAAAGGCGGTCGAGCTTTTTTCTATCTAGTGAGCTTTCCATTCCACATCAGAGTCGGAAAAGCCGGGAAACATTTCCTTATCGGTCCAGGCTACTCACTCTGGAAATGCAACCTGCAAAACGTCAACATAGGCGACAATGTATCAATTGGTTACAGGGCATCTATAATGACAATACCTTTAGGCACCAACGCAAACCCGACAATTGATATCGGCGATAACTGTAATATCGGCGACGACTTGAGTATGGGAGCAGCTAAAAAAATCACGATCGGCAAAAACTGCCTAATTTCTTACGATGTGTCAATAATAGATCATAACCATGCTTTTGAAAACATTGATATCCCGCCTCTTATGCAAGGCATCGATGAACCAAAAGAAATCATAATTGGCGATGACTGCTTTTTGGGGGCACATAGCTTTATTCTTAAAGGAGTGTCTTTAGGAAAGCATTGCGTTGTTGGCGCTAACAGCGTTGTTACCTCATCGTTCCCCGCGTATACTGTTATTGCGGGTGCGCCAGCTCGTAAAATAAGAAGTTTAAAATAAATAAAAGTTATCTGGCTATTTCTAAAACAATCCTTTCGTAGTTCCTAAGCATTGAATCTAACGAGAAATTCTTCTCTATATACTGCCTTGATGTCAGCCTCATTTGCTCTGCCTTTGATGGGTTATCGACTAGATCTATGGTGGTTTTTAGTAGTTGATCAAAATCACCTGTTGAAACCAAGTTGCCGTTTTGACCTTTGCTAATCATTTCAGAGATGCCCCCCGAGCCATAAGCTATTACAGGACATCCACAGGACATGCTTTCAAGCGGAATCTGTGGAAAGGGTTCATCCCACAAAGCAGGGAAAATTAGAGCATATGCGTTGCTATATGTCTTCGGGACATCAGATTTGCTTAAAAAGCCAAGGTCCTTTACGCTATTATGTGCGGAGCCTTTGCCATAGCCGAAGGCTAAAAACTCAACATCATCCCTTAATTTGGAAACTTCAGTTGCTAACTTGACAAAATGGTGATAACCTTTGACACTAGTCCTTGCTCCAGCATAGAGAATCCGTTTTTTAGGGGTAGCCTCTCTGTCTGTTGGACGATAAAATTCTGTGTTGATTCCATTATGCACTGCTCTTACATCCACATCGCCAAGTTCTCTCTTGTACAATCCGACCATAAACTTGCTGGGAACGACAATCGCGTCACATGCGCAAAGAGTTGATTTGCGGTTAATTCTTAAATTATTAATCAATTTTTTTGGGAACAAATTGGAGACGAGTTGAGGTCCAAGGTTATTCTGCTTTGAAATGCATTCCTTGCAATCTCGCGATTGAGGTTCAACTTTTGAGCAAGAGCAATTAGTTGAATTGTTCCAAAAATCGAATTTGGGACACAGTCCCCAATAAATATGCTGGGTGATAATTAGAGGGATCTTTCTTTTTATGGACTCACTCATTATAGATGAGTCAAAATCATAAAAAGATACGACAATATTAGCTTTTGAGATCTTTGCTCTATTAATCGCACGACTAAACACAAAATTGTCTTTTTCAATAAAACGAAGGATAGATCTCGTTTTATCAAGCGCAAATGGAAGAGATTTGGATATTTGGCAATTATTTCTCCTTGATAAAAAGCGAATTAGTTCTTTGCCGATAACTGGTTCGCCGCCTTTCCATTCGGGATGAAATACTGCTCCTGAGAACAAAATATCCACTTTATGGCACTCCAAATGCAAAGTGTTTATTTGGAACCGTAAATTTTATTTGGGTCATTTGACGCCATCAAACTTTTCTATGTAATATTAACATTTCGTCGCTTTTCTTCCTTACGAGAATCAAGAGTAAGTAGCAAACTGCTATTAATATTGTTAATATGGTTACTAGTTCACCTATATAGTAATAGGCTTGAGGAACAAAGAAAAGAGTGATTGTAAAGTTTGTCCCTTCATGCAATTGCAGTGGGTCGATGTACCAAACATTCGCGTACCCATTATCTATGAAATGATACTCGCTGTTTATCGGTTGATTAAATAGATAAGAGATATCTTGGACTGTGAACCCATTTTGACTCATAACTGGACTATTATTTGTAATATAAGCTTTCCATTGAGGATCATAGTTTTCTCCGAAAGTTAGAAAGAAGGGTTGAGTTGCATTTCTTATTGTTACTTCTACTTTCGTAGGATTGATTACGCTGAATTCAAGTTGAGGTAGATTCTGTTCAAACAATTTATTATCCGATGGCGAGAAAGTCTTTAAAGGAATTGGGTTGCTCGCTATTGTGATATTCTCAGTGAGAATATGGTTGAATTGAATTATTACCTCTTGGTTAGCTGGAATTATAATTGGGAGCTGTAGGGGTTTTGTTCCCATGCCTTCCCAACCTGTTTGCCACCATACACCCATTATGTCCGGTATTGGTTGTCCTCCTCCTAGCATTTCGCCGATTGCTATAGGTTCATTTCCTGTTTTCAGATAGACTAATGTAGAATTATGCGCGGCCCAGCCTGTCCCATTGTAAGCAGAGGAAAATTCATACGGACATGAGTCTAGTGATGGAAAACTTAAAGTGTCCTGAGTTTCATCCCCATCTGTTCTTATGACATTTTTCCAACCAGAATAATACCTAATTTGAAGGCTTCCAGGTATCAAGTCGTCCCATGCGAATGAAAGTTTTCTACCGTTTGCCGGCATACTATTTATCTCAGTTTTGTTGTTGACCAATGTATTTGGCAAACTCTCGATAAACTGATCCTGAGAGGCACTTAGCTGGTCAGAAAAGAAGAATGCCGAATGAATTGATGTATTGTTGTCTGAAAGAATCTGCGTGTAATAAGAGATTGAGTTGTCAGTAAATACTTGGCTATTGGTCGTGTAAACTCTTGGAAGGGACAGGTCGTCTGAGACTTTGAAAATGTCGAGTGGACCGAAGGAAGTCACAAATTTAATACCGCTTGTGTTGGATAGGAACGATTTCATGTACTCTGGAGAATGTATGGTTCTTCCGCTATAGTTCCACCATACGTCATTTCTTTGGATAATATATTTAATATTTAAAAGTGATATTGTATTAACAAAAGCCAACGATTCGTTTGCATCAATTTCTTGGTAAATTAGTGATGCCATGTCATTTACGCTAGCATAGCCGAAGCTATTTTGCAGCACAGGCTTTGTGATCAGAGATGAAGCGATGGCGTCTGAACCGTAGTATCCCCATATATAGGGAATTTGATAGAAATCGTCTCCGGGTGTCTGGAGAACTCTGAAATTACCTGAAATGCTATTTATGTAATCACTGGCTTGGTACCAATAAGTAGGTATTTGAACGTACGATGAAAATGGAAGAGCTTCGGTTTTGCCGAATAAAAGGTCGGTTTTGAAGAGTGGAAAAACTGAGATGATAAAGCTTGATACTAAGAAGAGGACTAGCAATAAACACAGGATTTTCTTGTATGGTAAGTTTGAGATTTTTATCTTCTGCACAACTGAAGTTGTGGCAAACCCAATTAACAGTGCCATGGGAATAAGGAGGAAGTCATATAATTTTAAGAAGGGTTCTCTGAAAAGAAATGCGCCTGGTAGGTGGTTATATACGAAAAGGTTTATTTCGCCTAATGGTGGATGCAGACCTTTTGCAAGAAATATTAGGACAACTATTGTTGTAGCAAAGCTAAGATTGATTTTTCGGTATTTTCCTTTGAAAAATAGCGCTGAAAACGCAAGGACCATAGGGATAAAGAGTAGCGTTTGCAAGATTGGATTTGCATAAGTACCGATGAATGGGAAATACTCTGGGGTCCAGTTCCAAATGCCGTTAAGCCAAAATAGGTTAAGAAAGCTTGATCTTCCATAAACGAACGACCATCCAACTACATTAGTAGTCGTTCCTAGTTGGATAGAGCCGCCAGCGTAGGATGTGATTTCAATTATGAGCGGTATTATCCACCATATATTCATGAGCAGGGTTACAGAGGAAAGGAAACATAGGGCCCTGAAAATTTTTAAGCGTAAACCTTTTTCCGTGATTAAGGAATACAAAAAAAGGACAAAGAACACAGCTACGGTTAACACAGTATAAGCTGGATTGATAAGTGAAAAACTCAAAAGCACCGTCGAAATTGCCGAGAACGCTATTACGTTACGGGTTATTCTGAGACCTTGTCTGACATTACGGATGATTCTTATGTAAAAGAAGATCATTAACGGTATTAATACTAAGAACCATGAAGCCGCGTCGTTGAAGTTTCTAAAGAACATAACTAAGTTAAACATGTAAAAAATGCTGGCCACGAATGGCGTAAACTTCCCCTGTTTATAGACAGTTGACGCAAGAAGGTACATTGATAATCCTGCGCCTATGAAGTAAGTTACTTGGAGAATAATTTGGATGGAACCGATGCCCAATCCGACGCTATAGAAAATATACCAGAGAGCAAACCAAATGCTCTGCATTGGAGTGGGATTGCCTGCTTGCGGGACGCTCCCTAATGCTGTTGCATCTGACCATGTATACATGAATCTAGAGTTAGCCAGAGGGTTAACAAAAGGAAAGTAATCTCCTCTAGCGACAATAAAACCGGGTTTAAACCACAATAAGGGTGTTAAGCCCAAAGCGAAAACAATTAAAACAGGCCAGAATTTCCGGATGAAAAATAGGCAATGGTTGATTACAGTAAATTGTGGATTTCGCACTGAATACCTCTCGATTCTCTTGGGTTTAGAACAAGGCAGGGCAGTTCTTTTTTTGAGTATCATCGTTACCTGCCTATCTGATAGTCCGACGCAACTTTTGAGAGTTATCTAAGTATAAATTTGAAATTTAAACATATTTCCTTTTGAGTTATTTTATATCAATGTAAAGGTTGTTGATGCGCTTTTCGGCAGAAAGGATAGAATATTAATATTAGGAATTTTATAACATCTCAGCAATTTCGAGGGACTTTCAATTAGAACAAGAACCAAAGTTAAAACTGGCATTTTTGGTGGAGGGCTATCTGGACTAACGATAGGACACTTGTTAAATCAGAAGGGTTCAAGTTTTGAAATCCTCGAGAAGGATCAAGCATGCGGCGGTTTGATGCGCTCAAGTCAACAAGAAGGTTTTACCTTTGACGACGCAGGCTCTCACATAATCTTTTCAAAGAATATTGAAGCGCTAAATTTTCTTACTGACCTCTTGGGGCAAAACAAAATCAAAAATCGACGCAATACGAAGGTTTTATACAAAAAACTTCTCGTTAAATATCCATTTGAGAATGGCTTGGCTGACTTGTCAAAGGAAGAAAACTTTGAGTGCTTGAATAAGTTCATTCAGTCACTTCTAAGAAGGGCTAAATGCCAATCGGTTACCTCTAAAAATCTAAATGAATGGTTTTTTAATACCTTCGGTGAGGGAATCGCTAAAAAATATCTTGTACCCTATAATGAAAAAATCTGGAAATATCGCCTAGAGGAAATGGGTACTAATTGGGTAGAGAGAATCCCTGATCCTCCAGTCGAAGACATAATAAAATCTTCGTTGGGTATAGAGACAGAAGGTTACACTCACCAATTGCATTTCTACTATTCCCGAATAGGTGGAATAGAAGCGATAATACGAGCGCTTGAAACCAAAATCGGCATAGAAAAAATAACCTTGAACTTCCAGGTCAAAAGTGTTAGTTATGAAGATAATCAATGGATTGTTTCCAATGGTCAAATTGAGAAATCGTTTGATAGAATAGTTTCCACAATGCCGATCCAAAATCTGGTTGGCGCTGTTGATGCCCCCAAAGACGTAAAGGAGGCTGTAGGTTCCCTAAAGTACAACTCCCTAATCGTGGTAATGCTTGGTATAAACAAGGATAAATTAAATGATCTTTCATGGCTTTATATTCCTGACAAGACAGTTCTCACTCACCGTATAAGCTTCCCCTCAAACTATAGCCCGTGCGTTGCTCCATTCCAGAAATCGTCTGTGCTATCAGAAATAACCTGTAATGTTGGTGACCCTATTTGGAAGATGTCTGACAAAGAAATCGTTGAACGAACGGTCGATGACTTGTCATGGCTCGGCTTAATCAACAAGAAAGATGTCTGTTTTGCAAAGGTGCAGCGAACACAATATGCTTATGTTATCAACGACCTCAACTACAATAATAATCTTAACATTATCAAGAACTATTTTGACGAAAGAGGGATAGGATTAGTCGGTAGATTCTCTGAATTTAAGTATCTCAATATGGATGCTTGCATAGAAAGTGCGCTTTGTTTTGTCAAAAAACAGATATCGAATTAACAATTTCTTTAAGTAGCATTTTTAATCTAAAAAAGCTTTGCAATAAAAACTTTTTCTGCACTAAGAAGGGTGCCTATCCGTAGTTTCCTCTGTAAGAGATGTCTGTTCAGACTCTATGATAGATGGATGCTATTTTGTTGTCACTGAAGTTATCGGTTAATTGTACACGCCCCAGTCAAGAGTAAATACGGTATTGATCGATATACCAAACAACTAAGCCTTGTAAGCAGTCGATTTAGTTTGCTGTAAATTGTAATGGTTCCGCTTTGGTTTCTTAAGTGCTGAACCAATTAAGTTGCTAAACATATTATCTTAGAATTTTAGATTGCCTAGACTTGATACCAGGCATCAACAGAAAAGGTTGTGCGTGATTGGGACGGTTGTGTTGATTGAGGATTCTTTCATAGGACCTCACACTATCATTAGCTACTAATAAAAAATTTGTAGTTCGAACCTCGAATATTGTACGGTTCAAGAGAGCGTTTCGGTTAAGGGGGATTGAGCGGCTTGAAGATAGTTTAATCGTCACAAATCCCAAATTAACCCACAAACAGAGGAAACAGAAAGATAAATCTCTATGTGACGACGCCCGGTTCCACCCTAAGGACTTTTGGTAATTACAAAAAAGGTAAAAAAAGGGTAAATAAAGTCACACTTTATCGGCAAACCACTTGACTGTACGCTCTAACCCATCCCCTAAACTTACGCTCGGGCCCCAACAAACCAAACTCTCCAACTTCCGGGTGTCGGGGCAACGCCTCTTAGGATCATCCTTAGGCAAAGGATGGAACTGTATTTCTGATTTAGTTTTTGTTACTGTTTTAATCTTCTGGGCAAGCTCTAGTATAGTAACTTCCTTGACATTCCCTATGTTCACTACTTCACCTTTAGCTTTAGCGTTTGCCGTTAATAATATCAAACCCGTAACCGTATCGGTTATGTAACAGAATGACCGTGTTTGCTTTCCATCACCATAACACGTTATAGGTTGATTAGTTAAAGCTTGCAAAATAAATCGTGACAGGGCTCTGCCGTATAATCCGTCTTCTCTTAGGCGTGGACCATAAGAATTGAAAATTCTGGGAACCCTAACATCCAACCCATACTGTCTGCTATAAGCCATAAGAAGCGCTTCTGCAAAACGCTTGCCTTCATCATAACAAGATCGTGGACCAATTGGGTTTACTTTTCCCCAGTAAGTCTCAGGGGTTGGAATTACCTCGGTATCACCATAGGTTTCTGATGTTGAAGCAAACAGTAAAGTGGCATCATTTTTCCTTGCTAACTCAGCCATCGCAAAGGTTCCAAAGGCGCTGGTTTGGAGTGTTTCAATTGGGTGTGCTTGGTACTCGTCTGGCGATGCATGCCCTGCCATGTGAAGAATAAAATCGAACTTTTCGGTAGCTTTCAAACTTGCAAACATCTGATTTCATGAAGTCAAAACTTGGATTCTTGCTTAAATGGTCTATGTTTTTCATTCTTCCTGTCGATAAGTCATCTACTGCCGTCACGTTAGCTCTGAAGCCAATCAGAATGTCGCATAGCCAGCTGCCAATAAAACCAGCGCCGCCTGTGACAAGCACTTTTTTCCCTTCGAAACTATCGCTTTTAACTGCGCCTTTTATTGTATCAATGTCTTGGCTGATTATGGTATCCATCATGTTGTTGTCCTCTTACAGAATTGCTTGTATGAAAGCTCTAGTGCCTCCCAATACCTTTCTGGGCTTCCAATGTCCATGTGTGAATAACTTTCATCTAATTTTACAGCGTATACTTTTAATCCCCAATCAACAAGTTTCTGGATAGCATCGGTAAGCTGGATTTCTCCGTTCTTTCCTGGTTTAGTTGCTTCTAATGCTTTGAAGATTATGGGGTGAAAAACATACATGGCCATAATTGCCCAGTTAGTTTTTGGTTTTTCAGGTTTTTCTACAACTGCTTTTACTTTTATTATTCCTGGTTCAATTTCTTCTCCTTCGACAATTCCGTATTGTTTGGGATTTTCGATTTCAAGTACGAGAAAAGCTGCGTCTGCGTTTAATCGGTTAAAGGCTTCGAGAAGTTTTTTTATGTAATCCATTTTTTCTGATATTATACAACTGTCTCCAGCATGAACAAGGCAGCTTTCGTTTTGTACGAAAGGATGAGCCATTAAAACTGCGTTGCCAAAACCTTTGGGTTCAGGTTGGTTAACCCACATGATTGTTGAAGAGTCAAGTTTTTCATAAAATCCTTCTAAGTCAGAGGCTAAATCATTTTTGCCCATTAC
The DNA here is from genome assembly GCA_963809455.1 of Candidatus Bathyarchaeota archaeon. Taxonomy (GTDB): domain Archaea; phylum Thermoproteota; class Bathyarchaeia; order Bathyarchaeales; family Bathycorpusculaceae; genus Bathycorpusculum. The sequence goes on along the minus strand of CAWEJP010000005.1, from coordinate 272,327 downwards.
TTCAAGGGTTCTGATGCATTGTGCGTCAGGTGTGAAATGGTCTTCTATGCCTCGTTTGCCTCTGCCTACAACATAGCAGAATTCGCGGAGTCCACCTTCATGCAATTGTTCAAAAACCAACTGCACCACAGGTTTAACAGTCATGTCTCCTTGTGCGGTTTTGGAGAAAATAGGTAGCATTTCTTTGGGCTGCTCTTTGGTTGCTGGAAATAGGCGGGTTCCTAAACCTGCAGCAGGGATTACGACTTTGCGCACCATTTCTAGTATCCTTCCCTCTCCAATTCATGTATAAGCCATATATATTTAATGCAATCAGTAATTTCCAATTAGCATGTTCAAGGAGACATGTTAGCGATGGAAAAAACGACCTAAAATATCAGTTATAGGCACTGGTTATGTAGGATTATGTACAGCAGTGGGTTTTGCAAGCAAAGGCTACAGCGTTCTTGCCTGCGATGTTGATGAAGAGAAAATCGCAAAAATAAATCAAGGGTATTCCTACTTTCTATGAACCGGGTCTGGCAGAGAAACTTTCAGAGAGCATTCAAAACGGTCATCTTAAGGGCGTAGTCGGTCAAACAGATCGGGTTATTTCTGAAACAGATTTAACGTTTGTTGCCGTGGGAACCCCCAGCAAGGCTGATGGCAGCATCGACCTAAAATATATCGAATCGGCGGCAGGCAACATCGGCAAAGCACTTAAGAAAAAAGTTTCTTATCATGTTACAATAATTAAAAGCACAGTAGTTCCTGGGACAACACAAAATACTGTTAAACCCCTTCTTGAAAAAGAATCAGGAAAAGTTGCCGGTAAAGATTTTGGCTTATGCATGAATCCAGAATTTTTGCGTCAGGGCTCCGCTTTTCAAGACACCATAAATGCCGAGCGAGTAGTCATTGGCTCTTTTGATAAGTATTCGGGCGATGTTTTAGAAGATTTATATCACGGCTTTTACAGCGACCGCGTGCCCGCGATTATTAGAACTAGTCTTTCTACTGCTGAACTGATCAAGTATGCCAGCAACTCTATGCTTGCCACAAAAATCAGTTTCATAAACACAATTGCTAACATGTGTGAAAAAATCCCCGGTGCCGACGTTAAAGTTGTTGCTAAAGCGATGGGTCTCGATAAGCGTATTGGTCCGCTTTTTTTGGATGCTGGCTTGGGCTATGGGGGTTCATGTTTTCCTAAAGATGTTAAGGCGTTGATTGCTTGTTCAAAGAACTTAGGTTATGACCCTGAGTTATTGGATTCTGTTGAGGCGGTTAACAAAACTCAACCTTTGAAAGCCGTAACATTTTGCAGAGAGGCGCTTGGGAATCTTGAGGGAAAAAGCATCGCTATCCTTGGCTTAGCTTTTAAGCCAGATACAGACGACATGAGAGAGGCACGAGTTATACCCATCATTAACCAGTTGCTAAGCGAAGGTGCGAGCGTGACAGCGTATGATCCAGTTGCTGCGCCCATTGCAAAAACCATATTTAACGACAAAATCCATTATGCTAAATCGGCGTTTGAATGCATAAAAAATGCAGATGCATGTATACTGGTTACTGAATGGGAAGAATTCAAAAAACTTACCCCTGAAGACTTCACCTTGAGAATGAAGCAGCCTATACTAATTGATGGCAGAAGAATCTACGATCCCGAGACCTTTAAAACAAAAATGCGGTTTGTTGCATTAGGTCTTGGACAATAGCTCCATTTTTTTAGCTTTATTCTTGTGAAGGCTGTTTTCGAATTCATCTTTTCACTGTTTTAATAGCTGACAAAATGTCTCTGATGATGTTTCTGACGGTTGCTTGTTTTGTGAGCGTTTGTATCTTTCTTCGAGTTTTCTTTGTGTTTCTTTTCGCTCAATCCAGCTTAATTGGCGTGGCGACGTCAATGTTTATCGTTAGAAAAATTCACAGGAAGCAAGTAACATTAAAGGTATGACCAACAACATGAGCGATAATTGGACTTGAGCATAAAGCTTGCATCCTCACAACTTTCCCTACGTTTTTATTTCAAATATCGTTCAAGATGAGGGACATGGCACGCAATCCGAAGGTCTAATTCATAATTCAATCCACTTGTTTCATCTTTTACTAAACCAAACATCACAAAATAAACCTCCCAAAACCGAAAAACTCTAACCTGCCCCATGTACAATATGGAGCAAAACCTCTACCCACAACTAAACAACTAGCAAAAAACGACCCAAAGACAAAACACAACAAATTACACACCAAAAAGAAGTGGCGCCAAAAAACCCACAACTACGAATAAAACGAAATAAAAAACCATGGAGACACCAAAAGTGATAAACGCTACATTACAGACAACAGTTAACCCATAAAGAGTCAGGGGCAGGAAGAGAGATTGTCTAAAGCTGCAGAGATGGCGCGGGTTTCCGCTAAGGGCGGCTTTCACCTACTTTGGGGTCTAGTGCTTTCTACCGTTATCTCTGCTGTCGGCACAATCGTTATCGCACGGCTTTTGGGACCAGACAACATGGGTTTATACGCTATTGCTCTTGCCGCACCCAATCTAATCTCCACATTTAGGGATTGGGGCGTAACCACAGCGATGATAAAGTATTCTGCGGAAGCCAACAGCGAAAATAACGTGGCAAAAATAAGAAGTGTTTTCGTTTCTGGATTAGCCTTCGAAATAATCGTGGGTTTAGTGCTTGCGGTATTGTCTTTGACGCTTTCGCACCTATTGGCTCAATTCTATGGACGACCAGCAATAGTCCAATTGATCCAAATAGCTTCATTGTTTGTCTTGACAGGCGCTTTAGTTAATGTTGCATCTGCTGCTTTCACAGGTCTAGAGAAAATGCACCTAAACAGCGTCATGTTGATCGTTCAATCGATTGTAAAAACAGCTCTAATTATTACACTTGTGGCTGTTGGATTAGGAACTCTTGGCGCAGTCATTGGATTTTCAGTCGGCGTTTTGTTTGCAGGGTTAATTGGAGTTTTACTTATGTTCGTAATGTACCGATCCCTGCCTAAGCCACCGACCAGTGCATTAGAGTTAATGAAAACGATTAAGACTATGCTAAGGTATGGATTGCCCCTTTCAATCGGCGCTATTCTATCTGGTTTTCTCACCCAGTTTAACAGCACTATCATGGCAATTTTCGTTACTAATAACGCATTTATCGGTAATTATTCTGTAGCGTTGAACTTTGTTGTCTTGATAACTTTCTTTGCAACTCCTGTGACAACTATGTTGTTCCCCGCATTCTCCAAATTGGATGCTCAAAAAGACAAAGAAACTCTTCGGAACGTTTTCCAATATTCAGTTAAGTACGCCGCTCTAATTGTGGTGCCAGTTACAGTGTTGGTTATGGCTTTGGCTCAACCCGCTATCGGAACCATTTTTGAAGATAAATATGTCCAGGCACCTCTTTACCTTGCACTACTATCAGTGATTTATCTTTTTTCAGCTCTTGGAAGCCTAAGTACTACTAGCATCATAAACGGTCAAGGATACACAAAATACAATCTGAAACTCACGTTTCTTAGCGTTGCCATAGGATTTCCATTGAGTTTCGTTTTGATTTCCCAATTCGGCATCATAGGCTTAATAGTAGCATCAACCACGTTCAGTCTTCCAAGCTTTTTCTTAAGCTTACGTTTCATCAAAAAGAATTTTGATGTCTCTTTGGATTGGATTTCTTCAGCAAAAATTACCCTGTCTTCAGCCGCGACTGGACTATTAACTTATTTTGCAATCTCTCTATTACCCTTCAGCAACCCAGTAAAATTGGTTGTTGGGTGTTATTTTTGTCATTGCTGTTTTCATTCTTTTCGCGGTGGTTACTCGAACCCTGAACAAGGCTGATTTAGTAAATGTTCGGGAAATAGCCAAAGTCATGGGTCCGCTTAGAAAACCATTATTTTTGGTTATTAATTTAGTCGAGAAGTTAATGAAAATATGCGAAAAGAGAATAGACTCTTACGTTTAGACTTGTTAAAGTTCAAAATATTTATTGTTTGAAAGGTAAATTTACTGAGGTATTTTTATCAATGCTTTCTTTTGGGTGACTTAATTTTCTGTATTTGCCGCAGTAGTTGCCGCCTGTATGCGTGCAGGTGTAACTTGCGCTCGAGAAGAGACTGCATAAACTAGTGAATTTACACCTTGTTTTTCGATTAATCAAAGAAGAAAATAACAAGTCTTTAGATTTCTTCATGTTTGCTCCCTTTTCTTTGGCAAATGAGGGCTTGGTATATTTCATGTTTATTTTTCTTAATAGAACTATGTGGTTGTATCTGTGCAACTACAACTGTTAATGTAATTATTTAATAGGGAAAACCAAGTCATACTACAGATATTATCTAATTGGGGATTAAAATGAAAGCACTCGTTCTCAGTGGCGGAAAAGGAACAAGACTTAGACCATTAACTTTCACCTGCGCCAAACAGCTAATTCCTGTAGCTAACAAACCCATTTTGGGGTATGTTCTTGACCAAGTGGCATCAACCAGCATAAAAAAAGTCGGAATAATCACAGCACATGAGACCGGTCAGTTCGTCGAGGACTACGTTAAAGACGGTTCAAACTGGAACCTGATCGTTTCCTACATTCCTCAAGAACCGCTCGGTTTGGCGCATGCCGTTAAAACCGCTAAGCGTTTTCTCGGTCAGGATTCCTTTGTAATGTGCTTAGGAGATAACGTTACGGGTCAAGGCTTGGAAACGTTTGTTAAAAAATTCAAAAAAGAGCATCTCGATGCACTCATTATTCTCAAGGAAGTGGATAACCCCTCAAGTTTTGGTATTGCGCAACTAGATGATAAGGGCAACATTATCCGTCTTGTGGAGAAACCTAAAACTTTCATGGGTAACTTGGCAATAATTGGCACCTACCTGTTCTCCAATAAAGTTCATGAAGCCATAGAACGGATAAAGCCTTCATGGCGCGGTGAACTAGAAATAACCGATGCCATTCAAGAAATGATTAACATGGGGTTTAAAGTTAAAGCTGAAATCTTGAATTCTTGGTGGCTTGACACAGGCAAAAAAGACGACATTTTATCTGCTAACGCGAGGATACTTGACGAATACATTCAGAGAGACATAAAAGGAACGGTAACAGATAGCGTGGTGGATGGTCGAGTAAAGGTTGAACTTGAAGCCAAAATAGTAAACAGCACCATCAGAGGACCATGTGTAATAGGGAAGGGTGTGTTGATTGAGGATTCTTTCATCGGGCCCTACACCAGCATAGGCGATAACTCAAAAATTTGTAGCTCCAACCTAGAATACTGTGTCGTACAAGATAGCGTTACTGTTAAAGAGTATAGAGCGGCTTGAAGACAGTTTAATCGGCAAAAACGCAAAGGTAACTCGAAACCAAAGGAACAGAACCATAAAACTGCATGTAGGCGACTACTCAGAAGTGGAAGTTTAACCCCTAAAAAAGGCAACTATTATAAAGTTTTTTAAACGATAAGATTGAAAGTAAACAAGGAATAACTCATGTTACAAGGAATAAGAATTAGGCAATTGCGTCGGCTTCCAGACGAAAGAGGCTTCTTCACAGAAGTTATGCGCACCGACTGGAAAGACCTCTTCGAAGAAGACACCATCCTTCAAGCTAACCACTCTTTCACTTTTCCAGACATCATTCGCGCTTGGCATCGACATCTCCGAGGGCAAAATGATTATTTTTTGGCATTGAAAGGTACAATAAAAATCTGTGCCTTTGATGACAAAACAGCCGAGTTAGACGAAATTGTCAGCAGCGGCTCTGACTTGCAAATAGTGCGTATTCCCGGTACATTATTGGCATGGATTTAAAGCAGTTGGCAATGAACCTGCTATGCTGCTTTACTTCACAACCAATTTATATAACGCAAAAGACCCTGATGAAGAACGGCGAGCTTGGGATGACCCAACACTTATTCCCAAAAGCGTAAATGGTAAAAAAGATGATGCGCGTGTTGGTAAACCTTGGGATTGGAATATCCCACCCCACAAGTGATGAACTATGAAACTGTTAGTTACTGGCGGTTTAGGATTTATTGGAAGCAACTTCTGCAGGCTGATGCTTGCAAAATTACCCTGAATTGAACTGATAAACGTAGACAAAATGGGCATAGGCGCTAACCCAGCTAACCTGCATGAAATAGAAAACGACAAACGCTACACCTTCATCAAAGGAGACATTTGTAACCCTCAACTCATGAACAGGCTCATCCACCAAGTCGATGCAGTAGTGAACATTGCGGCGGAAACTCATGTTGACCGAAGCATCTCTGACCCTAACGTTTTCTTGCAGAACAACACTGTAGGCACCTTCACTATTCTCGAAGCCATACGAAGACATAACCATAAAGCCCGGCTCTTGCAAGTGTCCACTGATGAGGTTTACGGTGAAGCCCTCGAAGGTTCTTTTACCGAAAACACCCCGCCGAAACCATCAAATCCCTATTCCGCTTCCAAAGCCGCCGCAGACATGTTCGTACTATCATACCATCGGACTTTCGGGTTAAATGTGTCAATTACACGCTGCACCAACAATTTTGGTCCCTACCAACTTCCAGAAAAATTAATTCCAAAAACAGTAATCCGCGCCTTAAGAGACCTTCCCATTCCAATTTACGGCAAAGGAACCAACATTCGCGATTGGATAGATGTGCAGGATCATTGTGAAGCACTAAGCACTGTACTTGAAAAGGGCAGGGCTGGAGAAATCTACAATGTTTCAGCAGGCAACGAAATTACAAACATTGAAATCGTCAAAAAAATCATCTGCCATACTCAACAAGCCCGAAAGCCTAATAACTTTCGTTGAAGACCGCCCAGGACATGACACCAGATATAGCTTGGACTCCACAAAAATCAGAGCTGAACTGGGATGGAAACCAAAGTGTAGCTTTGAGAAGTCTTTAGAGTCCACTGTTAAGTGGTACCTTGACAACGAGCACTGGTGGACCCCCTTTGCCACAGAAGTTATCTTGCATCCAACACCCTGGAAACTCGGTGGCATCCATTGAAGCTCCTAATTACGGGCGCAAGCGGACTTTACGGTTCAAAACTTGCCCAACTCGCGCTTACCAAAGGACTGGAGGTTTACTCCTCTGACATCCAAAGTCTATCTATCTACGGCAACTTTGTTAAACTGGACATTTCAGGGAAGACACATGTCGATGAAGCCTTCAAAACCATAAAGCCAGACGTCGTCGTACACGCAGCAACATTAACAGACGTCGATAAATGCGAAACCAACAAGGAACTTGCTTGGAAAATAAACGTAGAAGGCACAAGAAACATCGTTGAAGCTGCCCAAAGTGCAGGCTCATTTCTGATTTACATCTCAACTGACTACGTTTTCAGCGGCGAAAAAGGCAACTACAAAGAAATAGACAAACCCGACCCAATCAACTACTATGGATTAACCAAACTGAAAGCTGAAGAAATCGTTCAAACCCAACCCGAATACTTCATAGGTAGGCCCAGCGTCATCTACGGCTCCACTCCAGCGGCTGGAAAAGTCAACTTTGCCCTATGGCTGATCGAAACTCTTCGAAAAGGCGAACGGGTCAAAATCGTAACTGACCAATGGAACACGCCAACGCTTAACACTAACCTGGCGGAGATGACTCTGGAAGTCATAGAGCGGCGACTCACTGGAATTTACCATACGTGCGGTGCAACGAGGGTTAGTCGTTTAGACTTCGCTGAGCAAATTGCCGACGCTTTCGATTTAGACAAAAGCTTAATCGATTCGGTTTTGTCTTCCCAATTCACTTGGCCGGCAAAACGCCCCATGGATTCTTCACTTGACACTTCAAAGGCACAAGGGACGTTGAAGCATAAGCCATTGATTATGGCTGAAGCGCTCAAACAGTTGAAGTTGGAGCTATCACAGAAAGCCAGCTGATTTAAACGCAAGCATTATGTAATTGGATAGCGCCTTTTGGGATTGTTTGGTCGATCCATGAAGCAGCAAACCAATGTGAAGCAAATTGCGCGGCAGCGAATTCAAATTCTGTTTGAGCAAGCCAAGAAGGTCGGCAGATCTAACCCCAAGCTGGCTATGCAGTACGTTTTGTCTGCAAGAAAGATTGCTATGGCTGCCAAAATCCGCATACCCGTCGAGTTTAAGCGCGAAACATGCAAAGAATGCAACAGCCTATTCGTGCATGGCGTTAATTGCCGGGTTAGGATAAAACAGAAAAGAGAGCCACACGCTGTAGTAACATGTTTAAACTGCGGCAACCAAATTCGTATACCGCTAAAAGAGAAACAGGAGTACAGAGAACTTGAGCAAGATAACAACCCGAATGAAACGCCATGTTAGGCATGTTTTGAAAGATGAGAACCCAACGATTTGGGTTGGTAAAGAAGGCTTAACGTCACAACTAGCAGCTGAAATTGAGAAGCAACTTCAGAGAACTAAGATGGTGAAAGTTAGGATTTTGCCCGCTGCGATGCAGGATGAAGTTACAGCTCAAGCAATCGCGGCCGACGCAGCTGAGAAAACAAATTCTGCTTTGGTGGAAGTTCGCGGTCATGTGTTTATACTCTTTAGGAAACGTAAAGCAGAAGACACAACTGAGACTTCTAAACCATAATTTTTCTAAATTACCTTTTGGTTAATACGCTTAGTAGCGCCATTATATTTGGATCTCATTAGACTATTATTGCAAACTCTATAAGGCGTAGGTCGCTATTGGTATTTTCCGCTGCCATTATCATAGGAAAAATGAGTGCCTATTTCATTAAGTCGTGGCACTCGAGTTGAATGTAAATTTCTACGCTTTTCTTAATGAAAATGTGCGGGGGCGGTTCATGAATAACCCAGAAAAGTTTATGCAAACAGCAAGTTTCCAGTTTCGACGACTGATTACTCAGAAACTTCAGATCGAGAAAAATTGGGCTCCTGCAATAGGAAAATCTGAAAAAAGGTAAAAAAGCATAATAAACGCCTAAATTATTTATCCAATGCCTCACAAACACATCATTTCTACGCTCAGTCGGATTCAACAATCTTGGTGTGGATGGAAAAGAAACGTTTATATCAGTTGACTAGGCTTCTGTTAGAATTCAGCTATAATTGCTAGCCCCGCAATTTTCACATGGCGGCGGCTCAACCCCTACCGTAACGGCGATTTCGCCTTGCAGGAATGACGGAGTTGGCCTCCAATTGCGGGGACAAAAAAAAATAGGAAATGTGGACCTGACTAATTGCTCAGTTAGGTCTGAATTGGGCTTTGACGTATAATGTGGATGTTTCTTCCTCCAAATCCAGTTAGGCATAGATATGCGAAAAGTGCAGAACGTACCACACAAAAAACAAGATAGTAAAGATCCGCAGAAATCAATACGGAGTGCATAACTCCGGTTGATCCTGCCGGACCCCACTGCTATCGGGATAGGACTAAGACATGCTAGTTGAGCGCTTCCAGCCAAAACGGAGAGCGCGGCGCACAGCTCAGTAACACGTGGCTAATCTGCCCTTGGGACCGGAACACCCCCGGGAAACTGGGGCTAATTCTCGATAGGTGAAGAACTCTGGAATGAGTCTTTGCCAAAAAGATGTTAAGGTTATGCTCTTTGACGTCGCCCAAGGATGAGGCCGCGACCGATCAGGTTGTTGGTGAGGTAATGGCTCACCAAGCCTTTTACCGGTGCGGGCCGTGAGAGCGGGAGCCCGGAGATGGGCACTGAGACAAGGGCCCAGGCCCTACGGGGCGCAGCAGTCGCGAAAACTTTGCAATACACGAAAGTGTGACAGGGCTATCCCGAGTGCCATCCGCTGAGGAAGGCTTTTACCCAGTCTAGAACGCTGGGGGAATAAGGAGAGGGCAAGTCTGGTGTCAGCCGCCGCGGTAATACCAGCTCTCCGAGTGGTGTGGATGTTTATTGGGCCTAAAGCATCCGTAGCTGGCTAAGTTAGTCCCTTGTTAAATCCACCGAATTAATCGTTGGATTGCGGGGGATACTGCTTGGCTAGGGGACGAGAGAGGCAGACGGTATTTCCGGGGTAGGGGTGAAATCCTATAATCCCGGGAAGACCACCAGTGGCGAAGGCTGTCTGCTAGAACGCGCCCGACGGTGAGGGATGAAAGCTGGGGGAGCGAACCGGATTAGATACCCGGGTAGTCCCAGCTGTAAACGATGCAGGCTAGGTGTTTGGACGGCCACGTGCCGTTCTAGTGCCGCAGGGAAGCTGTTAAGCCTGCCGCCTGGGGAGTACGATCGCAAGATTGAAACTTAAAGGAATTGGCGGGGGAGCACCACAAGGGGTGAAGCTTGCGGTTTAATTGGAGTCAACGCCGGAAATCTCACCGGGAGCGACAGCAGTATGAAGGCCAGATTAAAGGTCTTGCTAGACGAGCTGAGAGGAGGTGCATGGCCGTCGCCAGTTCGTGCCGTGAGGTGTCCTGTTAAGTCAGGCAACGATCGAGACCCGCGTCCTCTGTTGCAACTAGCTTTGAGCTGGGCACACTGAGGAGACCGCCACTGATAAAGTGGAGGAAGGAGCGGGCCACGGCAGGTCAGTATGCCCCGAATCTCCCGGGCCACACGCGAGCTGCAATGGCAGGTACAATGGGTTCCGACCTCGAAAGGGGAAGGCAATCTCGAAAGCCTGCCGTAGTTGGGATCGAGGGCTGCAACCCGCCCTCGTGAACATGGAATCCCTAGTAATCGCGTGTCATTAGCGCGCGGTGAATACGTCCCTGCTCCTTGCACACACCGCCCGTCGTTCCATCCGAGCGACTCTTGGGTGAGGCGCCGTCTTTCGTGGCGGCATCGAATCTAAGTTTCGTAAGGAGGGAAAAGTCGTAACAAGGTGGCCGTAGGGGAACCTGCGGCCGGATCACCTCCTAAGTAAAAAGCGCATAGAAGTGCTTGATTGGAGGAGCAAGGAGAACATTGAGCAGAACACAGGATACGTCAAAGCCCAATAACATTAGCAATATAGCCATCAACGGGTTGCAAACAACATCTTTTATTTTCTTTTCTTAGCACTTTTATCCTCGTACGTTAGGTGCATATACAAAACATACCCAAAAACTCTGGATAATCGGTTGATGTTTTCAGATTTTAACGTTATCGCAAAGCGAGTCGATTAAGTACCTTTTTGGTGTCTTTGAAGGGTTTGCGGGTTGAACATATCTGTTTTTGTGATTATGGCAAATGTTTTTATGAAAATGCAGTTTTTTATTATAGTTCAATTGAGTTTGTTTCGAGGCTTTAATTTAGTGGAAAAAAATGTCAGAGTTTGCGAAAATAAGTCAAGGTTCGGCAAGTTTCATCCAAACGTAATACTTTGTGAGCAAGAAATATGAGAATAAAAACCCAGTTTATAATATGCATCGTGGTCTTCACGATAATTTTGATTATTATTGCTGCTTCCGTAGCTACGAGCTCGCAGCGGGTGGCTAGTCTTAAAGCTCAAGAAAACGTCGCTAACAATATCCAACGAGGCGCAGGGAACCTGAGCAGCATTTCTATCGATTACTTCCTCTTCCAACAAGACACTTCAATTGTTCAATGGCAAGCCAACTTTTCTTCCATCTCCAGTGATCTTGTCAACTTTGAAACTTGATAATGACCAACAACAGCAGCTTGCTACCAATATTAGCCGAGACCTGCAAGGGCTCAACATAACTTTTGGAGAAGTAGTTTCCTACCTACAAACCACATCTCGAACTGTAAGCGTTAGGGAGTTACAACCCTTTCAAGATAGATGGGGAAACATGACAAACCAAAATCAAGCACTTAACCTCGACGCTTCTCAAATGTCCATTTCATTTGACACTGACGCTCACCAAGCCAACGATACAAACACCATACTCATTGTTTCTCTTGTAGGCACATTCGGTGCATTGTTAGCAACAATTTACCTATTAGTCTTCCGAAGAACCTTAAAATCGGTGACAGAACTCCAAAACGGAATCAACACAGTAAGCTCAGGAAATCTTGACTACGTTATAGAAACAAAGCGCCAAGATGAGGTAAGTGAGCTTTCCTATGCGTTTAACCAGATGACCGCAAACCGCAAAATTGCTGAGGAAAAATTGTTGGCTGCTTCATCTGTACGCCAGGAGTTTGCTGGAAGCAAGTTTAGATCCTTTGGTTACAATTAGTAAGGAAGGGAAAATCACTGATGTTAACAAAGCTACTGAAGATGTTACTGGGTGCTCTCGAGAAGAACTCATCGGAAGTGATTTTTCTGACTATTTCACTGAGCCAGAACAAGCAAGGGCAGGATACCAGAAAGTTTTCACTGAAGGCTTAGTCAAAGATTATCCTCTTGCAATTAGGAGCAAATCTGGGAGAATAACAGAAGTTTTGTACAATGCAACAGTTTATCTGAATCCTCAGGGCGAGATACAAGGTGTTTTTGCTGCAGCAAGAGATATTACTGAACGGAAAGCAATGGAGAATGAAATCAAACTTCTATGGAAAAACTTCAGCAATCCAACGCCGAACTGGAACAGTTTGCTTATGTTGCATCGCATGACTTGCAGGAGCCTTTGCGTATGGTGGCAAGTTATGTGCAGCTTATTAGAGCGAAGATACAAAGGAAAACTAGATCAGATGCGGACGAGTTCATAGGTTATGCTGTTGATGGTGCTAACCGAATGAGAGGTCTAATTGATGACCTGCTCACTTACTCACGTGTGGGCTCGACTTGGCAAGCCTTTTGAGCCTACAAACCTTGAATCTACCCTTGAAATTGTGCTTTTGAACCTGAAAGCGTCCATTGCTGAAAATAAAGCCGTGGTGACGCATGATAAACTTCCCACGGTTGTGGCTGATGGAGGGCAGCTTGTTCAGCTCTTCCAAAATTTGATTGGAAATGCGAATAAAGTTCCACGGTGAAGAAGCGCCACGTGTGCATGTCTCAGTTCAAGTAAGAGAGACAGATTACTTGTTTTCAGTGCGCGACAACGGCATTGGGATAGCTCCTGAATACTATGACCGCTTATTCAAGATATTCCAACGCCTGCACACTCGAGAAGAGTATCCTGGCTCTGGAATTGGGCTAGCGGTATGCAAAAGAATTGTTGAGCGACATGGAGGACGGATCTGGATAGAATCACAAGTGGGAAAAGGTTCAACTATCTACTTTACATTAAGTAAAAGAAAAAAGAGCGATTCAGAGAAAATGAAGCGATATATAGCCCAAAAAATAGAAACACGCCCAGTAGACATTCTGTTGGTAGAAGACAATCCTGGAGATGTTCGCTTAACCAAAGAAGCTCTAAAAGACGCTAAAGTACTGAATGAAATTTATGTTGCTAGAGATGGTGTTGAAGCCATGCAATTTGTTCATCGGGAAGGTTCTTTTGCAAACGCACCTATTCCTGACCTAATTCTGTTAGACCTTAATTTGCCCCGAAAGGATGGCCGCGAAGTATTGGCTGAAATCAAAAAAGACCCAAAACTGCAGTCATATTCCAGTTGTGGTCCTTACAACTTCAAAAGCGGACGAAGATATCATAAAGACATACAATCTTCATGCAAACGCTTACATCACAAAGCCAGTAGATCTAAATCGTTTCGTCGAAATTATGCATGCACTAGAACAATTTTGGTTTACAATAGTAAAATTGCCGCCAAAGGAGTAATAAAAATTAAGAATTCTCGTAATTGAAGACAACGCTGGCGACGCTCGACTCATCCAAGAGATGCTGAAAGAGCAAAATATTGACGTGAATAATGTTGAGCGGGCTGACAAGCTTTCAAAAGGCATAGACCGTTTGGCAGTGGGAAATGTCGATGCGGTTTTGCTGGATCTTGGATTACCTGATAGCCAAGGAATAGACACTTTTGAAAAGATACAGAGCGATAGCTAAGAATGTCCCCATCATTATTTTAACTGCATTATACAAATGATACCTTAGCTTTGGAAGCAGTGCGTAAAGGCGCCCAAGATTACTTAATAAAAGGAAAAATTGATGGATCTTTACTAGTTCGAGCGATAAACTATGCTGTCGAACGTAAAAAACTTCAAGAAACGGTCGAAAATCGTACGCTCTCCGCTGAAAGCAAGCGAAGAGAAATACCGCACATTGTTTGATTCAATTGATGAGGGTTTCTGTATTGTTGAAATGGTTTTTGACGAGGCTTGTAAGCCTTTTGATTACCGTTTTTTAGAAGTCAATGCTTCATTTGAGCGGCAGACAGGTCTGCATGACGCAAAAGGAAAATTTATGCGAAGTCTTGTTCCAAATCATGAGGCTTATTGGTTTGAGATCTACGGTAAAGTTGCTTTAACAGGCGAGTCAATGAGGTTTACTAATGAGGCGAAAGCGCTAAATCGTTATTATGATGTTTTTGCTTTTCCAGTGGGCGAAGAAAAAATCCGTAAAGTCGCCATCTTATTTAATGATGTAACTGAGCGTAAAAATTTAGAGGCACAACTACGGGATTCTGAACGTTTAGCTGCAATTGGGGCTACCGCAGGCATGGTTGGGCATGATATCCGTAATCCGTTGCAAGCTATGATTGGTGATTTGTTCCTTTCGAAAAAAGAATTGGAAGTCTTGCCTGAAAGCGAAGCCAAGAAATGTCTTAAAGAATCCTTGCAATCCATCGAGGATAACGCATTTTACATAAACAAGATTGTCACCGACCTTCAAGACTTCGCTAAACCTTTGAAGCCTTCGCTTGAAGAAACCAATTTAACAAAGATTGTTGAAGATGTTTTTTCAGCCCTAAGGGTTCCTGAAAACACGAAAACAGCTTATTCTATTGAACCTTTTTTTAGTAATCTAATTACTGACCCTTCAGCGATGAAGAGGATATTAACAAACCTGTGTTCAAACGCAATTCAAGCCATGCCTAACGGGGGGAGCTTGACTTTAGACGCCGTCCATAAAGATGATGAGGTAATTATCACCGTTGCGGACACTGGCTTGGGCATATCACCGGAAATCAGGGACAAACTGTTCAAACCTTTATTTACGACTAAATCGAAGGGTCAAGGTTTCGGTTTGGCCGTTGTCAAGAAGTTAACTGAAGCATTAAATGGTAAAGTAAGTGTAAACAGTGAGGTTGGAAAAGGCACACGGTTTACCCTTGAATTTCCACTTGCAAAATTGAATCTTGCAACTTAGCTTCGAATCAAAAATAAGACCGTTTATTCAGTTAGATTTTTTATGTAATCCCAGATTTTGTCGCCAACATAATGCACAGTTTTTGCTACGGGCCCTTTTTTGTTTTGTTTGGCGATTTCAGCGTCAAGTAGGCTTTCGCCAAGCGCCAATGCTTTGCCATGCTTCATGTCCACTATTAAAACGAGGTCACCCGCAGCGAATTCGCCTTCGATGCGTACGATGCCGGGTGCCATAACGGTAGCGCCCTTACACACGTATGGAATAGCGCCCATATCAACCACGATTTTAGGTGCTTTAGAGGTGAATTCTGTGAAGAGAAGGGTCGGCAAAATTTTATCGCCTGACCTGTAGAGAATTGGTTTTCCTTCGATGAGGTAGATTTCGCCGACATCAGACTCGACAATTTCCACATTGGCTTTCAAGTCTAAATCGAGTTTAAGTTTTTCGGAGGCTTCCTCTATGATTTGCTTAGCTTCCTTTGCCTTTAACGGGTATCGGCGTTGTTTTGTAGGCATCTTGGTCTCTCTACTGCGTTGGTTCGGGGTTATTTAGTTTTTCTTGAGGGTCTTGGAGTTTTTGTCTTGGCTTTTTTCTGTGCAGGTACTTTTCCGCCAGCTTGCCCAAATCCACCTTCAAAAGAATAATTGTGATAACGACAGTTAACACAATCGAAATCACTATCATAGCCAACGGATTTAACCACTCAGAGAAGAGGCTGCCAGCGAAACTGCCCAACAAAGCCCCTGCTACAGTGATTGAGAGTTTGCCCAAAAAATAGGCGGTAAAGAATCTTGCTGGGCTATACTTCATAAGTCCCAGTGGAATAACGACTGGTTCATCTGGAATTGGGGTAGCAGCTGCCAAAAAAAGCAGCCAAAACGCCCACCGTCGAATCTTCATAGCATCAGCATCTAATTTTGCCCTGCTTTTTTGGCTAAGATGTCTATTAACAAAGAAGGTAACCACATAATAGATGCCTTTTGCCGCCGCAGCTGCAAGAGCTATAATAAAACCGATAAGTAGCAAAGTTTCCATGTTGGCGTTTGCGATGCCAATAGCAGCGGTGGATGCAATCAACAAATTTGAGGGACCAGCAAATGGTATGAGGTTTAACCCGAAAGCTGTGAGGAAAAGGATAAAATAGGTTCCTTGAAAATCTAACGGAAACTGAAATTTGATGTAAACCAGAGCGATCAGGATTAATGAAACCGCAATTGCCAAAGCAGCCAAAACAGCTGCGGTTTTTTTGTTCAAGTTGAAATTCACCGATTAATCCCCAAAGATACCTTTAATGTTGCGGCTTACCGAAAAGTATCGGTTGCTCAACCTAATAAGGACAGTCCATGTACACCGTGAATGCGCTTCTAAAAATAAACAAAACCCAGCTTACAACAATAGTTAATGCTGAAGGTTAGCTATGTTTTTTCCATACCACATTATATAGGCAATACAATAAAAAGAGGAGTCACCCAGTCAGCGAAAATTGCTTATTTGCTAATTTTTCTTCTTTGTTCTCCTAAAATAAACAAACGAGACTGAAGCACCCGAGACTTATGATATCAACGGTAAGAATAACTTATGTCAAAAGAACAACAACACCTCTTCAGCAAGAAAATGGGGACGTTTGCTCTAAGTCGTTTTCATCGTTTAGGCTTAGGAGTCGACTCTGGTTGCGTCTTTGTCCGTCTGCAAAAGGTTGGCATAGGCGGATTGGTCTAATTGCCGCTTTATGAGAAAGTAAGCTTTGCCACTAAGCTGCAAAGGGGAAACCGCTTCCAAGTCTCCAAGTACGTTCGCTGGAAGTACAAACTGGAAACAAATCAAACCCTAAAAGTAACCGTCAACGTCTTGGTGTATGGAATACTTTACAGGTTTTTTTGGCAAGGCTGAGCCAAGACGGCAGAATCGTCATCCCCAAAACAAACATTGCTCTAATGCAAAATAGAGAAATTGCGATTGCGGGCTATGTGGTGAATGTAACTACAGAACCTTTTTAATCAATTATGCTAATCAATAAAAAAGAGTATGTGCGATCACAGAAAGAAATGCGTTTGTCTTTGAAGAAGAAGACGACATGTTTTGGCATTTTGTGGGGGGTTTGGTTTGGGTTGGTTTTGTTGAATGGATTGTGAGGCAGGTTTTGGTTGCGTCTGCATTCGGTTGGGTGCGTCTGGGGAAGGTTGGGTTAGGCGGACTCTTCCAGTTGCCTGTTCATGAGAAAGTAAAGTTTGCTGCCAAGCCCTAGAGGGGCAATCGAGTGCAAGTTCCAAAATACGTTCGAATCCAATGAGTTTTTTGTCATTTGAGGTCTGCTATATTATGAAGTCCAGTTTGTTTAAGTGGTATTTTGTCAAACTGTTTTGTCTAAGATTAGTCAGGGTTTCTCTTACAAAAAGTTAGAGGGTAACCAAGGACGTAAGGAAAGGCGGATACTAGCTTCTCATATCCATCAATCGCTATTGGCTGTTGTTGCCTTATGAGGCTTTGCCAATCCGGTTGGGTGTTCAAAAGCGAACATGCGAAAGCTAATAAGTAGACTTGAATAACTTTGATTTGATGTAAGTTTGGGCGTTAAACCTGCGCTAAATGCAAAGAAAACTTGTACAGTAGTTGCTGCAGTATTGGTTGTATGCCTTGTTCTTTCTGTTTATTTGTCCTTGCAGTTTAGCGTTAACGCTTCAATCCGAGATCAGAACTTAACTCAAGCAAGCCCAAATCCAAATCCGACATCTACAACTCAACCAACTGATGCTCCAACAAACACATCTCTGGCTATTCCAACTCAGCGCCCCTTACTAACCAAGGATGAAGCGCTAAAAATTGCCATGCCACTAATCGAAGAATACGCAGTCAACCATAATCGGGTTATTTCATCGGTCAACGCGACTTTCTGTTCTAGTGTTAGAGACCTCGGTGGTATGAGAACTGGCAATCCATCACCCTATCAACCTATTACCGATCCCGGTATGATATTGAGTTATCCCCAATGGAGTGTCGACGCCACCTATCAACCAACCTCCGACTCATTAGCACCTGGACACATGCCAAGCACAGCCGAAGGCTGGATTTACGGATTTAATGTTTTAATTTGGGCAGACAATGGGCAAATACGAAGCTCAACTTCACAAGGTTGGTGTTAGAAAACTTTTCGCGCTACCTTTTCTTGTTCAAACGTTGGGCCTCTAGTCTAACCTGTTTTAGACTTACGCCTCTTAAAGAAAACCAATAAGACAGAAGCAATCGATAGTATACCTAAAGTGATGGCAATGATAGTTGCTAACGTCTGTCCTGTTGTGTCTACAGTGAAGTTTGCTGTTTGTTGAGCAAATAGGGTAGTTTCATTTTTGTCAGTTGCCTTAACTATAATTGTATGGTTACCTTCCGCAAGACCTGATAAGCTGGTATTGCTTGTCAAGGAAATGAAGGTGGAGTTATCTAACTTGTAATACACCAAATATTGAGGGTTATCAATGCTGTATGTTAAAGGGACAGTATTTTTGGTGTAATTAGCATCCTGTGGAGACAGAAGCAATTTTGGAGATACAGTGAAATAAGTTGTTTCCTCTGAATATAGGGTATCATTATTCATTGATTTGATATTGATTGTATGTTGTCCCATTGAAAGGTCAGATAATGAAGTGTTGCTTGTTATGGTAGTGTAGTTTGCGTTGTCTAACTTATAATAGACTGAATATCTGTTTTCTATGCAAGCATAAGTTAAGGGTACGTTGTTTTTGCTGTAAGTGGTGTTCAATGGAGAAAATAACTGGGGTGAATGATAGCCTGTTGCATTTACTAAGAATATAATTGAAGCGGAGGTAACATCAGGAGGACCGCCCTGAACCCTAATCTTTAGATTATGGTAGCCATCAGTTAAGTTATTCAAAGTTCCTGTTTCAACATTATTAAAATCAACAGAACCATATTGTTGTAGGGAGAGGTTTAAGGGTACAAATGGTTTGCCATCTAAAAAATAAGTAACCCATTCTTGTTCGAATTCATTATAAACTCCAAATACTCCAACTGCAACTGAAACATTAACACTTGAAGTTTTGTATTCCTGATTTTGAGGAGACTCTATTCCAACAGAATCAACAAGACTGAAACTTCCTGCTCTTACAATTACCCCTTGCTCCAAAGGCACCGTTAGAATAACTATCAGTATAATTGCAACTAGAACTGTCTTTTTCATATCCACCATTTTTCTATTGGTTGCTGTTGCCTTTTGAAGTTTTAGATTCCTTTGACTGTTATAATCTATGAGAGAACTTTGCTTACTTGCTGATCTTTTTATTTTTCTCTTAAGTAGAGCAACTGTTGAAACTGTGCCTATTGTTACTGCAATTATAGCCATCAATAGAATGATAGTTATGTTGCTTATTGCTGGGGGCTGTTCATTTTTAGGGGTAATATTTACCTGAAAAGTTCTTCCTGTTGGATAGGTCATTGTTGTGCCTTTAGAATCAAGTGCATACACGTTAAGTGAATGAGTGCCATTGCTGAGATCCGTTAAAAGTCCTGTTCCTACATATGAATAGGTTGAGCTAGCGCTAAAACTTCCAAACTTAAAGGTCTGCGACTTTGAGATGCTTAATGTTCTGTTGGCTGTACCGTCAAGACTGCAGGACATTTTGACAATTTCTGGGTATCGGATTGGTATATCTGTATGAAATATTACTGAAATCGTTGTGGTATTATATGCTGTGTTTTCTGGAGATTCTATCCATAATGAAGGATAACTATAGGGGTTAGCATACACTACATCAACCGCTTGTATCCCAATCAACAATGAGGCAGCAAACACTATAGAAAATACACTTAGTCTGATCTTCATTGTTTCCCCTTCATTCTCTTAAAATAAACGATCAAACTAACAGCGGTTAACGCAATCGCAAACACCGGAGCTAGAACCCAAAGCATCGAAATCTGCGAAGGACTAGAAGAATCAGTTCCTACTTTAAACAAGATACCCGAAGTACCTACATAACCAAATGTGTCTGTTGCAGAAACCGTAATGTTATGTTGCCCGTTGGACAAGCCAGTTAGAGTTATGTTACCTCTAATTGATACCGTGTCTTGCCCATCTAGACAGTAGGTCAGTTTTGGAACTGAGCGGTCAACTGTAAAAGTCAAAGGAAAAGTAGAATTCGTTGAAGAACCATTTTGAAATGATAGAAAACTGACGTTGGGGCTTGCGTGCACCAAGAGTCCTGCAGCTGATGAGTTGACATAGAATTTCACCGATATCGGCTCTTGCAAATTAAACGTATATTCGGTTCCATTCTTGTTATAATCGCCATGTCCATTTGCAACAATGTTTAAAGTACGCTCCCCAGCTGGAATTCCACTAACGTTGAAATTATATTGCAAGAAACGATTCTCTCCAACCGGATCCACACCAGGCGGAAAAGGACTCCACTTTGCGTCTGACATCCAATCGCCCTGATATGTGGTGACTATGTTTAGATTTGTAGTTGACCCTTCAGGTTGGTTTATTGTTTCATTGAAACAAAAATTAATGGTTCCATCAGAAAATGAAGCATTCTCCATCGGAGAAGTAACTCTAATGGTTATATTGACGTTATCTGGTGCAGGTACATCAACCGGAAACTTGAAGCCATAAGGATTAGCCTTGACAGACACAAAGGGGGCATCCACTTGCTCAACAACTTGAATTCCAAAAGCTAAAAGAAGAGCAAAGACTCCTGCAAATATGGCTATTCTTCTCTTCATGGCTTCCCCTTCCGTCTCTTAAAGTAAACTAGTAAGGCCACCATGAGTACGATTACAATAGCGACTATTCCAACGATGTATGGAAAAGAATTCGCAACCAAATCTCCATGTGGACCAGTATTAACAGTTGGCATCAAGCTAGCAATATTTGGGGCCGGAGTAAGAGTAAGATCTGAGGCAAGTTTGCTATCAACGTAGAATTGAGCAGTGGCTTGCCAGGTTGGATTAAAATTTATTGGTCTAAAAATTATTTGTTCTTGGGGAGTGCCAACATAACTGATTTTATTGACTGCACCATAATAGACTGTAATGTTGTGAGGTCCATCGGCTAAATTTGTTAGATATGCTTGTCCGTCAAAATGGAAACCTTGTCTTGTACCGTTTTCATCATAGATTATTGTAGTATTTGTTACTTCAAAGCGCATTCCCATAGTTGTCATGTCTTGACCATCTAAGACGTAAAAGAATGACCTAACCCACTCCTCTGAAGTGTTATCAGAAACAGAAAACTGGTTGTCAGCTTTAGATGTAAAACTTACCAAAGCAGGAAGAGAACTAATTGTTCCATTCGCCGGCGATTGAATAGTAACAGTCATCTGTGGGTCAAACAACCAAGGGAGAGGATTAGCATCCACTACCTCAACTGCTTGTATCCCAATCAATATTGAAACTGCAAACACTACAGCAAAAACAGCACATCTTCTCTTCATGGCTTCCCCCTTCTTCTCCTAAAGTAAACCAGCAAACCCGCAATTATTGCGAGCACAATTACTAAGGAGAAAGTGGCAACAGTTGTAGCAGAAAAAAATTCAGTTTCTATAGGTGACGGAGATGGAGAAGCAGTGGGGGCGGGAGTAACTGAAGTCGGGACGACGTTTTGGGTAGGTTTGCCGTAGGTATATGAGTTATCGCTTCTCGTTAGGTGAACCTCTTGGACCTCTTGATTTAAGTTGAGATTAATGGATGTATCATTGTCGTTAACAATAGCCCATCCCACTGTGCTCAAGCGAATAGTTAGGGGTTCTACGAATGTTGGATTGGTTGGGTCATACCAGATATCCCATTTTGCCATGGTCTGGTTGCTTTTTACGGCGGAAGTGCCTATGTGTCCATAAGTCATGCTTAGTCCCATTAAATTACCCATGGTTAGACCCTGGCCAATTGTGCATCCTCTTATGTTTGAGCCTATGACTTTGCCGTTTGAGATTAGTTCAACCTTGTAGAAGTCTGTTACACCATCGACTGGTATACTTTGGTCTGGGATTCGAGTCAAGTTGATGTCAACTTCTGCAAAAACATAGTTTGTCGATGCATTGGCATAAGTAATAGTCGCGTTGAAATGGCTTATCAAGGCTGATGCGTTTGCGTTTGTTTCTGCTGATACCTCACCTACTTGGCATATAATTAAAGTAATGGACAGAAGCAATAGCGCCATCATCAGAGGCATTCGCTTCATTTTAGGCACCTGGAATTTAACATTCCTGTAATATTATGAGGTTTAGTTGCTTAAGTGATTTTTTGTCAAGTTTTCTTGCCTGGTGCTATCAAGGTTTCTTGATAAACAAGGTCGACTTTTCCGAACTTGTTGTTAGAGTGCTTTTTTTAGCTTTGAAAACAATTATAGATAGAACGCGCTCTGCCAAAAACTGCTAGACCTAGGCGTACTGAAAGAAGAAGAAGATGCCCTGCACCACTCTTCTTCTTCTTCAAAGTTTGAGTTGCCTAAGGAGTTGCCAAATGTTAAAGAACCACTTAAAATATTATGTGCCGCTTTAATGGCGGTAGTGAGACGCCTGAGTTGCCCTCAATTTTGAGGTTCTGGAAATCAGGCTCGACAGACAATATACAAAGGATGCTATTTGCACGAAAATTGAGTGGGTAGGTTTAGAAGTAGTCGACGAAGAGAGGCACAACCTTTCGACTACTACTTCTTTTGAGTTTCTTGGGAAGTTACCCGAGAATGGGTGCTGTTAAAGAAATCATCAAACATTTCCACATAGTCAATTCTTTTCCTGAGTCCTTGAGATAGGTTTAAATGGAGAGAGATAAAGTATAGAAGACATAAAGATACTTGAGGATTCCAATATGAGCGAAATGACAACCGAAATCCTTGAACAAAACCTCAGCAAGATCGTACTTGTACGCCTAAAAGGCGGCAAAAGCCTCAGAGGCAGATTGAAGGGTTTCGATCAACACTTAAACCTTGTTCTAGAAGAAACAGAAGACACTACAGTCGTTGAAGATCAAAAGAAACTGGGACTAATCATCGTTCGAGGAGACAACGTAGTCCTTATTTCACCACCACCCAGGTGAGTTGAATGGGTAAAGGAACTCCATCAATGGGTAAGCGCCAGGGCAAGACTGTCCACATTATGTGTAGGCGCTGCGGAAGACGCGCATACCACGTACGACATAAGCGTTGTGCAGCATGCGGCTTCGGCGAACAAAAAACCATGCAGTCGTTACAAATGGACGAACTAAGTCTCTGCAAAGAGTAAGAGTCTGCTAAATCGCCCAACTTTATTTTCTAATTTTTAACATTTTTCAAAACTGATTATTTTATGCATTAGATGCTATGAGAATTTAGGCGTTTAAAAGAATAACAAGATTAAAAAAAGTTCGGCAGTTTAAAGATCTTGATCTAACGCGTTATAGTAGCCTTTGTCGATTTTAACGAAGATTAGTGGGCCGCGGCTCTGTGCCATTTCTCGAGCTTTACGCAATGCATTGTTTAGTGTCGTGAAGACTCTCTCTTTGTCGTTAACGTTCTTGAAGGTTTTTTTCTCCAAGTTCCATCTTCAAAAGGTTCTCGGCCAAGATTTCTGTTCCACAGATTTCGCCGTTCTTTATGAGGGTGGATATGACGATTTCTTGGAGTTCTTGTTTGTGCTCAATTTTTCGCCATATGGGTTCGACGTCGGCGAGGGTTTTGGACATTTTGTTCCATTTGTTTGCATTCTGGTTGCCGATGAGTAGTTTGACGCGTTCTTTCCATTTCTTAAACCAAATGCCCGTCCAAACTGTGAGAAATGCATCCAGTTCAGCGGAGTCTTCTTTGAACAGCTTCTCTAGTCTCTCTACTAGTTCGCATTGGTTTGCTTCTTTTCCAATCAGGTTCCAATGGAATTTAAGGTAATTGGTGAAGTCTTGACAGGCAACCTGCAAAACCTTGCGGTCCGAGCCCATGATGTCGAGTGCTGGATCCGCATCTTTCAATTTCTCCCCTAGCATAATCTCCACAAAGTTCATAATTATTCCCGCTGAAGCCCTCTCCATATTCACTTAAGATTGAGGTTTTAATTAAACCTTATTTTTTCTCGCCATATAACTGCGTTAGGCGGATTCTAGCAATATGTCAATTCTGGATATACAAAAAACCATTTACTCAACGAAGTCTGGAAGTAAACTAACATCGGGTAATATCAAATCTGGGCATTCTTTGGCAAGTTCATCACGTTTATACAGTCCTGAGAGCACCGCAACGGTTCTTGCACCAGCGGCTTTTCCCGCTCGGACGTCATTAACTGAGTCACCAGCGATGATGCAATCGCACATTTCAAGATCCAAAGCTTTAACGCATTGGATTAATGCTTCAGGTGATGGCTTAGGTTTAGCGGTGTCCATTGCAGTTACGATGTGGGTGAAGTATTTTGCGATGCCCAAGCAGTCAAGTTCTTTTTGAATGACTTGGTTTGGGCAATACCGCATGGTTATCAACGCCAGTTTAGCCTTTGTTGACAAGTGTTTGCAGTGTTTCGGAAACGTTGGGCATAAGCTTAGTTTTTGCTTCGGTAACAGAATAGTATGCTTTCAAATAGACTTGCATAAACTCTTTTGTAGTTTCCGCTAGTTAAGTCATCGATTGTGAGACGCTGTTCGATTCTTCTTGGGATTTCAAGAAGACTTTCCGTTTCGGGTGTGTTTTTTCCGATGGCTTGGAAAGCAATTCTAGCAGCTTCAATGTAGGCTCCTGTAGAGTCTACGATTGTGCCGTCTAAATCTAGGAAAATGCCTTTTGTTTTCCATCTTTTCTGGTTCATTTGTGTCTTTTGTTGAGTGTTTTGCTTGGTTTCTTAAAGGTTCCCGTGTATTTTAGTGGTTTTTCAATACTAACCTATTTTTTCTATATAGATTATAGCGGACATCTCTATAGGTGCGACTGCCTACGTTAATGTTGAATAAATGGAGAGGTGAATAGAAGAATGTTATCACGAGATTGTGATGGCTGCTCTAAACTTAAAGAATGCAGCAAACGGTACCAAAAAGCCCAAAAAGGCGACAAAGTCTACTGCCCAGATGGAACAGCTCACCTAATTGACTCAGGCTAGTATAAATCAAAGTCCAGATGTAATCTGTTTCATTCAAGCATTCCAATAATCGGCCGCCAACTGGATTGATTCTAAAGAATAATAAAGGTGCATCGCCATTTCTTTATAGTTAATAAACTAAATTTTTTATCATTTTTTTGAAAACAATAAAAAAGGAAATAGAGTCTAATTTAAGACAGATTCCACATTCAAATTCAACACAATCTCAGAAATGTCTGTGGCGTACTCTGCGGTTCGTCTAACGCTCTCAATAAGTAATCTCAAGTTAACGATTTCTTCGATCTTTGCGTTATGCGAATACAAAACTGTCTCTTTTTCAACTTTGTGGACTTGGCTCAATTTTTCGATGACGCTTTCTGCCAAGTTAAAATCATGCTTAAACAATGCTTCCATGGAGCTCTCAAACATTGAAATGGCTAGAGTGCTCAGTTGACTTATTCTTTCCAAAAGCTCTTCGTTAACAGGGTCTTTCAGCAGCAACGTGTTCTCAGCGATTTTTGTTGCGTGATCAGCTGTTCTCTCAACTGATTTTGCTATAAGTCGATAGCCTAAACAGTCTTTTTGGCTGGTTAAACCGATTTCTTTAACGATTCTCTGGTTTGAAACTGCTAATTTTAAGAGTCTCACTATGTATAGGCTGAAACGGTTTACTTCTCGATCGGTTTCGATTACGGCCTTCGCGTTTGGGTAGTCGAGTTTTTTTAGCGCGGAAATGGCTTCTTTGTGCATTGAAGAAGCTATTATTGACATTCTGCTTAATGCGTTTTGTACGGTTAGTTCAGGGTAGTTGAGTAGAACTTGCAGAGTCAAGTCGGTTGGGGTGTCGATAACAATTTCTGTTCCTACAAGATAGTGCCTGGCGAAGGTTTTCAGGTGGTTTCGAAGTTTAGAAGAGAGTACTTTTTGTCCTGGGGCTTTAATATGTAATACGTTGTAGCCGTTTAGGTAGGCGGATATGGCTGTTCGCATGACGGCGTCAGGGTTGTCTGTTAAGGATGCTTTGATGAAGGCTTCGTCTTGTTTTTCTTTTTTTGGAAAACTTGATGGTGATATGGATAATGAACCGTCTTCTTCTTCGCGGACCACCATGGCGCTTCCCCGTTTAAGTTCATTTTTTGTTGCCCACTCTTTAGGCAAGGACAGAATGAATGTTGAGCCGCCTGTTACTTGGAGTTTACGCTGTTCCTCACTAAGTTTTTCTTGTTCTCTAGTTACAGTCACAGTTGACGCCAACATTTTCTATGGTACATCAATATATTAGTTATATCTATATAGAATATTGTTTATATGAAGATTGGCTATATAAAAAATATGGCGATTTTAGAGACTTTAAATTCGGAATAGATGTATGAAAACTATATGTTTCAACAAAAAACTGTGAAATCCTGTTATCTAATCAATCAACAATAGCAGAAGAAAACTTGGAACTCAAAAATTCTAATTATCCTCTCACCATTTTGTACGGCAAATAGTTTCTAATGTTAGCTTGTCTCTCCCCTAAACTCTCTATTGGTTGGTATTTCAACTACCGATTTACTTCCACTTCTATTTTGAGGAAAATTATACATAACTCGAACTTAATATATATAGAATATAGCGTTTATGGAGATTATACTCATATAACAAAACACTATGTAGTTTTTCTCAGGTAAAAGAAATGAAAAGCACATATGTAATAATTTTAGCAATCGTAGTAATCGCAGTAATCATCGGAAGCGTAGTCGCATATTCCCAACTCTCTAGCCCATCAAACACTAACCCAACCCCAACTCCAACACCTACACCTGCCCCAACCGCAACTACAGCTCCAACATCTACAGCCGCGCCAACCGCAACAGCCTCACCAGGTCACACTCCAGCACCAACCGCAACTACAGCTCCAACAGCGACACCCGCGCCAACACCAGTCCCAACGATAGCTCCCTCCACAACTCTCTTGGGCTCAGGAGGCACACTTGTCGCCCCTCTAATGGCAAACTGGCAAGTTGCATACAACCAATACCAATCCAAAGTCCAAGTAAACTATAACCCAGTCGGAAGCGGCACGGGGATCAGCCAATTCCAAACCGGTGTCAATAATTTCGGCGAAACAGACGCACCCATGCAGGCATCAGATATTGCTAACCTTCCCAGTGGTACAGTTGCTTTAACGATACCAATATCGGCTAGTGCAGTCGTACCCGCCTATAATCTCAAACTCGCTAATGGTTCAATATGTCAAAACGGTCTCAATTTCACTGGCACAGTTCTTGCAAACATTTTCCTTGGAACGGTAACAAAATGGAATGACGCATCCATCCAAGCCCTACAAAGTCCGGACGTCGCAGCTCAATTACCTAGTACAGCAATAAGCGTAATCCATCGATCTGATGGAAGCGGAACAATGTTTGCCTTCACAGATTATCTGTCTCAAGCAAGTACAGCCTGGGCTAATGGTCCAGGAAAGAGTAAATCTCCAGCTTGGCCAGTAGGTGTAGGCAAGCCCGGAAATGCTGGTGTAGCACAAGGCATTGCCTCAACCGAGGGCTCTCTTGGTCCGCTCGAAATCGCATATGAACTCCAGAATCCAAGTGCAATCTCCTATGGAACAGTACAGAACGCCAACGGCAACTACGTTCTCGCAAACGTATCAAACATCCAAGCAACATTGACCGCAGGCGCCACTAGTCTGCCCGCTGGAGACCAATCTTGGGCAAGCGTTTCAATCATTGACTCAACCTTTAACGACCACACAGCAGGTATCTATCCGATCGTCACCCTAACCTACGCTTTAGTGTATGAATCGCAGTCAAACTATAACACAGGCGCTGCACTCGTCAGCTTCTTGACATGGGTCAATAACCAAGGGCAAGCATACAGCGCAAACACGGGCTATGCTCCACTTCCACAAAACATCGTCACACTCAATGCCAATACAATTAAACTGATAAGTTACAACGGAAATTCAATACCACTGCTGAGCTAAACTTAAAAGGATTTAACCCCTTTATTTTTTTGTTTTAAATTTAAGAAAATGGTGAAGGCTAATCCGACTGGTAAGAGGAGACACGATAGTAAAAATCGTTCTTGCAGCAGCAGCTCTTTTTGTTATTGGTCTTCTCATTGCTCTGGCTATAGAGCTCTTTATGGGATCATCCGACACAATTAATAGATTTGGACTAAATTTCTTAGTTGGAGTAAAATGGGATCCAGATCATCAAATATTTGGTGCTTTGCCTTTTATTTATGGAACTTTATTAACGTCAGCAATTGCAATTATCATCGGGCTGCCAGTTAGCTTGGGCGTAGCTATCTTTATTTCCGAGAGGCTAAAAGGTCATCGAACTATCGGTTACGCGTTGGGGACTTTGGTTGATCTCTTGGCAGCGGTTCCCAGCGTAATCTATGGTCTGTGGGCACTTGTCATTCTGGCTCCCTTCCTGCAAAAATACATAGAAATACCCTTACACAACTCCCTCGGGTTCATTCCTTTCTTCGGAGGAACACCTCTACAAACGAGTTTTTTCACTGCAGGAGTTATATTGGCAATAATGATTATCCCGACTATGTCTGCGGTTTCAAGGGATGTGCTTCATGCTGTCCCAAATAGCCAGCGGGAAGCCATGTATTCGCTCGGCGCAACTGATTGGGAAGTTACACAAAAAAGCGTGTTACCCTTCGCTAGGTCAGGGATATTTGCTGCTTTTGTTCTTGGGTTAGGTCGAGCTGTTGGCGAGACAATGGCAGTCACTATGGTAATCGGAAATACCCCAATCATTACAGCTAACCTGTTTTCAGGCGGCTATTCTTTAGCTTCACTGATTGCGAACCAACTTGGTGAGGCGCAAGGGCTTTTCCGATCAGCAATTATCGAGATTGCATTAATTCTGTTTTTCGTCGCGTTGATAATTAATGTGTTTGCTCGGCTACTACTTTGGAGGACGACTCGTGGGACGCAAGTTAAGGTTTAGGAAAGATAAGATAATTGCTGAAGCGCCTAATTTGCCAAAGGATATTTCGTTCTTGAGAAAACTTCTTGACAAGATAATGACGGTTTTGATACTTGTTGCTGTGGGTTTCGCAGTAGTGCCCCTAGTTCTCATATTGGGGGATGTTATTCTGCTGGGAGCGCCTGCTTTGAGTCCTGGCTTCTTATTTCATTTACCCACGGGACCGACCTTTTCGGGTGGAGGAATAGCTAACACAATTCAGGGAACATTTGTTATGGTTGGAATCGCGATGCTTATCTCTGTGCCGATTGGTGTGGGAGCAGGCATCTTTTTCTCCGAATGGTCTTCATCTAGGTTGTCGCAAGTTTCAGGTTTTATGAACGATGTTTTAACAGGTTTCCCTACGATGGTAATAGGTCTTTTTGTCTTCATTGTAATAGTATTAAATACTCGTCATTTTTCTGCTTTCGCCGGCGGTGTCGCTTTAAGCTTCATAATGCTTCCGATCGTAGCAAGAACAACAGATGAATCCCTTAAACTGGTTCCTAATACACTAAGAGAAGCGTCAATGGCTCTCGGGGTTCCAAGATGGAAAACTATATTCAAAATCGTTGTTGGAACAGGAAAAAATGGGCTCTTAACCGGCATAGTATTGGCTGTTGCCCGTGCCACAGGAGAAACGGCTCCGTTACTATTTACCGCAGCCACAAGCAGTTACTTTATAACTGATCTTTTTACACAACCAACTGGATCATTAACAGTTTTAATTTACAATTATGGTACCTCGCCATATCAGAACTGGATTACCCAAGCCTGGGGTGCCGCACTAGTTCTAATACTAATAATGCTTGCTCTCAACCTGTTTGTCAAGCTTGTCATAGGAAGAAACTTAACCGAAGCAAGGATGGAATAGATGTTGAAAAAAAATCAAAATGTAAATAATAAAATCAATTTCCTGAGGATTGACTAAATTGAGTTATCAAAGCTCTGATTTATCCACTGCTAAACTAGAAACCAAAGACCTGAAAGCTAGATATGGCAAAGTACAAGCGCTCAAAGGTGTCAGCATGAAATTCCCTGAAAACCGCGTGACCGCAATTATGGGACCA
The DNA here is from genome assembly GCA_963809455.1 of Candidatus Bathyarchaeota archaeon. Taxonomy (GTDB): domain Archaea; phylum Thermoproteota; class Bathyarchaeia; order Bathyarchaeales; family Bathycorpusculaceae; genus Bathycorpusculum. The sequence continues at coordinate 242,147 of CAWEJP010000005.1, read as the reverse complement.
TCTGGATGCGGAAAAAGTACGCTTATTAGGTGTTTGAATAGGATTCATGAGTTAACTCCAGGTACAAAAGTCGAAGGTGAGGTTATCTTGGATGGAGTGAACATTTATTCTCCAAAAGTAGACCCAGTTGCTATTCGCAGAAGGATCGGTATGGTTTTCCAGAAACCAAACCCTTTTCCCACCATGTCCATTTTCGACAACGCTGTTGCAGGCTTAAAACTTAATGGAGTAAGAAATAAGGAAAAACTCAACGAGTTGGCAGAAAAGAGCCTTCGACAGGCTTTCTTATGGGATGAAGTAAAAAACGACTTGAAAAAACAAGGGACAGCTTTATCGGGTGGGCAACAACAAAGGCTATGCATAGCTCGTGCTCTCGCTGTGGAACCAGAAGTTATCCTTATGGATGAACCCTGCTCAGCTCTGGACCCTCTTGCGACAGCCAAAATCGAAGAATCCATTCATGCATTAAAGAAAGATTTCACTGTAGTGATCGTCACACACAATTTGCAGCAGGCTGCCCGAGTTTCAGATTTCACAGCTTTCATGTACTTAGGTCAACTAATAGAATTTGGAGCAACCAAAGACATTTTTGAATCTCCCAAAAATCCGTTAACAGAAAAATACATAACTGGAGAATTCGGATAGATAACAATATGAGCAGAATAATTGACCGTGGTTTAGAAGAACAATCAGTCCTGATAGTTAGAATGGGTGAGTTAACCTACGAAACCCTAGGTCTTTCGGTACATGGCTATCTTGAAGGAAAAAGTATCCAAGAACGAGTAAGCGAACTTTCAGAAATGCTTCTTTCGATGGCTGATAAGGTTGAAGACCAAACTTTCCAGTTAATTGCCCGTTTTCAACCTGTCGCAACCGACTTAAGAACGATAAAATCTTACATGAAGATAGGCAATGACTTTGCAAGATATGGCAGGTATGCTCTTGATATATCCTTTATCAACGACCAACTGCATGGTTTAACCGAATGTGAATCTTGGACTCGCGATTATATCAACGCGATGAGTGAAAAAGTCCTCTCCATGGTAAAAATAAGTGTCGACGCCCTGAAAAAACAGGACATTGTCCTCGCAAGAACAATTTCAGAAACTGAACGCCAAGTCGACAAAATGTACTTTGATTACCTTAACAGGCTAATCAGCGGTGAGCAGGCTAACAACAAATGCGTCTTATCTAGCGCCCTAATGACTAGGTATTTGGAGCGTATTGCTGACCATGCTGTCTATATTTGTGAATCGATCATTTACATAGTAACAGGCGAAAAAGTCGATTTAGGATAGGTTGTTTGATTTAGGGCAGGTCTACGATGAAAGTTGTTTTCCTAGTGAATTGAGCGGCGTTATCTCTCGATTGTCTGTTGCCGCTACTGAATTGTCAACTATTTCAGGCTGGTATTTCCATTTGAGCACAACTTTCTCTGCAAAGCTTTTTTCGAACAAATCCTTCTTTTTATTGAAATCTTGCTCTTCAACAATCGGGTTCACAACAACCAACCCCAAAAGGGTTACATTGTCAAGATTCACTTGGACTTCTAAGTTTTGAACGACAGACCCATGGGAGGAATCTAAAGCATCAGCTAAACGCAAAATGCCGGCCAACATAGTTACTTTCCGCCTTAATTCACGACTCAGCGAACTAAAGTTGTAGTGACTATTTTTTGGGCATCCCTTTCGGTGATATCGAGCTATGTTAGCGATCACCTGTCTTTCGGTCGAAGAGAAAGGAAACTGGGTATCGTTTAAGATTAACTTTAAAGTACTCTTTTGATGTGCCTTTGTTCCCTGTGATAAACCTACGTCATGAAGAACCGCTGCACATTCTATCCAGCATCGTTCCCTTGTGCCTAATTGGTGGAGTTTTTGTAGGGAATCAAAGAGTTCTAACGAGAATTTTGTAACTGTTTCTGAATGTTTCGTGTTTGGCCAATATTTTTCTGCATTTCTTCGGCAACTTGTCTGCACCAAAGCGCATTTTGTTTCCATATCGCTCTCTTTAGCCTTATCTTCCGTAATTATGTCTTCAAGGTTAAGCCCACGAAATAGACTCTGTGCGTAACTTTCAGGTGCGCCTGTTCTTCTAATAGCATCAGCCGCCGCCTCAACATCATAATTTACCCTGAAGAGCTCAACAGAAAAGGGATTTACAGTGATAACAGCATAACTTGCTCGAGGATCTCCGTCTTCAGGCATTCCCACACTACCTGGATCAATAAATAATACTTCGCCGGTTTTTTCGGTGAATTGTATACTGCTATTCCCCAAGACAATTAAGTCTGCTTTCGAGTTTTCTGTCAGCTCGAGAATTTTCTCATTTGCCGCGTTACCAAAAGATTTTTCGTCAACCGATCTCGGAATTTCATGAATCATTAAAAGTTTCTTTCGACCGACCTCCAGCTCGAGTTTCAAAGGCAATGTGCGAAGATAGGTTTCGTAAGACTTTGCAAGAGTTCGTCCGTTGTATGCCAATGCGAATTTTCTTGGTCCCTCGTCAACTTGATTCTTGTTTAACACTTCGAGGTCACAATTTCCCATTACGCTAAGAGCATTCTTCGAATAGAGCGTCTGGATGACTTCGTTTGGAAAAGCTCCAAATCCCAGAATATTTCCTGCGTTCAAAAAAACAGTTACTCCACGGCTCTCTGCATCTTTAATAACTGCTTCAAGAGCATGCAAATTGGCATAGATACCCGAAACTACCGCAATTTTCACGTATGGATTCGATAATTCAGCTTGAGTTCTATATCCAGCCGCCACAAACCCCGCGCTCGCAGTTTTCCTCAGTTCTTCAAATGAGTTTTTGCTTTTCTCCATATCCCAAGAGCTTACAAATTTTTGATACTCATTTTTTCTCTTTTCCTTAATAAATTCCAGAAACTTGAGTAGACTTTGATTGTTCTCGGCGACTATTTGTTGTTTTTCTGGAAACAACAAGTTTTCGCTTTCTACATCGTTTATAAATTTTGGAATACGTTCAATCCATACGTCACAATCATGCATTTCACCCAGTGTATCCTGGAAATTTTTCATCATTTCTATCTCTTTCGAAAATTCTTCCGGGTAAAGTGGCGCAAAGCATTCCATGGTGTATCGGAGCCACTTGGCTCGAATACGCATTTCATGATGTTTAAGGATTTCATTTTCTTTATGGACAAAATCTTCCATTGATTAGAAACTCGTCGAGTTTAGCTGATATTTGCCAAAAAGCTCTCTCTCGAACAGAATACAAGTTGAACAGGTTACTTGACATTTCCGCAGCAATTTGTCCACAATATTCGCTCATTTCATTTAGAACTTGTCCTTCTTCAAGTTCTTCTAAGCCATTAACTACATTCGACTGCAAGTCTTCTCTTTGGTCAACATACTGCTGGAGTAGAGCATCCATTCCTGTGTTTGGGTCAGATGTTTGAAGGACTTTAACGTAGTTTTTTATGAATTCAATCTGGACATCGAGGTCTCTTGCGGCGCCAAGGAATTGAGTTACTTTCTTGATTTCGCTTAGCCATTTTTTGAACTTTTTTTTAGGAAAACATTCCCTAAAAAGAGGCATGGTGGCTCTTATTCGGCGAGAAGTTACCCGCATTTTATGAACGTACTCTATGTCTTCGCTTTTTTCGACTCCATCCATCTGAGCTTCTATGGTTTTTAGGAGTTTTAAGAGGACTTCAGATCCGAATCGACAGTAACTAGAATCTGGGTTGGCTTTATTTGGGTCAAAACGAGTGTCCATGACAATTCCTTGATGCTCTATATTTAAGTTGGTTTTTATGTTTTCAACCTTGTGAGGATTAGCATTTTTGGAAATAATAATCTTTAGTATCTTATGTGGTATTAATGGGAACAAATCACAAATATTCTGACATTTGATAGCTTGATTTTCGAACTTACTGTCCTCCTTGGAACGTTTGGCAAGTAATCAACTTTGAAGTTAGGAACAAAAAAATCTCGAAGATGCAATATAGATTTGTTCTATTTGCATCAATTGAACATACAGAAAAAGTTAAATCCTTCATGTAAACTCTAAGTGAACCATGAATTCTAAAACTCTTATTGAAACAGGATTCTCCGAATGCATTCCAATGAAGAATCTATCATTCTCTGTTCTGCCTTCAGATAAAAGCAGCGTAATTGTCATATTTGACAAAGAACTCTCAGGAAAACCCGAATCTGATATTCTGTATATTGGACGCGCAAAAAGAGCCGCAAAAAAGATAATGGGTGGTTATTTAGCCGGTTATGGTGGAAAAAACACTAAAAAAATCAACGAACTACTTTTCGACGATGGCTACATAGAAAGAGCAGTCGTCAGTTGGAATCTAACCGACAAACCTAGGCAAATGCAAAAAGCATTGCTCACCAAATTTGAAGAAGACCATGGCAATCTGCCATTGTGGAACGCCAAAAAGAAATTATCAGGTAAAACCAAGGTTTCTCCTCCAGCTAAGCCTAAAAAAGCTCCAGCCCTAAAGACCACCCGCGTCACTCCAAAAGTTGTTGCCAGTTCGGTAACTAAGCCGGTTCCAAAATCTAAAATTGTTCGGAAGAAACCGGCGGCAAAAGAAGAAACTCCCGCCAAAGTGGAATCAGCAAGTAAAGTGGAAACTGCAGAAACAGCAGAAAAAGCAAACAGCGATGAATCTTCGACAAAACAAATGACTACTTAAGCTAAAAATTTAGCTCCTTTCTTTTTTCTTTTTATTTTTCTATCGAATAGATAATTTGTAAGTCTTAATTATTTACAATATTGGGATTTTTTGTAGTTCTGCTTAGGAATGGAAAAATGGAAAAATTAATTAACAAAATAGGATAAGTTGAATAATAATTCTTAATTGAGGTTGTTTTAAATGTCAATGGATGAAGATAATTTCCAGGTACAATCTGGTAAAAAGGTAATTTTAAAAGATTACGATTCAAATTGGGTTCCAAAATGGGCTAAAGAAAAAGATGAAAAAGACGGTAATAAAGCGGTTAAAGAACAAGCTTTAGAGCTTTTTGAAGCTAATCGACAAAAACTAGTTGAGCTGCAGGAGCTATTTTGGGCAAGCAGCTCATATTCCATGTTAATTATTCTTCAAGGAATGGATGCAGCGGGCAAAGACGGTACAATTAGCCATGTGATGTCCGGAGTTAATCCGCAAGGATGCCAAGTTACAGGCTTTAAAACTCCTTCTGAAGAGGAATTAGACCACGATTTCCTTTGGCGGTACTCAAAAGCCCTTCCAGAAAGAGGTCGCATAGGAATTTTTAATCGTTCATACTACGAGGACGTGTTGATAGTTAAGGTTCGGCCAGAAGTTCTGGCGAAGCAGAAATTGCCTTCTAAAGACGAGGGGAAAAACTTTTGGACTCATCGCTACGAGGACATAAACATGTTTGAACGTCACCTAGTTCGGAATGGCACGGTAGTTTTGAAATTCTTTCTTAATGTCTCCAAAGAAGAGCAGAAACAACGTTTGCTTGAACGACTTGAAAACCCCTGATAAAGAATGGAAATTTTCGCTAACTGACCTTTCAGAACGTTCAAAATGGGCGTGATTACATGGAAGCTTACGAAGAGATGCTCAACAATACAAGCACTGACTGGGCACCTTGGTATATTATTCCTGCAGACAAGAAATGGGTTGCCCACTTGCATGATTTCTGAAATTATAGTCTCTCAAATCAAAAAGTTAGATTTGAAATATCCTGTTTTAAGTAAGGAGCAACGTGAAGCTTTGGAGAAAGCAAAAGCTGAACTGGAAAAAGAATAACCCCCTATACAGCTCTATTATAGGCTGGGAGTAACTGTGCACTGGGCTTCTAGCTCTTTTCCGAAGGCTTCATAGAATGCTTGTCGATTCTGAATGATGCTCCATTCTTCTAAGCTGCAGTCTGAATCAGAATAGAAAGAAAGTAGAACTCGATCTTTGTTTTCTCTAATAAATTCTGCTTTTTTCACGAGACAGCAGTGGCTTCGATCAAGTTTTTCTGCAAATCGAAGAAATGTCGAAAGAATTGCTATGTTATGGTTGGTTTTTTCATCTAACCCAGTATGTTTTTAGGGCTTTTTTAGAGGGCAATTTTTTCCTGTGAAAACGTGCAATGTTAGCCATTATCTGAATTTCTTTTTTGTCAAAACCAAGAAGTTCAGCGTTGCTTATGATGTAGTGGGAATGAAGTTGGTGGTCATTGAATGAAAGAAAATCCCCCACGTCATGCAAAGTTGCTGCGTATTTCAAGAGCTCTTTCTCTGTTTCGCCAAGTTGTGTAGTCCAATTTGTTTTGCGCTATCAAAAAGCTGCAATGCCAAAGAAGCTACAGTTTCCGAATGTTTCTCGTCGAAATTGCATGACCTGCCTAAATGCAGAATGCTTCTGATTTCTCATAGGTGACTTTTGTAGTTCCCTAAAACCCTCAAAATTCGACAGGTACTCAACAAGTAAGCCATCCCGCAGTTCTCTGTGGCTAACGCAGATTTCCTCAAGACCAAACTCTTCCATAATCGCTTCTATTGTGGCTGCACCAGCAATTATGATGTCAGCCCGATCAGGGTTTATAGCGGGCAATTTTTTTCTTTCTTCAAGGGGAAGAGAACAGAGAATCGGTGCTAACTTTTTCAGGTTTTTCCTTGAGAGAGTGAGAGCGCCGCCGTTGCCGTTTTTCTTGAACAGTTTGTTTGCAATTTCTGCCAAGTTAATTATTGTGCCTGATGAACCCCATGCTCGTCGGGCGCCGTATTCTTGGATTTTTGGTTTTAAAGGGTGAACCTTGTCTTCTGCGTACTGTTTTATCTGCTTGTAAATGTTGTTGTCAATTGGGCCAGTCCAGCCTTCGCCGATAAATTTGGCTGTTAACCTAATTGCCCCCAACCTGAGGCTGTCAACGGAGAAGCATTCGTGCTGATTGCCGATTGCAATTTCAGTGCTGCCGCCGCCCAAATCTATGAAAATAGCTTTTTCTTCACCAATATCTAATTCCGCTTGCTACTCCCACACAAATCAAGTCGAGCTTCTTCTTGTCCCGAAATAACGTTAACGTTGAGTCCTGTTTCATTATGAAGTTTTTCCAGAAACTCGCATTGGTTTTGAGCTTCTCGAATTGCTGAGGTTCCGACAGCTATTATTTCGGAGGCTCCATAGGTTTTGGCTAGATTTGCAAATTTTCCGCAGACAAAAATGGCGCGTTCCATCGCTTGAGGTTTAAGTATGTTATCTTTGAATTCTTCTTCGCCAAGTCTAATAACCTCTTTTTCTTGGCTGATGATGGTGTAGGAGAAGTTGGGGTTTATCCTCACCACTAAAAGACGCACAGCGTTTGTTCCTATGTCTACAAACCCAACTACATGTCCAGCGGTTTTGACGGTTGTTTCTTCCATATCAGCACCATTTTCTTGGCGAAGACCTTTTCAAACAAATCCTTCTTCTTATTAAAAGCCTGCTCTTCTAAGATAGATTTTGTTTCGCAAACACATTCAACAGTTATTTTTTTAGAACCGACCTTGACATTTAACGCTTCAACTACTGATTGATGCGTGTAATCCAAACTATCTGCCAATCGAAGAAAGCCTGAAAGAACCTTTATCTTGTGAATAGTTTCGTGGTCCAGACTTGCCAGGATATAATGACTTTGTTTGGGCAAACCTTTGCGATGGTAACGAGCATATGCTTGCAATTATGCGTCTTTCTTGGGAAGTAAATGGCAATTGAGTTTCATTTAAGATGAGTTTGGCAGATTTCTTATGATGACCGCCTCGCGATTTTGACAAACCTATATCATGGAGAATTGCGGCGCATTCAAGCCAGCAGCGTTCACGGGCTCCAAATTGGTGCAATTTGCTTAATCCATCGAATAACTCTAAGGCAAGCTTCCTGACCTGGACGTAATGATCATCGTCTGGCCAGTAATTTTTTGAAATCTCCCTAGAAAAACTCACAATGTCCTCGCAGTTTTGAACAATCAACATTTGTCTATCTTGGTCTTCTTTTGATAATAGTATCTAACGATACACCGCAAAGCAACATCTGAGAGAAACTTTCAGGCATTCCCTTTTTTCTAAGAGCATCTGCCGCATCTTCAACATTATAATCAAGCCGAATTAGCTCAACTTTGAATGGATTAAAGCTCAAAATGGCGTAAGCTGCCTGTGGATTTCCATCGCCTGGTCTTCCAACGCTTCCAGGATTTACAAAGCACGCTCCATTTCCTTCTATACGGAATTGTTCATGAGAATGCCCAACAACAATCACATCAGCTTTGGCAGTGTTGGCAAGAGTATTCAGCCGCTCAATCGAGGTGTCATGGTAAATGTGCTCTTCAATAGATTCGGGACTGCCATGCGTTACAAGCAGTTTTTTACCTGCCACTTCAAGCCTAAGTTCACGCGGCAAAGAAAACAGGTAAGATTCACAGGACCTCGCCAATTCTTTTCTTGCAAATTTCAAAGAAAGGTTCTTTTCGCCCTTAGCCTTGGCTTTGCCTTCAATAACCTCCAAATCATAGTTTCCTAAAATGCTTAAGACCTTTTTTTCACATAACAACTCAACAACTTCGTTTGGGCAAGGACCAAAACCTATTGAGTCGCCTGCATTGAGAAAGACCTCGACCCCCCGCGATTCCGCATCCTCAAAAACCCTTTCCAAAGCATGCAGATTAGCATGGATATCTGACAAGACTGCGATTTTAACATCGGGATTCGCTAATGCTTTTTTTATTTTTTCTTCATCTCTTGAAACGAATTCTTTGTTAATTGTGTTTCTAAGTTGGAGAAAAAAACCCTTCTTTTTGTTTTCTTCCCAAAATTTTACAAATTCTCCATAGTTTTGTTTTCTTTTTTCTTTAATGAAATTTAGGAAATTTAATAGTGCTTTTTCCAGTTTTGTTGTATTAGTTTTTTTCCAATTCGATTCTGTTTTGGAATTTGTTTCTTGAATGAATTTGGGAACGTAACTTATCCAGACGTCGCAATCGTGCATTTCGCCCAGAACATCCTGAAATGTTTTAATCGTTTCTATTTCTTGCTCGAGTTTGTTTTGGTACAATGGCGAAAATGTTTCCATGGTGTAGCGGAGTTTCTTTGCGCATATTCTCATTTCATGATGTTTCTGAACTTCGTTTTCCATGTGAACCCAGTTTTCCATCGCCAAGAAATCGTCAAGCCTAAAAGATATGTGCCACCGGGCTTTCTCCAATACAATATCTTTGTCAAAGTCTTCTTTCTGTTGTTCTTTGATTGTTTGTTCACAACGCTGCCGGAGATCGCCTATAACGTTAGTTGCCTTCAGCTCTTCTAATCCATCCTCAACTGTGGGTTGAATGCTTTTTCTGAGTTCTTTGTGGCTTTCAAGCATGATGTCTACATTTGCTTTTTCAGCATTCGACTTCAATTGCTCTATATACTGCTCAACGAGGACTATTTGCACATCAAGGTCTCTTGCTTCACCTAGCAGGCGCGTTACTTTTTTGATTTCGCATAGCCATTCTTTGAATTCTTTTCTTCGAAAACAGACTTTGAACAGAGGCAAGGCGGCTCTTAGTCTGCGAGAAGTAACACGGGTTTTGTGAACATATTCGATGTCATCATTTGTTATTACTCCATCGATTTGTTTTTCGAATATTTCAAGTAGTTTTAGGAGCGCTTCAGAGCCAAATTTGCAGTAACTCTTGTCAGTTGGGCATTTTTGAGCTTTTACGGTGTGCGTTCATTCCATATGCCCCTGTTCTCAATCAGCCAGGCTTGTGAGTTGATGATTTCTTCACCTGGTTTTGGTATCACTTTTACGTATGTTCCATCGGATTGCAGGCGTCTTGCTTTCACGTTGTCTCGAAGATGTATTTTAAGCATATCTTCGAGGATTGATTTTCGCAGTTTTACGTCGGGTACTGATAAGAGAACTTCAATTCTTTCGTTTAGGTTTCTAAACATCATATCCGAGCTGCCTACAAGAACTTCTTCTTCTGCTTCATCGTGGAAGTAGTAGATTCGGGCGTGTTCTAAGAACCGACCAACTATCGATATCACTGAAATGTTATCGCTTACACCTTCAATTCCTGGTCGTAGACAACATAAGCCTCGGACGTTGAGGTCAATTTTGATTCCTGCCATTGATGCCTTGTAGAGTGCTTGAATAACTTCTTTTTCTTCTAAATTGTTAAGTTTAAAAGCTAAGTAGCCTTGTCCAGTCTTTAAATGATAACTTATTTCTCTATCTATTCGCCTTAGGATTTCGTTCTTCAAGGTTTTTGGAGCGACAAGGATGTGATTGAATTCTTTTTCTTGCAAACCATTGATTATAATGTTGAATAGTTCTTCGAGTTCTTGTCCCACTTCAGGGTTTGCTGTAAGGTAGCCAATGTCACCATAGATTTTTGCTGTAACCGCATTATAGTTTCCTGAACCAATATGCGAGTACCTAACTATGCCTGTTTCTTCTTTCTTTACAATTAGGCAGAGTTTTGCGTGTACTTTGAAGTTGGGAAAATTGTAGACTGTGTTAATATGCCCGCTTTTAGTTTTGTAACCAAAAGTATGTTGTTTTCTTCGTCAAATTTAGCTTTTAGTTCAACTATGGCTGTTACTTTTTTGCCGTTTTTTGCTGCCTCTATTAGTGCATCAACGATTGGTGAGTTATGGTCCATGCGATACATTGTTATGCAGATTTCTGAAACAGCTTCATCTTTTGCTGCTTCCTTTAGCAAGTCAACGATTGCTTCAAAGCCATCATAGGGATGATAGAGAACAAAGTCTTTGTTTGCTTACGGTCTGTAAAATGTTTTCTCTGAGATAGTTGGGGTGAAATGCATGGCAAGAATCTTTTGTCTTTTAGTTCTGGGCGGTTTATTTTTAGTAATTGCCAGAAATCAACAAAACCCAGAGGTCCCTCAACTTCGTAAGTTAAATATTCGGGCAAACCCATCTTTTTGGCAATGGCTTTTCTAATAGATTGTGGCATTTTTTTGTCAAATTCGAGTCTTGTTGGAAACCCGATTTTTCGTGTCGAAAGGCTTCTTTCTACAGATCTGATAAAGTCTGCAGATTCATCCATTAGGATATCTATTTCTCCATTACGTGTCAGCCTAAACGCATATGCGGTCAAGGTTTTTTCGGTTGGAAAAATCGTATCTAAATTGTTTAAAATTAAATCTTCCAGCAATACGAATTGCAGTTCTTTGCTTGCTTTTGTGTCTTCAGACTCCGGTTTTTGTTGGACATTTATTAGTCGTCCAAATTTTTCTGTTGGAACATCAAGTAAAATACAAAAGTTGGGGCTGATCTTGGAAGCCTGATATGTAGAGAGTTATGTGAAGATTCTCGATTGTTACGCTGTCAAAACCTATTTTGGGTACTTTAATGTGATGGAACAATCTTTGTTGTCAGAAAGTCTCGTAGTGCTTGTTTATTTTTTTCTGTTAAATCTTTAAAATGTGGTATGTAGATTTTTTCGAATGCCAGTGCAGGAACAAGTTCGTCTCTCCAGCATTTTGAATGGTTTTCAATTAGTGGAAGAATTTCTTTGCGTGTGGAATCTATCTGTTCGGTGAAGCTCATTCCATCCATGGATTTTTCGGTGGAACCTGCCTTTACCTTTTTTATGAGTCTGGCTGCTCGAGTCATGAAGAACTCGTCTAAATTGCTCCCGCAGATAGCTATGAATTTAATTCTTTCAAGAAGGGGATGCCAGGGGTCACGTGCTTCTTCAAGTACGCGTGCGTTAAATCTTATCCAACTGAGCTCTCGGTTTATGAAGTAATTTGGGTTGTCAAGTGCGTTTTTAATATTTGTGATCTTGTTTGCATCTATTTCGAGGTTGTTTTGGGATGACAAAAGTTTCACCAGTTGTTAAATTAAATTTTAGCTTGGAAAGACCGTTCTAGATAGAAATGACTCGGTCGATCATTATAAAGCGAATGCTCTGAAAAAAGTTTTAACAACGAATAGATCTTTGCAGTCAGCGGCCGCGCTTCCTTGATGCATCGACGGTTTCAGCGCATTTTACTTTGCGAAGGGCGAATGTTTCAAACTCGAAAAGCGGAACTTTTTTGTTCATTTTTAAACACAGCACTTTTTTATTGGCAAGACGTTTGTCTTTAAGACTATGAAAATATAATATATAGGTCACAATAGCTTATATAGGAAGAGTTAAATCAGGCTCTTCATTCACTTACGAATATGAATTCTTTGACTCTTAAAGAAAACGGCTTCGCCGAATTTGTTCCTATAAAAGGACTCTCCTACTCAATCCTTTCCAACGATAAAAGCAGTGTCGTGATTTTAGCCGACTGCACACTAACTGGAAAACCAACCTCAGATATTTTGTACATTGGAAAAACAAAAAAACCGTCCAGAAAGGTTTTTGGCGGATACCTCTCTGGATATGGCGGCAAAACAACTCGAAAAATAAATTCAATGCTTTTAAATGATGGATATCTTGAAAAAGTAACTGTTAGTTGGATGCCGACTGATAATCCAAAAGTTAAACAAAAGGAAATGCTTGAAAACTACAAGAAAGAACACGGGCAATACCCATCATGGAATGTTGCCAATAAACCTGCTAAAAAGGCTAAAGAAAGCCCAAGCCCTAAATCGGTTAAGACACCCGCAGCTGCTCCAAAGAAACCTGTTAATAAAAAACCCTAAAATTTTATTTTTCTTTCATAACGCTGTAATGTTGGATGAGTTCTTCGGTAGACCATGGTAGGCAGTCCTTCGGGTTAAAGCCTAAAACCTCAGCATACTTGTGGATTTGACTAATGTTTTCAGCTTCAATCTCTAAAAATTCAGGAATAAACGAGTAGTCGCCACAGTATTGATCGAAATCAAATTGTGCATTCTCCAGTTTATAGCTAAGTCTGTGCTTTTCCATTTTTCCTGTTACGGTCAACCCCACATTTTCTAGGATTTGAATCATCGCTTGAGGATCTGAGACTTCAACTGAATATTCTTGCGCTTTCTTGACCTGTTGGTTATGCCTGACTTTTTTGAAAGTTAACTCGGCCTTTTCTGATTTCGTTCTAAGCCGAAGAAGATTTCCTTGATTAGTTATCGTGCTGTCTTTAAAATCCAAAAATATGGTTTGTAAGTCGCCGTCGAAGATTTTTTTGGCATGTAACTTAGTAAGTGTTTCCTCGATTTTTCGCCGGTCAACTTCGAGGATTTTGACCTCGGTTTCTTTCATATTATCTCAGTGGTTTGGTGGTTAAAAAATCTTGGTTTTTAGGCATACTGCATCGATTTTATCGTCGTATGTGCTGGTTGTTTAATGATTTGGTGGTTTTGTCCGCACGTTGGGCAGAATATTATTTCATAATTTGCAAAGATTTCAGTTAAAACATCGAATTTTCTGGTACACCCCGTGCATTTTACTTTCATTGAATGCACCTCATTTCAACTTGCTCAAAATATTGAAGAATCAGCGTTTGTTTTTCTTTAACTGTGATGTACTCGATTCCGCAAACAGGGCATGAGACCAATTGGTATTCGCCCACATGATCAAACTCAAAAGTTCTTTTGCAATCAGGGCAAATGAACATTATAGGTTGCTCAACATATTCCATCTTTTAACGCTCTCCCAATAGCAACTTTAGCTCCGCCCCAATTAAGAAATGCCTTAGTATAATTTAGAAACTATATAGAACTTAACTTTGCATTAGTCGTCGTTTTTGGTTGCCTGGGTTTTCTTAGGGAAAAATTTAATGATGTTTTAGGAGCTAATTCTTGTTATTTATGATAAATATTTTAGAATTTTTATCATATTCTAAATAGAAGGTACGTGATTTCCGTTTAACTAATAGTTCTATGCTTACAAGCTTAAAGAAAAGAATAGAGCATCTTCGAGCAGGGATACTTTAAGGCTGTAGAAACTAGCGCTCCTATTCTGTTAATCGAAATAGCTTTAACGGTTTTTATAGCAATCTACTTCCCGTACCTCTGCCAGAAAACAATCCGCTCAAACCTAAAACGTTGACTCACCACCCAACACTTCTAAATACAGCACACACTACCAAACAGAACAAAAAACAGAATTACACAAGAAAATATGGCTCATCTATAGAGATTCTGTGGTGACTATAGTTTATTTGGAAATATTAGATAAGCAAAGTTCGTGAATACTTGATTGGTCATGAAGTGAAAAGACAGAAAAAACCCAAGCAAGAAGAAAATAACCAGAAAGACAAGCCAATATTCTTTCGGCGAATTTAACTTTTAAGGATTAGAGGGGAGAAGATGCGAGAGAAAATACGGACAAAAAATTGTAATTCAAAATTGTTTGATTGGATGTTAGCGATTGATTTTGACCCAGTTGAATGCACGTGTTCAAGAAAACGTCAATTTAATGGCACACATTCTATCTCGTTAAACCAAACTTGGTAAGATTAGTGAAAAAAAACTTAATGTTTTTTCGTTCCCCGACAATAGTGAATATTTTTGGGTCCCATCAGTTTACCGAACTAAAGAGGTTTGGGACCCCTTATAATCTCTTTGACTCTGTTTATTGGGCGCTCTTGCTTTAATTCCTTAAAGTATTTAAGAACTATAATACCTCGATGGGTAATCAAGTAAACCACTCTTTTGTCGCTCAGTTTTTGTTCATCAACCAAGCATTGCTTCAAAAGGAATCCCAAGTATATTTTCAGTTCGTCGTTGCTTATTTTAAGCTCATCTGCAACATTGTTTATTTTAAGTGAATCATTTTGGGCTAAAATCCTGAGAACGCCAATGTACATTTCAAGCTTAGTTTTCGGCATAGCTAATCACTGTGTGGTGTATCAATTTATTACGGTAGGTTGCAAATAAAAGCTCTCAAAATAAAATATATAGAACTGATAGCCCCATATTATAATTGGCGTTTTCTTTATCTATGGATCTTTGTTTTTTCTGTGGTCTCTTTCTGTAATACAGGCTGAAAGCGGCTTTAGTAAATTAAATTTTGACATTTTTCAATTTCCATATTATTTTTATGGGGAGGGCGCTCTTAGGGGTATCCAGCATATTCTAAGTGCGAAGGGTTGATAATGTATATAGGTTATAACGAGTGCAGATAAAAACGCCTTTTCACACAATCCGCATATCTGTAAACATAAAATGACGTGAATTTCAATCATCCCCGATACTCAGATTGCAGAAAATCAGATTTCAAAGGAGACTGTCACTTTGGAATGTCTTAAGTGCCATTGGATTTTTATGTTGCGAAAACCCAACAGCAAACGGATAGAATATTCATTTGTAAAGCCCAAAAACGCTAAATTTAAAATAATTAATTCCGATGAACGTGTTTGCCGAAATCCTAAATGCAAGCACTCATTCAATCTGTTCTGTAATGAACGCGAATAATAACTCATCTGACCCCATGTTTTTCTAATTTATAGCTTGCCCTAAACTCTTCCAAAGATTTTTTTCATCATGATATGCTTCTTTTGATGGTTCAAATGATGAATTAAAGTGGCAATTATCACAGAAGACTATTATTGTTTTCTCATATGTTTTTCGATGAATTGATAAATTTTGTTTACCTGACTTAAAGGCATACAAAAAGTTTATTTGTAATTTCCAAAAAGCCCCTCTTCTGCATAATACTTATTCACAAGAAAGATTGAATCTTTCATGGATGAATCGCATAATTCATATTGTATTCGTAATTTGTAGCATCAATTCGAAAAAAAATTGAATTTGCATGAATGTTGAAAAAAAGTTGTTTGTTGACTTTCACATTTAGTTTTGTGTTTGGTTAATCCTTGCTTCCAAACAATTTTTGCATAGTTTGCGTTTGTATTTTATTCTGCTGTATTCATCAAATTCTTTATGACATATGCCACATTTTAATTTTGGTCTTTGTAATTCAAGAGCGTCGAGTCTTTTTTCCAGTTCAGTTCTGACTTTTTCATCTTTCTCTTGCCATAGTGCTTCCTTCAACAGTTCGATTGCCAACTCTGAACTCTTTTCACCGAATATTCTGGCGAATTCACTTAGAGGTTTTCCTGGATCAACGATTTTTTTAGGTAAAAGACAAATGAAGTTTGCGGGGTATCCTTTGAGCTTCTTTGGATAGATAACTGCAAAACGATATCTTCTCCACCAAGCGTTCTTCTGAAAGGGTTCAAAGACGACTTGTAAACGATAATCTGGCATTAAAGACACTTGGAAGAATCCAAACATGTAATTTGCCTAATATTGCTTGCCAACATATACTCTATAGAACTTTATTCGTTGATTTCCAGTATTTGTTGGACACTCGCCGGGCTTGATTCTAAACTGGGTAGTTGGACCTTTATTGATGTTTGTTTTAGCTTGGGTGTTTCTTGGAGCTTATCCTGACCTTAGAAACGGCATAATACTCATCGGGTTAGCAAGATGCATCGCCATGGTTATCGTATGGAACAACCTTGCTGAAGGCGACAACGAATGGACAGCCATAATAGTTGTAGTTAATTCTATTTTTCAGATAATTATGTACTCGGTTCTAGCATTCTTCTACATAACAATTGCAAGCGCATGGATTTCAGGTTCAGGACAAGTTGTAAATATATCCTTAATACAAGTTGCGCAATCAGTGACAATTTACTTAGGCATCCCCTTCGTCGCTGGAATTGTGACTAGATATTACTTCTTGAGAACTAAAGGAAAGGAATGGAGCGAACACAAATTAATGCATAAACTAAGCCACATGTCACTCATCGCCTTGCTATTTACCATAGTCGTTATGTTTTCACTAAAAGGGCAATACATTGTAAGTTTGCCGTTGGACGTTATCCGGGTAGCAATCCCTCTCTTAGTACACTTTGTGGTAATGTTTTCAGTAATATTCGCTGTAGGTTACTATTCAAAACTGGGTTACAAAAGAACAACTTCGCTTTCTTTCACTGCAGCGAGCAATAACTTTGAATTGGCAATAGCTGTAGCTGTCGCAGTTTTCGGGTTAGCATCTCAGGTAGCCTTCGTAGCCGTAATTGGACCTTTAATAGAGGTACCTGTCATGATAAGTTTAGTTAATGTTGCTTTCTGGATAAGAAAGAAGTATTTTAAAAATGAGGCGCAGTGAAAATAATGAAAAAAATTCTATTCGTCTGTGTAGAGAACGCTGGCAGAAGCCAAATCGCCGAGGCTTTGGCTACAAAATATGGAAACGGAAAAGTTATCGCTTCTAGTGCTGGCAATAAGCCATCGGAACGAGTTAATCCACTTGTAGTTGATGTTTTGAAGGAAAAAGGCATTGACATTTCTTTGAACAAGCCAAAATTGATAACGGCAAAGATGGCGATGGATTCTGACTTGATTATCACAATGGGATGCGATGACCAAGGCGTTTGCCCTGGACCATTCTTTAAACCAACTATCGAGTGGCACATTGAAGACCCCAAGGGAAAAACCATCGAAAAGGTACGCGAAATCAGAGACCAAATTGAGCAACAAGTTCAGGAGCTAATCGCAGAATTAAAAGAGTAATCCGCGTGAAGCTGTACCTTGGGTTAAAAGAAAAGGTTAAGCCTGCAATATTTTAAACCGAAAAAAAACACAGCAAAAAAACGCACCCTCAATACACATCATTTATGGTCCTCTCAAAACCAAGAAGACGCCAAAGAACACGTTAAAGCAATGGATTGTGGTTGCCTTCGGCGAGAGCTAAAACTTTTCAGCTGCCTAAAGATATAGACTATATTGATGATGTTTTTATGATTCAAAAAGAACGTTTTAAGCGATGAGTTTAATGACTAAAACCAAAATCTTGTTTTTGTGCACGCATAATTCGGCGCGGTCCCAAATCGCTGAAGGGTTGCTCAGGTCTCTTTACGGCGACAGGTACGAGGTTTTTAGTGCAGGAACTAACCCAACGCTGGTAAATCCATTGGCAATCAAGGTTATGGCTGAGGATGGAATAGATATTTCAAGGCAATATTCTAAAAACCTTGACGTTTACAAAGATGCGGATATTGATTTAGTGGTGTCGGTTTGTCGCGGTTCTAAGCTAAACTGTCCTATTTGCGCATCGCCGATAGTTATGGGCAGACCTGAGTTAATTTCTTCAATGTTGCCTAAAGCGAAGGATTATTTGGACCACTCCTTCAATGACCCCTCAGAAGTTGAGGGCAGCGAAGAAGAAAAACTTGAAGCGTTCCGCCGAACACGGGACGAAATCAAAGAGTGGATTTCTGAGCGGTTTGCTTAATTGAACGAACAATATTAATACATAATAAGGCAGTGAATTCATTTGGAAAAAACTAAAGTTATTTTTCTATGTGTTGGAAATTCAGCTCGCAGCCAAATGGCAGAAGCTTTTTTGAAGAAATATGCAGGTGACTATTTTGAGGTTTACAGTGCAGGTTTCCAGCAACGGCCCATTCATCCGTACACTGTCAAGGTTATGAATGAATTGGGATACGACTTAAGTGGCCAGTACTCCAAGGATCTGTCTCAGTACCTAGGCAAAATCCATTTTGGAATAGTCATAACCGTTTGTATGAAAGACCAAGAGGCATGCCCCACCATTCCCGGCGTATCCACAAGATTATACTGGCCTTTTGAAGACCCTGCGGCATTTCAAGGCACAGAAGAAGAAAAATTAGCCAAATTCAGAGAAATGCGAGACAAAATCAACGAAAAGATAAAGGTATGGTTGAAAGAAAGAGGCATAACTGATAGCTAAAAGCGTGAATTTTTTAGTTGGGGTTTTCTTCGAACCCCTCGGTTCTCTTCAATTAATGCCGAATAACTATCCGAGTGTCCGCTTAGAAAAATACTATCAATGAATTTAAGAAACGCATATGAAACCCTCTTGGGAGAGCGTGCTTACTTTTAATCGATTTATCGATGAAGTTTTGGGATAGCTGGTGGCTAGCAGGGACGTAGATAAAAGTTGGGGGTCGTAATGTCTGGCTCGGTTTTTCCCTGCTAGCACACGATTGTGTCGCCCTTAGAAGACATGTGGTTTTGCTACAATAACATAGGCGGAAAACAGGTTGATAAACTGTTTCTGTATAAACTATTGAGAATAAGTATATGGCAACTAGGAAGATTCAACAAATTTGTCATCTATATTCTCTTCCCAAAACTTCTTGAAACAAGATCTATACTTGGGAATCTTCCTCCTGCCCCTCCAAGTTGATTTGTTAGCAAATCTCTTAATTTCTTTCGACGGCTTGAAGTATGCTACAGAATTTTCAACACTTAATACAAACGGAGGTCGCCCATAATACATGCTAATCCAGTTGGCAAGCAAATTACCCGTCCTATGATTGCCTTCAATGAACAATTGAGGAAAACCAAGCACAGCAACATACACCTCAGCTGCCACCTTTAACGGACGTGGTTTGCCTTTCATGTGCTTTCTATACCATTTATCAATAGGAATGATGCATTCAGCGTATTTCTCCGAATTATACTCAATTGCTTGATTATACTCAAGTCTTAGTTGAAAATCAAACCCATAATGAACAATGTTGTTTAGTTCTAGAATTTGCGAAACTCCTTCCATCGAGAAAGGTTCAACATCTCTTGCAAGGAGGTTATCGAGATACCTATAGGCGTTCATCATTTGACCCCTAACGATAGAATCAAAAGTGTCACGCCTACCTATCTTCTCAAAATCCAATTCATCGTCGATCTTCTTCCAGTTTTTCTCTACGTCAAGAAGTGACTTCTCCACGTTATGAAGGTTAAATCTGAGTATTTTTTTCTTGACCACGATGGTTCCTACAAAACTACTCTGGCGACAGCTATTTAGATGTTTGAATTTGCCTGATTGTTATTCTGTGCTCGCACCCGGCAATAAAACATCGATTCAAACAAATTGCAATTATTGCAGTTTGGCTATTCCCAGAAATACAATTGATTTTATAGTTTTCCATCATGCTTTTTGGCTAAAATATTTATTATGTGGAGTTAAACGAAGAGAGCAACTAATTATCCATAGTTAACAAACTTCTTATTCTAAAACAAACAATCTAAGGTTAAGAGTGGATGTTAGAGGTTGAAAGCTTACCAAACAAGCAAACAATCAATTCCCGTTTTCGAAGCCTTCTCCTTTCTCCTCGAAATCGGATTAGCTGTTTGGACAGCCAACAAACAATGAAAACATCCAGTCACTCAAAAGCATTCGCTATTTACAGTTAATAGTGTATTAAGCCTTAAGTATGGCTATATAGAATATGCTGAGTAACTCTAAAAACTGCAATGCTTTCTAAGAACCCTAAAAAACGGAGAATATGCTAATGTACAAAACAATAATTTTAGATTGCCAAAACACCGCAGTTGTTATTTCTTGCGATGACTGCATCGTGTACAAAAACTGTGAAATATCAAAGAAAAATGAAAAAGAAACCAAAAAATAATTAACTATTTAGTCTATATTTTCTTCTAAAACTCAATAGCCTCAATATTTTTAACGAAAAATCTTTTCATCACAATTGTCATCCCTGTACATTTCAAATCGTCGAAACAAGCCCACTCATCCGACGATCGAAATGGCCTAACTATCTCCGTCGCAGTGTGCCTCTTCTGCCTCTACTAAAAAACGCTCCGCACAAATCTAAACAATAGTGCCCTCAACTCTTCAACACCCAACAACCAATACAACACCTTAACTAACTCAAACCCAACATACTTCCACATTACATCCACACTGCCCAACATAGCATCCACCATGGTTGTGTGGATCAACCCCTCTTCCCACACTCAAAACACAAGGGAAAAACAACCTAAAACAAAAAAGTAAACGAATCCAAAGCCTAACGTGTAGCGTGGATTTCTAGCCCACCACACCTACACAAAACAAAAAAACAAGATTAGAGCAAAAACAGGGTTGAATAGAAAATAGTTAAGCTTCCCATTAAAGTTGCTCAAATCACCTTCAACTAACCTACGTCGTTTTATCAATATCAATCAGTAACCTTCAAAAGCAACATTTCAACACTCCATTGATTAATGATACCTGTTCTGAATGTTAATTGGCAAAGCCCCGACGCCGACTACAGCCTTAGCGAACGCGATGCTGATGTATTGGCGCTGATTGAAACCGAGGAATTAGCCACCTTCACCTTCGACGGGTTAAAACGAAGAACAGGCTTGCACTCAGAAACACTCTCACGCATCCTAAGCCGACCTCGAAGAAGAAGGCATCGTCAAAAAAGAACCTGAAGGCTACCGTGTAACCCCGAAAATAACTGAACTTAAACTTACACCAACCACACAAAGAAACCCCAACCACACCTCTCATACAGACTTTTCTGCCCTCAGACCTCATGACCCAGCAACTCATTTTATCGCTTAAAGGCAAATGGTTCGGTATGCTTCGCTGGCTCGGCATATCCGAAAACAATCAAGGCGTAACCCTCAAATGGATCACCGAAGACGGCGCAATCCAAATAGCCGCCAACATCCAAGGCACAGCTCTAAACATAGAAGCCAAATTCTTAACCAGCAACAACGTAAACATGGCGCTGAAAGCTTCCTACCAGCTAATGTCGCTTATCGGTAAGCTCTGCATAACCTCACAGTCCACACGACAAGTCATGGCAAGAAACGTAGGTTACTTTGGCGGCTCCATGATGCCAGCCTAACTTTTTGTGACCGACTTTGCGTGTTCCTTAGTCAACAAATACCTTTTTGACTATTAGTGCTTCTGGGAAAAAAAATGACTCAATTAGTTAACCCATTAGAAGTCTTAAAATCGCTCTCAGAAGCAACAAGCACCTTAATCAAGAAAACCTCCGAGTCGGTGGTGAGCGTTAAAGCGCAGATGTCACAGGGGCACAGGTGTCGTCTTAACCAAAGACGGCTACATAGTCACCTGCAACCATGTCCTTCAAGGATGCAAGACCATTAAAATCGGGCAAGGAGAAAAAACCTTCAACGCAAAAATCGTCGGGCACAGACCCATACAACGACATCGCTGTTCTCAAAGCAGAGAAAGGCGAATTCACACCCATAGAATTGGCAGATTCAGAAAAACTAAACGTAGGACAATACGTTTTAGCTCTGGCTAACCCATTCAACCGAAATCAACCAACCGCAACCAGCGGCATGGTAACCAGCGTAAACAGCACCATCCGAGGCTGGCGAGGATCAACCGCAATGGAAAACGTCATCGCAACCGACGCCCAACTAAACCCCGGTTTCAGCGGCGGACCACTCATCGACGTCCAAGGCAGACTAATCGGCATAAACACAGCTTACGTTTGGCAAAGAGGCATCGCCATCCCAGTAAACAAAGTCAAAAGCAATCACAGACCGCCTAATGACAGGAAAAGTCGCGCAAAGAGGATACCTAGGCATAGTCGCCAACACAGTCGCCATCCCAGAAGAAATCGCTGAACAAGCAGGACTAGAACAAGAAACAGGCGTAATGATATTCTCAGTTGAAGCAGGCTCACCCGCACGCAAAGCAGGCTTAGCCATGGGCGACGTACTCGTCAAATTCAACGGCAAACCCGTCACCGAATTCTACGACCTACCAAGACTACTCGCTGAAGACGTCATCGACAAAGAAACCACATTAACAATCATCCGCAGAGAAAGCCTCATCGAAACAACCATCGTCCCAACCGTTCACGGAGGCGAAGAAGACTGATAAACAGAATGCCCATTAGAGATTGAACCACCATCGCCAATGCCAGCCCCGCCACTACGAAGACGACCATCCCCAATGCCACAACTAAGCATCGTCCCACACAGAAGACCCATCGCTCCGATTATTCATAAACGAGCACTGGAACTAAAATACAAAATTTCTTCTTTTTTTAATGTACTTTCAATCAGATTTTTTATGTTCTTTATCTTTTCCAACCACACATTTTGTTTTTAAACTTGGATTTGCTACCTGAAATACCTTATAAGCAGATTCAACCTATCACTAGTTTAAGGGTATTGACATGCACGCTGGATTAGCTTTCGTCATAGGCATTTTAGTCACTATAGCAGCGTTTCTGTTTTTTGCTGCAATTTCTGGAACAACCTACTATGGATTAGCCATTTCGGTTGAATTAACTCTTGGAATAACTCTCATCATTGTTGCTTTGATTGTGGCAGTCATATTCTACGTGGGAGTTAAAGCTCAGTTTAGACGTGTAAAAACAGGCAAAGAAGCCTTAATCGGCGCCAAAGGCATAGCAACAACCGACCTTAAACCCAAAGGCGAAGTCCGCGTGATGGGAGAGTTCTGGGAAGCCACAGCCAAAGACGGCGAAATAGCCAACTGGTCAAGCCATCGAAGTTGTAGGCATTGGAAGGCATGTTTTTGGTGGTTAAACCAACCGAGCAAAAAGCTTAATTCTCCAAGCATTGCATACCAATAGTTGAGGAATGAAGATTGGTTGATGTTTTAACTCCTATTATCGGTTTTATAGCTATTGTTGTTGCACTTTTCCTGTTAAGTGGCATTCGCGTGCTTAGAGAATGGGAACGCATGCCAGTTTTAAGGCTTGGACGCTACGTAGGTTTGAAGGGTCCAGGAATCATCTATCTGGTTCCATTAATTGACAGAGCACCCCTAAAAATCTCAACAAGACTAGACACCATACAATTTCGCACAGAATCCACACTAACCAAAGACAACGTTCCCGTAAACGTTGACTCAGTCCTGTACATGAAACCCGTAGATTTGGAGAAGGCAGTATTGGCAGTTGAAAATTACTACCAAGCTACACAATTGGCATCGCAAACAACCCTCAGAGAAGTCATCGGTAAAGTTAGCCTAAACGAGTTGCTTGCAGAACGCGAAAAAGTCGGAGCTCGCCTGCGAGAAATCATCGACGAAAAAACTGAGTCATGGGGAATCAAAGTCACCTCCGTCGAAGTCCGAGACGTCATCATCCCAGCCAACCTACAAGACGCTATGAGCCGCCAAGCACAGGCTGAACGAGAACGCATTGCAAGAGTAACTTTAGCCACCGCCGAGTTTGAAGCATCAGCAAAAATGATTGAAGCAGCAAAAGCGTATGAATCAAGCCCAGAAGGTCTAAGACTTAGGTGGATGAACATACTCTATGAGTTAGGTCAACAATCACAAACAAACACAATCATGTTAATACCTGCATCCATGCCTGAAGCAGGTTGGCCTCCAATTGGAACCTACGGCTTCAAAGACCTAACTAAGGCGCAACAGAATCAAGCAAAGAAGAAACCACTGCCAAGACAGGAACCCTTGCCACCTACGCCATCCGAAGAAACCCCCGAATAAGAAGATTTTTTCTTCTTTCTCTTATTTTTACCCAAATAAAATTAGAATTTAGAGTTTGCTTTTACCGCTTTCACCGACCGTTCCAGAACCAACGCGGCTGACTCTTGATTGGGCCAGCCTCCAAATCCACAATCAGGACCCGTAAAAGTCATTCGTTCTCCATACTTTTCTTTGGCAAATTCGGTACCGTTTTTTCATAGTTTCGTGTGGATTCAACAATTTGTTCAGTTGATGGTTTCGTTATGCCTTTCTCATAGAGTTCAGCCCAAATAGAGTCGATGTCTGTTCTGGCGATGCCTACACGTATTTGTTTGTCGGCTTTTTCCAGAATGCTCTTTGGGACTGCTTCAATGTTTTTTGGAGAAGCCGCATATTCAAAGATAACACATCGAGACCTTTCACGGTGAGTAAATCGTGTATTCCTGAAGAGAAATGCAGATGAATCTGTTTTATTGGTCCTTGAAAATCATAGGCTTTCTCCAGTGTTTCGCGAATTAAATCTGGGGTGCCTGAGAGATTGGTGTGTCCAAGGCTGGGTTCATCGATGGATATTACCTTAGTTTCAATGTACTTGTTGTTTAATATAGAGTTTTTTGCGAAACGATTTATAGTTTGGGCAAACCCATCTAATACGTCGGGGAAAGCTGTTGTTCCGACTTCAGCTAAATACTGCTCGATTGGGCCAAAAATTGAAACCCGCAACTGGATTTTTTTTCCGAACTCTTCGCTCAGATGCTTTGGCTTCTTGGTTGAGGACGTAGATTTCGGGTAGAAATGCTCTTTCTTGGTCGACAACAAAGGAGCCTTTCTCCATGGCTGCATGAACTGCGTCGCCAACTTGTTTGATTCCGCTATAATGCTGAGGAAAATTCACCACATCTAAGCCTGAACAATCTTTTTCCTAAACGAATCAACAACTACCTTACAGAAGTTTTTTGAGATGAACTCGTCTTTCGATGGGTCTTTACCTTTGATTATTGCTTCTCTTGCAAGTTCATACGCCTTGCTATAGGTTTCTCTTTTAACGTTTGCAGGCAACGGAAAACTGCCAATATCGTCAACTAAAGTGTCCATAAAGTATTATTGACTGGCGAAATTCTATTAAAGCTATATCCTACCAACAAACCGCTGAAAGGTATGACTGCAATGTCCGAAGACTGTATATTCTGCCAGATAATCCGAAAAGAAACACCTGCAAGCATAGTCTACGAAGATGCACAAGTCATTGCTTTTTTGACTAACCGCCCAGTAAACGAGGGGCACACATTGGTGGTTCCCAAAAAACACTACGAGAACATCTACGAGATTTCTGAGGAAGAAGCCGCTTATCTGTTTAAGAGTTGCGAAGAGGGTTGCTCATGCGGTTAGGGATGCACGTTGCTGCAGAAGGTATTCGGATTGTACAGAATAATGGGTGGGCGGCTGGTCAAGTTATTTTTCATTTGCATGTGCATGTTATTCCAATGATGTCCAACTGAGGGTTTTATTCATGGCAAGGCTTTCCATGATCACACAAATCCGCGCGATTCAGAAGAGTTGGAGACAAGATGCTGAAAAAATAAGGCAGCATCTTTAGAAAACAGACAATCAAGTTTAGCGATTGCAGGTTTTCTATAGCTATGAGTACAGTTTTTCTGAAGGATAGTAAGCAAGGGTTCTTTTGCCAGAAAATTAGGCACACCTATAAAAGGGTGAAAAACAATCATTGCTCTATTCAAAAGAGCGGATAAACATGACTCAACAACCCAACGAGCAAAACAACAACAATGAATCATCAACCCCTAAAATTGAGAAACTTTTAATCGATGACCTCTTGAATTTTCAGTTTCATGCCGCATACCTTGTTTATGAAGAAGCATTCGACAAGACAAGTGACGCTGAATCTAAAGAGGAATTAAACCAGAACATTCAAGATTTGAAAGATAACAAAATATCAGCTGAAACCTTCTATGGAAACGTGTCTCGCTTTAGGAAGCTAGATGTTCCCCGCCAAGAAAGATTCTCAATGCAAACTCAGCGTAAGAAAGATTGGCGCAAAAAGACTCAGCGTCAAGAGAGAATAAAACGGCACAAAAAATAGTTTCTTAGATAGAAGTGTGCGCAATTCATTTTTTATAGTTCCGATAGGTAAGATATCTTTGAGCAAGTCTGGGATCGTACCCGTAAATACCATTGATTTGGTGTCTTTGAGGGCTCCATGATCATTTGTTATTGGGTCAAGCCCAGTACTTGCTTACCGTTTTTAGACTTTGCTCGCCAACAATAAGCGATCGTATTGCTTCAGCATCATAACTAATCAAGCCAGCCATCACCATAGCCGCCTTCTTCACCAAACCCTTAGGCCTCACCCAGCAATTCCTCAAAACGTTAGCTTTAAGATGCCCATTAAACTGCTCAACCACATAACGCTTAGTCTCCAAGAGTCTAGCATGTTTGATTCTTTTGCGTTTTCCCCTTCTAGGATTAGCAGCAATAACTGGCTCAGCTTCAATGCCCTTAGCTGCTCTTTTGTTTGTTTTTGAGTCATAACCCGCATCGGCCAAAACATAGTCTGCCTCCAAATCCTCAATGAGACCGGGAAGAAAAGGCGAGTCATAACGGTTACCAGGCGTAACAACTGCTCTCAACGGCAACCCCAGCTGATTTACTGCTGCATGAAGCTTGAAACCTCTGAATTTTCCACGGCTCGTGTGACCCCAGCCCGCTTCCATATCGTAGAGATCAACAAGAGGTGTTGAATCAACAATTAAGAAGGTGGTCGGTGCCACAAGTTGAAGTATGTCTGCTATCTTTTCAAATGTCTCTTCAAGAAGGTCAAAGTAGCGTCTCCACCATCTTCCAACGGTAGTTCTGTTTGGTACTTTGCATAAGCCAAGTGTTCTAGCAGCGTCCGTATGCTTCTTTAGATGTTCAATTACACGCGTATCGTTCTCTAATCCTTTCAACCTAGCATAAACCAGAACTCTGAGTGCTCTGAGGCGTCCGTAGCCTGGATTTCCGCGTCTTTTGGGTTCTGCAGAAACGATTGCTTTGTTGACGAAAAGCCTGACAACTTCACAGGCTTCCATACTAGAACATAATTGGGAAGCAGCTTAAATTCTGCACACCCCTATCTTAGATTCTTAATTTTTCACTTATTTCTTTGTTTTAACAAAATCTTTTGATTTTACCGTTTATTCCTGTTTAAACATTATAAACGGAATCCTTAATTGGTACTCGTTATTTGAAAGTTAAGCTTAAAGTTCAAAGGGATAAGTATTGAATACCCGATTTAGAACACAAGATATTGTTGTCATAGGCATCTGTGCAGCGTTATATGCTGCATTTGGAATCTTGACCGCCAATTTCTCTTTCTTAGGTATAGGATTTTTACCTGCAGTTGTTATACCTGCAATTTTTGCTGTACTTGTATGGTCCTTGGGTTGGCGGGATTAGCGGAGCAATTGGCATTTTCATAAGAGACATGTTTGTCCATGGTATCCCTCTTTTAAGTCTCTCAGCCGGAGTTCCACCAAACTTTATACTATTCTTTTTAATCGGATACATAGCTCATAGAAACATAAGCCTAAAACAAGCGATGGCGGGCATAATAATATCAGCTGTTGCTCTTCTAATACCAGCGATAATATTACTTCCAGACTTATCCTTACTTACAGGTTTGTCAGCCGAATGGTTCCTCCTCGCTTTTGTTTTAACAGTTATACTTAGTCTATCGATTATCGCTGTGGCAGCCGTTCGTTGGAAAGAATGGCGAAGTTACGCGATAGCCGCAGTGATTGGTCAAGCTGCAGGTGCTGGTTTGCTATCAGTTACAGTGTGGGCAGTTAGTCCTTACTTCCTATCGTATTTTGTCAGCGGTCCAGTTTCAGCAACCTTCGTTCTTCCAATCTTTGTTTGGACATTCGCAACGGAACTCCCTTTCATTTTGCTTGTTGGACCACCTGTTATCAAAGCATGCTACAGAGCATTCCCAAGCTTAAGACGAAAGGAAAACCAAGGGACAAACCTTGAAAAAAGCTAAAGCCTTCGCACCAGCAGCAATATCCAGCTTTTTTGAAATCCACGACACGCAAGACGGCAAACCGATTACTGATTTGGAGAAAGTTGGTGCTATAGGTGGAGGTTTTGGGCTTGAAAAAGGCGTCACAACCACAGTGACCGCTAAAGAAGCAGCAAAAAAACAGTCATTAACGTTTTTATTAATTCCAAACCTGTCTCAGAAAGCAAAAACAACAAAGAAAGTAATAGAAACGCTTCTAGCAAAAACATCTACAAAATACGCTGTTACCGTTGAACACCAAATTGAAGTGCCCATTGGAACAGGGTTTGGCACCAGTGCAGGAGGAGCATTAACCGCTGGATTAGCGCTCAGAGAAGCTATTAGGTTTGCCTTTAACCTATAATCAGATTGGCAAAATCGCACACGTTGCCGAGATTCAATGCCTAACTGGTTTAGGAACAGTAAGTTCACTAACTTTTAGCGGCGGCTGCGTGCTTGTGGTTGAACCCGGAGCCCCAGGGGTTTGCCAAATTGACCGAATCCCCATAAGCCCCGAGTACGTGGTGGTTGCTGGTTTTTTCAAATCCAAAATCTCAAAAAATTCAGTATTATCCTCGCCAGCAGAAAAAGAAGGAAATTAACAATTACGGAAAAAAAACTTTAGAAGCCATTTTGGCAGAGCCAAGCTTAGAGAATTTTCTAGAATGCTGCTGGGATTTCTCACAGAAAGCTGGATTCGCAACTGAAAACATCCGCCATCTCGTAGAGTCAGCGAAGAAGGCTGGTGCAGTTGGTGCAGCCCAAAACATGATTGGAGAAGCCGTCCACGCGGTGGTACATGAAAAGAACGCTGACTCGGTAGCAGAAGCTTTTAAGCAAACCTTGCCCCAACAACAAGTGATAGTTAGTAAGATTGATTTTCAGGGCGCTAGGCTGATAAAATGAAAAAATTCAAGAAAGTTGCAGTCGGAGGAACTTTTGATGAACTCCATATAGGTCACAAAGCTTTGCTTGATATGAGCTTTTGAAGTCGGAGACAAAGTAGTCATCGGCTTATCTTCTGACGAGTTTGTTTCAAAAATGGGCAAACCCCACGTAACCGCATCCTACGATGAACGACGAAGAGAACTGGCTGCTTATTTATAGAAGCGTCTGATTTAGATGGAAGAGCTGAAATCGTGCCGTTGAATGACCCGTTTGGCTTAACTATTTCAGGCAAAGGCTTAGAAGCGTTGGTTGTTAGCAAAGAAACTGAGAAAACAGCCGAAGCAATAAATGAAAAACGCCAAAATGGCCGGGCTTGAACCGCTTGAAATTGTTGCGGTAAACATGGTTCCAGCAGAAAACAATACTCCTATTTCCACAACTCGAATTCGCAGCGGAGAAATCGACCGCAACGGGCACATGCTAAAGAGCACTCAAAAGTAACTTTCTTTGTGTTAGAGTATTTCTCCTACAACATTAATCGGTTTAGGAATCAGCGAAGTTAAATCTTCAAGTTTTTCCTTATCGATTGTTGACTAGAATAACTGTAGCTGGACCTGCTGACTTGTTCAAATCTAACCCTGGTGCCTCGAGAAGTTTTAGTTGTCTTCCTACTCCATAGGCCATCATTCTGGCTTCACTGGCAATCCCAAACCCTCCAACAGGCGAAATGTCATGAACGTATTTTCTCTGTGAAAGTTGAGTAACGTTTTTGAGGTCTGCAATTTCTCCTCGCGCCTTCCGCCGCAATCACTTCATCTCCAACTTTGGGTTTTCCAATTGCAACAATTAAGTCACCTGGGCAGGTTTTTCCAAGCCTAAGCTCCTCTTCATTTGCAAAACCAACCACAGTTAACCCAGCACCAGTCTGGACCGTGTCAAAATTATCTTCAGTATTCTCCATCAGAACTTGATTTGGGTCAAGACCTATGCTTCTGGCTTCTCGTCGTATACCCTCAAGTATTGCGTTGCCTGTGGGTTCCTTCTCCACACCTAATGTAACCGATAAAAGAACAGGAAACGCTCCCGTCGCTGTAACATCCATCAAGGCAACTCTTGCCAAAAATTTCCCCAAAACCTGTCCATCGACTTTGACTTTATCCATTTCTTTGGGTCCAACAGCACCGATAGAAGTTGAGCCTGCAACGATGGCATGTCCTGTGGGAACTTTTAGGATTGAAACGTCGCCTCTTCGTGTGTAGGTTATTTGGGCAGGTTTAACCTGGAAAACTATGGGTCTCAGCATGGTGCCAACATTTTCAGTCAAATGAATGTAGATGGTTAACGCTTGGCGCATAACTTCTGAACGGGTGAGGCTATGTTTCCTTGCGAGTTTATCTAAGTCTGAGATGATTTTTTCAGGTAAACGAACGTTAATAATTTCCATCATCGGTCACTGCTACTTTGTATAACTGTGAAAACCACTTATCCTTTACTCAACAAAGAGCTTACCAAACCGATAAAGTCGTGTAAATCCACCAAAAGATTATTTTTTGACCATCATATTGAGCGGATAAGCACAAGTGTTATATGTATCATCTCATAGAAAAATTCGGGAGGGTTCAAATTGAAAAACAACAAAATTCTAGCATTAAGTCTCCTACTAATATTAACAACCATGATGATAATTTCCATTTCACCGACAGTCAACGCTGTAGGTGACAGGACATGGATAACCACATACAAAATTGAAGATTCAACAGGGCAACTTTTGGTTCAATACGATCCGGCAACGAACACAACTAATATGTTAGCGCCAGTGTTGCCAGGAACCGATGTTAAAGTTACATTCACCGTCAACGTTATCGTACCAGGTTCCGACACACTAAAACTTACAACGAACTTACAAAAATCAACCTCAAACCCAAGCGGCTACTGGGAGCCTTCAAACCTCAACTTATGATATGGGCTCCACATACAACCCAGCTGCACAATCTACAACGTTCAAATGGACCGTAGGAACCTTCGACATGGTTCTTTATGGAAAAATGCCAAACAGCGCTTCAAACGTAGCACAAACAGTCAACGTTGTCAGCCTATACGGCGGAGCAGGCGGTTCTGCCCTTGACCAAATAACCGTTCAAGCAACCAGCGCAGGCTTGGCCAACTTTAATGTTCTATACGCCCAACAAGAAACAAAACTAAAAGGACTCATATCAAGCGGAGTTGCTCAAGGATACATCGATATTTTCACAAACGTTCTTAACGCATCTAGAACCATAGCTAATGCAGGTGACGTCAACGATGCGACAGCTCTCTTAAACAGTCTCAACGCTTCCAACGCACCAGTAACTCTTCCACATGGAAACG
Source organism: Candidatus Bathyarchaeota archaeon (assembly GCA_963809455.1). GTDB lineage: Archaea > Thermoproteota > Bathyarchaeia > Bathyarchaeales > Bathycorpusculaceae > Bathycorpusculum. Next base: position 210,696 of record CAWEJP010000005.1, on the reverse strand, counting down.
CTTTTCATACCAGTTATGGTTGTTCTGGCGGTTGTAGCAGTCATTTTTGTGGTTCTGTTCCTGCGAGTACGTGGAAAAGTCAGCTACTTCCAACTTGTAGTTGAAGACCAAATCAAAGACTTAGAAGGCTTAACGCTAAGAGCATCAAAGATTGACAGAGCAATGTCCTCAAACTTGAATCAGTTAAAGACAGATTGAAAAGATTAGTTGGGATGTGATAGTCTACGAGAATCTACCAGAATAGCGTTCAGTTAATTGGCCTCGGTTCAGCAGGCACCAACATCGTTGAAACTTTCCTTATCAAATAGAAAAACCAAAGAGCTGATGGAGAATGACCTAACCCGTCTTTCTCTTTTAGCCATCGACATTGCTGACCCTGAAATCCGAAGCCTACAAGAAACCAACGATCAAATCAGTTAAATCCATGATTAAAGCAGGCATCCCACGCGAACGAATGCGGTTAATTGCTCAATCCGTCAAGTTCCCAACTGCCGAAGCAATGTTCGACTTCGTCAACCAAAAATACGGCGAATACTTAGTAGGTGAAGGTTCAAAACTGGAAACCTTCGTTCCTTGGCTCCAAACCACCATGGCTATTCCACCAATGGCGGGCGGCGCAGGTAGAAGAAGAGCCCTCGCAAAAGCCATCTACGCATTAAACTACTACCAACTTGGCATCATCCGCAACTGCATAAACGCATTCAAAGAACAAGCCCTTTCATCCATAGTCACCCCGACAGTAGTTGTTGGTTTATGGACTTGGCGGTGGCACTGGAAGCGGTATCTTCTTTGACTTTGCTAGGCACCTGCGAAAAGTCTTAGGTTCCGGTGTGGCAATAATTGCCTTCGTTATCACTCCGTGTGGTGGAGATGACCCTCCAGCAAAAGGATGCTCAGCCTTCGTAGCCATGAATGAACTTTCACTATTACTCAACAAAGACTACAACGAATATGTCATCAAAGAATTCGGCGAAATCTACCGAAACCCACTAAATGCACTAATTTACTTACCACTATTACCCGCATTCTCAAAAGTCGGCAACATCGTTAGCGCAAGACAAGAAATGGACCAAATGGTCGTTGACTTGCTCTACGTTTTGATGGACTTTGACTTAGCAGACCTATTAGGCGGCATAGGCACCGAAGTGGGACTAACCAACAACTCAGCGCATACATTGGGCATGACTAAAGTGACGTATCCAGTTGAAGACTACATTATGGCTTACAAGTTGAACTTTGAAGGAATGCAACTGCTTCAGGAATCAAGAAAAGAAAAACTCGACATCCTGGAAGAAATTAACAACGTCATCAAAGTGGACAGCGACATTACCCGCGACCTCTTCAAGAACTACCTAATAAAAACAGGCACCTACAACGAAGAACAGTTCGAAGAAAAACTAAAAACTACCATAAACAGCAACCCACGACTCGAAGACGACACAATTCTCCACGTTAAAGGAACTGAGATACAAGTCAAAAACTGGCTAGAAGACATAACGAAGTTCCTATCCACAATAAAGCTCATGGGTAAGATAGGCCCAATCGAAGAATCCATCATAGATTTGACACTGCGAAAAGACGGCAACAGAAAACTCGACAACCTAGAAATATTACTCACAAACCTAACAAAAACACACTTAGAATTCCCTGCAAAGAAAAGCAGCATTGTTGAACGATTAAACCAGCTAATTCCAAGCTCACAAATCTTCACTCTAAGACAAAAGAAAGTCCTCGAAGACCTCGTTAACATAGCTGAACTCGCAGAAAGATCACTGGTTATCCTCAAATTCTACGATGAAACCCGATACTTAACAGACGCATTAATGCGATACTACGAAGTGTCTACCCGAATGCAAAGCCGAACTTGAAGACCTAAAAGCTATCCAAACCGAACTCGGAACTATCTACCTCATAATTCAGCTCATGCTTAGAACGCCTGCTGACGAATCCAGAATGATTGATGAACACTTAACCTATGTCAACGAAATCTTAACTCAACGTATGCAGAAAAGAGGTAACTTCGACAACGAAGTCATGAGAGTTCAAGAAATCAAGAAACGCAAAGAATTCGACAAAACTAAGATGGAACGGCAAGTCAGAAAGTTCCTCAGCGGCAAACGTTACGCCCGAGAGCAACTTTTGGATATTGACCGAGAACTCAAACGAGTAGAGCAGGAAGAGGCTTTTGCAGTCGAAAACCTTGACAAAGTTGACAGCACAATCAAACTCTACGAGAAATTATCAAAACGCTTCGAATTAGTATCTGAATACCGCAAGCGACTAAACAAGATTGTTGATTTACACCATGAATACAACGCAAAATTGCCGAAATAACTTCACAAAAACCATACTTCGAAAAATCCGCCGACTTAACAGAACACGAACAACTAAAAATAGTATTCAAAATCCTGACTGAACAAGAAGACACCCTCACCCGCGAAGTAATCTTCAAGCAAATCCTCGACATGGACCACTTCAAAGACTACATGAAGAGCGTTATCCGAGCATTCAAAACACCAAGTGTCATGGGATTCAAACCCACCTACAAGACCGACTACATCTGGGTAACCATCTCAACTCCACCACGCATGTGGTCAGAAGACCTCTCACAAGAAATCTACACTGCACTCGCAGGCTACGTGACAAGCGAAGTCTCAAGAACAATCACAGTGCGAGTCATCGAGTCAAGAGACGCATGGACAACCCGAGTAATGGTGGTTGGCGGAAGAGGAAAACCCGATGACATGGAATCCTTCGACGAAATGCAACTACTTTACAGCAAATCCAGCGACTTCGAAAGATACCTATCACGCTCATTCCTACTAGAACACGGAGTATACGCAAGCAACATCATCAAAGCAATAAACAACGGCAGCGAAGAACGACAAAAAGTAAGTTAAATAAAAGGAGTTTTTAGCTCCTTATCTTTTATCTATTTTTATTTTCTAAATTTTTCTTTGGATCTGCTTTTTTCCTTCTAAAGAAAGTTCTTTTCGGTTTAGCCGCAGGCGCAGATTCTTCTGCTTTTTGGGGTGCTTCCAAAACTGGAGCAGGATCAACAACTTTGGGTTCTTCTGTATTTACTATACTCTCGGCAGGATTTTCTATCTCAACTGAGACTATCTGAGACGTCGGCTCCTCGATTTTTTGGGGTTCTTCAGTTTCTATTGCTGTCTCGACGTTTTGCTGGGAAGCGTTTTCTTTTTTGGGTTCAGGTTCGATTTTTGTGACAACTTTCCAATTTTCCGTCATGAAACCCCTCTCAACTGCAAGCATCTTGAGCGACTTAACTTTCTGCTCCAAATTATTCATCATCTTGCTTGCATCAAAGCCACCCAAGAACAACACTGCATCTATTCTGTCTGTCATATCTTCAGTGTAGATGGGTTCTGTTATGTAGATTGACTGCAGATTTGTTTTTTCCTTGAACCAGTTTGTTATCGCTAACTCGATTTTGCCTCTGGGCAACGATTATCTTTCATGCTTGAAGGCATACGCAAAAGTACGTATAATAATGAAGCGCTTGACATATCAAACGTCAAGAAAGGTTTCAGCAAAGCAGCGTTTAGCATATTCTCGAATGAACCATAAATCTTGTAGCTTGCTCCCGTAACTACCACCGGCGTGAATAGTTTAATGTTAAAAGTTCTCGATAACTCTGAGATTTCTTCAACAACTGCGAGTCTTTTTCTAAGATCAGGTTCAAGAGGTAATTGGTAAGCATATTGCCCTTGATTAATTCGCCTTTTCGATCTACCCCTTCGTAAGTTTCAATTTGGTCCCTTTCCATGAGCAGAACTGTTGCTCCATCAGATACCTAAACACAATTGTAAAGAGGCGTAGGCGTTGAAGTGGGCATCTGTGGGCTGTATTTTGGAGGGCAAAATCGCTATTGATAAGGAATCGATGTTTTCATTTTTGAATTTTCTTATCAAGGTTGGCATGAGCAGCGCTGCCAATTCCATCCCAAATCGATGCGAAAATTATAGCGCTACGGAGTTTTTCAACATTTTTTTTCTTTAAACTCTCAATTATTGAATTATCCTTTGAAATTGCGGGATAGACATTGTACCAAAAATGGGTATCGATGTGGTCGTCTTCAAATCCTAAAATAAAATGTGCGGGGTAGCCTTTTGGAAGCCATTTGTAGATTTCGTCGCTTGATTTTTCAATTAAAATTGGCAAAGCGCCTTGTTTTCTGATGCCTGGTTCTTTTAGAAGCGTTTTTATCGGGTATTCGCCGATGCAAACTAAGGCTTGTTTGGGCAACAACGGCTTTAGCGATTCTATGTGTTTTTCTACACTTGCTAATACGTCAAAAGTCTCTTTGACATCATTCATCCGAGGTACCTACATAAGCTTTAAGAGGAGTTTAAGCAAAATAAGGTTTTAGGTCGATGAAGTGAAGAAGCCCTCCCTAAAAATATCTGGTGTTAGCTCTTGGTATAAATCTCAAAAACAAAAGCAGAAAGAAAAAGAAGAGCAAGAACGTAATCTTGAACCTTCTTCGCTCAAAATGCTTACTTTTGTCATCACGACTGTCGCCATGGCAGTCGGAATGTCTGTTCTGCCACTATTTCCTCAACCCTTACCAATTTTCCTTGCAGTTTTGGTCGCTTTTGTCGCTTTCAAAATTCCCCGATTGGAATGCCCATCGGTGGTGTCATCATCGGTATAGGCTTAATGTATCATTTGGCTCAGATCTTTGTACTTTATTTCTTTCCTTGGAGATATTCCAAGTTCGCGTAGCCTTTATCGTTATATGGCTGGCGTTATTTGTCGCTTTACCAGTAATTTTCAACCGTTACAAAAGTGCTCTTGCCATTGATTTTGGAATATTGGCAGTTACATGCCTCTTTGTTGCGATCCATTTATTTTTTGGCTATCCCATTGATTTTAGCTTCAGCAGTTTACTTCAAAAAATACGTCAGTTTAACAGTCATCTATTACGTGTTGCTTTCTGTACCCCTGCAGATTATGCAGTATTACACCTATGTGGTTAAGCCAATTGTTCGCTCTGATTGGTGGCTTGAACCAGGTTCCAGCCCTCCGCTTCTCGTTCCTTTAACCTCGATTGCAAAGACTTAACTGCCTCCTTGAGTCAATTCCGTTTATACACCTGTCCAATGTCGTCTACGATATTGCTGGACAAACCACTTGGGTTCCTGATTGGCCGGGACGAACCATCGGCGATGCAATAACTCAATACCGCGATTCTATTCCTGGCATTTTGATGTTTGCTGTTATAGTTGTCGGGTTGGCTTTAACACTTATTTTCTTCACAAGATTCATGGTTAAAGAAGGAATAATCGGTGCCGGCGACAAATTTTTCCAGATTTTCACTGCTACTATTGCTGCAGCAGTCTTCTTTATCCTGTTAAGTGCCCTTCAAGTGACCTTTAGCATTTACAGCTGACGTTAGCCCCATCACGATGGTGCTGGGAATTTTTGCGACATTACTTCTAACATTGCCCATTACTGTTTATAGATACTACACCCAAGCAAACCACATCACTTTCGGAACTTACAAGAAAAAGCCAAGTCGCTAAAAGATAAATTAGGCATTTTCCAAGCCCAAATAGACAACGTAAAAGAAAACATTCCAGTGATTGTTAGTGGCTCCTGAAGGTAAAAGCTTACTCATTAAAGATTCCCTTGATGAAATGCTTAAAAAAATCGCTACTTCGCGAACTTGATCAGTCAGATTTAGACAAGAAATTCGCAGAACTCAACCAATTAAGTAAGGAGAAAGATGCTGCCGAAGCTGAACTCAACAAGATACTTGTCCGAATATCAAATCTTCGCTAACTTGCGAGTTCTCTGATTGGGTTGGAAAACTCAAAGACTGAAGGCTTAACCATTAAAACCACAAGCGAACATCTAATTACCAAAACGAAATGCCGCTGGAAGCAGCGAATCGAAGCCATAAAACAGGTTTTGGAAGCTGGAAGAACTCTCACAAGAGAAGTGATAAGGGTTGTTGAACCAATCTACGCAATTATCAGACCCCTCTATGATCCTTCGCTTCCAGAGAAAAGCAGAGCAGTAGAATTTGCAAACGAAAAACTTCAGAAGAAAGAGGCTCCTTGGATAGCTGTAGAAGCACTTTATAATTCCCTCAACAACTGGAAGCGTCAGTATAGCGCTGAAATCCAAGCGTCCATGAGATACCTAAGAAACGCACTTGATCCCGATAGCTAACCTAAGTCTTCAAAGTGAAACTTTGCCGTCTGTCTTTGGTGACAACACCTTCAAAGTGCTCAGTTATGCTAAGAAGGCTGAAGTAATGAAGACTACCTGCCGAGAAGAGGTTGGAAAAAGAAAAGGTTGACATTTTAGATGTTAGTCGCCTTGAAGGATGATGTTCAAGGGTTCATAGGAATCGCCAACGATATCCTATCCATGCTGTATTCTGGATTAATCAGCAATGAAGAAGCAATCGACCGTTTGCTACCAACAAAAGACTACCTTTGGGAGAAAAACTGCACCCTGCGTGACCGCTTAAAGAAAGCCACTGAAATCCTCGCTAATCCAACCAACTACCAGATTAACCAGATAATGGAAAACCTACCCAAATACCTCTCATATGTGGAAGAAGCAGTGCAGACTTTAGCTGTTTATAGTGAACGCAAAGAATTTCTGCTAAACTATCCATTAGCTGAAGCAGCCATCGAAGAACAACTAAAAATCAAAGAAAAACTACTGCCCCAGGACTTGCCATTCCAACCTCGCTTCGCTGCAGAATACCTAAGACTCTACTACTCCGCAAGGTTCGGCGATTACGCTTTTGACAAAGAAAACTTGGCGTTGACAAAAAGATCGTAATTTACACCTTTAAAATGAATTGGTCATCTGAAAACCAAAATGGACCTACCTGCAATAGGTTTATACATATAGATTGACTGTTAGGCTCCAATATGCCCTCTTATTTTTTTTAAAAAATAAGTTAGAAGTTTGTGATTTGCAAGATTTAGTCAACCACTTTTTATATCTAAATTTACTTATCATTTAGTAAGGATACTTTTGAGGAATACAAAATGACTTATTTTATGGACAGAGTTGATGCTGGTAAACGTTTAGCTTCTGCATTAAAGGATTTTTCTGGGAAACATGGAATTGTTTTGGCGATTCCAAGAGGCGGCGTTGTGGTGGGTTTTGAGATTGCCAAAGCACTCAGCTTGCCACTGGACATAATTATTCCCCGAAAGATTGGCGCTCCTGAAAACCCCGAGTTGGCTATTGGCGCTGTCGCTGAAGATGGCACAGCGATTCTGGATAACCAATTAATCAAATACCTGGGCGTTAGCAACGAATATGTTGAGAAGAAACTGAAACGTCAAAAACATGAAATCGAGCGCAGGCTAAAGCTGTACAGGCAAGACTCCTCCTACCCCAACCTTAAGGGGCTTGACGTTATAGTTGTTGATGATGGCATAGCGACAGGGTCAACCATGAAAGCTGCGTTGGCTTCAGTTAAAAATAGGGGTGCCTCAAGTGTAACCGTTGCTGTTCCCGTGGGTCCACCCTCAACTATTGAAGAACTAGAAAAAATAGCTGACCGCGTTGTATGCCTTCATACTCCCGAATATTTCCAAGCAATAGGCGAATTCTACTCGGATTTTTCCCAAACCCCTGATGAAGAAGTAATTATGCTTCTGAAAGAAAGCAAGGAAAAAACACTGCGTAACTCTGCAGGGATGGTTAATTTATGATTCATGATCAAACAGAATTAAAAATTCCCGTTGGCAACGTAGTTGTGGAGGGTACTTTGACTTTGCCGCCTGGCGCAAAAGGGGTTGTTTTATTTGCTCATGGAAGCGGCAGCGGCAGATTTAGCCCCCGAAACCAATACGTTGCAAAAGAATTCAACAAAGCCACAATCGGAACCTTACTGTTTGATCTTGCTTACCCAAGAAGAGGAAGAAACAGACATGGTGACTGCAGAATACCGTTTCAACATTCCGTTACTGGCACAACGTCTTATCGGCGCAACAGAATGGCTGAGAAATGATTCCCAAACCAAAGAAGTTAGCTTTCGGATATTTTGGGGCAAGCACCGGGGCTGCTGCGGCTTTAATTGCGGCTGCAAAACTTCCAAACGAGATTGCGGCGGTAGTTTCTCGAGGAGGACGCCCTGACCTAGCAGGAGAATACCTTCCGAACGTGGTGGCGCCAACTCTGTTGTTAGTGGGCGGTTTAGATACCGAAGTTATCGAGTTAAACCGGAAGCAATGGATCAAATGACCGCTGAAAAAAAAACTGATTATTATTCCTGGTGCAACGCATCTTTTTGAGGAGCCAGGCACACTTGAACAAGTCGCTAAATTGTCAACAGATTGGTTCCTACGCTACCTGCGTTAAACCGATTCGTTATTCGCCTTTGGGCTGCTTAATCATCTTGAACAATGCATAGTTTTCTGCTATGTCTGCAGTGTAGAGGATACTGAATGCTAAGACGGCTTCCAAAGGTACATTCATGTAAACCCTTTCTTTGGAAACACTTAGTGCTTTGGGTTCAGAGGTTAAAATCACGTTTAAAACATCGCCGACCTCAAGTTCATCCCCAACTCTGTGTCCATCGTCAGATTCTTTGTCAAGCGCTATGGCTGTTTTCCATGCGTCGCCGCCAAAACTGACAACCATGTAGGGATGTCCAATTTGAATTATAGATGAAATTGAAATTGAGGGCATACATTTCTCGCATTCCCCAACTAATTGAGTCATTTCTGTTTGGTTTAAGGGTATTACTGAGAACTTTATGTTTTATGCTTGATTGGTCTGTAACGGTAAAAAACTGCATAAAATCACTAACTAGTTATCTTTTCTTTAGCCTTTAAACTTTTTCTGTAGAGCTTACTCTTAGAGGTTGGCGAAAAAATTAGAACAGATTTTGACTTGAGATGTCGTTCAATTATTGGGGTGATGGTGGTGATGATGTGTTGTTGCTAACGTTGACTGTTATATGCTGCTGGTTTTTTTGTCTCTGCGGGGCTTCCCAGATCGCTAAAATGAATATTAGCCGTTTGTGTCAGTCAGTAAATTTGACTAATTATTCAGAAAAATGCTTTAATTAGAAATTCTTATATTTTTAGAAAACAATTCATTATGTAGCGGCTTTTTAGAAGGTGATTTTTTGGCAAAAAAGAAAGGTGAACAGTATAAGTGTGATGAATGCGGTCTTGTTGTTTTAATTGAGAGTCCATGCGAATGTGATGAAACATGCGAACTGATTTGTTGTGAAGAACCAATGAAACCTGTTAAAGCTCCAGCAAAAAGTGCTGCACCCAAAGCTCCAGTAAAGACTCCTGAAAAAGCGAAGAAGAAATAATCGCATCTTAGAGTTTTTTTAAACATTTCCTTTTTCTTTGTTGTCTGTGAGAAACAATTTTTTTATTCTTTAATGGTTTTTACCATTTTCTCCATTTGTTCAATGATGTACTCGTTTATTTTTTGACCCTTTTCTGCAGATGCCGCTGTGGGGTCGCCATTAACTCCGCTGGGAAAATAGTTTTCTGGATGCGCAACAACCTCAAAACGTGGCATCTCGCCAAACACTGGCTTCTCCTTTTGCTTTGACCAGATTCGGGCTTAATAGCCATCATTCTAGATGTTTCAAGTGTGCCTGCATGCCCGTCGTTTTCTGTCGGCATATTTGGGAGTTAATTCCTCTGCAAAGTCAAAGTCTGACAAAACCATAATCCGAACTTTCCCTTCTTTCCCTGCCTCGTCATTTTTATTACAACGTCTTGGGCTGCGAGTCTCAAGCAACCATGTGTGAATTTCCCGCATGACCGCTTAAGTACAATAATTCTGTTGAAGCCGTTGCGAATTAACTCCGATAGGATATCGTGCACTATCTTGTATAGTGTGTCGAACTGTATGGTTATTGTTCCTGGAAAATTGCGTGTGGCATTGCAAATTCCATACCTGAAGTGGCGGTGCAACTAGACAGCCGGTTTTCTTGGCGACTTCTAGTGCAATATACTCTGGTTGAATGCTGTCAGTGCAAAGAGGCAAATGCTCGCCATGTTCCTCAACGCTTCCTACAGGAAAAATCACAACCTTGCCGTCTTTGGCAGCTATGGGCTGCTTCTTTTGTGCTTAATTCATCGAGCCAAAGATATTGTGGTTTTTGGGTTTTGGCATAATTGTATGTCGGTTGTTGCTCTTTTTCTACCTTGCGGAAAACATGCTATCCCGCGAAGAGTTACGGATTAGTAAAACCAGCGAATTTTGGCGGGTCCGACGGGAATTGAACCCGCGACCCCCGGATTAAAAGTCCGGTGCTCTAGCCTGACTGAGCTACGGACCCCCAAAGATTCGTTGCGGCTGATAGAAAAACACGAAGGGGTTTTTTAGTATTTCTATTGATTTAGTGATAAAAAGAAACTGTTAATGGGGGAGTTTGGGTTTTGAGGATTGTTGACATGAAGCCCTTGATTTTTTCCTGTGAGTTGAGAATGGTGGCGATTGTTTTTGCGCCTTTTTCTGTGAGTTTGTAGACTCTTTTTCGTTCGATCCAGATGCCTTCGACGAGGTCGTTGCGTTCAAGTGAGTAGAGTAGTGAATACACTGTTCCTGAGCTGGCGAGGAAGCCGAATTTGTTGTGGATGAACGAGATGACGTCGTATCCGCTTATGGGTCCATTTTGTAGTTCAGCCATTATGATTGTGTCCATGAAGCTTTTGATTACGCGTTCATGCATTTTTTTGATTATTCTTGCTTCTGATTTTTCTCCGTTTACTGTGATTGTCAAGGCTACCATGTTACTTACTCTCCTCACTTGATTGTTTATTCTTGTTTAGATATATAAGACTTATTCGAATTTAGAATAATATGTTATAACTAAAAACAAAATAGTATAAACAAAACAGATTTTGCGCCTCAACTCAAACGGTATCCTTCAACACGAAAAAAACTGCAATTCCCAAAAATCTTTTTCATATATGGTCAACATAACATACCTTCGCGCATATGATAGTTAACATAGAAGTGTCATTTTATCGAACTCAATTTCAAGAAAAATTTCACTATTTATATACATAAACCCATACAAACCCAAACAGTTTTTACGTTAAAATTTCCATTTTTCTGACATCCAGCCCGAATTTAATAGTTAGCGATATATGTGCATGTTAACAAACGTTAATTCTCATTTTACCTATGCAAGCTACGGTGCCCTAAACGTGATTTCATGGAAATATACATTTAAACGATTAAATGAAGAATACGAAATAGCTAACAAAAAGAAACAAGCCTTAGACAACCTTTTTGTAACAGGCAAAATCTCACAAGCCACACGTGACTCATTCACCGGCGACATTAGCTCAGCAATAGTTGAAATCGAAAAACAACGAAAAGACCTCGCAGAAAAAATGCAAGCAAAAACCCTGGAACTAGAAGGCCAACTAAAAACCTTAGAAACTCTCCTCGCTAACTATGAAATCCAACATGTTGTTGGAGAAATCGACGAGGAAAGCTACGGTCGAGAAATAAACCTTCTCTCAAACACTCTCGAAACAACAAGAAACGAATTAGGTGTAATAAAACAAGCAATCGACCAAATTTTTCCCATGCGCCGCAAGCGCCAGCAGCTCCAGAACCAAGCTCCAATAATGGAAGCTCCAACAGTTCAACCAACGGCGGTAGAAGCGGTCCCTTTAGAGGTCCCAGTGGAAGCTACACCTGTTGAGACAGCGCCAATTATAGAAACTTGCCCAGTTGAAGCAGCGCCAATTGAAACTGCTCCTGTAGAAGTTCCAGTAGTCGAAGCTGCCCCAATTGAGTGTGCTCCAGTTGTTGAAGCTCCTGTTGCAGAAGCCAGCTCCAGTGGAGATAGCGGTCCCTTTAGAGGCCCCAGTGGAAGCTCAAGTTGAGCAAGCCACCCCACGAAGCCCCAGTTGAAACCGCTCCAATAGTCGAAAGCACACCAGTATGTTGAAGCTCCAGTTGAAGCTGCTCCAGTTGAGGAAGCTCCAATTGTTGAGGTTCCAGCAATTGAAACCCCAACAGAAGCTCTAATAACTGAAACTGCTCCAATTGAAACTACACCAATAGTTGAAGCTCCAATCATCGAAACAGCCCCAGCTGAACAAGCTCCAATAATTGAAACACCAGTTGAAGCTCCCGCAGCAGTCATTGAAGAAGCTCCAGTAGCCATTGTTGAAGAAGTTCCAACAATAATCATAGAAGAAGCTGCCCCAATCGAGCAAACTCCAGCAGAAGCCGCTCCAATGGATCAGACCCCGGTCGAAACTTGTCTAGTTGAAGCAGCGCCAATTGAAACTGCTCCCGTAGAGGTTCCAGTAGTCGAAGCTGCCCCAGTTGAGTGTGCTCCAGTTGTTGAAGCTCCTGTTGCAGAAGCTGCAGCTCCAGTGGAGATAGCGGTCCCTTTAGAGGCCCCAGTGGAAGCTCAAGTTGAGCAAGCCACCCCACAAGCCCCAGTTGAAACCGCTCCAATAATCGAAAGCACACCAGTTGTTGAAGCTCCAGTTGAAGCTGCTCCAGTTGAGGAAGCATGCTCCAATTGTTGAGGCTCCTGCAGTTGAAACCCCGATTGAAGCTCCAATTGTTGAAGCTCCAGCAATCGAAACCCCAACAGAAGCTCCAATAACTGAAACTGCTCCAATTGAAACTACACCAATAGTTGAAGCTACAATCATCGAAACAGCCCCAGCTGAACAAGCATCAATAATTGAAACACCAGTTGAAGCTCCCGCAGCAGTCATTGAAGAAGCTCCAGTAGCCATTGTTGAAGAAGTTCCAACAATAATCATAGAAGAAGCTGCTCCAGTTGAAGCAGCGCCAATTGAAACTGCTCCTGTAGAGGTTCCAGTAGTCGAAGCTGCCCCAGTTGAGTGTGCTCCAGTTCCAGTTGAAGCTCCTGTTGCAGAAGCCAGCTCCAGTGGAGATAGCGGTCCCTTTAGAGGCCCCAGTGGAAGCTCAAGTTGAGCAAGCCACCCCACAAGCCCCAGTTGAAACCGCTCCTATAATCGAAAGCACACCAGTTGATTGAGCAGCTCCAGTTGAAGCTCGAAATGCACCAGTTGAAGCTGCTCCAGTTGAGGAAGCTCCAATTGTTGAGGCTCCTGCAGTTGAAACCCCGATTGAAGCTCCAATTGTTGAAGTTCCAGCAATTGAAACCCCAACAGAAGCTCCAATAACTGAAACTGCTCCAATTGAAACTACACCAATAGTTGAAGCTCCAATCATCGAAACAGCCCCAGTTGAAGAAGCTCCAATAATTGAAACACCAGTTGAAGCTCCAGCAGCAATCATTGAAGAAGCTCCCGCAATAATCATAGAAGAAGCTGCTCCAGTTGAAGTAGCGCCAATTGAAACTGCTCCCGTAGAGGCTCCAGTAGTCGAAGCTGCCCCAATTGAGTGTGCTCCAGCAGAAACTGCTCCAGTTGAAGCTCCTGTTGCAGAAGCAGCTCCAGTGGAGATAGCGGTCCCTTTAGAGGCCCCAGTGGAAGCTCAAGTTGAGCAAGCCACCCCACAAGCCCCAGTTGAAACCGCTCCCATAATCGAAAGCACACCAGTCGTTGAAGCTCCAATTGAGCAGCTAACAATTGCTGTTGAAGAAGCGCCAGCAGTCGAAATCGTCGCAGAAGCAGCCCCAATTGTTGAGGAAGGCTCACCCGTTGAAGCTCCAGTTGTCGAAGAAACTGCCCCAATTGTTGAGGAAGCCCCAATCGTTGAGGCTCCAGCAGTTGAAACCATATTAGAAGCTCCAGTAATTGAAGCTCCAATCGTTGAAGAAACTCCAATTGTAGAAGCTGCCCCGGTGGAAGAGGCTCAAGTAGTTGCAACTGAGCCAGAAACAGCAGTTGAATTAGTAACCGAAGCAGTAATCGCAGAGCCAACAGTCGAAGAACAAGTAATCCAAGCTGCTCCAATCATCGAAGCACCAGTTGAAGTGCCAGCCGCAATCGTTGAAGAAGCTCAAGTAGTAGTCGTTGAAGAAGCAGCTCCAATTGAGCAGCCAACAATCGAAGTTGAAGAAACTCCAGCACTCACAGTTGAAGCAGCCCCCATAATCGAAACACCAGTCGAAGCTCCAGCAGAGACAATCATCGCGACCGAGCCAATTGCAGAAGCAGCCCACGAAGAACAACCCGTAATTGAAGCTCCACTCCAAGACTTCGAAGTAACAGAGCAAGCTCCAATCGAAACTACCCTTGAAAAAGTCCTTGAAGAACCAGCAATAGAAACTATTTCCTTGGTAGAGGGAGGCACACATTCCTGCCCACCCTTCAGAAGCACCCCAAGCGGCACATTCGGAACTGATAACGGAAGCGGACAACAGCGACCAAACCCCCCAAGCAGAAGAAAGCGACGAAAACACAACTGAGCAAAATAAAACTGTATTCTTCTTTCTTTTCTTTTTTGTTTAAATTTTGTTTGTTTTTGTTTTGACTGTCAATTTATCTCTTTATGTGGATGCGGCGTCTTTAAAGTTGTCCCAACTCTGCAGAAGGATAAAGTTCTAGTTTGTCATCAGTTTTTTTTTCAGCTTACGACGCTAAGGTTAATCTCTTTTATTCTTTTTTAGCTTGCACTTTTCTACTAAGGGTTGACTAATACAGAGGTTCGTTTTTCTACTGTTAGTCAAATTGACGAGAAAATAAGTAATAAGCGAGTTATCTGCAAGAAATAGAAATTAGCAAAAAATGAGTCTTACTACAGCGAAGTCTTATTTTTCTAGTTGTGATTTTAACAGGTTTATGGCTGACCATGCTGCAAGTGCGCTTGTGTGTGGGTTGTCAGGATGGGGGTCGTTGGCGAACTGCATGGTCATTTCGCCGTAGCGCCATTTGACATGGATTTGGTGGGTGTTGCGTACGACTTTTGGATCGGATACCACTTGCACTTTCACTTTGGATGGTTTTACGGTTAGGGCTAATGTTGCTGCAACGTTCATTTCGCGTGGGAACTGTCTCGCTGCTTCCTCTGCATAACCTTCGTATACGGTTTCTTCTTGGTTGTTGGTTTTTCCCAGCGCTTTGGGGGGTTTGCGGCTAGTTAACGTGACCTCATCGATTCCAGCCAACGCTGCAGGAGAGAGCGCATCCAAGCCTCCGATGGCGCCTGAGGGAAAATGAAGTTTAGAAGTATTCGTGTCTAAATCTAAAAGTGCGCCTGTACTCATGATGATGAAGTCGACATTTGCTGCTAAAATTTGGTCGTAGTATTCTCGCACTGCTTGCTGGGATGCTGCCTCAACAATTATTGACGGTTTGGAGGCAAGCAACGCCTCTACGTTTGGCATGATTTTTACTGGAAATTTTATTTGGTTTTTGAGTTTCTCTGCTTTTGAGGTGTCCACATCAAAAATTACCAGTTCATCACAGACCACCAGTTTGCGTTCAATGGCTTCAGCTAAAACTGTTCCGATGGCGCCGCACCCAATTAACCCAACACGTTTCATTTTTTAGATACCGCTCCAAAAACAGCAACGGGAATTACTCCTAGAAACTGCGGTACTTCTTGTCCCTGCCCAGTTTGGGGAATAACTTTGAAGTCACCTACAACTTTGAGGGTTCCTGCGATATCGTTTTTGCTTGCATTGATTAGGTCGGCGTTCGCTTGGTTTGTGGTGTAGACTTCAAGAGACAGAATGGGGATGTTCAGCGGTAACTTTTGGGCGGCTTTTTTTCTTCGAACGTCTTCAATTAAAGCCATCACTTTATCGCCTTCCTCTTCTGCAGCTTTATCGACAAGCACGTAGTCCATTTTTGGCCAAGGTGTTATTTGCAAGCTCTTAGAGCCCTTATCTTTAGCGTACATGTTTTGATAAATTTCTTCAGTCAAATGCGGCGTAATCGGAGATAGCAACTGCAAAATCTTGTAGAAGACATTGTAGAGAGTTTGTTGAGCAGCTTGCCTTCGCGCTAAATTTTCTGGTTCTACGCGGTAAAGTCGATCCTTAACTGATTCAATGTAGTAATCGCAGAATACATGCCATGTGAAGTTGCGGATGTCTTCGACTGCGATGTTGAATTGGCATTTTTCGAAGGCTTCAGTGACCTTCGTGACTAGGTTCTCGGTTTTGCTTGTTATCCATTTGTCTAGGGGTTGTAAGTCAACCATTTCATCTTGCTCTTGGGGTTTGTAGTCGGCTAAGAGGTTGCTTGCGAAGCCTGCGACGTTCCAGAGTTTAACGAGGAAGCGTCTGCCGTATTCGACGTCTTGGGTGCGGAAAGGTATGTCTGAGCCTGTTGCTCCTCCGCCAGCAGCCCACTGCCGAGTCGCATCTGCGCCACTCTTGTTGAGGACTTCGGGTGCAGCAGCGTAGTTTTTGAGGGATTTGCTCATTTTTCTGCCGTCAGCGCCAAGCACCATGCCGTTTATGAGGACGCTGTTGAATGGCCGTTGGTCAAATAGTGCCAGGTGGCGTACCATGAGGTAATATGCCCAGGTTCGGATGATGTCTGTGCCTGAAGGGTGCATGCTCGCGGGAAACAAGTGTTTCCAGTCAGCACGGTCGGGCCAACCAGCATGAACTGCGCATGTGATTGAGGAATCCATCCATGTGTCAAGTACATCGGTTTCTCCCGTGAATTCGGTGCCGCCGCATCTTGGGCATTTGTCGATTCGTGGTTTCTCCATCCTTGGGTCGATGGGTACCCAGCTTTCCTCTGCAACGATAACTTCTCCGCATGTTTTGCAGTACCAAACTGGAATGGGTGTGGCGAATAGTCTTTGGCGGCTGACAACCCAATCCCAATCCAGAGCGCGTGTCCAATCGATTAGACGATTTTTCATGTAGTCTGGGTACCAGGGGATTTCGTTAGCATTCTTCTCAACAGCTTCTGAGAGAGGCATGGTTTTCATAAACCATTGTTTAACTTCTAAGATTTCGACTTGAGCTTTGCAGCGGTCGCAGACGCCGACTTCATGCTGAATCTTCTCAGTCTTTTCCAATAACCCTGCGGCGGTTAAATCGGAAACGATTGACGCACGTGCTTGGTTAACGTATAAGCCCGCGTATTTGCAGCCGGCTTCACTGATTCTGCCACTTTCCGTTAAGAGCCTGATAACTGGGAGTTTATGTTTTATGACGGTTTTTACGTCTTCCTTGTCGCCATAAGTACAAATCTGGACAACGCCCGTGCCGAAACATGTGTCCACTGATTCCTCACCGATAATGGTTACTTCCCGATTCATGAGGGGCACAGCGATTTTTCTGCCAATGTACTTGCTATAACGTTCATCTTTTGGGTTAACTTCGACAGCAACGCATGCTGGAATGAATTCTGGGCGTGACGTTGCGATTAATAGATATTCGTTGCTGCCTTCCAGCTGGAAACGTATGTAATGCAGGGTGCCTTCTTTTTTCATGTGGTCGACTTCGGCGTCGGCTATGGCGGTTTCGTCACGCGGGCACCAGTTCACAGGATGCGTACCTTGGTACATGTAACCTTTTTTGTGAAGCAAAACAAAACTCAATTGTGTGCGGCGCCAATAGTCGGGATCCATCGTTTTGTATTCGGTGGTCCAATCTATGCTTGCACCCATCTTGAGGATGCCTTCCTTCATCATAGCGATGTATTTCTCGACAAGTTCGATGCACCAAGCACGGAACTGATCTGGTGGAACATCACGTTTGCGAATGTTTTTGGCTTTCTCAACTTGGATTTCTATGCCTAAACCATGGCAGTCCCAGCCCTGCGGGAACAGCACGTTAAAGCCTTGCATACGTTTGAAGCGGGCAACCATGTCAAAATAAGTCCAGTTGAGAACATTGCCCATGTGGAGCTCGCCTGAAGGATAAGGCGGCGGAGTGTCGATGCTGAATGGAACCCTTTTCTTATCATTCCAGTCGTAATGGTATATGCCCATCTCTTCCCACTTCTGCTGCCACTTGCGTTCTATTTCGGTAAAGTTGTATTCTTTAGGCATAGGCTGCATGTTTTTGTCCTCGGTATTGATGGCTTAGGGAAACAGAAAAATCACCTAAAAACATTACCCTACATCCGAGGGTTAGTGATGGCAATGTTTTTTGAGAAAACAGTAAGCCGTGGATTATTTTTTAATGTAATCAAAAAATTCTTTTGGGGTAAGTATCCTTGTTTTTCTAAATTTGACCATTTTCAGGATGTGCTTGTCTCCAGATACGATGATATCTGCCTTTGATGCCAGGGCACATTCTAATATTTTGTTATCGTCGTTATCTTTAGTTAATATTTGGAGTTTCAATTTGGGATTAACAAGGGTTGCATTCTCTCCGATGACTCTGAGAATTTCTTTTTCATTTACGTTTGCCTTGATCAAGATTTCAACGATTTTTGGGTATAATAGAACTTTAGAGATTTCCAAGAGAATGTCTTTGCTGACGTAAACAGTTAGTCCTTGTTTTGCTCTGGAAAACTCATCAGTTAGAATTTTTTTCATGAAGATTGAAAGCCAAACATTGGTATCGAAGACTACTTTGACTTTCTTACCCACTCGACTGCCTCAGCCACAATTGTATCAACGTCAATTGATTCTTCGCTGGTTACTTTTTCAATTTTGTTAGCTATGTCCTCTATGGGCAATTCCTTAGTTTTTCTGAGCAGTATATCGCCATTCCGAGTGAGCACCAACAACTTCTCGCCGCCTTTCACGCCCATTTTTTTGCGGACTTCTCTGGGAATTACAATTTGGCCTTTAGATGAGACTTTTATTATGTCCTCAACTTGTTCACTCATAACTTTCCAATAGATTTTACAAGTAGATAAATTTTTATATTTCTAACAAGTAATCAACCAAGCTTCTCTTTCTTCCTAAACAAAAACAAGAAAGTTGTTTGGCAAAATAACCTCTCGGCAAAAAACTAACAAAAAATACACACACCCATTATATTAGCAAAACTAATATGCCACAAAACGACATTATCCCCTTAGTTCTTGGGGAGCTGGGAAAAGTACCTGGCTGAGAGGATGGCTATTGTGCTGTCGACCCTTAGGAACCTGAACCAGGTAATACTGGCGGAGGGAAAATAATTGAACCTAAATATAATTAGCCAAACAACTGAAAGTTATTCTCCATCGAAAAAAGTAGCGTTGACAGGTGTAATGGCGGCATTAATTGCTGTAACAACAATTATTGCCATACCGTTGCCGCCTCCGCTTTCAACAATTAATTTGGCACCTATAATCATATTTGCAGTCAGTATCCTTATGGGTCCAACTGTAGGAGTAACGTCAACAGCTATCGGGTGTGCCATCGGATACTTAGCGGGAACAAGCATAGGAACAATAATTGTTCCTCCAGGATTTGTGTACATTTACTTGTTCGGTCTAGTTGTTGCCCGGTCACCTATGGCTTTAGCCGTTGGCGTTTTGAGGAAAAAGAGCGAAATCGCAGGCATGGTTCTGGGTGTTGTTATAGAGACGATGATTTTCTTTGCAATTGACTTTGCTTTGTTCGGAATCGGGTTTGCAGTGTTCGACTTTGGAACATTCGTGGATTTAGTATTTGTCCCAGTAACTTTCGCTGTGCTCTTAACAGTTAGAAGGTTTCTGGATACAAAGTACTTAACTTAGATGACAAATATGCAGAACGATTCAAGGTATCAACAGAAACAAACCGCAAATGAATACGAATCGTATTATGAGACCAAATACAAAAGGGCAGACCAACTTGAGAAGCACCTGTTAACTAAACTGATAAGTCAGTTTAAGGACGCCGAAAACCTGCTTGAGGTCGGATGCGGGACAGCTCATTTTACAAGATGGATTGATTCCCAAGGTTTGGTGTGCTACGGCGTTGATACATCCTCACAGATGCTGCATGAGGCAAAGAAAATGTGGACAAACGGGCGCCTGTTGCAAAGTGACGGTAGCCTCTTGCCGTTCAAGGATAAATCAATGGATATCGTCATGTTTGTGACCAGCTTAGAATACATTCCAGACATTTCTGCAGCTTTTTCAGAAGCATCCAGAGTGGCTAAAAAAGGAATAATCTTAGGACTCCTAAACAAGAATACCCCCAGTACTCTAAGAAAACGATTTCAGGCCCTAACAAAAAGGGAGTCATTCTATAGGAACGCACATTTTTATTCCATTTCTGACATAAGAAAAGCGTTGAACGAAACCCTTCTAGGAAAATACATTATATCCTTCTGGAGTACAACTGCTTTTCCGCGTGTCTTCGGTGACTTAGAATCTTCCAACTTTCCGTTTGGGGCTTTCCTGGGGATAGCAATACAGTTAAGGGATACGCAATGAGTGAAATTGGCAAATTCCCAATAGATCTAATCGAAAAACTAGTTTATTCGAAACTAGGTGCAAAAAGAACAGAAGTGCTGGTTGGCCCAGGCCACGGGTGCGACAACGCTGTGGTTCGTTTGGGCTGCAATCAGGTTTTAGTTTCAACTGCGGATCCTTTATCGGTAATTCCCGCTTTGGGGTTTAAGGATTCAGCTTACATTTCTGTTCACTTGTTAGCCTCAGATTTAGTTACATGTGGTTTTCCACCGCAGTTTTTTATAGCCAATCTTAATCTGCCGCCGCAAATGAAGAACGAAGAGTTTGAAGAATACTGGAGTTGCATAAACTTTGAGTGCGAAAAACTCGGCGTAGCCATAATTGGGGGCCACACTGGCAGGTATGTTGGGTCAGATTACACGGTTGTAGGCGGAGGCGTTATGATGGCAGTTGCCCCAGAAAACAAGTACATAGCGAGTAACATGAGTCAACCTGGCGACATAATTATAATGACCAAAGGAGTTGCCATCGCTACTACTGCAATCCTTTCAAGAGTGTTTCCTGAAACAATAAAGAAAACTTATGGGGAACCCTTTTTGGAAAAGGCTAAGCTGTATCTTCAAAAGTTTAGTGTAGTCGATGACGCCCTAACGGCTGCTTCTGTTGGTCTGAGAAATAATGGAGTTTCAGCTATGCACGATGTTACAGAAGGCGGGCTCCTCGGTGCCTTATACGAGCTTTCCCAAGCATCCAATATTGGTTTAGAAGTTGACCTATCAGCGGTTATTGTTCCCGAGGAAGCAAAGAAAATCTGTGAATTGTTCCAAATTTCTCCTTACGCATCTTTGAGCGAAGGAACTCTGCTATTAACCGTGAAACCTGAGAAAGCTTCAGCTGTTGAGAAAGTGCTTGATTTGAAAAGTATCAAAAATGCAGTCATCGGTAAAGTTACTGATGCTAATAAGGGTAAATGGGTCAAAACCAAGGGTAAACGTGAATCTTTGAAAAAACCTGAGGCTGACCCTTATTGGGCGGCATACTGGAAAGCTATCGGTAAGGGTTGGAAATGACGCGTTTCCGTAAGCTCGGAGGTTTATATATTGTTGTTTCTCCAATTTTGCCTTTGGAACAGTTGCTGTTTGCCACTGAACGAGCGCTTGACGGCGGCGTTGACCTGCTCCAGCTATCTGCAGAAAAAGAAACTCAGGACATAACTGTTTTGGCAAGTGTCTTATCTGGTTTAGCTAAAAAGCACGATATCCCATTTCTTGTGAACAATAGCTTGGATTTAGCTGCGAAAGTTGAAGCTGACGGCGTTCACTTTGACGCTTATGATGTTTCTCCCAAAGATGCAAGGCAGGTTCTTGGCAAGGACGCAGTCGTCGGATATACTGTAAACGTTGAATTGGAAAGGATTAAATGGGCAGAACAGGTAAATGCCGATTACGTTTCGTTTTGCTCAATCTTCCATCAATGCACCGGCGGTTCATGCCCGATTGTTTCCCTAGATACGGTAAAAAATGCAGCTTCAAATACCAAGATTCCGGTGTTTGCGGCTGGAGGAATAAACCTGGACAATCTTTTTGCTGTTCTTGAAGCTGGCGTAGGTGGTGTTGTGGTTACATCAGCGATTCTTAAATCCGAGAACCCTGAAAAAACCGCAAAGGCTTTCAAGCAAATAATTGATAGATATCGAGAAAAATAGCTAAGCGGCTTCTCACTTTTATTTTTTAAGTTCCTTTAGGACAAAGTTGACTATTTCTTCGCCAATGTTGACTTTCGCAACTACTTGCAAGCCTTTCCATCCTGGCTGACTATTCACATCTACGATGCGCGGTCCGTCTGGTCCTTCAAGGATGTCTACGCCAGCGATTTTGCAGCCCACCGCTTTAGCAGATTTGACAGCCATTTCCTCGAATTCTTCGCTGATTGTTGCTGGCGCCGGTTTGGCTCCTTGGCTATAGTTAGTTTTCCATCCTGTCGCAACTCTTCGCATGGATGCGACAACTTGGTCTCCAATGACGAATGCACGTATGTCTGAGTGTCCGTGGGGAACAAATTCCTGCATGTAGATGACGCCGTGGTGGAAGGTGATGGCTTTGAAGACGGTGTCGGCGATGTCGATGTCATTAACGCGTGTAGCTCCTTGTCCTCGTGAGCCAAATATTGGTTTGACTACGATGTCGCCGCCGAGTTCATTAAAGGCTTTTAGTGCTTCGTTAACGCTTTCGGTCGCTAAGGTGCGTGGGACTGGAACGCCTACATCTTCGAGGATGGCGAGGATGTCGTATTTGTCGACGCAGTGTTCGATGGCTGTGGGCGGGTTCACCATGTAGAATCCTTGGCGTTCCAGTTTGTAGAGCATGTCCATGCGGAAAACCAATTCTTCTAGTGACCCACGTCCGATAGGGCGAATGATAAGAGCATCCAAATCGTCGAGGATGCTGATGCCGTTAACTTTAAAATAAGGTCTATAGGCTAAACGCGCGACAAGCCGTGGAAAAGTGAAGCATTCGTATGGGATGCCTCGCCTGGTGAGTGCTTCTCGGACTTGTGTGGAGCTCCATGCTTCCATGTTCCGCGTCATTATTCCAAATTTCAATGCTGGTCGATCCTTGCCTTGGTCTTTACAACATGCTGAGGGAATGTGCTCTTAAAGTTTCCGCGGCAAAATTGAAAAGAAAAGTTATTTTATTCTTTCTAGGCGCAGAGTGTTCAGAAGTAGCAGCATAGTAACTCCGTCGTCACCAGAAGCCACAGTAAACCATAGCGGCGTTAAACCCATCAAACCCAAGGCGCCAAGAATTAATTTTACAACCAATGAAGCAGCGATGTTTTGCCTTGCAATACTCATTGTTTTATCGCTCAATTTGAGCAGGTAAGGAATTTGTGCCAACTCATCCTTCACGAGTACAACATCAGCTGACTCTAAAGCAACGTCAACTCCTCGTGCCCCCATGGCGATTCCAACATCGGAAGCCGCCAATGCAGGGGCATCGTTCACACCGTCCCCAACCATCGCCACCAACCCTTCTTTACCCTTCATATCTTCGATGCATTGGAGTTTATCTTCCGGAAACAGTTCTGAATGGACCTCGTCAATGCCCAGCGCCAAAGCAGTTTCATTGGCGATTTCTGATCTATCCCCGGTTAACATTGCTGTTTTCACGCCACTCTGCTTTAGGGCGCGAATAGCTTTTAGTGCGTCCTGTCTAACTTCGTCAACGACACAAACCGCGGCCAAACCTGTTTTGCCTACTGAAATGCAGACTGCAGTATGGGTGTCTCCTTCGGTGATTTCAAAAGCTTCGGTGCAGTCGCAACCAAGTTCACGCATGAATTCTAAGTTGCCGATGGCTACATGCTTATCGTTAACTAAACCGACGATGCCTTTGCCCGGAAACTCGACGACATCGGTAACCTTGACTTTGCTCAGGTCAATGTTTCTTTCAATTGCCTTTCGAACAATCGCCTGCGCAATAGGATGATTGGAAAACTGGTCTAAAGCCGCAGCAAAAGTTATCGCTTCATCCTCCGCACTTGATAGATCGACACGCCTAACTTCATGTACGGCTTGGCGTCCAAGCGTCAATGTTCCCGTCTTATCAAAAACAACTCTTCGGACTTTTGCAAGCTTTTCAATAAAAATTCCCCCTTTGATTATTACGCCTCGTTTAGCGGCGATAGTTATTGCAATGAAGACGGTTGCTGGGACGGAAATGATGAAGGCGCTGGGACAAGAAACAACCAGTAGGATGAGCGAGCGGTAAAACCACGTTCGAAATGTTCCGCCCACAAGGTACGGCAAGGCTCCAGCTGTGAAAATTGCCAAAGCAATCACAATGGGCACATAGATTCTGGCGAACCGGTTAACCAATCCCTCTATTGTTGCTTTCCTCTTCTGCGATTCCACCACCAACTGGACGATTCTGGAAACCAAAGTTTCAGTGGCTTTCTTAGTAACAGTAATCTTGAGTACTCCAGACGTGTTTAGGGTGCCGGCGAACACACAGTCATTCACTTTTTTGGGCACAGGCACCGATTCTCCTGTAACCAAAGCCTGATCTACATGGGAAAAACCATCCACGACGTTGCCGTCTAAAGGAATCCTCTCTCCAGGCTTAACAAGAAGAACTGCGCCCGTTTCCACTTGGCTAACATCTATATTTTCTTCTTGTCCATTTGCTAAAACACGTGCTTTTTCGGGAATGAACTTAGAAATTTTTTCAACCGTTCTTTTGGCTCTATCCTGGATATAACCTTCAAGGTACTCCGCCACACAATACAGAAACAGGACAGTAGCTGCTTCGAAACGATAATCGAGGAACAGTGCACCTAAACCTGCAACCGCCATCAAGAATTCAACACTGAAGCGTCTTTCCAAAACCAGTTCTTTTAAGCCGACGGCGCCGATGTAGATTGCCGCGGTTAAGATAGCAACATAATATATCACCAAGGATAAAGTTGCGGGCGCATTCAAAATTGGCATCGTAAAGCTAAGTGGTACGCCTTTAGCAAATAGGTCAAGCAAGCCGCTGACAAGTATGGTTACGCCTAACCAAACAGCTAACCCAACCAGCACACGCCTGCTACGTTCCTCTTCCCCGAACGCTCCTGCTTTCTCTGGTTTTTCTTCACATGTACCCATTTTCTCAACCGAAAATTGCTGAAAAATTCTTATTACTAAGGTATAAAAAGCATTTAATAAAAACAAATCTGTCGATACCAAGAATTTTCTTGTTTCTGAGCAGGATTTGCCAAAAAAATAAAAGCAACCCAAAGCAGAATATCGGTTGGCAGATATGCGGAAAAAAATATTCTCGATAATCGTTATTTTTTCGCTTTCCATTTCATTGTTGGCTATCGTGCAGCTTATTCCTTCAGCTGCAGCTAAAATTGACAACTCGATTCCAGCTCTATCTATGCCCATCGAACACGTTAACTACACCATCACAAGCGTTAACGACACGCTTTGGGCAAAAATCGATGGCGAATATCCCATTTACATCCAAAACCAGTTTACCAGTGACATGCCCATGGTTTACCCAATGCCGCCGGGAACAACCAACATCCATGTCTGGTTAGACGGCCAAGAACTAAACTGGAGCAACTATACACAATCGAACCCTGACGCACTCCATCAAACAGCGATAGGCGACTGGTGGATGATCTACAGCGTCCTACCCAACGTATCCGGCTCTTTTACGCTCAAAATTCACTATGAACACCCGCTTGAGATGGTGAATGACAGTTACCTATTCCTTTACGATTTAAACATAAGCCCCTACCTTTCGGAACAAAACGAGAATTCATCAGCTTACTTTACAGTGCGGATGGACACTAACTTCACCAATATGAATGCCTACACCGCACCGCCCGACAGCGTTTCAAGCGAATGGAGACCCATAACCTACACAACCAACACCGAAAACTCAACCACAATAGTTAGCATCCTCATGTATTCAGAGTACCCTGGCATCTCTGGCAAACCGTTGCCTGGAGATTTAGTCGTGGAATTCTCCAACATAAACCAAAATACAGATTTTCCGACCTGGTTAATCGCCGTATTGTCTGCGGCTGTTCTATTGTTGGTTGCAGCTTTTTACATTAAAAAAAGAAATCGTTTCAGTAGAAACAAGGAATATACTCCCTAACCTTGAACTTAACCCCTAAATCATCGGCAACAGCCTGCACCTTTGCCAAATCCAATTCTGGCAACCGCACAGCTGAAACCTCAACTTCGAGCACCAATTTGGCTTTTCGAATGAATTCTAGCACCGCTTCATAGGCATCTGGAAAGGTAGGTTTGCAGATTTCAATGTAAGTTTCTTTGTCGCCAGCGTTTAGGCTGACGCTGACCCTGTTGACTCCAGCGGATTTCAGCCCGTCCACTACGTCTCTTTCCGGATTCAACATATAACCATGCCCGTTCGTGTCCAAACGAATCTGCAGCGGTCGCCTAGAATGCTGCCTCACCCACCGAGAAACGGAGAGTAAAACATCCAGGCGCTCCGTTGGCTCTCCGAAGCCACAGAAAACCAGCTCATCCCAGCAGAGCATATGCAAAACCTCGGATAGTTCAGAGGTGATTTCTTCAACCGTTGGTTCATGCGTGAGTTTGAGGTTGAAGCCACCGACGCCCCGCTTGTAGCGTTTGAGGCAAAAATAGCAGCTATTAGAGCATCGGTTGGTTATGTTTAGATAGAGCGTATTATCCAGCCAGTAAACGGTTCTCGGGGTATCTTCAGACATATTTTCACTTTGAGTTTACGCTAATGTTGGGTTGTTTAAGAAAATTGCTCCCCTTGTCATCTCAGACTTTCAACATTCAATGGGTTAAAAAACCCCTCGTGACTCATTCCCTAAAGGTTTTTGAATTGATATCCTAATGGGACCAAGGTTTGATTCATATCTAAATAGGCAGTTGTCTCTTTTTTTGATGCAAACAGCAGATAAAGCGATATAAGCATAAAAACAACTATTTACCAAACAATCTGAGGCAACCCCACATGGGTAGCGTAAAAGACCTACAAGTAATCCAGAAACCAACTCAAACAGCAATGGGCACGGGCAGATTCCTCTTCTCTGACCGCTACAGCGTTTTTGATTGGGGCGAAATGCCTGACCTCATCGACGGTAAAGGCGCAGCGCTGTGTCTTATGGGTGCTTACTGTTTCGAGCAACTTGAGAAAATCGGCGTTAAAACTCACTACAAGGGCTTAGTTAACGAAAAGGGCAATGCTGTCAAGGTTGCTGAGCTGAAAAATCCTTCCTGCATAATGGAAGTGGCTTTGGTTAACGTTTACAAACCTAAAACAAGCGTCGCAAACGGCAAGATTGTGCATGACTACAGCGTTTACACATCAGCGCTGAAAAACTGCCTCATCCCTCTCGAAATAATCTACCGCAACGGCTTACCCGAAGGCTCATCCGTCTTCAAGCGACTCGCCCAAGGAAAAATCACCCTCCAAGACCTCGGCTTAGACCACGAACCCAAACCAGGCGAAACCTTTGACAAACCAATCTTCGACGTCAGTACAAAACTCGAAGAAACCGATCGCTACGTCACTTGGACTGACGCCAAGAAAATTGCTGGGTTAACAGAACAGGAATTAGCTGATGTAGAAGCTGTTCTACTAAAAGCGGATGAAACCATCACAAAAGCTGCATCGAACGCCGGGTTAAAAAACGAAGATGGAAAAATTGAGTTATCCTTTGACGATACACGAAAACTCATGGTGGTTGATGTGCTTGGAACTCTTGACGAATGCCGGTTTACCTATGATGGCGTACACGTGAGCAAGGAAGTCGCTCGACAATTCTACAAGAACACTAGTTGGTATGGCGATTTGGAGCAAGCTAAAAAAGAAGCTGAAGCCAAAGGAATCCAAGATTGGAAAGCCCTCTGCAAATCGCAGCCGCCAAAACTTGACCCCAAACTTAAAACAATCATCAGCCAAATGTACATGGCAGCGGCAAACGAGATGACAGGTCACAAACTATTTGAAACTCCCAAACTTGCCAAAGTAATTGACGATTATAAAGCGTATATGAGTGAAAGAGTATGATGATGAACGACAAAATAAAAGAAACAATCGCAAAGTACGACCCAAAGAAGATCCACATTGGAGTTTTGGGTTCTCACTCTGCACTTGAAATCGCCTCAGGCGCCCAACAGGAAGGCTTCAAAACCGTTGTGGTTTGTCAAAAAGGCAGAGAAAAAACCTACGCACGATACTACCGAAACATATTTGACAAATTCATCTTCCTCGACAAATTCTCAGACATAACCAACCCCGAAACAGTCAAGGAACTAACCGACCTAAACACCGTTTTTGTCCCCAACCGCTCGTTTAGCGTTTATGCTGGTTACGAAGCCATCGAACAAAAATTCACCGTTCCCCTAATGGGCAACCGATACCTACTCAAAACCGAAGAACGCAACGCCCCAAAAAACCAGCTCTGGCTCCTCAAAGAAGCAGGAATAACAATCCCCAAAGCCTTCAAATCCCCAAAAGAAATCGATTGCCCAGTAATAGTGAAAGTGCCAGAGAAAGGCCGAACAATCGAACGCGCCTTCTTCTACGCTTCTACGCCTGACGAATATGAGCGGGAAGCCCAAAAACGCATAAAATCAGGCATAATCACAAGGGAAGCACTCAACCAATCTGTAATCGAAGAATATGTAATCGGCGCCAAATTCAACGCTAACTATTTTTGGTCACCCATAACCGACGAAATCGACCTTTTGGGCTTTGATCGCCGTATCCAAACTGATCTCGACGGTGTCCTCGACCTTCCCGCAAGAGAGCAACTTGAGCTAAACATTGCGACCCAGAATATCGAAATTGGCCACATGGGCGTCACCATGCGTGAGAGCCAGCTTGAAAAGATCTTCGAGGCAGCAGAAAAGTGGGTACAAATCTGCAGAAAGGAGTTCCCACCAGGTATGATCGGACTCTTCGCCCTTCAAGGCGCTGTAACCAAAGACCTTGAATTCCGCGTCTTCGACGTTAGCCCCCGTGTTCCAGGATGCCCCTGCGTTGAACCAACCTCGCCTTACATGAAATATAAGTACGGCGTTGAGGTGGGTCCAGGCAAACGCGTTGCTATGGAGATTAAACGTGCGCTTAGGAAACATCGGCTTGTTGAAGTGGTAACATGATTGGTGCCGAAGAAGTTGGCAAAATCATCGAAAAATACGATAAGGACAAGCTTGCCATCGGTACTTTGGGATCACATAGTTCGCTCAACATTTTCAAAGGCGCCAAAGAAGAAGGTTTCCGAACCGTTTGCATCTGCAAAGAAAAAGATGCGATCATGTACCGGAAGTACCCTCTCGTAGACGAATTAATTATCGTTAAAGACTTCTCTGAACTTCTCGGCGAGAAACTGCAGGAGCGATTGCGTAAACTGAATGTGGTTTTGATTCCGCATGGTTCATTCACCGCTTATTTGAGCACTGAACAGTTAACTGACAGCCTGATGGTGCCAATGTTCGGCAACCGCCAACTGCTTCATTGGGAAGCTAACCGCAAAAGCCAGGAAGAATGGCTCCGCCAAGCCGGGCTTCTACTGCCAGCAACCTTCAAAACTCCCGAAGATATCGACCGCTTAATCATCGCTAAACTTCAAGGGGCCAAAGGCGGCAGAGGCTACTTCCTTGCCAACTCGCCAGAGAACTTCTACAAACAATTCAAAGAAATGGTAAAACGGGACATGCTCACAGAAGAAGATTTGCCAAGTATCCATCTGCAAGAATATGCGTTGGGCGTGAACGTTTACCCAAGCTACTTCAGCAGCATCTTAAACGATGACGTAGAACTTTTAGCCATGGATAGGCGCTACGAATCCGCTGTGGACAGTATCGGCAAAATTCCCGCTCGTCAACAACTCGAAATCGACATCAACCCCACCTACACCGTAATCGGCAACTTCCCCATAGTTCTCCGAGAATCGCTCCTGCCAGAAATCATGCGCATGGGTGACAACGTCCACAAAAAAGCCCGTGAACTCGCCCCGCCAGGAATCATCGGACCCTTTTGCCTCGAAACCGTAATAACTGATGAAGCGAAAGTCTACACCTTCGAAATCAGCGCACGCATAGTCGCAGGAACCAACGTGGGCATTGGCACATCCCCTTATGCTTACCTGAAGTACGGCGAAAACATGTACATGGGTAGACGCATAGCTAAGGAGTTCAAAGAAGCAATCAAACAAAAAAGACTACAAGAAATTGTAGCTTAAATTTTTTTATTTAGGAATTATTTTGGGATGCCTTTCTTCCTTAACCATTTCAGTTGCGTATTTCAAGCAAGCAATAATGTCTTCTCTCTTCAATTTGGGATATTCCTCTAATACTTTTTCAATCGTCCAATCATTTGCAAGAAGACCTAAAATAAACTCAACAGAAAGTCTAGTACCTCTAATGACGGGTTTGCCAACTAATATTTTGGGGTCAACTACAATTCTTTCTTCCCAATCGTCGAACATATCTAGTTTCACACTGTTTGGTTTTTTGTGAGAAATTAAAGATTGGTTATGTCTCCGATTTCTACCGCAGCTATTTTGCCTTTTTTGTTATAGTGAACTATTACTTTTCCGTCGCTTGTGGGTTCGCCTTCAGTAGTATCGGCATTTTTGAATCGTATATAGAGGTCGCCAGCATTCTCGTCGTAGTCTACGGTTATAACTGTCCTTGGTAGTTTCAAGCTGTATTTTCTCTCGGTTTGTTCAAGCACTTTTCGAACATCAATGTCTAGGATGGTCTTAACTTTTTGAATGTCTTGTACCTCCTTTGTTTTCTTATGTTACCCGTATAGTACGCCGTTCTAATATAGCATACAAACTATGAGAGACACAACTTAAGTAAGCCTTCAAAATTTTCTCTATTTTGGTTCTTTTTAAAATTTTTCAAAGCAGCAATTAGTTCCAGCTTATTTTTCTTGCCGAATATTTCATCCAGCATTTTTGCTGCCCTGCTGTTTCCCATAAAAAGAAACTGACAAACCGACGTGACATTAATTGCTCTTCGCATTATGCTCGCTGTTTCAAAATCCACAATAAACGGCTTATCTGCCTTATCCAGGAGCAAGTGCTTGGGTGCCTTGCTTATTTCACCATGATCCAAGCCAGCCTCATCCATTCGCCAGCACTGCTCCAAAATTTCAACCAAAACCTTGCGAATAAGCTCTTTGTCTCGGTAGGTTTCAAGCCAAGCCTCAAGCAAATCCCCGTCAATAAGCTGGGCCAAAAGAAAATTGGTGCTTGCAGCAATAAATTTGGGACCGACACCGATTGCATTAGCTTTTTGGAGCATTTCGGCTTCATGTGTAAAGTCCGTGCGGTCAGCGTCTATTCGACGCATCTTCAATGCCACCCTTTGCCCTTTCACATGCGCAACCACCACAACACCGACGTAACCTTTCCCCAAAACAGGAATATTAGACGCCGAGGTTTTTCCAACAAACTCAACCGCTGAAACCCCGTGTTGCCGCAGCTCTTCTATGCGTTTCTGGATTTCTGTGGGGTTCGTTCTGGGATAACAAACGATTGATGCGTACGGTTCCTCAATGAGGTTTTCAAGGGGTACTGTGGTCAGTGGCTTCAATTCTTTTTAGTCCTTTTAGGGTGCAAAGCTACATTAACTTTTAAATTTAATAGGAACCTTAGTTCCAACTTAAACTTATCTTAAAGGGTTCGATATGCCGCGGTTTAAACAAATCCTCGAAATCCAGCAACTTATGGCCAAAAAAGAGGTCATCAGAAATATAGGCATCATTGCACACATTGACCACGGCAAAACCACTCTCGCTGATTCTTTGCTTGCTGGTGCTGGTTTGCTTTCAACTCAAATGGCTGGCATGGCACGCGTGCTCGATTATCTTGAGGAAGAGCAAAAACGCAAGATTACGATAAAAACCGCTAACATCAGCCTGCTCTACAAAGCCGCAGGCACCCCTTATGTCATAAATTTAGTTGATACTCCAGGCCACGTGGATTTCACGGGCAAAGTTACCCGTGCTCTTCGCGTTATCGACGGCGCAGTCGTGGTCGTAGATGCAGTCGAGGAAATCATGGCGCAAACAGAAATCGTCACAAAACAAGCCCTCGAAGAACGCGTCCGACCAGTCCTTTTCATAAACAAAGTTGACAGACTTATCACAGAGCTCCAATTGAACGAGGCGCAAATCCAAAAGAAACTTGACCAAATAATCAGCCGATTCAACGACCTCATTGAACTCTACGCCGAACCTTCATTTAGGGAACAATGGAAAATCGGAGGTTCGTTGGGCAATGTGGCTTTTGGTTCAGCGTTGCATGGTTGGGGCTTCACGATGAACATGGCGAAGCGGCAAGGAGTAAAGTTTTCAGACATAACCAAAGCCTATGCCAACAATCAACACATGAAACTGCAAAAAAGCTTGCCCGTTTACGAAGCGATTTTCGAAATGGCAATTAATGTGGTTCCGAATCCAAGAGAAGCGCAAGGTTACCGCACTGAAACGATTTGGGATGGACAAACTAGACTCCACAATTGGCAAAGCACTGGTTGAATGCAACGATGACGCACCAACCGTACTGTTCATTACTAATGTGCATGCGGATTCAAACGGTGACACCGTCGCCACTGGAAGAGTTTTCTCTGGCAAAGTCAAGAAAGGTGACATGCTGCATCTTGTAGATGCCTTATCCGAAACCGAAGTTAAAGAAGTCTCAATCGACATGGGTGCGTTGCGTGAAGAAGTCAGCGAGGTTTCCGCTGGTTGCTTAGCCTCTTTTACGTTGACTGGAAGGCTTAAGGCTGGAGCAACCCTCGTTGATTTAGCGCATAAAGAAGGCATGGTGCCCTTTGAAGGCATCTGCTATGTTTCTGAGCCTGTGGTAACTTTGGCAGTTGAACCCAAAAACCCACAAGAAATTCCCCTGTTGCTTGATGCACTTGAGAAGCTTGCGGCTGAAGACCCTAACCTCAAAGTGAACGCGGATAAACTAACCGGCGAGTACCTGCTCAGCGGCATGGGCGAACTGCACTTAGAAATAGCTGTCCACCAACTGAAAAGCGATGGACTCAACGTCACAGTTTCTTCACCCCGAGTCGTTTATTCGGAGATCGTACAGAAAAAAGGCGTTGTTGCTTTAGCAAAAAGTCCCAACAAACAGAACTGTTTTTGGGTACAGGTTATGCCTGAAACAGAAGAGAACGAGCATCGTGCGGATGCGGATTCGGGTAATGTTCTTTCGGTGGATGAACATCGCAATGTGCTTTTGGATTTAAACGGAAAAACAGAAGGGGTTTCTGAAGAGGTTTTGGAGGCTATCATCGCTGGGTTTGAGTACGCTTGCAAGGATGGTCCACTCTGCGGTGAACCTGTAAGGCATTTGAAGGTAAACTTAATCGATTTGCAGATAAACCAAAGCATCGATGAAGGTTCGGAAGCAATGCATGGCATCGGCAAAGCAATCTTCGGCAGCTTCCTAACCGCCGAACCCGCCCTGCTAGAACCCATCTACAAAATAATCATCTCAGTTGCCAGCGAATTATCGGGTGAATGTTCAAGAATGCTCGCTATGAGACGCGGCAAAGTCACTTTATTCGAGCAGAAAGGGCTCCTCAACATAATCAGCGGCTATATCCCCGTTTCAGAAACCTTCGACTTCTCAAAAGAACTCCGTTCAGCAACCTCGGGACGGGCATTTTGGCAAACGTTCTTTGACCATTGGGAAAAGATGCCCCTAAAACTCACCCTGCAAGTTATCGCTGATTTGCGGCAGCGAAAAGGTCTGTCACCTGAGATTCCTAAGGCCGAGAAGTTTATGGAGTAGTTTTTATGCGGCTTGGTGTTGCGTTTGATTTGGATTTTTCGCTTTGCTGCGGACAAGTGTTTAGATGGCGAAAGGTTAATGGCTGGTGGTATGGGGTTGTTGGCGATAACGTGGTTAAGGTTTGCCAACATGGCTCGGAATTGCTGTTTGAAAACGTCGACAAAGAATTTATCCAAACCTATTTTGGGTTAACCGACAATTTAGCAGAAATTGGTCAATGTATCGGCAAAGACGATACTATTCAAAAAGCTTTGAAGCGGTTTGAGGGACTGCGTATTGTTCGACAGGTGCCCTGGGAATGCCTCATCAGCTTCATCTGCGCCACCTACAAGAGCATAGCCGCCATCGAACTGATGCTCAAAAAAATATCTATCAAATATGGGGAAAAACAAGTTTTCGACGATTTAGACTTTTACACTTTTCCAACGGTGGAACAATTGTCTAATGCAAGCGAGAACGGCTTGCAGGAATGCGGTTTGGGTTACAGAGCAAAGTATGTGCATGCCACAGCCAAAAAAATCCATGACGAAAAAATAAACCTCGAAGACCTGAAGAATTTGCCCTATTTAGAAGCCCGAAAAAAGCTTCTTAGAGTTCTCTGGCGTGGGCTTGAAAGTGGCTGATTGCGTGTTACTTTTTTCGTTGCGGAAACTGGAGGCTTTTCCAGTTGATGTTTGGGTTAAACGTGTCATCCTAAATCATTACGCCGACCAGTTGCCTGAACCTTTTGTGAAGAGACTGCAAAGCCACACTTCCTTAACTAACGGCGAATACCAGAAAATCGGTGATTTCGCCCGAACCTACTTTGGAGCTTACGCCGGCTACGCCCAAGAATACCTCTTCCATTACGAGCGAACGCAACGTTAAAATGGCGACAAACAGCAATTCCTATCTGGTGCGACTTATGAGTGAGGGCAAAATTGAAGAATTAATCAAGCACAAACGAACTTTCCTAAGACAAACCACAAATGAATATTCTACTGGCGGCAACGACATGCTCGACGACATCGACGCGATACTTAAGGAGGCAAAAGCAGAAATTGCCCATAACCTCGAACTCGTCAACTGTCTCCGCAAAGACGAAGGCGAACAAGCATGGCAAAAAGATTGCCTATCAATGTTTAACGCATGGTACGAGAAATGGTTCGGCACACCCTGACCTCTTGACCCTTTGGTTGCTTAACAGCGAGCGGAAAAATGTTTAAATGTTGTTTGGAACAGCAATATCAAGCAGAACCTGACTGTGGGCCCGTAGCTCAGTCCGGCTAGAGCGCCAGACTCATAATCTGTTGACCGGGTGTTCAAATCGCCCCGGGCCCACCAATTATCTCATTCACTCAAGGTTAGCTGTTCTAATCTATCAAGCTTGGAACCTCTTTATTTTTCAAAGGCACTCTTTTCCCAAACCTTTAAAGTTGTTATTACTACTACTGACTTAGAGCGTTTCCTAATGAACAAACAAGAAGCAAGCACTTTCCTTAAGTCATTATTAACCGAATGTAAATTGGATTCAAATTCATTTATTTTGTTGGAGCCAAACCCCGCAGATACATTGTCAACCGGCTACAAAATTAGAATAAAAACAATTTTGGACAATGATTGCAGACAACTGATAAAAGGAATTACTAAAAAACATGATTTAACGGTTGTTGAAGAACAAAATCAAATTATAGTCTACAAGCCAAAATCAAACCACAAAGACCACCTAATTCTAAAGTAATTCACCTATAGCATTCGCAGGCTTAGGAATAGATTGGAAGTTGAATTTTCACGTTTTTTAGTTAGCGCTTTGTGGCTTCACGCATACAACAACACATCTTAATTATGCTGTTTCAGGATAGATGAGAAATAACGAGGATTAAACATATGATTTCTGCAGTTGTTTTAGTTAACACCGATTTAGGTGCGCAAGATAATGTATTAGAAAGCCTAAAGCTTGTTGATGGCGTTGAAGAAGCCCACGCGTTATACGGCGTCTACGACCTTCTAATTAAAATCAAAGGAAATTCCATCGATAAGCTAAAAGAAATAACCAAATTAAGAATAAAACCGATAGCGGGAGTAAATAGTTCTCTGACGCTTATGATAGTTCAGGACAACTAGTTTTTTGTTGTTTCATTTTGTGACAACATTATTTTATATTATTTCGAGCGATAATACGCTAACCAGGCATAGTTCAACAAAAGTAGATAGTTGGGCGGGTCTGGCTGCTAAACAAGGAGAAGGCGTTTCCCACTTTTGCGCTACCCTTGTCAGCGTATGGCTTGATCTGCTTAACTCAACCTTTTGCCCGAAATAAACCATTCAGGAGCCGAAATGCCACAAGTAGTTGGTTAACCGTCCGGATCTATCGATATACTTTTGAAGTCTCGTGTAATCACTAGCCAAATTTTATAAAATGTTTAAGGGCTTGAAAATTTTAAACCAAGCAGCTTTATCTTGTTTGGCTTTTTATCCAATTAATTATGGTATTTGCAGTTTGTTGGTCTAGTTCTAAGTCTGATGCATTGTAGCGTAAGGCTGCTTGCGCGGTAAGTTGTTCTCTGGGTGTCTCATCGTGCTTTAGCACGTGGTTGGCGTTGTCTGGGTAAAGGAAGGTCATGTTAGTTTTTTTGGCAGTTGCTCCTTCTAAGGCTTTGCCGTCGGCTTGCCAGTCAACTTGGATGTCCTTTTTACCGATCAACACCAGAATGGGCTCATCCACTTGGGCAATGAACTGTGCAGGGTCGTAGGTCCAGAGTTCTCTTGCAAACGGCAAATTAGCAGGGCTTGCCAAGCTTAAGAGTAACATCCGAATTCCTTCAGGAAGAGATGCATCAGGTATCACTGGTTTGCCAGCAACAAAAGCGGTGACTGCTTCATCGTATTTCTTCATGATGTCTTCGGCGTTGGGTAACGTTTGGACTTGCGCCAAAATCTGGCTTCGACCAACCGCGCCAATAGCTCTTCCCGGCGCACCCGTAAGCACCAAACACCTAAAACGGCGACTCTTTGCCTGCAACTGATAATTTAAGGCATGAATGGCGCCCTCGCTGTTGGTAACCACAAAAATGCAGTCTTCCCTCACATTTCCGTCGGAAACTAGAGTATCCACAGCGGCTGACAACTCGTCAAGGTGGCTTTGCATGCTAATTTTGCCAACCATCTTAGAAATGTTCTCTCTGACGTGCGGTCCAGACGCACGCTTATCATACCTTAAAGTAACAAAACCCTCATGCGCTAACAGCTCAGCCAACAACTTGCCGCTGCCGTTGGTTCCCGGCAAAAGAGGCGAACACCAATCGCGATCAGTTGGACCGCTGCCAGCTACAAAGACAATTCCGCAACTTGACGCTATACCAGCCGGGGCAGTGATTGTTCCGTAAACATGTATATCGTCAACCTTCCAAGTAAGTTCTCTGCTCGTAATTTCCAAATCTTTCACCATATTCAATTCCTCAGATCCGCTTGTGAAAAAATGTTTGGGAGAGAGATTTATGTGTATTTCCACTCTAATATTACATGAACGAGTAAATCCTGGCATCAGCGGTTTCGAACCTTTCCCTTGAAGTCAACTGGCGTTCGTCTATGAAAAGAACGGTATGAAGATGCCGCAGCAAAAATGGCAAAAACTAATGAATATCGGCTATTAGCAATTTTTAACAATCCTATATGTTCAAGCTGTGAATTTTACTAAGTAGCGATTTGCAATCTTCCAACCCCTTCTCAGTTATCTCCACAACCTGATGTACGCCGCCCCAAGACCTAACAGAGCGGACTCTGATCAGACCAGAAGCCTCCATCTTTGCCAAATGATTCTCCAAACTACCCTTTCCCAACCCAACAAAAGAACGCAACTCGACAGAAGTCAACTTCTTGTTCATGGCAAGCAGAATTAAAATCAGTATTCTGGTTGATGATTTGAAGGTAGGGTCGTTTAGCTGCTCGTTTAATGATTTAATTACGTCTGTGCTGGGCATTTTGAAGTTGGGTTGTGGGTCGGCTACCAATTTGGGGGATCCTCCAGAGAGTTGGGAGGTTTCCGTCTGCGTGCATGTGCAAAAGCTAAGATAAGAACGACAAGAAAGATTACCCAAAGAATCAGGTAAAAACCCGCATTGGCTTTTAGGAGAGAAACAACAAAACCCCCTAACGTGTAAATAGTTAATGCCGACACAACGGCTATACTTTCTCGTGGTAGCCGCTCAGGGAACGAACCTTTAAGTGCAAAAAATAAAGGAAACACTGTTGTCGCCAAAAGTCCGAATCTAAAAACCAAAAACTCGTGGCGCAGCAAGAAAATTGCGGTAAGAATCGGCAAATAGTAGGCTAGTCCAAACTAATGCTATCCACGAAGGCTTCAGCAATTTTGTCCATTTTGAATCCACAATTTCTCTGCGTACAAGCATGGAGTTATAAGCCTTCTTGAAAATCCAAGCAATCATGGCAGCGCCCACAATGCTTACCGCTGTGTTGACTACGATCGCAAAAATAAGAAAATAGCCAGCTGAAACCCCGAGGAATAGGATAATCGAGGGCAGAAAAGTTATGAGGACAATTTCAGCGGCGACTGCAGCATAACAGAGTCCCCAAGCTCTCTCTAGTATGTACTGTTCTATAACTAGGGCTTTTTCTGCGACCCGCTTGATTTGCTCTGGTGAAACATCCTCGATCATACTTTAATTCCTTAATTTCTATATCTGAGTGTTATGGCTCTTTTGACCTTTGTCTTTCTGGTACAAATTTTGTACTCGGGGAAGTTATTTATGAAACATCAATCTATTGTAGCAGACAATCAAATAGGCTTAATCCAAGGTAATCGCATTTGATAGATACTGATAACCTTACAAAAAAGTTTGGAGACCTAACAGCAGTTGATAACCTCACCTTGCATGTAGATGATGGCGAAGTTTTTGGTTTTCTCGGTCCGAATGGCGCAGGAAAAACAACAACTGTCAGAATGCTTTGCTGCCTAATTTCAAAAACCGGCGGAAACGCTACGGTGGGTGGATACCAAATAGGCAACAAGGAAGATTCACTCAAAATCCGCAAAATCATTGGGTTTGTCTCTGATAACGTTGGATTATCTGAAAATCTGACAGCCTACGACAACCTAGACTTTTTTGCAAAGATATACGATTGCCCTGAAACCCAAAGAAAAGAGAACATCCAGCGTTTTCTTGAGATGTTGGGACTTTGGGATAAGAGAAACGTTTTAGCAGGAACTTTTTCCAAGGGCATGAAACAAAAACTTGCCATAGCCCGAGCCCTAATTCATGAACCACAAGTCCTTTTCATGGACGAACCTACCGCGAATCTAGATCCTGAGGCTTCGAAAACAGTACGAGATTTCATTCTTCAACTAAAAAAAGAGAAGAAAACAATCTTTCTAAACACCCACAACCTCGACGAAGCGCAGAGAATCTGCGACAAGGTAGCAATAATGAATACGAGTCTTAGGGCAATCGGTACTCCGCAGGAACTTGAAAGGTCCGTTAGCGGCAAAAAGACAGTTATCGGATTGGAACAGCAAGTGAACGATGCTGTTTTGGCGGCACTGAAAAAACTGCCGCTCAAAAACCTGTCCACCAGCGGCGACACGATAACATTTGACGTGGAAAACCCAGACAAGGAAAATTCACCTGTTATAGAGGCTATAGTGCTAGCGGGCGGTCATGTCAAATCAATCAATGTGGTGGGCTCAACTTTGGAAGATACCTATCTAAAACTTGTGAGGAAATAAACATGCGACTCTCAAAGGCATGGATTATAGCAGCTAGGGACTTCAAGATATTTAGGCGAGTAAAAAACGTCTGGACTTCAATTATTATTTTCCCAGTTGTTATCTCGGTCCTGTTTCCGACGATACTGGAGTATTTAACATTAAGGGGGAACCACGGACTCGCAGCGCCGAGTGTGCTTCCAAATTTGCTTAACTCCTTTTCCTTCTTTTTAGTCATAGGAGCAGCGTACGTTCCCTTAGGGATTGCCTCCTACAGTATAGTGGGGGAGAAAGTGGAGAAGAGCCTGGAACCGCTTCTAGCCACGCCCCTTACTGATGGAGAAATATTGCTTGGAAAAGCCATTTCCGCAATTATTCCAACTTTAGTAGCAATGTATGCGGCTGCAGTAGTCTTCATGGTGGGCATTGATGAGGTTACTTTCAGTACGCTTGGCCACTATTATTTTCCAAACTGGAACATCGCCACTTTGCTCTTGGTTCTGATGCCGGTTGCCATTGTTATGAGTGTTCTGTTCAGCGTCATTGTTTCATCAAGAGTTAATGATGTGCGCAGCGCTAACAGTTTTGGAGTTTTTATTCTCTTCCCACTCCTCGGCATATACCTTCTCAGCGAGACAAGCATAATAACCCTTGACGTAAACGGTCTGCTCATAATTTCGGCTATTCTCTTAGCGGTTGATGTGGCGCTTTTCTTTGTGAGCACAAAAACTTTTCGACGAGAGGAAATACTAACAAAGTGGAAGTAGCAAAGTTAGGGACGGGAGGTTCAAAAAATAACAAAAGCCAAGTTTGAAATAGGAGAGACTGAAAAACATACCATTATTGTTAATGCGAGCGCGCTTCTAAAATACATCAAGATAGAAGTAGATGGCGAAAAAGTCGTTAATGAAGCAAACTTTCAGCCATCGGCAAAGAAGTTCCAGTTGGATGTGGGAAATTCCGAAAAGCATCATTTGGAAATTAGCGCTGGACCGTTCTCGCCTATCAAACTGTTCGTGGATGGAAAAGAAGCCCAAAAAACCTGAAACAGCATCGCCAGCGCGAAAGGTTAGTAAATTAAACAGCTTCTCCTTCACATAATATCGGGACAGGGCAGTACGCTAAGTGGAAATATCTAAACTTAGATACTAAAAATGGAGGTGAGAGTAACGACTGAAGTAACAGCTGTGATAATTATCGTTGTAACTATTGTTATCATGTTGATAGGTTATTTTCTTATAGGACCACCTGGTAAACGCAGATGGAACAAGAAAAAAAATTAATACTGGACCGTTCTCGTCTACCCACGTCACTTTAGATGGCAAAACTGTAGACGGCAAATTCGTTCAAAAAGTCTGAAAGTGCGTCGCTAGCCCAAAAGGTTGAAATTTAGCCAAACTACTGATAATCTTTTCCGATGTAAATATCGGAACAAGGCAGCTCGTGCTAAAGTAGAAGCAACTAAGTTGTAGGCGACGAGGGCGGAGGTGTTAAAAATGGTGGACATGAAAGATTATTATCAAACAAACAAAGGGCGACTCCTTGGAATTGGGGGCATATTAATTGTTGTGGGCCTTGTCCTCTATTTTGCAAGAGGCCAAGAAGCAGTGCTCGTATTGCCCATCGTTGGGGTTGTTTTGTTTATTGCAGGTGTTTTTTATAAGCCGCGCAAGAAGATATAAAACGTCACCAAAGACGTGCAATAGCTTGAATCCTCAACCGTTTGGATATTTGTCCACTCGGTCTATCTTTTATTTATTTTGAGTTCTTAGCGATAGAAACGGTAGTTTTTAAGTAGACGCTATATTTACTGGCCGAAACTTGGCAGGGAAGCTATAGCTCCCGGTTATTCTGAGTTCGTCCCTTCATCCAAAAGTTGCGGTGAGCGGTTGGAGACGTTACTTCAATTGGTTAATTTTTAAACGTGTGAAATGTTATTTAAGCCGACATAGCGTCTATGGGAAAGCGCTAATCAAATACTTTCTAAAGTTTTGGGCTTAGGAAAAACCCAGCCAATCTACGGGTTCTTTTTTCGAAGGGCAGAAGAAGAAAATCAGTGTATTTTCCTGCGAATTGTTGTTTTTCTTCAAAATTAAGGGAAAAAAGACAGGTAGAAGACGGAATGTAAAGGGTTTTTCTGAATAGACCTCCGATAAGCCATATCGGAGGTACATGAAATTGAGCGATGTAGTAGTTGGGTTAGATGTTCACTTGAAGAATACTCAAGTGACAGTAATGAAGATGAATGGAGAGATACTGAAAAGAGAAAGGGTAAGCACCACCAAGGCTGAACTGAGAAGAAGTCTTGAGTCTGTTCCTAAAGGCAGTAAGGTGGCGTTGGAGTCGGTTGGTTTTTGTTGGCCGTGGATAGATTTCCTTGATGAACTTGAGTTTGAGGTGTTGCTGGCTAACCCAGTGAAAGTGAAGTATAGAGCAGAAGATGTTAAAACTGATCGGGTGGATAGTAAGTTGTTGGCTGACTTAACGAGGATGAATTGGTTGCCAATATGTTATGTTCCGCCTAGTGAATTGAGAGTTCTTAGGAATCTGCTTAGGCACCGAGCGTATAGAACCAAGCTTTCTACGGGTGTTAAGAATAAGACAAAGTCAGAGTTTAGAAAGCGGGATGTTGATTTGGATGTTAACCTTGGAACGGTGAAGGGAAGAAAAGCAGCCGTTGAACTGGGGGTTTTTGAGGTAAATCAGAACATTGAGTTGCTGGAAGTGATGGATAGGCAGACTAAGGAAATTGAGGCGATGCTTGAGCGCAAGTATGGCGATGTTAAGCCTGTTTTGCTGCTTATGTCTATTCCTGGTATCGGGTTTATTTCTGCTTTGACGTTGTATGCTGAAATTTGTGATATTAAGCGATTTTCTAATTCTGAGAAGCTTGCGCATTATGCGGGGTTAGTTCCCAGTGTTCA
This sequence comes from Candidatus Bathyarchaeota archaeon, assembly GCA_963809455.1. Taxonomy (GTDB): domain Archaea; phylum Thermoproteota; class Bathyarchaeia; order Bathyarchaeales; family Bathycorpusculaceae; genus Bathycorpusculum. The sequence continues at coordinate 168,553 of CAWEJP010000005.1, read as the reverse complement.
TCAGTCAGGTGAGCATTCCTTTACAGGGAGGGAGACTCGTGGGGATGCGTGGTTGAAGTGGATTTTGATTGAGGTGGCTTGGTGTCATGTACGTTATTGCCCGGAGGGTCATTTGGCTGAGGTGTTTAAAGAAACTCGTAAAAGGAAGGGTAATAGTCGTGATGCGATTAAGGTGGTTGCTCGTAAGTTAGTGAATGTTGTTTGGGCTGTTTTGACGTATGAGAAAGAGTTTATGGTAAAGTAGGACAAGTGACAAGGGATGTCTCCTTGCTTCTTGTTGCAGCTTGACTGCTTGTAGAAGAATGGAGTTTTTCCTTGTTGTTGGCTCAAGCCGATGTGCGACTTTGTTCGCTGATAGGAGAATGCTGTCTGAAATACAGAGTTGAAGTGAAAGGATTTAAGAAAGAAATGAGGTGAACTGATTAGGTAGTCGGGGTCTGTTTGGATCGACCTTCGTCTGGTCTTCTTTCATAGGAGAAGAAGTAGCGCAAAATTTTTTCCAACTTCTTCTTTAAATGTGGGTTCCAATCGGAAGAACAGCAACAAACAAAATTTTGGCGTGTTGTTGATGGTATGGGAAGTGTTAAACGGCTGGGGCGCTCACGCCATACTATGAGCGCCTTGGTTTGCGGGTTGGACGTGCATAAGGACAGCACTTATGCGACAATTTTGAACGCTGAAGGAAAAATAGTGGATCAAGCAAGGATGGAAAATGACAAAGTAGCTTCTTATCTATCTCGCTTTAAAGTTGAAAAAGTTGCAATGGAATCCTCCACTTGCGTTGCACCGCTTTATCGACAGCTAAAGAAGAAGGGTTTTGACGCTGTGGTTTCCCATCCAAAAAAGACTAAGCTGATTGCAGAGACTAAAATTAAATGCGATCGTGTGGATTCTATGGCTATAGCGCAGTTGCTTAGGACGGATTGGTTGCCTCTTTCATATGTGCCAAACGAAGATACTGGAGCTTTGAGGGAGAAGGTTCGTAGAAGAGCATTCTTGGTTAGGGAGCGGGTTAGGCTGCGGGTGAAGATAAAGAGTTACTTGATGTATCAGGGGTTGAAGTGGCCAGTTGATCATGGTTTGTGGACTAAGGATGGGGTAATTTGGCTTCATGGCTTAGAGTTGGCTCCGGTCGAGTCGTATCTGCGTCTTATCGGTTTATTTAGTGAAGAGATCAAGTTGCTTTCCAGGGAGCTGCAGGGTTTAGCTAGGGAAGATGAGGATGTGAAGCTTTTGATGACTATTCCTGGGGTTGGCTATTATTCGGCTTTGCTTATTGCAAGTGAGGTCGGTGATATTGCTCGTTTTCCATTTGGTGAGAACCTTTGTAGTTATGCTGGGCTGGTGCCTTCGACTTATGCATCTGGTGGGGTGGTTAGGCATGGAAAGATTACTAAGGAGGGGAGTAGGTGGCTGCGTTGGATTATGATGGAGTGCGCTTCTACGCATGTTAGCAAGTATGATACTTGGATCAGTCGGTCTTATCATTGCTTGGCGGGTCGGAGGGGTAAGAAGACTGCTAGGGTGGCGGCTGCTAGGAAGTTGTTGGAGGTTTGTTTTTCGGTGCTTAAGTTTAAGCGGCCGTTTTATGATCAACCTTAAATTGTTTCGTCGTGGAAGAACTGCCCCTGGTTTGTGGGCGTGTTGTTGATTGATGGAGGGTTGATGGCGTTGCCATATTGCCTCTCGTAGGAGTGGGCGGATAGGTGTTTGCTTTCGTCAGTCAACTATGAAGGAATAATTGGAAAGAGGTTAGAAGTGTAGAAAGAAAGAGTCAAATAGCTAAACTTCACATAGGTGTTCTACCCACTAAAGAATACCGAGCTTATGGGTAGAAGACGATAGTGCTGTGTGCTGGTGTTGTCTTCTTCTTTCAGTCATAAAACTCTCGGAACCCTATTCGCACTTTAGGACTTTGTTTTTCTGCTTAAAAATTAAAGGGTTTTAAAGGAAGAATGATTTGGTGAAAACTTTTAAAAATATTGGATTTATCTACGCTTCATTCTTCTATAGGCTATTAAAGTCAAAGCTGCGACAGCAACTGCAATTATAGCCCCGATGATAGTCGGAAATGTGGTTGAAGATGAGGTGCCATTTGTAAATTCAATGGTTAAATCACCATAGAAGGAATTGTTGAAATGATTTGTGCCCCATACATAGTAGTTGTCGACGTCTTGTGTGTAACTTTGATTTTGCACTTTTTGGTTGCCAATGTAGACGGTTGGTGTGGGTCCGTAAGTTACTGCGTTTTTGGGGATGGTGACGTTTACGAATGCGTCGGTGCCGGCGTTTCCCGTTGCAGTAAAAGTCAGGTTTGAAGTTGCTAAGGATTGGCTTGAGGTCAAGTTTGCCAAGGAGATTAAGCCAAGGGATAAGTTTCCGTTAACTATAATGTCAACTTTGCCTCCGCTATCTTTTGTTGCTTCCAAAAAAGTAGTCGAGGGAATTTGCTTTATTGTTGGGGTCGGCTCGGTTGAGTTTGGGGTGGCTTGCAGGTTTGGTGTAGTTAAAAATGGAGTGAAATTAACTGTTCCGAGGTTTGATTGTACCTTAGAATCTCGCATTGTTTGGTTTATTGCTTGAGCATCAGTTGTTCCCCAACAGTTATAGGGTGCATCTATATTGCCTACAACATAGTCTATGGTGTGGTCGCCTCCACGTTCAGGGTAGCCAAGATACAGGTTGAAGACTTGGTTGTTGTATATGTTGTTGTTTATGATTGTCGGTTTGGCTTCGATGGCTGAGTAGTCGGATCCGTGGCTGTAAACGTCTATTCCGATGTTGCAGTTTGTTATCGTATTGTTTTCAATTGTCGGGCTTGAACCAGCAATTTCTATGCCAAAAAATGGGTAGCCGTCAACTGTTAGCTTGTTTTGGATATAGTTTTTTTGTATCAAAGCAAAGGAACTTGTAACTGTGTTGATGCATGCTTCGCTGTACCCAGTGAAGGAATTATCTGAAATAACGGCATTTGCGCGATAACCGATTGTGAGCCCGAAACCGCTGTCTGCAGTTGCGTCACCTGTGAATGTGTTGTTTGAGATCAGAAATGAACCGTTTTCTAAGTCGACTCCACCATCGGTGAAGGTGTTGTTGTAGATTGTTGAGGAACCGCATTGGTCTTGAATACTGCCTGTAAATACGTTATTGGTTATTGTCGCTGATCCTGGTCCTCGAATTATAAGCAGTAGATCGAAAAAACCGCCGAAATATGTTGAGAACGCTTGGTTTTTGAAGATATCATGATTTAGCGTTATTGAGCTGTTGCAGTTATAGTAGGTTATACCCATTGCATCAAAAACAGTGTATTCAATAGCATCGTTTGAGCTTTCGTCTCCAAAGTTTATGGATGCTATTTGGTCCTTGGTGGCGTCGGTGACGTTTCGGTTTGTATTAGCGAAAACAACATTGTTGACGTTGGTTCCCTGCACTTTTAAGGTGCCGTTTACCTGCATGATATAGCGGTAAAAGTTTACTGTTACTCCAGCCTCAATTGTTAAAGTTACCCCTTTACTTACCAAAACATTTCCAGGAAGGTTGTATGGGCTGTTTGCTTTAGTCCAGGTGGTATCTTGGCTTATTACCTCTCCAAAACCTGACAAGTCCGATGTCGATGCAGAGACTGGTAAAATTAGTAATGTTTTAACTGCAGAAGATTCAAAGAGCAAATTTGAAGAAACTACGAAAAACGATACTGAGAAAAGCGTGACAACAAGCACAATTGCAACTGGAGCAGAATAATTTTTCAGTTTAGTAGGCAGACGACTGGGTGGTTGGGGGCACCAATCTCTAAATCTCTTATACAAATCCATTTCGATTCGCACCTGAGGCTATTTTCTTTTTGAATATTATTACCGCTATTAAGGTGACAATTACTATTACAACGATAATTGGAATTACGAGGAGTTGGGTGTTGGGGGATGCTGTCGGTGAGGGACCTCCGAAAGCGTAAGTGTTGTTGCCTCCACCAATGTACAGTATCCCGTTGACAATTGCAGGAGACGACCCAACGTAATTACCAGTGCTGTAGCTCCAGAGTTTTGTGCCATTAGTAACGGTTAATGCATAAACAGCATTTTCACCGCCTATGTAGACAGTTACGTCGTTAACTGCAGGCGATGACGTAATAGAGTCGCCTATGGTATAATTCCACAATTTATCGCCACTTTTAGCATCCAAAGCATAAACATTGCCATCATGAGAACCAATATACATAACACCATTGCTAACAGCAGGTGATGACTCAACATAGCCTCCTGTGCTGTAATTCCAGAGTTGAGCTCCATTATCAGCGTTTAAAGCAAAAATTGTGTTACCGCCGCCTCCAATGTACACGACGCCATCTGCAACGGTTGGAGAAGAAACAAGTTCCTTGCCAGAACCGCCAGTGGTATAATTCCAAAGCTTGACACCACTTACGGCATTGAATGCGTAAACATCGCCAAGCCATGAGCCCACATAGACCACATTATTAAAAACAGCGGGTGATGAACCTACGTAGAAAGGTGTTGCGTAATTCCACAACTTATCGCCATTGGTAGCGTTAAGAGCGTAAACATTGGAGTCTTGAGAGCCTACGTAGACGATCCCGTTTACAACAGTGGGAGAGGAAATAACCAGGTCGCCAGTTGTGTAGTTCCAGAGATTACTGCCGTTGGTGGCGTTCACAGCGTAAATGTTGTAATCAAGCGATCCTATGTAGATTATGCCGTTGGAGACTGCAGGGGATGAAGCAACTGTGGGTGGGATTACACCGCCAGGAAAAATACCCCCGATGTTGCAGTTCCAGAGTTTATCTCCGTTAGTGGCGTTGAAGGCATAGAGATTATTGTCATCTGAGCCTATGTACACCACGCCGTTGCTTACTGCAGGTGATGAAGCAATTGAGTTGCCAGTGGTATATTTCCAGATTAGTGTTGGAGTGAGCACTGGATTGCTAGTTGCAACACCGCTATGGGACGGGTCTGCATGGCACATTGGCCAGTCATCGCTAGCGGAACCGCTGTTGCCTAAATTGACTAAGGGCACGATTGGAGCTGACGGATGAGACATTAATCTTGAAGAAAACACCAAGAATGAAACTGTGAAAATAAGCGTGGCTGTGATTACGGCAGCTATGGGCATTGAGTAACGTTTCAGTTTTGTAGGTAAAGGATTTGTCAGTTGTGGGCACCAATTTCTGAGGTTTTTGATTATTTTTCGCAAGCTCATTCTTTTTCACCTGTTATTTTTAGTGGCGGTTTTTTTCAGTCTCTTTTGAAACATTAAAACAACCACAAAGGCAACAATAACGACTACAGCTATTCCCCCGATTATAATGGGCAGAGTGTTGGACGACGTAGGTGAAGAAGACGCCATTAGTGAACCTAAAGCATAGACGTTGCCATCATTGGAGCCTACATAGACTACACCATTGACAACTGCAGGAGACGACTCACCGAAGCCATTGGCGTAATTCCAGATTTTTGTGCCGGTCGTAGCGTTTAAAGCATAGAGGTTACCGTCATAGGAACTTATGTAGACTACACCGCCAACAACAGCGGGAGACGAATTAACTCCGTTGCCGGTAATGTAACTCCAGATTTTGTCACCGTTTGTGGCGTTTAAAGCATAAACATTGCTGTTACTCGAGCCAAAATAGACTATGCCGTTGACGACCGCAGGAGACGATTCAACACTGCTGCCTGTATTGTAACTCCAGATTTTTGTGCCACTTGCAGCGTTCAAAGCATTAACGTTGAAACCTGAGCCAACGTAGACCATTTGGTTAAAAACGGCAGGCGACGAATAAACGCCCCCGTTCGTAGGATAGTTCCAGAGTTGGACGCCGTTTGTGGCGTTCAAAGCATAAACGGAACCGTCCCCGGAGCCTACGTAGACAAAACTGTTGACAACGGCGGGAGACGAATCAACACTGCTGTCGGTTGTGTAATTCCAAAGTTTGTGGCCGTTGGTAGCATTCAAAGCATAAACGGTACCCAAAATAATAGCTAATGTTGACGGTGCAGGCGGCGCTAAACCCACACTGGAACCTATGTAGACGACGCCGTTCACAACTGCAGGAGACGAATCCACATAGTTATAATAGTTGCCGGTAGTGTAATTCCAGAGTTTTGCTCCATTGGCTGCGTTCAAAGCATATACGGTGCCAACATAACCATTTGAACCGGCGGAGATTTCTGAGCCTATGTAGACTATGTCGCCGACGACAGCAGGAGACGAAACGCCAGAGTCGCCGCCGGTACTGTAATTCCAAAGTTTGTGGCCGTTGGCAGCGTTTAGCGCGTAAACGTTATCGTCTTCTGACCCTATATAGACTACACCGTTGACAATGGCAGGTGACGAACGCACACTGCCGCCAGTAGTATAATTCCAAAGAAGCGTGGAAGTAAGCACTGGACTGCCTGTGCCGACACCATTATGCGATGGATCTCCATGGAACATAGACCAATCGGCAGCCGCAAACGGGGTGCTTGAGTAAAAAATGGAAAATGAAGCAGCGAAAAGGGTTACTGTGAGCAGGATAGCGATTGGAACAGAATACTGTTTCAGTCTAGTAGGCAAACGGTCTGGCGGCTGGGGACACCAATCTCTAAAATTCCTAAATCTTTTACGTAAGCCCATACTATTCACCTGTTATTTTTGCGAATAGGGCTTCGGCTAGTTTGGATGGCAAAATTTTGCTCGTATCTTCTAGAAGTAGGAAGTTTCGGTCTTTGGCTTCTGCAAGCAGGGCTTGTCTGCAGGTTTGGAGTTTGTTGCATTTTTCGCAGTCGCCTTCATGTTTGTACCATACTTGGACACCGTTTTTGGCTGAGAAGGTGATGAATGCTTGGGTTTTGAAGTGGCTGCTGTAGCCTTTGAGGAATCCTTTGTCGGCGTTTAGGGTTTCGATGTCGATTTTGTTGATTTTTGCTATTTCTTGTAGTGCTTCGTCGATTTTGAGGTTGGCGATGTCGAGGGTTTGGTGGACTGTTTGTCTGGTTATGTTTAGTTTGCGTGCGATGGTTGCTTCTGGTACTCCGCTGCTTTTGAGGTCCCACATTTGCCTTTGTTTTTGAGTTAAATATCCTAAACTTAAACTCATGTTTACTTGCCATCCAGAGTAAGTGTTGAAATCCTTACAAAGTAAGGCTGGTTGCTAAGAGATATAAGCCTTACCCCAATTGCTCAAAGCAGTCATCCAAAATTTTTTATGCAGAAAATAGAGAATCAAAACCAAAACCGTGAACTTACGATTGCCCTTAACCAATCAATTTAGATATATCCTGTGGTCACTTTAATTTACTGGATTTATAAACATAAATTTTATAGTGCAATTCATTAATAGAACATTCACTTGCAAATATTGTTAAAAACAAAATCAGCTATACATCAGAAGAATCTACAGTTGGTGATGTGCAAACACCAAGTAAACATAGCCCTCTCAAATCGCATGGTCGAAAAAATAGACAAAGAAGCCTCAACAAAAAAAAATCAAGAAGTGAGTATATTGAGTTTCATTTCGAAACACTCTTATCTAATAACCAAAACTGAACATTACTTAGATTTGAAGGGCATCTAAGATTTCGGTTTTAACATGATTGATTTCAAGCGGTTCCTATTGATGAATATGACTGCCGGAACTATGATTCCACTTGCTAAAGCAACTATCAGAATATAGGGCGCTGAGGAGTTTTCGGGTGAAGTTTTAGTAGTCAATAAACTTGGGTCTGTTGATTGATTTGCCGGTTCTGGAACCGGATACCACATATACTGAATGCTGACGTTTGAGGTTGCTCCGTTAATTATGAGTCCTGTGTCATATGGAATTATTCCGTCGGTATAATTCCAGCTAGAGGTGCCATAATCTGCTTGTTTGCCATCAATGTAAACGTTAACGTTAATTGGCCAAGTTTCGGTTCCGTTTATTTCATCTTGAGGAATCGCTGTCCAATTTGCCAAATTAAACTGAAATGAAATAACCTGTCTTCCAACATTACTCACCGTGTAGTTTAGCCAGCCCGCAGTTAACCATGAGCCAGTATTGTTGATGTCGCTTCCTTCAGGAGTTAGAAGACGTTCGAAACTAGTTAAGGTGATGTTGCTGTCTTGTGCAGTTACGTTTAGATTTGCAGTATTTGGGCTGCTTGAAAGCAAGTCATTTTGTTGCGAATCAAGCTGCAACTGGGTAAAAACCCAAGTGTCATTTACAAGAGTGGCGTTTTCATAATACCCCATCTGAGCAAAGCTAACACTGCCGTTTGTAATTGGTATCGGAAACTGTGTTGCTGGCGTAAAAATCAACGGCGTTGAAATAGCAAAAAAAGGATTGGTTGAGTCTGCATTTACCGATAATGAACATATTGAGAGTATAGCGATTACGCCTAAGGCTATTACTGCTGTGAAGGATTTGCATTTCATTTATTGTTGCTCCTGTGTTTTGGATGAATAAATCAAATGCATGGCGGTACTTAATGCGACGTTTTAGAACATTCTGTTCGTATTTTAGAACAATACCAAAATAACGAACGGGTATTATGCGCTGATTTCTTTCTTGAGGCTTTTTTCTGAAAATAACAAAAAAGCAATAACTGCGCCAACAAATATTGCGGCAATACCAAAGAGAAATGGAGCAATATTCCCATTTGGTGCAGACTGCGACACCGGTTCTGTAGAAGGTAACGGCGGCATCGTAGAACCAGGAAATGAAGTAGGCTGAGACAATTGCAGATTCGACGAAGCATTTTGGGGCAAAAAACTAACCGACCCTGCTAGCAAGAATGCTAATGCTACTGCAAGAATAGGAACTAGAAGCATTTTCTTGTTTAGCAGTTTCATAATCTCAAACCTTACTCTGTACAATTGACATGAAACATACAAGCTGTTATTTAATGCTATATTTTCTCATGGCTGTTCTAAATTTCGAACAGGTACAATTGAAAAATTTTAAGGATAGCTCTTAAATCATGGATGCACTCTATTTGGAAATGTGAAACCCTTTGGTTGGCGATGAGTCCAAAGAAGTGCTAAGAGGAACTACCCTTGAAGTTTACCGTTTCCTGTTAAAAAGCGATAAGCCGGTTGGAACACGCGAACTTCAAAGAGCACTAAACCTTAGTAGCTCTTCAGTAGCAGTGTACCATCTTTCTAAACTGGAAGACGCAGGGCTTCTGAAAAAGGAGCTTGGCGGTTTCATCGTTAGCAAATTCCTTTTGGAAAACAGCATCAAGATCAGTCGTTTTCTAGTTCCAAGATACTTTTTTTACGCCATATTTGCCATTGCAATCCTAATAATAGAATTGACAATCATGAAGCCGACTGTTCTTTACCGTGAATACGTTTTTTCGCTGGTTGCAACCATGATACTCGCATTTTTCTTTTGCTATGAAACAGTAAAAACTTGGCGACACGGCAATCTGTAACAAATAAGGTTGCAGGCAAATATTACTAAACCTAAGTTCTAGTTATCACTGAAGATTGCTGTCTCTTTTTTCTCTAATGACAAAGATAGCGGCTGCTACTAATAGTCCGATTATAAGTGGAGTTGCGGAGGGGTTGGCTGATTGGTTCCAATAATATATTTGGCTGTATTTTCCAGTGACGGGTAAGCTGGGTCGTCATAGACTATATCTAGTTTTGAGCCATGTTGGGCAAGTCTGCTTTGCACTTGGTTCCAGAGTTTACTTATTGCACACTTGCAATCGTAGCCGTGTTTGGCATTATAACCACAATTACCTTAGTTTTCAAAAAAATAGGTCATCCTTTTAGAGCTTGAGAATGCATTGCCTGCGCGCTTAGCTAATTTGTGATTCACTCTACTGCCAAAGCTTTTCTTCTTTGCATTGCTTGAAAGCATTTTTAACTCTTCGGAACTTGATGAAGGTGTTGGAATAGGTGAGAAGAAGCAGCCGAGCCCAGTGAATAAACGTTATCAGAATCAGAGCCAAAGGAGACTACGCCATCTACAGCAGCAGGCAAAAAACACCAAAATAAGTCCGTTCAAAAGTTGGACACCGTGAACGTAATGTGTTCTGAAGTGTAGAATTAATAGTGACGTTCGCCCATCTTTGTTTAGTGATCTTCAGATGTAAAAAGGGATTAGGAAACACGCATGGCTTTACGTAATAGTGGCAGGTCTAATCGCAGTAATGTTGGTTTCGCTTTACTATCAATTTGGCTACCTGCATCAGAAGCAAAATGGGACGTCTTCCCGGGAACCTGTTGGTCCAGTTGGCGGCCAAAGTGGAACGTCTTCCCAGAAAACTGGTGGTTCAGCCGGGGGTCCTCCAATCTTCGCGGCATTAACTTTTTCGAACGAGACCGATTTTGTGACGATCGTCCATCCTACCTCGGGAACGATTGAATTTGTTCTGTTACCGAACAGCGTGGGTGAATTTACGGTCACGTACACGGGAATCGCCTTAAACAATTTGACGATGCCGATATTCAATCCGGTTGAGGATCCAGTTGGCGCGATGAATGTTAACTTGTCGAATGGCACGCTTGGAACTGGCTCAGGATTGAGTGTTACTGAATCAAGTGTGACATGGGTGAGCACATATCAAGTGGTTGTTAACTACACTGTCACTTCAGGAGTGTCAGATGGGCTATACGTGCTTGGACTGCCTTCAACGTTTCTCAGCACAATTGTTGACGTCGGAACTCAACCATACACTGGACCTCTAACATGGCTTGACGGAACTTTTAGTTAGTGCACGCTGAGTGCTGATCAGGTCCTATTTTAACAGTTGCTGTTTAGCGCGCTGGCTTGTCGGCAGAACGGGCTTAAAACAGGTGACAAAATAAAGGAAGAAAAAAATAAAAACCCATCAGTCCCAATATTTTCATTGCCTTTCTTTATTTAAGAGGTAGGAATTTTTATTAGTGAAAATGTTGCTATTTGTGAAAGAAGAGGGGTACAAGCGAGCAAGAAAAGAGTGTTAATTTCGGGTATTGCTCTCATGGTTATTTTGCCCCTTGTTATGGTTCTACCTTTCCTTGGTGGAACCGTGGTCTCACAAAATCCATCCAACTATTACGTAACTGTGAATCCAACAACATCGAACTCGACTCTGTACACACCTGTAGGAAGCAATTGGAATGTTTCCTTTCAGGCATTATGGAGTTATGGAGATAATTCGGGTCAACCAATTAGCAATGCAACGGTTACTGTGCAGGTGTCGGGTTCAAAAAGTGGGGCAATAACTACTCTTCAACTTAATACTACTTCGGGGGTTTTTTCGTTTAATTATTCTTCATCAACCGCTGAAGTGATAACTTTTACTCCTACAAAATTGGTAACGCAAAATGGTACCCAATGGAAACCTACTCTTCTTGACTCTGGAAACAAAATCTATGGTTTTCAATCTGAATCTGTGGTCGTCTGGTGGGATACTTTCCATGTATCGTTGGTGAGTTATATTGCTGAGACGAAAGGATCTGCTACGGTTACAGTAAACGTCACGTACTCGTTACTTCCAGAAGACGGCTTAACTTTGCAAGACTGGGCAACTTATTCGCATCAAACCTTCTTGCCAAAGATAGTTCACAACGCAACCGTGACCATTAATGGTGTAAACGCCGAAGAACTCTCAGCAGGAATATTCACGGCAAATGTACCTATTTGGTTGCCGACAGCATATATTCACGTTGGAGTCTCTCAAGAAGGATGGGTTACAACCCACACAGGATTTAGTTTTGCTCACAATGCAAACGAAACATTATGGGAATATGCAGTGCTGGCAATAGTTTTTGTCTTTGCTGGATTGACACTTTTTGTTGTCAGGTTTAGAAAATCAAACAACAACTTGTTGCAGACACAGAACAGGTACGCTGTTTTAGGTGGTGCACTTCTTGCAATCACTTCTATCATAAGTTTATACTGGGGGATCGTTGGATTAGACAGCACTTTACATGGATTTGACTGGACAGTTTTAATCGCAATTGGCTTCTTGACGTTTGGTTTTGGATTAACGGCTGGCATATTGTCGATGCTTAGGAAAAATCAATCGTTGGTTATTTTTGCAGTGACTATAGTAATGGCTACTAATATTATTGGAATTAAATCGTCTCTTGACATGTATCAGTTAGCTTCTCCATGGCTAATCGTTATTGGTTCATTTGTCATGTCTGTTATCAGCGGATATTTAGTTTCAAATGCAGATGAAGCATTTAGTCACGCATGATTGACTCGATGGAAGAACACCGATTTCATTCTTTTTCGTTTTTCGATCTTCTCAATCTATTTACTTAGTAAACCTCATTGTCGGTTCTATTTTGAAATGATTTTTTCAGAAACTTTCAGACAAAAAATTGATTAGCAAATTTTATGAATCAAAGACCTATATCCCATAGGTCAGGTCAATTTGGACTGAAACTGTTTTATCTCCTATGCTTCCACTGCCGAACATTATAAAATAATTTCCGCTTTGTAAAGTAACGTTGATGTTGCCTGCTGTCATGGGGAACGTGTCTTTGTTATAACATGGACTGGAACTAAGACTGCTCAAGTAATTGACGAATTCCTTTTGACTCCATACTGTTACTACTACGTTGTTATTTGTGCTATTGCCAGTCGAAGTGAAGTTTCCTTGGAGAACTGGATTTAGGGCGTTTTCTGGAACGTTAAAACCGGTGAAGTAGTCACCGGTGGGATTCAGAGCTATTGACCCCGAAATTACGCTTTGTGTATGCGCACCTGGGGCATAGTTTGGGTTGATGTTTTGGTTGCCGCTGTTTGATGTGGTGCAGCTTAATATAGCTGAAGTTAGGATCGCTGTGATTATGACCGCAACTGTGACTTCTAAGGCCAAGTTTCTAGCAAAATGACTCTCTGTTTACTCTGGGTCTTTGTTGGTACCGCTTGAAATGTTAACATTTTGAATCTGAAAGGTATCAATGGTTAATTTCCAAATTGAGTTCTTGTACGTCAGGATTAGTTCATACAATCTGAAAAACGGGTAAAGTACTAAGCCTTAACTGTTTTAAACAACAAAAAAGGTTAAGAAGTGAATTCAACAGCTTCACTTTGAAACGCTATTTTTTGCTCAGCAAGAATTGGGAAACTAACTTATTTGAAAGCCAATTTGGCTCTTGTTTTTTGGGGTGGAAAACGCACGATGAAAGTTGTGCCATCCCCTTCTTTGCTTTCAAATGTCACTGTTCCGTTTAGTGCTTCAATCATGCGCTTGACAACTGCTAATCCTAAACCTTGACCTTTCGATTTAGTCGTGAAGAACGGCGTGAAAAGTTTTGGCTTGACTACATCAGGTATGCCAATGCCCGTATCTTGAACTGTGATAACACTGTAGCCAGCTTCTTGGCGTGCTCTCATAGCCAGTTCTCCGCCGTTGGGCATAGCTTGAACTGCATTAGTAACCAGATTTCCCAGAATGCGCTTCAATAAGGAACCGTCAACCATGATTGTTTCAGCATTTTTCTCGACATTGCAAGAAACTTTGATATTTTTAGGTATCCTATTCCCATGCAGTAACTCCTTACATAATGCTTCTAAGTCTGTTTCTTGAGCCGTGGGGTCAATTGTTTTTGCGTAGTCTTGAAGGTCCGCCACAATCTTGTTGATGTAATCAATGTTCTTTTCTATCTCTTGCAGATTTTCCAATGCGTTCTTTTTTTCCTCGCTCTCAGGTGTTGAAGCCAATTCTGTTTTAGCCAAGTAGACGTCGCTTGTAATTGCTTGAAGTGGATTTCGAATGTCATGTCCCACCATTCCTGCAGTCTCGCCTATGGCAGCTAGACGCAGCGCTTTTTCAAGTTTCTTTCTATCGTCAATATCGACAAAGGACAAGACAGCGCCATCTAACCGGTCTTCCTGTGTGATATAAGGTCGAATTTTCATATCAAAATAATGACCTTGTGCATCTTTCACTTCTTGGGTAATACCGCTTAATTTTGATGACACTTCTGAAATTATTTCGCCTAAGTCTTCAACTATTACATTTAGTTTGATAGTCGTTATTTGCAATCCAATCGTTGATGGTGAAAGATTCAGAATTTTCTGTGCTGAAGGCGAAAATAGCCTAATTTTCAAACCTTTATCAATTATGACAATGGCTGGATCCACATTTCTATTCAAATTGGTTAAGTCATCATTCAACTGGGCAAGCGCTTGATTTCGGTTCTTTACCTCATCATTTAACGTCTTTAGTTCTTCATTGCTAGATTGAAGTTCTTCCTTCGCCGTTTCTAATTCCTCGTTTGTGCTCTGCAACTCTTCATTGCTCGATTGTGCCTCTTCCATAGTGGTTCTCAGTTCTTCATTTGTTGCTTCTTGAGTTTCAATAATTCTCTGCAAAGTTTGTTTAGTTGATTCCAGTTCTTCCCTGAGCTCTTTATTTTGGCGGTCCTTAACGTTTTCCCGGCCTTCAGGAGTGATATTTAATTCCATTGTTTGGCGTAAGAGCGCTGCCGCTGAACTGACATCTTCAAATAATAGAAGGAAAAATGGAGCCTCATACTGTTCAACGTGCATCGGCACAACCTGAATGTTGATTGCTTTCTGTTCTCCAGCATATTCAAACCGCAAGGCGTTTTCTTTTACGGGTTTGTCTTCTTTTCTTGCTCTATAGATTATCGTCTGCACTTCTGACCTTAACTCTTTGCGAATAATCTTTGCTAAATTCAAACTCGCCAAACCCGATTCGGGCAATACATATGGTGCAATATTTCCCCGAAAAATAAGAACATCCAAATCAGAATTAATCAACAATGCTGCAGGAACATAGTCGGTGACTAGTAAATGGTCAACCTCATCTTTTAGCACTGAAAGGGTGTCTTTCTTCTCGTCTTCTTTGCCTTCTTTAAGCTTTGAGTAACGCACTGATGTTTGCAGCCTAAAATTAACTATGGGATAGGCTTTCTTTTTCATGTAAATGGCTCTCTTCTTGTCTACAGGCTCAAATAGCTGAGTGAATTTTCCGATGTTTTCAGATTGTCCTATGACAAGAAAACCACCTATTTTCAATGCATAATGCAGTGTAGGCACTACTCTTTCGTGGAGGTATTCATCAAAGTAGATGAGCATGTTGCGACAACTGATAAGGTCCATGTTCGAGAAAGGCGGATCAGCCGTTATGTCTTGCTTTGCAAACACGCACATGTCTCGAATAGTTTTGGAGATTTGGTAGTTGCCATTGGAGCTTTTGAAGAAACGTTTTAGTCGTTTTTCGTTTACGTCGGTTTCTATTGTTGTTGAGTAGATTCCTTGTCTTGCTTTTTCAATGTTTTTTTCGTTTATGTCAGTGCCGAAAATTTGAACTTGAAGATCAGTTATGGAGTTTTCTTCGAAGTATTCTTGTATTGCTATGGCAAATGAATATGCTTCTTCACCAGTGGAACACGCTGGAATCCAAATCCGAATAGGCTCCTTCGCCGAACGGTTCTTCACTAAACAAGGAAACACATTCTCTTTGAGTGCATCAAATGTTTCAGGTTCCCTAAAGAAACTTGTGACTCCGATTAGCATGTCATTGTATAATGCTTCCAACTCGTTTGGATGTGTCCGCAGGAACTTTGTGTAATTATCCATTTTCTCTATGTGGTTAATTACCATTCGGCGTGTGACACGTCGGTTTACGACTGTTTCTTTGTAATGTGAAAAATCAACATTGCGGTTAGATTTTAGCAGAGTAAATATTGTGTTTAACTCTGTTTTCTTTGGTTTTTCTTCCTTTGGTTCAGTTTCATCTCTTGCAGCGATTTCACTTCGTGCTAGGTGGGGGTTTTTAGCGATTTTTTGCAGCTCTAATGCAATCTTGTCTGGAGAAAGAACAAAATCTGTAGCTTCTGCTGAAATTGCACTTTGTGGCATGTCACCGTATTGGGCTGAATCTGGAGTTTGTGCGAAGGTTATTCCTCCATGAGCTTTGATTGCTTTTAGCCCTTCGGTTCCATCAGAGCCTGTGCCTGAAAGTACTATTCCTATGCTTTGACTTTTCAAGTCTTCAGCTAAGGAAACAAAGAAGGTATCAATAGGTTTCAGGGACTTATCCTTCGAGGTAAGCTTGAGAGCATTCTTTTCAATAGTCATCGTTACTCCAGGTGGAATAACGTAAACATGGTCTGGTTCAACTATCATCCCATCTTTGACTAATTGGACAGGGATTTTGGTAAATCTTGAAAGAATATCGGCCAGCATACTTTCCTGACCAGCCGCTAAATGCTGGATAACAACAAAAGACAAACCCGTATCGACTGGTAAACATTCGAGAAAAACTTTGAAGGCTTCTAAACCGCCAGCGGAAGCGCCAATAGCGACTGTAATAACTGATTGTTCAACTTTGGACATTGAGTGAACTCCTTCTTACAGATTTTGTTTTCTCTATTTCTATTTTTTTGATAAAAATAACACTCCAGTGAGATAGTTTATTGTTGTCGCAGTAAGTTCAAGAATGCTGCTTATTCATTTACTAGCTAAGCACCTAGTATTAATAACGTACGTAATCGGTAGAGAAAAAATGTTTCGCGATCCGGTTACGAATCCATGCTCAAAAAAATAAATTAAGAAGATGGGCTCATCGGAGCCTTAATCGCGAGAAGAAGACAAGGTTACACACAATTAAAGCAGCCAGAATTGATAACAGGAGCTTAAACATCTGCAGACGTTAGAAGTTGTTGTTGCTGCTGCAACTGCATTCTGCACACCGGTTGCAACAATCAAAGATTAACTCAAATTGCCAAGTTTACCCTTAACTGAAACACAAGTCAGACCCATAGAAGATAATGATGATGAAGATGATACCAACCAATTCTGCACAACAACAGCATCATCAATCAAAGAATCACCACTTCAAAACTTATTCGGAAAAGGAAAGTCATTTCTTCAAACAACCAAAACAAGTCTATGGATTTATTCCCATACTTTTTGGCAATGCCTTTAACCAATATTTACAGACATGTTAATAGATTTATGAAAAAACTGGGTGCTATTGGCATTAATTATTATAGCATATCAAGTTGCCTTTCCATCTTCATTCTTTTAATGCAAACACTTGGGTATGATCAACTGATAAGATGGATTCTTCAACACTTTGGAAAAGTGCGCTTTCAAAAAATTTAGCTCAAAAACGCTGCTAACATTAATGCAGCTTTAAAACTAATGTTGCAACTCTTCTGCCCAACTCCTCGCACTCGACAAGATCTTCTTTACTGGGCGTGCCCATAACCGCAACTCCGTAATGTGCATCGTCAGCTCTGCCCTGAACAATCATCCCGTGAATAAGCATAGCATGCACAATTGAGAGTAGCGTGGTTTCAGCCCCGGAAGAGGTTCCGCCGCTGCTTGTAAATGCGCCGCCGACTTTGCCGCCTAATTGTTTATGGACTTGTTCGGATCGGTCGATTAGTGCTTTAAGTTTAGCGGACATTTGACCGAAATATGTTGGTGACCCCATGATTATGCCGTTCGCGGCGAGCAAATCACTCGGTTTTGTTTCTGCAGCTTTTTTCACTGTAACTTCTAAATCCCCTTCTTTTTCTGCTCCTTTCGCCACCGCTAACGCCATTTTTTCCGTGTTTCCAGAATTAGAATCATAAACAACCAATATTTTCGCCATAATCTCACTTCACAATTCCCTGTATTATCTCATTAGTCGCCATTATCTTTGCGTTATAAACGTACTCCAGATATTTTAGGCTCTGCTCTTGGTCTTGAGGTGTAAGGGCTTCTACGCCGTCTTTGGCGATTACTATTTGGTAGCCTCGGAAAAAAGCGTCTGCTGATGTGTGGCGGATGCAGATGTTGGTATGTAAGCCACCTAAAATTAGGGTTTTTGCACCTTCACCCTCATAGAGGCTGCGTAAGAGGGGTTCTAAACCTGTTTCGTAAAAGCCGCTGTAGGTGCGTTTCTCAACGATATAGTCTTTGCCTTCGTCGGGCTTGAGATCGGCGATAACTTGGGCGCCTGGGGTGCCTTTTATTGCGTGGATGCCCCATCTTTTGGTGACTTCAAAGTCTCTGGGGTAGTGAGCGTCGATACTGTATAAGACGGGCACTTGATTTATTCTGGCAGCAACAAGGAGCCTTTGGAGGGGTTCGATTATGTTCTTGACATTTTTAATTTTCAATGGACCTGTAAAAAAATCGTTCTGCACATCTACAAGGATGACTGCTGGGTTACTTAACAAAAAATCACTCTCAAATAAAAGAGGTTGCAGCGCCTAATTTAGTTTACTTATGGTATGCAGGGCCCAACAGTCAGGACTTCAGCGCCGTTTTTCGTGACAAGCACAGTATCTTCAATTCGAGCCCCACCCAAACCCGGTACATAGATTCCCGGTTCATCCGTTACCACGTTCCCAACCGCCAAGACGTCTTTGCTATCAGGACTTAAAATGGGTGCTTCATGAACTTCCAAACCGACGCCATGTCCAAGATTATGGACAAAAAACTCGCCAAACCCGGCTTTCTCAATCACACACCTAGCGGCTCTATCAACTTCACTTGCAGCAATTTGGGGGTTAATTGTTTCAAGAGCTTTCTCATGTGCAAGCTTTACTGCGTCGTAGATTGCTGCTTGATGGTAGGTTGCTTTGCTGGCAATGAAAGTTCGGGTGAGGTCCGAGCGGTAGAATTTGTGAGTTGCGCCTATGTCCACTATGACAAAGTCGCCGTCTCGAATGGTTCGTTCAAGGTTGCTGCCATGAGGATACGCCGAAGTTGGACCTGAAGCTACAATAGTTTCAAACGCTACACCGTCGGAGCCTGCCTTGCGCATGGCATACTCAATTTCCGCTGCGGCGTCCTTTTCTTTTGTTCCAAGCCACATTATTTCCTTTGCAGTTTGCATGCCGACTGTTGCAATTCTGCAGGCTTCTCGGATAAGTTTGATTTCTTCAGCATCCTTGACGCATCGAAGCTCACGAATAAGATTATTTGCCGATTCAAGTTTTTCCTCCCCGCCCACCGCCTTGGCCAGAGCACGCCAACTTTCAACTGGTAAGGCGTCTACGGAGAATTTTTTGTTTGGGGCTTGTTTAGCGATTTTCTCCATCAGGTTTTCGCCTCGTTTCAAAAGCTCAACTGTTACGCCCTTGGCTTCTGCTTTTGCTTGCTCATAGTTTACGCCTGAAACATAAAGAATTGATTCGCCTTGTTCGGGAATTAGGAGGGCGGTTGCACCTGAGAAGTTGGTGAAATAGGTTAGGTTGGTTTGGTTGAAGATTACGAAGTTGGTTTGTTTGCCCTGTTTTTGGGCTGCTTGTTTTAGGTTGTCTGTTCGCTTCACTTTTTTCGCCTTCTTTATGGGATTGGTTCGTGCGGGTTTAAGTTTTCGCTTTCTGGCTGGTTGGATGGGGCTGAAAATTGCGTTATGTAACAAAAAACAGGACGTATTTCACCGTGTTTTTTAAACCCAAATGCCATTAACTTAATATAGTTTTCACTTGCCTTCTAAGATTAACCAACATTGAGGAAAAAAGCATGTTCTCATACGCAGGAAAAATATTACATGTTAACCTCACAACTGGGGAAACAAGAACCGAGCCATTATCAGAACAGATGGCTAAAAGCTACATAGGCGGCATAGGCTTAGGTATCCGCTTACTTATGGACAACTCCAAACCAGGCACTGACGCATTCGACCCAGACAATCCAATTATCTACTGTACAGGTCCGCTCAGCGGTACCATGGGTCCAACAGCTGGAAACGGCTACGCGGTAGTTTCTAAATCACCTGCCACTGGAGGAGTTGGAGAAGCTAAAGCTCACGGATTTTTCGGTCCTGACCTAAAACGTGCAGGATACGACGCCGTAGTTATTACTGGTAAAGCGCCAAAATTATCTTATCTTTGGATTGATGATGACAAAGTGGAAATCCGAAACGGCGAATACCTCAAATACGCCACCGTAAACGATACCGATAACAAAATCCGAGACGAACTTGGAGACTTCTATATTCGTGTATCAGCCATTGGCGAAGCAGGCGAAAAACTCTGTAGGTTCGCAGCCATCATAAACGACGAGTTCCGCGCTATCGGACGCACCGGTATGGGTGCAGTTATGGGTAGCAAAAACCTCAAAGCAGTCGCCGTAAGAGGAACAAAAGACGTAAACGTTGCCAACATGGAAGGCTTTAAAGAATACATCAAAATGATCCATGAACGTATGAAGGGTCCAGCAACCAAAAAATACAAGACCTTGGGCACACCCGAAAACGTTCTTGTTCTCAACTCGCTCTCGGCGTTGGCTACAAGGAACTGGACCAACGCTACTTTTGAGGGCGCCAATAAAGTTAGCGGCGAATACCTGAACGAACATTACGTTAAGAAAATCGTGGGTTGCGCAACTTGCGGTATGCGTTGCGACCACATTGCAGTCGTTCCTGAAGGACCATATAAGGGTTCAACTTCCAGATTAGAATTCGAATGCCTCTGGAGCATGGGACCCCTCTGCGGAGTTGACAGATTAGACGCAATTATCGAAGCCATGCGCATAGTAAACGAATACGGCATGGACGGCATCTCAATTGGCGTCGTTGTCGCATTCGCCATGGACCTATATGAGCATGGCGTAATCACAAAGGAACAAACCGATGGAATCGACCTTAAATTCGGCAACGCAGAAGCACTAATCGCAATAATTCACAAAATCGGAAAACGTGAAGGCTGGCTTGGCAACATCCTCGCAGAAGGGGTCGCAAAAGCAGCAGAACTAATCGGCGGAGACGCATACAAATACGCCTGCCACATCAAAGGCCTAGAACTACCAGGATACGACCTAAGAACACTAAAAACAGCCGCCTTAGGATTCTCAGTATCATTCCGAGGTGCCTGCCACCTAAGAAACGGAGCTTACTCACCAGACGTTAAAGGCAAAGTAAACCGCTTCAAAATCGAGAAAGGAAGAGGCAAAATGATTACCGACGAGAGCCACATGTACAACATCATCGACTCTCTCATAGTCTGCAAGTTCAGCAGAGGCACATACTACGACGGCTGGAAAGACCTAGCCAACTATTACACCCTAGCAACCGGCATCCCAATTACTCCAGAAGAAATGACTCAAGACGGCGACAGAATAGAAAACCTCGCACGCCTCTTCAACATACGGGAAGGCAAAGGCACACGCAAATACGACGATGTACCATACAAGATAAAGAATTTCCCAGTGCCCGACGAAGGACCAGCGAAAGGTGTCTGTGTTAACGACGAAGAAATGGCAATCGGCTTAGACGATTACTATGCTTCACGAGGATGGACCGTCGATGGTATACCAACTGTTGAGAGACTTAACTCGTTAGGGTTAGGCGATTTAGCCTACATTGCTGAAGATGCAATGAAAGTTGCTAAAGAAGCCAAGCCTCAAGCGACAGTTGCATCTGTGGGAGGAAACTAAGATGGGTCGTCCCCAAGACAGAAAATTCGTAACAGCCGACCCAGACAAATGCATCGGATGCCTAGTATGCGAATATGCTTGCAGCATGGTTAACGAAAAAACCTTCAACCCAAACAAATCACGCATACGAGCCATGCGCCTAGGTCCACTGGTGAACCTTGCAGTTACCTGTAGGCACTGTGAAGACGCCTCATGCGTAGCTGCTTGCCCAAGAGATGCCCTAAAACAAGACTGTGATAGCGGTATAATCCGGGTTGACGAAAACGCATGCAACGGTTGCGGCTGGTGTATTAGCGCGTGCCAATTCGGCGCCATGAACATGCATCCAGACAAAAAAGTAGTATTCACATGCAACAGCTGCACCGACAACGAAACCAAAGAACCGCAATGTGTTAAATGGTGCCCCGAAGAAGCATTATCATTTGTCAGCGCAGAAACATTATCGCAGAAATACAGACAGAAAGCAGTCAAGAACCTATTCCAAACAGTCGAAGAAACCAACAAAACAAAATAAACTGAATTTGCGCTTTAAGCGCTTTCTTTCTTTTCATTTTAACAATTATTTTTTAATTAATTGTCATCAGCTTACTGATGATTTTTTCTTTTCTTAATTCGTTCAATTTGATAATTTATTTCGGTTGAATTGCTGGAGTGTACCATCGGTCATAATAATAGTGGTTGATCTGTTTTTGGGGAATCATCAGCTCCTTTTCTCGTTTACTAGGGCGTTTGTAATGGTAGTTCCAGTAAATTGGTATGGCAATGCCCAATCCGTGAACGAAAACCATGATAACGCTGATCCTGAGAACTCGCATGTTGAGTTCTAAAATAGCAAGAAAGGTGAGGCGGAAAAAGAGAATCTATAGTAAAGCAAGGAAATTCTTTTTCTGGTCATTTTTTCAATCAGAAATAAGCTGGTCTGTACTTTTAAGGTAAACTATGATTTTAGCCACCCGTCATCAATGACATCAAAATAACGCTGTCTCGATCTTTGAGAGGTGTCTTTATACCTTGGAGTTGGTCCATCAAAACGCCATTGACCATTACAACAAAGGATGCTTTCATTTCTTTCTTGACTGGGTCATAGACTTCCTGGGTGAATGATTTGCCGTAGTCTTGGGCAATTTTGTCAAGCAGTTCCGATAGTACGGTGCCGTTTGGGAGCATGAATTCGTCTTGGCTTGTGTTTGTGTACGATTTTACTAAGCTAATGTAATGGACGTTTACCTGCATACCTTGTTCCTCTTGCTCTGAATATGTGTTTGTTGTTGGGCTCTGATATTGCTTTTCTCCGTTTGCACCGTTTTTGCCTGAGAAAACACTATTTTAGCGTTATGCCTAATTATACATGACGCTCGCCGCAACTGCTTGGAAAGCCATGAGTTTTCAAACAAAGAACCCATTAACTTAATATATTCTTCAACCGCTCTAAATATTCTAAACTCTTGGAGAGAACAAGGTTTGCTAGGTTACGCAGGAACAATCTTATATGTTGATTTAACCACAGGCAGAACTCGCACCGAAAAATTAAGCGAAGATGTCGCCAAAAAATACATCGGCGGCATCGGCCTTGGCATGGAACTCTACTTAACCAACTCAAAAGCAGGCGTGGATCCTTTGAGCGTAGAAAACCCGATTGTACTTACAGTTGGGCCAATCTCTGGAACGATGTTTCCGACAGGCGGCAACGGACACGCATTCATTTCTAAATCACCAGAAACTAACGCTGTCGGAGAAGCTGTAAGCCACGGCACCTTTGGCGCCGAACTCAAACGTGCAGGGTACGACGCAGTAATTCTGACTGGTAAAGCAGAAAAACCAGTTTACCTCTGGATCGACGATGAATCTATCCAACTGCTCGATGCATCCCAAATCTGGGGCAAATCACCCTTTGAAACCGAAGACACCATCAAAAACGAACTCGGCGACTATTACGTTCGCGTAGCCTCAATCGGTTTAGCAGGCGAAAAATTCTCAAAAATCGCCAATATCATTAACGAGAAAACCCGTGCTGCAGGCCGAACAGGGCTTGGTGCAGTCATGGGCAGCAAAAACCTCAAAGCCATCGCGGTCCGAGGAACCCGCGATATAGCCGTGGCAAAACCTGATGAGTTCATGACGATGGTTAAAGAATTCCATGAACGCATGAAAGGACCAGCCTCCCAAAAATACCGCACACTGGGCACATCTGAAAACATTATGACTCAAAATGCATTATACTGTTTACCAACACGCAACTTCAATAACGCACATTTTGAGAACGCTGAAAAAGTCAGCGCCGAAACACTCAACGAGCGTTACATCGTGAAAATCATCGCTTGCAACTCATGCGCTATGAGATGCGAACATGAAGCAGTCATAAAGGAAGGTCCCTACAAAGGCACGCTTGCACGTATGGAATACGATAATGTTTGGGCTTTAGGTCCCAACTGCGGCGTTGACAAACTTGATGCAATTATCAAGGCTGCTGAACTCTGCAATTTCTATGGCCTCGATGCAACAAGCGCAGGCGTAACCGTGAGCTTCGTCATGGACTGCCATGAAAAGGGCATCTTAACACACGAAGACCTCGGCGGATTAGATGCCCACTTCGGAAACGCAGACGCACTCGTACAACTTATCGAAAAAATCGGGAAACGCGAAGGAATCGGTGATATGCTCGCAGACGGCGTAAAAGTTGCTGCAGAAAAAATCGGCAAAAACTCAAGCGAGCTTGCCCTGCAAATTAAAGGTTTAGAAGTGTCAGGCTACGATTTACGTTGCCTAAAAACTGCCGCTTTAGCCTCTGCTGTTTCGTTCCGTGGAGCAGACCAAAACCGAAGCGGTGCTTACACGGTTGACTTAAAGGGTAAAGTTGACCGTATGAAAGCTGAAAAAGGCCGCGGCAAAATCGTCAAAGACGCCGAAGACATCTATGCATTAATCGATTCACTCATCATCTGCAAGAACGCCAAAGGAACCCTCTATAAGGAACTCCCCGACATGGCTAAACTCTACAGTCTAGTTACAGGCTACGAAATGACACCTGAAGAACTAAGCATTGCAGGCGAACGCATAAACACTCTTGCCAAATTAATCAACGTCCGCGAAGGCTTTAGCCGAAAAGACGACACTTTACCCTGGAAAGTTATGAATCAACCTATCACAGACGATGGACCAGCTAAAGGAGCCGTCGTAACCCAAGACGAACTCGACCTCCTTCTCGACGATTACTACCAAGCCCGTGGCTGGAATGTCGAAGGAATTCCAACCAGTGCTAAACTCAAAGAATTAGGCCTGCAAGAATTCATTGGTATCATCGAAGGAAAAGAGGCATAAATATGGTAAAGATCCACGAGAGAAAATTCGTTTCCACCGACCCAGATAAATGTGTCGGCTGCCAAATATGCGAGTACGCTTGCTCATTTACCAAAGAAAAAGTCTTCAACCCACTCAAATCACGGATACGAGTAGTCCGAGTTAACCAGTTAGCTAACATGGCAGTTACTTGTAGACTGTGCGAAGAACCAGCTTGCGTTGCTGCGTGCCCAAGAGATGCACTTACGCAGTCCAAGGACACAGGCAACGTCGTACTGGATAAGGACAAATGCAACGGCTGTGGTTGGTGCATCGAAGCCTGTGACTACGGCGCCATAATGCTGCATCCAGAAACCAAAGTTGTCTACGTCTGCGATATGTGCAAAGACAAACCTGAAGGCCCTCAATGCGTCAAATGGTGCCCCGAAGAAGCCATAACCGTTGTAACAAGCGACGTGCTAGCACAGAAAGCAAGAATCGGCGCAATCAAAAAACTCTTCCAAGAACCAGAAGAAAAGAAGTAAATGGGTTTTTTTTAGCCCACCAAAAATTCTATTTTTAAATTCAACTTTTACATTCCGCCTGGATGCTCCTCCATGCAGTGTGCATCATAATCCTCACGTGTATCGTATTCTTGGTTGTCGGTTGGGCACTTGTATTTGCAATTAGCTGTCTTTTTTGGTTCAGGAATGCTTGATTTTTCAGACTCCAAAAAATCCATCGCCAAAACTTATTTTTTAAAACCAAGTTTTGATGGTGGTTGATGATTCTTAAAGGTATGTGACTGCCACAAACCAACCATAACCAAGTTCATGAAAAATAGAAATCGCCAACATTCTGCAAAAGCTATTAGTAAGAATAACTTAACCCTTGGGAAAATGCAGGTGCCCAAGGTTGCTTGACCAACTCCTCACAACAATAATCCTCGGATTAATCCAGGGCTTCGCAGAATGGCTTCCAATTTCCAGCACGGCTCACCTGAAAATCGCGGAGCATTTTCTTGGTTTTCAAGCAACCCCGCTATTTAACGTGTTTCTACACATCGGCACGCTTGGAGTCGTAATATTCTATTTTAGGCATGACATCAAAATTGTCTTGACCGCTTTGGTTCATCGGGATTTTCATTCAGAATACGGACGATTCATCCCTCTCATAATTGTCGCCACCATTCCCACCGGAATAATCGGGTTCCTGTACGATGAGTACTTAGCCGACAACTACCAAACACTCCTAATCATTGGTATCACCTTCTTGATTGGCGCTGCCTTATTGTACTCTTCAAAGTATGGCAAAGAAGACAAAACCCAAATCTCCTATCGCAAAGCCCTCGTCATGGGCGCCGCACAGGGAGCAGCTAGTTTTCCGGGGCTGTCCAGAAGTGGTTCAACCATATCGAGTGGGCTGTTGCAAAGCGTGAAGCGAGAGATGGTTTTCAAGTTCTCCTTCCTGCTTTCAATCCCAGCGATCATTGGTGACCTGGCTGTTGAAGCGTATCTACAGCGAGGTAGTTTTGCTCAAGGCATCGGTTTCAGTTCAGTTGATCTTTTGATTGGTTTAGTTTTATCGGTTGTTGCAGGTTACTTAGCTATCGTGCTTGTGAAGAAACTGGTGCTAACGAAACGGTTCTATTACTTTGCTGCCTACACGTTTACCCTCGGCGTAATCTTGATTACATTGGCCCTGTTAGGATTCTAAGAAGGGTTAGATTTGCCAGGCGAATTTGAAAACCAAATAAGAAAAATTACAGACAAGAAATCTGCAGAAAAAATAATTGCAGTAGTCAATGCGGCTGGGCAAGAATTTCCCTGTTTAACTTGCCCATCGAACGATGAATGCGGCAGTTTTTTTCAATGGTTCACTAAATGGTTTGGAAAAGTAAGCCCCCAACCCTAACGTTAAATGATTTTTTCCAAATCAGAGATGAATCGTTCAAACACCTTCAAGCCGCCCTTCCAGAAGCTTGGGGCTGCCACGTTCAGCCCAACGGTTTCGCCGATTTCCTGTGGCGACACGCTGCCTCCTGCCGACAAAGCTTTTACGAGCTTGGGCACAAACACTTTGCCTTCCTCCAGGTACCGTTCGTACAGCGCGTAAACGAACATTTGGGCGTAGACGTAGGGGTAGTTGTAGAAGCGGTAGTTTGCCATGTAATAGTGGGGTTTCATGGTCCACTCAGCCTCCATTTCGGGGAACCATGTGACGGCGTTGCCGAAGATGCGGTCGCGACTTTTAGTCCAGTGGCTGCAGATAGTTTTGTAATTCAAATACTCGCCTTTTTCGATGGATGCGTAGAGTGCCTGCTCAAACCAAACCCGAGCCGTAACTTGAAACGTTGTCATCCCAGCCTCATCCAAAACAATACACAAAAGTGCTTTGCGTTCTGCATCTGATTTTGCACTTTCCAACAATAGGTCAGTTAGCAGCAATTCACCAAAAATTGACGCTGTTTCTGCCACAGTTGAAGGTATACTCATGTTCAGTAGCGTTTGATTTCTCGAAGCATACCAATCATGGGTGGCGTGCCCTAATTCATGAGCCAACGTAAAGGCATCAGTTAAGGTACCGTTGAAGCTCTGAAGGATATAGGCAGATTTGCCGTTGTAGTAGCCTGCGCAGAAGGCGCCACTGCGTTTGCCAAACCGCGGCGTGGCATCGATGTGATTTTTGGCAAATATTTCTTTGACTGCAATGGCGTATTGGGAGTCGAAGCGGCTGTACGCTTCTGTGACCAAGTCTTGTGCTTGTTGGAATGTAAATTTGAGTTCTGGCGAATCAGACAACGGAGCTACGATGTCATGGTTGCCCAGCATTGGAAGATCCATCAGTTTGGCTTTCAATTTGAGATAACGCCGATAAGACCCTGCTCCCTTTTCAATGGTTTTTAGCAAGTTGCTAATTATCTCTTCTTGGGTGTCGTTGCTGATTAAACTGGACTCCATGGGCGAAGCGTATTTTCTTCTTTTAGAAACTGTTACCCAATCGTTGCAAATAGCTCTTAGCGCGGCCGAGAACACTTCACCATCTTTTCCGAGCAATCCGTAGATTGAGCGGTTGGCAGATTCCCGAGTAGCACGATCAAGATGAGGAAGTAATCCATTTGCCTCGCCATAACTCAGCGTCTTTTTCTCCCCCAAAACCATAACTTCAAAGAGGCGGGTGTTGAGCCATTTACTCTGTAATTCCTCCCAAGCATTTACGCCGAACTGATCCTTCTCTATTACGAGTTGTTCTTCTCCCTCGGAGAGTTGGTGTTCAACCCGGCGCTGAGCACGCTCTAACATGTGCTTGTAGTTAGATAAATTCGGTTCGTCGATTATTTGGGGCCTACTCTTGACTAAGGCGCCGAGTTCTAGCGAGTAAAATGCTAATTGTTTGCTAATGTTGGCGGAGAGTTTGTCTACTCTATCGTTTAGTGCCTGTGCTTGGGGCTGGGTCATGTCGGCAGCAAATGAGAGGCTCGAAAACAAGGTTATATCACTGAATTTAACGTCAAACGCCTCAACTTCCTTAAAGCAGCGCAGTAAACCCTCGGGTGGTAAGCTAGCTATTTTATCTCGGTATGTCTTCTCAAAACCTTCCGCCATAGCCTCAGCTTCTGTGATTACTTGATCAATTTTAGAGTCATTTATGCTCGTGAAAAGTTCAGTTAAGTCCCATGTAATTTGTTGGGTGGTCAAAGTGTTGGTCTCACGTATAGTCTTTCGGCTTGGTTATTCTGGGTTTTGTAAAAATTAATTGAAAAACCTTTTCCTATGTCATCGCTTTTTGGAAAGTAGCCGTATCAAAATAAATCGCTAAAGACTCAAGTTTTCCATCTTTAGCTTTCCAGATTTCCGCAACCTCGCTTTGAAAGCTGTTGCCTTTGGGCGACATGAGGTCATAACTGACTACAGCACAGGCGGACTCGTTTTCCACAATCATTTCTTTCACTTTCAAGCCCGTAACCATTTTGAAGAAATTGTTATTTACAAAAAGCTCCTTTCCACGTGACTCCTTCGCAATTGTTCCCGTAAGTAAAATATCCGTCGCTAACATGGAGTGCCAGTCTCCTTTTTTTGACAGACCGTCATAATACTTGTTTAAAATTTCTTTAGTAAACTCTGAGTTATTCATGGTTTATCTCCTAAAATTAATAACAAAGCTGGAGTTTTTTAGCTACTTAAATATACCGATTTTTATTTAAGAAGTGATTTCCTCTCCAAAAATTTTAAATCAAATAATACCTAAATTTGGAGTGACCCCTCATGATGCAATCAAACAACAAGCTAAAGATTCTGGCTCTCTGCGGCATATTAGCTCCAATAGTATACATCACAGCTTTGGTAGTTGGCAATATACTGGATCCGTCCTACTCTCAAATCGGAAAAACCGTCAGTGAACTCATCCAACAAGGCGCCCCAAACCGCGACCTCTTAAACGCAATATTCATCATCTACAACATCCTGAATATTCCCTTCGCACTTGGAATGTTCTATGGCCTACGGAAGGGTTGGGCGAGAAACGTAATCTTTGTAGCTTTAGTGATCAACGGCATTTTAGGTGTCGCTTGGACGCTTTTCTTCCCTCTCGACATAGGCGGCAAATCCGTATCGTTGACCGGTCAGCTTCATCTCATCGTTGGAGCACTGGTGGTTCCTCTAATCTTCTCTTTGGAGCTTTCATTTTGGCGAGGCGCAAAAAAAGACAGTCGATGGAAAGGCTACGACAAGTTCTCGTTGGCCATCTTCGCAGTGACATTGGTGTTTGGGCTTGCGACAGTTGCGCTTGTTAACTCTGACTTCCGTGGGTTGCTAGAGCGCGTTACAACTGGGTCATTTCTGCTATGGGTTGAAGTCCTTGCCATAAAACTTTACAAATCAACTCAATATTCAATGTTTGGCTCGAACCCAAAACTAAAATCTTTTTCAAAAGAAGACGAAGCTTTGTTTTAGGAGCGAAATTCTTTTTCGGCAACGTCTATCTGCTTTTCCAACTTTTCCTTATAATTTAACAATTTGTTTTCTCCAACGCCATCTTGACTTGCGTTGAGGCTCTTCAAGAGTTCCTTGTCGTTCATTTTCACAATTGTCTCAGCAAGTTTCATGACGAGCTTACGGAGTCCATGCAGCTCCACGGCTATTGCCCTAAGGTTTCTTCTTTCGTCATCGGTGAAATCCTGTCCAACCATCAAGTCACCAATTAAAGTCACATTTTACAAGCATTGAGATGTAATAAAATTTTCCTAAAACCCAAGGTTGGTTGGTGCTACGGGCAGGATTTGAACCTGCGAACCCCTGAGGGAAAGGATTTCCCATTTGGGCGCTTGAGTCAAAGCGTCGAGATCTTGAGTCCTTCACCTTTGACCTAGCTTGGTTACCGTAGCATCTATGTTGCAGTACAAAATTGGTTGGGTTCGGACTTATTAATCATTTCCCGTCTACCGCAAAAGTAAAACACCAATGTAACGATACTTAGAGGCAATGCAGACCCAGCATAGAATAATCTTTGGCAACAGCCAACAAATGCCTGAAATTGTTGACGATAGCTTGCAGTTGATGGTCACTTCGCCTCCTTACCCAATGATAAAGATGTGGGATGAGGTCTTCGGTAAGGCTGACCCTGAAATTGCAGAATTATTCCAGAAATTAGATGCTGACTGCGGCGAGGAAACTGTGCGGCAAATCTACACTGCAATGCACAACTATTTAGCGAAGGTTTGGACTGAAACCTACCGGGTCCTCGTTGACGGCGGAATTGCGTGTATTAACATTGGTGACGCAACCCGAAGTATCAACCATAAATTCCAACTTTTCCCAAACCATTCCCGCATAACCGAGATCTGCGAAAAAATCGGCTTCACAACTCTACCATATATTCTATGGAAAAAACCCACTAACAAGCCAGCGTACAAGGGTAAAGGCGCCTTTTTGGGCTCAGGTTTCCTCCCCCCAAATGCATACGTTACTCTCGACTGCGAATTTATTTTGCTGTTTAGAAAAGGGAAACTTCGCAAATTCCAACCAAAAGATACCTTAAGATATGAGAGTGCTTTTACCAAGAAGGAGCGGGATGAATGGTTTAGCCAAATCTGGAGCCTAAAGGGAACCCGCCAAACCGCAAGTGAATTAGAGCGAAGAACTGCTGCTTACCCCAATGAAATCGCTGAGCGGCTAGTCCGAATGTTTAGTGTTATGGGCGAAACCGTGCTTGACCCATTCTTGGGTTCAGGAACCACCATTAAAGTTGCCATTGAAAATGGACGCAACAGCATTGGATACGAATCAGACAAAAATCTCTTGCCTGTAATAACCAAAAAAATAGGTCATGACGTTACAGATTTAGTAATAATCGAACGGTAATGATTAAAAGTCATCCTTTCAACAAATGCAGACAAAAGGTCCTACTAATTGAGCAAAAAAACCGCAACCAACAAGAAACCCATGGGTTTTGGTAACACTTCCCGAAGATTCACCCAAACAGAAAGAAGCGTAAAAGGCAGTATTGCTAAGGACCGTTTTGCTTTTGACCAAGCCATGCAGGGTCATGACTGCCAAAAGATTCGGAAGGACGGCGATTTTGTCGTTCAAAAAAGAGATTTCTTTGGAAATAAAGTTGGAGAGCCTACGACTTATGAGGTTAAGAATGGGAATTCCAAGTTAACTGAAGCCCAAGAGAAAAGGAAGCGGGAACTGGGTAGAAATCGCTACAAAATTGCTAGGTATTAATGGGTTGGAATTCATTTGTTTTAGTATAATTTAGTTTTCGGACGAAGCTATGGTTCCCTACACTCTTTGTTAAAGAAGCCTTAGACAATGCCTTTGTTTATTAAAAAGAGAGTTTTCCCAAGCATCTTACCTTCGGCTAAACTGAAGCTGTCAATGTTTGCTCTTGAGGAGTGAACTTCTTCTTTCATGCATACGGTAAGCGAAAGGTTTTTTCAACTAGATGCTATATGAATGTTTATTAGAGATTCAGTTTAGACTCATTATGCATAAAAAAGTTTATATGCAGCGTAGGCGGCTTGTGTTTGTGCTCTTAGAAAAGTTAGTTGACCCTTTTTCGAGTTGGAACTATCCAGCATCGGAGGAAATGAAAAAGTGAAAACACAATTAACCAAAACTCACAGGCATCCTTATATCTTAAATTTATGGGAGAACTGAAAACTTGACTAATGTACAAAAAGAAGATATCCATTATCTTTTGAAAACTTTCTTCAACGAGAAAGGCCTAGTTCGTCAGCATCTTGACAGTTACAACGAATTCATCGACCATGGACTCCAAGAAGTCGTGGATGAAGTCGCTGAAATCCCCATTGAAGTTCCCGAAAGCCCCTACAAAGTGAAGCTCGGACAAATCTGGGTTATAGACCCCCAATCTCGCATAACTGGTCCATACGCCACTGAAGTAGATGGAACAAAACATGAAATTTACCCGATGGAAGCCAGACTACGCAACTTGGCGTATTCTGCACCCATAGCATTAGAAATGACTCCCGTTGTGGACGGAAGAGAACAGGACACTGAACTTGTTTACATCGGCAACATCCCTGTTATGCTGAAGAGCAAACTTTGCTTCCTCAGCCAACTCAGCAAAGAAGAGCTCATTTCAGCTGGAGAAGACCCAGATGATCCAGGCGGATACTTTGTTGTTAACGGCAGTGAACGAGTCATCGTTGCCATGGAAGACTTGGCGCCTAACCGTGTTATCGTTGACATAGACGAGAAAGGCACAACGCCAGTTTATCAAGCAAAAATCTTCTCAACAACCGTTGGTTTCCGAGCCAGAATCGAACTTAAACTAAAATCAGACGATGCAATCTACGTCACCATGCCAGGAGTTCCAACAGAAATCCCATTCGTCGTCATCATGCGCGCATTAACCATGGAAAAAGACAAAGACATTGCCGAAGCAGTTTCCCTCGACAGCGACACCCAAAGCCAACTATCAGCTTCATTCGAAAAAGCCATCGGCGTAGACACACCTACGACGCCATCCTGTTCATAGGCAACCGCGTTGCCCACGGACAAGTCGAAGAATACCGACTTCAAAAAGCAGAAACTGCCCTGGACAAAAACTTCCTTCCACACTTGGGAAGAAGCGACAAAAACCGCACGCGAAAAAGCCATATTCCTAGGCGAAATGGCATACCGCGTTATCCAACTAAAAACAGGCAGACGTCAACCAGACGACAAAGACCACTTCAAGAACAAACGTCTACGACTTGGTGGTCCATTGCTCGCAGACCTTTTCCGCGTCTCATTCCGCAATTTAACACGCGACATAAAATATCAGCTTGAACGCATAGGCGTTAAAGGCCCAATCATAACAGTCTCCGCAGCCGTGCGCCCAGGAATCATCACAGAACGTTTCCAACATGCATTAGCAACAGGCAACTGGGGCAGAGGAAGAGTCGGAATCACACAGCTCCTCGACAGAACAAACTACATCTCAACCCTCAGTCACCTACGCAGACTCCAATCACCCTTAAGCAGAAGCCAACCTAACTTCGAAGCCCGAGACTTACACCCAACCCACTGGGGACGCTTATGCCCTAACGAAACCCCTGAAGGCTCAAACTGCGGGCTCGTAAAAAACCTCGCATTATCAGCCTCCATCGCAGTCGGTGTAAACCCAGACAAAATCAAGCAATTACTCTTTGAAATGGGCACTGTACCAGCATACGAAGCAAGCATTGAACTGCGTATTTCAGGCGCTAAAGTTTTCGTCGACGGCAACATAATCGGTTACTGCAACAACCCACAAGAAATGGTACAATCCTTCCGCCAGAAACGAAGAGCAGGCGAAATATCAACAGAAGTAAACGTAACTTACTTCTCAAAAGCTCAAACAGAAACCGAAGAAGTCCACGCAAACTGCGACGAAGGCAGAGTCAGACGCCCACTCATCATCGTTGAAAACGGCGTTGCAAAACTTGGATCAAAACACTTTGAGAAAATCGGCTTAGGCGAATGGACTTGGGAAGACGTTGTCAAGAACGGTTTAGTTGAGTATTTGGATGCTGAAGAAGAAGAAAACGCCTTTATCGCATTATCCTACGATGCAATAATTCCAAAAAACACACATGTAGAAATTGCAACCTTCACAATCCTTGGAATTTGCGCATCAACAATTCCCTATCCAGAACACAACCAGTCACCACGAAACTCATACCAAGCTGCAATGGCAAAACAAGCCCTCGGCGTTTACGGCACAAACTTCCACCACCGCGTCGACTCACGCTCACACATTCTACACTACCCACAAGTCCCCATGGTTCAAACAGAAAACATGGATGTCATGGGCTACAAACAACGCCCAACTGGACAAAACTGCGTCGTCGCCGTGCTCAGCTTCGAAGGCTACAACATGGAAGACGCCATCATATTCAACAAAGCATCCATCGAACGCGGCTTAGCACGATCAACCTTCTACCGTATCTACGAAGCAGAATGCCGCCAATACCTCGGTGGCTTAAAAGACAAATTCACTGTTCCAGAACCAGGCACCCGTGGATACCGAGGAGAACAATACTACAGGCTCTTGGAACCCGACGGAATAATCGGTTTAGAATCCCAAGTGGTCGGCGGAGACGTCTTAATAGGAAGAATCAGTCCTCCAAGATTCCTTGAAGAATACAAAGAATTCGAAGTTAAAGGACCCTCAATGCGTGACACATCTGTGGACATGCGCCCCTCCGAAACCGGCATAGTCGATGGCATATTCGTTACGATGTCAGGAGAAGGAAGTCAACTCGTCAAAGTCCGCGTAAGAGACCAAAGAGTCCCCGAACTCGGAGACAAATTCGCCTCACGCCACGGACAGAAAGGAGTCATAGGCTTAATCGTTCCCCAAGAAGACCTGCCCTTCACTGACGACGGCATGGTCCCAGACCTAATAATCAACCCACACGCAATCCCCTCAAGAATGACCATCGGACAATTCATCGAATCACTCTCTGGCAAAGCAGCATGCGCAAGAGGCAAACCAGGAGACGGCACACCCTTCTCAAACGAAGGACCAGACGAAGTACGCAAAAACCTAGTAAAACTCGGCTTCAGCCAAACAGGAAGTGAAGTCTTCTACAACGGCGCAACAGGCGAAAAATTCGTCGCAGACATATTCGTTGGTATAGTCTACTACCAAAAACTTACACCACATGGTCGCTGACAAAATCCACGCCAGAGCAAGAGGTCAAGTACAAATGCTCACACGCCAGCCAACTGAAGGACGCGCACGTGGTGGTGGTCTACGTTTCGGAGAAATGGAACGAGACTGCCTCATCGGACACGGAGCCGCCATGCTGCTAAGAGACAGGCTGCTGGAAGAATCTGACAAGTACACCCTCTACATCTGCGAGAACTGCGGACAAATCGCTTACTTCGACATGAAGCAAAGACGTTATGTCTGCAAGATATGCGACGAAAAAGCCAAGATTTCACCAGTCATCGTCTCATACGCTTTCAAGCTTCTGCTGCAAGAACTGCAGAGCTTATGCATCACACCAAAATTAAGACTAAAGGAGAAGGCATAACATGTCACAGGAAGAATTAATTCATAAAATAGTAGATGAAATCTCATTCGGTTTAATCTCACCTAAAGACCTCCGTAAACAATCAGTCGTAGAAATCCAAACACCAGACACCTACGACGAAGACGGCGCACCAATTACAGCAGGCTTAATGGACGGTAGACTCGGGACCCTTGAACCAAGACAAAGATGCAAAACCTGCGGCAACACAGCCATCCGTTGCCCAGGACACTTCGGCCACATCGAACTTGCCGTACCAATCGTCCACATCGAATTCACAAAGATTATTTTTGACCTCTTGAAAGCAACATGCCGCACTTGCGGTCGCATTCTTCTCTCAGAAGATGCATCCAAAAAAGCACGCCAAAGACTTGAACGCTTCAACGAGCTCTTAGGAACGATTCCAGATGAAATTTACAAAGAAATCCTAACTGACATTAAAGCCAAACAATGCCCTTACTGCGCAGCAGCACAATTCAAAATCACCTTCGAGAAACCAACAAAATTCATAGAGCAAACTGAAGCAGGATCAGAACCCCTAACACCCAGCATGATACGTGAAAGACTTGAACGTGTCTCAGATGAAGACTCTAGAAATTTTGGGCTTCAACCCAAAAGTTGCCCGTCCAGAATGGATGGTTCTCCAAGTTCTGCCAGTTCCACCAGTTTATGTGCGTCCATCAATCACGCTGGAATCAGGTATTCGCTCAGAAGATGACTTAACTCACAAGCTCGTCGACATCATCCGCATCAACCAGCGTCTGAAGGAAAACATGGAAGCAGGTGCACCAACACTTATCATTCAAGACCTCTCTGAACTTTTACAGTATCACGTTACAACTTACTTTAACAACGAAGCATCCGGTATTCCGCCTGCACGTCACCGCAGCGGTAGAGCGCTAAAAACCCTTACCAACGTCTCAAAGGCAAAGAAGGACGCTTCAGAAGCAACCTCTCAGGTAAACGTGTCGACTTCTCAGCCCGCACAGTCATCTCACCAGATCCTAACCTTGACATAAACGAAGTAGGTGTTCCACAAGACGTCGCCATGAGACTATCCGTCCCAGA
Organism: Candidatus Bathyarchaeota archaeon; assembly: GCA_963809455.1. Taxonomy (GTDB): domain Archaea; phylum Thermoproteota; class Bathyarchaeia; order Bathyarchaeales; family Bathycorpusculaceae; genus Bathycorpusculum. Next base: position 132,347 of record CAWEJP010000005.1, on the reverse strand, counting down.
AAAGGTCACGGCTTGGAACATCGAAGAAATGAAGAAATTCGTGATTAACGGTCCAGAAAACTATCCAGGCGCACTCTACATTATTCGCCCAGACGGAAAACGTATCAGACTCGAATTCGTCGTTGACCGCACAAAAATCGCGGAAGCCGTCGAATTAGGCTTCATAGTTGAACGTCACCTCAAAAATGGCGACATCGCCATCTTTAACCGACAGCCTTCACTTCACCGCATGTCAATCATGGCACACTACGTACGTGTTTTGCCCTACAAGACCTTTAGACTGCACCTTTGCGTTTGTCCACCATACAACGCAGACTTTGACGGCGACGAAATGAACCTACACGTTCCACAGAGCGAAGAAGCACGAACCGAAGCACTCTTGCTCATGCAGGTGCAAGACCAAATCCTCTCACCCAGATTCGGCGGACCAATCATCGGCGCCATCAGAGACTTCATCACAAGCGCATACTACTTCACAAGAAGAAGCAACTTCCTAACAAGAAGCCAAGTTAACCGACTCCTTACTGCCACAAACTATACCGGGCCCGTACCAGAACCAGAAATTACGACACCCGAACCCATGTGGTCAGGCAAACAAATCTTCAGCTTATACCTGCCCAAAACACTCAATTACTCACTGAAAGCTAACATTTGCCAAGGTTGCACAAAATGCGAAGAAGAAGAATGCAAACACGACGCTTACGTAGTTGTCAAGAACGGTCAACTTGTCTCAGGCATCATCGACAGACGTTCAATCGGCTCTGAACAATCCGAAAGCTTGCTTCACAGAATCATCAAAGACTACGGCACACAAGCCGGACGAGAATTCCTAAACAAAGTCACACACTTACTCAAACAATTCATCTCGATGCGAGGTTTCAGTTACACCTACGACCAACTGGTTCTCTCGCCAAGAGCTCGCAGCCGCATGGCAAAAACAATGGACCGCATCCAAAAGAAAATCGACGAACACATCGAAAACTTCCGCAACGGAACCTTACCACGCTTGCCAGGACAAACACTCGAGGAATCATTCGAAATCTATGTTATGCATGAACTTGCAGTAGCCAGAGACGAATCAGGCAAAATAGCAGATGAAGACTTCACATTGGAAAACGCAGGCATCGTCATGACCCGTGCTGGTGCAAGAGGCTCAAGTTTAAACATCGGTCAAATGGCCGCTTGTGTTGGTCAACAATCAGTCCGAGGCAAACGTATCCTAAGAGGATATGCTGGACGAGCACTGCCCCACTTCGTTGATGGCGACCCAAGCCCAAGAGCAAGAGGCTTCGTCTATAACTCTTACCAAACTGGCTTAGACGCAATCGAATTTTTCTTCCACGCTATGGGTGGCAGAGAAGGTCTAGTCGACACAGCTGTCCGCACACAACAAAGCGGTTACATGCAAAGACGATTAATCAACGCCTTAGAACACATTCGCTTAGAATACGACAGCACTGTCCGTGACTCCGCAGGTGACATCATACAATTCCGGTATGGCGAAGACGGCGTGGACCCAGCAAAAAGTGACCACGGCAAAGCAGTTAACGTCAACCGACTAATCGACCAGATTAAAACTCGGCGAAGAAAAAGGCGAAATCGCATCAGCAGAACACATTAAAAAGCAACTTAAGAACGTTGAAAACCAAATAACCCCTATCCTGCTAAACCAGCTTAAAACAAACTTTGCAAAGAACAAACTCACAGCAAAAAGCGTAACAAAAGCAGCAACCCAAACAGCTGAACAATACAAACGTGCCCTTAATGGAGCCAGGAGAAGCAGTCGGTATCGTTGCAGCTCAATCAATCGGTGAACCAGGCACACAGATGACTCTTAGAACCTTCCACTATGCAGGTGTCAAAGAACAAAACGTCACCTTAGGTTTACCACGACTAATCGAAATCGTCGACGCACGCAGAATTCCCTCAACCCCAATCATGACCATCTACCTAAAAGGCGACCACGCAAAGAGCAAAGAAGGTGCAGTTGAAGTCGCACGCAACATTATCTACACTTCAGTCGAAAACTTGGCTTCAGCAATCTACGAAGACCCAGTTCGCGAAGCAATAATCATCGAATTAAACAAACAGATGATGGATGACAGAGCCATAACGATGGATGAGCTTAAAAGAACGTATGGAACTGCAAAACGCAACCGTAACAGTCACAGACACAACTGTCGAGATTAAACCTAAGAAAGCTGAACAACTAAAACGTATGCTTAGCCAAGGTTCCAGGATTACCAAGTTAAAGGTGTTCCAGACATTAAACGTGTCCTAGTTACTGAAGAGAACGGTGAATGGGTAATACGCACTGACGGCTCAAACCTCTCAAAAGTCCTAGAAGTCATAGGCGTTGATACTTCACGAACAACCACCAACAACATTCACGAAATCGCTAAAACCCTCGGCGTCGAAGCATCGAGAAACGCACTTGTACACGAAGCCAAAGGAGTCCTCGAAGACCAAGGCTTAGACGTTGACGTTCGACACGTAATGCTCGTAGCAGACATGATGACTACCACAGGCGACGTACAGCAAATCGGCAGACACGGAATCAGCGGCAAAAAAGCCAGTGTTCTCGCGCGCGCCGCATTCGAAATCACAGTTCCAAACATTGTTGAAGCCGCCGTCAAAGGTGAAAGTGATCCTTTAGCAGGTGTAACAGAAAACGTTATAGTTGGGCAATCAATACCAATCGGCACAGGCTTAGTTGAACTGTACATGTCAACATTTGAAATTCAAGAAAAAGATGGAGGAAAAACAGAAGCATGATAGACATAGATAAAGCATTAGCGTCTGCAGTGAAAACAGGAAAGGTATCCTTTGGAACCAATGTTGCATTGCAAAACGCCAAAACCGGCAAAGCTAAGATGATTGTTTTAGCTTCAAACTGTCCAAAAGACATAAAAGAACAAATAGAATACTATGGAGAAATCTCTAAAGTCCCCGTCATAACCTACAAAGGTGGATCAATGGATTTAGCTGAAGTCTGCAAAAAACTCTTTATTATTTCTGCCCTTAGCATTCGCGAAACAGGGGATTCAGATATTCTCAAAGTAACCGAGGAAACTCAGGTACAAGAATAAAAAAATGGAGGAAAGAAAAGAACGAGTGGCATAAAAATTACCTGCGACGAAATGCGATACATTGCCCTATTTGAAAGCATCAGCGGTGCAAGCGTAAAAGACTGCATAGTCGACGAAGTAGAACAACGAGCAATATTCGTCGTCAACCAAGGACAAGTGGGCGTTGCCATCGGCAAGGGCGGAAGAAACATCCATACCCTTGAACGAATGACAGGCAAAAAACACGAAATCATCGAATACAGCGAAGACCCAGCAACATTCATGAAAAATGCTCTAAAACCTGCAGCAGTCAGAGAAATCCGCGTCACCGAACGCACTGATGGCAAAAAAATGGCAGTCATAACAGTCAACCCCAAAGATAAGGGCGTCGCAATAGGTAAAAACGGCAAGAACGCCGAACGTTTGCGCTTTTTGGCAAAACGGTACTTTGACATTCAGAACGTTAGCATCTCCTAAGTAGTCCGTTAAACTGGCTATTAGGCGATGAAAACGTCGCTGATTCAGTCTGTATTGTTAAACCTAAATGGCATGTAACTTCATACTGCGGAATCTTATTTTACTTTAACAATTTATTTGTTTTTTGTCAAGACTCTTAGTCAACAAACGAGACTCTGTGAAAATCATGCTCTAACTTGCTTAGAATATGTTAATTTTGAATATAGACGTAACGCTATAACAAGAAAGACCGGAAAAAGTGAGCAGACAATGAACAACGGAACAAACAGCTATGTTGAAGACCTATCTAAAAGCCAAACGTTCTAAGTAAAAGCAGCAAAACCCAAGCTCAGGTTGACCTTGTTTCGTAAACTATAACTGCATCTGACTTAATCTGCATGACTAAGTCGTGGCCTTCTACAATTTTCCTTAAGTTACCCATGCTTTCTTTGGAAAGGTTTGCCTTAATGTTAATGTGATATCCATTGTAAAGTGGATACATGGCTTTTTGTGGAATCAAAGTTATGGTGCTTCCGTCAAGCCCCGGGCACCTGTCCACGATTTCTCTGAGTAAGATAGCGATTTCTGCGAACTTCATGAATTCAACCTATTAATAATTTGTACATATCACAATAAAAGGCTTTTAGCTGTACCTCTTTTTTGTATGTTGAAATATTAGATTTTTTCAGTAATTATCGTTAAACGTTCATTATTCCTTTACGGAGATGGCGAGTGTATGAGTATTGAATCGTAAGTTAACATATACACTTATTAGGTTGATCACCCTTTTCTATGGAGAGGTATCCATTTTGAATAAGGGTAGACTTTCAGGCTTAATTTTGACTACGTTTATAGCGCTTACTCTTTTAGCTGTTCCCAGCTCCAATGCAACAACAACTAACACCACAACATTAAACCTTGACACAAATTACAAGAGTTGGGTTGATGGTTCAACTTTCCAATACCAAGTTCACCCAAAAGCATCCACTATTAGTTACGGTGAAGGTCTCTTGGCTAATACTGTCTTTGAGTTACGTAATGCATACGATCTAAACCCTCTCTATTCAGCAGGATACACAGGAAAAGGTCAAACAGTCATCATAGTTGATGCCTACGGAAGCCCAACAATATATGAAGATTTACTAATGTTTATCCAATGGCAAAACGCAAACGGCGTAAACCTACCTTGGAAAACAATAAACGAAATCAAAAATCACTTGCACATATATTACCCCATGGGTAAACCAGTCTTCGACGTAAACGACCAGAATCAACTGAGTTGGAGCACCGAGACAACCCTCGATGTTGATATGGTTCACGCAATCGCACCTAACGCTGACATAGCATTAGTTATTGCACCAAACAACAATGACAGACCATTAAACTATGCCGTACTTTACTCAATAATTCACCACCTAGGTTGCGCAATATCACTAAGTTGGGGTGAAGCAGAATCAGCAATAACAGGACAAAGTCAAATACGGGAAGTAAGAATCTCAGACACAATTTTCAAATTAGCAACGTTGGCCGGCATAACAGTCTTCGCGGGTTCAGGCGATTGGGGTGCATCAAACGGAGCGGACTATAACAACGCGTTTTTCCCAGCATCAGACCCATATGTAACAGCGGTCGGAGGAACTAACCTGTTTATGAATTGTGCTGACGGTTTTATGGAAGGAACTAAATCGTGGGATGGTCAAAACCATATTGGCGTGCAGTACTCGTACGAAATTGCAGGAAATGACTATCAAGCTATGATTGCTGACGGCTTCCCCGCTGCATTTGACATGGTCACAGCAGGCGGAGCGATGAGTTCCTTATTTCCTTTGCCAAGTTGGCAAAAAGGAATAACCCTGACTGATTCAGCAGGCAACACTATTATCCCAAACGGAAGATGCACATCAGACGTTTCATTCAATAGTGGTGTCTATGGTGCCTTAGGTATTATTTTCTTAAGTGCAGCTTCCCCAGGTTCTCCAACACTTAATATTGTTGGTGGAACTAGTGCGGGCTCTCCTTTCTGGGCGGCTCTAACTGCAATAGCAAGCCAGTATGCCGGTCATAGCTTTGGATACTTAAACCCAGAGTTATATGCACATAGGGAGTCTCTTTACAAAACAGGTGCTATTCATGACATCAAATCTGGCGACAATACCTATCCCACAGGTAACAATGTGATAGGATATAGTGCCACAAAGGGATGGGATTCACCCACAGGCATAGGGAGCCCTGACGCTGCGATTCTAGTGCCAAAATTGAGAAGCATAGCTGGATAGTTAAAATTAATGTAAAGGAGAAATTAATACAACTGCCGTAAGATACTGGTGAAATTGAGTAGAAAAGTTACATAAAATGCCTTTGTTCTTCTTAGAGATGCCGCCTGCTCTAAAGTATCGACTATTTGTATAGTCAAAGAGCTTATCTTCTCCATGAATATGAACAACAGAATAAGTTTTTGCCATATGTGCTGAAATACATTTAATTGGCAAATATTAGGCAAAAGGAAGCTCTAATTATCGTAAACAAGAGAAAAAGAAAGAGGATTTTGTGCGGTAGATATCTTCTTTTTGTCTGGAATTGTTTTAATAAGACGCTTTTCAATAGTGTGAACGCTTCAAAATAGAGGCAAACACTCTTGTTAATCCAAGAAGTTATCCTTGAAAATTTCATGAGTTACGAATACGCCAGAGTACCGTTTAAACAAGGAGTTAACATAATTGGGGGACCCAACGGAGCAGGAAAATCTTCGCTGCTTTTGGCAATCTCCGTTGGTTTAGGGCAGACTTATACGGAGCGTTCTCGCAAACTCAGCGACTTAATCCGCTGGGGACAAGACCAAGCCCGAGTTACCCTCATCTTAGATAACAGCAAACAAGGCAACAAACGTCCCGTCGCAAAATACAGCAAAGACCAACTCTTCCTAACTCGAGTTCTGCGTCGAGACGGCAAATACTTTTTTGAACTTGAAAACCGTGTCGCCAGCAAGCAGGATATTGAACGTTTGCTCGGCAAATTTGGCGTAGATCCAGACAACATGCTAATCATAATGCATCAGAACATGGTGGAGCAATTTAGCGTTCTTAGCAACGTAGAGAAACTGCGTATGGTTGAAGCAGCCGTTGGTCTGGAACCTTTCCGAGAGAACGTTGTTCAAGCCAAAACCAAACTTATGCGCATTCTAAGCCAAGAAGAATCTGTGAGCAAACTCTTGGAGCAAGCACAACAAACTCTTGCCTACTGGCATGAACAATATGAGAAGTACCAAGAAAAAAAGCAGTTGCAGCTTAAACGGCGATTTTTGGACCGTGAACTTGTTTGGACAGAAGTTGAAAAACGAGAAGCCATAATCAAAGAGTTGCAAGCAAAGTTTAACAAGAACCAGCAAACACTGGGCAAAATCGAAGACGACCGGCAAGCGCTTATCAGTGAGTTGGATGGGCAGCAAGTTGTTCAACAAACACTCAAAGGAGATGCAAAATCAGTCTTCGACGAACGCTTGAATCTTGAACGTGAAATCGCTCAGAATGACTGTACTTTATCCCTGATTGAACAGTTTCTAATCGAAGCCCAAGCTTTGGAATCCGTCACTAGCAAAGGCCAGTTTAAACTGCTCAGAACCGAGAACCTCAAAAAAATGCTTGAAACCGCAAAAGAACAAATCGAAAAAGCAACTGAAAAGGTCAAAGAAAATCAGAAAAAGATGCTCAAACTTGAAGGTTCAACGGATAAAATTTCGTCTGAGGCTTTGGATAAACGTGTAGCTCTTGGTTTGCTGGAGTTTAAGCGGGCAAACGCCATGGTCGAAATGAAAAATATCGAGAAATCAATCAAGGAAGCCGAAGAAACCCTAAACAACGCTATTGTGAAAGCTCAACCATCAGGCGAACGAATAGCGGTCCTCAAAAGCAACGCTGAAATTCAAGATGAAATCGGCTTAACCAATGGACACTTAGCCGCGTTAGCAGACGTATCAGAGGACATCGAGCGTCAGTACGAATCTTATTCGAAGCTATATTTGGAACTCAAGGAAAAAGCACAGTTAGTGGCTGAGAACCGCGAGAAGACTTTAGAAGAAGTAAAAACTCGCATGCAATCTTGGCGCACCGTTATGGAAAACCTGCTGGAACGGGTAAACGTAGAATACCAAAAAATTATGAGTCAAACCCGAGCAACTGGTGAAGTTAAACTTTCAAGTGCCCAAGACATTGAAACCGCTGGATTGGAAATCTACGTTGGATTTAAGGGAAGCAAACCAGTTGCGCTTGATGCTTACACTCAGAGCGGTGGCGAACGCACCACTGCTACAATGGGTTTCTTGTTGGCTTTACAGCAGCATGTACGTTCACCCTTTCGCGCTGTCGACGAGTATGATATCCACATGGATCCTAAAAATCGTGAAATGATAGCTAAAGTTCTCGTTGCAATGATTAAGGATGCCAGTGCCCAATATGTCGTCATCACACCCAGCCAAATCACTTTTGCCCAGCAAGATGCCAACGTTATAACAGTGCAGAACCTTGAAGGAAAATCAGTTGTGCGTGAGGTTGCCTGATGCAATCCATTAAACATTACAAGAAGTTGGGCAAAGAAAAGCTGGAACGCATAATTGAAATGTGTATAGCCATCGAAAACCACACCGTTGAGCCATTCACTTTGAACGTTGATGAAATCATCAAGATAGTCCACCAGTATTTTCCAAACTGGGCAAACCCCGAAGAATTAAAACTTGACGCAGAAGCCCTCCACCACTTAGCAACCGTTATAAAAATGCAGAGCGAATGGGTAAAACAACGGTCAAACTCACTCTACACCGACCCCTTCCTCTTAGAAGAAAAAATCCGCCAGACCGGCAAACAGGGAATGGTTGAAGTTTTTTTGGGGGCTTGGAGTCCGCTGATCGAGTTTGAGCAGCTTAGCCTTCACAGTTTAGCGCAAGGACTATTATATTGGGAAGCGTTGGCTCCGATGGGTGACCGATGGAAAGATATCGACGTTTCCCAAGTTGCCATGGGTTCCGTGAGCCGTGACGAACTTGTTAAAGAGCGTGTTCTAAGTAACCGTGAATTCTCTGAGGAACTTGAATGTTACTGGCAGGAACTCAAAGTTAAAGTCGCAGAAAAAGGTGTAGGCGGCAAGATTGAATATTGGGATTTCATCGGCGCCAATACATTTGAAGATACCGTGCAACGTGCATTCCTAACTAGCTTTCTAGTTACTTACGGTTATGCTACTTTGGAAATCGACAGATTGGAAGAAACAGTCTTTGTATTACCTTTCGATAAACCCCGAAAAGAAGCCCTAACAGAGCAATCATCATCCGTCGCGATTGCGGTTTCAATTGAAATTTGGCAAAAATGGAAGCGAGGCGAACAGGATTGAGTATTAAGAAAAAAGGTATTTACGGTAGCAAAGTCAAGAAAGCAACCCAGATGCTCTTCTACAAAAGACACCAGAAACCCGGCGTAAAAGGCTGGGAACTCCACAAGGCATTGGGTTCAGATTATCCCAAAGTGCTTGACCTTGTTGAAGATTACCTCAAGCCACTTGATTTGCAAGTAAAAATTGTTTTCGAAGAAGAAAAAACTCCCGAGAAACCTACCCTTGAGGAGCTTGATAAAGCACGGTTCTTTGTCGCATTATCGAATGGCTCAGTTACTAAGGATAAATTGATGGGTTGGCGCATTGACGATTTAGCGGGTTTAGCAATAACAATCTCATATATTATCAGCAAAAAAGGGCAAGTATCACGCAAAGATGTCGAAAAACTGTTGGGCGAAAAGATGCCGAATTGGAAAATCGGCTCAAACCTTGACCGCTATATCCGCTACGGCTATCTAATGCAGGATGAGAAAGGACAACTGTTTTTAGATTGGCGAACACGCGCCGAAGTAGACCAAAAAGCCCTAATCAATATGCTGCTTAACGCGGAAAAGCAAGCTGAAGAAGCTGCAGAGCCTAAACCGGAACAGGAAGAAACAAAAGAAGAGCCCGAAGAAACCGATGCAGAAGAAGAAACCGCGTAATCTAAAACAATTAAGAATGCAATTTCTACACGTTTAAGACCGCAACATAACAATTAACATTGTCTTCATTCACTAAAGCAGCAACCTCTAACCCGCTGCCTTCCAAAACATCCATAAATTTTTCAAGTGGAAAAGCCTTTTTCAGACCAGTTACCACAAGACTGCCGCCCAGTTTGGAAACCTGTTTTAACTCACTCAACGTTTCCGCAGGTTTGGGCATGTTTTGCAGAACCGTGAATGAGAAAACTGCATCAAAAAAGCCTTTCTTAAAGGGTAGATGGTCTGCATCCGCCTGCAAAACAAATGTGTTTTTGTAAACATTTGCGTTCTTCTTCGCTTTTAGCAACAGTTTATGGGAAACATCCACTCCCACAACTATTTCAGCTTTCGACGCGACTTCCTCGAAAAATAATCCTGACCCGCATCCGACATCTAGAACAGATTTGCCTGCCACATCAACGTTTTTGATTGCCTTCAAATATTTTCTCTGTTGTTCTTCTGCATACTGCTCATCGTAGCTGTCTGATGTGATGTCGTAGCGCTGCATGATTTTGCGCTTATCTCTCCAACCATTCAAGGCGTTATCCTTCAAGAATTCTTATGTACCCAATGCCTGCTAAAATAGTTGGCGAAAACATGGATGCAACAACCCAACAAAATAGCTGTATTAACTGAACCCACACTTGCGGATGCAGCTGTGCTCATCGAAAAAGCCTTTGCACAAAGACGAACTCTGGTAGTCGCAGGCAACTGCCACGTGCACTATGCTGGTAGAGCAAACTCTAAGCTTGAACCCGGCGAGCGACTTCTCATCATCAAATCTGACGGCTCGCTCCTTGTGCATCGACCAGTCGGGTACGAACCCGTTAACTGGCAACCCGCAGGAAGCGTCTTCCAAGTCCAGATCAAAGACGGTGAATTAGAGGTTCGTGGGGTTCGCCAGAAACCTCGAGAAAGTGTCCATGTTGTCTTCGACAAAATCTACATGGTTTCTGCCCTTAACTTGTCCGATTCAGGAGAATTTCTTTTGCATGCCAGCGAAGACGACATGCACAGGGCGATTTTGCTTAAGCCGGAACTACTTGAAGTTGGGTTCAAGCCAATTAGTTGGGAGAAAAAAGTTGAACCTGGCTTCGTAGATATATATGGCGAAGACAAAGACGGCAAACTCGTCATCGTGGAAGTCAAACGCAAAACAGCCTCCAAAGAAGCTGCCTTGCAACTTTCAAAGTACATTGAACCCATCAAAGCAAAAGTAAACCGTGAAGTCCGTGCTATATTAGCCGCTCCCAGCCTCGCTAAGGATGTGCAGCGGCTGCTGGTTACGCTTGGATTGGAGTATAAAGCGTTGGATCCGAAAGTATGTGCTGAAGTGCTCAAAAAAACTGAAAACTTGAAGTTGGAGACTTTTTTTAGTGGTAAAGGTTAAGGTGCATGGTAGTTTGCAGGTTTGCGCCAAGTTAATGCGCTGAAGACTGAAAGTACCAATAGAACAACCAGAACAGCAGATTTGAGAATAGTGAACGCTTGGACGGTTGAAACCAGCAATACCGCTGCTGGAAATGGTCCAAGAAAGATGTAGAAGAAAATAGCAACTGGCAAGTGATAGCTGTATTTGTAATCTTTGAGGCTGCGTTTGCCAAAGTACAGAGCAGCTAATCTGCCTAAGCCAAAGGTGCATTTTTTGCAGTTGTAACACGGTCTAAGGCAGCCGAGGAATTTTAATATGCCATAGATTCCGATGAGTGCAGCTAAGAGGAAAATTACTCCATATGCCCAATTGACGAGCCACAAACCCACGGTATCCAGTATAATCCATGATGCAAGGGCTAGGTTCCCCAGTATAGTGAAGGTTTTTGGGAACTCTATATTTTCACTGATTTTTTCGCTTCCGCCTGCTTAATGTTGAGACGGGAATAAGAAGTTTCCACAGTGAAATTTGGAAAGAAAGAATTGAAAAAAACTTGCTTATTCCTTTGATTTGCCGTTTTCTTCAGGAACCAAGACTGCTGCAGACACCGTTGTGGTCCAAAGTCCATTTTTGTCGCCGGCAGCGGACTGGGTTGTATTTGCAGTTTTGATGATTAACCCCGTGGTTTTGAAGAGTTGTTTACGTTCATCCCAAGCAGTTTCAGGATCAAACTGAATGCCCATGGTTGTTGCAAGCATAGTTGCTGCCAAGTCTTCTGCATAGTCGCCTGCGGTTTCGTCGGTTTGTCCAAAGCTGTGGTGTTCGCTTAAGTAGCCGTACTGGTTTTTGCCTGAGGGGATTGCTACTCCAATGGATGATGCAACTAAGCGATGTGGTTCGTTCGTTGCGTTGCGAGCGATAACGACGAAGGTGATTTCGCCTGGATGAATCATCTTTAAGCCTTTTTCCCGTGTCACTAACTCGCAGCCTGGTGGAACAATGCTGGATACGCTGACGAGATTGCACATTTGGATGCCTGCATCCCTTAAGGCTAATTCGAATGATTGGAGTTGCTCTTTGTGTTTGCCAACTCCTTTTGTGAAAAAGAAGTATTTTGGTATCATGTCGGTGTCGGAAAATAGGATTGCTGAATGTATTAATTAGGGTTTTGTTTGCAAACTATGGTTTTCGATCCATTTCATTTTTTACCCTAGTTATCTAAATAGTACACAATTGTGCTCATAGTTCTGTTTTTATAAATCCAAAGCAAGGCTAATTCGAAGGCTCATTTTTTTGAAGGGTTGATAATCATACACCTTTAAGTTTCAAAACCTCAATCCGCGGATTCATTTCCAGCGTCAAAACTTCTCGTAAATAAAATTATTTTTGAGTTAGATAATTTTGCAAAAGGCTTCGCGCTTAACTTTCTAGTCGCTCGCTTCTAATTCGACAGAGTTTATCCATGAACTTTCAAAATAACTTCGTGCTAAAGTTACAAGACTTGGATTTTTCGACCATAACGCTGTGGCGCTGGGTAATGGAGCCTCTGCAGTCATCGTAATAAACGCTTCTTTATCATCAATGACAGTAATTACCGCTGGTTGAGACGAAGTAGTAAATTTGACCTTGAAATTTATGTTCGTGGAAAGACGTCGCGTGATCTGCAGAGCAGCTTTTCTTTGGATAGGTTGCTCCGTTGCAATATTGATTTTTACCCCTTTGCTCAAAGCTTTCCTATATTCGTCTGCAAATTCAAGAATTGCCTCGGAAAACCTGTCCCGAGAAGTAACAATGCAAGCGCTAATACTTGCTCTTGCCAAAGCTACCTTTAACCTTTGAATAATACTATCTTTTCCATAGACCATAACAGAGTTTGTATCTTCCTCTTGAGACTCTCTTGGTTTATTGTACCTTAAATCATCAAGCAATTCTTCAGTTTCTTTAGCCAAGAGAGTGTGTTCTGTCGCCTTGCGTCTGACCAAGTTTGGCAATATCAATGCTGCTGGAACAGCTTGGTATCTAATTGGCCTGGTCATCAGCTTTTCAACTATGCCTTGTTTTTCAATAGTTGGGATTATCCGATAGATGTCGGGTCGAGCGATTTTTGACGCACCTGCAAGTTGCCTTGCTGTTGCAGGTCCGCATTGGAGAAGGGCAAGGTAAAGTCTTGCTTGGTCCACTGTCAATCCCAGATTTGTCAGGGTTTTTATTTTTCCTTCTGGTTTCATAAAAAATTCACGTTTACCTAGTGATTTTCTGGTCGACAAATATGTTATGAGTAATTCTTAATTTAAGACTTGCGAAAAAACGATGATTGTCAGTAGAGCCTCTATCTGCAATGTTTTAAAAGTAAACCAGCCGATGGAAATGTGTTCTTATAAATACAGGAGAAAGAAAAAATGCAAATTTCAAAAAATAAAAATGAAGCTATCTTGATTGCAATGTTTCTAATTCTAACCATTACAGGCACATGCATATTTCTGCCAACCGCTACGTCACATACTCCGCCAGTTAATATGCCAACCAACGCATACGTAAGTTGTGCACCATCCGTCATCGGGGTTGGTCAAACCACCGCCATTGTTGTGTGGCTTGACAGAACTTCGCCTACCTCAACCGGTACCAGTGGTGAAAGATTTCCGGGCTTTTTGATAACGATCACGCAGCCAGACGGAACTAATACTACTATTGGTCCATGGGATGCTGGTAGTGCTATTGCAAGTGACTTTAGGTCATTTACCCCCACTGAGGTCGGTAATTACTCAATCGTGTTCAGCTGGCCTGGCGCAACTATAGTTGCAGGCAACCAGCCTTATGTCGGCACACAAGCTGACGTTGGCGATGTTTGGTTACCAGCCACAAGCAAACCATGTACCCTCACTGTCACGCAAACACAAGTACCAAACTACCTCGAAGCCCCTCTGCCAACAGACTATTGGACTAGACCGATAACTGATATAAACAGAGAATGGTACACACTTGCAAGCAACTGGCTACAGGGAACATGGCTACAGTCAAACATCCAGACTGTAGGTACCGGACCAATGAGTGCTCACGTTCTATGGGCTAGACCCATACTGCCGGCATACCCTGGAGGCATCGCGGACGCAAACTATGGACCTCTAAACGCAAACATCGAAGACTACCTTAGCCCATGGGGAGGGTGCATAATAATGAACGGCATAATCTATTACAACACACCTCAAAGCGCTGAAACAGATCACTACGGATTCTACGCAGTAGACCTACACACCGGACAACAGATATGGTACAACAATGGAACAAACCCAATAACCCTGGCTGCATACACCGGCGCAGGCGGCGTTGACCCCTCAGTTTCTCAAACCTACCCTAAGCTCTCATGTGGTCAAATGGTAGAAATCAACAATGTCAACGGAAGAGGGATTGCCTCATACCTTTGGGAACAGGGACCTGCCACAAGCGCTGACCGCGCAGGTTACACCACATGGTACATGCTTGACCCCAGCACTGGAGCGCTTTATCTGACCCTAAATAACGTTCCATCCGGCACCGGCGCAACAGATTCGCAAGGAGACCTGCTGATATACTCCTACAACTCAGTCACTGGCAACATATTATGCTGGAACTCGACACAAGCCATTCCTCCAGGAGGTCCATTAGGAACTGGACAACAAACATGGAGACCACCAGTAGGAGCAGTAATCGACACGATGAATGATACTTTGTTCACTCCAGGAGCTTGGTCATCAACCGTTGACAACGCCACCTTAGCCGCAATTAGCGCAGGACCCCTAACCCCATACACCATGAACGTAACTGTAGCTTCAGGCCTACCCGGAACCATGACAATACTAAAAGATTCAACACGTGAACCAGTCGGAATCTTCGGCAGCCAAATCAACGCAACCTATTCAGGCGGAACCGCAAGCCCAACAGCTGATGTATTTACAGTTTGGAAAGTAACCATAAACGAACACGCAGCCCCCTACAGTCCATACCCCAACCTAGCTGGTACATTAAACAACAACCTCGGATTTACCGCCACCTTAGATTACAAGAAAGACATCACTGCCCCAATCACTGGCAAAAACTACACTTGGAGCATCAGCCTTGGCGGACAAGCCGATCAAGCTGGAGTATTCTTCGTAAGATGTACTCAAACAAGCCAAATATGGGTATATAGCTTACAGACCGGACAACTAATGTATGGTCCAATCGAAGGTATTCAGGGCGGCAACGCAAACGACCAAATGCTATACTACAGCCAAACCCCCACAGTCTACGGCGATAAACTGCTTATCACCGACGGTTATCAAGGAACAATCAACGCATATAATGTACAAACTGGTGCCTTCCTATGGCAATATGCAGCTTCAGCAGCACCCTACAGCTTCGAAAGCGCATACGGAGCTAACATGCCAATCAGCCTCGGCGACATTTGCAATGGAATAATATACACCTGGTCCAATGAACACTCTCCCACTAACCCACTCTGGCGACAATCATATACACGAGCTATCAACGTAACCGACGGAACTCTCTTATGGAAACTATCCACTTACATGGACTTCATCGGAACTCCTTCAGCCATAGCAGACGGATACCTCGTGACAGCAAGCGACTATGACAATTTGATATACTGTATCGGTAAAGGACCAAGCGGTACTACCGTTTCAGCTCCACAGAATGGCATTACATCGGGGAACAGCTTTACAATCACAGGCACAGTCACCGACCAATCACCAGGCGCCCAAGCATTTGCAACGAAAAATGGTCTAACAAGTGGAGTCGCAGCAGTATCTGACGCTAGCCAAGAAGCATACATGATGTACCTCTACGAGCAGCAAGTGAAACCTTCGAATGCAACCGGTGTTCCAGTAACGATAAGCGTTATCGACCCCAACGGCAACTTAGTCAATGTTGGCACAGCAACCAGCGACGTAAATGGCTTCTATAGCTTCCAAGTGAACCCAGACATGCTTACAGCAGGCGCAGGCACATACACAGTCATTGCTTCATTCGCAGGCTCCAATTCTTATGGCTCATCAAATGCAGAATCCGCTTTCACAATCAACTCGGTAGCACCAACTGCCTCTCCGCAACCAGTAGCCGCTCAGCCACCTACAGACATGTACATCCTAGGTGCAGCCGTTGCAATCATTATTGCAATAGCCATCGTCGGAATTGTATTGTTCATTACAATCAGGAAACGACAATAAGCAACAGAAAAGAAAAACAATATTTCTTCCTTTTTTTGTTTTTAAAATCTAATCTACTTTTCTTATTTATGCATGATTGTGGAGCGATTTTTCTATTGAAAGGCATTCCCCTGAAAGAATTAATCAGGCAAGGGGTAAACTGAGTTTCTGGCTTCGGATTTTGCATGCAAACTAATATGTTTGTGTTTGAAAGGTAATATTGTTTAGAGCGGACTAAGACTTTGCTTTGAGGAACCACCCTTTGATGCGGCATGACAGCGTTTTCAAAGACGAATCCAAACTTGACATAAACTATATCCCAGCGAAGCTGCCGCACCGCGAAGCCCAGCACCGTCTCCTCCTGGAATTCTTTAATTTTATCTTGCGTTGCCCCGAAAAGATGGCGCAACGTGTAATCTTAACCGGTGACGTAGGAACAGGAAAAACTGCGCTCGCTCAACATTTCGGTGCAAATATCTCCTCAGAAGCTAACAAACGGGGCATAAAATTTCGTTACGTCCACGTTAACTGCCGGGAATACCGTGGAAGTCTCTCCCCGATTCTGCATAGTGCGGTCACAGTTTTTCGTCCCAATTATCCAGCTCGCGGGTATGGTTCCGACGAAATCCTCGGTACCCTTATGCAGGTTTTGGATGAAGAAAACGCCCACATAATACTAACTCTCGACGAGTTTGACAGCTTAATTGAAAAAGAAGGCTCCGATGCTGTGTATAAGCTGACGCGGCTGCAGGAGATGCGGCAGGGCAAGCCGCAACGGCTGTCATTCATCTTTATCATGCGTGACTTAGCTGCGATTGCACCGTTAGATGCGAGTGCCAAGAGCACCCTTCAACGAAGCATCATCCGTCTGGAAAGATATGGCAAGCCACAACTCATCGACATCTTAAACGACCGTGTTGCGATGGCGTTTGAGTTGGGTGCTGTGCCTGAGGACGTGGTGGATTTGATTTCTGAGTTAGCTTTCTCTGAAACTGGAAACGCCCGCTTTGGAATTGAATTGTTGTGGCGATCAGGCAAATATGCCGATGCAGAAGACGCTGGTTGCGTGGAGCCTGAGTGTGTCCGCATGGCGGTTTCAAGTATTATTCCTGGTTTACGCCGAAGCGAATTATCAGGGCTAGGGTTACATGAAAAACTGTTTTTGCTTGCGGTAGCGCGATATTTTAAAGAGAATGAGCAAGCCTATGTCTCCCTCTCCGATGTTGAAAAAGCGTATGCAGTTGTATGCGAAGAATTCGACGAGAAACCCAACGGTCACACTCAAGTCTACAGCTATGCTCAGTACCTCTCGAAGCTTAGAGTATTAAAAACTGAGGTTGCAACCGCTGAAACCCGTGGACGCACAACAAGGCTATCTTTACCAACCATACCGGCGGCGGAGTTGGAGAAGGAGTTGTGTGCAGGTCTGCAATCCGAAAGGGGACGGGCTTAACTATGGAGCTTGAGGAAGTTTTCTCATCAAAGTCTCGAATGAAAATCCTGAAGCTCATCTATCAACTGGGGCAACTCAACGTTTCCGACGTTGCTAGACGATTAAAACTCAGCTTTGCTTCAACCAGTGATCACCTTAAAGTTTTGGAGTCCGAGGGCATTCTAGAAGAGCGCACTTATGGTAGAGTCCGAATGTACCGGTTCGGTGAAAGCCCAAAGGCAAAAGTTGTAATAAGCTTAATTGAGGAATGGAAAAAACAGTAACTTTTGAAAAATGATTTAGGTTTTTTTCAAGTTTCGTGGATTTATCTGCTATTTGGCAGAACCAAAAAATTGTCTGAATCAAACAAACTTTTATTTAAACCAAGACAAGCAAGCGGTTGTGGTTGTTCATGTACACCAACAAATCTATTTAAGAAAATAACCAGCCTATAGTTAACTAAAGAAGAATTTAGGAGATTTTTATAAATGATTGATGGATTGGAATGGATTATCATCGGTGTTGTTGCCATCGTTATCATTATGTGGGGTCCAGCGAAGATTCCCGAGTTTGCTAAATCTTTAGGCAAAGCTAAAGGCGAATTTGCCAAGGCACAGAAAGAATTCACTGATGCCGCAACCACAACTATGACTACTACAAACACTGTTGCTGTTGTTGAAGCACCTAAACCTGCACCTACAATAAAGACCAAAGACGAAATGTTGCTTGAAACAGCTCAAAGACTAGGAATCCCCACAGAAGGTAAAACCCGCGAACAACTAACAGAAGAAATATCTGTAAAAGTAAAGATTTTAGGCGCCGAATAAATGGCTGCATAGCCTTTATTCTTTCTTGGCAAAAAATAGTTTAAACGGTAAATCATTTTGGCGAATAGGTGTTCCAAAAAAAATTGTTTCATGTGGGAGAGATGCTAAATCATCAGAGTGATTGTTGCTACGCTTAGCAATTTACGCGCATTTCCGTTAAAGAAATCGGCGCCTTGGTGGCATGAAGAGTTGATAGTTAGAAATTATATGTCAACGAAAACTGTGTCTAATTGGTTTGAATAATCATGAGTTCTCAATCCGAAACTTCATCATTTAAGAATTTGGCTTTAGGTTTCTGGAGTCATATTGACGAGTTAGTCCGACGGTTCAAAGTCGTGCTTATTGCCGTCATTATTGCTGTCTCTGTTGGTTGGCTGCCGACCAGTTTAGCTGGATTTACTAATCCCATCGGCGGATATCAACCACTTCTCTCGCTTGCAATGCTCCAAGTTAAGGCGAGTTTTCTTCCCAGTCAGGCAACGCTAATCGCTGGTGGACTGGGAGACACCGTTTTTATCATGGCTTACCTATCTATAATTATTGGATTGCTTCTAGCATCTCCCGTAATTTTCTATGAAGTCATCTCCTTCATTAAACCAGCATTATACGAAAATGAAAGAAAAGTCCTAGGATACTACTTAGGGTCGTTCATCGGGCTTTTAGCTTTGGGAGTAACAATGGCCTTTTTCCTTATAATTCCCATATCATTTAGAATCCTGATTTACTTTACGATGCAAGGCGGATCTGTACCCTTCATTTTCATCAAAGATTTCTATAGCTGGATTTTTACAATGTTCGTAATTTGCGGCGTTTTCTACACAATTCCAGTTTTTCTTGTTATACTTGTACATGTGGGAGTTTTGCCCATAAAATTTTTGAAGGGAAGAAACAAACTTTTCGCTTACATAATTATCCTTATGGTTTTTTGGATTTTTGGTCCCGATCCCACTCCCGTAACTGGCTTAATCATGTTAGCGCCGTTTATTTTTGTTTTCGAAACTGCAACTTTCTTTGCCAGAAGGATCGATAGGACTCGAAAAAGAAGAAAAGAAGCACAACCCAGCGGAACAACATCTATGGTACAATCATATTTTTCGAAATCGGTTTGTCCTTACTGCAACTTCTCGATTGAGCAAGATAATGTATTTTGTCCTGGATGTAGCCGATCCATAAGATAATGCCTGAGAGTTTGAAATATGTCTAAACAAATATTTTTTTGGAGGGTTTTGGAGTCACATTACCGGATTCATAAAACGAATGAAAGATAGTTTAGCAGTTTTTGTAACTTCACTATTTATTATGCTTGTTCTTCCCAGGCAATGAACGTTTTTGGTCATTTCTTACGTTTGAAGAAGAGATAACTTATGGCTACTGTCGCTGCAACTATTGCGTGGATGAATTAGTGATATATGACGTGCGTCATATTATTATGCGTTATCTCCCACCAAACCTCAACAGAAATTTGTTGCATTTTTACAATTAAGTTCAAATCCATATTCAAGCAGCCAGAATAACTCAACCTTTAGAAAACATAAAATAACCCCGATAATCATGCCATAGCTTGGACGATGAGAAAATCGAGGTACGATGAAGCCGAAAGTGGGGAATAAAAACGCTGGAAGCTTGTGAATACTTTTTCCGCTATTGAGTCCACAAAATTTTGTCAATTGTATTTTGAGGTTATCGACGTAAAAAGTGGCTGGTAAGTTGAAACCACATTGTGTTGAAGATATGCACAAAAAACCATCTTTTGATATTTAATCCCTGTTTGTGGGCGTTGTTATCCCATCTCAAATCTGAGTAGCTTTTATAAATAGAATATTCCCTATCATACATGGAGTGAAAGACTTGCTTTTTAAACATAAGAGCCTTGTAAAAGTTGACATGGCGGATTTAGATGGTGAGAAAGAAAATCTCGCAAATTTCTTACTTAGCCACTATAAATTAAGTTCATCGAAGACTTCTAAAGGCTTGGAACTGAATATGGACGATGTTACGATTATTTCATTGGCAAGTATGGTAAACAAGTTTGTCTATCACAAGAATCTCAATAGTACACATTGGGTTACAGTGGAAAATAACGTGGTCAAAATCAATAAGTTCAAAGGTTCCAGCAAGAAAAAAGAAAAACACGAGAAAGAAAAATCACCGCATCAAACCGCAACGCAAAGCTGGGGACTATAAAACATTTCTTTCCCAAAACGCTGTCTTAGATGTAAATTGGTTTTCATCAAATGAACCACAGATCATAGGTTCCAAAAAATTGATATTTTTGCAAGGGTGGTGCTGTTCCAGCTTTGGAACGGTTTGTTCCTTGAGTAGAACTAAATAGCCAACTCGCTTTCTCATCGAATGGTGAACTTTGATGGGAAAATGGGTTGAAAAATATGCTGGTTCCTGGAAATTTTGGATTTTAATCGTCGCGTGCACCTACTTCGCATACGCCCTCTACTACGCAGCAAGCGGAATGCGTGACAGCGTAGGAATGATATCTAACCAGTACATTTACTCTTCACTGTCAGCTAACCCTTGGTGGTGGCTGGTTCTCTTCTACAGCAGTGAAGGCGTTGCTGGTTCGATAGCGATTATTGTCCGCGCAATCGCAGGAAGTTTAGCTGTTTATGGCGCATTTCTGTTTTGGAGAAAAAAAGACACAGCAATGCCCCGCATACGAAAAAGCTTCAGCGCTGTTCTGCTTCTCGAAGCTGTTTTTTTCCTGACTTTGATAGCTTCGATAATTGCCGCTGCCGCCTACAACATTGCGCATGACCCAAGCCTGTTCTATTTCGGCCACACTCCAGAACTGCTCTTGTTCTATGTCACATTGATTCCGTGTCTTGCGATTGTTCTTGTGGTTCCGCCGCTTCTGCTCAAGCTCCGAGCATCCATCGACCATGAAGCGCCCACCCAAGAAATTCTCAAATGGGTTAGTCTAACGGGGCTTGGCTACTTGTTTGTGGTTTTCTGGTTCAACTTTTCCATGATGTGGACGGGTATAACAGTTCCATATTCAAAGGTCTATGAACAGTATGGATTAGATTTTGTTTTGCAGCCTGCTAACCTGTTCAGTTTTTGCCTTACCCTGTTTGGTCTACTTGCCGTGGCAGTCATGGCTTTAACGACGGCTCTGCCGCTAATCAAAAAACGGACGACGCAAGTAAACCTGAAACGTGTTGGTTTAGTTTTAATGGGGTTAGGCGGCTACTTTGTCATAACCACCTTCTACTACTACCTCACAGGCGGCTACAGTGCCCACCCTAGTGTGTGGTATGAGGTTATAGGTCCCTTGCATAATCCAAACCTTTGGGTGATAGCCCTCGTTTTTCTTGGCTTGCCCCTCATATTTTTAGCCAAGACCAAAAAGAAATCAATTTCCCATACCTCATAGCCAAACTAAACAATTTTTATTTTCTTCTCTTGAATACGTCTCGAACTGAGTTTTTGTTGAGGAAGCGTTGTAAACGGGTAAATTAGGATTCCATTAAACTGAAAATATGCTCACATGTTGAATAAGTAAATAAATGTAAAATTGCATATCCTTAGAAGAAAAAATTGGGAGCCATTGCAAAATGAAGTATTTACTAGTTGTCGGGGATGGAATGGCTGATTATCCTATACCTGAACTGGGAAACAAGACACCGCTTCAAGCAGCCTACAAACCCAACATCGATTCCATAGCTGCAAGAGGTAGAAGTGGCTTAATCAAAAACGTCCCAGATGAGATGGCTCCAGGCTCAGAAACAGCTATCTGTTCAGTTTTAGGTTATGATCCACGTATTTATTGTACTGGTAGAGGACCACTGGAAGCGCCTTCAAGAGGCATAAAACTCGGTGAAAACGATACTGCTTACCGATGCAACCTAATAACGGAGAAAGAAGGCAGAATCTTTGATTATTCAGCTGGACACATAACCACAAAAGAAGCAACCCAACTAATAGCAGCCATAAATGATGCCTTAGGAAAACCATACCAGATAGAATTCTATGCCGGTTTAGATTATCGGCATTTCTTGATTCTACGCAATTTCAGCGATTCAGAACAAATCCAATGCATTCCACCCCATGATGCAATAGGAAAAGCAATTGCGGAAGTTACGCCAAAAGCCAAATTGCCGAACGCAGAAAAATCAGCCCAGTTACTTAGAGATTTGATTTCAGAGTCGCGAAAAATCCTGCAATCACATCCCGTAAACGTTGAAAGAGAAAAAGCAGGAAATCACCCAGGAAACCTGATTTGGCCCTGGGGAGGAGGCAAAAAGCCTTCGATGCCAACACTCAAAGAAAAATACGGCATAAAATCTGCTGTTATTTCTGCTGTTGATTTGGTGAAGGGCATTGGAACTTATGCTGGCATGGAAATCATTACTGTTGAGGGCGCAACAGGCTTGGATAACACGAATTATGAAGGCAAAGCCGATGCAGCCCTAAAAGCGATGAAAACTAATGACTTGGTTTTTGTGCATGTTGAGGCACCCGACGAAGCCGGGCACTGTAAAGATCATAAATTGAAAGTTAAAACGATTGAGAACTTAGACAAACGGATGCTCGGCAGGATCCTTGAAGGTTTAAGTGAACCTTGCGCAGTTGCCATCTTGCCTGACCATCCAACACCCATCAGAATTGGAACTCACACAAGGGAACCTGTGCCTTTCGCAATTTCGTCGCCTTACCTGAAACCTGACAGCGTTAAAAAGCTTGATGAGTTCTCCGCAAAAAAAGGCGGTTACGGCTTAGTTGAGAATGAATACCTAATTTCTCTTCTTCTAAAATCAGGCAAACCTTAACATTTATTCAGTTTCTGGGCAATCCTTTGAATCGATGGCTTTTATGCGTTTAGTTATAACTGTTTTTATTTCTGGGTCATCTTCGTTGTGTGCTGCGTCGACCAACAGTTTTTTGGCTGTACAGAGGCTTTTTTCTCCAAAGAGTTTAGCAAATTTGCTGCTGCGTTTTTCTAGTATACGGAAGTATCGTGGTAGAACGCACACGAAGTTTAATGGGTATTTTTTGCTTTTGTCGAGGTCTACTACAACTAGTTGGATGCGGTTGAATTGCTGGCTTGCATTTTTTATTGCATATATTTTTAAGTTCAATTTTACCCTCACCCATACCTACTTAGAATTTTTACGGTAATTAGAAGTTAAACTTCTTGTTATAACATACCTTTTCTTCTGATTCATATTAAACTTTTCCAAAAACACACCCAAAAGCCCAAAAAATTTCCACTCTTAAAGTTAAGTCTATGAAAAAATATTTCCATTCAAAACGTTGTTCAAGTAACCACTCTCTTCATTTACCCCGAACCTCTGGGTCCTAACTGCCTGATCATCAAAACATCTATTGCCATTTATCGTGTTGTTAGAAGAAGCAATACAAACCCCATCGTAGTTGCCTGCTGATTTTTGTCCGTTATCATAAACCACGTTTGAAGCAACCAATGTATTTGTTGAGTTTTTGAAGAGAAAGATTCCGTCTTCCCAATTCCCAAACACAGAATTAGAAGAAATCAGTGTGCCCCTCGTCAAAGGGCCTGTAACACCTATCCCAGCACCTTCCCTAAAGATGGCTGAATTATTAAACACTAAATTACCTACGATTTGCGTCTCTGCAGAATTACTTTCAACGCCTATACCCGCTGCTCCATTATTGAACACAAAATTTCCAGAAACGACGGTGCCATTGCTTTGCGCTACAGAAATTCCATCTACAACATTATCGTGACAAGTATTATTGAACACGAAATTTCCAGCCGTCCCACCTGAGTGCAAAGTTGCACCAAGTTCGATGCCGTCTCCGAGAGTGCCCATTTGACCGCTTCTAGAAACAACGTTGTTTCCAATCGTATTGTAATTTGACCCGTCAGAAATAGTAATTCCAGACCAATAAGTCAAATCTACCTTGTTGTTTGTAATGGTTGATTTAGTGGTGTTCCAAATTGCAATGCCGAAACCATATCGAGCCGCGTTGATTGAATTGTTATCTATTGTGATGTTGGATGAATAGAGGGTTGTAATACCGTTATAGTATGTGTTGCTTATTTCGCAATTTTCAATTAGGATATTCCGGCTTTTTGTTACGTATATTCCAGACGTTTTATTTCCAGATTCAGCATTGACCTGCAAATTTCGAATTGCCCAACCGTTTACTCCCGAAATGGTAAACGCGCTGATAGCTGAGCTGGAAATCAGAAGCACGGTATTGGTTCCCTGCCCTTCGATAAAGACGTTGTTAGTTTGCTTGGCTATTGTGTTTGTTAGGGCAAATATTCCTGCTCCAAGAACTATGTGAGAATCATCGTTAATCAGAGAATTTATCAAGTAACTTGCATTTGCTGACGAAAAAATTATTGTGCCATCAGTTTTGTTTATTGCTTGATATCCACCTAAACCATCCGTTTGAACCAAAAAAGTTCTTCCGTCAAAATCGCCTGCTCTCACAATCATTTCTTGAGAGCTTAAGTTAGGCGTTGCTGCTGAACCTTCAACCGATATGAATGTCGGTATCAGGAGAATGATTGTAAGTACGATACATGCGGTGGCGAAAATTACTTTCTGTTTCATCTAAGTCTAAAACGTATTGCGTCTTGAGTATTAATAAAGTCTGTGCGTTGCGAATATATATCGAAATTATAGAAAACTCCCGTAAAAGCTCTCACAAGAAGTCCAAGCTGTCGGTCGAAAAAATCCAAAGAAATTTGAGAAAATTTCAAATTTTTTATTCAGTGGTATGCATTCGTCGTTGCCCGACTACCTTTGCAGGGTTTCCCGCCACAATTTCATATGGCTTAACGCCTTTTGTAACCACTGCTCCCGCACCAACTATAGCGTGATGCCCAATGGTTACTCCCTTCAAAATAATCGCTCGACAACATATCCAAGCGTAATCTTCTATCACAACAGGTTTAATCTGCTCTTCAAAACCGTCAACAGGATGGAAATCCCTATCCATAATTACCACATCCCAAGCTATCAAAACCCGCTTTCCAATATCGATAAATTCCCCTGCTCGAATTTGCGTGTTATTTCCTATTTGAGTTTCCTGCCCGATTCGCAAATAGCTTTTTTCCCTAATTCCTTCGCACCAAAGTTTGATGTTTGGATACAAAAGAACGAAATTTTCAACATCAATGATTCCATTGACAATTTTTAGATCTAAACCCCGCCCAACACAAACAAATGCCCTCTTTTTAAATCTAAAACTTGTTAAAGTTCCACGGAAATATCCAAAGGTAATAGAAATTCGTTCTCTGACTCCTCTGTATTTACGAATGTTCTTAACATAAAGTCTGTAAAGGGAAAGTAAACGGTTAGGCACTTATTTCATCCTCTCAAAGAGATCCTCATATTTTTTCACAATATGCTCCCAATCAAAATGTTTTACACGTTCTAAACTCCTCTTGCGCAAGCCTTCTGCGAGCTTATCATCAGATAAAATGTGGATCAACTCATCTGCCAAAGTTAATGGGTCGTTAGGCGGGGACAGAAGTGCTGAATCTCCTACAACCTCAGGGATTCCGCCAACTCTGGTTGTAACGATGGGGAGCCCATAAGACATCGCTTCAAGGTAAACAACCCCAAAACTTTCC
The DNA here is from genome assembly GCA_963809455.1 of Candidatus Bathyarchaeota archaeon. GTDB lineage: Archaea > Thermoproteota > Bathyarchaeia > Bathyarchaeales > Bathycorpusculaceae > Bathycorpusculum. The sequence continues at coordinate 106,365 of CAWEJP010000005.1, read as the reverse complement.
GTTCGTGGTGGAATACAGAGTAAGCTACAGTTTTTTAAGAACTGAGATTTTGTTGGGTTAATAATTGGTCCTTTAAATTCAACGTTTTTACTAATTTGCAGTTTCTTTGTGAGATCTTTCAGCATCTTTTCGTCTTTTCCATCGCCTGCAATCCACAATTTAACGCCTGGAACTTTGGAAATAACTTTTGGCATAGCTTGAAGAAGGATATCTTGGCCTTTATGAGCTGCATCCAATCTTGCCAAACACAAAATAATCTTACAGCGAAAATCTATCTTTGGAACGTTAAGGGGTGGAAGAGTTACCCCGTTAGGAATTAAACTAATTTTTTCAGAACTCACACCTCTTTTTATCAGATGCTGCTTTTCCAATTCCGTCGTAGCAACAACATGATCGCATAATCTTAGTGGAATATTTCTTGAAAGATCTCCAAATGGGTAGATTTTGGCTGTTGGATCACTGTGTGTCGTTATTAGAGTCGGCTTATTGGAAAAAACTGAAGCATATGTTGGAAAAAAACCGTAGGCATGCGCATGAACGATATCTGCATCATTTCTTAAGGCAGATAACAACATTTTGGGCGATATTCTTCCAACGTCATATTTTAGTTTAATAAGTCTAAAGTTAAAAATACGGTGAACCTTGACTCCGTCTATAACTTCGTTTTTTGTTGTGCCTTTCTCTCTTCCGCAAATTACTTCGACTTCGAACCCATCCTTGACTAAGCGTTTACAAATTTCATGAGTGTTAACCTCAACTCCTCCAAGAAAAGGCAAATAGTGTTCAGTCAGTTGAAGTATTTTCACTTTTATGGCACCCCGTCCACTTTTTTAAGGCGAATTAGAGACGTAATAAATGTCGATCTCCTGAGTTGATTGTCCTTGAAAAACAGCGATGCAGGTTCCATTTTCTCGAATGTAATTCAAAATTGAATTGTCGGCTAAATAGGTCCATCTGGGCGACGTAATGAAGTAGTGTATACCTTGCCCTTGGATAGAGTTTAAGGTTGAATAGGTTTCCTTATTTACAATCTGATAGTTGCTAGACAAGAATAGATATGTATACTGTGGAACCCAAATCTTTTCGCCGTTCCCTATGTTTGTCTGGATCCAATTAATCGATTGACTAACCGCAGTGTCATTGCCGCCATCGATAAACACCCAAACCATTGAATTGTAACCAATTACGACGAAGAGCAGCATTAATGCTGCAAATAGCACTTTCTTGTTTCGGTAAATTTGACTAAACGCAAATTTAGCAATCATGTAGCCTGCAATAATTGCCGCAGGTATAGTAATATAAATAAAAAATTGTGAATTGTGGGCTCCAATAGCCCCAAAGAAGATCACCGCGCCTATAAACCACGAAGTTAGCAATAGAGTAAATTTGTTTCTTTCTCTTAATAAGAAGTAAACCGAAGCGATGGCAGCGATTCCAATCAAAATGTAAGTGATGAGGTAAATGTTAACTGTTGAAATGAAATCCGGCGTGAAAGCCGAATAACCTGGGGTGGTGTACCCTTGATCTCTGACTATCCAAAGTGCCCGCTCCAAAAGATAATACTTCGTGCTTAAGAAATCTGAAGCATCAATTGAGAGCGCCCATATAACATATCCAAGATACATGAATAGGCCGGTTGCTATGAAAGTAAGGGTTCCTTTAACGTTAATTTTTATTTTTGCAACAAACTTGGCAAGCAACCAATAGACGGCAATTATGACTATAACAAAGATGGCTAATTCTTTGGTCAGCAGCGCCAAACCGAAAAATATTCCACCAATAACATAATTCTTTAGATTATTCTTGGAATTTGCCCTTGAAAAAAAGACCAAAGCGACTATTGCAAACAACACTACAAGAGACTCTAAAAGGCCTATCCTGCTATATTTTAAAGCGAATGGTTCTAGCATCAACACAAATGCTGTTGCCGCACCCACCTTAATTTCACTAAATTTTGCAATCCATACAAACACCACAACCACAGCCAGCGAAGCGTACAAACATGATGTCAACCTACCTGTCAATACATTGGTTAGAGTTAATCCACTGATCCCCGTTAATTGGAAGAAAATACTCTGCAAAACGTAAAACATTGGTGGGTGAATAAACCATGGGGAATTAAGCACAACTAGATGTCCGAATTGAGGCAGGTTAAGGGCCACATTAGTGTAAAGTACTTCGTCGCCGAATATGTCTGGACTTGAAGAAAGTCCGTACACTCTTAGAGCGAGTGCTAAAACGAATATCGCTACACTAAACAATATGATTAGTTGATTTTTAACTAAAATTTCTTTAAAGTCACTCCAGCCATCAACGATTAATTCTTTCAAGTTGAATAGCCGCCCTCGATTTTTTTGGTAGATTTAGCAACTGTCCAGACAGTGTGATTCTTTTTTGATGCTAAGTCAATAATTGCCAGTGTGTTAACTATCGCTTCGATGAAAATGACCACAGACAATTTTATGATGTCTCGAGGACGTTCTTTTATTTCTTCTTTGAGAACGTTGATGCTTTTCGCCGGGTCTTTGAGTATCATGTTCTCAACGGTTTTGGGGTAGTCATTTGTGCATTGTTTCACGCGGAAATGGCCGTATACTACTCTGCGTCTTTGCCGAATATAATCCGGAATGTTGGTTGGCGCTTTGATGTATACTTTGGCTTCGTCACAGTACTTTACTTTGTTGCCGTTCATCGAAGCTTCGACTGCTATGTATGCGTCGTCGTTTACTACGTCTATTGGGATTTTTTCTACAATGCCGTGTCTGAGAACCATGAATTCTCCCGACGCGTGGTTGCCCAAGTTCAAATCGTCCAGGTACTTTAGTGTTTTATTGTGTATTCGCCACATTAAGTGGCTCATGTAGCCAGAAAATCCTTCATCAGAATTAATCGGCACTGGGCTTCCGCCCAATACGCCGATGCGGGAGTCCTCGGAAATTTTCTTAACCATAAAAGATAGTGTTTCCTTGGCTGGAATAACATCTGCAGGTATCAGGAAAACATATTCGCCTTTGTAATTTTCAAGAATCTTGTTAATTGCCGACGATTTTCCAACGCGTTCTTCTTCAATTATTAGGCGTATTCGATCGTCTTTTTCTGCGAAGCGCTTTACAACTTGAGGTGTTGAATCAGTGCAGCCAGAACATACAACTAAGATTTCGCTGTCTTCTCTGAGGTTTTGCTCTGTTAGTAAATTTTTTAGCAGGTGCCCAATATTTTGCTGCTCATTATAAGCACAGATGCCGATGCTGATTTTAGTCAACTTTAACCCTCCTGAACCTTAGAGAAACCATCGCTGCTGCAAAACTGAATATTTCTTTGTTTCCAAGTTTTGATTTGCCTTCTTTGCGTTCACTGAAGGTTATGGGGACTTCTTTTACTTTGAATCCGAACTTAGCGGCAAGGTACAGAATCTCAATTTGGAATGCGTATCCATTCAGTTTAGATTGGGTAATTATTTTTTCGAATGCAACCTTGGAATAAACTCTAAAGCCTGAAGTGACATCTTTGGGTTTTAAACCGAGGACAGCGCGGGCGAAGCGGTTTGCTCCCCAACTTATGAGTTTTCGTCGCCAATTCCACCCGACTATATTTCCTCCATGGATATAGCGGCTGCCTGTGACGATGTCATTTTGGTTTAGGCTTTGGAGCAGCTTTGTTATTTCTTGGGGGTTGTGGCTCATGTCTGCATCCATTTCAACGATGTACTCGTATGACGATGCTCTAAAGCCGTCCCTATAGGCTGAGCCTAAGCCCATCTTACCTGGCCTAACTATGAGCTTGGTATTGGCATAATCTTTGGTGAGCCGTCTAACCTCGTTAGCGGTGCCGTCTGGGCTGTTGTCGTCAATCACAACGACTTCAAAGATATTTCCTGACAGGTTCTTGTTTATCGATTCGATTAGGTCTGTAATGTTGTTTTTTTCCATGTACGTTGGTACTAATACGCTGACGGTTTGCAAGTTTTTAGCAGGTGGTATCCTACCTAACATGGTATTTTCCTCGTTTTTTGAGTGCTAAAAGAGTTAGACCTATGCATGATTGTCGGAGAATAATGGGAATTGTTATCTAGCAGAGTAACCACTGCTCGATATTCTTCTTTGTACTTTCCAATTCTCCTCTAATAGCAATCAACTTAGCGCTTTATAGCTAACTCTTTTGCGAGTGTGTGTTGTTAATATGTTGTATATAAAACCTATTCCAATAGACAATATTGTACATCCCCCAAAAATTTAGCTCTGTTTTTCATCATCGACCAATTCTTTCACGAAAACCTTAATGGTTCGATTAGGTTTAATTTATGAGTTAATTTTGGAGTCCTCTTGATGAGTTATTCTGTTGAATTAATTAGCCCTGAAGAAAAAGACCGGCTCTATGAAACCTACGAGTCCAGACTACTATACACGAATAAGGCGGAAATCTATGGTTGTTGCATTAAAATTTTAACAGATTCCGAAGCAACCACGAACAAGTGGGAAGATAATTTTTTCACGGCTAACGAAAACAACCGCTCTCACGGGCGCCTTATCGTTTTATCTTTGCCGGGTCAACCTTTCAGCATAAAGTATGATGCATATACGAAGACGGCTTTTTTGATTAACGTGGATTATTATGGATGGGTTAAGAGCATTGCGTTGGCGGTTGCAGGTGATGTTTTGGAGGATGAGCACAGGATTTACTCGGTTCACGGTGCCATGATTGACATTAACTGCTTGGGTGTTTCGATTATTGCTCCTTCAGGTACTGGAAAAACAACTCATTCGTGGGGGCTGCTGAGGATTCCAACGGCGAGGCTAATCAGCGATGACTGGTACTTTGTGCGGTTAAGCAGTCGTGAACCTTTGGCGTTTGGTTCTGAAAAGAACACTTACATTCAAGCGGACATCGGGAAGATATGGAATGAGTACGAGCGTTTGGTTGATAAGGCAACTTTTGACCAACGTGGCAGGGCAATCGTGAACGTTAGATGGATAGTAGGCAACGGAGGTGTGATTCCCATGGCAACGCTTAAAAAAGTAATTATGCTCAAACGGGATCCAGCCGACAAAAAAATTGTAACCCCGATGGATGCGGAGGAAGCGGTCCAATACTTGTTAGCGCATAACTTCTGCAACCCACACCTACTGGTAAAGGACGAACGAAAAACAGCTCTGCGCACAAACTTTTTCCGACAACTTTTTGAGCAAACCGATGTTTATCTTGTAAACACAATTGCGACGCCCCATGAGACTCAAGATGAGATTCGATTGGTGTTTTCCTTAAAAAAATAGGTATATTAATGCAAAAAATAATAGCCTAATCAAGTTAGCTTAACATTATGAGGCATATACTTTGAAGTTAATCTTTGTTGCAATAGATGGTATGGGAGATTTGCCGATTAAATCTTTAGGCAACAAAACCCCCCTTGAAGTGGCAGAAACTCCAAACTTGGATTCGCTTGCTAAAACAGGGAAGACTGGTTTGATGTACACCGTGAAGAAGGGTGTGGCGCCTGAGAGTGATGTAGCGGTTATTTCGCTTTTAGGCTATGACCCCTTCAAGTACAGCACAGGCAGAGGCGTCATTGAAGCTGCGGGTGCGGGCTTGAAGATGAAGGACGGCGATTTAGCCTTGCGATGCAACTTTGCCACGTTGGGCGAGGGAAAAAACATTCTTGATCGTAGAGTAGCTCGGAGCTTAACCACTGAAGAAGCCACTGAACTTAGCAAAGCAGTCAACAAAGGAATAAAACTTGAGTCTTACCCTGCAACCTTTGAATTCCGCAACACCCTGGGGCATAGGGCAGTATTGCTCATAAAAAGTAAAGCTAAACCTCTTTCAAGCGACATAACCAACAGCGACCCCGCCTACACAATCGTCAACGGCCTCGGCGTCGCAAAAGCTGAAGTTGAAATGGTGTTGCAAACATGCGAACCCACAAATAAAACGGAAGCGGCCAAAGTCTCCGCTGGCACTCGTTAACGAGTTCATCGAAAAATCTCATAACCTTTGGGAGAATCACCCCATCAATATAAAACGTGCCGCTGAAGGCAAGCTTAAAGCAAACGTTGTTTTAACTCGTGATGCAGGGCATTTGCTTCCAAAATTCTTCAACATAAACGAGCATTACCATGTTAAGTTTGCCTGTTTAGCGGATATGCATGCAGAACGCGGCATCGCGCAGCTTGCTGGAATGGATGCGTCTTTGCTTCCGCCGCCTTCAGGAAACCTGCAAAAGGATTGTGAAGTTAGAGTAAAAGCACTTCTTGAAGCCTTGCCAAAGTATGATTGCTTCTACATTCACCTCAAAGGACCCGACGAACCTGGGCACGACGGTAATTGCACCTTAAAAACACAGATTATCTCAGCCATCGACAAATACTTTTTTGGGCCACTGCTAAAACAGATTTCGCTCAAAGACAACCTTATCTGCGTAACCACAGACCATGCAACGCCTTGTGCTTTGAAAGTGCACAGTGACACGCCCGTTCCGGTGCTGATTTCAGGCGATCACGTGGGGGATGGAAAAGCAGTAAAGTTCTGTGAGAGGGAATGCGCTAAAGGCAGCCTCGGCACCATAGAGCGTGGATGTGAGTTGATGCCTAAACTTATGAAGTTGCTTAAGAAACAGGAATAAATTAAAATTTCCTAATTTTTTTAGCAAAAGAATATGAAAAAATAGAGAAGGGATTTTTTATCCCTATTTGTTTTATGGTCTTTTTCTTACCATCAATAGTACTACTACAATGAGTACTATGATGATTAGAACGAATAGCCCAGCGATTGCGGGAACAAAATAGGTGTCAGCGACTGATGCGGGCTGCGGTGATGGTGCTGCCGTTGCTGCTGGAGGTAGGTCATATGCCATCGTTGTTTCTGAGGATGAGCTAAAGTACGAGTTTGAACCGCCAAATGTTGCAGTGATTGTGTATGTGCCTGCGCCTGCTGAAAGCATGCTTTGGTCAGCTAGGAAAGCATAGTTGCCGCTTGAGTCTGAGTGTGTGTCGCCGAGGTGAATTTGGTTGCCGTTGGGGTCAGTAGCGTCGATTGATACTGGGACTCCTGTTGCATTGGTGGGTTTTGCCTGTTGTTGGTAGAGGTATTCCATCCATTGACTCATGCTTGCGTCTGAGATTGCGGGTGTGCCTGCTGCAGGTATTCCTAAGCATGTTTGACCTGGTGATTGATCGGTGACTGTGCCCGATATCAAGACTTTAGATGGGTTGTTTATGGCTGGTGACGTGGTTACGGTTGTTTCTGTTCGTCCTTTACCGAAGGCGTATATCTGGTTGTCGTATCCGTTGAGTGCGACCATGTAGCCATCGCTGAATCCTGGGAACTGCCACCATCCTTGTTCTCTAAATATCACATCTCCCGTCGTTTCGTTCAGGGCCACGACGTATTCTCCTCTGTATAGCGGAGAGTTAGGAGAGTGTTCGCCTGTTGTAGCATATAATTTTCCGTCAGCAACTGTCATTTCGAGTGTACCTGATAGGCCGCCGAAAGGATAGTCACCGTATGGGGTTTCGAGTCCGCTGTTTGGTCCGGTGTATGTCCAAAGATATGCACCTGTTTTTACGTTGTAAGCGCTGATGGTTCCGTCGTAGCTAGTTGTGAACAGAAGATCCAATTTTGGATCTATGTCGCAAGTCATGTCATAGGATGCCCATGCAGTATTGTTTGCTCTTGGCGAAATTTCCCATATTTTTGCGCCTGTTTTATCGTTGAAGCCGGTCCATTTCTGGTCGCCCCAAGTTGATAGTGTCATGACGCCGTCGGCGATGTTTCCACCGTTAGTGTAGAGGTACATGTATCCGAACAAGCCAGTTTGATTTGTCTGCCACATCATTGTGCCTGTGCTTGTGTCGTAGCCAGTTAGCTCCACTAGGGGTTCAGTTGTGTTTAGTTTGTCGTTATAAGTGACCAATACGCCATCGTCGTAAGCAAGGTGGTATAAAGACTGCGAGGTTGGGTTTGGCATTGAAACGTTATACATTATGCCGTTTGCCCAGTTGTATACTGTCGTAGAGGAGGGTCTCCATTCAAGAACGCCAGCGCCACTCGTCGCGGCACCCCCGATTGCTTGTGTTGAATTCCACATAATCAGACGGTTGTTGCTAAGAATGAAAGCAAGTAGATCCCCTTGAGAGTCGAATGCATATGCGCTGCCAGCTATGCTGTTGTTAAAGGTAGAAATCAAGTTGCCCGTGGTCGCGTCTATCATCGCGTATCTTCCAGTTGCGCAGTTCCAAAGATATGCCAGTGCGCCGTTTTGGTTTCCAGTTTCGTATAGTAGTGTTTGTCCTAGGGTAAGTCCGTTGACGGTGTACAATTGGCCTCCTGCCGTTGTGGAGGTGTTGTTTTGGAACCATATTGTTTGGCCAGTGCGTAGGTCAACAGCATAGTATCCGTATGCAGGCGGGGTTTGTTTGCTGTAGTATAGAATTCCGTTGATGATAATGGGAGTAAAGTAGACTTCGTAAGACTGCCCAGTATAGTAGGTGTTTTGGCCTAAAAGTCCTGAGACAGTTCCTCCACTTGTAATCGGCTTTGTCCATACTATGTGTCCTGAATTTGGCGCAAGACCGTTAGGCTGGTATCGATTAGTTGCAGGTGAACTGGGGGATGGTACACCGCCAGAATTACCTGTGGCTAGTAGCCAGTCTCCACCGTACACAGCCCATTCTTTGTTAAGAGCGTTTATGGGTCTAGACCAGTACTCGGTTGGAAGAGGGGCAGACGGGTAGGATGCAAGTGGTTCTTGTTGCACCGTGAAAGTTGCTGCGTTGCTCAGGGATGGTTGATAGTAGAGGTTTATGACTCCGACGTTGGTTGCAGGCCAAGCGGTTGTAGAGCTTGGAGTGGCATTTATCCATTGTCCAGGGAAATAGAACTGTACTTTGTATGTGCCCAATTCTGTTGGATTGAAAAGAATGTAGGCGTTGCTGATTGGGTCGGCGGTGTATGGGCCCATGGTTTGGTTTTTGCCTTCTGGATCTGTGATTGTTAGCGTATAGCCCTTGAAGAGGTCACCGATGTTATTTGTGGCTGAACTGACGCCGCTGCCGTTTGCGTCCATCGATATTTCTGTCATAAACATGACAATTTCGATTGATTGCCCTAAACCTGGATTGGGTGAACTGACAGCTACCCACGCGTGTGTTGGAACGGAAGTTGTGAATAATGCGTTTGCGTTTGGAGTTAGCAATGCTGCGGATGAAGAGATTGCTAAAATTAGAATCAAGGCAATTGCAAGTTTTTTGTTTTTTTCTTGAATTTTCATTTTTTTCCTTTCCTAAAATTATATTTTGGATGAAGCAAAATTATTTGAAAAAATGCAGCATCCTAGCATTTTTAACGTTAGTGATGTATTTAAAGCAGGTGTTGGTGGAATTTCCACCAATTGCTAAATTATTTTTTAGAGTTCCATGGAGGTGAACTCTAAAGAATTATAAATAATAAAACAATTAATTTAGATTAATGACTTCAAATCCAAGTTTGCACAGAGAAGAGAACATTAAAACTTTAGTTAGTCTGGGAATCACTGGCACTCAAGCAAAAATTTGTTTAGCGCTTGCTCGGATTGGAGTGGCTACAATAAGTGAAATCGCTGATGCTGCCGAGGTTGCTCGCCCGGATACTTATCGGGCAGCCGTGGAGCTGGAGAAAAAAGGTTTACTTGAGAAGATTGTATCTACCCCAGCTAGATATGAGCTTCTTCCTTTGCCCGAAGTTTTAGCTATATTAATAGAGCGGAAAGAATCAGAAAATCGAGAATTACAAGAAAAGACGGCCAACTTGCTCAAGGAATATGAAAACTTAACAGACAAACAACCTGCCACTGGCAATCAATTTGTTTTAGTTCCAACCGGAAAGGCTTTTTCAAATCGGCTGCAAAAAATGATTGAAAACTCCCAAAAAAGCATCTGCGTTATAACAAGTCAAAAGGTACTCGAACAATTTCTTGAATTAATACTAGTAAAAAATAGGGTGGCAATCGGAAAAGAAGTACATCTAAGAATTGTAACAGAAAAACAAAAGAACAATTCTTTAACAAAAAGACTGATTAGTCTGCAACAAAAAATTCATTTGGAAACAAGATTCCTCGATATTCTACCTCCTTTCTCATTGGTTACTTTTGACGAAAAAGAAATTCTTCTTTCAACGCAAACTCAAAACAGAACCGAGAGCTTCGTAGTTTACTCAAACAACATTAGCTTAGTAGAATTGTCACAGAGCCACTTTAACGATTTATGGTTCTCCGCAGACGAACCGCCTGGTTTAACGTTTAAACGGACCAAGCTACAATTTGATTTCTTATGTGCAAACATGCTTAACGGTTTTGCGTATTGCAAAATGATCTTCAAGAATGGGAAGCCGACAGATTTTATCTATCTCCAAATTAACGAAGCTTTCGAAAGAATAACTGGACTTAAGCGAGGACAAGTCATCGGCAAAGGAATTTTAAAAATAATACCTGGAATTAAAGGGGCAAACCCCGAATTATTTGAAATATATGGCCGAGTTGCCTGCAGCGGAAAATCAGAAGAGCTTGAAACGTTCGTTAAGCCTTTAAACCTCTGGCTGCATCTATCGATTTACAGCCCAAAAAAAGGGTACTTTGCAGTAATATTTGAGGACATCACAGAGCGCAAGAAGGCAGAATCAGAACGGGAAATTATGATCCAGTTTCTAAAAATCGCCAACGCAGCCAATAGTACTCGTGATTTGGTTAAATTAACTGTTGATTTTTTTCAAAAACAATCTGGTTGCCAGGCGGTTGGTATAAGGCTTAAGGAAGGATATGACTATCCTTATTATGAAACTATGGGTTTTCCGCCTGAACATGTCCTGTTAGAAAATAAGTTATGCAAGAAAGATGATTCTGGAAACATCGTTTGTGATTTTAAGGGCGATCCAGTCATCGAATGCATGTGTGGGAATGTCATATGTGGACGGTTTGATCCCACGAAAGAGTTCTTCACAAAGAGGGGAAGTTTTTGGGCAAACGACACTACACGACTCCTCGCAACCACCACTGCTGCAGACCGCCAAACCAACACTCGCAACCGTTGCAACGGGGAAGGATATGAATCGGTTGCGTTAATCGCTCTGCGTGTTGGAAACAATAGGTTGGGGCTATTGCAGTTGAACGATAAGAGAAAGAACATGTTTACGCTGGAAAAAATTGAGATGTGGGAAAGAATAGCTGATAGTTTAGCGCTGGGATTATCTAAAACCATCGCTGAAGAATCTCTCTGCAAATACGAGCATATGTGACTTCGCTAACCCCTTTGTTTCCCAAGGAAGCAATTGTTGTAGGCAAAGCACAGTCACAACGTCTAAAAAACCTGCCTCACCGCTCAGTATTCGAGGATAAAAGTTATGAAAATCGCAATCATCGGCAAAGGTCACGTTGGAACCGCCTTATCCAAAGGCTTAAGCAAGGCAGGACATGAAGTAAAGTTTGGTCATCGAGATCCTGCCGAACCAGTTGCTGATGCCGCAGGTTGGGGCGAAGTAATCATTCTGGCAGTACCTCGCGAAAACATCAACGACGCCATACAAGTAATTCAACCTCACGCCGACGGAAAAATTGTAATCGACGTAACGAACGCTATAGCTGAAGATTATGGTTTAAGCATAAGGTGCACAACTTCGACCGCTGAAGAAACCCAGAAAAAGCTTCCTAAAGCAAAAGTTGTGAAAGCTTTCAACACTGTTTTTGCGCAAAATCAGAGTTCTGGCAAAGTTGTTGGCGAACAGTTAACTGCTTTCATGGCTGGAAACGACTTGAAAGCTAAACAGACGGTGGCGCAGTTAACTCGTGATATCGGTTTTGACCCAGTTGACTGTGGACCCTTAAAATCAGCGCGTTATCTGGATGCTATGGGAATTTTAATTATCAATTTAGCGTACACCTATGGCATGGGCAGCAAGATGGGATATAAACTGGTAAAAGCCTAATCTAGCCAGTAACAGAAAATTACAAAATTTTTTCTTTAATTTTTTCAAAAAATTCTAGATTAGTTTCTCTATTCTGGCTAAACTACTACGCTGCGCACGAAATTATGATGTTAAAATCGTAGTTGTCAACTGTCCCCAAGTCTTCTCCCATCGCTAACCTCAAAGTTGCGGCAACTACTGAATCGGCGGCTAACGTAGAGTTTTCTTTATCCCAAGTTAAAGTTAGCATGGAACTGGTTGATGCTGGATTCCAATCTGAAGTGATTAAATGGAGTGTCTCTGTTGTGTTGCCTGTGTTCTTTACTTAGATGATTCTGGTGTTAGAATCCTCAGCACTGATTGATCCCCAGTCTATGCTTGTGCAAGGTATGGTGGCGGCTTGGTCGGTGTACAATCCGATTCCAACTGTATGTGTTACTGCGCCATGGTTTGGGACAGATTGTTGGGATGTTAGTAAACCGGAGGTTGTTACTGCGAGTGCTATTGTGAGGAAGAGTAGGACTGCTGTTGCGATGAGGATTTTTGTTTTGGGAATACCCATATGCCGTATTAAGTAGCAAGTATTAATAAACATTATTTATTGGGCGTACTGCTGCTTGCTGTGCAGGTTTTTTCCAAAAGAATGATTCAATGACGATACATTTCGGTTTCTGATGTATTAAAAATGTGGAAATAAGCGCCTTATATTGGGTTTTGTCTATTAAGAGACCATACAAAAAATGAAATATTAAGAAAGGAATTGAACATGAAAAAAACATTAACAATATTGGCGGTCCTATTGCTTGTCTCAGCCTCTTTATTTGCAACGGTCAGCGCCTCTTGCAACGAACATGGTCCATCAATAACTTTGTCGCCTCCCCGGGGATTCGCAATGACTATGATAGCTGGCACAGGATTTGATGACTCTAAAACCATTTCAATCTCATACGATGGAGCCGTCCAAACAACAGTACCCCAAGCAATCAAAACTGACAGTAACGGTTGTTTCACTGCCATAATCTCGATTCCTGACGAACTTGCAGTTGGAGTACACACAATAACAGCTACGCAATCCCATGGAGACTCAGCTTCATCAACTTTTGCAGTTGTTAACATGAAAGGTCCACAAGGAGAACAAGGCATTGCCGGCTCAAATGGTAAAGACGGAGATAATGGAATTAACGGTGTAAACGGCTTAAACGGTATCAATGGAATAAATGGTCAAGACTTTAATGCTACGGGAAATGTGTTGGTCTATAATGGTACTGACGGCTTAAACGGCAATGATGGAACTAACGGAATTAATGGAGTAAACGGTGTTAACGGAATTAACGGTGCCAACGGAATAAATGGTCAAAATGGAGCTAACGGACTTAACGGTCTGGACTTTAACGCTACGGGAAACGTTTTAGTCTACAATGGTACAGACGGCTTAAACGGCAAAAATGGAGCAAACGGAATTAACGGCGTTAACGGAATTAATGGGGTCAACGGAATAAACGGTAAAGATGGAACAAACGGCGCTCAAGGTCCAGCTGGTTCACAAGGTCTTCAGAGCACGACACAACCAATAGTCGTCACAGAACCCACACCAACTAACTCCTTAGATTTCCAAAGCTTCCTATTAATACTTGCGATTACACTAATTGCGTTCACTGCCGCTATGCTTGCAATCTATCGCAAAAGCAACCGCTAGACCTATCTAAAAACAACAATTTTTTTTCTTTTTATTTTCTTGTTTCTAAACTGAATTTTGGATTACTTTAGTAATTTTTCTATATAATCATTTAACTTTTAAAGGTTCATCCGATTAATGTTAGGCCTGAACCTGTTTGGTCTGCAACTCGGCGACCGGCAATCCTTTTCTAATAAAAACTTTTAATTTTTTTGTTAAAATGACTTTTTTTTTATAAATCTTTGGTCGTTCACAAAAAAGGTTATCGGTTAGCATATGAACTCTTCTGTCTCTTCTCAAAATATCAGCAATGAAATTATCGCAATTACTAAGACCGCGGAGGATATTAGTTTAAGCCAATTCGAGGCCTTAAAAGCTAACGTTAGGCAAGGTTATTGCGTTAGATTAAATTGATTTTCTAACTAAGTAGTTCTTTGTATGTTTTGATATTCTTCTTTTGTGGTTTGGTTCGAAATCAAAAAGTTTATTCGATCTTGATTAACAATAATAGCATTGATTTGTGATGGAAGAGGGTGGCAGTTGAAGTCATCGGTATTAGCTGAGCCTATTCTAGTCGGCAGAGAAAAAGAGCTTGGTGAATTGCAGCGTTATTTGCATTCTTCGATTGAGGGAAGAGGCACTGTTGTTTTCGTTTCCGGTGAGGCAGGTAGCGGAAAGACCCGACTTACGACTGAATTCCTAAACTATGCTAAAGACAGTGGTATAACAGTTCTAGCTGGATGGTGCCTCAGCAACGTCGCTGTTCCATATCTTCCATTTGTGGAAGCATTAGACTCGTATTCTCCACTCAACCACGAGGCAAACAAACCCACCAGTCAACAGTTGGAAGCAGAAACGTGGCTCAAAGGACCTGATAATAACCAGAGTATGTCCCCTCAAGCTTGGAAGGATCAAACATTTTCTGCAGTAATCAAGGAGCTGCTGTACCTTTCTGCCAGTAGACCCGTTATCTTATTCATCGATGATTTGCATTGGGCAGATTCTGCTTCTCTAACGATGCTTCACTATATTTCTAGATCAATAAGCTCAGAAAGAATCCTCGTTATTGCAACTTTCAGAACTGAAGAAGTCAATCCATTTGTCGAAGGTGGAAACAATCTTTCAAAGACTTTACACATTATGGGCAGAGAAGGTCTCTTCAAAGAAATCCGACTTGGACCCTTAAGTCAAGCTAACGTTTGTTCAATAGCTGAAAACATGCTCGGCAGCAAAGTAGAATCAAGTTTTATTCAAAAACTGATTTTGGAAAGTCAAGGCATTCCCCTTTTCATTATCGAATCATTAAGAATGCTCTATGAAGAAAATGCACTTCTAAAGAAAAATGGAGAATGGGATCTAAATGTCGACAAATTCAACATCCCCTCCAAAGTTAAAGACGTTCTTCTGCGAAGAGTTGAATCGCTAACTCGCGATCAAAGAAGAATTCTTGAAGTTGCATCCACAATAGGCGAAGTCTTTAATCCTAAACTTGTTGCCTCCGTTGTTTCGAAAGACAGTTTAGACGTTATAGAATCCCTAAATACAATCGCTGAATGTACTTTACTGGTTCATTTTGAAGGCGATTCCTACAGATTTAACCATGCTAAATCGCGAGAAATGCTCTATGATCAAATTCCTCTGCCTTTAAGAAGGGAATACCACTTAAGGATTGCAAAGAAAATTGAAAACTCCAAAGGTCCAATAGGGCTCAAAGTAAACGACCTTGCATATCATTATGTCAAATCGGGCAACAAGAACAAGTCAATAAGATACAGTTTGGCTGCAGGTAAGAATGAATTAGCAAGTTTTAGCAATAATGAAGCAATTGGACACTTTAATTATGTTATTCAAACTTTTAAGGAAAATCCAGATTTTGCAGACGAAGTAAAAATTGCTCTTGAAGGGTTGGGGGATGCCTTCTACGCTAACAGTATGTTCAATGAAGCAGCAAAAACCTTTGAAGCTCTCTCCGATTGGAGTTTAGGCGTTGTAAGACTTAGAGCTTTAAGAAAAACTCTAGAGGCAGCCCTCTTTCAAGCCGTCACTCCACATCTTTCGGAAATGATAGAGAAAGCTGAAAAATACGCATATGACGACCGCCTAGAAAAAGCCCGAGTCTTTCGGATCCGGTCAGAGATATTGCTTTTTAGGCAAATGATGCCTGATAAAGCTCTAAGCTATGGCGAGGAAGCTCTAAAAATTTTTGAAGAAGAAAATTCCGTACCTGACGTTGCGTATTTGCTTCTATCTTTAGGTGCAACTTATTCAGCTCTTGGATTTTTGGAAAAGGGAATTGGTGTAACGTTACGCTCAATAGCTCTTTTAGGTGAGCTAGGGGAGTATCGCAAGCAAACAGAAGCTTACATAATAGCAGGTGAATACGTTTTTGCAGGATTAGGTCCAGAAATGTTGGCTATGTTCAAAAATGCCGCTAGGACCGCTGAAAAAATTGGGAATTATAATGAGCTAGCTTCATCGACTTGCGACTGCAGTTGGGCACTTGAACTCATGGGTAACAGAGAAGAAGCACTACCATGGAGTGAAAAGGCACTAAAATTATCTGAGAAGACAGATTCAGCCGTTTGCCAAGCCCTAATCTGCGGAAACCTTGTAAGGCAAAACACATTTCTTGGAAAAACTGAAATTGCAGATGAGTACTTCAAGAAACTCAATATGTTCCCTATTGAGGTTTTGGCGAATCCGGTATGCGGTGAATTCTCGAAAGCGGTTTATTTTGCAGGCAAGGGGCAGTGGCAGCAATCGACCGAATGTTTCAAGAGATGCTTGCTTGCCAAAGTTAATGCTTGCTATACCTTGTGGAGCAAAAGAAATTTTGCTTGGGCTCTTGAGCGACAAGGACTATTTGAAGAAGCCAGATCACAGCAGGACGAAGCTCAGAAAATTGTTAATGATCTTGAGAAAGCCATTAAACATGTTAGTATACAGGCTGTCTTGATGGCTCCTGTTAATGTACTAAAGGACCAAGTATTTGAGGTAAGACTTGACTTTGTGAACGTTTCAAGAGGCACTGGAAAACTCGTAAGAGTGGAAAATGCGATCCCTGCAGGATTTAAAGTAATATCCCTTTCGACAGAAAGCAGTTTGAAGGACGGTTCAATTGTTTTTAACGATAGTTCGTTTGGACCTTTCTCGATAAAAACAGTAAAAATAAAATTGCAAACAACAAAAACAGGAGTTTTCAGCTTTAAACCTAGAGCCATTTTCATTGATGACTTGAAAGAGACAAAAACCTCTGAAACAAAATCAATCGATGTTTTTGTAACTTCAAAATGTTTCGAGACACAAGAAGACTGCAAAGAGGAAATCGGCGAGGCTGAAATTGTATTCAAGTCGGAGAACGCTCGAAAAGTTTTCGATTTTCTCATAAGCGCCTACAAGATAGACTACTTTCAAGGAAGCTTGCCGAAGGAAAGGTCAGGATGGAGAACGCTCATGAACATAGTCAAAGACGGAAAAGTGTCTAAGCATATGGTGTATGGCTCCTTGGGCAAACATGGACAAGCAATAATTGAACTAGAACACGCAGGTCTCGTAGAGGTTCGAGTTTTTGAAGGTGAAAGCGGTCGTGGAGGCAAAATCCTCAAAGTCCGAGCAGCCTATGAAAACAAAAAAGTTGAGCAAAGAATCTCCGCAGAAAGATAAAACCCCTTTTCTAGACAATCATCCTTCTTATTCACTTTTTCTGAAAAGATATTGAATTCCTTTTAGGAAAAAAAGGGAAAAAGCGGAATAAATTGTTACATATTTTTCCCATCTATTGAGTTTGTAGGAAAAAGGTGAAAACAAAAATGAATACAAAAGGAATAACCACAATGGTATTTGCAGTTGGATTAATAGTTGCTATTCTGATTGCAAGCGCAATCTCAGTAGGAATCTCTGTGCAATTAGCTAAAGGACCAAAAGGCGAAACCGGTTCCCAAGGTGCTATAGGCGCTACTGGATCAACTGGCGCGACTGGACCTGCAGGGCCCAAAGGAGCCACCGGTGCTTCGGGGTCAACTGGAGCAACTGGAGCGACAGGTACAACTGGTTCTGCTGGCCTACAAGGAATTTCGGGACCATACGCACCTGACTATGACAGTGGATGGGTAAACATTTCGAGCATGGCTGGGCAATCTTTGACTTTGAACGACAATTTGAACAGTTCAAACGTTATTATTGACATAAGAGGAATGACGGCGGTAAATAGTTCAATACATCAAACAAACCTTGGCTTAACTGGTTACATACCTGGATGGAACAGAACATACGGCGGAAGCGGCACTGATACATCTGTTTGGGTAATTCAGACATCAGATGGAGGCTATGCAGCGATCGGGTACACTCAATCATTCGGCGTGGGATTTCCCGATTACTATTTGGTCAAGACAGACTCTGCTGGCAACATGAAATGGAACAAAACTTATGGAAAACCTGGAATTACAGATTTAGGATTCACAGTTATTCAAACGTCCGATGGCGGATATTTGCTGGCTGGGACCACAAATTTCACTGCAGTAAATGGTCTAGCAGATGGGTTGCTGATTAAGACGGATTCGTCCGGTAATATGCTATGGAATAAAACTTATGGTAATTCAAACACTGATGAATCAACGAATTTCATAATTCAGACGAATGACGGCGGATATGCGTTGATGGGTTTTGCCACTCGATTAGGAGTATCCAATGAATGGCTTGTCAAAATCGACGCAAATGGCAACATGCTCTGGAATCAAACTTACTTATCTCCGCTTACCTTCTCGCCGCGCATGCTCATTCAAACTAGCGATGGAGGCTATGCTATGGGCGGCGTTGCAAACACGACGACTGAAGGCTACGACTTCTTATTAGCGAAGACTGATTCCCTTGGTGTAATGCTTTGGAACAAGACGATTGGTGGCGCAGGAGATGATACGGCAACTGGGCTAGCTCTCGCGACTGATGGTGGATACGTAATTGCTGGTTACACAACTTCATATGGTGCTGGCGGACAGGACGGATGGCTCGTTAAGACAGATGCCCTTGGAAATACTCTTTGGAACAAGACCTATGGAGGAGCAGGCAATGACACATTCCAACGAATTGTTCGAACCAATGACGGCGGCTACGCAGTCAGTGGAGCTACAAATTCTTTCGGAGCTGGCAACAGCGACGTTTGGTTTGTCAAAGTGGACTCGTTCGGCAATACGCAGTGGAGCAGAACTTTTGGAGGCGCACTCGCTGACTCAGGTGCCATGCTTCGCCAAACCACCGATGGCGCATACGTAATAATAGCTAACACAGCTTCCTTTGGTGCTGGCGGTCAAGACTTCTACTTGGTGAAGGTAGGTGTTGAGGGCGAATCAGGCTTAGCTATGACATCTTCTTCAGCAAACACTGTCACAATATACCGAGGAGCAAACGATGCCTACTGGAACTACGTGCAAGTCCGAATATGGAAAATCCACTAAAACATCTCCATTTTTTCTTTTTTTTGTAAAAACTTCCTAAATCTGGGCCCATAGCGGAAGAGGTCTTCCGAATTTTATCTTATCTGAACCTGACTTGGTTTATTGACTGATAAATTTGTTTTTGGAAAAATAAATGATGTGGATTTCGTAAGACTTGTTATAGTGCATTGGTTACCACACATGATTATATTTCCGCGATGTTATTTTTTTAATGGAGCTTTGCTCTAAAAATCAGTAGGGCTAAATTATGAAAAAGATTTCTCGAACCATTGAATTATCTCTTTTGTTGATCTTTCTAATGGGATTAAGTTTAGTCATCGTACCCACCGGTTATGGACAAACTCAATATTCAACGCTTGCCGATGCACTTAACGCAACAATAAACAACGTTAATTGGGGGGCTGCTGACTCTTGGACTTCAACTTGGGGAATCATACTTGGCGGCCAAAGTTTATCAGCTTTCGATAATGCTATGAGTCAGGATTTGGCTAGCGCAAATTATAATGATGCTTTGTTTGTTGCACGACTTGCAAACATCAGCGGTTATAGTTCCACAACGCTTTCGGCAGGTACCTTGACTGCTCTTAAGAATATGGCCAATGAGGGCAGCTTGCCGAACAATTATAACGCCAAAAGCTACGGCGACCCAAACAGTGGCTGCTACTTGGTTTACGACCGCTATCTCATATGGGCGTATCAATATGCGCAGCAATATGGTTTAACAAATAGGTGGAACGCGAATCAAGCTTTTCTCGATTTTTCAGCGCTATACAATAAGCCCCCGATTAATTCCCATTCGGGTGAAATGTTATTCGCTGACCCCCCAGGCAACTGGGCTTATTCATATTCGAGTAGATATTATGATGAATATGCTGAGACTCTGAGCGTTTTCGTTAAATTGGCTGAAATTGGTGTCCCAGGAGCATTGACCTATGCAGACAAAGCTTGGACCGGTTTACAAAATCTCTGGAACGGAAAATATTACGTATATGAAGCTAGTTGGCCAATCATCGAATGTGAGAGCGGAAACTTTGCACAGGTAATAGCGGAATATATGCAACTTAAAGGCGGCAACATTCCATACTGGAACAGGGTTATACAAGATTTGGATTATAAGTTGCTGGTTAATGGTTGGAAATCTCCCGGTTGGTCTACAACAGGCGTCATTGTTCATGGTGCCAATGGAGCTAACCCCGAACAAAGGCTATGGGAAACTATGGGAGTAATGACGGCGTTGGAAGCGTTGTATCCCTACTTCAACTCGACAATGCAAGCGAGCTTTGATAATATGATGCTAGGTTCAACCGAGGCGTGGCAGAGCTTAATGTCCAGCAGCCTAAATGTTGGGGGATATTTCAAAGGGGCTTCAGGAGATTCATCGCCTTCTAATGATGCAACCGCATGTGCAACAGCGACGCTGTTCCTTGATGGAATCGTTCCAGTCACCGGAAGTCTCGCCATTCCTATTCAGAACGAGGAATATCAGGATCACCGGACCTCTTTCCCAGTGACAGAGTTCCAGTTCAGCTATGTCAACCATCAAATCAGCATCCCCGCCAACGCAGGGCAATTGACTTTCATCTATGGATCCTCTCCAGTAAGCTACAACTTCCCCGCTAAAGGAAACTATACAATTCAATTCTCAAATGACTGGAACACAATAACGAGCGTGAATGGTCAACCAGTAACTAGTGTGCCTTCAGCTCCACAGAACCTTCAAACAATCGCAGGCAATGCCCAGATCTCGTTATCGTGGTCAGCGCCATCATATGATGGTAACTCACCAATAACTAGCTACAGTATTTATCGAGGTACCTCAGCTGGAACAGAAACATATCTTGCCTCTGCGAGCGACGTTAACTACATAGATACTTCCGTGACAAACGGCTTGACATATTATTATGCCGTCACCGCAATCAACGTAATCGGGGAGTCTTCTCGGTCAAATGAGGTATACGCCACGCCATCTGCCCCAGCTTCGGTTCTTGTTATTTCGAATTTCCCCTCCTCTGTGAATGCTGGGACAAGCCAAAGCTTCACTTTAACCGCCAAAGACGCAAACGGGAATATTGCCACTGGCTATTTAGGTACAGTACATTTTACTTCAAGCGACGGTCAGGCTGTTTTACCTGCTAACTACGCCTTTGTTTCAACGGATAAGGGAGTTCATGTTTTTAGTGCAACGTTAAATACAGTTGGAACTCAATCGATTACGGCAACGGACACTGTTACATCTTCAATCACTGGGACTCAGAGCGGTATCACAGTTAACGCTGTGAAATCTCTAAACGTCATCGTTTCGACGAGCAAGTCTTCGTACTCAAGGGGTTCGACTGTTCCGATAACTGTGACAGTAAAAGACTCTTCGAGTGGAGCCCTTTTGCAAGGGGCATCAGTAAAAGTTAACGTTGTAAACCCCAGAGGATCTACCATGGCAACCCTAACAGCTAGCACAGGCTCAAATGGGCAGGCTCAATTCAATTACAGATTAGCAAACAACGCAGTAAGAGGAACATGGACAGTATCAACCACCGTCTCCTTGAGCGGATACCCGAATGGAGCGGCGCAAACACAGTTTACGGTAAATTAGTGTTCTCGTAAAATTCTCTTCCCTTTTTTTGGATTCTCAAACACTCGAACAGAATTCGTTTCTATCGAAATGCAATTAATCTATTTCGTAAGACTTGTCATAGTGCATTGTATACAACAAACAGATTTATTCTCATTTTTCCTTTTTTTCATGGAGAAATTTGTCATGCGTAAGTTGAAATTTTTAGGGTTAACATTAGTTACTGTGTGCTTGCTTCTTTCAATGCCATCTGTATTCGCACAACCAGCTACAACGATCTCTCATCTAAAACTCAATATCCAGGGTACCCTAACCATCCCCACTCAGCCAGACCTAGGTCAAATCCCATTTACTGTCGCCGCCGTATGCTTAATTCAGCAGATACCTCATCAATTTGGCTTCTCATTTAATACTGCTGGGATTTTGAAAATTCAGTTGCCAGGTTCTCCCGCAATTGGCAGTATTAACTTTGGCGCGGTCGGTTTCATACAACTAGCTAGCGTAGGTGGCAATTTCGTTGGAAACTCGATTTTTGCAGGTCAAAGCTTTCAAATAACGATAGATCCTTCGGGGAACGTCTTTTTGATAGATGGAAATTCTCTTCCCTTCGTGGTCAACCAACTTAGTATTGTAAACCTTTGAAACGGGCTAAACTAGCTTAAAATCTGCGCATTCTTTTTTTACGCACTCTTATTAAGATCGGAAACATTCCGCTAAACCAAAATTCTTTGTTAAAAAGCAATACATGAAATTAACCCTGTATCTAATGCGTTTAAGTAAAAAATGAAAAAAGAGGGACTTATTTTTCTCCATTTTTTTTCTATTTTCGTAAATTGTTGAGGAATCAAATCTTTCTAGATTTTGAGCCAATGTAGAAACCGGCAAATCCGATTGCGAGCGCTAGGATGACGTTTACGAACACTTGATTGCCGAGTACTCTCGTTTCTAGGTTAAATAATTGTGTTGCAGAAAATGTGTACGTGGGATAGGCGTTTGTTATTTGTTGGGTAATTGAAGTATTCCAGGATGCTAAGCCGACAAAGTTTTCTACGTAGAGTATTAAGAAAACCGCACTCAAAAGCGTCATCTTCGCCATTGCTTCTAAACCGTTTTCTGACCATATTCTTCTCGCAAAAACGTAACCTACTATAGTAGCAGAAACAAAAAAGGCAACAGCTGTTTCAACGGTATCAGCCCAATCTGAGGCAACAGAAACAGATAAGCTAAACGGCAATCCTACAAGAAAACTGGTTATAACCACCAAAACGATAGTTGCTGCAACAGCTGTGATGACATCTCCAAATTTTATTCTTCACACCTCCTCAACGCTTAATTTATTTTTTTAACCGATAGTTTATGCAAAAATCCTAACAAATCTAAGATTCTTTGAAAATCTATTTGCTATGTCATCTAAAGACTCAATAGTCTTTTGACCACTATTATCAGTTTATTTTCCTCACCTTTTAAATTAATGTGACTGTAGAACATCAACAACAACGATTAGATTGGAACACCCGCCCCAACCTAGCCGCTCCCAGACGCATACCGGCGTATCCAGATGCAACTTGCAAACACCCAAAGCCTATGCAAAGAAAGCAACCCACAAATAAGCCATCAGCCGGACGGCAAAGCAATCGTTGTTCTTCTTCTAAAAAACACAAACCTGCGAAAATTATTCGCGATAAAATGTTCTTACAGATTCGGTATCGCTCGCTGGTTAATGACTTACCCTATTATGTCTCTTATCCAACACGTTGTTATTTGGAATAACTTAAATATGCAAAGCATCAAGACTATTTTAGGAGATAAACGAGTTGAACAAAACAATAATGAAATTTTTAGCATTAACAGTTTTAACCTTAATGATTCTGGCAATTGCACCCTCATTTGTAGCAGCAACCCCCAATTGGCAAGCACATACCATGTATAAAGTTAAAGCCCAGGGAGTTGACCCATACTCATTAGGAGCAAATCACCCCTATTATGCACCTCTCGATATCCACGAAGCATATGGTATTCCCGAAACAGGTGACTCGGGCACTATAGCTCTTATCGAGGCTTATGATAATCCAAAAGTGGCAGCCGATCTTACAACTTTTAGCACCGTCTTTACTTGGGCAACCCCAAAGCTTGAAGTGTACAAAATGTCCTCGACAATCCTCCCTAACGCTGGCTGGGCACTTGAATCAGATCTAGATGTTCAGTGGGCTCACGCTGTTGCTCCAGATGCAAATCTGTTGGTAGTTGAAGCAAAAAGCGCTTCGATTGTTGATTTAATGGCGGCAGTTGATTACGCAATCAGTCGATCAGATGTTGTTGCAATTTCTATGAGTTGGGGATCAGCAGAAACTTCAGGTCAAATTGCGTATGACAGCCACTTTATTACTACCGGAAAAACATATTTCGCATCCGCAGGCGACACTGGAGGGGTCGTAAGTTGGCCCTCAAGTTCTCCAAACGTTGTCTCCGTTGGAGGAACAACATTAACGATGACAGCGACTGGATACACTGAGACTGCTTGGAGCGGCGGTGGAGGCGGAGTTAGCTCAATTGAAACACGACCCACTTACCAAAAGGGTGTAACAGACTCATACTCCTCGAGTAAGAGGGCTACCCCTGATGTCTCCTACAACGCCGACCCTAGCACGGGTTTTATGGTTTACGATAGTTATGGATACAATGGTGGTAGAGGCTGGTTTGCTGTTGGAGGAACGAGCGCAGGGGCTCCTCAATGGGCAGCCATCGATACCTTCGCAAACAGTGCAACTAACACCAATTTCTACGCAAACTACCCCAGCTATGGCTCAGCCTTCACTGACATTATAAGTGGATCAAACGGTTACCCTGCAAAAGCAGGATATGATTTAGCAACCGGCATAGGCAGCCCAATTGGAGTGAACTTTGCTGCTCCTACCGCACCTGACTTTGCAATTTCAGCAAGCTCATCAACAATTAACGCAGGCTCGTCCGGAACCACAACAGTAACATTAACACCCATAATGGGATTTAGCGACCCAGTAACCCTAAGCTCTACAAGCACTTGGATAACACCGCCTACTAACCCAATCACATCTCCATATACGCCAACTACATTGACAATAAACGTACCCTCAGGCACAACACCTGGAAACTACAAAATTCCGATAACAGGAACCAGCGGTTCAACCAGCCACATCGCAACAATAACCGTGCAAGTCACAACGCCAGACTTCAGCCTATCAGCTAACCCAACAAGCCTCAACATCAGACAAGGAAATCTGGGAACAACAACAGTAACCGTGAAATCAATCAACAACTACGCAGGCTCCCCAACACTAACAGCGTCAGGGGCACCAGCAGGCATGACTGTAACCTTCAGCAAAAACCCCGTACCAGCCGGATCCTCATCAACCATGACAATAAACGTTGCTAGAACAACCGTTGCAAAAACATACCCCATTACAATTACCGGAACCGACACCGCTGCAGCAATCTCACGTACAACTACAATTCAAGTGACGGTTACCAGATAACCGTCCAAACCAACTTTTTGAGCAAAACTCTTTTCTTCTTTTTTTGTGCAAAGACCTACGCATGGTCGAGTTTTCTTTCAAGCCTTGTTCAGTTGACCTGCTCAAACATTTGAGAGATTTTTTGACTAGGTATTTTCAAGAGCTTGGATGCTACCGACGCAGTCGGCTCTTTTAGTAAATTTCATTTTAAAAGACAAAAACTAAGCAAAGAAAATGAAGGTGTATTTTATGCTTTTCGCCAGTTGTCCTTATTGGTTTCCGGGGGTAATGAATTGGAAGATAGTCATTTGACCTGGTACCTGCTGGTCCTCTTCACCGCGGGAAACATGCCTCATAAACTACCCCCTCAGCCAAGGACTACAACCAAAAGTCACCCAACTCGACCTCACCGACATCCAAACTCAAGCCAACCCACCCATAGTGGGTCGTTACTTTGCCTTCCAATACCACACCACCAACCAAACTCAAGTCGTCCTCTACTGGTACGAAACGGCAACATTCACCGTAAACAATCAAACACAGCAAAAGCAAGTAAAAATGAGCTTAGTTACTTATCCAAATTCGACTATCGAAGTGCCGCAATCTGAAGCCCTGCTTATGCCAATTGCAAAATCCATAAATGATTACTGGGAACCCATAAAAACCTGGACCACCATCGCCTTGACAATTAGCCAAAACGGCTTAGCCCTATCAGCCATAAGCATTGCAATGTTAGTTGCGCTCTTATTCTACAGCGCTTTCCTAAACCTCCAAGAAAAAGCCTCACTTTTAACACTCTACAATAAACTCCCAACAAAAACCCAACTCCTGATCAAAGCAGTAACGAACGCCAAAAAACAAGGCACCCCAACAACCGACGGCGTAGCCAACGAATTAAACACACTAACAAACAACCCAACCGACCAAGGCGCTCTTAACGAAGAGCTTCAAGAAGCCGAAAAAGTCGGGTTGATAGAGCGAAGGTTAGTGAATAAGGAGGATAAGCCGGCGTTTGCTTGGAGAAGCCTTGTTCCGGGACGGGGCAAATTTAGGTCATTGCCCATCATTTCAAGAATCCTCAAGTAAACCCATCCACCAAAAATATAATGGCCTTGGACATATTTTTTTCCCTGAGCTAATCCTATTTTTTGAAGTTGCCTTTTATCCAAAAAACTAAACTAAAGTCTTTAGACCAAGAAATGACCTCAAAGAAAATCCCGAATCGTTCTCCGAAGTGGAATTTACCAATCATAAAGTGTACGTGTGGTCATGAGATTCTTTTGTTGCCTGATGCGAAAGAGATGGGGCAAGTAATAGAAAAACATGCACTTGAGCATAAAAAGAGATATGGCTTAACTGAAGAAGAGACTAACGCACTTATAGATTCTTTAATCTTCCAAGTTTTTAAGGCATGCCTGGGACGATTGGAGAAATAAAAATAACTGCGAATTTAACAAAAAACCTCACAAAAAAGACACCCTACCCACAATGTATCTGTGCCGCTATTTTTCTCCAGCTTCTGGAAATGGCGAGCACCTAAAGTTAACTGACATCTGCCTTCAGCTTATTGACGGAAGCTACAACTCAATTTCCAACATGAAGAGAAGTTGTTGTTGTTGTTGCATAATTCAACTGAATTATGCACAGCTGTTGCAACAACAATCAAACACTCCAAAACTTTGTTCTTCCCTTTCAAAAACATTCAATTTCTGTTTTCTACCCAACGTAAAAAACCAAGTGGCATCTAATCTTGTGTTTCATAAACCATAAAGTTTAAGGGTAAATGTTTGTTTTAGGTTGCAAGTATTCTATCTTTGAGGTTTGTGGCTTGAGCACTACTAAAGTTGAAACGATTGAAGAACGGAAAGCGGAAGTTCTAATCAAACTAAGAAAATACAAGCTTATCGAAAAAGAAAAGTTTGAAGGCGCATATGCCTACATCATCGACATCCCGCAGGATAAAGAGAAAGCAATCGTTTGGTGCATTTTAGGCGAAGCCACCGTCGGCATCGCAGCCATGAATACTCTCTACAAGGTCATGAAGGAAAAAGACCTTGACCGAGCCATCGTAGTCACCGAAGGACGCTACACTCATGCAGTTAAGCTGGGCGCAAAAAAGAAGAAAGTGGAGCTTTTACCTAAATCGTTCCCAGTGTTCGACATCTTCGAGCATGCCTTGGTTCCCTTTCACGAAATCCTCACCGAAAAAGAAAAAAACCAACTACTCGCACAATACAAAGTTAAGCCCTACCAGATGCCCCAGATAAAATCAGGCGACCCAGCCGTTAAAGCAATAGGTGCAAAACCAGGCGATATACTAAAAATCACCCGAAAAAGCACAACTGCAGGCGAACACATAACCTACAGATACGTTGTAGAATAAAATAAAAAAAATTTTATTTTGCAATCATAATTTCTGTTGATTTCACAATTGCTGTTACTTCATCACCGACTTTTATATCTAATTCTTCGATGGCTTCTTTAGTTATAACCGCTGTTACGGTTACGGGCATTTTAACTTCAACCTTCACTTTTCCCGTAATGACTCCTTTTTCGACAGCTACAACTTTTCCTTTAAACTGATTACGTGCACTTAACTTCAAACCTTTCACCTCCAAATACGCTGGATTAGATAAAACTTTATCCAGATAAATCTCCGCTTGTCTATACTCACCAAGCAAACTCCGCCCCAAATCTGTCAATTTCGCGCCGCCTCCACCCGATTTGCCGCCCTTGTAGGTTTCGACAATTTGTTCTTGCATGACGCCTTGGATTTCTTGGATGTAGTTCCAAACGTATCGGTAAGACATGCCTAAGGTTAATGCTGCTTTAGAAATTGAGTTTTCTTTATCGATGGTTTCGAGGATTTCTGCTCCGCCTCTGCCGATTAGGGGTTTGCCTTTGTATTCCAGCCAGGCTTTGCATGAGAGCGTATGTTTTTTGTTGGTGAGCATCCTAATTATGGTTATGTGGTAAAAGCCATATAAAGCTACTTAGAAGGCTTTTAGCAGTTGGGTGGAAGGAAGAAAATTAATGTTAAGTGAATTTAGCCGTGTGCTAACATCTAATAAGGGTAGAAGTGGGGGAATTCGCCTTATCGGACATTAGCTGCCAAACTCACTTAGCAAGTTTGTTGGGCTGTATCTGAGCTTGATACCTCATGCGCTTTGAATCCATATAAAATGATGTTGTTACACTCTTGAAACAACAATTCTAGAATTGGTTCTGTTGGGCAACTTTTTTATTTGCGAGTCGGCTACTAAGAAATCATGGAAATATTTCTTTTTGCGTTAGGTGTATTATTAGTTATTTTGGGGTTGCCCCTTTGTTTCTCATGTGAGCTTCAACAGCTTTGGAGAAAGAGGTCAAAAAGCAAGGACAACCAGACGGAGAAAACGGTTTATCAAAATGGAATATTGAATAGGGGTATCGGTTTAATTATAATAGTAATTGGCGTTATTCTAATAATTCTTAGTTTTGCAGGAATAGCAATTTAAAACCGACCGAGTCATCTGATTGTTGGCAAAAATCGTGAGAATACACACAAGTCTATTGAAGCAAGTTATGCTTGCAGGTATGGCTAATAGGAAAAATCTTTCCTTTTCCTCACCTCAAAAGTAACCTTGGCAAAAAACTTTAGGTTCGCCTCAACGGTATTCGGGCATTTGGCCTCAAAACAACTGCTGCTAAAGGATATTTGTTGTATCTTTTGGTGCCAACAAAACATCAAATACTATTTTTTACTGTAAATATAAGTTTAAAAAACTGCTGGAGTCCTCGCCATGGCAAAATGCCCTAAATGCAAACACCAATTCAAAGTCACGAATTAAATTATTTTCTTTCACGAATAATTAAACACCCATTAATAGTGACCATTTCTAAACCGTGGTTAGCGACCATTTTTTCTAAACAATTAACCTCTGATTCATTAGGAACCCATGCAACGTGAAGTTCCCAGCTATTAATTTTTTTGTCTTTCTCTATGGATACTGATTGGGCATCATGGAACGATCCACAAACTGCAATCATTTCCTTTAATAGTAAGACTGCCTCTTGCCGATTCATCGGTTGCTTCTTTCCCCCTTTCCCTTTGTTCATACGTAACAAATTTAAAGCTACCTACTAAAACTCAAAAAACTGTTTTGGATTAGCAGCAGGTATTTTTCTTATGAGGCTATGGATGTATGCAAAGAGTTTTTGTTTTAATTTGTTATTTTATTTCTAAAATCTTGATTATACTGCCCCAGCCATTTCTTTTCAGAAAAAACCGATTTATAAAATGAACCTTAACAGCAAGAAAACTAAGAAAGACAAATGTATTTTAACCAAACTAGTCTATTCAGTAATCGTTGAGTGAAAGCCATCAAACACTCGACAACAATCAACGAATTTTAAAATTTTCAAAATGAATTAACCATTCTCTTTGGCTTTCACTCAAACAAAATTTAAGGAAATGAAAAACAAAAATGAAAACACAAAAAAACAAAATTGCAGCCATTACAATTTCGTTATTATTTATTCTCTCAATAGCAGCATCTGTGACTCTAATACCAAATACAAACGCTCATACGCCTTCATGGAATATTCCCACTTGGGCTTACTTAAGCGTCTCACCAAGCACAGTAGGCATAGGACAATACACGCAAGTCGTCATGTGGCTAAACACTATAGTTCCAACTTCAACGGGCACTGGCGGTGACCTGTTTAGGGGATTCATTGTGAATGTTACGGCACCTGACGGAACAATAACGACACTAGGACCTTTCACCAGTGACCAAGTCGCAAGCCAATACACAACTTTCACACCAACACAAGTCGGAATCTACACAATGGTGTTCAGCTGGCCAGGGCAAATACTAGTAAACGGCACCAACCCCAATCCTGCCGGAGCACCTTACGTCGGCGACTTTTTTGAGGGAGCTACAAGCAACACAGTCACTCTTACCGTAACCCAAACTCCTTTAGCATCTTGGACTGAAGCACCAATCCCCACAGATTACTGGACTCTCCCGATAAATTCCGCAAACAGAGAATGGTCAAGCCTCGCCAGCAACTACCTTAAAGGCGGCTGGTTATCCACCCCCGAATTTCAAAACGAAGGCACAGGACCAACCTCAGCCCACATACTATGGCAAGAACCAGAAATGCCAGGGTACCCCGGAGGCACCTTAGACGCACAGTGGCCAGGCATAACCTCCGACAGTAACGACTACCAAACAGTATTCGCAACTCCAATAGTCATGAATGGAATACTATACATGAACGACCCAACAACTGAAAACACACCTAAATACGGCTATTTCGCAGTCAGCTTATACACAGGCAAACTACTCTGGTACCAGAACGCTACAAGCGGTGGCTTAAGCAACGCAATAGCAACAATGGGCTCTCTTGCCGGCGCAGGCGGCTATGGTTTACCATTTGCCCAAATTTACCCACAGCTAGCATTCGGTCAACTTCTACACGTCTATAACGTAAATGGGCAAGGAATAGACTCCTATCTTTGGATGACTCAAGGTAACACATGGTACATGCTCGATTCATCTACTGGAAACTGGATACTAACGCTAACTAACGTACCTAGCGGCACACAAGTATCAGACCAAGACGGAAACATACTGATTTATAGCTACAATGCAGCCACCGGCAATTTCCTCTGTTGGAACTCAACTCAAGCTATTCCATTTTGGAATCCAGGAACAAACACAGGTGAACAGACATGGAGACCTCCAGTTGGAGCAACAATAAACGCAATTAATTACCAACCCTTCCTTTCATATGGCTTACCGCTTGGTTCATCGGCTAATACAGGTGGCGGGTTATGGAACATATCTGACGAATACCACTCATCATACTCAATGAACGTAACAATGCCGCAACTCAAAGGCTTAAACCCTGGATCAATAACTGCAGTTATTTGCGACGACAACCGTGTACCCCAACAAATCCTAGGATATTCTTTCTCAGGCCCTGGATATTCCCAATCAATCACAGCCGCAGGAGCTCAAATGTATGCATGGTGCGTCCAAATAAACTATGGCGCAACAGGATATAACGGAAACCCATACGGCGCCTCTTTAGATCCACAAGCTAACACAAACCTTGGCTACACTCTCACACTACTGTGGAACAAAACTATCCCTGCCCCCTTACCCGGCAACATAACCTACGCAACTGGTGGCTCTAACATAGCTTACAGTTACGACGACCAAGTCTTCTGTTTGTTTGCAAAAGAAACCACGCAATGGTTTGGCTACAGCTTAACTAATGGAAATCTCTTATGGGGACCAAGCGACCCGATGGGTCCATGGGATGTTTATGGAGGTTCAGGGACATCCACCGAAGGTGCACCAGTGATTGCCTACCACACCCTCATGATGGGCGGCTACGGAGGAGTACTTTACGGCTACAACGACAAGACAGGCGCAGTCCTCTGGAACTACACCGCTCCAAACGTCGGCTATGAAAGCGCATATGGCAATTACCCGCTTGACATGGGCATTGTATGCGATGGAAAAGTTTACATGTATACAAGTGAGCACTCACCAACTAAACCTCTTGAACGCGGCTCAGAAATCCGCTGTATCAACAGCACCAACGGACAGCTAATTTGGGCAGTACAAGATTACGTAACCCAGAGTGGCTCGACAACTTTAGCTATCGCAGACGGCTATATGATATCCGGCAATCTTTATGACAACATGATTTACTGCTACGGCAAAGGACCAAGTGCCACCACTGTCACAACTTCCCCAGGCAACACAGTTGGAGCACCAGTAACAATACAGGGCTCAGTAACTGATCAATCTCCAGGTGCATTAGGAATAAACTCCCTCAGCACACAAGGAACCCCAGCAGTCTCTGACGCAAGCATGCAGCATTGGATGGAATACCTGTATATGCAGCAACCAAAGCCAACGGACACAATCGGAGTACCAGTATCATTGGACACTATTGATCCAAACGGAAACCTAGTACACATAGGCGACGTCACAAGTGACACCCATGGCAACTACGGATACACCTTCACTCCTAAAATCCCCGGAACATACCAAATCATAGCAACATTCGCAGGAACCAATTCTTATGGATCATCATCCGCAACAACCTACCTAGGCATAGCCGAAGCATCAGCGCCAACAGCAACTCCAACGCAGCTCCCAACATCAGTTGCCGACACCTACTTTGTCCCCGCAATCGCCGGACTATTCGTTCTAATCATCATAGTCCTCATTGTAGTAGTACTATTGATGCTAAGAAAAAGACCATAAACACACATAGGGATAAAAAAATCCCTTCTCTATTTTTTATAACTCTAAATTTTATAGAAAAACTAATATCTTTTCTAATGCTTTTAGCAAGTTTGTTCTTCGAGTAGAGCAAGATTCTATTGTTAAAATTGAACAAATGAAGACAAGAAAAAAGGAGAATTCTATAGAAGATTCAAAAAGTGAAATTAGGTTGCTTGTTAAGGTAAAAAAGGGCTTTTTGCCTTTGAAAACTTTGCTCATCGTGATGGGTAAAAGAAACTGGATTTTATGACCAGTCTTTGAATAAAGAATTTGGTTCGAAACCCAAATAGTGAAAATAGAATGCCACGTTCTAAAAACATATCTTTGGGTTTAGAAGTCTAATTCGCCATTGATGAATTTTCGGCTTATCTCGCTTTTGGGGTTCTCAAAAAAATCCTCAGTTTTGGCTACTTCAACGATTTCGCCATTGTGGATATGAACTATTTCATCCGACATCCGTCTTGCTTGGTTGAGGTTATGCGTCGCCATTATTATGATGCGTTGGCTGCTTTTTTTGCTGACAATTGCTTTTTCGATGATACTTGCGCTGTTCGGATCCAAGTTCGCCGTGGGCTCATCCAAAAGCAGAACATTTGAGTCAAGCAGAAAAGCCCGCGCCAAAGCAATTCTCTGTTGTTCACCGCCTGAAAGTTTTTTTGCCCGTCGCTTCTCAAACCCCGAAAGCCTAACCGTCGCCAACGCTTCAGATACTCTTTTTACGATTTCCACTTCAGGTACCTTTCTTATTTTGAGTCCGTATGCCAAATTTTCATAAACGTTCATGGTGAACATGGCAGTTTTCTGGAAAACAAGAGTGGAAACTTGACGCAGCGCTTTAGCGTCAGTGTTTTGGTTGTTCAAAATGATTGTTCCGGTATCTGCGTTCTCTAAGCCGGCGAGGATGCGCATAAGGGTGCTTTTGCCCGCTCCATTGACGCCTAAAAGCACGATTATTTTGTTACCACTCATTTCCAGCGATATGGATTTTAACGCTTCTATGTTACGGTACTTTTTTTGGATATTTTGGAGTTGTAGATGAACGTTCATGCCTTAACCTCCACCTACACCTTTCCAAAGAATGAATTTTCTGAAATCTCCGCCTTCATTTCTCACACGTTCGATAAGGCTAATAGCTAAAGCTAAAACAACGACTATAACCATGAGAATTATTGCGTATGCCATTGCAAGTGGAAAGTTTCCAAAGTTAGTCCACAAAGTAATAGAGGTGGTTAAGACTCTGGTCCCCCCAAATAGGGTGCCGTTTCCAAGCAAGCTGCCGCCCACGAGTGTAGCGATGCCGAGTTCTCCGACGCATCTGTTAAAGGAGGCAGATATTGAAAGCACCATGGACCAAAATGTTTCACGCATAAGAGTAAGGTTCGTCCTTAGGCCTGATGCTCCAAGGGTTCTAGCTAATTCTCTGAGTTGTGTGTCAGCTGTGCCCAGAGCGTTTGCAACGAAACTGACTATTATTGGTGTGACAAGTATTGCGTCTCCTATTGCTATGGCGTTAAGTGTGTATAGAAGATGCAGAGATCCAAATTCGCCTTGCCTTGACAATAACAAGTATAAGAGTAAGCCAAGTGCAACGGTGGGGATACCTATGAGGGCATTGAAGATGCCTTTGACTGCCCATTTGCCCCTAAAATTGTACAAGCCTAATACGACAGCGATTGGAATACTCCAAAGACATGATAAAAGTGTGCCAACCCCTGCAACATAGATAGTGCGGTAAATAGTTGCGTAGAATTCAGAATTGCCGCTTGCAATTAAGTTGAGTGCCTGCTGGAAAGATTGGACGATAATATCCGCCATGCATATCACAAAGAAATAGAGGGAGATTTAATTTGAGCTTTTTCTTTTTCAGATTAAAGCTTACTTGTTTTAACGTAGCTTTGGCTGTAGGTAATTGGTGGCGCAATAACGAATTGTTGTTGGTTTGTTTGGTAGTAGTTTGGCAGGATGATTTGGGCGTTGAGGTTTTGGGCTGCGAGAGTATCATATGGTGCTGTGTAAATGGAACCAGCGTTGTATCGGAAGGCTGATGGGCACTCATTTCCGTTTGCGTTTATTTGGTTAGTTGAGTTGATGTAGGCGTAGCTCTGAATCCAGCCCAGTAATGTGGCGTTTGTAACACTTCCACTTGCTATGGGTACGAATGGAACGAAAAGTTGCTGACCATATGTTGATACACCAAAATTAGCTATTAGTTGTTGGCCTTCGTCAGAAACAAGGTAGTTTACGAATGTTAAGGCTGCATTAAAGTTTGTGTTTGCTAGGGCGGAATTTTGGGGGTTATCTATTATTGCACTGTAAACGTTTAGGAGGGCTTGTTGATTTTGGATTTCGATTGTAAGTTGTGGAATGTTGCCGTCTTTGGAGTAGGCTAAGTAAGTGCCCATATCAGAGAGGATGTACGCTGGTGAGCCTCCTCCAATTCCATTGTTAGCTACAAGTAAGCTTGCTCCCATTCCTTGACCAGTTGCATGGAACCATGAGGTTTGTGCAAGCAATGAATTGTAGTTAGTGTAGCCAGCTGCTTTCCATAGGTTCTGTTCTGCGGTAGCTGTGCCTGAGCTGTCATTTCTAGCGACCCATTGTACTTGTGAGTTGGTCTGTGCGGCTGTGTACAGTGTAATCAAAGCTTGGGAGACATTAGTCATGCCTTTGATGCCGGCTGGATCATTTGAAGGTCCCACGATAGTGAAGAAGTTGTAAGCAACGATTTTGCGGTCAACTCCATATCCGCCTGTTAAGAATGTGAGTTCCTGTGATGGAGAATGGACAAGTATCATGTCTGCATCGCCCCTTTGAGCGGTTTGGATGGCTGCGCCTGTTCCTTGTGCAAGAAAGTTAACGGTTATCCAAGGATATTTGGCTTCAAAAGCTGCTTTTATGGTTCCTGTGGTGTTGCCGTTTATTCCTGTGTCTTCGAGTCCTGTGTCATGCAGGCTTGTGGTTGTGGCAACTGTTAGTGTTGTTGGAGTCGGGGTTGGAGAAGGCGAAGGTGATGGTGAGGGAGAAGCAGTGGGGCTTGCGGTTGGAGTAGGAGACGCGGTTGGGGAAGGTGATTTACTGGGTGTTGGAGAAGGAGTTACGGTTGGTGTGGGAGTGGGCGAGGGTGTTGGAGTAGGCGTTGGTTGCGGGTTTTGATTGTTTTGACTGTAAGTGTATGCTGCGTAGGCGCCTATTCCAGTTACGATTATTACGATTAGTACGATTGCGGCTATTGCTGTTGTTTTCATTTTTTTCACTGTTTTCCAAGTGAAACGTTATGCAAATATAAACATGTCGACTAGGTAGCACTTGAAACTAACATACAGCCAAACAAATCAACAATTATTTTCTATCTTGCGTTAACTCACTCAAAATAACCATTGCTTCACCCAAGGGCATTCCCAACCTCTGGGCAAGTTCAACTGCCGAAACATCCCCGTTCTCGGGCAAAATACAATCGCGGATGTACCCTTTATGAGTTGGGTACATGACTGCAGCGTGGATAGCTTCGACAAGCAACTGCCAGAGTCGCTCTTTGGTATATTCTTCCAGGTTCATAGGCATCAACCATTGGTACACTGATGAGGTTATTAGTCTACCGCAAGCAGATCACAATAAAGTTAATACCCGCCAAGAACCACTTAAATTGTTAGAGGATGACTTTTTTTGAAAGCAGCAGTTTACCATGGCACACACAACATCAAAATCGAAAACGTCCCAGAACCTGAACTTAAACGCAGAAGGGTACAAGTGAAGTTTAGGGCGGGCAGCATTTGCGGAACTGACATGCATTTCTATCGAGGCGAATGGAAATTAAAGCAAGGCAGAATATTGGGACATGATGCTTGTGGAGTAAGAGAAGACACAGGCGAACGAGTTGTCATGGTTCCGGTTGTGAATTGTGGACATTGCTACTTCTGTCAAAGAGGCTACCCTGCCCTCTGTCTCAATGCAAAACTTTACGGATTAACAAGAGACGGCTTTTTTGCCGAATCTATAGCAATGATTCCAAGAAGCCTCATCCCAGTCCCCGAAATCATTAGCGACGAAGAAGCTGCAATTATAGAACCGGTTGCTTTGGCACTTCGAGTCCTTAATCATTTACAACCTAACTTGGGAGATTGGGTTACTGTGCTCGGGCAGGGACCCATTGGTTTACTTATGACACAAATCGCACTAATGAAGGGTTGCCGAGTCATAGCCGTAGATCTGGAGGACTACAGATTGGAACTCGCCCAAAAGTACGGTGCAGACGCCGTAATTAACGCTAAAAAAGAAGATGTCCCCAAAACTGTCCACAAACTAACTAAGATGGGCTCAGATTTTGTGATTGAAGCTGCTGGAACCACAAAAACGGTAGAACAGACGCCATTTTTGGTTCGGAAAGCAGGCAAAGTTGCATTGGTAGGAGAATCCGAAGGTTATTTGAACTTAGGAGAAGCTGATGAAGCCCAATTTTTCACGATTTATCTTTCGCCCGTTGAATATCCATCAGCGGTTGAATTAATCTCTCGAAAACTCGTTGACGTAAAAGGTCTTATAACGCATAGGTTTAAACTGGAAGAGTTTGAAAAAGCACTGCAAACCCTTGATAATCCAGCAGAGAAGCCAATGAAAGTTATAATAACCAAATACGGTGCATAGCAACGTAGTATATCAATTTGTAATAAACAAATTGCACAAAACAAACTACCTATTACCTTACCTTTTTCCTCACACATGAATTTACCATAAAGCTGAATCATCATTATTAGCGGGAAACTTATGAACAACCCACAACCCCAAATACCAATCGCATAGAACAACTAAAGCATCGATTTCAGCTTTAGATTATTCAGTAAATAGATTTGTTTAACAGATTTTCAGTCATATGGGCTCAACCGTAAAGTATATTTCTTTTAGAGAATTGTTAACCCCCAAACCCAGATGGAAACGGAGCTAACGGTTTTGGCTATAGAAGCAGTAATATTCGATTTAGATGGAACACTCGCTCACTTTAACTTGGACTTCAAAGCGTTGCGTTCTGAAGTCAGAACTTACCTAATCAGCATACATGTCCCCGTTTCTGTTCTCGACGTTAATGAGAGCATATTTGAAATGCTAAAAAAAGCCGAGATTTTCATAAAAAACAGCTCCAAATCACCCGACGCTTTCGACGAAGTACGCACCCGAGCGCTGGCCATTGCGGAGAAATATGAGGTGGAGGCTGCCTCAACCACCAGCTTGCAAACCGGAGCCGTTGAAACCCTCAAAGAACTACAACAAATGAAATTAAAAATGGGTTTATGCACAACCAGCAGCGAAAAAGCATCAAGCTACATTCTGCAACGCTTCAAAATTGACGGTTTTTTTAAAGTGGTTGTTTCCAGAGAAAAAGTGAAGTATGTTAAGCCACACACCGAACAGTTTGAGTTGGCGCTTAAAGCTTTAGGTGTTCATGGTAAATCCGCGTTAATTGTGGGCGATAGTGTGGTTGATATGCAGAGTGCCAAAGAAATAAAAGTCATCGCTGTCGGGTTGACAACGGGTTTATCCACCACCGAGCAGTTGATGGGTAACGGCGCAAACTATATAGTAACGTCACTGACTGATTTGCCTGTTTTGATTAAAGAAATAAATAAGGATTAAGCGGCAGTCACTACAACGTCATCTTTGTAGACGAGTTTTCTCTCCCGCACTAACCGCTTGAGTACTTCAGAGAACACTAGTTTAGCTTCTTCGCCTGAATGATTTAAGCCGAAAACCTTGGCGGTTTCAGTGATTAGTGAGTCTTCGCTTATTCCGAGTGCGTACTGCGCCACGATCGTCATTGCAGATTCTACTTCTTCGGGTGCTATGTAGCTGGGTTTGCGTTTGGATTCTGGAAAACCCTGCATCGGAACACGGATAGGCGTCTGTTTTAGCGTAGTTGGCCACAGAAAACTGCCTTTGATGACAACTCTTTGCTCGCGGATTAGGTTGTTTAGGGATTCTTTTACGGCATGCGAGATTTTTGGTGTAACCTGCTTTATGTTCCATGAAGCAGCCAACCGTTCAACAGCGTAGTCAAAGTGGACCGGGCCTTCGTTTTGGATTAGTTCAGCTAAAAGTTTAGTTTGGTTTTCTCGGTTTTCTGGAAAATGGAATTCGTTTCGTTGTTTGGAATCCATCGGAGTTTTGGAGGTGGTTACTTTGATGTAGGGGTTGTATGTGGCTTTTAGCGGGTAAACTTTGTAGGGGACACCGATTTTTTCGATGCCCGAAAATGTGTTTTTTTGTACATCTGTTTTTGGGGCTGCGCTTTCTTTGATGTCAATTATTGGTTTTTGAGCTTCTTTATCGAGTTGCGTTTTCTGGGCTTGTTCAAGTGTTTCCTTTAGTCGGCGAATTTCTGAGTCGCGTCTCGCAACCCATGCGGGTGACCAGACTCTGTACATGCGCCAGCCTAATTGCCTAAGGACCTGCTCGCGGAGGCGATCGCGGTCACGCGCGCTGCTGCTTGATTTGTATGTGGTGCCGTCGCATTCTACGCCAAGCAGGAAACAGCCCTCGTTAACGGGGTCAAGAACTCCGATGTCGATTCTATAGCCGCTGCAGCCTACTTCTGGAACAATCTCGTAACCCATCTTCTTTATCTCTGCTGCTACATCTTCATCTATGGCTGAGTCAAATGTGCCTTCTTTGGATTTGACAGCTTGGGTTTCAGGTCCATGCTCGGCATAGTCAAGGTAGGTTCGCAGTGTTTGTACTCCGAGTGCTTGAGTGTCTTTATCGATGTCGTTGGCTTTAATCGAAGTTATCAAAACTACTTTTTCTCGGGCACGGGTAACTGCAACGTTCAAGCGTCGTTCCCCCCCTGGCTTGTTCAATGGACCAAAGTTCATTGTCATCTGTCTTTGCTGGTCAAAACCATAGCCGATACTGAAGAATATGACGTCACGTTCGTCTCCCTGAACATTTTCAAGGTTCTTCACAAAAAAGCCTTCTAAACGGTCTTCTTTGAAGAAGGGTTCGAAGTCAGGTTGTTCACTGAGTTTATTTTCAATCGCCTCTTCCACTGCGTTCATTTGGGCTATGCTGAATGTGACGACCCCGAGGGTTTTTTTGGGGTAGTTTTTGAAATGCTCGAAGACCAGTTCTGCGACTTTCTCGGCTTCTTTGGGATTGTCTCGTTTGCCGCCTCGGTCATAGACGCCGTCGGGTACATGAACAAGTTTTACGCCCAAGCTTTCTGTTTCGTTCTGGGCTGATGGGAAGGTTATCATGGTGTCGTCGTAGAAGCGGTGGTTTGAGAACGCGATGAGTTCTTCGTGTTTGCTTCGATAGTGCCACCGAAGAGTCTTAACAGGTAAGCCGATTCCGAGGCATTCATCGAGGATACTGTCGAAGACTTCCACATCATCGTCGTTGAGTTCGTCCCAATCAACATTGTCAAGCAGGCTTTTCTGGAAGAATGAAGTCGGGGGCAACTGTTTGTTGTCGCCTGCGACCACAACGGTTTTTCCACGATAGATAGCGCCTATAGCGTCTTCGGGGACGAGTT
This sequence comes from Candidatus Bathyarchaeota archaeon, assembly GCA_963809455.1. Taxonomy (GTDB): domain Archaea; phylum Thermoproteota; class Bathyarchaeia; order Bathyarchaeales; family Bathycorpusculaceae; genus Bathycorpusculum. The sequence continues at coordinate 66,444 of CAWEJP010000005.1, read as the reverse complement.
GTGAGGCTTCGTCGAATAGGACTAAGTCGAACTTGTTATCTGGCGGAAGGAATTGGCTGACTGATATGGGACTCATCAAGAGGCATGGTTTGAGTTTTACAAGTAGGTTAGGGATTTTCTGCATTAGGGTGCGGATGGGCATTAAGCGGCGTTTTTTGGCGGCTTCTTTGAGGAGGATGTTGGCTTCAGAATCGGCTGCTTGAATCAGGATGTCTTGGGGTTTTCGGCTGTTTGCCTCTTCAATGACCATGCTGGAAGTAAGGTGGATTAGGTCTTGGTCGAGTTTTCGGAAGTCAGCAATTAACTGCTCATGGTTTTCCCTTCGGAACTTGCCCAGTTTTTGGTCTTCGTTATAGAGGTTGTTTATCCATTCTTGGTAAACGCTCTTGCGGAAAACATCGCCCATGTCAGCTGCAGAAATGCGTTGCTCTACCAAACGGTTAAAGAACTGGTCTAAATTGCGAAGGGCAAACCGGTTTCTAACGTCTTTATAGTCAATCCAAACCTGCACATCATCCACATGGTCACGGAGTGCTTGGATTCGTTTGCTTATAACTTTGATTTCTAAATCTTTTAGCGGCTGGTTTTGGTATTTCATTTCTGTTTCGAAGCGTTTGTTGAAATCTGCAAGTACCTTCAGTGAACTGTCTCTTCTCTGGATCAGCTCCGTGTTGGATGGAGCTGCACTTGGTCCCTGAGCTGCGAGGTCAGCGAAAGCCTGCGGCACAGGAATTTCGATGAATGCCGCTTGTACCTTTTTACACCACTCAAGCACTGCTACGATGTCTTGCCAGTTTGTTTCTAGTTCTTGGAAACGGATTCCGAATTTTTCTTTTAGCTGGACTTTTTCGCCGACGATTTGGGCTTCTTTTTTGCGGATGTCTTCGGAATTTTTAAGGTCTTGAATTAATTGCCTGTAAGTTTGGGGTTCCTGCTTGGCTGTTATCAGTGTTTCTTTTGTAAGTTCGATTAGTGGATTGAGTTGTTTTTCTGTTTCTGTTGCCCATTCCTCAAGCACATTCAGCGATGTCTGAGATATGGGTGCATCCGATTTGGGCATTTTTTGCGGAATCAAAGATTCAACTTCTTTGGTTTGCTGTTCCCATTTACCAACTGACTCCTGCAAATCCAAACCCAAGTTTTTAATCATAGGCGATGGGTTAGAAGTGCTAGTAAGTAGTTTGAGAAGTGCCTCAGGGATTTGTGTTCCCCAAGAGAGTTTTTTGATTTCGTCAGTTAAGGCGATTGCTCTTTCTGCACCTTGGAAGTCAGTTCTGGTCTTGCGGTAGTAGTGACCCATCAAGGTGCGGACGGTTTCGGCTGAATCCTCAATTTTCACGTGTAGCTTTTTGACTTTGCGAGCATCGATAAGGTCCTGTTGGATTGCTTTTGGGACTTTGCCATCGTTTGTTAACCGAGCAATCGTTTTTTGATCGTTGCGATAAGTTGAGTTGAAAAGCTTCAAGCCACTCTGATATTCGCCGTTGTAGCGTTCGATGAGTCCGTCAAGGTCTAACTCGTAGATGCCCTCACTGTAGGTTTCTTCGAGGCGACCTTTTGTCTGATTGTATTCTTGATAGAGCTGCTTGGCTTTCACCATCGTTTCTTGGACTTGCTCAAGGTATTTGGCGTCAAACCATTCCGGCTCGGGTTTGTCCTCTGCAAAACACATCATTGCCATTCGAGAAAGCTGCTTAAGCTGAGTAATCGTTAGGTCGCTATTGTCTAAACCAAGGAGCGGTGCGAGTGTTTGGGAGATTTCACGCAACTTACGTGAAGCCAATTGTGTGTTTTTGAGGAAGGCCGAGAAGTTTTCCCGTTTTCGTTAAGAATTCGTTTTCTTCAATGTTGACTGATGCAAGCGTCTTGTTAAACGCTGAAACCGCCAACTGTATTTCCGCTGACTTGTTTAATGGCAAGTTGAAAAAGTCAGGGTAGTGACGTTCCAAAAGGCTGGAGCGGGTAGTTTTTATCCAGATGCCTGTGGTCAGGTATGCTTGGGCTTCACTTAATAGTCTATCTAGACTTGAGTTCGTTAACCAGTATGCTTCTGGATGGGGGCTTTCGGCGAGTAGTTTGCTGACGTCTAAGAGCCATTGTATGCGGGCAAAAGTTTCTGGTGGAAACACGCCGAGTTTAGCTGAGAAATCCTCAGTTTCTAATTCCAGCCCACGAAAGGTTTCATTTATGCCTTCAAGAGTGGTGAGGAGTTCGCTACGGATTTCAAGGTTGTATTTATCTGCGCGGTAGCCAAGCCATGGAAAATCTGGTTCCTCGATTACCTGCCAAACCTTGCTCAATTGTGAGACAAGTTCTTCGAGTTCACGCATCTTCTGCGGCGTTAATGTTCCAATTTCAGTTAACCCAACAGAAACAAAGGGAACCCGTTCAAGGCTGGCGATTATGCTTAGAACTTCGTAGACGCTTCTTTGCAGGTATGGGCGTTTTTCATGCAAGGCGGTAACGTAGCCGTTTAAGGCTTCTCGGTACTCTGACATCTGCTCAAAATCATGCGAGGAAGGCAACTTGCGGGGAATAAGGTTCTCGTCAAGGCTTCGTTTGAGTTCCGCTACAACTTGTTGTTTGTTGGCTTTGCTGCTGTGGAGTTCAAGGCAGAAATGTGCTAAACCCACCTCGCTGAGACGTTTGTAAACAACTTCAAGGGCAGCCATCTTATCACTTACGAAGAGCACGCTTTTTCCGTTAGCGATGCATTCTGCGATGATGTTTGCGATGGTTTGGCTTTTGCCCGTGCCTGGTGGTCCCTTCATAACGAAGCTTTGTCCGCGTAGAGCGTATTCGATACTGACACGTTGGCTGCTGTCTGCGTCGAGAACTTGATAGGTTTTGGCTGGCGTCTCGATTTTATCAACGTCTTTTTCGTCGGGTAACCCGCTTAGAATGAGATTGTCTTCTTTTATGCCGGCAATCGCCCGTATGATTGGGTGTTGGGTGACTAAGGCGGCGTTGGACTCCAAATCTTTGTAAATAACCAGTTTCTGGAAGGAGAACAATCCCAAGTCAATCGATGACTCGGTTTTCCAACCCATTTCCGCGACTGCTTGGTCGACTAATTTGTAGATAATCCGCTAATTTTTGTTCTTCCCATTCTTCAGGCAACGGTGGCAACTCGATTTTGTAATCATTCTTAAGTTTCGCTTGCAATGCGGGGTTGAGGACTGCTTCATCTTCAACCGGCGGCACCGCAATAGTGTAGGGTTGACGGATAGTGTCCCTTGTCAACTCTAAAGGAACCAAAATTAATGGGGACTGAACGTTTTCTTTTGTTTCCAGTATCAACCCAGTTCAACGTTCCAAAAGCCGCATGCAATATACGTACGCCGCGTTCCATGTAATCGAGAAGTGAACGTCCTTGCAAGCTCTTGAGGTTGCGCTCAAGCTCCATGTGGCTCATGCTACCGCTGACTAGTTGGTTTGCTGTGGGACGTTTAGGTTCTTCAGGTGTGGTGGCGGCTTTAACTGGCGCATTTGCCGTTTTGGCTTCAGCCTTCTTAGCTTTACCTTTGCCCTTATAGTTGGCTTTTATTTCATCATTGGATTCTGCTTTTTTGTTTTCTTCGGGAGGAGCAAAAAACTCCATGCGTTTTTTCTTCAGAACCAGTGTTTCGAATATTTTTTGTGCATCAGGTTGAGTGATGGGCAGGTTTCCGCGTTTGCCCTTCTTGAAATAGAGCAAATTGTTTTTTCTGGAGAGATCAATTAATCGAGATTTCCAATCTTCAACACGTTTCATAGGCGAGGAAACAACAGGTTCAGTCATTTTCAGCACATCCACTCGAGTTCAAGTTAGCACTATTGTATGTATGATTCTTTAATACTTACGGTAGTTTCATGTGGGCTCAAACAATTAGTCAGTAAACTTTTTGGGTGCTAAAAGAGTCAGTTGATACCATTTGCTTGGTCGATTGCATCTAAAATTACTCGCTTAACATTGTCTAAGCCTATTCTTCTTGTTTCAAGGATTGCGAGGTTCATTCCTGACTCTTTGATGTCTATTACGCATTTTTCTGCGTCGCCACATGTGTCTAGAAGCACGATGCCTTTGATGCCGTTGAACATTTTTGCGAACGCTGTTTCATCTACGCCTTCTTTTAACATCATTTCTTTTGCGTGTTTGAAGAACCCAACCATTCCTGGACCCATAAACATCAAGTTATGCTCAGGATCAGCTTCGAAAAATTTGCCTTTGCCGCCGAGCTGACAATCGATGCAGTTGACCGCATCAACCTTGGCTATACCGTATTCTTCAGCGAGCTTTTTCATCTCATTATCCTGACCAAGGCATAAATCGCCGTAGACCAACACTATTTTGCCCTTGAATCTTTTTTGGGTTTGTTCTAGTACTTTGCGTACATTGTTCTCTACCGCTGCATAGTCGATGTGGAAGAATTTGCTAACATAAACTGCTTCGGCGTTAAGTTTGCCCTGATTTATGAGTTGTTGGATTTCTTCTTTCAGAACGCTACAGGCTACTAGGCAAACCTTCTGTTTTTGCTTCAACTTCTCATCTTCAAGCGAAGTTAAAAGCCCATTGGCAATAAAGTTTTTCTAGACAATGTAAAAAATTGATTGTGACAATTTGATGGTGAGATAAAACGTAACTGGAAAGTAATCCCATTGCTCCTGAAAATTGAGGTTTATTTCCAGCAGTTAAAGCAGGACTGACAAAATTCCTAACCTGTCAATTCAAAGTCAAGGTTTGAAGCAGTATCTTGGCCACTGAGGCCACTTCTGAGGGGTACTGCATGTACTGAAATCCAAATTCAATTCCATACCGATCTTTAGGTGCTCTTGAGTGGTTCCCTGTATCATTCCGGGGATTTTCAAGCCGTTTTCTAACTCCACAATGCCCACGGCGTAGGGCGTAAGCGCTTGGAACTGTTCAGGAGCAATACTGATAACCGTGTAAGTGAGCAACTTGCCCTTCCCAGAAACTGCAATCCACTCAAACTCCCGAGAAAAACAGTTATCGCACATCGGGCGTGGTGGCAGATGGATTTTTCCGCATTTAAGGCATTTTCCAGCCATCAGCTTTTGCTGCCCCAAAAACTTGTAGAACTGTTCAATCGTGAAAGGCGTTTGTATACTCATTATTGGGGACTCCTGTAGATGTGAATTGCCGCCGTTGCTCCAGAGCCGCCGATGTTGTGGGTTAAGCCAACTTTAGCATCTTTCACTTGGCGTTTACCAGCTTGTCCTGTTAGTTGAAGATACATTTCGTATGCTTGAGCGGTGCCTGTTGCGCCGACTGGGTGACCCTTAGCTTTTAAGCCGCCGCTGGTGTTAACTGGGATTTTTCCGCCGAGGCGTGTTGCACCGGTTTCGATGAATTTGCCACTTTTGCCAGCTTCGCAGAAACCCAAGTCTTCGTATGCCATCAGTTCGGCAAAGGTGAAGCAGTCATGAACTTCAGCGAGGTCTATATCTTCTGGTTTGACCTGTGCCATTTCGTAAGCTGTTTTCGCCGCCAATTTTGTGGCGTTTAATGAGGTGAGGCTTTTGCGTTCGTATAAGCCGATGGTGTCGCTGGCTTGTCCACTGCCGAGGATGTGGACCGGCTGGTCAGTGTATCTGTTTGCGAGCTCGGGTTTAGTTAAGATGATGCAACTTGCACCGTCAGTTATAAGCGAGCAATCGTAGAGTTTAAGGGGCCACGCAACGTACCTTGACGCCATAACGGTCTCCAATGAAACCTCTTTTTGCATATGAGCCTTGGGGTTCATGCTTCCGTGGTAATGATTTTTGACCGCTGCCAATGCAATCTGCTGTTCCGTTGTGCCATACGCGTGCATGTGCGCGGTTGCCATCAAAGCGAATAACCCTGGAAATGTAATGCCGTGCCACTGCTCAAACGGATAGTCAGAAGCCATGGCTAAATACTCAGTTACCTCAGCCGTAGTTCGATGGGTCATTTTCTCCACGCCTCCAACAATAACCACGTCAGATAACCCAGAAAGAACTGCATAAATTCCCGATCGTAGTGCTACCCCTGAAGAAGCACATGCTGCCTCAGTTCTTGTGGCAGGGATACCTGTGAGTCCAGCCCAATCAGCAATAGCGCTGCCAGTGTGCCCTTGATGCTCATAGGCTTCACCCATATGCCCGATAAACATGGCTTTTATATCTTTTTTTGGCTCAAGCTTGGGGCAGCGGCTAAAAGCTTCGTATGCAGCTTCACTGAAAATCTCCCTTGCCAATAAGCCATCGCGTTTGCCGAATTTTGACATGCCAGCGCTTATTATGCTGACAAGCGGTTTCCCATTCAAACCTACAATACCTCTCTTTAGCTATGTATTGATGCCAAGCCACAATAAAAACCTGCAACCAAAACAGACCTCATCATCCACAAATCAATTCAAAACATAAGTCAGCTTGCCAGCCTACCTATTGCCTTCTAACCAAATTTTATAAGAGTCTTCAACTCTCTACCATGTATGCCTTGCTTTGTTGCTTTCTTGAGAGGAATTAACGTAGGCGGCCGTATCGTCGTTAAGGAGAAACTCATAGAAATCTTCACCTCGACAGGGTTTCAGAATGTTTCAACTTATAAGCAGAGTGGAAACGTAATTTTTGAGGCGAATTCAGCTGACCCCCGAGAAATAAATTCTAAAATTGAAGAAAAACTTCGTAGCTCACTGGGTTTTGAAGTCTCGGTATTAATACGAACAATTCCCCAGCTCAATTGTATAATTGACCTTGACCCGTTTAAAGGTCAAACCATTGAGGGAACAAGCTTTCTAGTTACTTTCCTCCCAACCGCATTATCACCTTTTCCCCTCCAACTTCCACTAACTATTCCTAAGTCAATTGCACAGGTAATATCTTCTAAAGGAGCTGAAGTTTTCAGTGTAACACATGGCGGCGGAGAAGGCGCTTTGCCTAACCCTTTTTTGGAATCAAAGCTAAAGACGAAAGCAACTACACGAAACATGAATATTATTAGGCAAATCGTAGAAAAGTATAGTTAAATTTTCGGTTATTAAACAAACGATTGTTTTTTCTCAAAAGATTATAGTTAAACAATTAACCCTTGGTAGATTGAGGACCAGCAATATGGACAAACAAAGGAGAGTTTATTGCGGGGTTCCCCGAGTGCTATTCTTTATCCAGTCATGAGCAAAAATCTCTGCGTCCCCACTTTCTATCCCTTCGACAATCTTTTGCGCTGCATAATCCGCTGAGTCTGGAGGAAATGGACCGCTAGGTTCCAACTCGCTCTCAGGAACCGGAACGTCTCGGATGGTATTTCGTTCAAAATTGGTGAGTGTGATGTAGGGATAGACGACGCTTACAATTATTTTGTCATCTTTTAGTTCCTCTCTAGCGGTTAAAGTTAAGGTTGCTAATGCTCGTTTTATGGAAGCGTAGGGTGCATTGTTAGGTAGAGTCATTAATGCAACGGCAGAGCTTACGTTGATTATTGTGCCTCCGCCCTGCTTACGCATTAGTGGTATAACCTGTTGCATAGCCGCAAGTGGTCCAACCAAATCGAGGTCAAAAACATAATGGTATGTGTCAACATCTATTTTTTCGGTTAAGGCATCGTATCCAATGCCCGCATTGTTGACGAGAATGTCGATTTTACCAAATCTGTCGGAAACTTCCTTAACCATACGTTTGACTTCAAAAACCTTAGACATGTCGGCTGCAATCGCTATGGAGCCGGGCATTTCTTTTGAGAGTTTTTCCAATTTTTCTTTCGAACGTGAAACGAGAGCGACTTTAGCGCCCATTTTTGAAAGAAGTTGGGCAGTTGAGAGCCCTATTCCCGACGATGCTCCCGTAACAATTGCTGTTTTGTCTTTTATATTCATAAAAAAACCTTCAATTCCACTAGAAACAGACAACTATATGAGGTATAAAAAAATTCTTCTCAGAGTCCAGCTTAACTTCTACCAGTTTTGCCTAATTTCTAAGTGGCATGTTCTTATAACTCCTTTTCAACAATTATCGCATTGGGATTAGGATTTGCCAGAATTAATTGATCCATTAAAAGTCAAAACTTACACACTTAGGAACCGCATTGTACTTCCACCCATGCAGACAGGTAGAGCAAGTTTTGAAGGCGCCGTAACTAATCGCCTCATTAACTTCTACGTTAAACGCTCAACCCACACCGGCTTACCCATCGTTGAACACTCATATGTTTCGCCTATTGGCAAGATAGGACTCAAACAACTAGCAATCAACGATGACTCGGCAATAAACGGTTTTGAAAAACTTGCCAACGCTCTACATGAGATCGGCGCTCCAGCAGTCGTCCAAATTTCTCATGCAGGTGCCGTAACAAATAAAAGAATCATCGGCACCAAACCCGCAGGGCCTTCCCCAAGAGACAAATCTCGCATGCTGGAAACAAGCGAAATCTACGCAATAGCTGACGACTTTGCTTTAGCCGCTGGACGTTTGGTTAAGGCTGGGTTTGACGGCGTTGAGCTGCATGGTGCTCATGGTTATCTGCTCAACCAATTCTACTCACCTCTTTTTAACAAGCGCGAGGATGAGTTCGGCGGTTCTTTAGAGAAGCGAATGCATTTTCCTCTTTTGGTCACAGAAAAAGTTCGAATGCGCCTTGGGACTAGGCTTTTGCTCTACAGGTTAGGCTCAGACGATTTAGCACCCTATGGAACCCACATTGAAGATTCAATTATGTTCGCTAAGAAGCTTGAGCTCGCGGGCGTGGACATAATTGATGTGTCTGGCGGTATGTGTGGGAGCGAACCAAGACAGTTGAGGCAAGTAAAAGGTTACTTTGTTCCACAGGCAAGTGAAATAAAGAAAGCAGTAAATGTGCCTGTTATCGGGGTTGGCGGAGTTGTTGAGGCTGAATTTGCGGATAGTCTAGTGAGGGAAGGAAAAGTTGATTTGGTGGCTGTGGGTAGGCAGTTTTGGCGAGATTCACAGTGGGCCGAAAATGCAATTGAATTACTGGAAAACCGAAAATCTGAGAGTAGTCTTTGAAAGTTATCAAAACCCTTATTCTATAGAACTCTGTATAACTTCGTTACGAGGATGATACGCTTTTAGTCCCAAAAAAAGAGCTCCAAGAAACGCCAAAAACCGTGGTCGAGGCATTGCTTACCCTATGGAAGTTGGCGAAGAATTTGAAGTTGACGTTATAGATATGAGTCCAAACGGTGAAGGCATCGCAAAAATCAAAGGGTTCCCAGTCTTCATCAAAAACGCTAAGGCTAACGAGCACGTAAAAATCAAGATAACCAACCTAATCAGTGGTTGTGCAGACGCAGAAGTCGTGCCCTAAGCTTCCAAACTTTGTGGTTCTCTAAGAACCAATATTTTTCATATAAAAAAAATAATATTTTTTTAAAATCCGCTTTTAATTTTTTTCAGTTTTATTTTTATTCTTGTTTTTTCTTTTAGGAATTTTCGGTAAAGAGCCATACAGTGCTGAGGCTCGTGCACGAATAATTTTTCTGGTTTCAACCGTTATGGGCGATTTTGCAATGAGTTCATCGAGCTTCTTCTTGTTTTCCTCTATTCTTCTTGTGAATTCTTCGTTGGATATTTTGCCCTCAGATTTGAGTTTTCTCAGTTCTTCAACGTGCGCAGATATTAACTCAAATTGTTCATCAATCTCCGTGTCTGGCAAAGAAACATCCTGACGTATTCTATTTCTTACGTAACGAAACAGTAGAGGCACCTGCAACACAATTGAAATGAAGGCTACACCAAGCACCATCGTGTTTATGGTTTGAATGTCACTCAATGATATGACGGCGGAAGTTGTAATCGTTGCTGCCAACGCAATGGACAAAGCTCCTCTGACTCCACCAAGCATAGCAATATTCCGCCAAACGACTGAAATTTTATCGCTGAACTTGTTGAAGAATCCCAGAATCGGGTAAACTGTTGCTGCTCTGGCAATTGTTACAGCTGTGAAGGCGGCTATGATGATCAGGATTGATTGTGATAGTGTGATTATGTTTGTTTGGAAACCAATAATTAGGAAAGCCACAGAGTTGCCAAGGAAAGCCAATATCGTCCAGAAAGAGGTTACAGCTTCTCTGGTAGCTGGTTCCATAGCTGACTTCATAGTGTAGTTGCCAAAGTATAATCCTGCAACCGCAACCGCAATAAGCCCAGAAGCTCCAACACCTGTGGCTAAAGCATACGACCCGTAAACCACCGCAATCGCCAAGATCGTTTCGGCCACACGGTCTTCAATCAAACTTGAAAGAATCTCTCCGACGAACGCAACAGCCAAACCGATTAAGACACCAACGCCAAGCGTGAAGCCGAAGTTAAGCACGGTTTGGGTAACTGAGAAGTGTTGCAGGCCAATTGTTGATAGGATAATCGTGAACACAATTATGCCTGTTGCATCGTTGAAGGCGGCTTCAGTATCGAGAAGGGCGGATAGTTTGGAAGGAACCTTTACGCGCTTAAAAACCTCTAAAACCGTAACTGTATCTGTTGGAGCAATTAACGCTGCGAAAATAAAAGAAACCTGCGGGGACAAACCGACGACCTGCCACAAAATAAGACCTCCAACAACAGTAGCAATCAAAACTCCCACGGTCGCCAAAGCCAACGAAGGCTTGATGACAGAACGCAAATCGCTCGCACGCAGATGAATCATAGCCTCGAATATCAATGGCGGAACAACTAATCCCACGAAGAGACCACCGCCTCCGCCTGAAAGAAGCTGACTATAAATCGATCTTAACTGAGATGTTAAATCGGCTCCTCCCTGCACCGCAAACAAATATGCAATGATGGTGACTGATACACCTGTTAAAACCAAAACTAATGTGTAGGGAATCTTTAGTTTGTTGGATAGAACAGCGGCTAAGAAAGCAATAAGCAGGAACGCTGCAATCACAAGTTCAATGCTGGGAATCAAAGCCACCGCCTACTCTTCTTCTGAAACCTAAGTTGTTTTATTTTTCTGCATTGTTCCTAATCAACTTGTCTAGCAAACATAAGGCAATTTAGCAACACCTTTGCCACTTAGGATAAAAGTTACTTAATTGAGGAATCTTTGATTATTGTTACAGCTTTCCAAAAAATCAATCTGTAAAAGTAATACTCATCATACCTGAATGTTGCGAACTCTTGAAGGAATGTTTGGAGAAAAATCGTTTTACCTAATATTCGCAACCATTTAGGGTCTTTTATTTATTACATCTTTTCAGTAAGTTCAACGATTCTGTCCCATTGCTCGGGGTTTAGCCGAAAGTTTGTTCCTTGAGGATTCATAAAAACATGCAACTCCCCCAATATCGTATCTTCACCGCATATCCCTTGCTCGAGAAGAGGCTTTTCCCCTAAGACTTTAAAGTATTCAGCATATACGCTAGGTTTTTCCCCAAACTTTGCAATATAATCTATATCTGAAAAATACTTTATTTGGTTGGGGTTCAGGGGGTTCTTGGTGGGATTAGTGATTATTTTGCCCAAGGCGTAGATGCCTCCGTTGTGGTTTGAACCCCAAATTGCAACTAAGTCTCCTCTATGGATCAGTTTGGCATTTTGACTAACCAGCCATTGCTCGGGTTCTTGGGTCTCTTTTATTCTATCTAACCATTTGTATGTGGAGGGATTAAATTGAAAGAGCCAATGCTTAGGCTGAGGCTTTTCAAAGAGTAAAGTTCTACAGTTAACATCAGGGCAGAAATGACTTAGCTTAAACTGTTCGACGGTTATTATTTTTCCGCATTTTCTACAAACATACTCTACCTTTGCCAAGATAATGCCTCATTCTTAGGATATAAAGCAAGTTAGCGGTTTGTAGATTTAACGTTTAGGTAATAAAACTGCTTAGTTCTATCTGAACCGGCCTTATTCTGCATTAAGGGCTCGGTCGCAAAATTTTAGGTGTATGTGCTTAAGTACATAATGTTATGTACTTGAACCCTTGACCAACTTTTTTCTAATTATCCAAATCTTTGAGTGTTTTTCAATTTCACGATAAAAGTTTATTTTTTAGTAATAAGTTTTTACAACAGTCGAGCGATTGTAGAATTGGCATCTGATAACGAAAGCGAAAAGCAAAATGTTAAGCAGCCCAGAATTGAATTTAATTTTCCAATTTTAATTGTTAGAACAAAACGGTTTGCAGCCATCTTCGACAAGCTTGGGCGTCTTCGCACATCACGATATTTTTCGTGGATAAGCCTTGGGCTTGTACCATTAGTTGCTGGAATTGCTCTATACCTCTTGGTCAACAGCCTCATCGGTATACTATCTAATCCGGGAGTGGGTCAAGCAGTTCGGCAGTTGGGGCCAGGATCAATTCTGTTGCTGCCTGGAATCAACCCTTTGCTTCCGATAGTATATGGTTGGATTGCAATTGTAATCGCTATAGTGATTCATGAAGGCGCACATGGAGTCATAGCCAGAAACGTTGGGTTTAATGTTAAGTCGAGTGGTTTACTGTTTTTCTTGTTTGTTCCGATTGGCGCTTTTGTTGATGTTGATGAAGAGCAAATAAAGAAAGCAAAAGCTCGCCCTGCTCTAAAAGTTATGGCGGGTGGAGTTGGTGCAAACATCGTTATAGCAGTTGTATGCCTCTTAGGTGTCTTACTTATTGTTGGAAGCTTATCGCCAGTCATCAACGGTGTCTATATCAACGATGTCACCAGTGGACTTCCCGCTCAAACTGCTGGGCTAATGCCAAAAGATGTCTTTGTTTCAATCGACAACACAACAATCGACAATTCTACTCAGTTAAGAGCTATATTGGATGCTAAAACGGCTGGGGACACCATTCAAGTAACCGTGGCAAGGGGCGAGAACTGGCAATATAGATTTTCCACAACAGTTAACCTGACTGAATCCGATAACCGCACCATAATGGGAATAACTAGCTATGATTTGTTTACTGAGCAACGCTTAGAAAATTATAGAACCTTCTCGTTAGATCGTCTCTCTGTGTACTTGGTTCCCCCCACCTTGGCTTCTGGTATAGTGCCATTTTCTGATTTCTTAGCGCCTTTCTATTCAAATCCTATACCTCAATGGCAAATACTTGCGAACGGTCTTTTTTGGATCTGGTTTGTCAACTTTAACCTTGCAATCTTCAACGCTTTACCAATATACCCTCTGGACGGAGGCAGAATCTTCGATATCACTTTGAAAAGGTCCGTGGGCAAGAGAATAAGCGAAAAAGATATCCGTTCAATAACTATTGGGGCAACCGTTGCTTGTGTGATTCTTGTTTTGTTAGTTACTTTGTTACCTTTCATTATATAAAACGGGCTCAAAAGCGAGTATAGTCAAACTATTTTACAGAAACAAATCTATTATTTATAATGTAGAATCGCCAGAGCTGGTTTTTCTGCTTGCAAGAATAGTTTAAACCACGAATCGTTTCAATTTATGCCGTCTGAGTAACAAATGATTCACACTTGATGTTCTGTTTCAACTATTCTGTAAGCCGGCGTATCTTCTCTTGATTTATGAACTTAACTTTCCCCAATAGCTTTCTCGCAACGGTAATAATATCCTGTGGTGGAACAATTCTTATAGAATCATAATTCTGAGAGTAGGAAGTACCGACCAAATAAGCTTGGTTAATATTTCATCAGAGTAGAGGTTCGTTAAATTTTAGTAATTCCTTTAGTATGAGACTTGCGGCTTCCTTATCCAATGGCTTGTTTTCGTTTCCGCATTTTGGCGAGTAAATGCATGAGGGGCAACCGTCTTGGCACTCGCAGTTATCTATTAACTGCAGAGTCTTTTTCCACAGCGGTTTAATGTTTGAATATAGGTTTTCTGAGATTCCGATTCCTCCCTCAAAGCCATCGTAGATGAAAATCGTTGCCTCCCCAGTATCAGGATGCAGAGGAGTAGATAATCCTCCAATGTCCCACCTATCGCACATCGCGAAAATGGGCGACATCCCGATCATCGCATGTTCAACAGCGTGGATTCCGCCGGCAAAATCCAGCCTTTTTGCTTCGATTTTCTCTCTGATTGAGTCTGGAACGATAAACCACAGGCCCACTGTTGAAAAAGAGAGCGGCGGAAGACTCAGCGGAGTCCTTTTGACGACTTCATCGTACGTTTTAGTAACATATGTATGATAGACTTCAGTTATAGCTAACTCGCCAAGCCCAACCTTGACTCCATAGTTCTTCTCTTCAAGGGTTTTCTTGATAGAAACATCAACGTCTTTTAATGCCTCGGTGTAATAGTTGACGTTTTCTTGCCTAACTTTAGCTACCAACTGTTTTAAGTCCAGTTCCTCAGCAATGTAGGTTTGACCCTGATGAAGCAAAACTGCGCCTGCATGGGCTTCTTCATAGGCTTTGTTTAAAGTTAGCGTTTCTAGCAGGTTTCCGTTGCAAGTAACAGTGACAGTTTGATGGGAAAGGCTTTCAAGACTAACAACCTCGGTGGTTCTTGCTGTTCCCGAGTAGACCCATCCTCGTTGATGTTTTTCGGATTAGGTTTTCTTTTTCTAGCGCCTTAATGCTTTCTTGGAGCAATTCGGGGAAAAATTGTTTATCTGCTTCCGTTATTGGCAGCTCGCTTGAGGCGCACATTATGTGTCCCAAAGAAATGTATTGGTTATGAAGATCAATGATTGCTTGTTCATGGGGTCTTCCAAAGAAATCGTCAGGATGCTTCATGAAGTATTGGTCCAGCGGGTTTTGGAACGCAACTAACGTGACGAGTGAATCGGAGCTAGTTCTGCCTGCTCGACCAGCCTGCTGCCAAGTAGATATGACGGTCCCGGGGTAGCCAGAAATAATGACTGAATCAAGCGAGCCAATATCGATTCCAAGCTCCAACGCATTGGTCGACACTACGCCGATTAAGTCTTTGTTTTTCAGTCGGTTTTCTATGTCACGACGTTCCTGAGGCAAGTATCCTGCGCGATAAGCGGTTACAATATTTGGTGACTTTGATTTTCTTGTAAGTTCTTCTTTTGTCCATCGAGTAATTAGTTCAGCCATCTGCCTGGATGTGGTAAAACAAAGAGTTTGCAAGTTTTTTACGATGTTTAGCGTTAGGAGGTCTTTGGTTTCTTGATGGGTTGACCGACGCGTCGTGTTGGTTGAGTCTATGAACGGCGGATTCCAGAAAACAAACGATTTCTCTCCCCTTGGAGAACCGTCCTTTGATACAACTTCAAAGTCTTTGCCAGTTAGTCTTTTAGCGTGTTCTTCGGGGTTAGCAATTGTAGCAGATGAGAGAATGATTTGGGGATCAGAATGGTAAAAACTGCAGATCCTTAGAAGCCGTCTTAGGAGCATTGCAACGTTGGAGCCGAATACTCCGCGGTAAACGTGCGCTTCATCGATTACAATAAATTTAAGATTTTGAAAGAACGTTCGCCACTTATAATGCCAAGGAAGATATTGATGAAGCCCATAAGGATTGGTTAAAATAATTCTTGAATTTTCCCGTATGCTCGCTCTTTGATGCTGAGGCGTATCTCCATCGTAAACATTTGGGTCTGCTTTGATTCCTATGTCTTTTTCAAGTTCCCTTAGAACTTTCAGTTGGTCATTCGTTAGGGCTTTTGTTGGGTAGAGGTATAGTGCGGTTGCTTTCTGGTCGTTTGTTAAGGCTTCAAGGACTGGGATGTTAAAGGCTAAGGTTTTCCCCGAAGCAGTTGGAGTCGCAATAACCACATTTTTGCCTTGTCTAGCTATGTTAATGGCTTGGGCTTGATGAGAATAGAGCTTGATATTTCGATTTAGAATGCAGTTTTCTAAATTCTTTGGCAGGCGCTTTTCTAACTCGCCAAAGTTTGCTTCTTGCGCAGGCAATTTTTCCATATGCACAATTTGTTTTTTGTAAGATTGCATTCGCTTTATGCTTCTGATGAATTCCTCAATCAAAGGTTCCATTCCTCATACAATTTGGAGAAGAGGCTTCCAAGTGTCAATAGGTCTTGTTTGTTATGTTCAACTATGGGTACTAAAGGTCCAACGTTTTTAGTTTTAAGATAAGTCTCGTAGAAGTGCGGGACCAATGCCCCCGGTATGTTTACATCTCTTTTGATGCCGATGTATTTCTCAACGGTGTCCAATCTGCAATCGGATAATTTATGGCGTAAAGCGCGCCTTGTAAAATGTAGAACATCAAAATGGGGGTTGTTCAAGGGTGCGTCTAATCCATAATAAGCTAATCTTTGCTTGATGTATGGAATGTCAAAGCTTCTACCATTAAACGTTATGAGTGACAAGTTGGGTTCAAGTCGGGAAACTAAAGCCCAGATGGCGCTAGGTTCATCCCCTATGTCTCTTAGCAAAAACTGGCTCGTACAAATATGGTCTTTTGTGGGTTTTGCTATTCCAAGTAAAATGATAGGTCTTTCCGATAATCCCAGAGTTTCAATGTCTACTATCGCAAAATCTTGGTCTTGACAGAATCCCGCTAAATAGTGAAGTAGCGGATGTGATTTTGGAAGACGCTGCCAGAGCCATTTCTGAATCGAGTCTACCTCTTTGCTATCGATCATCTTCATGAAATCGGCAGCTTGTTTTTTCCAGCGGGGATGGCGCTTTAAGTCTTCAACTGTTTCGTAGCCTTTGCGCCTAAGTGCTTGTTCCCCTACCGGTCCTATTCCCGATAGGACTTTTAAGTCGGAAATGACGTGTTGTCTGCTTTCTTGGTAAGGTACTAATTTGAAGTTAGATGTGCAAGAGGATGAGATAGCATAACATTCGCCTTGTTCATTTGAAACTACTTCACCAGATATGGCCTCTTCAAGACTTTTGCCCTGGTATTGTTTGATCAGTTCGCTTTCGAGGTACAACGCATCGTTGTATTCAGCACTCCATATCCAACTTTCAAAAACCGGTTTTTTAAGCTCTTTTCCAGCGGTTTCCGATACTACCTCATACTCTTTTGAATCGCCTACCCGCTGCCTAAGACTGTCAGCTGCTCTACTTAGAGCGGATTTTTCTTTCAAAGGATTATCAGATCTAGCTGGCACGGTTCCCAAATCTTGTACTCTGAAATTAGGCATCAGAAAAGAACCGCAAGATTGACAGAATCTACTTTGGGCAAATTCCTCCTTAGAATAGTTTTTACCGCATTTTCTGCACAAATACGTAACTGGCAATTTAGGGTCACCCTACAATCTCTGCTATGATTATAAAAGCCCTATGTTATTTGGGAAAAAAGCCGCTACATACAGTTGTGAGCATTTATTGAAGATTTTTGGGGTTCGATATCAACTATGATTGTTGCAACCGGTGCAGAAAGCAGTTGCAACAAAAAACCTTCTTATCTGTTGATCCATTTTCCTTTCAAATCTGGAAGGTTAGAAAAATTTATTTTATTGACGAGTTAGTAGTTTAGTTAGAGGCAAAGAAATGAGACGCCATTTTCTGTTTTTTGTTGCTTTATTAGGCGTTTTAGTTTGCATAACATCATTATTTTCTGGCGAGGTATATGGGCAACCATTTCCCTTCTTAGATGGCAAAATTAGCGGCAAAGTAACTGATGCCTCAACCGGGCGACCCATAGAAAACACCAAGGTAACAGTTGGAGTAGGTTCATCCGTAAACCAAACTGTGTTCACAAACAGCACAGGCCAATACTACATAGAAGGTCTCGAAGGAAACTTGACAGGCATAACTTACAACGTCACAGCGACAAAAACGGGTTACTCAGCTTCTAGCAAAAACGTAACCTTAACAACTGAAATAGATTTCTTGCCCCCAGCAACCCAAAACTTTGCACTAACTCAAAATCCAAACATAACTCCAATCCCCACGGTGCCAGAGCTCTCAACAGAAACCATGCTTTTAGCAGTTATAGTCTTAACTATTCTATCTGGAGTTGTTTACAAGAAGAGAAAAGAAGTTAGTTTGAATTTCGCAAGCGTTTCGTAGCAGATCGCAGGTTTTATGTTGAGTCCCTGCGGGTTTGTGCGGGGCGATTAGATTTTTGAATCGGATAGGCAAAACTAATGTTCACGTGTGAGGCTTAATCAAGGGATGATCCTACAAAGACCGTTTTATGAGCAAGACATAATTGAGGTGGCAAAAGACCTTCTCGGTAAGGTTCTAGTTCATGAATCCATCGAGGGTACAACGGTGGGCAGGATAGTTGAGACTGAAGCGTATTGTGGACCTGAAGACCAAGCAGCCCACAGCTTTGGCGGGCGCAAAACAACCAGAAATGAAGTCATGTTCGGGGAAAAAGGGCATGCATACGTATATTTTATTTATGGAATGTATTTTTGTATCAATGCAACGGCAGGCAACGTGGCTGGGAAACCCGAGGCTGTTCTGATCCGAGGTCTCGAACCAGTTATTGGCGTGGAGATAATGGCTAAACGAAGAGGTGCCAAAGACGGAAAGCTCGGTAATTTGGCTAATGGTCCAGGTAAATTATGTATTGCAATGGGCATAACAAAAAAACAGAATAAAACTGATCTAACCACTCTTCCTCTCTACATAGAAAATGCCGCTGCTATTGCTCAAGAGGATATAGTGGAAACAACCCGAATAGGTGTGGACTACGGCGGAGACTGGAAGAACAGATGTTGGCGATTCTATATAAAAGAGAACCGCTTCGTTTCAAAGAAAAGTTCCACACACGTTTTTTGATTAACGCTTGATTTGGAAAATTTCTAAGCCAAAGATATAGCGCTTAGCAGAACTCTTTCAAGAGAGATTCTTTTTTCAATTGTGAATTTCGGATTCATAAAGCTTTAGAACTGAATCTGTTGAAATGTGGTCGGGTTCAGAGGGAATGCAATTGATGGTTCGCCATCACACTTTGCATATCCGTACTGCTCTGAGCCCGCCTTCACTTTATCTTTTTAAATTGATTCGAATATAGACTTAAAGGTAAAAACGAAGTTACAGTTAGGTGATCGAAATGTCTTCAGATGCAGAGAAAACCGAGATGCTTGCAGCCATGCATGCTTTGGAAGAATTTGTCAAAATACTCGTAAACGAATATCCACTTGTATTCAAAGACGGCTCAAGCACAATTAAAATCGAACCTTCCGCTAACAAACAATTCTTCCCCTACGAAGTTTCACTAGAAATAAAGAAGCAGAAATAAAGAAAGATTGGCTTCCTTTTTCTTTTGTTGCTTAAGGTTTGTGTCTGAAAGTTAATGGTTTGCTTTTGTGTTTTGAGATTATGACAAACCGTTCGTTGGCTATGGGTAATTGACGGGTTGCGTGTAGAGAACACACCTCAAGTTTGGAATCTTGATGGCGTTCCCCTCTCCGTTAAAGTTTAGTAAGCCCATTGATCCTGCGCCTTGTGCAGAGGCATCTAATTCTGCGACGATTTGAACGAACGCGGGTTCGTCTGCTGGAACCTGCATCGTTCCCATTGTTGAACTGTTGTATCCAGTGTAGTCAAATCTTCCGCTTTGGTCGATATTGTGGCCATCGTAGTTAAGGGCTGTCCAGTAGGTTGTCGAAACAACGGGTCCTGTGGAGCGATACAGATTGGTTTGCATGCGAAGCGCAATTGCGGCTTCTTTTGTCGTTCCTAAAACCATGTTTGCCCTGTCCCAGAAGAAGCCATGAATATCAAAATCAGGCGTAACAGTTAGCGCCCCCGACGGTTGAAGGTATTCTCGTGGAATCCAAAACCACAATGAGCAAACCACGGCGATTTCACTGTAGCAAAATGGACCAGTGCCCGTTGAAAGACACCAAGGAGTCATCTGATTGGCAGAGCCAGCGCCATAAGTTATATCTCCACAATTACCTTGCGATGGAACACCTCCTGGACTCGTGTAAACATATACTTTTTCTGTGCTAGCGATTGCATTGTTTATGAAGAATCTTTTGAAAAGAGGGTTAGTTATGCCTATTCCCGCAGTAAGGATTTCATCTATTCTCCTTTGGTCTTGAGCTTCTGATAAAACTTCTTTTGGGACAGACTTTAAACTCATCTTGACTTGTTCAAGTGTCGATTGAGCTCTTTTTGCGTCGGCTTGATCATACTCTGTGATTTTTGTGAGATCGATGTTTAGGGTCTTTACTAGTTCTTGCGAGGATTCGTTGTCTTCCATTCTTCGTTTTCTATTCTCTTGTGATATGGCGAATTTCTTGTCCATATCTTCGATAAAGCTTGTGTTGAGTTCCACAATTCGATTTCTCGATTCATTTAATTCTTCTTGAAGATTATGCAAAACAAAAACCTCATACAATTACTGTTTTTTCTACAGATTTAAGAATATGTGATTGTATAGAAAGACACAACAATGAAATCTTGGCTGACAACTTTGACTGCCAAAGCGATCACGATGCCTAAAAAGGTCGATACGTCAACCCGCATTGTTTATCTACATTGAGTTCTTGATTTTTCAGGATGCAACCTCGAGAGAAAAACACATCACAAGAAAATCATTGGAGCCAATATAGATGTCCCACAGGTGTCCCAGGCAGAAAGGTTGCTGCAAACATGAACAAAGGACACTGGGATTTGACGACTTGGGGACTAAAACATGTGAAAATCAAGGCGGATTCTATAATTTTGGATGTGGGTTGTGGAGGAGGCAAAACCATAAGCCGAATGGCACGGCGAGCGATTCAAGGCAAAATATATGGTATTGACCGCTCTAAAGATATGGTTGAATATTCAAAACAAGTCAACAGAAAGCTTATTTCAACTAACCGTGCCGAAATCGTGCAAGCTACAGTTGAGAAAACAGGTTTTAAAAATGAGTTCTTTGATTTGGTTACAGCGATTGAAACCTACTATTTCTGGCCAAACCTCGCAGAGTCCTTCCAAGAGATAAAACGAATCCTCAAGAAACAAGGATACCTGCTTATGGTAAGCGAAATGATTAAGGACGGAGTGTACGAAGTTGAAAACGCGGAAATAATTGCTAAAACACAAGTAAATCTTGTGGCTTTGCAGGAAATGCAGAGAATGCTCCATTCTGCAGGTTTCAGTACTGTAAATGTTTATAGAAAGAGAAAATCTAAGTGGGAAGCGATTCTCGCCCAGAAACCATGATGCGTGTTTATTTTGTTTTGACTAATTTGGGTCTAGCTTAGAAGGCTACAACAATCGATGCGCAAAACTCATTTGAAGCAACTTCTACTCATCCCTTTGATTTGCCAATTGATGAGAAATTTTTGGGCCGTCTTAAAAAAACTGGTGATCGAAAAGTACCAAAACCCAGATTCGCAATAAACTTATATTTGTTATTTCTTAATATAGAATAGACTTCTTTTAGGTGAAATGAATGCTGTTTTTGAAAAGTCATGGGTGGTTAGTATGAGTTTTTTTGTTGATCCATTTGGCTTATTCTTCTTTGGCGCTATTCTGTACATCGTCTCCGCTAATTACAAGTTTGCGAAGTCGTTGATTTACGCACTTGGAGCAGCTATTCTGACGAGTTTCACGTTTGGAGGCATAGCACTCTACATGGATTGGTATCGATGGATCATACCGGGACTTGTCGATTTAAAAGGGTCGTATATAATGTTCGATCAAGGTTTAACCGGCATCACCAAAGCAGCATTTCCAGCCTGGATAGCAATGATGTTCTTAACGCTCTACCCCGTCTGGTTCGCTCTAGGCTACGAAACCGCAAAGAAATACAACCTTTCAGTCAAGTTTGTCCTAATCTTCATCATAGGAATCTTAGTACTAATAATCCCTTCAATAATACAATCTCATTGAGAATTCAAGTTGCTATTTATGGTCAAGGTCAAATTTCCGGTAAATATTTCTCTCATGAGTCAGGTGTATTAATATGGCGTTTAGAAGAACTTCAGAAATTTCTAGTAGGTTAAGGATATCGCTTGATAGAACCTTTAAGTTTTTAAAAGACGCCCGTAACCCGGATGGGTTTTGGTCTGATTTTCTCACTTTAGCGGGCGAGAGTGTTTATTGGGTTTCTGGTTACATAGGACACAACATAATTTGTCACCTTGACGATCATGAAGAAAAGATGTGGCTGGAAAAGGTAGGTTATAACATTCTTTCTCATCAGAATGTTGATGGCGGCTGGGGCTATGGATTTGGCGTTCCCTCTGATGGTGATTCGACCTCTTGGTGCCTTCGTTTCCTCTCAAAACTTGAGATACAAAGTCAAGTTAGCCTCGAGAAGGCCATCAGTCTTCTATTACTGCATCAAAGCCCAGTTGATGGAGGCTTTAGAACTTATGCTAATCCAAGTCATATTGGGCGTTACATGATGCTGGACGGAACCGTTTCGTTTGAAGGCTGGGCATCCTCCCAATTATGCGTCACTGCAATAGCCACTCAGGCGTTAATTGAGAATGGTTCAACTCAAGGAGTCGACAAGGCATTAGAATATATTAGAAAAGGTCAAGTTGTGGAAGGTTACTGGAATCCCTACTGGTGGAGCGGAAAACTCTATGCAACAGTCAACTGCATGGAAGCCCTAAAAGCGTCAGGAGACAATCATGCAAATATTTTGTTCAGCGCTCAGAATTGGATTGCAAAAACGCAGCTCGCGGACGGGAGCTGGAGCGATTCACCTCAACCAGTGGAAGGTTGGCCTTTCTCGACTGCACTCGCATTGAAAGGTCTCATGCTAGCACCAGATCATAGCTTGAAAGATAAGATATCAAATTCAGTGGAATGGCTTTTGAATCATCAGATCTCTGACGGAAGCTGGAATTGCAACCATATCCTCAGGATTCCTCATCCATCAATGATGGATCCCTGGAACCAGACTTTCTGGAAGCAAGACGGAAAGGCAATAAATGCTGCAATCAAAGACCACAAGCGTCTATTCACAACAGCAACAGTTTTCTCTGCACTCTCCGAGTTCGAGAATAGATCTCTGAAAGGTGAACTATAATGATGGGAAATAGTAGTCTTACGCCAGAAAACCGTGGGCTCTTTGAAACTGCATTGTTTGAAGCTTCAAAGAAAGCATCTAGTTTGCTTGAACCCCGATCTTTGGGCGTTCTAGTTAGGAAACCCCTCTTGGATGAGGATTGCCCTGAAGTGTCAGATGTTGATTTAATCTCGATCTCGGAGGGTCCTGAAGAATACCCTGAGAGAATTAGAGTGGAGGGGCAAATTGGGCGAGTGTATGTGGACGTTCTGTGGATTCCGGTTTCAAAAATGGTTGACTCCCTTGAGGCAGCTGCTTACAAAGTTCTTCCTCATCTTCTGCTTGAGTATGAACCTGTCTGGTTGCGATCCGAGCCGGTTAGGCACCTAATTGATAGTATAAAGTTGAGTGTTTACGATAAGGTTGTGTGGGAGCATAGAATTGGGCACCAGATTGGCTTTGGTGATGCTGCTCTTGAGGAGTCCAGAAAGAATCTGGATTTTCCTTCCGCTGCTCTCTTCTTTTTGCAGACCGCTCATTCTTACTACATCACCGCTTTGGCGGATTGTCTAAAACGCAGCACTATGAGCCTTTTAACTCGTCCAGTGACTAAACTCGAGCACATGGCTGCGGAAACCAACTGCGAGCTGGAACCACTGTTAAGAGCTAACCTACATTTGGATGTCGACCCATCATTCTCAGCTTGCTGCTCTTCGCAGAGTTTACAACAACGTGAGATTGAGGTGTGCTGGACGCCAACTTTCTGGCGTAAGTATGAGAGCAAAAGGTCACTTCGCATATTCGATCTCTGCACTCGAGCTTGAATATCGGGAGCTGGTTGCAAACGCTCTGATTGCTAAGAAAGATTATCCAAACGCGAATTTTTACCTCAGGTTCTGGGCTTATTCTCTCTCAAGATGCCCCGTAGTGCTCGAAGAAGCAAGAGAAGGCAGAAAGCCGTCCTTCTATGTCCCTTTTGAGCCTTTCAAAAAATCAGTACAGGCAATATGCCCAGAAATTCTTGGTGACATGAAGACAATCTTTGGCGAAAAACTTACTGCACTCGAAGTTGAAGAAACAATCAAGGGAACTATATTGTTTAAAAAATTGGTTTGTGATAAAATTCAAGATAGCGGACTTAGCTTACAATAAAAATAGAAAAAGGGTTTGTGGTTAGCGTCTAAAAAAGCTAACCTTGGATATTTTTAGGGAAATAGTCCAGGCATTTGGGGAATGGCTTTTATTGGGTAGGTGTAGTATTTTCCATCGATTCCGTCTGCTCCGGGTTGCGCTACTCCGCCGCGTTTATCTCCAGTGTCTGATAGGCATGGGTCGCCATCTGCTCCATCTTGGGAGACTAAAGCTGGGAGACATGGTGGAAGATTAGCCCCTGGTGGACCTGATTTGCCTCCTTTGCCCGCTATTCCAGGTGACCCGGGTTGTCCGCCTTTACCTTTTTGGAGGTTTGGTGTTACGTTGGCCATGTTTACGGTGCTAGTGTAGAATATTTTGGCTGTGCCTCCGTTTCCTCCGTCGCCGCCGTCTCCGCCACAACCTGCGTTTCCTCCTTTACCTCCATCGCCGCCTAATCCGGGTCCTAGTTTGCAAGTAAGGTTTGGAACACCCAGCCATGTTGTATCGGTTCCTGGAACTGCGACCGATCCCGCCTGTCCATTTCCAGCAATCTGACCGTTTCCTCCTTTTCCGCCAATACCTCCTTGTTGACCTTTAAGATCAAGGACTAATTTTCCGTCGATTTCTGTGACCCAGATTTCCACGATGGGTGCGTTGACTCCGTTAACTCCCTTGTTGCCTCTGCCGCCTGGCTTTCCGCTTCCGCCGTCTAATGCTCTTGGGTAGTTCCCGACAAAGTGCAATGGATCAAGGATTATGTCGAAGTTTGGGGATGCGATGTCTGGGAGTGGAATGGGGCCTTGGTTAAAACTCGGGGTTCCGTCGTCTCCAGTCTTGGCTTGTGTCTCGGGGTCAAGGCCAAGATCGCCAGTTACGGGTGTTTCATAACTTGGGAAATAGTCTCCGTCGAGGTTGTAGGTTATTTCTCCTGAGCCTCCAGCTAATGTTGAGTCGATGACATTGGTCACTATCTTAAGTATGCGTTGAGCGCCTTGTGGTGCGCCTTTCTTGGGTTTGATTACAAGTTGTGCGTTGGGTCCTACGAATACTAATCTTCTACAGAATATTATGTCGTCGTCAACATCGGTGTTGCCGGTTACGGTAAATATTTCGGTTACAATCATTTTACTCATATCCTCCTTAGTTAGGTACTCCTGTTAGTTCGTATGTTCCTACATCCCCGTCTAAACCGTCTTTTCCTTTGTATGTGGTTTGCCAGTTAGGGTCGGCATTATTCATCGATTGTCCTGGGGGACCGTCTGTCCCGTGGTATTCGGGTCTTGAGGGGCATGGGTCATTTTTGGTTCCTTGTGGACCGCCAGCTCCGCCTATGCCTTCTTTTCCTGGGTCACCGGATGGTGCACCTAGACCTCCGCTTACGATGTATTTCCAGCCTTGGACTGCCGGAAGTGATGCTTTGATTGCAAAGACTTTGACAATGCCACCGTTTCCTCCTTGGCCGCCTCTGCCTGGAAAACCTGCGTCTCCGCCTTTGCCTCCGTTTCCTCCTCGTCCTGGTTCGCGGTCGCATTGGTCGCCATCATACCATGAGTCGCTGGTTTGTGATGCAGCACCTTTCTGGCCATCTCCACCTTTTCCGCCGTTGCCGCCGGTTCCGCCTTTTCCGCCGTCTTGTCCTTTAAAGTTCACGGTTATGGCGTCTGGGTTGACCTGTACTACTTTGCCAACAAAGATTTCTAGTTCTGGTGCGTCTTGGCCGGCGATGCCTTTAATACCTGTTTTTCCTGGTTGTCCGTTTCCGCCGTTGTTTGCTTGGGGGTAGTTGCCTTCACCCGGGCTTGAGAAGCCGTCTGAACCGTTTGGCACGGTGACAGTTTGTGGGGGTGCAGGTGTGTCTGGATCGAATCCCGGTAGCCCATCAAAGTCATATGTTATCTCTGCATGGTCTGCAATTTGTATTGTATTGGCAATTATCGTCAGTGACTTTGGAGGAACCATATTTTTCTCCGAAGGTGCCAGCACAAGTTTGCTGTTTGAGGCAAAATTTACTGTATCTGCTTGAAGGATAACTTGCCCCCATCTAACCACTCCGACAACGTTGAAAACTGACATTATTGTTTGCCTCCCGCTGCGATGTCAATCAAGGGTTTGATGTCATATTCAAGATAGTTGCTCACTGGGACTCCTCCGAATCCGAATCCTTCTACCCAGTAGTTCACCATCGTTCTTACTTCCTCTAGTGAGGCTGCCTCTGCTATTGCGATTCCATGAGGATGCGCTGACTTTGGGATGGCTTCAGGGACCAGCCGTTCAAAATGAGTCACTTCTTCCATCTGACCTATCCGGTAGATCTCAAGTGCGTTCTGTTTGCTGGCTTTTTTCACATATTTGAGTCCTTTTTGCAGGACATCTGGTCGTTGTGATATCTTTTCAAGCTCATCGCGCCCCAAAAGGAGACTCCACGTTATGAGATACTTTTTCAAACAAGGCTTAAGAAAAGTAGTTTTGCTCTCAACCATAAAAATCACTACTTTTATATCTGTAGTCTTAGAATATAAGACTTCCCATTGCAACTATGTCCCAAAAATAAAATGGTATGCAATCATTGCTGCGGATTTAGGTTTGATTGTTGTAGCCTTGTGCAGAAGGAAGTTAACAACAGCAGCAACTTCTCTGGAAAGCAACATAAAGATTGTCCCTTCAACCGAAAAACAACTCTCCACAACGAAAATTGTTTAGAAATAAGGAAGAAGAAATCTACTTTTGAATTGTTTATTTTTTTCCTTTCTTGAATTTCAAAATTATTACGCTAATCAAGATAGCCACTAGAATTCCTCCTCCAACAACAACATAAACTAGCAAGGGTGCATATGGTGGAAGGCTTAGGGTTTGAGTGGATTGTAAGGTTGCGTTCTGGCTTAACGTTGGCATCGGTGTTGCAACGGGTATAAGTCTTGTATCGTTCCAGTAAACCACCATTTTGTATCCTAACGACTCGGGCGGATGCAAGTTATTAGTGTAGATAATGTCTAGATTTTTGCCAAATATTTGGAAGAGCGAAGCCATACTCATACTTACTTCCAGAGTTAGCGAGTCGTTGCTCCATAATCCCCAGATTCTGTCTTCAGTTGGCGACCGAAAACCATATGCATAATCTTGGGGCAGCACATACGCTGACCTGTCAGATACTGGACTGATAGATCGAGGATGGCTTTTCGCATACTGCCAGAATTGTTGCATCGCAGTTAATTGATCCGGTTGAAGGATGTCTCGTGTCCAGTTTGGATCGCTGTCAAAAATTACGATGTATTTTGCCCCATTCGTGTAGGCAAACACCATATCCTTATAGAGATCTGGACCTGATTCCAAATATGGAAAATCAGAAGACGAATGAGTTATCATAACTCCCCAATCTTTTCCTTGAGCTGTAGCTGCGCCTCTGCAGAGGTCAACGTTTAGTTCTCGACTGTAATTCTGGGCAAACTCTGCAAAAACTGTGTCGTAACCACCCAAATAATCATACCAGTAAAGTGAATAATCTGAAGTAAACAACTGGTAATTTGATGTTCCAAAACTTTTAGCCATTGATCTGGGGCCATCTTTTAGCCACCAACTAAGAAGACTAACATATTGGTTTGATGCATCACTGTAATTGTCTGCCTTTGTAACTAATGGGTAATTTGACTGGTCAAGTTGTTTTCCGCCTGGTTCATCATAGAAATAAATCCCCAAAAAATTGGTTCCCCATTTCTGAGCATCACTAAGCCAGGTTTTCGAGGGATATCTTGTGTCATCGGTATAAACTATGAAAGTCAAACCTTTGTCAAAAGCATATTGGCTTATGGTAGTGAGTCTTGTTTCATTGTAGTTTCCTGTGCATCCAATTACCAAGAAATTAGTAAACGAACTAAGATTATCTATTAAGTGTTCAGTGTCAGCAACGCTCTCAAAGGCAACATCTACCCCCACATAGAGGCTTGGAGCTGTCTGTGCATTAACTTCTTTGACTGTAAGATTATAGTTTATGAAAAGGGGTAGGATAATAACAAGAATAAGAAGACAAGTAAGATGTTTAAAGTTCATTAATCTAAAATTAGAATCTTAGCTTAATACCCCTTTCCCAAATATGCCCCAATTAACAGAAAAGAGGATTCGAGCAGATTCTTGTGAGAAGTTTGAAGTAAATTGGAGCATCGTATCTTGTTAGAGATGAATGAATGCACCCATGTCCTTGTCGCTATTTTGGCACTCTATCGCCATTTCCAAGAGCGGAGTCACCGGTATGATGTCTATTTGTAATTCACAAAGATTAATTGCTTGATCAGAGATTGAATTGCTTGCAGTAAGCTAGGTGTTGGTTTGTCTGAAGAGTTAACTGTAGAGCCTTTGGTTGAGATTTCAGGTGTTTCTGTTCGATTCGGATCTTTTTTAGCTTTGGATAATTTAAGTTTACGAGTAATGCCTGGAGAGGTTTTTGGACTGTTAGGTCCGAACGGTGCGGGGAAAACAACAACCATTAAAGTCTTAATTGGGTTAGTAGCGGCTTCTTTGGGTAATGTGAAAGTTTGCGGTTTTAATCCCTCTTTGGATCCTGTAGCTGTAAAGTCAAGGATTGGCTACGTTGCTGAAAACTCAATTGTATATGAGAGTTTGTCTCCGAGAGATTTTTTCGAGTTTGTTGTCTCAATGAGGAAAATTGATCCTGTTTCTGCTAATCGAGTAGTGTCTCGCTTAGCAGAAGTTTTTGATTTGGCACAGTATTTTGATTCGCCGATTGCAACTTTATCGATGGGACTTAAACAGAAAGTAGCCTTGATTGCGGCTTTTATTAATCAGCCGCCTGTTTTGCTTTTGGATGAGCCCTTGAATGGGTTAGATGCAAAAAGTAGTCGCGTTGTGAAGGATTTAATGTCTTTACATGTCCAGAGGGGTGGGGCGGTTTTGTTTTCTACACATATAATGGAGATTGCTGAGCAGCTCTGCACAAGGATTGGAATTATTGATCATGGCAAAGTGGTTGCTGTGGGAACGCTGGATCAGTTGAGAATTAAAACTGATGTTAAAGGATCCTCTTTGGAAGATGTGTTTTTGAAGTTGACTAATGAAGAGTCCGTGGTTGCCGATAGGTATAGGTTGCTTCGGGAGGCATTCTTTGGTAATGAAGCTCATTGAAGCTTGGCGTCTTAGCAGTTTACCGTATAGAGAAGTGGTGTACAGGTCATTAGCGCAGGAAAGGAATCGAATGTGGTGGGGTTCTTTTGGAAGAAAACAGGCTAACAAAGATTCAGATGATGATTTTGAGTTAAGCAAAAAAGCGTTAAGGATTGCCAAGTTTGATAAATCAATTATTTCCCTGTTCAATATTGTAGTTTCAATAATTCCTTTCGGTTCTTTTTTGCTAGGCTCAAAGACGTTGGGTTTGAGCAGTTCGGTTTCTCTTAGTTTAGCCATCACTTTTGGGTTTATGGCCCTTTATGCAATTCAAACGCTTTCTTCTTTTGTGGGAGCTGAGTCTTCAGTTTTGCTGTCGACTTTGCCTATTTCTTCAGACGATTTTTCGCTGATAACCTTGTTATCTTTTGTCCGGTCAGTTGATTATTTGGTCGTGGGTTCTGTTGTGAGCCAGGTTATCTTGGTTGCATATCTTACTGCATCTCCTTTGGCTGCTGTGCTCATGTTTGTTGCTTCTTTGATAAATTCCGTTTTTGCTGTTGCTGTAGCTTTGTGGCTCTCAAGGGTTTTTCATAAGAATTATTTGCGGGGTGGAAGATCTACGCGGACAACTGTTTTTCGCGGTTTGTTTGTCTTGCTTTGGGGATGTTTGCTTATGGGTGTAGGTTTGCTTTTGAGCGTACCCTATTATATTCTGCCAATTTTGGATAAGACCTTGCTTGGAACTAGCGCAATTGTGGGTTTTTTGCTCAGTTTGATTTACCCTTTTTCAGCTGGTTTAATTGTTTCAAAATTGGCAGGTTCCATAATTCCTCTTTTTCCTATGATTGGGGCTTTGGCTGCGATAGTATTCTATGCTTTAGGGGCTTGGTTTTCAGCTAAATGGAGCTTGGCCACGGTGAAGCTTATCACT
Source organism: Candidatus Bathyarchaeota archaeon (assembly GCA_963809455.1). Taxonomy (GTDB): domain Archaea; phylum Thermoproteota; class Bathyarchaeia; order Bathyarchaeales; family Bathycorpusculaceae; genus Bathycorpusculum. The sequence continues at coordinate 36,521 of CAWEJP010000005.1, read as the reverse complement.
CAAGGGGCTGGCGTGAGAATTGATAGATCCGTAGCTACCGATTTTCGGATTAAGACAAATGGTCCACTGCAAGGTTATGTCATGAAGGATCTTCGTGTTACTTCAAGAAATCCGGCTACTGCATTCTTCTTTGTCCTTCCAGTTTTTGAAACTGCAATAATAGCCTTTTTGGCTTCAAATGTTGAGTTCCTGAGGGCTTCGACAGTGCTTATTGCTACTTCAATGGGTGCTATTTTTGCTCTACTGATTCCGCTTGCTCTTTTGAATTCAGAGGGCAAAGGAATAAAATACGCTAAAACCTTGCCCATTACTTCTCAAAGAATGGTATCTGCAAAAGCTCTGATAACTACGGCGACTTTTTTTCCGGTGCCTATTGTTTTGCTTTGTCTTGCGTTGTTTAAGCCGCCGACTTCGTGGTTTACAATTCTGATACCTTTTTTCATGATTATTTCAATTGTCTCTGCAAGCATTTTTGAGATTTTGATTTTTTTGCGTTCAGTTGGTAAAAGTAGAATAGCTGGTGTTGTCAATGATGTGGAAAAGATTTTGGTTGGGCTTTTGACCATTGTGGCACCTGAAGTTGCTTACGTAACAGTGTATCTTCTCTCATTTAATCACGCCTTTTCAACTCTAGCAATGTGTGGAACCGCACTTGCTGAATTATGGATAGCTCTCTTCACGCTTAGGCGGCAATGAAGTATTTTGGAAGTTTAATCGGTAAAACATAGCAGCAGGTAATGCTTTTAAGCTGGCTAGAGTTAATGCAAAATGGATAAGCCGCAAAAGTCTAATAGATTATCCGGTGTGGGTTTGATATGCAATATAGAACTGTACCGAAAAACGGCGATAAGTTATCTGTTCTTGGATTTGGAACAATGCGATTGCCCCTAAAAGGGGAAAAAATCGATGAAGAACGCGCCATAAAGCAAATCCGATACGCAATAGACAACGGCGTAAACTACCTTGATTCAGCTCCACCTTATCATGGCGGGGAAAGCGAGAAAGTGCTTGGAAAAGCGTTGTTAGGCGGCTACAGAGAAAAGGTAAAGATCGCCACAAAACTTACTCCTTTTCTTTTAAGGGAAGCCCAAGACATGGATAAAATGCTTAGTCTGCAGCTGAAAAAACTTCAAACAGATCATATAGACTACTACCTCCTACATGGGCTTGAAGCAGAATCATGGAGTAAACTGCTTGGTTTTGGGGTTTTTGAATTTTTAGAAAAAGCAAGAGCTGACGGAAAGATTGTTAACTTGGGTTTTTCGTTTCACGGTTCCCTTAAAACTTTCAAAGAGATCGTTGATGCCTATGATTGGGCGATGTGTCAAATACTGTTTAATTTTTTGGATGAGCAGTTGCAGGCTGGAATTAAGGGGCTCAAGTACGCTGCTTCTAGAAATCTTGCGGTTATGATTATGGAGCCACTGAGAGGTGGAACGTTAGCGGAGAAGCTTCCAGATAAAGTTAAACGGTTTTATGATGAAGCTAAGATTCAAAGGTCTCCGGCTGAGTGGGGTCTTCGTTGGGTTTGGAATCATCCACAAGTAACGCTGGCGCTTTCTGGAATGAACGATGAAAACCACGTTGCCGAAAACATTAAGGTTGCTGAAACTGCGTTGCCAGGCTCAATGAAACGCAGTGAGCTCGCCGTCATCAAGAATGTGGCTGAATCTTTTAGGGGCCTGATGAAGGTTCCTTGTACAGGCTGCCAATACTGCATGCCTTGTCCTTATGGAGTTAACATCCCCAGCAGCTTTAGAATTTACAATGACTATTACATGTTTGGAGATGAAAAGCTGTCACGTGCAATGTACAGCATGATGCTGTTGGGTGGCCTTTCAGGTAAACGATCTGATGCTACATTATGTAAAGAATGCAAAAAATGTGTGGAACGTTGTCCTCAGCACATTGCAATTCCTGAAAAACTTAAGTTGGTGTTGAATGATCTTGGTGGTCCTAAGACAGAGGCGATTTTTGAAATGCGAAAAAGTGGGCATCCAAAAGACGCTTCGAAAGCTGAATCACCACCAAAAGAGTCGATTTAACTTATCATTATTCTTTTTAGAAAATATTGAGCGAGATTTCAGGGGTTAATTGGGAATCGAGATTTTTCCCGAAGGCTTGCTTTTTCTATATTTAGTATTCAACTTTGCGTTTGTGGTATCGTTTGCATTCTTTGATGATTGTCGCTATGGTTGGCGGATACTTCATCCCAGCATAAAATATGAGTTGCGGCGACTGATCACTCTTTGTTTCGCAGTATTCAGGGCAACCTACACATTCGTTGGGGAACCCATTGAAGAATGGACCTTGTATTTCCAGCAACATTAATCCCCAATTATTAATTGGGCGTTTTAATATTTAAAACGAGATAGAACGATTAAATCTGATAGCCAAAATTTGATTTTGCAGTTTTATCAAGGCAGTTGCAATCTGCATCAGATGAGTAGATTGCCTAATCCTATGAAGAAGATATCCTTTTATTTTCTCAAAACTAACCTACTTTGGTGACATAATGTCTTCGAATCCGCTTGACTCTTACAAAGAGTTTGATCCAAAACTCATAGAACAATATGAAAAACTGCAGGGCTTAACTTACTCCGAAGGTGCATTATCCGTTAAGTTCAAACTACTAATCGCTTTAGCTATAGATGTTGAACACGGATCTTTACAAGGAGCTATCGCTATCGGGCATAGAGTTCTCAAAATGGGCGCAACAAAAGAAGAAATCATCGAAGCCATCAGAGTATCCTACCAAATCGGGGGAAACAGAGCACTCTTCACATCTACACAACTCTTACAAGCCCTGTTCAAACAACAATAATTTTTTGTTTATTCTTTGTTTTGCCTTTGTTCTTAGCCCATGTTAACTAAGCAGTGTACTAGCCGTTGCATTTTGTATCTTTTTGTTCTCGGCTGCTGACCTGATATCGTTTATTCTTTGTTCAATTGTTGGGTAGAGTTTGGGTAGGAACCGTTCTACGCGTGTTATTCTTTGAGGACGCAGGTTGTTGAGCTTGATCATAGCTGTTATCATCGGTTCGCCGTCTAGGTACTTTACTGAGCTGAGGTCGCATTCTGTCTCTTGACTTCGGAGCCATTTTGCGTTAACGAATAAAGCAGCAACTAAACCAAAAAAACCGAAGATTAAAACTGCAAGTAAACTGGACACGATTTTTCCTAAACTGCCAACCAGAGGAATTGGATCTACTGATGTAAAGTTGGAAAACACAAAGAAACCCATCAGAACTCCAATTACCGCTGAAGGAACGGTTAATCGAAAGAACTTTTTTGTTCCATGCCTTTTTTTTAGGTGAGTTAACTCATGTGCTGCAACGGCTAGCACCTCATCAGGTAGCAGCGTATCGAAATAGGTGGCGTCAAAGAAGATTCTATCTAAGAAAGCTATACCGCCAACCCTCAACCTCGCTTTATAGTATCGATCTAACTTGGGTTTTTTCAAAATTCTGGATACATGCATCTTTTCTGCTAGGTTGTCTAGGGATTCAGATGGAAAGGGACTTGCTTTCAGTAACCGCGAAAGAAATGAATTGATAATTCCCATGTTGTCTATCTTCACTTTATTGATTATTATGGCTTCTTTTACATACTTGCGATTTTCATGATTATTTCTCGATAGTCTCTCGTGTTGAAGTCTCTTTCACAGGCTACCTGAACAAGTCCGCTCTCAGTACACTTGCCTATTTAACTTTCCGTGCCTCTACCATGCAGGTTGATAAAAATTCTTCGTTTTTCTTTCACTTTAATGCGTTTCAAAAAAAGAAAAGAGTTGGTTTAAAAGCCAACTTATAGTGGTTTGTTTAGCTGGTTGCGAAAAGTGAATCGGGGAGCGTTGGGTTGGGGCAGATGCTATAGATCAGGATAGTTCCGGTAGTTGAGGTGTACGTATAGGTCAAGTCACTGCCATTCCAGTTGTCGGCTAAATGAGTTACGTAGTCGTTGAATGGTGTAACCACCATTGCATAATCAGTAGGCCAATCATCCGAAGTCCATGTTGCTCCATTATTTGTGCTGCTGTAGGCTTTTTGGGCACCGGTATTAACAATGTAGCTGTAGTTGCCAGCTGAACCGCCAGGTATGTCCATTCTTACGACAAGAGTTGTAGTATTAAGGTTCTTAGCTGAAAACATGTAAGTTACTGTTCCCGCACTACCAGTTTCGTTAACATTGAATTGCAGAGTACTTGCGCCCACGACGGTAGGTACAGGGGTAGCTGAAGGTGTGGGTGTGGGAGTTGTTCCACTGCCTCCGCTATTCGATAAGAGAAATGCAGCTGCGCCAGCAATGATAATAATAACAACTAAAACCGCAACAATAATGTACATTGTATTTTTGTTCATCAAGATCACCGAGTTTTTCTGGTTTCTGTTTGATTAGAAATCCATATAAACTTTTCCAATAAGTGCTAATGAGATTTTGCCTACCTCGCCTAATTTTTCTTGAAGATGGAACAGTTGATGTGCAAAATCGTGTTTTAGGCAGCATCTTCTCCGGGTCTGGGTTTAAGTTGATTATTGCAACGTTCTGCAGAAAGTAGTCGCAACAACAGCTTCTAATGCCCTCTGTTGGTCAGGTCCTGTGCCTATGGACAAATTATTAATGCAACTTGCCCGTTAACCTCCACTTGGGAAAGTCATGAATGCTAAGCTTACGTTCTACGGGGGAGTCAACGAAATCGGCGGCAACAAGATCCTACTTCAAACCGAGGATGGTTCGATTCTTTTGGATTTTGGTCGTAGAATGGGCGCGTACGGGAAGTTTTTTTCCGAGTTCCTTGTTGCCCGTTCTAAGAATGCTTTGCGGGATATGCTTCGGTTGGAGATTTTGCCTAAAATCGACGGCGTCTACGCACCCTACTTGGTTGACATGACAGTTCTGTTTGAGAACGAATTGGTCAGCGAAAAAGTTCCATTGAACGAGGCGTTGGATTACTGGAAAACCACGGACGTTTGCCCATGCAACCCGGAGCACCCAGCAGTCGACGGCGTGTTTGTTTCGCATGCCCATTTTGACCATATCCAAGATGTCAGCTTCCTCGACCCATGCATCCCCGTTTACTGCACCGAAAAAACCAAAGTTCTGGCGAAAGCGATGACTGATGTTTCGGTTTCCGGCGTGGATGACCAATACTACAAAATCGCTAAGAAAGTCACCATCAAACAAAAGGCGCCTTTGTTTAAGACGCTCTGTCCAGGCGAGTGCGCGTGCAGTGAAGAAAAAGAAGAGGAACACCCAGTTATTGAAGATTCCAAAACTAAATTCAAATTCACCTACGACATAACACCTCAGTATCGAACGTTTAACACGACTTCTGAGGGACAGATAAAGGGTATAAAGTACAAGTTGATCCCAGTCGGGCACTCAGTCCCAGGCGCATGTTCAGTTTTGCTTACTCTTCCAGACGGCAAACGCATCCTCTACACCGGAGACGTGAGGTTTCATGGCGCTGGCGAGGTTTCAATCGATGAGTATGTCCGCTCGATTAATGGTCCCATTGATGTTTTGATCACGGAAGGAACCCGAATCGGATCGGACGAAGTGATAACCGAGGAAGACGTTGGGAAAGAAATCAGCGCCGACATTGGAATCTCAGAAGGATTAGTCCTCATAAACTTTGGGTGGAAGGACCTGACCCGTTTCAACACCATCTACCAAGCAGCAAAAGAAAATGGCAGAACATTCGTAATTAATCCTAAACTCGCATACCTCCTCTACGAAATGCACCACAACTTCCCAACCGAACACCCAGACCCACGAACAATACCAAACCTCAAAGTCTACCTCAAACGGGAAGGCGATCTCCTCTACTCAAAAGCAGACTACGACAAATACAAAATGGGCTACCTACACTACCACGGAAGAAACATCGCCCAAGTAGACCGCAACATAGTACGTGTTGCAGAAAGGTTAGGCGTAGGTGGCGACCCTAACAACTCCAAAAACCCACTGCCACCAACTAGCCGAGGAGAACCATATGATTACCAAGATCTCTATTCGTTAGCGACCCATCATTTAGACAACGGCGTTAAAGCATTCCAAATCAGACAAAATCCAACAGAATATATTTTGATGTTCTCGTATTGGGATGCAAACGAACTCTTTGACCTGATCTCTCTCAACAGCAACTATAAGACACGGTATATTTCTGCTTCAACCGAACCCTTCAGCGAAGAAATGGAAATCGACGAAGCCAAAATGGTGAATTGGCTAGACTTTTTCAACATTAACTATGACTACGAAATCAAAAAGAACCAAAAAATATTCGTGCGGAGACACATTTCAGGGCACGCATCCAAACCAGAACTCAAAGAATTAATACAGAGAATTAACCCTGCAAAAATAATTCCCATCCACACCGAACATATTGAGATCTTTGAAAGAATGTTCGGAGAAAAAATCGTTTTACCCAAATATGCACATTCAGTCGAGATATAATTCTTTATTAAGTTGGTTGTTGCAACCGGTGTGCAGGATGCAATTGCAGCAGCAACAACTTTTCTGGCTTTTATGGTCTCAGACCGGTATAACCAAGTATTCGCCATTTGCGGAAAAATCAGGCATACAAAAATATCTCGCGGAAATGGTGCGAGCTTAGCTTATTCGATTGTGTTTTCTAATTAGGTGGCAATTTGGTAAGGAATTGAGTATAAAATGGAAAAATCGATTAATAATATCTAAAACATGAACAATTTTGAAACTCTATAACCCCGAAGAGGAGCAACAAGTGAAACAAATACAATCGCACGTATTGAACCTAACTGAAATAGATGGAGATGGAGAATTTCTTTGCCCAGAATGTGGAAATAGAATATCTCCCGATGATTGCGCCGAGGAAGGATATTCTATTTTGGAGATAAAGGTCGAAATAAAAAGTCTGGATGAAGTGGTTCTTCAATGCAACAAGTGTGCAGCTACAATTCATTTAACCGGTTTTTCTCTTCTGGACAAACTTTCGGAACAGAAATAGAAAAACTCGAACGTGAAAAAAGAAAAAAATGATCCTTGCTATGTTATTCATGTGCAATTCCTTCTTTAGAACAACCGTTGAAAAATTTCGTTTGTCGGTGTTCTTTCAACTTAACCCATTTTAAAGAAGAAGAAGTGCCAATTCAGCAACCTTCTTCTTCTATCGCTTAACTAATATTTGTTCGAATGCTAGAACAATAACGTAATTATTCAAGAAATTTAGTGTTTTCGTTCTTCGATTGAAAAAGATAGGTTTCTTGATAAGGATTTTTATATTTGCTGTGAGAAACAAACGAGTGCGGGTACTGTAACCATTCTTTCAGAATTCTTCTTTTCTTTTCTTGTTGGTAGAATCTTTTTATGATATTCAATGTAGTAGGCTTGCATGGCAGAACCAAAAGATGGTCGACCAATTTTCTTCCCCAAAAAATTAGTTTTACTCGGCAACCTCGCACTTTTCATGTGGATTGTTCTTGACGCAGTCGCCTTTCTATTATTTGATTTGACGATTGGCATTGTGTTTCTTTTGGCGACGCTGATCTTAATTTATGGTTTATTGCACCTTCTTGGTTGTCTGCGGCCATGTTACAACTGCATAAAATGCGCTCACGGCATGGGCCGCCTGGCTGCATTATACTTTGGCAAACGCATCTTCAAAGACTACAAATACAGCTACAAACTGCCCACAGCAATATTCTTCACTCTATATATCGGTCCGTTTCCAGCAACGTTCGCACTTTACTCTGCTATCATAGATTTAACAGTCGTAAAAGCAGCGGTTTTTGTGGTTCTTTTGACATTTACAATCTATAGCGGATTAACTTGGCGAACCAAAAAACGCTCGACTTCCTAGAAATAAAATTTACGCTGTAGCTGCAAATCCAAAAAAAGAGAGATCTTTCAACCAACGTACATTAATAGTTTAGAAGTGTGCACTATTCATTTTTTATAGTTCTGTTAGCTAAGTTATCTTTGAGCAGGTCTGGGCTGGAACCCGTAAATACCATTGGTTTGGTGTCTCGCAGGCTCCATAACCGTTTGTTATTGGGTCAAGCCCAGTACTTGCTTATGCTCTTGAGACTTTCTTCGCCAACAATGAGCGATCTTATTGCTTCAGCATCATAGCTTATCAAGGCAGCCATAACCATCGCAGCCTTCTTTACCAAACCCCTTGGCCTCATCCAGCATTGCTTCAAAACGTTAGCTTTAATGTGCCCATTAAACTGTTCAACCACATAACGCCTAGTCTTCAAGAACTTGGCATGTTTGATTCTCTTGCGTTTGCCTCTTCTGGGATTGGAAGCAATAACGGGTTCTGCCTCGATTGCTTTGACAGCTCTGTTATTCGCTCTTGAATCATATCCAGCGTCTGCTAAAACATAGTCTGCCTCTAAATCTTCAATAAGCTTTGGCAGAAAAGGGGAATCGTAACGGTTCCCAGAAGTGACCATTGCTTTTAGAGGCAATCCAAGCTGGTTTACGGCTGCATGAAGTTTGAAGCCTCTGAATTTTCCTCTGCCTGTGTGACCCCAGCCTGCTTCCATATCGTAGAGATCTACTAGTGGAGTTGAGTCAACGATTAGAAAAGTTGTTGGTGTTATGAGTTGAAGCATGTTGGCTATTTTTTCAAATGTCTCTTCAAGAAGGCCGAGGTGGCGTCGCCACCATCTTCCAACAGTGGTTCTATTGGGTACTTTGCACAACCCAAGTGTTCTAGCAGCATCCGGATGCTTCTTTAGATGTTCAACCACGCGAGTGTCGTTCTCTAATCCTTTCAATCTAGCGTACACGAGAACTCTGAGGGCTCTAAGACGTCCGTAACCTGGATTTCCGCGTCTTTTAGGTTCTGCAGAAATGATTGCTTTGTTGACGATAAGCCTGACAACTTCACAGGCTTCCATGCTACAATATAAACGGGAAGCAGCTTAAATTCTGCACACCCCTAAATAGTTGATTGATTTCGCATAGGCAGTTGAGGAGTTAGCGATGGAACATCATATTGACCATCATATTAACCTTGTCAAGTTCTTAATGTCTGAAGAAAGAAAGCAATGGCATAATCCGCAGACGATTCTACCCGAGGCAGGGATAACGGAAGGAATGACTATAGCAGACTTGGGTTCGGGCCCTGGCTTTTTCACTATACCAATGGCTCAGATGACAGGAGAAAAAGGCCTCGTATATGCCGTTGATAGCAACCAGAGAATGCTAAATGGCTTAATAGAAAACATTGCCAAGTCAGAAGTGAACCCAAATACCATAAAAATAGTAAATAGCGACGTGTGCCATACAGGAATCCCTAAAGAATCCGTCGACCTAGTCCTGTTTGCCAATGTTCTACATGAGGTAGATGATAAGAAAGCGTTCTCCAAAGAAGTTAAACGTATATCTAAATCAACGGTCTACATTGTTGATGTAGACTGGAAGAAGGTCCAAGCTGAACATGGACCGCCATTTAAAGAACGACTCTCGGAAGATGAAGCCAATCGAGTTCTTGCAGAAAACGGTTTCTACGTCATTAAACAAATTGACGTAGGACAGTATCATCATGAGTTAATTTGTAAGCCAACCATTGACAGCCAAAAGTCTCAGTCTCAACCGTGAAGGCAGTCATAATAAGACCGGCATGGAAATCGGTAGAACAACAACAAATGGCAGTGCAGTGTTGTTGTTCTTTCAACTAAAAACCTACTTAAAAGAAGGAGAAAATTGGAAAATTGTGCTTCTTTTTTTATTCCAATCTCACAAGATTTTAAAGGCAATTATTATAGGCCAGGTATGTTTGTGTCTACCAAGTTTATGTCCATGTTGTAGGATTGGCCTTGAACTGTTGGAGAGGTCATTACCATTTTGATTGGCCATTGGATGCTGTTGTCGACGTAGTATGCTGCGCTGATTCCTTGGCTGCTGTATTCGTAAACTGTGCAGGTTCTTGTTCCAAGGTTTGGTATGGATATTTGTGTGGTATATGTGTTGTTTAGTGTTAGGTTTTCTGGTTCGAAATTCATGTTTTCTCTGGTTACCCAGGTTGTGGTTGTGTTTTCTGTTGTACCGAAAGGTGTTGACATGTTGTATTCGGTTGATAGTTGCATGTGAGTTTGGTTTACATCAACTATTTCCATTCTTGCGTTGAAGTTGATGCTCATTGATAGGATTTCAGCTTGGCCTGCATAGGTTGCATAAGTGCCCTTTTTAATCCAAGATGGGGCGGTATTCTGGTTATCTGTTATGCTATTCTGATTGTTTGTTTGGTTATTGGGTGATTCGTTGCCTGTTGTTAAAATTGCGGCGGCGGAGGCGGCTGTTGCAATTGCTACTACAGCTACTAAGATTATTGCGATTAGTTTTTTGTTAAAGATGGTTTTTTTTGCGACTTGTTGATTGCTTTCCAATCCGGTCACCGTTTGATTGCAAGAATATTAAGATATAATATATACCTTATGTAGACAAAACAAGAACCAGAACAACATTTTTTTTAAAAAACTGTTGATTTTTCGTTGACCTGAATAAATTTATTTTATCGGAAGAACAACAACACGCCAATGCCATCTGTTGTTGTTCTTTTGTTAGAGCAGCGCATGTTGAAAGAGGAAGAAAGTTAAAGAATTTTCTTTTTTTTCTTCTTTCAGTTAATCGCTGTTTCCTGTAGAGAGGCTGTTTTGAATTGGACTTAATGGCTTTTAATATCTAGGTGGTTTGTTAGGTTATGATAGAGATAAAGCAAGCGCCCGAAGGCAATGTTGTCGTTAAATCGTCGGTTTCTGATTTCTGCGCTTGCATGGGTTACTGTGAAATCAGAATAAAACATTATTTAAAAGGAATTAAGCCGCCTGAAACTCAAATTACAATCGATGGCGTCAAATCACACGAGAAAGAAGAGGTTTACGAAAAAGAACACTTCACCTTTGAGCCCGTTACACCCGAGGCGCTTGGGGATTTGACTAAGGATATAGAGTTTGCCCGTGAAGGCTTGTTTACGAGGTTTCTAAGGGAGCTCTGGTTTGGAGAGGAGCGGGTTTCGCTTTTACTCTACGGTAGGGCGGATAAGGTTATGCGAAGCAACGGCACGCTCATTGTGGAGGACTCCAAGTTTCCAGCCACCAAAAACAAATACCACAACCAATTTGAGCCGTTTGATAACCAGAAACTCCAAACTCTACTGTATTTGAATTCGAATTTTAGTGAGACCGGTTCTTTAGAGGAAAATGAGTGTTTTGAGGTTTTCCATGAGAAGAAGGCGTGGATAATTAACATAAAAGACAAAGAAACGATGGAGAGCGTCAAGATTTTTCAAGGCTACCAAACCAAAGAAGCAGAAGACTTCCTCAACGAAAAGATCCAAAGATTTGCTTTGCTGGCTTTGGGGAAGACTGAGCCCGAACACCATAATAATTTAAAGAAATGTCGAAGCTGCAGATTTGAAGAATGCGAATACTGCCTGTAAACCTAAAATTTAATCCAATCAACCAAATCATATGTCATAAGCCTTCTTACATCTTATCAAATAATTATCTAAACCTCCTTTGTCAGAATCAATCCATCAGTTTTTCTTGATTCAATTGCATAAGCTTAATCTTGTAGGGCTCATAGTCGAAGTGTGGAAAAGTAAATGAAGAAGGAAGAGGCAACAGTTTTGTTAAATGAATTGGGCGCTAACAATCTCGTTAATCCCAGGTTAGTTCTAATTGAACACAATGAACCAGACAGATATCGATTGCAGATTAGAGGCGATTATGACCGTTCCGCAATTGCACTATTTGTAAGAAAAAGAGATTTGTCATGCAAAATGAACAACAACTACTTGACTATCTCTACGCCATAGAATTTTTTTAATTAACTTTTATTTACAATAATTAGTTAGTTTTAGGGGTCTTTTCATTTGAAATGGGTAAAAATGTCTCAATTCTTTTATTGGGGCTTTGATTTTTCTTTTGGACCTCTTTTAGTCGATATTTGAAGTCTGTTGTATGTGTTATACTATTTGCTTTGGATTTTTTCGTTGTCAATTATTTTCTACCTCTAAAAATTTTATTATTCGAAGAATTTATTTTCTTACTAGGCACGGAAACATCGTTTCCATTAATCCCTCATATGAGACGTTAGTGTATAAGCAGTTTTCGGTTTCGCATATTTCATAAAGAGGAGGGATTAAATGTAATCCATCAAACTCACTTCTGTAGTTGTAGAGTTTTATCCGAATTTCGCCAGCACTTCTCTTCCGAAATCGGTTATTTCGATGGTGTTGAAATCGTAGGGACCATGTTTTTTTTCTGGGTCAGGTATGTCAGCGAGCTTGGATTTTGTCAGGTGGCGCACTGCGTCGTTTAGGGCTTCAGGCATCAAACCTGTTTTTTTGTGTAAGAGGTCCACCGTCACCAAGAGACCTTTCTCAAATTGGGAGAGGACAACAAGAACATTTTTGGCTGTGGGGTCAATCATGTCGAAATCGTCTTGTTCAAAATCTTCAACCATTCAAAAACACCACTCTAAACTATGGCAGTCTCACATAAAAACCATTTGAAAAAGCCCAATGGAAACCAGCCGACAAAAAATGAAAAAACGTTTACTACGCCGAGTCCGCGGTGTGGGCCTTCTTGTGTGGATTAAAAATTAATCCATCGTTTCTGGAAGTAACATTATTTGCGGTGCGTGCTTCATGCCTTTTGAAAAGTTTTAATTAACTTATTTACATCGAAACCTTTTGACTTTGCGTATTCAATTAATTTTGAGTAAAGCTTGTCATCCATTTGTGGGGTTCTGCTCAATATCCAAAGATACTTGCGGTTGGGTGTACCAACAATGGAATAATCATAGTTATCTCCTAATTTTAAAATCCAATAATCTCCATAGAATGGCCAGAAGAAAGTTACTTTTAGTTTTGCATTAGAGTTTTTATCGACAACTTTTGCCTTGCCTTTTGCCTGTTTTATCTTGCCATTTTTTATGGATTGGTTGAGCACGGATATGCTGCCATCTTTTAACAAGGTGTAAGTGGCGGTGGTTTCATTGCAGCCTTCTTGAAATTTAGCGGGAAGGTGCGCTATCTCATACCATTTGCCTAAATATTTTTCCAGCTCAACATTCGGTACAACTTCAAGTGACAAGTAAATCACACAGTATCTCCGAAGCGCAGCATCAATTTAAGACTTTCGCGGAAGCTGGAGTTACATAGTGTCCTCTTGTTTTTTAGTGCGTATTCTTTGAAGCCTACCAATGCAAGTCACAATCTTCTGAAACATTAAATAAAAACACTCAACTTACAAATTAACGATAAATATGCGACCAATTATTATCTACTCTTCCAAGAGTGGCAACACAAAGAAAATCGCCGACTCAATGGCTAACCAAATTGGCTGTGAGGCAATAAGAATAACCTCAGAGAGCCCTCAACCAACTGTGGATTTGGAAGGGTACGACTTGGTTTTGGTTGGAACAGGTCTTTTTGCTGGAACCCCAAACGAAGACCTCATGCGGATCCTTAGGAACCTAAATTTGAGAACCACTAAATTGTTTGCTATTTTCATAACTTGGGGCGGAGCACCAAGAACAGATAAATTGGCCTTAACACGACTTAGGACGCTTCTGGAAAGTAAGGGGCAGAAAGTGCTTGAGGACCATTTTGCATGTTATGGCGGCTGGAAAGGTATTCTTACGAAGAGGGGTCACCCCAAACCTGAAGAAATCAAAGCCGCTGGTGAATGGGCAAAAAACCTTGTTGATAGTTTGGAAAAATCCTAATGAAAAAATAAGGACATACATAAGACTAAATTTTAATTAAAAAGATAACGACTTGGGATGTTAAAGCAGATAAGGTTTGACTTATTTGCTTAATCCAAGTTGTTGCATGAAGCCCACAACATCGTAGAATAATCGTTCTTCAACGATTTCGCCGTCTTTCCATGTGGCAACTGTGCAGAATTCGAGTTTCGCAGTTTTTCCTGTGGGTGGAATCATTTTTCCGTCTGCGACTTTCATGGGTCCTTTCATGGTTACGGTCCAATCAGCAATGGAACATGTGTGATCTTCTTCGCCGAAAATGATTTTGTAGGGGTTGTTGGATAGTTTGTTGTCGAATGTTTTGAAGAACTCGGTGGCTTCGACGTCGTGGTTGTGGCGTCCAACGGTTGGGAGAGGTTGGGCTGGCCAGTATACTTTGACGTCTTCTCGGTGGCGTTTCTTAAAAGTTTCCCATAATGGGCTATTAGGTCCTGCATTCCAAGCGTCATCAAGAGTCTTCATTAATTCAAGATTTTCTTTAACACCCAAAAATTTCACCTACTCTCTATAATCCTGACCAAGGATAATAACCTTTTTTTTTCATTACCATTGAAAAAAAACTTGGGCTGCCGAATAAAATTAAAATTATTTCACAACCACTCAACGTCAATAGATTTCAACATCGCTTTTCCAGTAGACTTATAACAAGATTCCAAGAATGGATGCTCTATGAGATGTAAGAACTGCGGGCACCTTATCTGGATTGAAAAGGAAGACGCCAACAGAAACCCTGTTTATAAACACAAACAATCAAACCATAGCATGTACTGCCCCTGCAGAAAACCTGAACCAACATAGCTTTATTTTCAACCGTTCATTTTTATACATAAAAAATTAATCCAAATAATCCTTTTGCCTTATGTGGTAATAGTATAGTCGGAATCAAGACTACGACAAAGACTCAGGATTCAGAAACCTTAAATCAACTATGCTGAGATACAAATGAAACCTATGGTGAAACATTCCACACTAATTTTTGGATTCATCACAGCTTTGGGACTTACTATCCTCACATTTTTCTTCACAGCTGTATATTTGGCTCGCACTTATTCGTCTGGAATCTTAATGATCGAAGCTCTAATACCCAGTTCAATTTTGGGACATTTTTGGGTGCTCTTTTTAATCTCTGGAACAAGCTTTTTGATGGTTGGAATATTAGGCATTGGAAGGCAACGTCTAAAGAGTAAGAGGACATTTTTTACGGTACTTACGGTTGCGTTGACTCCAATACTAGTTTTTGCCTTGTTTTTTTCAGTGGGTCTTGCCACTACCTATCCCGTGTTATGCGACCCTCCAGAAAAGATGGCTTTAACCAACGTTTCACTAATTGGTACTAATCCTCTGATTCTCTCACTTGATGCAAAATCATTCTACATGGCTGACATATGGTTTGACAATGTATACGTCAAAGACTGCAATCAAACCATCGCAGCGTCAATTATAGGTGAAATGGTTGAGGTTCAAAAGCCAAACAGCACACCGTATTGGACATTTCAATTTGCAGCACAATTACCAGCTGCATCAGAAAAAACACTAACATTAAATTTCAACACTACTCTGCCACCCGGAGAGTACATTGTTTGGCTTCACAGTTACAGACAAAGTACCTTCACAACTCTTTATTTCAGCATATCATAACTCCAAACTCAACAACAAATAATGGTGATGATAATGATGATGCAACAAATTTTACACAAAGTGTCATCTATCAGAATTAAACACAAATTATACAATTTAGCCTTGTTGCTAAATTTAAAATTGGAAAAACTTTGGGATTATTTATTTTTGAATATGAGTTGACCGTTTTTTTCATCCACGATAATCGTTGTGTCTTTGTTGACTTTTTCAGCTAGAAGCATCTTTGAAAGTTCATTCAAGATTTCTTTTTGGATAACACGTTTTATTGGTCTGGCACCGAATTGCGGATCAAATCCAACATTCGCAATGTAGTCTACGGCTTTTTTGGTGGCTGAGAGTTTTATGTTATTTTTTCCAAGAATTTGCTCAACTTTTTGCAGTTGTAGCTCCACTATTTTCCGAATTTCTTCTTGGGTGAGGGGTTGGAACATTATTATTTCGTCGATTCGGTTGAGGAATTCTGGTTTGATGCTTTTCTTGAGTAACTCAAAAACTTGCTCTTTGGTTTGATTTAGGATGTGCTCTCGGTTTTCAGAGGTAATTTTTTCTAGGTTTTCTTGGATTAGGTGGGAGCCTATGTTTGAAGTCATTATGATGATGGTGTTTTTGAAATCGACTGTTCTTCCTTTATTATCAGTTAATCGGCCATCGTCAAGGACTTGCAGTAAAATATTGAAAACATCAGGATGCGCCTTCTCGATTTCATCGAGTAAAACAACAGAGTAAGGCTTTCTTCGCACCGCTTCAGTTAACTGTCCGCTTTCTTCATAGCCAACATAACCAGGCGGTGCACCCACAAGCCGAGAAACGGTATGCCGCTCCTGATACTCTGACATATCAATCCGAACCATATTGTTCTCGTTATTGAAGAGAAACTCTGCTAAAGCCTTCACCAATTCTGTCTTTCCAACGCCAGTTGTACCTAAGAAAATAAAAGACCCAATTGGACGCTTAGGATCTTGCAGACCAGCGCGACTCCGCCGCAACGCGTCAGAAACCGCTTGGATCGCCTCATCCTGCCCAACAACCCTCATGTGAAGCTCAGCTTCTATATTTAGCAGCTTATCCTTCTCAGTCTGCAACATACGACTAACAGGAATTCCCGTCCAGCAAGAAACAACCTCAGCAATTTCCTCCGCACCTACCTCTTCATTTACCAGCGCTGAATCCTTCTGCAACTCCGTTAATTTTTTCTTCAAATCCTCAATCGCTTTAGTAGCGTTGGGAATATTGCCATACCGAATCTCGGCAACCTTTCCAAGATCACCCCGACGGTTAGCATTTTCCTCTTCAAACTTTAACTGTTCAATCTCATTCTTCTTTGCTTGAATCTGATCAACGATTTCTTTCTCGGCATGCCACTTTGCTCGTAAACTATTGCGTTGCTCAGTTAAATTTGCAATTTCCTGATTTAGCGACTTGAGCTTAACTTCATTTTTTTCTCGTTTGATGGCTTCACGTTCAATCTCTAACTGCCGAATCTTCCGATCAACATCCTCAAGTTCTTGAGGTTCAGAATTAATTTCAAGTTCCAACTTGGACGCCGCTTCATCAATCAAATCAATTGCCTTATCGGGGAGAAAACGCTCAGTAATATACCTTTGAGACAACTCAGCAGCAGCAATTATTGCATCATCTCTAATTCGAACATGATGATACACTTCATAACGCTCTTTTAGACCTCGAAGGATGGAGATAGTATCCAAAACATTAGGCTCATTAACCATAACAGGCTGAAAACGTCTCTCTAAAGCCTTGTCTTTCTCAAAATACTTCTGATATTCCTTCAAAGTCGTCGCGCCAATAGCACGCAACTCACCCCGCGCCAACGCCGGCTTAAGAATATTGGCCGCATCCATGGCGCCTTCGCCTCCGCCTGCCCCAACAAGCGTATGAATTTCATCGATGAAAAGTAAGATATCACCTTCTGCTCCCACAACTTCCTTAATTACACTCTTCAAACGCTCCTCAAACTCTCCCTTGTACTTGGCACCAGCAATTAAGGCACCCATATCGAGAGAAAAAACCTGCTTTGACTTCAAATGCTCAGGCACATCACCGTTAATTATACGCTGAGCGAGACCCTCAACGATAGCTGTTTTACCCACGCCCGGCTCGCCGATCAAAATTGGATTGTTCTTTGTCCTTCTTGATAGAATCTGAAGAACCCGTCGAATTTCACTGTCGCGGCCTATAACTGGATCTAATTTTCCCGCCTGAGCCAAACTGTTTAGGTTGATGGCGTACTTGTTGAGGGCATTGTAGGTTTCTTCTGCAGTCGCCGAATTAGCAGAAGATCCCTTTCGCAATTGGCCAATTGCGGATTTGAGGTCTTTTTCAGTGACACCACTGCTTTTGAGCAATCGCGAAGCGGAATCATTCAACGACAATATAGCCAACAACAACTGCTCTATAGCGACAAATTCATCCTTAGCAGCAGAAGCCAACTCTTGAGCCTTATGAACTACCTTATTGGAATTTGAGGAAAGATACTGTTCTCCCCCGCTAACTTTGGGTAAAGAATCAATTTCCTTATCAAGCAAACCGGAGAAAGCATCAGAGTTGACACCAAGTTTTCTAAGCAAGAAAGGAACCACATTCTCATCAACGAGCAAGATTCCCTTCAGCAAATGAAGCGGCTCAACTGCCTGATTGTGCCCTGCAGAAGCGATTTCTATGGCTTTCTGAATAGCTTCTTGCGATTTAACCGTAAAATTATTCAAACTCATTTGCTACCCACCAAAATTATCGGTAAGTCGATTAACTTCAAAAAACTGAACATCTTTCCCCAAATTAAAGCTTTAGGCAAAAACCACAAAAAACTCTGAACTAAAAAAACCTTCATCGGAAAATGACAGTTTCTATGTTAATTTTGCCCCACAATTAATGCATTTAGAAGCGTCTGGTTGATTCTTGGTTCCGCAGTATGAACAGATTATCATTGTTGGAGTTGTCTCTTGAACTAGCGCTTTTATTTGGGCTTTGTTGATGTTGTCTCTTATTGTTCTGTAGGCTTTTTCTGCGTCATCTTTGGGTATGTCGATCAGTAATAGAGGTGGTGCTGTGGATTTGAATGTAAATTTGATTGTTGAACGCAGTATTCCCTTGTCTATGATTACGTTTTCAAAGTCTAGGTAGTTGTAGTCTGTATAGTCTTTTTTTAGTCCGAGGGCGTGGGGATGGCGCAAGATTACTCTTTGGTTGGTTATGACGACCGAGTCAATGTCGATAGCGAGATGGTAGAACTTTTGTTTAATGTAGAGTTCAATAGTCTCATTTGGGTCAAGAATATCTTTCATATCATCAGGGGTCGCCATAAATAATCAACCAATATTCAAGAAGACAGCAATTATTTATTTCATGAATAAAATCGGGAATATAAACGATTTTACTAAACAGTTTGGATAAGTTTTCAAAAATTGCATTCTTATTTTTCTTAACAAGTCTTAGTTAATTATGGCATGTTTTGAAGGACCCAAATCAATGTGTCTCTTTCAATTCTTCTTTTCTCGTTTGAGCGTTCGTTTGGAGTTTTCGCAATTAGAGTATTTATTTGGTTAAGCTTTTCCTCGATTTTGCTTCTTAATTCTTCGAGTCTGGAATTATCGTAAACTTCTTTTTCTGACTTTTCAGGGTGATCAATGTTGTAGTTTTCTGTTTTCTTTTCTGTTTTTTCCGTGGGTTTTTCTCGATTTCTGTTTGGTGATTCAGGTATTAGGTTGCCAAGTTTATTTGTTAATGTGTTTAATGTGGCAGTTGTTATTCCTCTGTCAGTTAAGTTGAATTTTTTGGTGAACTTTTTGATTGCGATAGAAATTCTTTCAGCTTCTTCTTTGTCGTCTACTTTTATGAGGATTTTATTGTGTGGGAAACCCAGTTGGTACCCTGCATTGTAACCTCTTTCCTCAAGAATTTTTACGATAAGTTGAGCAAGGTTTTCATCGTTTGGCTCAAAAACTTCATAGTCCTTCGGCATATTCATTCACAACTATCTTGTTTATTTATAAGCTATACAGATTTAAGATTTGTCAAAAACACAAAAATCCAACCCTATGGTTTGAATTTATAGCGGCTAAACTTAAATGCGAAGTATTCTAGCGGGGACTTTTATCCACCTGTTTCATCTTGACCTGTAATTGCTAGAGAATGAGCTGTAGGGATTTTCCTTCTCTCTTCTCTCTGCAGTCTCTTTCATTTCTTCAACAACTTGACCTATACTTGTCATGGGCAACAAATCTCCCAAAACGATTGACCGAGATAATAGCTCAATTTTTTCATTAACTGCGCTGACCTTAATCTCAAAAATCGTCATTTCTTTATCTGTCACATAAAGTTCTACGATACAGTCTTTTGGGTGTTCTTCCGGAATTCCTCGGACAAGAATTGCGTAATAATCATGTTTTCCCCTTGAAAAGAGGCTTCCATCTGAGTCAACGATTGTCCAGTTTAACATTTAGATCGTCTGTCTATTTGTAATATCGGTCTTTTATTTTTAAGTTTAAACAAAAAACAGCCGTATTAACAAAATCTAGTTGAATACTAGCACCAAATCAGGCTTAAATGGCCTTATTTTCAGTAATGCAGGTAGTTAGGTCGTTTGTAGTAGTGTAATATTACACACAATAGTTTATGACGGGTCAAGCGAACTGTCAGTATGCCTCGATCTTGTTCGGGGTCTAATGAGAATAGGTAGAAAATAATCATGAGACCCAGTCTATTACTACTTAAGAAATATAGTGGTCGATCAGAATACTCAAAGAAAACAGAAGTTCAAGTAGTAGTGGTAGATCTGGACAAATCAAAGCAGTACCCTCTAAACTTTGTCTGCATTCTTCCTCAAGCAACAACATCTTTGGGAAAATCCTCACATATTTTCGGCAAGGTTTTTGGTGAAAGCAGCTTGGAAGTTGCAAGTAAACTCTTGCATAAAGCCTTGAAAAAAGAAAAAGATGAAGACATCAAAAAAGAGCTCAATAAACGGTTGAGGGCACTTAAAACCTACTCTGACAGCCAAATTATGATCGCTAACTAAACTGTAGCTCTTCCAACCCAAATGAGAAATCGAAAGAAGAAAAAATTAGGTTTCTGGGAATTCATTTTTTTCTTTAAACTTTTTGATATATTCCGATTCTGAAACATGCCTTTTATGTCCGCATACAACATTTTGTTTGAGGAAAAGGAAGCTTCTCATAGCAGGGAGGGGAAACAATCCCCCATCAACCTGTCCATTGTCAGCGCTTAATTTTACTAATAAAAGATTCTAAAAATGCCTCGTTAATTTCGCCAAAACATTAGAAATCCGAATAATTGATTTATGTCAAGACTGAACCGGACTGGACTTACCCAAAAGGGTGAAGCCCTTTTAGAACAAAAATTAGAAATGTAGGTTTCTATGGTTTGGTAAGCACGATTTCAATTGTTGAAACCATTCGTGATCTACTTTCGCCTTCTCTTGGTGGCATTTCTTCCGTTGCTATCTGGATTTTGCTAACTTTCAGGTCTTTTATGAAGCGATTTCTCGTTATTTCAGCTGCGTCAACTGCTGTAGTTATTGCCTGTCCTCTTGCTTTCAAAGTTATTTCTTTAGCATTGTTTGCTGACAGACCTGTAATTATTGCTAGAACATAGTCCATAGGCATTTTATTTCCGACGAAAACAATTCCCGATCTTTCAACCATTTCATTCACCATTATATTGCATTTACTGGTTTATACATGCAACCTTACTTATAAGCGATTAAATAATATCTGAGAAAGAACTGAAATTAATTAACCAGGTCTATTTTGACTTTTGTCTTTCAATTCTTGCAGACTTTTTATCTTTGTGTCTAGCATCTCTGTCTTTCTTCTTGGGCACTTTCAGCCAATTGCACACTGGAAAGGTTAATCTCTTGTGCATAGTGCTCGGCTCAACTTTGAAAGATTCCTTGGGGCAACAATATGTTGCTGTGTTTGGGTAGTCACATTCTCGAGCAAAATGCTATTTACGTTCGGGCGGATAAGTTATATCGAAGATTTTAATGGCGCAAATAGAGTTTAGAGCTACCATTCGGATAAACCGTCTTAATCCATACGTGGTTGTAAGTAAGCAAAATGCTGAGGATTTAAAAAAGGGCTGGAAAAAACCCCTGCCAGTGTTCGCGCAAATTAATGGGCTGTCGAAAAAGTCGTGGAGGATTAATTTGATGCCTAAAGGTGATGGTAGCTTTTACTTTTATCTTAATGGCACAATTCGGAAATCGTCATGCATGAAAGTTGGAGACGAAGTTTTAGTGCAAACGAGCTTTGATGATGCATATCGTGCAGTTTATCCGATGCCGCCATGGTTTAGCATCCCGCTTTCAAAGAACACGAAAGCACAAGCAGCTTGGAATGCGCTTTCTGCAAGCCGCAAGAAAGAGATTCTTCGCTACTTTTCCTGGCTCAAGTCAGACGAAGCACGCAAACGAAATGTTACGCGGGTACTTTTAGTTTTGTCGGGCAACGAAGGCAGGTTTATGGCTCGGACATGGAAGAATGGCAAATAAGAGAACTGTCTGGACAGTTTTATAGCATTGACAAAAATTTTGGTTGACAAAAGGAAACCGCCATAATATAGCGGTTTACTTGGTTATTGGCCGTCCACGAGGTGGGCTGTGCCGTCTGGGCAGAAAACTTTTTCGAATAAGGTGACTTTTGCAAAGCGACGTTGGCATTCGTGGAGTTGCCTTTCGCATCCGTCACAATCGCGGGATAACATTTTTTCATTTCACCTAATTATGACACATGTCATGTTGCTTATACGCGTTTCTGAACAGAATTCAAGCTTTTATGATCTTATCTTCATTCTTCATCTATAGATGAATCAATTCGAGAAGCACTGTTTTTATAAAAAGAGCATATTATTCCTTTTTTATTGTGAGTAAATAACCAAGAAATTTCTAATCTCTTCCACTGAAAACCGACTCTTAAGAAAATTTCCAATTTCATGAAGGTTATAGCTGCCCCCTATTTTCAGTTGATAACCACCTGTTTTTCCTATTTCAAGAATAACAAAAGTTGGACAAACAAGTTGGTTAGCGCCTAATTCGCTCAGTAGAGTTATTGCCTCTTTGCGGTCCATTTTTCCACCCTCAATCCACATTGAAGGCGCACGGCTTATAACATTTTTTTTACAGTTTTCGGGCAAGTTGTTTAGCTTAAACTCTCTTGAAAGATGATTAGTTGTTGAGTTATTGCGGCAAACCGAAATAGGGATAGCGAGAAAATTTACGTTTTGAATAAATCATAGAGATTATATTTTCAAGTTTTCTGTTTGTTTGTTTCGTCAGGTTTGGGGAGGGAACCAATCCATTCGGCCAGTTCCTTGAACATCTTGGCAAAACTTTCATCTTCTCTTATCAGCAATTTTTGTGAATATTGAGATAATGCGTTGTCGTCGAGTTCTTGAGTCAGTTTTGGCAGTTTAAAGTTGTATTTTTCAATTATTTTCGGTCCAACATCGAACGTTGGATCAGAAAGCAGCGATTCGAATTCTTGCTTCTTTTTAGTCATCTGGGCGTAGATGTCTTTTCTTATATCTGAAATCATAGCTTTCATTTTTTCGTTAATCTCAGGAGTCCCTTGCTTGATTTCTTGGCTGACCTTGTCTTCGGCTTCTTTTCCGCCCATTGCTTCTACCATTCCTGAGGCCATCCCACTTGTTGCAGCTACCATTAAATTTGTAAATGCACCCATCATCGTGCTCATCAAAAGAATGCTCGTGTTAGCCATTGCGTTTAAGATTTTAGTTTCTCGATCTGGCTCGCTTGGCAAAACTGCATGTTCAATTTTTGTATTTTCTTTTTCTGTCCCGAGTTTTTTTCTTGCCATAAAGCTATCCTTGTTTTAGATAACTAATAACATTATCACCAACAAAAAGATTCGGAGGAAAAAACGATTGGAGGAACATTAATAACCCTATCTATCGTTTATCCATAATGGAGTTTTTTAGTTGTCAAGTCCTATAGATGTGGTTCTTTGTTTTCATAATGCGTTTCGCCGAGATATAGCTGAGATAGATTCCCAAGTCCTGGACATTGTACGTAGCGACGGGAACCTAACACCCGTTTTGGATCGGTTGCATGTAATGGATGAAATTTTAGATTATCATGCACGAGGCGAGGAAGCAGCAGTCTTTCCTGCAGTCGACAACGTTGCACCTCTCGTAGCCAGAGCGTACTTGATGGATCATAGAGAACTTGATAAGATGGTCGAGACCCTGGAAGGTATGCGGCTACAAAAATCGCCCGACCCGCTCCTTGCGTCCAGAGCCACAGCGGTTCTAAATTCGCACCTGCGGATTCATTTAGACAAGGAAGATGCTCACCTCTACCCGATTCTAAGAGAAAAAACAACAGTAACGCAACAAGTGGCGATGGGTGGAATTATGTCGAGTAAGATTCCGCCTGATCGGTTCCCCGCAGCGATCGCGTGGCTGTTCCCATTGCTCAACCTCAACGACCGAGTAACAGTCACGAGGGGATGGATGATGTTTATGCCTCCGCAAGTGTTCGCAGGCGTGAAGCCGATCATAAAAAATGCTGTTGCGGAAGGCTGGGATGCGATTGTGCAGCGAATCCCAGAATTGAACGCCAAATAATCAGCCCATTTATGCAGGTCCTTCTTCTCTTAGTCAATATAGCTACTCCAAATTTAGATGAGATTTTTGTTTGAAAGAAGAAAAACATAATTCCCCAGAAAATAGCTATTTTCTTTTTTTTATGTTGAAGCGTAGGTATACGAAAACCTTTTCAACAAAATACCCTGAATTACTTGTTAGCGAATGAATAAACGCTCTGCCATCAACAATAGGATGAAAAAAAAATTGAAATGTGACATGTTAGCTGAGCCTATTCTTGTAGGCAGAGAATCAGAATTGAAAGAACTCAAAAAAATCCTGAAGGCAACCCTTGAAGGGAAGGGAAACACCGTTTTCGTGTCGGGTGAAGCTGGCAGCGGAAAAACCAGGCTCACAAAAGAATTCTTGAACTATGCCAAAGACAGGGGCATAACAGTCTTATCTGGATGGTGCCTGAGCAATGCCGCCGTCCCATATTTTCCCTTCGTAGAAGCTTTCGACTCATACTCATTAACCAACGAAGACCAAAACACATCCGCGGGCGGTCAACAGTTGCGTGCAAAAACCTGGCTGGTTAGTCAAGATGGATCTCAAGCCATTTCGCCTCAAGCGTGGAAAGATAAGACTTTTGCGGCAGTAACTAATGAATTACTGTTAATTTCAACAAACAACCCGCTAATCTTATTCATTGATGATTTGCATTGGGCTGATTCTGCATCTTTGTCTTTACTTCATTATATTTCGCGATCTATCCTGTCTGAGAGGATTTTGGTCATAGGGACTTTTAGGAGCGAGGAAGTAAACGTTAACATTGAAGGAAAAGGACAGCAGTTTGTTGAAACGTTACGGTTGATGGGCAGAGAAGGCTTATTCAACGAGGTCCACTTGTCTGGTCTGAGCCCCATGGATGTGGGTGGAATCGCAGAAAGCATGCTTGGCGGTAAACTGCCAAAAGCATTCATTGAAAATTTGGCCACAGACAGTCACGGAATTCCATTATTTGTGGTTGAATCGTTGAGGATGTTGTATGAGCAGGGCGGTCTTGTCCAAAAGGATGGACAATGGCATCTCACTGTAGATAAGTACAATATTCCAGCCAAGATCAAAGATGTCATTTTGCGTAGGGTGGAATCATTAAAGCCTAGTCAAAAAAGAGTTCTAGAGGCAGCATCGGTTGTTGGCGAGAAGTTTTATCCTAAACTTGTTGCAGCAATAGTTTCACAAGATTACCTGGATGTGTTGGAATCGCTAAATACGATAGTGGAATGCACACTCTTGGTCCACTGCGACGGGAACTTTTACAGGTTTGATCATGCGAAATCGCGAGATCTGCTATATGAAAAAATTCCAGCACTTTTGAGAAAAGAATACCATTCAAGAATCGCTGAGAAGCTTGAAAGTTTTCCACGCTCTTTAGAATTTTCTGCTGAAGATATAGCCTATCATTTTGATCAAGCGGAAAATAAAGAAAAAGCAATAAAATACAGTTTGGTTGCAGGTAAGGATGCTTTGGCTAGGTTCAGCAACTCAGAAGCCATCAAATACTTCACATACATGTACCAAAACAGCCCAGAAGGCGTCAAAAAATCCGATGATTATATGACTGCGTTAGAAGGACTTGGAGACGCTTTTTACGCTAATATGATGTTTAAGGAAGCGGCAAAAACATTCGAGGATTTAGCAAATATAGGCGGCAAATCACAGATTCGCTCTTTGAGAAAAGCTATGGAAGCATCTTTTTTCCAAGATGACATCCCGCATTTGATATCTCTAATAAAAAAAACTGACGCGTGTGGCTCACTTGACCGCCTAGAAAATGCAAGAATTCTACACAATAAAGGCAGAGTCTTGGTAATGCAAGGACAGCAAGTTCTTGGCGTTGAAAACTTTGAAAAAGCCCTTCAGATCTTTGAAGAGGAATATTCACTTTGGGATACTGCGTGGGTTCTAATAGCGTTAGGTTCTAACCTTCCTGCAACTGGTCAGATGGATGAAGGCTTAGCGGCGGTCTTTCGTGCAATTGGCCTGTTTCAAGAACTTGGAGATTCACGCTGGTTAGTAGAAGCTTATAATATGGCTGGTTTAACCTGTGTGGCGTATTTTGGGTTCTGGCAAGAGGGAATGGATCTTTTTGAGAAAGCGGCCAAAATAAACGAGGATAAAAAGATAGGCGATTATTTGCGTATGGCTCAATTAAATGCTCAATGGGCATGGGTTCATATGGCAATGGGCGATGTGAAGCAGGCAGTTTCAAAGAGCCTCGACGCTCTGGGTTACGCTGAAAAGACAGATTCAGGCTGGGCTAAAGGAATGGCATACTCGAACCTCGCAATGTACTACACAATCCTCGGAGAAAACAGCGTCGCAGAGCAATACTTTGGTAAACTTATGGAGCTGCCACCCGAAGTTCGGTTAAACCCCAACTTAAACACTCCAATGACGACTGCCGTATTTCTTGCTGGCAAGAAACAATGGCAGGAGTCGATGAAAGTTTTTGATGCAATGTTCGCACATTTCAAAGCGAATCCTAATCCCGGAGTAGAAGCAATCGTCAAGATGACTTATGCTTGGGTTCTTGGGCAACAAGGGCTTTTTGAAGAAGCAAAAAAGCAAGTGGAAGAAGCCCAACAATTTTATCAAAAAATAAAGGAGCGGTTTGAGCAGGTTAATGTTCAAGCAAGCATCATGGCACCTGCTAAGGTGATGGTTGACCAAGCCTTTGAGGTAAGACTCGATTTGGTTAACACTTCAAGAGGGCATGGGTCGCTAGTTAGGATCGAGAATATTGTGCCTCCAGAATTGAAGCTAAATACTTTATCGAAAGAGGGCGTTATTCATCCGGACTCACTTGAGTTGAAGGACAATCGACTTGACCCATTTGGAGTTATATCAGTAAAGTTGAATTTGACTGCTACAAAATCGGGTGAGTTTAGGCTGAATCCGAGTGTGGTTTATGTTTCCGATTCAGGATTAGCCAAGACATCAAAACCCAAACCAATCAGCATACAAGTCGTCTCAATTTCTCAAAACAGTGAAACAGAAAAAGCAGCACAAATTGAACAAGCTAAGGTTGAATTCAAATCCGAAGCATCCGGCAAAGTGTTTGACTTTCTTGTAAAAGCCTTCAAGGAAGATTACAAAGCGCAAAGACTGCCCCAAGAACGCTCAGGATGGAGAACCCTCATGGACATAGTAAAGGGCGCAAAAGCATCCAAGTACAGCATCTACGGACCTTCAGGCAACCGAGGACAAGTAATAAGTGAGTTGGAACAAAAAGGCGTAGTTGAAACGCGAGTGTTCATAGGAGAGCGAGGGCGGGGAGGCAAAGTCTTCAAAGTCAGAGTTGCCTATGATAAAGAAAATGTGAAACGCCTAACTAAAGAAAGCATCTAAAAACAGTGCGGTTCTACATTATCGTTTTGTGTGTTATTTTTTGGTTTGGTTCACATTCTATTTTTCTATTAAAGATGATTTCTGAATTTTCATTTAGGAATATTCAGTAAAGAACGGTAAAAATGGCTACATAATTTTCCGAACTATGATACCTGGGAGAACTCTATTTAGAAATTAGAAAAAAGTTCTTCTAAAGAAAAAAAAATAAAAGGGAAATAAAAATGCACAAAATAAAACCAATTATGTTAATCGCTCTACTCCTTAGTGGAATAGTAATCACACTCTTTCCAGTAAACCTTCAAGCGAATGCAGCCCTGCCTTACACCGAAATAAACGGAACCTTAAACGGAGCAAATTACACAATTCGAATTCCTAACCCGATAGAGAACTGGAACAAAACGCTGGTAGTTTATTGCCACGGCTACAGCCATGACCCACTTGCCAACCCTCTCATAACTGCAACCTTGGCGCCCCTGGTAAATTGGATGATAACTAACGGCTATGCTTTTGCAATGTCCAGTTATGGCGTAGGAGGTGTTTGTATCCAAGAAGGCGTCAACAGCACATACCAACTAACCCAATATGTCATCAGCAATTACAATGCAACTGGCAAAGTTTTCCTATTAGGAGTCTCGATGGGCGGAAACATTGCACTATTACTCGGCGAAAAATATCCGAACGTCTACAGTGGAGTACTTGATTTAAGCGGACCAAAGAATGTCACAGAACAATACAACCTTAAAATGGACCTATCAACCACGCAAGACGACACTTCCCTCGCTGCGAAACTTCAAGCCTTAAACGCGCCAGTTCCCCCCGCTCCATACTCAACCACTGTTTCTCCACCGCTATCAAATCAACTGCAAGCCCTCCGAAACGATTGTAATCAATCAGCAACTGACATCATAGCTGAAACAGGTGGTACCCCCAACGCGGTGCCAAAAGCCTACGAAAACATATCTCCAGTAAATCACGCGAACATTTCCATACCTGTAATAACACTGCACGGAACAAACGACTCCTCAGTACCCTACTCACAATCCCTTGAGTACAAAGCAGCTGTAGCTGCCCAAGGAAAATCAAGCAATTACAGACTCTACTCAGTAACAGGCGCTCAACACCCACCAGACTCAATAATGTCGAGCCAAATAATCCCAAAGCTCCAGGAGCTGCAAACTTGGTCCGACAACCTCAACTGGACACTGATCGCTAATGGAACAGCTGTAAAAGGTTACTCTAACTTAACCGAAACGGTTTGGCAGAAAAACGCAAACCTCCCACCAAACGGACCCTACGACAAAATAGGCCTCCACCGACTTGTCAAAACAGGAATTACACCAAAAGCCGTTGTCTTCATAAATCCAGGAACATACATGAGCGGCGAACAACTCATTTCAAACCCAACGACGAGCAATTTTACCCTAAACGAAAACAGCAGTCAAGCAATCTACTGGGCAAACCAAGGCTTCGACGTATATGCCATAGATTATAGAACTCACTTTGTTCCAAATACGCTTAACAGCAGTCAACTCTCGTTCATGCAGAATTGGGGCTGGGATCAATGGATTAGCGACATAAGAGAGGCTGTCTTGAAAACCAAAGATGTCTCGGGCGCTTACAAAATCTTTATGGCAGGTATGAGCTTTGGCGGCGGCGCAACAATGAATTATGTATCCGTTTATGGCAACCAAGACCTAAGAGGCATAATACTGCTGGACGGTGGGAACGCTACAAAAAACCCCACCCCAACAAACACATACAACCTAACAGCCGCACTAAACCAAATGAACACTACAGGAACCTGGGCGCTTGAAACCCCTAACCTACCGGGCTTGACAAGTGCCGCTCCATCAGGATGGCTTTTCCTAATGAAATACGCTTCACAAAACCCCTCAGCCCCAGCACAATATCCACCTGGAACACCTCTAACCCCACCAATTAACCCAATAACTCACGCCGCCTGGAATAACATTACTGAATGGTGCGGATTTGTCTTGAACGGCTCATCAACCAACATCGCCGGCGGATTCGGAAACAGCAGTATAGACACATTGGTAATGGGAAGAATGGATAGGTATTGGCCTTTAAAGTTGAACCTTGAAAGTTCAGCAATCAACGACTGGACAAATAACCCAGACGTAACCTTTGACTTCGACGACAACTACGCCAAGATAACTGCTCCAATATTAGGGTTTACAAGTGAACTCTTTGGACTTAGCCGCTTTGGGCCTATCGGAAACGGAACTGCCAGCTCCGACGTAACTAAAATACTGCTGCCAAGCTACGGGCATCTTGATGTGTTCTTCGGAACCTACTCTTCAAGCAACATTAGCAAACCAGCCCTCGACTGGATGACTAATCATACACCAGCAACTTTATCGGTTTCAGTTAGTCCCAGCCAATGGATTACCGCAGGACACACGGCCACCTTAATTGCCACTGCCTCAGGAGGGGTCCCTCCATACACCTATCAATGGTATGAGAATGGAGTCGCATTAGCAGGACAACTTTCCAATCAAGCAGTTATATATAAAAGTGCAACGGGTAGCTCCGCTTACTTCTGCAGAGTCACTGATTCCGAAGGCGTGATAGCCAACTCAGTATCAACAACGTTGATCGTCGATCCAGTGGTCACGCCTACTCCAGCGCCCACAGCCAAACCTATAGCTATTCCAACACAAGCACCAACATCCACACCAACGGCAACACCAAACCCAACACCAACCCAGCAACCCTCAGCCACACCTGGGCCTCAAACATTTAATGGGACACAAGTCGCTTATGCAGCATCTGCCGCTATAGTTATCGCTATTGTCGTAATTGCAGCAGTTCTTTTGATTAGACAAAAACGATTAAGATAAATCAAGTGTTGCAGCTTTTTTTCTTTCTTCCTTTTTTTTGGTTAAGTCAAAGTCAAGTGACTGCTCCGCTCACATTCTGAGCCTAATCAACGAAAATAAATTTAAGTTAATCGCTTGAAGTTAAAGTTAGTTTTGAAAGAAGAAGGATCACAGTTTGTGTTGGAATCAGCGTTTTTCTTCTTCTAAAAGCTGAGGTTTCTTTCTTTTATTTTTCATTATCAATGACAAGGTCACAACTATTACAGTCACTGCAGCAATGGCGACCAAAATCAAAATTTCCGCGTCTCCGCCAATATTTGGTGTTGGTGTGGAACCGGCTGTTGAGCTGGTTGAGGGAGCTGGAAAACTCTGAAGGTTAGGGTTACCCTGTTGTTGAGCGTATACCGATGAAGGCACTGAACCGGGACCAGCCGCTAAGCCTGAACTTGATGAACCTGGAACCGCAGATGCAGCACCTGCGTAGGGCGTAACCCAATAATTAGGTTCTTGAACCTGCAAAGAGATTGTCGCACTTGTTTGAGGTGGAATTACTAGAGCTGAACCCGCTAAACCAAGATAAATTGGGTATGCAATGACCGACCCGTTTATAACTTGGCTAGGAGCCCCAACAACTTTCGGTGTTGGAACACCGGTTTCGTTAGACGGGATCCAAAGCCATGCATTGATTTGAACGGGTGCCGTAGGTACGATCAGATTTGCTACGCCATCAGCTCCGGTCGTAGCCCAAGTAACAACGTTGGGTTCGTATCCCCAGTAATATGATGAACCTATGACTGACGCCGATACTGAGGCACCTACGGCAGCTGTTCCATTAGCATATTGAACGGTCACCGCAAGAGCGTTTGTTGGGAATTGAGTGACGTCCTGTGTAGTAATTGTGAATGATGTTGGGCTTGAAATCTGCTTCATCGAGAAACCGTATTCAACGGCTGGAGCTACGTAAATGGGCAACGAGGGAATACTCGAAGTGCTTGTTGCGGCGCCACTAGATGTTGACAACAGCGGAACAGGATAGACCGAATTAGATTCATTATTTGCATTCACAGTGAAAATGAATTGACCATTGGGCAGCTCAAAAGACGCCGCAGAATACTGAGTCTGAACGGACGATTCTAGATAACCGCTCATGTTGTACGCGTTTACGACAAAATAGTCTGCTTGGATGTTTGAGGTTTGAATGTTGACCTCTACATTGTTAAGCGCAGCCGCGCTGGCAAACGAAAAAGAGCCTAAACTAAGAATACCTAAACATACGATGCTGACGACTGTGAATAAAAGCAAAATTTTTTTTTGCATAAGAGCCCTCTTGATACTTAATTTTCGTAGGTTGATATAAAGTTCGCTAGAAATTCCCATATCCTGACACCCTTCGAGGTATTGCAAAATCATGAGCTTGTTTGCATCTAGATTATTCTATCTAGGCTTGTCTTGACTGTTGTCTTTCTTTTCTGCCGAGTTTTTTCTTCTTGCGTGCTTCGTCTATATCTTTCTTTTTTCGAGGCTGTGGTTTTCCCCGATCTTGTTCACCTGTTTCGCCCTTCTTACTCATCTCACGGTCTCCTTCTGATTTGTTAGTCTATTCTTCATGTCCTTTTGACTCATGATGAGTTGAATCCAAATGTCGCTCCATCTCTGCGTGGCTCTTGAAGGGTCTTCCGCAGACTGGACAAAGAATCTGATTAGGGTCTAATCCTCTCAAAGGAACCTCTCGAGTGATTGGCATTGGTTCTATGGTTTTTTCAGCTACAAGCGTCGTCTCGGCGGGAACCATTAGTTTTTGTTCTTTCTCTTCTTTATGGCCCATTTTGGTGTGGGTCTCTAAAGCTTCCATATTCATGAAGCCCATGCCGCATATGGGGCAGGTTAGCGTCATGTTTGGCATAAGAACCCTGTCTAAAACGTGAATCAACCCGTTGCCTGCTTTGATGTTAGTGTTTGTTATGTTTGCGTCGTTGATTTTGGGGTTCACGTGGAGATGCAATTTTTGTGAGTTAATTTTGACTTCTTGCCCCTGAATTGTTTTGACCGAATCCAGTTTGCTGATTTCGTCAATGGTTAGTTTTCCAGCAACGATGTGGTACATTAAAACTGCCGTCAACTTTGGCACATCCTTTAGAAGACCGTCAAATGCGCCTGGGGGAAGTTTGGCGAAAGCTTCATCGTCGGGCGCAAACACAGTGAAAAGTCCGCCTCTGAGCGTATCAATGAGGTCTGCTGCTTGAATTGCTGAAAAGAACATTCTAAAAGTTCCTGCTGAAGTTAAAATATCTATTAGGTCTTCCATTCATTTTTCCTCCAAAGAATAATCGGGTAACGGTTAATCCGATTGCTTGGCAATACGAGTTAAGCAAGAAGGCTACATATAGTATTGTGACTGTGGTTAATCAACAACAAAAAATTTTTTATTTTTTCAAATCTTTAGAATCGCTTTTTGAGTTTGTGAAGACCCGCAATATTCTTTTTTGTTCTCTTTGTGTGAGTGTGGCGCTGTAAAGTTGCACACCGCATTTGTAGCTTTGGATTTGGTTGCTTTTTTGGTTTGGGCTGTTTTTCTTTTGTGCTTTGAGTGTGGGAAGTTGGATTCGTGCACACAGTTTACATGGCGTCTATGTTGAGTAGTGTGGGGTGTGAGTGTGGGGGTATATTGGCGAATCTATTTTTGTGTCAATGCAGGGTTTTTCTTTTTGTCCTGCTAAACTTGGTTTATAAAGCTTAGTTAGTGAGCAACAACGGCTCTTGATCTTTTCAAACCCTTATTGTAGTTGTCTCAGCCTGTCCAGTTTGAGCGAAATGTTAGATTCCCATTTCACCGTTGAGTTACTGCTTTAGTTTTACAGCAAATTCTTCTGCATTTTTTAGATCTTCGCTGTTTGGTCTGCCTTTGTTTATTCCACCAAAGTACTTGAGGAATTTGTTTGTGTTGAACCCAGCACACCCAAACTCACCAATAATTGTGTAGCCTTTTGATTGAAGAATTTCTTTGAGGGTTGTATGACATTTGCTCGTGTACTCTTCTACTCTTTGTTGACCGGAGATGGCGATTGGCATTCCGCTAGTTGAGAAAACAAAGGCTTTCTTGTTTGTGACTTGTGGAAGTTTATTCGCAAAGTCAAGGAGTTCAGGGTAGTTTTTTCCAGAGTCTATCCCTGATCCGAAGCCAACTAAATCATATTTTAGGAGCTCTTCTGGATTAGTTTGTTGAGGAGACTTAACCTGTGCATCAAGCGCTCTTCCAAAGACTTCTGCTATTTTCTGCGTGTTCCTATGATGATAAGAATATACAACTATCAAACACTTCATGGCAACTTCATTTTTCCCTGTCTTTCTTCTGGAAAAAGTTGCTTTCCTTTTTCAGTGATTTCGACGGCGCCTACTTGTTTGAAAATATTTAGGTTGTCGGTTACGTTCCAATACTCGGCGAGTTTGCCATCAACTATGCGATAGATATCAACAGCCTTAGACTCTATTTTTTTGCCAGTTGGAGCTAATCCCATAAATTCGCCTCTATGAGTTCCAGTGTAAGAGAGAAGAACCCACACTTTATCCCCTTCAGCAATGATGTCTTCAACAGTTTCATACCAATCAGGGAATGCGTTAATACCCATAG
Source organism: Candidatus Bathyarchaeota archaeon (assembly GCA_963809455.1). Taxonomy (GTDB): domain Archaea; phylum Thermoproteota; class Bathyarchaeia; order Bathyarchaeales; family Bathycorpusculaceae; genus Bathycorpusculum. The sequence continues at coordinate 2,660 of CAWEJP010000005.1, read as the reverse complement.
CAATTAGCTGTTTGAGACCTTCTCGACCAATATTCTTACCGTGGTCGATGTAGTCTGATGAAACAAAATTATCCACTAAATCCAGCTTTCGTGCATTGTAGGCATCTATGAATCCACGAACAATTTCCTTGTTCTTTTCCAACGACATAGAATTCAACCTCTTTGCTTGTTTTTCATTGTCTAGCTAGTTCTCTTGTCCAATTACGTATACCATCTAAATCTCTTAAATCATAAACTCCAGTTTTTGTTTCTTTGTAACCGGCACTTTCGAGTTTTGGCTTAATTGATGAGAGTGTTTTTTTGAAGAACCAGGACATTTGGTTGAAGTCGTAGCATCCGCCAAAGAAACCCAATGCAACTGGAGTCACTTTGTATTCGACAGCTTTATCCTCAAGGTATTTCCTTTTAGCATCATCCATTTCCTTGTTCTTCTTTTCTCCTTCAGATAGTGGATTTGCTCCACCACAAGAGACAAAGAGAGCTAACTTCTTGTTTGCTAGTTCTTTCTGATACTTTTTGAGGAAATCTTCGGGTTCTTTTGTCCATTTACCCATCTGTATTCCGCTGCCGACTATGATTAGGTCGAATTCGCTTATGGTTTGCACTTTTTCTTTTTTGGCGTCGACGATTTTGACTTCAAAGCCTACTTGTCGAAGAGTATCAGCGATAACATCCGAAGTATTTGCTGTTGTTCCAGTGCGTGTTCCGTAAACAATCAAAGCTTTTTTCATATTTTATGCCTCAGTTTTCACAAAGCTGTAAGTGTATTCGCCCTTTTTAACCAGGCTAAACAGTTTTCCCTCAGCTTACCATTGTGAGAATGTCGGGTTCTTTTAGGTGATGGTCACTAAAAGATAGTAATCCATCTTGTTTTAGAACTCTGTAGATTTCACTCAAAACAGCTTGTTTGTCCTCTAAGCCGTGAAAGACATCATACAACAACACCACATCTAAAATCTCATCAGGCAACCCGAGTGGCGCAATCAGAAAGAATTGTCTCTACGTTTTTCAAACCATTTTTCTCAACAATGTCCTTAACCATCTTTATGGCCAGTGGAGTAACATCCAAAGCATACACTTTACCTGTTTCGCCGACGAGTTTTGATGCTGCAAGCACATAACCCCCAGGTCCACAACCAAAGTCAAGTACACGAAAACCTTGCTTTATGCCGACTTCTTTTAGGATGTTTTCTCTTGGGTGGCGATAATCACGAATCTTGAACTCTAAAGCCATTAACCTAAACCAGATACCCGACATTTTTCGTGCTATACTCCTTGCCTACTACTTTTCCAAACCATATCCGATTTGATTTATGTTGAGGCTGCAAGAGTTATGCTTTTTCATTTTCAGAAGTGTTTTAATGAGGTATCTCTCTTATGCGTGATCCAGTTGTAGTATTAATCTTTGAGTAACTTGGCGAAAGAATATTTTAACGATACTTATCGCGCCGTAACGTGAGCAAAAAGTTATTGTTTGTTGAAAAAATTAAAAAAAAGTATGGGGGATGTTCGGAGTTTTTGTTGTTTTCTAAGGTGATGGTGGCGTTAGGGTTCCGACTGCGTGCCAAAATACGGCTCCTGTTGCATCTAGCGTGTAATCATGAATTCCGCCTCCAGAGAGCCAATCTGGAATGTGGACACGAACTGCTGCAAATTGCTGAGAGCCCTCCCGCGTCCATGTGTAATTTGACGAATACTTGTAGCCAGTGAATGATGTGCTCCAAGGAAGTGTGAACTCGTCGCTGATTGATTTGTACATAAGAGTCATCGATGGAAGGGTAAAAGTTTGGTTGCTGTTAACACCGGTGGCGTTGAAATAGGGTAGTGTGACTTTAACTGATGTGGTTAGGTTAACCCAGAAAGTGTTGCTTGCGTCATTTCTGTTTCCAGAATGTTCTGATTCAGTGTATACTTGGAGGTCTCCAGGTTGAACAAGAATAACATTTGGGAATAAGGTTGTTTGTCCAATGGGTGGCGGCAGAATGGCTTTAAGCCAAACGTAGGTACCATTCCATGTGTTCATCCAGAATTCAGCGTCGGCAGGATTGTCCGTTATTACAGCTACAGGCTGGAAATTATTGGCCACTGGCTGCCATATAAAGACAAGTAATTCGTCAGCGGCTCCGAAGGCTGATTTTTTATCGAAATCAAAAGCAGAGATCATTAATGTGGTGGGATGGTTTGGGGTTCCTCCTGGTAATGCTGGCGGCGAAGCGTTTGAGGGCAATTGAAGAGTCACTGATGCAAGGGCACCAGTAAACACTACGTCATCTGTGTGTCTATGACCAAGGGTTGGCGAGATGGAAATAAAGACGGTGAGAACTAGTAGCGACACCGTTAGAATAGTTCCAAGGTATATTTTCTTTTTCATTTATTTTTTTCTCCTTTTCTTTACAACTTGGTATTTAAGTTGAAAACGAATCATGATTTAATCATGAATGTTTTCGAGTATCTATTGCTGCGGAAAATTATGTAACTTTTTTTCCGCAAGGAAAAGGTTTAAAAAATGGCTTAAATGGCTACTTAGCCAGTAATTTTGTACAGTTTGATTAAAAAGTCAGTATTTAGTCTCAAAATTGATTTAAGATCGCAAAAATTAAGCCTTAACTATTCGGAAGCTTAAAATTGCTTTCTCTATTTTTCAACACTCTCTGCTCAAT
>CAWEJP010000004.1:0-219622 GCA_963809455.1 Candidatus Bathyarchaeota archaeon | reverse complement strand
TGGTGTGTTGGCCGTAACCCGCCTTCTGTTATCGTGGCATTCGGCTAATCGGGCTACCCGCGCCTTCCGGTAGATACTTCATCGGCGACTGTTTGCCCTTTCCACTTGCAGGACGGCCGTTTCACCGTTTCCAATCCAGCACACTCAACATCACAAATGTATCATTGCCTGTCTGGGTGGACGTTTCGTTTCTGCTCCGTTGCCAACGCTCTCGCGCTGTCCCAACGACGGAACTGCAATTCTACTTGTGGGCGGAGTTTCCTCAGATCCCATTTGGGATCCGAAAGCCACACACCAACTCGCCAGCCCAATCGAAAAAGCGCATTCGCAAGCAATAAACATACTCATGAACTCAGCCACAATCGATAACTATGTGACCAGCCAAAATAGCTTCATGAAACGTGTTATCCTCATCACAGGCACACCTTGCGTGGGAAAAACAACCACCGCTAAACAACTCGTTGCAAAACTTGGCGCAGAATACATCAACTTGACTGATTTTGCCAAATCCAATAATTTAACGTTAGGCGAAGACAAAGAAAGAAACACCATAATCATTAACGAAGAAGCTATGCAAGAAAAAATTGGGGAAACCATCGATGCCTCAACAAACGCCAACATTGTCATAGATGGACATTACGCAAGCGCCGTCACCCCAACCAACCACGTTGCCCTAGTTTTTGTTCTTCGAAGAAACCCCAAAGAACTTAAGCAATTCATGGAAAAATGCGGTTACACCGGCAGCAAAATGTGGGAGAATTTGCAGGCAGAGATTTTGGATGTTTGCCTTGGCGAAGCGGTTGAGGTGCATGCTGGCAGAGTCTGCGAGTTGGATGTTACGGGAAAAACAGTTGAGGAAGTTGTTGGTTGGATTTTGCAGGTTTTAGAGAAACGCCGAGACTGTCTTGTCGGCTCAGTTGATTGGTTGGGAACCCTTGAGCAAGAAGGCATCCTAGACGAGTACTTGAAAACTTAGCGAAAGCTGCCAATTTTCTGTTTTGTGAGCAATGTGATTTTGCGACGGTTGCTGTAGGATTTGGCGTGGTCACTGAATTTTTCGCCAATCATAATCGGACTTGACAGGTCAACGTCTTCCGAAGAAGTATCCAAGTTGATAATGACATTAACGCCAATGGTTCGATTCCAATCCCTTACCCAAACGCCTTGCTCCAACCGGCCTTTCTGTACAATCAAATCAAAATGTCGTGCGACGCCACTGTGTCCTTCCAGCTTGACGTTTTCGCTATTAACCTTGTAACCTTCTTTCTTAAAATAAGCAACAGCCAACTCCGTCAAATGGGATCTGGCTTTAAGTTGTTCCTCATCGCTCATGTGCTTGCTCTCCCTACCAAACCATTAAAGAACCCGTATGATGAAAAGGCTTTCGGAAGCTAACACACATGGGCGCAACACTCATCGTGAAATGTACTAAATGCGGTGGATTAACATTGGCGGCCAAGGATCAGAAAACCAAGGTTTGCCCTTACTGCGGCACACAGATTAACTTGCAAAAAGCCCGAAAAATCGCAGCTGCAAACAGCGCCATGGAAGCTTCAGAGATGCTTCGCAAATTAAAGGCTGAACAGAAACAAAACCCAAAACCTAACGAACGTGCCTGAGCAACTCACAAGCCTTGCACAGATCCATTGCAGATGGCTCTCCACATTCTCTGCAAATTTTAAAGTTGTCCTTTTGGGTGGTTGCTTCGAGTGCTGGTCGCAAACGTTCCATGGCTTTGGAAACGGTGAATTTTGTTCCTGCATGCTTCTGTTCCATCCGGTTAATCATGCCACGGATATCGTTTCGCAGAGCTTCAGATGCATATGGGCAAGGTGTATCTTGAAAGGCAATTTTTTTGACGTAAGCATAGAGGGCACTTTCGTTTTCGGGAATTTCACAGAACGGCTTAATCTTCTGCACAAACAATGGATGAACTTCGCTGGTAACGGGTTTCTCCTTTGATAGTCGTGCAATGTCGCCTCGGAAAATATTCATCAAAACCGTCTGCACCTCATCGTCGAGCGTGTGACCGGTAGCGATTTTGGTAGCTTTAACTTGTCGCGCGCCTGTGTTGATGGCTTTTCTTCTCAAAACGCCACAATAAGCGCATGCAGTTAACTGCGTTTGTCCTTTTTCGCGTGCTTTGCAGATTATTTCGTCCAATGAGAAACCATAGAGTTCTTTGAATGATACAATGTGGTGAGGGATTTCGAGTTTTTGACAATTTTTTGCTGCAATTTCTAAGGCTTCGTCACGGTAGCCTTTGATACCTTCATCTACGGTTACGGCTGTTAGAGTTGTTTGCGGTCTACGCTTCTTAATTTTCGCTAAGATGTGTAGTATGCTAAGGCTGTCTTTGCCACCTGAAACCGCCACTGCTAAATGGTCGTCGAAGTTGAGCATGTGGTAGCGGGTGATGGTTGAGCGAACTTTTGCCTCGACTGACTCGGTGAAGCATTTTTTACAAAGTCGCTCACCTGAGTGTGGCCTGAAGAAGAACGCTTCCTTGGTTTTACAGACATTACAGACAGGCGATTCCATCAGGTTTCCTTCGATAGAGTTGATTGATGAATTAAACTAAATAAACGATGCCACACTAAAGTTAGAATTAGCGAGCAAGATGGCTGTCAAACCCACAAGACAAGGAGAATACAGAGAAGTAACCTATTCGAGTGCACGCTGGGAACAACTGAGACTGCTAAGGGAAAAAGCAGTTTGGGTTATGTCGGCTTTAAATGAGTTTCATCTGCAGTCTCTCACACATGGCAGCATAGCTCGTGGCGATGTCAAAGCTCGCAGCGACGTCGACGTTTTCATTCCTGAAGTTCAAAACAGCTTCCAAGTTGAAACAGCACTTGAAAAAGCCAAAATCCCGATAAACACACGCCTAATTGTCCAAGCCACGCCAAACTACGCCATGAAAGCCCACATCGCAATCGACGAAACCACAACCGTCTCATTCCCTCTTATGGAGATGCGGCGTGTTGAAAGAGAATTTTACCGTTTCGGCGGAGAAATCAACTTAACCCAACTTAAAGCGGAGGTTCGTGTGGCGGGGGTGGATAAACGGCTCATGTTCATCGAACCCACAGAACATGGGCATGCGGAAAGCAGCGTTGTAGGAAGGGAAGAGGCTGCTGCTAAAATTTTGGGGGTTTCTGCTGAGACGGTTTTGGATAGAGTCCGTGCTTTAACTAGAAGGGACACGATTGGGCGAACAGGCGTTTTTGTAAAACAAGAGGTGACGTCCGACGAAACCTTTGAGTTGGTCCTGAAAAAACTGTCAGATTTGAACCCTGCTGTTCGCCGCAGAATGAAAAAATAGGCAAGAAACATAAAAGAAATTAGTAGAATTTGGACCTTCAAAAGAAGGGATTTAAGGGGAGGGGTAATAGATGAGTTCTTTCTCTTCAAGCAGTGCCTGGATTTTGTCGACTGCTTCATAGACTTGTTCTTCTTTCTTGGCACCAACGCATACGAGTTTGCCTGCGCTAAAGATGAGAAACACTACTTTGGGTTCATCCATTCGGTAGACTGCACCGGGAAACTGTTCAGGTTCATACATTACCTTGTTGAGTTTGTAAACGAGGCTTTCTAAGTCGATTTCGCCGCCAAGTTCAGCAGACGCCACGATGTTCTGGATGTTAACAATCGGTTTTTCTGTAATTTGGATGCCTTCACCGCGAAGTTCTTTGACGACTTTTTCTACTGCTTGCCGTGATTCTTTTTCTGATTTAGCGCCTGTACAGACCATTTTGCCTGTGCCAAAAATTAGGGTTGCGGTTTTGGGTTTTTTTAATCTGAAAACAAGCCCTGGGAATACGCTGGGGTTGTATTCGGTTTGGGGGAATTTTTCAACGATTTTCTGTAAGTCGATTTTCTGGTTAAGAGAGACTGAGGCTACGATGTTTTGGATCTTTATGATGGGTTTTCTTTTACTCATGTCCACTCACGGTTGAGTATTTAAATGGAAAATGGGGTATATAAAGCATCTATATAAAGGGCTCTCAACCGATGATTTGGCTGGTTTTATTAAGACAATTAAACAATAACTCGAGCCTTTTTTTAGATTTTTTGCTCAACTGGACGATAACGTATCCCTGTATAGTGGGAACCTTAGCAGGGCTACGATTCCGCCGAGAGACAGGAGTTTGGCGCCTGCTTCATGCTCTGTACTGACTACTGTTATTGAGGCATTACGTTTTTCGACTTGATGCATGAGGTCTTCGAGTTTAAGCCTTTCCTGTTCATCTGCGTCTCTTAGCTTTGTGTCTGCAACCACCAGCTTCTCAACTGCACCCATCATAACTGCATTCTCCACGGCATCCAAACCATATGTTACGGTTCCCTCGCCTTTACCCAAACGTTTCATGACTTCCTCCATCGTTTCGGTTTCATCAACTACGCGCAGTTGATGGGCAGCTTTCAGCAGAACCCCCGATCGGAGGGCTTCGTCGATTCCAGCTGTACCTCCATTGTTAACGCTTTTTATGTCCACGACAGCTTTTGCAATTTCTTTGGATTCTTCGTTGAGGTATTTTACGAAGTCAGTTTTAATGTAGCCAGCGCCTATGATAACGATGGGATTGTGGTTTTGAACCCACAGTTTGTTTAGACTTGTTAATGCGAGACGGAAATACGCTTTTGTGGCTTCTACGCGTTTGTCGGCTTCTACTTTGCCTGGGAGCCTCATGCGTTGGTCAATGCGGGTTTCCACGCCGTATTGTTTGGTTTCGGCTATGGCGAAGCCTTCGTCGTCGATGGATAGGATTAAGAGTGGCTTTTCTGTTTCGCTTGCCTTCGTTAACCTGTCTAAGAGATGCTTAGGCCATTCTTTCTTCACAATCGTCATGGGCTGATTCAACGCAATGCTCAATGTATGATGAGCGCCTGAGGGAATGATGTCTGGAGCATGACAAATTAACCCATGAACCCGCAATTTTCCCAGAAACTTATCCCAGCCAACCGACTCAACTTTCACACCCATAAATGCGGAAACTCGTTCAGCGCTCTTGGGGCGGCTGGTTGCGGTGTCGCTTTTTATGGCTCTTGAAGACATAGCGTAGACTTCGTCGCCCTTGTAAATGACGTTGTAGAGGTGCCATAGGTCATCCGGCGAGTCTGGAACCACTTTAACGAAGCCTTGCTGCAGGTTTTTTTCTATAATCTTCAAGAGTACGGCATCTCAATTAGCAGAGTGAATGTTAACGAAGGTAAAATATACTGCGGATAAACATTTGATTTTATATTTCTTCTCAAGCTAAAACTATGCTTACCAGAAGCCGCCTTTAGAATACACTATCGCTGTTGCAGAAAGCGATCCAACGCCGATGGTTCCGAAGGTAAAGTTGTAGCTTCCACTAGGCAAGTCAATCCATCCGCTGTTGTAGCTTGTCTGTCCTCCTTGAGCCGCCGAATGTTCCCAAATAACTTGGTCGCCGTTTAGAATTCGAGCTCGCCAAAGCGAAGCACCGTTTTGTATGTTTACTTGCACTTGGACCCTATTATCGAGGACCGATTGGTCGAATTTCGTATTTGATATGTCAGTTCCTACAGTGAATGAAACTGGAATTGTCAGAACGGTTCTTGGGTACGTTAATCCCGCGTACGCAGCGAAGCTGGCGACTACTATGATTACGATTGCCGCCACTGCTAAGACTACTTTTGATTTAGCCATCACTTGTTTCTCCTTAGGATTATTAGTTTATTCAGAGGCAGATATAATCAATTGTTGTCGTTATGTAACAGTCACTATTCTGCCTATTCTAACATGGATTCGGTCGGTAAAATTTAAATTCTCTCACAGCATATTTTAGGTAGCAATTTTTAGGTGATTTTATGTCTCAACAATTTGAAGAATACATATGTAAATTTGTTCAAGAACGAGCATCCACTCTTAAGAGTTATCTTTTAGCGGCGCTTGACAGTAAAGACCAATGCCTCTACTATCTTGACAGTCGATTAGGAACTCCTTTGCCTTCAATGGACATTAGAAACTGCGAGTTTTTAGTTGATGCCCGACTATTCCGAGAAGAAGTCAAGTCGACATTAGATGGACGAAACAAGTACAAACTGTTTTACTTAACGGAAATAGGCAAAGAGATGGCACAAAAAAGCAAGGCTGGAAGCATGACAGAGGAGTTGCCCGAGGCGCCTCCAGTTGCAATACCGCCAACTGAATAACAATTAAGACAAAAAATCTAATTTTCTTTAATTAAAAAAATAAAATTTGGTTGGGAAGAAAAAACTTCCCGATTCTATTTTTTAGTGTATTAGATGTAGCAGGTTTAGGAACAGCGGGATGAAGACGATTGATAGTGTACTGAGCAGTTTTATGAGTACGTGTAAGCTCGGTCCTGCTGTGTCTTTAAGTGGGTCTCCGACTGTGTCGCCGACTACTGCTGCTGCATGTGCTGGGGAACCTTTGCCACCGTATTTGCCCGATTCGATGAATTTCTTTGCGTTGTCCCATGCTCCTCCGCCTGTGTTCATGAATAGTGCTAATGGAACTGCTGATAGTGTTGCGCCGATTACGAATGCACCGACTGCTTCAGGACCTAACAGGATACCGACCACGATAGGAAATACCACGAGGATCACTCCTGGAAGTACCATGCCTTTTAATGCAGATTTTGTGCTGATGTCTACTGCTTTGCCGTAGTCGGGTTTGCCTGTGCCGTCCATGATGCCGGGGATTTCTCTGAATTGCCGTCTGACTTCTTCGACCATTTCTGCTGCTGCTTTTCCGACTGCGCTGATTGCTTGTGAGCTGAAGAAGAATGGTAGCATTGCACCGAGGAAGCCTGCGATGAGTACTGCTGGGTTAGAGATGTCCACGACAAAGGGTACGCCTGTGCGTGTTGTAACCTCTGAAGCGTAGGTTTGGAATAGCAGTTGCGCCGCAAGTAAAGCTGAGCCGAGTGCGAAGCCTTTTGTTAGTGCCTTGGTTGTGTTTCCGACTGCGTCGAGGGCTTCCATGGTTTCTTCTGCGCCGCCTTCACCTGACATTTGTGCGATGCCTGCTGCGTTGTCTGCGATTGGGCCAAAGCCGTCTAAAGCTAAGACCATTCCCATGACTGCGAGCATACCCATGGTTGCAAGGGTTGTGCCGTAGATTCCACCGATGAAAGTCGATATTTGGGCCGCATGTGTTGCATTCCATGATACTGCAAATTGTGTTCCAAGCCAGTAGGATACTATGAGTGCTACAACGAGTGAAACTATAGGCAGCATTGTTGTTTCGAGTCCAACTGCAAATCCTGTAATAATGTTGGTTGCTGCACCTGTTTCGCTTGCTTTAGCTATCCTGCCGACTGGTCCACGATCGCTTCCAGTGTAATAGTCTGTGATGTAGTCGATGGCTACGCTTGCAGCTAAACCAGAAAGTAATGCAAAGTATAGGTATAAGAACGTCATGGACCATTCGCCATTGCCTAACAAATAGATGGTAGCGAACAGGAACAATATACCTGAAACAATGGTTGTGACCATGAGACCTTTTCTTAGAGCTTTCATTGGATGCTTTGCTTCTGCTGCAGTAAGTCTCACAAAGGGCATGCCAACTAAAGTAGCAAAGATTCCGAGTGCGCGCGCAATTAGCGGGAAAACCAAGAAAATCAAGTTTCCCGTGGCGATGCTGATTAAGCCGCCGATAATCATGCCACCAATGTTTTCCCCAGTTGCTGATTCAAAGAGGTCTGCGCCTCTGCCTGCGGAATCGCCTACGTTGTCGCCGACGTTGTCTGCGATTACTGCGGGGTTGCGTGGGTCATCTTCTGGGATGCCTGCTTCAACTTTGCCGACAAGGTCAGCGCCGACGTCTGCGGCTTTAGTGTAGATTCCCCCACCCAGCTGTGCGAAGAGCGCTATAAGTGAAGCTCCAAAACCCATGCCGACTATGCCGCTTGCTGCGTCTCGTCCAAGAGTGGCTGCGGTAGTGACGTCCAAGGTGTTAAACAGGGCATTGTAACCGCCATAGAGCAAAAATAAGAAACTTACACCCAACAAGGATAAACCGACGACAGCCATGCCCATTGTTGCGCCGCCGTAAAATGCGGTTTTTAGGGCTTTTTCTGCGCCGAAATCTTTTGCTGCTGCCACAGTGCGAACGTTTGCTTTTGTAGCGTTATCCATGGCGATGTAGCCTGCAGCTAAGGAGGCAACTGCGCCTACCAAAAACGCTGCTGCGGTGCCTACACCGTAAGGACCGCTTGGCAAAGCGACCCACAGTAGAGCAAAAATAACTACTGTAATTATGGCGATTGTTTTGTATTGCCTTTTAAGGAAAGCGTAGGCGCCTTCCCTGATTGCGTTACCGACTTCAACTGTTTTTGGTCCACCTGGACTCATTTTGCCTATTCGGTACATGAGTAAAAGCGAAGCAACAACAGCGATGACGCCGGCGATTGGTGCAATCCAAAAGACAACCGGGTTAACCGATAATGATGCTAAAGCCTGTAATGGTATGAACATATTTGACAAGCGATGTCCATATTCCTTATATGTTTTTCCAAAAAAATTTAGCTGTTACACATCAAAAACATGAATTTTAAGTATAGAAGATAAATTTCTTGTTTCTGCGTTTGGTTGCATTTTTAAGCAAGTCAACCCTATTTCAAATAAGTCTAACAAAAAGTGAGTGAGTGATGCCTTCAAGATTAATAGTTGTTAAAGTCGGCACCAACGGCATAACTAGCGAAGGCAAGCTAGATGAAAAAGAAATGGAAAACTTAGCCAGCCAAATCGCTGCCGCAACCAAACAAGGCGACAAAATAGTTCTTGTAACCTCTGGGGCAGTTGCAGCTGGCATTGCGGAACTGGAAATTCCCCCTAAACCCCAAGATCTAGCATTCCAGCAGGCGGCTGCAGCCACGGGACAGAGCGTGTTAATGGCAAAGTACAGGGAGATGTTTAAAAAATTTGGATTGAAAGTTGCTCAAATTCTCCTAACTGCCGAAGACCTCTCGAACAGGGCATCATACGTTCACACGTGCGACGTCCTGGCTTTACTTCTTAAAATCGGTGTCGTTCCAATTATAAACGAAAACGACGTGGTCTCAGTGGACGAACTAATGCGGACTGAAGGCTACAAAATAAATTTCAGCGACAACGATATCCTCTCAGTACTCGTTGCTGGAGCAGTCTGCGCCGACTTAGTCATCATCCTCTCCGACGTTGAGGGATTGTACACCTCCGATCCCTCCCAACCAGGAGCCGAACTCATCAAAACCGTCGATGCAATCACTACCGAACTCAAAAGCGCACTGAATGGTAAAAGTAAGTTGGGCAGAGGAGGCATCCAAAGCAAAATCAAAGCCGCCGAAATCGCCACTTCCTGCGGCATAGCCGTGGTAATAGCAAATAGCCGAAAAGAAAATGTCATATTGGATATTCTTGCAAGTAAAGATGTTGGCACCTATTTTAAGCCTCAAAGTCGCATGCCCGCGGTGAAACGTTGGATTGCTTATGGTGCTGCGGTGAAAGGGCAAATTCACGTGAATGAGGGCGCAAAAAAAGCGATTCTTGACGGTTCCAGCCTTCTCCCCGTCGGGGTAGTACGAGTTGTGGGCAACTTTAGCGTTGGTGAAGTAGTAAGCCTCATTGACGAAGAAGGCGCAGCGTTTGCGAAGGGCAATCCCAACTTCAGCAGTAGCGAGTTAAACCTAATAAAAGGCTTACAAGTAACTGAAGTGCATAAAAAACTCGGTGCTGATAAGTCTAAAGATGTTATAGAGCACCGAAACATCCACCTACTTGAGGAAGAAAAATGATAAAGGAAATATGCTTAAAAGCCAAAGCAGCCGCTTTCGAAATGGGCAAGCTCTCAGCGGACGCAAAAAATGTTGCGCTTTGCAGAATGGCAAACGCCTTGGAGGCGAACTCAGAGAAGATTTTAGCTGCCAACAAAACGGATGCTGAAGCTGCAAAAGCCAAAGGTGTCAAAGCAGCATTACTTGATCGTTTAACGTTGGACCACAAGAAAATCGAAAACATGGCTAAAGAACTTCGGGAGGTTTCAGCGCTTCCCGATCCCATTGGCACCATACTCAGTAGCTGGACACGCCCAAACGGCTTAATAATCAGCCAAGTCCGTGTTCCTCTTGGAGTTGTCGGCGTAATCTACGAATCACGTCCCAACGTCACTTCGGATTCAGCAGGAATCTGTATCAAATCGGGGAATGCGGTGATTCTTCGAGGTGGTTCAGATGCCTTAAACTCCAACGTCGCCATTGGCGAAGTGTTGCGCGATGCCTTATCTGGAACAAACGTACCTGTTGACGCCGTCCAAGTGGTGAATTCTCCTGACCGAAAAGTTGCAGAGGAATTGATGGGCATGCGAGAATACATTGACGTGCTGGTACCCCGTGGAGGGGCAGATTTAATCAAGACAGTTATTGAGAAGTCACGAATTCCTGTCATTGAAACTGGAACGGGCAACTGTCACGTTTACGTTGAAGATGACGCAGACCTCGACAAAGCTACGCCCATCGTAATAAACGCTAAATGTCAGCGCCCCGGAACATGCAACGCAGCTGAGAAATTGCTGGTTCATGGCAAAATCGCCAAACAGTACCTGCCTGTTGTGATTGCTGAGTTACGCAAGAACGGCGTGGAAGTCCGCGGCGACGAAGAAACCCGAAAAATCATTCCCGACGTAAAAGCCGCAACCGAAAAGGATTGGGGAACCGAATACCTCGACTTAATCATGGGCGTCAAAGTCGTCCAAAACCTCGACGAAGCCATCAGCCACATAAACAAGTACGGCACCAAACACAGCGACTGCATCCTAACCCGCGACTTCGCCAAAGCAATGAAATTCATAAAAGAAGTTGATTCAGCAGCAGTCTACTGGAACGCATCCACGCGCTTCACCGACGGCAATCAATTCGGCTTAGGAGCAGAAATAGGTATCAGCACCCAAAAACTCCATGCACGAGGACCCATGAGCGCCCAGCACCTCACCACAACAAAATACGTGATTTTGGGCGATGGACAAATAAGAAAATAACTGGTGTCTTTTAAATTCTACAAACCCTAGCTGAGATTAAAGAGGTTAAGACTACTTTTTCAAAAATGAAAAATAAACTATCCAGAATCATTTTGAGGAAGAATTATCTTCATTAACGGCTTTATTTTTTTTTTTGCGCTTGGATCGTTTTGGCAGAGCTGGAAAGAGCATAGATGCTCTTGCTTGAATGATCTTTCTTGTTTCAAGCGTAACGTGAGATTTTGTCATTAACTTTTCTATTTCCATTTTGCTCTCTTGTAATCTTTCTCCTAATTCTTGTTCAGAAATCTTCTCCTCTACTCTCAATTTGTGTGCTTCTTGCACATCCGAGAATATGCTTGTAAATTGTTCGTCGAAATCAGTTTCCTTAAAGGCTTCTGTTTCAGGCTGAGGCATTTTTCTCTTTACATATCTAAACAAAAGAGGCACCTGAACCATAATCGAGACAAAAGCTACGCCAAAAACCATTGTGTCTATCGTGCGCAAATCAGTTTGAGAAATGACTGCTGAAGTAGCGATTGTTGCCGCAAGCGCTATTGAAAGGGCGCCTCTAACGCCTCCAAGCATAGCAATATTAGCCCAGACCTTTGACATTTTTCCACCTACTTTTCCGAAGATGGCAAATATTGGGTAAACAGTAGCTGCCCGAGCTGCCGTGACTGCTATAAAAGCAGCTGCCATAAGAAAAATTGATTGAGGAAAAGTAGTAATGATGTTCGCCTGGAATCCTATGAGAAGAAACGCTACCGAGTTACCTAAAAAGGCAGCTATTTGCCAGAAGCTAGTCACTGCCTCTCTTGTGGCGGGCTCCATTGCTGTTCGAATTGTATAGTTCCCAAAGTATAGACCTGCCACAGTGACTGCAATCAATCCAGAGGCGCCAACCCCAGAAGCAAACGCATAAGACCCATAAACTACTGCTATTGTCAGAATAGTCTCAGCTACTCTATCCTCAATTAAACTTGATAAGATTTCTCCAGCAAATGCAACACCCAAACCGATTAAAACCCCAACCCCGAGCGTATAGCCAAAACTGAAAAACGAACCCAACACGCTGATTTGTTGCATTCCTAAAGAAGAGAGTATGATTGTGAAAATCACGATTGCCGTGGCATCATTAAAGGCCGCTTCAGTATCTAAAAGCGTAGCTAATTTGGATGGAACTTTCACTCGCCGAAATACTTCTAATACAGTAACTACATCTGTGGGGGCGATAAGTGCAGCGAATAAGAAAGAAACATAAGGGGAAAGACCAATCATTTTCCATAAAATTAAGCCTCCAACCGTAGTTGCTATCAGAACACCGACAGTCGCTAACGCTAATGATGGCTTGATTACCTCCTTTAGGTCACTTCCTCGGATGTGAATCATTGCCTCAAATATCAGAGGGGGAACTACAAGACCTACGAAGAGACCGCCTCCGCCGCCTTGAATTAACTGAGAATAAATTGATCGAATCTGGCTAATCAGATTCTGCATGGGTGCCTGAAGAAAGCTTGATTGAAGTGATAATAAAATTGCAACCACGGTAATTGAGACACCGATTGAAACCAAAATTAAAGTATAAGGAATCTTAAGGCGGGTTGAAATGAGCGCAGCGACAAATGATACTAGCAGGAATACTGATACTACGAGCTCTATGCTGGCCATCGATAGTCTAACCTTCCCTTCGTTGTCAGATTTACGCATTTTATTGTGGTGTGTTTAATCAATCTCTTGCAACTATTTGAAATCAAGCGATATTTAAACAAAATAGAAGATGAAGAAACAATTGTTTCGCAAATTTTAATAGTTTTAAAAATAAAATAAGAGGCTGATACGCTTGTTTGATTCCGTTTCAATAGCACTCATCATAAGCTCATTAATAATCCTGATTGGTTTCTTAGCTAACTACCTTTTCAATAAAACCGGTTTGCCCGATATGCTTATACTGATATTTCTAGGAATTCTTTTCGGTCCAATTTTAGGAGTATTTAATCCAACAGCCGTTAAAAGTTTTGCACCCTACATCGCCGCTTTGGCATTAGCCTACATTTTGTTTGATGGTGGAATAGGGCTGAATATTCGTAAAGTCGTTTTTAACAGTCCCCGAGCGGTGTTGCTGGCAGTTTTAGGTTTTGTCTTCAGTGTTCTTGGCGTTGGATTTTTTATGGTTATTGTATTCAATGTACCTTTAGTTTATGGATTGCTTTTTGGAAGCATATTTGGTGGAAGTAGCTCAGTAGTTGTAATTTCCCTTGCAACAAAAATAAAGATAAGTGAAAAAGCGTCTATTACACTTATTTTGGAATCAGCAATCACGGACATTCTCTGCATTGTCATAAGCTTATCGATTCTTGATGTAATTGTTACTGGGCAAACTGATGTTGGTTCAATCGGTTTGGGTATTGCTGGAAAATTCTTGATTGGAGCTGTAATTGGCTTGGTTTTAGGAGTTGCTTGGCTATTTGCGCTTAGAAAAGTGACATCGATGCCTTTCTCATATATTCTAACTTTAGGTATTGTATTATTAGGTTATGCTGCTTCAGAGGGTTTAGGTGGAAGTGGGGCTTTAAGCGCTTTACTTTTTGGATTAATTCTCGGTAACGAGAGAGAAATTCTGAGGATATTAAGACAAAGTGGATATGATAATAATGAAGTTGGAAATAACGGAAAACTTTACTTATTCGTTAGCAAAGGCTTGAAACGTTTTGGGTCTGAAGTTGCTTTTCTGATTAGAACTTTCTTTTTCGTTTTCTTAGGCATCATTGTTTCAATTTCAAGCTGGAGTACTTTGTTGTTCGGAGTTTTGCTTTCTATGATTCTTTTAGCCACAAGATTCGGGGCAGTATTGATAACAACATTGAAAAGTTCTTTGCAGACAGAACGGCAGATAATGACTCTTATATTGACCCGGGGTTTAGCAGCCGCGGTTTTGGCTACTTTGCCTGTCCAATATGGGCTACCATACTCCAATTTGTTCGTCGATATAGCGGTAGTAGTCATAGTCACAACGGCTATTATGGCTACAATCGGCTCATTACTTTTATCTCGAAAGAAAGAACTTCCGGTATTGATGCAAAAATTAAATTTGAAACCCACACAGCAAAACTCAGACAATTTTCTCTAAAAAATCAAGGTGTATTAACGCAAATTGGAATAATCATAATTTTCACTTTGCTTGGAATCCCAGTTTCTTTAATTATTTCTGCAGAAATTCTTTCAACGAGCAGTTGAGACGAGTCACATTGACCCCCTTTATTATCTCAAGGCTAAAAAATGTGGATTGAATTTAGCAAGTTATATTGTAGGAGCAAAACTTGTGTGAGAGACTTTTGAGCATCAACAAGATTTTGAAGTATCTTCATATCTAAGTTTTACGCATTTATTTGCAGTGGTGCAGATGTCTGTAAAATTTGAAGAGACCGTCATGCAAGTTGGCGATTCTCTAAGAATAGTTATTCCTAAGGAAATTGCCAAACAGCTCGATCTGGAAAAGGGAGATGCGGTTGAGCTCTGGGTAAGTAATGACAGCATGTTAATGGAAAAGAAGAATTTCGTTTATGACGCAATTTGGGCCTTTGAAGAAGACATCTTGGATGAGAGAAAAAGTTTGAGCAAAGAAATCGAATCTCACACATCTCAGTCAGTGGGTGGACTACCTCTGCACAAATACAAGGGAAAGCTCACTATAGAAAAAGAAAAAATTCTGCTCAAAGGAGAAAATGCCGATTCGAAAGAGCCAGTAAGTTTTCTTTTTTCTCGCGATGAGATAGAAAATATTTACTTAGGGTGGGATGAAACCCTAAGAAGATGGAAAGACACAAGAGCAATAATTCATCCGCTGAGAGTCATTTTCAAAAATAAAACAGAGTCAAAAAAACTTTACTTGTATACAAAGAACCCTGACGCAGACATTTACGGCGGAGATAACAAGATCGTTCTTAAAATCCTCCAGAAATAATTTGTTCACTCAATGAATTGCTAATTTCTACGCAAGGGATCTCGCGATAAGTTAAAGTGTTCAGTGCTCATATGTTGGTGTGATTAATAGTTGATGACTGAGAATGGCTCAAACAAGTGTAGTTTTGGAAATTGAGGATCCCCATTTTACAATTAGGCTTACAGAGAATCTCCTCAAAATTGACTTGAAAGGAAGCTTCAAGAATGAAATCAACGAAGCGCTCGAAAATAAACCTGTTCTCAAGGAGACGATTGGCAGGGTACTTGGAATATTTGTACCACTTCACATTCGGGTATGCGATATAGATTCGGTGCAAATGGATGAGATGGGAAAAATCAAGGTAGGACTCTCTCATCACCGCAGTTTGGAAGTTCCGCTTGAAAGCAAGGAAGATTCTAAGAGACTCCTGGAAAAATTGGAGCAATTGATTGCAAAAGTTGAAACGGATAAAATCCAAGAAATTAAAGTGAAGCACAGAGTAGAAAAGGAAAAAAACCAAGTAAGCAAATTGAGGAGCAGAGCTAAAAGAAAAAAGTATCGCAAGCGCTCAGATGCGGAACGAAAGGTCTAAAATTGCTATTTTGCCATCAATGACTCTTTCGTCAACAAGACGCACACTATCTGCTTTTGCAAAGAGCTTTTTTCAAAGCTTACTCAAACTTTTTTAGTATCAGAATAGCTTACCTATATAGGCGAGACTTTTGTTTTTTGAACACAAGAATAAATCCCAAAATGAATTCAAAGTAGACTTGGGCGATTTGCAAAGCGAAAAAGAGAACCTTGCCAACTTTCTGCAATTACACCTCAAAGTCTCCATTTCCCAATCAGGCAACATGTTGATAGTAGAATCAGAAAAAGTTCCACTGCAAGACCTGCAACATATAGTTAACAAGTTTGTTTATCACCGAGACCTAAACAACACTCATTGGGTCTCTGTTGAAGGTTCAACGGTAAAAATTAACAAGTTTAAGGTTATAGAGAAAAAAGAGAAACACGAATCAGAACCCCCGCATCAAACTGCAATGCAAAGCTGGGGATTATAGCAAAAATGCATTAAATTGGCCATTTCTTTACAAGTTTTAACCATAAAACGAATCAGGGGCTCCAAACCGTGGAATCTTGGAACTTAGTTCTTTCCTTTTACCATCGTTCCTGAGCATAAGACCGCTATTTGGCTATAGAGGTTCAGTAATCTTAGCGTCCTTTTTTCACAATTATTGCTTCATGTGGCAAAAGTTAACCTCTAATAAGTCAGTTATTTTAGGACTCCCTGTGCGGCCTCAATCGCAACTTCGTCAGGGCCAGGTCCGCGAAGAAGATAAGCAAAAAAAACCGCAAGCAATGCACCTGCAATAGGTCCCACTAAGTATACCCAGTAGGTACTAAATTTAAGAAGGAAAAGAGCAGGAGCAAATGAGCGCGCTGGATTCATTGATGCTCCAGTTACAGGTGCTGCCCAAAGTCCAGCCAACGCAATATAACCGCCAACTGCTAGAGCAGATAATGGTCCGATGTTTTGAGCTTTAGAAGCGGTTCCTAGAATTACGCTAACAAGTCCAAGAGTAAGAATAAACTCTATCAAAACTGCTTGCAAACTAGTAAAGCCTGCTCCTGGTTGCGTGGAGCCAAAAGTTCCATTCACGCCAAATGTGAGGGCAAGAAAAGAACATGCTGCAACAGCACCAATGATTTGAGCTATGATGTATCCGGGAGCTCGGCGCCAGGGGAAGTCGCCTCGAGCAGAAAAAGCAATCGTTACTGCAGGATTAAGGTGAGCTCCAGAAACCTTTCCCATAAAGAGAATGACTGCCATAACCATTAAACCAGGCGCAATAACAAGAGCAACCTGGCTAATCTGTCCGAGTGTCTCAGTATTTACAACACCTCCGCCGACAGCTACTAAAACAAGAAAGAAAGTTCCTAACCCTTCTGACAATAATCGACGCATCTCAAGGAAGTGATAAGCGCGAACGTCAAGCATTGGTTCTGAGGCAGAGGGCTCTTTGCTCGTGAAAACATCACCATGTAATTTTCCTTTAGACTACTGACTATTTTAGCTATCATTTCAGAAATAAACGTTTTTGATTGTCCGCATACATTGCTAACAAAGCGCTCAAATGCTGAGTTCCAATCTTGCCGGCTCACTGCTAAGAAAGGTTTGCCCTCCCTGAGTAGGATTGCTTAATACTTTAATCGTATCCCTTCGGACCTCTTTTAGAGAATAGTTCTCATCATTCATTCACAGAATTGAGGCGTTAGAGTTTGTTCATTCCGTTGAATTTGTTTGCGACGCAGAAGGAAGTTGTTTCGTAACCAAATATAAATAAGCGCAATAATTGGCGCGCGAGATCGCAGACTTTATTTGATCTGCTTGTATGCTTTAAAGTTTCTTGTCATGGTTATCATCGCTTCAGCATTCGTTTTATTTGGAATGTCGATTATCTATGGCTTAACAGGTAGTCTAAATTATAGCACGATCAGAGAAGCCTTAAGCGCCACAACTTTGGTTGGATCCGACAAGAACTTGCAGCTTTTCTTAGTGCACAATTTTTAATAATTAATCCTTCTTTAGTAAATCAAGATCAAGAATGGAAATGGAAACATGGTATTTTGCTTATGGATCTAATTTGAAAAGACACATGTTGAAAGAAAGAATAGGTGAATGGAAAGAAGAGCAAAGAGCAATTTTAAAGGGTTTTACACTTTCATTCGCAAAAGGATACAGAAATCATCAAACTGGCTACGCGAACATAAAAGAGTGTTCAGGCAGTGAAGTTGAAGGCGCGGTTTATCTTATTTCGGAAGATCAATTCAGAAAGCTTGACTATTATGAAGGTGTCGCATCAGGCGTTTACAAAAGGCGAGTGGTCAGTGCCGTAATGGAATGGAAACTAATATGTGCAACGACCTATGAAATGAACAAAGAGGTTTGTTTGCTAAGACCCTCGGCTGATTATCTAAACTTAATTCTTGATGGGCTAAGAGACCACGGATATGATGAAAGCACCATAAAGAAGGTTGAAGCGATCGCATCTCACACTAGTATATTGCAGCCTTTAATACCCAAGAAATTGGCTATGGGGCCATCGAATGAGTACGGAGGGCCTTCGCTTTCTGACTTAAAGAAAGAAGGCATAACAGCAATTATAGATCTGACTCAAGATCCGGAAGAAATGAGGAAAGTTTCAGATATCGGCTTGGAGTATATCGAAGATCCCAAATTTAATATTCCTGATTTCAGACCTATACCGAGCGAAACGTTGAGGTATGCGACAACACAAATTCACCAGCTTATCTTGAAGGGTCATTACATTTATCTTCAATCTGCTAAAGCCCATGGCAGGTCACCCACAATTGCCGCAGCGTACTTAATTTGCCTGGGAAAAGAGAAAAACGAAGCCATGAACATAGTCGCAGATGTTCGAAACGGTGCATGGTCAGGAATGGATTCGACATGCGCAGATTTACTGGATAAGTTTGAAAAGACTTATAGAGGGAACTGCGTCGATAGATAACTCTTGCTATCAATAAGTGGCCAGAACCGACGAAAGCAACGAGAGTTCCTTAATTACTAAATCAGAGTGTTAAAAGCAAAAAAGTGTTTAAAGGGATCACTTTTTGGACACAAAATTAAACCTCAAATGGGACTCAAAGTAGATTTAAACGATTTGCAAAACGAAAAAAGGACTTGTTTAAGTCCACTGCATTTTTAAGAGGAGAAAGCAGGATTGTTATTCTTGCAGACAGGCTATATTTTTCTTTGTGATAATGCTTCGATTACCAAGTGTATGAAAGACAAAAGCTTTAGTTGTGAAGGTAAACAAGTTAAAGTGCCCCAAGAATTAGAATTAAACACTGTTATTTTCTTGCTCAATCATGAAACAAAAACTCTTCTGGGTCCATTCACTGTTGTTCAGGGGCCCGAAGATATGGAGAAGGGAACATGGTATAACAGTGTGGATGAGCATAGTTTTCCCGAAAACATCAAGGTCGAATGGGAAAGACTGCATGAACTCAAAAACGCAACCGACAAAGTGCCCTTCTTGAAAGAGATAAAAGAATGTGCCCTATCCGATTTGCAGACTCAGGAACTGCTCTCAACATTAAAGAACGCTCCCTTATACTTCGAATCAAAATCTGAGTAGGAAAAAATAATCCCTTCTAAGAGAAATTTAATTTGGGGACAAACCAGTTTGCTGGGAGACAAATTATCAATGCATGCTAACAAACATGCGCTGGTAGCGCGGGCTGTTTTGTATTATGGAAAACCTTTTTTTCGTTCATTTAGTTTAATGTAAAGACTATGCGCACAGTTAAAGAGATAATGAAACCTGTCGTTAATATAGGTCTGAACCAGACAGTCTTGGAAGCAGCAAACCTCATGAAATCCTCTGACGGAGGCGGTTTGCTGATTGTTGATGGTAAAATTACTGTTGGAATCATGACTGAGAGAGATCTAGTCATAAGAGTTATTGCAAATAACCTACCTCACACTGTGGCAGTTTCAGAAGTTATGTCATCACCTCTCATGACAATTGATTCTGATGTTACATTGAAAAAAGCGGCCAGAATTATGGTCGAGCGGAGAATAAGACGACTTCCAGTCACTGATAATGGCGGCGTTGCAGGGATTTTAATTGCATCTGACGTTTTTCGCCAATTGTCTAACAAAACGTTAGCCGAGGATATCTGGGAAGCCCTTGTAGAGCGACAGTAATATGTTTCGTCATTGCACGCGGTTGAGACCTTGATTCGCTGGAGCTTGAGCGCCGCTCGACTTCGAACTGGCGACCTTGTGTAACCGTTCGACACGCTTGTTGACCATCGAGCTCACCTTTTCCTTTAGCTTATCAGAAGAAATGTTCTTACCCCTCAATGCGGCGACTTGATCCGCCAATGATTTGTCTCCCAGCATCGTGAACCAGTTTTCAAAGTCTCCCTCTTCAACGTGGAACTTGACTGAAGATGGTTCGATACTCTTCACGTTGGCGGCAAGTTCGTCCAAGTTTTTTGAGGTAACGCCGAGAGGTTGCCCGTAATCCCTGTAGAAAGTGAAGGCCTTGTCGGGTGTTACCGTTCTGAGGGTGTTTGCGGCCTCGTTTCTTTCAACTTTTTTGGCCTCCCTATCTAGTAGTTTGTAAAGTCGTACTTTGGCAAAGTCTGTCATGACAAAGAGAAGCAAAGCGTAACCCCACACGAGTGCGGCCAGTCCCCAGCCCATGGCGGGAAGCAAAATACCGTATACTGTAATTATTGTGGCTACAAGTTGAGTAGCTATTACTGCAAATAGCAGGGGTTTTGCCGGTTTCACTGACCAAAAGTGACCTTTAGTTCTGGCGACAAACACAGTTAAGTGCCCTGCAACTGAAAGTTTGAGGTATATGAAAGATTGCAGAATAAGTGGGTTTAATTTTAGAACAATTAATCCGATATAGAGAATTCCGAAAGTTGAGAATACCCCGATTATTCCAAGAAACGTCGCTATCCCCAACAAAGATCGCATATCCCATTTCTCAGGTTTATCTGAATATTTCACGTTGTCATATGCTATGGTCATTATCGGCAGGTCATTTAAAAGCGCTAACAAAACAAGCATTAGGGCAGTAACAGGGTAAAACTGGAAAATTACGATTGCAGAAGTCATGAAAAGCAGAATCCTTATCGTTTCTGCGATTCGGTAGGTGCAATAATTTGTCATGCGCTGGAAAATTTTGCGGCTCTCTTTTATCGAGTCGATTATAACAGAAAGCCCCGGCTTAGTCAGAACTATGTCGGCTGCCGATTTTGCAGCGTCAGTGGCGCCTTCAACAGCAATACCCGCGTTAGCTTTCTTTAATGCTGGAGCATCGTTAACTCCATCGCCGGTCATGCCGACAATATGTCCTTTTTCTTGGAGCAACTCAACAATACGATACTTATGCTCTGGGAAGACCTCTGCAAAACCTTCAGCTTCTTCAACTACTCGCTGAGCCTCGCTGTCAGACTTATTCAAAAAAGCCTCAGGCAACACAATTTCGTTTCCAAGGTTTACTTGGCTTGAAATTTCTTTGGCAATAGCTATGTGGTCACCTGTGACCATCTTCACGTTGACACCCATCGATTGAGCAGTTTTTATTGTTTGAGCCGAATCTTCCCTTGGCGGATCGAATAAAGCAATTAGACCCGCAAATTGCCACTTGTTCTCATTGCCAGTTCGAGCCACACCCAGCGCGCGGTACCCTTTCTGGGCAAACTCATTAACGTCTTCAGTTAATTTTTTGTTGATTGATTTCTTGTCTTCAATCAAAGCCAGAATAGCCTGAGGCGCTCCTTTAGTCACCTTAAACTGGCTTCCATCTTCTCCTTGAACTGTCGCCTCAGCTCTTTTAATGACGGGATCGAACGGCTTGAAACGGGCAACTTTGATGTGGCCAATTCTTTCAGAGATGGCAGGTGTGCTTTTGGTTTTGGTTAAGATTGCTTCGTCGATAGGGTCTTTATCTTCTTCTCTGGAAGCGAGCGCACTGAACAGTAGTACATCATTTTCTGTGAATTTATCATAAGGTTTGGTTCCTCCCATGGTAAGCGCGTTTTTGGTAATAGTGCCCGTTTTGTCTGAGCATAGCACATCCATGCTTGCCATTTCTTCAATTGCAACCAATTTGCTAACGATTGCCTCCTTTCTGGCGAGGGCTATGGCGCCAATGGCCATTGTAACTGAGAGAACCGCTGGAAGTGCTGCAGGTATTCCCGCAACAGTTAAGATCAATGCAAATTGAATGATGTCTAAGATGTTTTGGCCCCGAAAAATCGAAACTAAAACGATCACTATTACGAGTCCTATCGCCAAGAAAATCAGGTAATCGCCTATTTTGCCGATGGCTTTTTGAAAGTGACTTGGAGTCTGGGCTTGCTCTACTAGTTTAGCGGTTTTGCCAAAAAAAGTTTTGGCGGCAGTGTTTACTACAAGCGCATTCATTTCGCCTTGTTTAACAATCGAGCTTGCGTATCCTATGTCGGAGAGATGTTTTTCAACAGGAAGCGACTCTCCCGTAAGTGCAGATTCGTCGGTTAAAAGATAATCTCCATCGATCAGTTTTACATCAGCTGGAATGATATCTCCCAAACGGAGTCGAACAATGTCTCCTGGCACCAGTTTTTCAGCGGGTATTCCCTGCCATTTTCCATCTCTCAGAACTCGTGCTTTTAAGGCCAGTCTTTTCTTTAACAGTTCTATAGCATTACCTGCTTTACGTTCTTGCCATGATCCTACTATAGCGTTTACCATAAGCAAAGTTAAAATTATTGCAAAATCAGGCCAGCGTTGGATAACTGCTGACATTATTACTGCCGCTTCAATCATCCATGGAATTGGACCCCAAAAATAGCGAAGAAACTTTAGTAGCGGGTTAACTTTTTTCTCCTGAATTTCATTAGGACCATATTGCACGAGTCGTTTTTCCGCTTCGGAGGAAGAAAGCCCCCCCTTGCCAGCCGAAAGTTTGCTTAATAGTTCATCAATATCGGCTTTCTTTGCCTCTTCTGTAGTTAAGGAGTCTTGACTCATGCATTGACGCTCTTTATCAGTTTTGTCATTTCCTGCTTGAGTTCGTCAAGTCTTTTTTGATCTCTTGCCTCAATCGATAAGCGCAGTATAGGCGATGTGTTTGATGCTCTGATCAGAGCCCACGAATCTGAAAAAATAATTTTGACGCCATCAATGGTGTCTATGTTTTGATATATTTCCATTGCCTTTGTTTTTATCTTGTCGACAACTTGAAACTTCGTTTCGTCAGAGCACTTTATTTCGATTCTTTCAAAAAGCCTCGACGGCAACTCTTTCACGACTTCTGACAGTTTCTGCCCCATTTTTGAAACTATTTCTGCCATGTACATACTATTTATTATTGCATCATCGAACCAGAAGAACTTTGGAACACAAATGTGCCCAGATTCTTCAACACCAATAACAGCTTTATGTTTCTTAGTTTCCTGCACCAAAAACGTGTGCCCAACAGGTACTCGAAACACTTTTTCCCCATATTTCTTAACCTCATCCTCTATAATGTCTGAACACTCAATGTTGGCTACTACAGGTCCTCTCTGAGTTTTCATAATGTCCCTGATAAAGATAATCGCGCTTTGCTCAGTCATAATGACTTTGCCTGTGTCATCAACAAAAATGGCTCTGTCACCATCGCCATCAAACGCTATTCCAAGATCCGCCTTCTCTAACACAACCTTCTTACACAGAGCGGTTAACGCTTCTGGTTTCGGTTCAGGGTCTCTGTTCGAGAACTTTGGGTCAGGCCAATCAAAAAGGAAAGAGGCTTTAACACCAATCTTTTTGAGTATCTTTGGCACCAGTAGGCATGCTGCTCCGTTTCCAAAGTCAGCGACCACACTTATTTTCTCTGGTTTTATTTTTTCAGCCACGAAATTAGCATATTCTGCATCCATTCCCTCAATCGTCTTCGCGGACCCGGCACCTGTTTTGAAATTTCCTGAGGCGCTTATCTCCCCCAGTTTTTTGTTCTCTTCTTCGAAGAAGCCGACTCCATCTTGATGGAAGAATTTGATGCCGTTCCACTCTGCTGCCAGATGGGACGCGGTTATGTAGGCCGTTGCATTGTTGTTCATTTTCGAGTTGGCAAAGACACAGAGACTCGCTGGACAGGTTCCGATCAGATTTGCGTTTGAACCCGTTTTTTTCAGTCCCGAAACGAACGCCTCCTCAAGTTGAGCTCCATGCTCTCTGAAGTCTCTTCCAATCGTGAAGGTGCCCGGACACAAGGTTCCGGCGGCTTCACCTATTCGAGTCATAATCTCTTCCGTCAAGTCTTTACCATAAATTCCTCTTATGTCGTAAGCTCTAAAAATACCCATTTTCTGTCACTTCACTGTTTTTGGACCAAAATGTTGACCTATAGATAGGCGTCTGTAGCGTATCTACGCATCATTCGATGTGTATTAAAGTAATACGCGACTTTGCCTATAGAGTTTCTCATCATACTTATCCAACCGTCGCGTTCCTGATAGAATTTTGGAATAATTACGTATTCCAGTTTGTTATAAAGATCATTGATTTCTCTTTTTCTTCTTTGCTCGTCGCTTAGCGCTTGATCAGGCGATGGACCTACCGCCCACCCTGTGAGACCTTCAACACAACCTTCAATCCACCATCCATCTAAAACGCTGAAATTGATTACACCGTTATGGGCTGCCTTCATTCCGCTTGTTCCAGACGCCTCCATCGGCGGCATTGGCGTGTTAAGCCAAACGTCAACACCCGAAGTCAATTTTCCAGCCATTTCCATATTGTAATCTTCAAGATAGACAATTTCGATTTCGCCCTTCAGACGATCCTTAAACTCAAAAATTTCTTTGATGAGATTTTTTCCCAGAACATCCTTCGGATGCGCTTTTCCAGCAAAAATCACCTGAATTTTGCCCTGACCGTTGACTTCTTTGAGCTTTTCTATATCTGAAAAAATCATTGCTGCTCGCTTGTACTCTGTGGCTCTTCGGGCAAATCCTAACGTTAAGGCGTTGTCATCCATCTGTAGCCCAGAACTGGTCTGAACAAAGCCAAGTAAATCCTGCTTCGCTTTCAAGTGAGCTTCCCACAAATCCTCATCAGAAACAGTGTCAACTCTAACCAAAAGTTCGGGTTCATTAGCCCATCTGGGAATACATTTGTCGAATAGTTTTCTAAAGTGTGAGCATGTCCAAGTGTAGGAATGGACGCCGTTGGTTATTTCCTGAATGTGATATCCCGGAAACAACTTTCTTGAGTATTCCATATGTGCCTCTGTTACGCCATTTGTGTATTTGCTCAAGTTTAAGGCCAGAAGAGTCATGTTCAATTTGTCAGATCCGCCGTATGCTTTCAAGTTTTTTTCGGGTACTTCGGTTTCAAGTACTTCCGAAAGGAGGTCGTATGAGAATTTGTCAAATGCGGCAGCTATAGGAGTGTGAGTTGTGAATACACATCGGTTTTTCACTTTGTCAGCGTTTAAATCATTGTTCTTTAACAGTTCAAGAGTAAGAAGACTGCTATGACCCTCGTTCATGTGATATTTCTTTACATTAATTTTCAACGCCTCAAGGATACGTAACCCGCCTATCCCCAACACAATTTCTTGTTTCAATCTGTATTTTTCGTCTCCGCCATACAGGAAATCTGTAATTTCCCTATCCTCTTGAGTGTTCCCTTCAACATCGGTTGTAAGGAAGAGCACAGGAATGGTTCCGCCCGTTAGGCTTTCTTGCTCATAGACCCAAACGCCGATTCTAACGTCTCGTCCAGAAATTTTTACGGTGGCAGTTTCGGGTAATAGTTTCATGAATTTTGAGGGATCCCATTCTTCAGGATATTCCATTTGCCAGCCGTCAGGCGTTAATTTCTGTTTTAGATAGCCTTTTCTACTGAGTAAGGTTAATGCAACTAAGGGAATTCTCAAATCTGCACTTGATCTAATTACGTCACCTGCAAGAACGCCTAATCCTCCACTGTAAGTGGGCATGGCAGAGTTTATGCCGATTTCCATGGAAAAGTAAGCAATTTTGGTGCCTTCAATGAAGTTGCTCATGCAATATTCGCTGTCAAAATAATATAGCTTAGATAAAAAATTCGCTGTAAACTGAGTTGTGGATGGGTCTAAAGGCATTCCGCAAACAGGATCCTTGATAAACATGGAAACAAAAACCTCACTAAGAAAGAATGCTGTTTTCAACCATAATTAGTTTTCCTTCCGCCAAAAATGCTTTTTTTATGGATACCTTGTTAGAATTTGCTGAGAACATCGTGTCATGCATGATAAGCCTATCGTGGAGAACCCTAAAAAGATAAAAGTAGAAAAAACACTTCGTCTTTAGTAAGCGGAATTCGCGTTGGGTCAAACAACATTCTGCGGTTTTCCCGAAACGAAAGCAGCTATATTTTCCACTGTTGTTTCAAGTATTCTTTCTAGTGCTTCTTTGCTGTAGAAAGCTATGTGGGGAGTAAAAACGACGTTGTCTTTGCTTAACAGAATGTGATCCTTAACTAGGCTTGTTAAGACTTCAAGGTTTTTAGGGTCGTATAAAAGTTGTTTTTCCTCTTTTATAGCTTCTTCACCTTCAAAGACGTCAAGTCCAGCACCCGACAAAATTTTCTTATCAAGCGCATCGATTAACGCTTCTGTATCTACGATGCTTCCTCTCGCAGTATTTATCAGAATGGCGCCTTTCTTTACAAGTTTGAATGTATCTTTGTTCATAAGATGATGGGTGGCTTTCATGTATGGTACGTGCAGCGTAATTACGTCTGATCTAGCTAAAAGATCCTCCAGCATAACATATTCAAACCCTAAGACCTCAGATAAGAGTTTGTTTTGACGAACGTCATAGGCTACAACGTTCATGCCAAAGCCCTTTGCAATCCTGATGACATGCAAACCGATTTGACCCGTTCCGACAATGCCTATAGTTTTTCCTTTCAAATCGAACCCCTCTAAGCCATCAATTGAGAAATCCTGCTCAAAACGTCTAATGCATGCCTTACACATGTGTCTCGATAAAGACAAAATCAAAGCAAAAGTGTGCTCAGCAACAGTGTTCTCCCCATAAGAAGGAACATTACAAATTGTAATCCCTTGTTTCTTACAGGCATCTATATTGATATGGTCAAAACCGGTGGATCTTGTAGTTATTAATTTCAAATTTGGAATTTCCCGTATGACTTGCTCATCTACTTTAGAGTAGATGAAGACTGAAACGGCGTCAAAATCTTTTATTTGCCGGGCATTTTCCAAACTTAGTTTTCCATTTAAGAACTGTAGTGCATGACCGGTCAATTTCTTTTTGAGGTATTCTTCTTCCCAGTCTTCTACTTCAAAAAAGGCTATTTTCATCTTTTTTCACTTACCTGATAGAATATATTTTGTTGAAGAAAATGCATCTTTACTTTTTTCAGGTAAGAGTAAAGTGCATTTTATTGTTTTGTTCAGTCCTGAAGGAATATTTAGAGGCATCATTGTAATTCGGTTATGCGATGGTGAACTATTTTGAAAAGATCTTTCCTCAAATATTCATCTGATGGCTCCGCCATAACTTGGTCAATTCTCAGAGATAGTTCTTCATCGCCGATTGTGTCTTTGAACCATTTTTGAAAATCTTGCCGGTGAAAATGAAAAGTTACGGATTGAATGGGTATTGTTTGGAGTTTATCAGCGAACTCAACAGTACTACAGGCTGTTATTCCGGTGTATTTTCCGAGTTCTGTATAAAAATGAAAGCCACTTTCAAAGGGAACGGTCCTTAGCAGGTTTAGTCTTTTAGGTTTTTCTAAAGTCTGCTTTTTGGTTATTGCTGTCTTAGACAAAATATTGACACGACCTGAAATATAGAAAGATAAGAGTAGAGCCATATAACAAGTTGTGAGTGTAAGGGCACTGTTACATTTTCGAGTAAATCAGGAAGGTAGATTACTCTCAAAGAGAGTGCTGAGTAATTATTTGGCAATATTGTCCATTTAAGAACTTGAAGAGTTCACTCTAACTTTTTTTAAATTCAGAGATCACATGCGGCACATTTTCTCGCCGTTAACCTTAACTTGGAATGTGTGATATTCTATGTGCATCGAGAAGATGTTTTTTGAAAAAAACAAAGATTGTGTGCACTTTGGGTCCTGCTAGCTCTTCAAAGCAAGTGATTGAAAAAATGTTCCAAGCTGGCATGAACGGCGTTAGAATAAACACCGCTTATGGTAATCTCGCACAATACAAATCCGCTATAGAAACAGTGCGTGAAGTTGCGGATACCCCAATTATAATTGATGTAAAGGGACCAGAAATTAGAGTCAGGATGTCTAAACGAAAAGTCTTCATCAAAGGAGACATTTTAGAAGTAGGCTTCGACGACGAGGAGATCTGTTTCAACCATGATATCTACGACGAAATGAAAGTTGATGACGATGTATACATTGACAACGGAAAAATTAAAACAAAAGTAATCGAAAAGAAAGATCGAAAACTTCGGCTTCTAACATTGAACAGCGGCTTCTTCGAAGATGGAAAAGGCGTTAACATCCCAAATAAACATCTTTCAGTTCCAACATTCCCAAAAAAAGATTTGGAAATCATAAATTTTGCAAAGAAAATTGACGCCGAATACATCGCTCTTTCATTCACAAGAAACGCGCAAGACGTAAGAAACTTGTCTCAAACCAATAGTTTTGGGGGCGGAATAATCGCTAAGATAGAGAACTCTGAGGGTGTTCAAAACGTTGCAGAAATTTTGGAAGCTGCTAGCGGTTTGATGGTTGCAAGGGGCGACTTGGGTGTTGAAATTGAACCTGAGAAAGTGCCTTTGGTCCAAAAATCCTTAATTAAATTGTGCAATCAGAAGGGCAAGCTTGTGGTTACGGCAACAGAGATGCTTGAATCGATGATTAATCAACCTAACCCAACCAGGGCAGAAGTCAGTGATGTTGCAAACGCTATTCTCGATGGGTCAGACGCGGTTATGCTTTCTGGAGAAACAGCGATGGGTCAGTATCCTGTGGAGGCTGTTGAGATGATGACTCGTATAGCCACTGAGACTGAGAAAGCTGTCAGGAGCAAAGTTGAAGATACGTCTTTTATCAACATCTCGGATACGATAAGTAGGGCAATCCAAGACATATGCCGATGCATGCCGATTCACAAAGTTATAACTTTGACGAGGTCAGGATACACAGCCCGAATGATTGCCCGCTTCAAAATTGCACAGCCCATAATTGCCGTTACTCCAGAAATCAAAGTCAAAAAGCAACTGGAGCTCATATTCGGTGTATATCCAGTTCTGATAAACTATCATGAAGAAAAAGACAGACTATTAACAGTAGCAAACCAACTCCATAAAATGCATCTGGTTGACGACGAAGATACCGTCTTGTTCACTGAGGCTGTGAGAACCGCTATGAAGCATGCGAGTAACTCCATAGAGATACATAACATAAAAGAGTTAAGAGAATTTGCTGCTTCCTCAGGCCTAATGACATTTTGGTGAAAAGGGTTTATGATTTGCAATCTGTTCGTCTTTAGACACGCTGAGACTACGGATAATAACAACCAAATATTCTCAGGCTGGCGTGACCCAGACTTAACACAGAAAGGACTGTTACAGGCACAAGAGATAGCTCAACAACTAGAACACGAAAAAATTGACTATGCATTTACATCACACCTATTGAGGGCCAAAAGAACCCTTGAAATTGTCCTTAAATCGCACCTCAACGTTCCCGTTTTTACAGACGACCGCCTGATAGAACGTTGTTATGGTACGCTACAGGGCAAAAGTAAGATCGAGATCGCAGCCGAAAAACCTGAGTGGTTTGCCAAAGTTCACCGTGGTTACGATTTTGCGCCTCCAGAAGGTGAAAGTCTCAA
Organism: Candidatus Bathyarchaeota archaeon; assembly: GCA_963809455.1. Lineage (GTDB taxonomy): Archaea > Thermoproteota > Bathyarchaeia > Bathyarchaeales > Bathycorpusculaceae > Bathycorpusculum. The sequence goes on along the minus strand of CAWEJP010000004.1, from coordinate 190,281 downwards.
GATGGTTGAAAATCGAACTTTGCCCTTTGTTGTGCAACTTGAAGGGTGGCTTCGACAGAATCCGGGTAATATAGCTATCTCTTGCCATGGCAACTCAATGCGTCCGATTAGAAGAGTCTTTGAACACTTAAGCCCAAAGCAGATGCTTGAGCTTGAGAACCCGCAAGACCAAGCTATGGAATACGCTCTTCATATACACCGCATCAAAGTTAACAAAGTTGAAGAAGGCAAACCAGAAACGGATTGGCATAGCCTCATAGTTCCGTCGTTTGTGAAGTTGGCGACAGACCCACAAAACCCATTAAAGCAGTACTATTAAGTCCAACCAACGATTTCTGGCGTCAGAGCAATACCTGTGTCGTGTCGCCTTAGGATTGTCAGCATTTTGACCCTGCAAAATTGCAAACTTTCTCTGTTTTTCCCGAGCATTTGTTGTATCCGAGGCGCAGTCGCAAGTTTGTTTTAGAAGCCGACCCTTTGTGGCGGATTCAATTATGTTTAAATATTTTTTATGCGCATTTTGGAAAACTTAAAGAGATAGCATGCGCTTAAAAAGGCAATTCAAAAGGTGTTTTTTTCTTGGCTTCTGAGAAATCAGGAACTGCTACCAACGATTTACCATTCGAAGACTTATGTTAAGACTGGTCTCTCTTCAGAAGAAGTTGCAAGAAAACTTGAACAATACGGGTCAAATGAAATTCCCGAAAAGAAAGTTAGTGCCTTTCGCAAGTTCTTGGGTTATTTCTGGGGACCCATTCCATGGATGATAGAAATTGCTTCAATATTATCTATAATCATACAGCACTATGACGATTTTGCAATTATTTTCACGTTGTTAATTGTGAACGCTGTTGTGGGATTTTGGCAAGAACGCAAAGCAGACAACGCCATTGAACTTTTGAAAAAGCGACTTGCTCCCAAAGCCCGAGTGCTAAGAGAGGGTACATGGCGTGAGATACCCTCAAAGGAACTTGTCCCAGGAGACATAGTACGGGTTCGCTTGGGTGACATAGTCCCTGCTGACGTTAAACTAATGAAAGGCACCTACTTGCTCGCCGATGAATCCGCATTGACCGGTGAATCCCTACCAGTAGAAAAACACATTTCTGATATAGCTTATGCAGGAGCCATCATTAGGCAAGGCGAAATGGACGCTTACGTCGTGGCAACAGGAATAAGCAGCTTTTTTGGCAAAACCGCCAAGTTGGTGGCAGAAGCCAGAACTGTAAGCCACTTCCAAAAAGCAGTCATAAGAATAGGAAACTACTTGATTATTCTCGCGGCAATAATGGTTTCTGCAGTGGTTATTGCAGCTCTTTTTCGACATGCCGATCCATTAGCTATTCTGCAGTTTGCACTGGTTTTAGTTGTTGCTTCAATACCTGTAGCGTTGCCTGCCGTTTTGACAGTCACAATGGCAATTGGAGCAATCTCTCTTGCTAAAAAAGAAGCGATAGTAAGCAAGTTGGTTTCAATTGAAGAAATGGCTGGAGTTGACGTATTATGCTCAGACAAGACAGGCACGATAACAAAGAATGAACTTACTGTTGCTGAAGCTCAAGCATTTGGCAACTTTGAAATTGATGACGCTCTCTTGTATGGAGCTTTAGCGTCCAGAGAAGAAAACCATGATCCGATCGATGACGCAGTAATCGCCAAAGCAAGATCGATTCATGTAGTTGCCGATGTTATTGGTAGATACAGTGTAGTTGATTTTAAGCCGTTTGACCCTGTTTCGAAAAGGACTGAAGCCACCGTGGAGAGCCGTGATGGCGGACGCTTCAAAGTGGCAAAGGGTGCGCCTCAAGTCGTTTTGTCACTTGTTTCAAACAAGTCAGAAATCGAAGGTCGAGTTAACGAAATTGTAAACACTTTCGCAAGCAAAGGACATCGGTCGTTAGGTGTAATTAAGGGAGACGAAAAGGGCAACTGGCAATACGTTGGTCTTCTTGCAATTTACGACCCTCCCCGCGAAGATTCTGCTGAGACAATAAAGACAGCCCAAAAAATGGGCTTGCAAGTAAAAATGGTTACTGGCGACCATATTGCAATAGCTAAACAAATTGCTCAAGAAGTTAATCTGGGCACAAACATAATACCTGCTTCTTCTTTTGTTGACAAACCCGACAGTGAAGCGAAAGGAATAATTGAGAATGCAGATGGTTTTGCTCAAGTTTTTCCTGAGCATAAGTATCGCATTGTTGAGTTGCTTCAAGAAAAAGGACATATTGTCGGCATGACCGGCGATGGAGTTAACGATGCTCCTGCATTAAAGAAAGCCGACGCAGGAGTTGCCGTTGCTGGAGCAACTGACGCTGCTAAATCTGCTGCAGATGTAGTGCTTACAAAACCAGGACTTTCGGTTATTATCGACTCGATAAAAGAGAGCCGCAAAATTTTTGAACGAATGACCAATTACGCTATCTATCGCATAGCCGAAACCTCTCGAGTATTAATTTTCCTGTCGCTTTCAATTCTTGCCTTCAATTTCTATCCGTTGACAGCTGTTATGATAGTGATTCTTGCATTGCTAAATGACATGCCCATCATGACAATTGCATACGACAACGTGAGGGTGCAAGAGAAACCTGTTCGATGGAACATGCGTGGAGTATTGATTGTTGCTTCTCTGCTTGGGGCAACAGGTGTCGTTTCGAGCTTTGGGCTCTTCTTAATTGGCTTAAACGTATTCCACATGAGCCTAAGTACACTGCAGACGGTGATTTTCTTAAAAATGGCTGTTGCTGGGCATCTGACTATTTATTTGGCGCGCACGGGAGTGAATCACTTTTGGAAACGTCCACTTCCAGCCAGCATTCTCTTCTTAACTACAGAGGTGACCCAAGTTATTGGTACATTGTTTGCTGTCTACGGTGTATTCATGAGTCCTATAGGCTGGGGATTTGCTGCCTTCGTCTGGGGCTACGCATTGCTTGCCTTCCTGATAACCGACCAACTAAAGATTCACTTCTTCAGATTAATGGGACATGAAGAAGCAGTAAGAAATCATAATCAACATGTCCATTAAACATAAAATTTTACTGCTATTTCACCGAGAGTTGCTTTTCTTTAATTCCGCTCTATCGAATTCTAATTTTTGTCTCTTTCCTTTTCGTTAAAGTGTTCAAAATTAATTGTTCAAGTGTTTGGCAATTGGTAAACAGTCTGTGAAAAACTTGCAGCAAGAGCAGCCGTATCAGATGTGCCAAGTATAACGTATTCTCCATTATCCAATTGAATTATAAGGTCGGTTGAGTTGCTGGATACAACAAAAGCGGTCTTCCCATTTCCAAGGGTAAATATGCCTACATTAAAGTGATCATAGTTAGTTCCATGCTGCTTTGAAAGGGTCAAGTTTCCTGAACCGATTTGTCCCACGTAAGCAGATACTATCTGGTCGGATGTGACTTTGAGGTTTCCTGCGCCGCTAAAACTCGACGACTGAATGCTCACATAGCCAGAGCCGACTGTTATTGTTGACGGAGTACTTATGGCAAAGAAAAGCCCAACACCAAGCCCGATAACCACTATGCCTATGACCAACAACGCGATAAAGGTGTGTCTAACGGTTTTAGCTCGTCTTCCGGTTGTTAGTGCCAAAACCAAAAGGGCTATGCCTGTAGCAACTAGAATGATTAATGCAATTGTTCCTATGGTTGAGGAAGACTGAACGGTAAATTGCTCAACAGACACCTATTTCGCCTCGTTTACTTGACCATTTGTGTTATGGGTTGCTTTCCAATATAGATAGGCAACATAAGCAGTTATCCATAAAATCCCAATTAGGGATGGAATAAGGACAACAAGAGCGCTGTGGAATGTTCCTGTTGCAACTAATAAAATGCCCAGGGCAACCAAAATTATCAAGGGGCCAGCCGCTAACGCAATGTTTTTTCCGCCGATTGAGGTCTCCGCGTTGTCTCCATGTGTTGGCAAGGAGGGGTCTGTACCGAAGTGGTTGATGTAGAACTTGTGGAGTTCTTTGCAGTTTGGGCACTTGAATACTCTTGCGGGACCCAGACGTATTGATGTGAAAGACGCTCCTGGAATAAACTCATAATTAAACCTATAATGGCAATGTGGGCATTCAACAATTGATGTAGTCATTCAGCTGTTTCTCCATCAAAATAGGTCGTTGATAAGTAAACAACAGCAGTGATTAAGCAATATACGCATTGTGCCATTCCGTGAATAACTTTGTACAATCATCGTTGTCCACTTTTATTCGATGGTTCCTGATAGTTTAACTTCATCCAATTTTGACCTTATTTCTATGTTGTATACTCGCCATACGTCTTCCCGCGTAATTATACCCAATAGCTTCGAGCTTCTGCTGGATTCTACAACCAGAAGGCGTCCGATCTGGTTATTGGTCATTTTATCAAATGCGGTATAAAGAGTATCATCAGGATGCGTTGTTATGATTTCTTTGGTCATTATAGAGCCTACTTCTGTCGTTGCTCTCTGGTCTGGGTGAAGCTGCAGAACATCAGTAAGAGTGACGATACCCACAAGTCTACTGCTATCATCCAAGACGGGCATACCTTTTATTCCATTCTTTGACAGGATCTCAGCAACCTCTGAAAGCGTTGCGTTGGGAGTAGTTGCGATGACCTTTTTTGTCATTGCGTCCTTGACGAAGAGCCTCTGAAGGAGAGGAATGGAGTATTCACCTCTATGTGCTGGAGATTCAGCCCTTGATGGAACCTGACTTTTGTAAATTGTAATCTTTCCCGTGATTACGTATGCGATGGTTGTGGCTATCATTGAAGGAACCAGCAAAGTGAATCCTCCAGTCATCTCGCTAACCATGAGTATGACGGCGACTGGAACCTTACCTATACCTCCAAAAAACGCCATCATCCCCACTATGATAAAAGCCGCTATAACAGGGCCAAAATTCGGAAAAATCCAGTCTAACAATATCCAAAGCGATGCGCCCAGCAAGCCTCCTATAACCAAGGCTGGTGCAAAGACCCCTCCGCTGCCTCCTGAACCCACTGTTAGTGATGTAGCAACTATTTTGACCACGACTATTATCGGAATCAGAATAATTGGAAGTAAGACAAAATTGCCACTCATCGCAATCTGAAGCCAACCATACCCCATGCCGAGCACTTGCGGAAGAAACATTCCAATAATACCAACTAACAATCCGCCCAAAGCTGGCTTCAAGAACCGAGGCATTTTCAAACGCTGAAAAAGATCCCGTGTACCATAGAAGCCCTTGACATACACAATGCCTACTAAACCACAAAGTATCCCTAATACAGCGTAAAAGGGCAGATCAATCGGGTCACTAAAAGCTCCGAGATTCAGGTAACCAAAAACGGGTGTCCACCCAGTATACGAAGCGAAAATACTGTATCCAACTGTTGAGGCTATGAACGCGGGAAGCAACGCCTCTACTTCAAAATCTCCCATGTATAGAATCTCGGTGCTGAGAATAGCCCCGCCGAACGGTGCCTTGAAAATAGAACCTATTCCCGCTCCTATTCCAACTGCAACCGCGATTCTTCGGTCTTTTAAGCTGAGATGAAGTTTCCTACCTAAAAATGAGCCAAAGCCTGCGCCTATCTGAGCTGTCGGACCTTCTCTTCCCGCACTTCCACCAGAACCAATCGTTATTGCAGAAGCCACAAGTTTAACCAAGGGAATTCTGGATCTAATTTCACCTTTTTTGTTGTGAAAAGCATCAATTGCCGCATCAGTTCCGTGACCCTCAGCTTCTGGTGCAAAACCATAAACAATAATGCCGCTCAGAAGCCCGCCAATTGTTGTAATGACTGGAATCAAGTAAATATGGGAAGAGAAAATACCTGAGCTTGCGCCTTCTCCAATCGGTGATGGAGGAAAAAAACCGCCGACATCGCCGAGGAGATATGTGCTTGAGAGCTTAATCGCTTCATAGAAAAGAATACTTCCAATTCCGCTGACGGCACCTATTAAAAGAGCAATCGGAACCCATTTTCTAAGATAACTAAACTCTCGAGAAGACCCTGGAGACTTCACCTGTATTTTTTCCTTCTCGAATACCCATGGCTGTGAAGTTGGATATAAACGGCACGACTGAGGAATCTAAAATGTTAAGAGAAATTTGGGAAATCGGTTCTTTTTCAATGCGAACATGTTGAAACTGATGATGTGCTAACAAATTATCTGCAAGAAATAAGCTAGCAAATGTAACTACGCATGTCCACTCACATATTTTCATAAATAAACTAACCACCCGATTGGTGATGTATTATCAGTAGAAGAAGAAAGAGAAAAATTTTCGCGTCGTCTTCTTCTTCTTTCAATTAACTTCTTACTTCTGACTTAATCCGAAGAACAACAACACGCCAAAATTCCGATTGTTGTTCTTTTGTTAGTGCAAGCAGTACGTTGGAAAAAGAAAAAAATGGGATTTTCCCCAAAAGAAAATTTTTCTTCTCCTGAAAGAAGACAGAATGCTGGGCAGATTGTTGCAGGTGTCCGTTGTTTTTAGAGAGTGAAAAAGCTTAAAACGAATTTTATTAAAATAAAGTAACTATGGCAAAGTTAAGAGCAATAGGCGGCATCGCAACTACTCTCGCGTCACTTTCCACGCTGTTTTTCGCCCTTATGGGTCTTACAGAGTTTAACTCGTATTCGGGGCAATCGTTTGTTGGATATTTACTCATGGCGTTCTTTGGGATTTTTGTCGTAGCCATGGGTTGGGTTGGGGTGGGGTTTTCGATGAAAGGGAAACGGTTTGGTTTAGCGTTAACTGGAGCGATTCTTGTTTTAACTTCATGCGCGGTTGAAACGGTGGTTTTGTCTTATGCACCACATTCTGCTATGGTTACTTCGCCAATATTTTTTTGGGGTCAATTAATATTTTTGCAGTTTCTTTTCGCCTTAGCTGGCCTAACGCTTATCGTCACTCATAGGCACAAGTTTACTTAAAAAACAAATTTAAGTTAAAAGAATTAAAAAGAAAAATTTTTGGGCGCTCCCTTAGAAAAGCGCGATTGTTTGAATCGAAACCTAACCGTGTATTGAGGGGATAAGAGCGGTTAATTGGTGAGACGCTGGCGTTAGTAGTTGCAGCACAAGGTTGGGGAATAAGCCTAAGATGAAGAGTGCAGCGACGAGGATGAAGACGGGGATTAGTAGGCGTTTGTTTTCTTTGATTGGTGTTTCGTCTTTGGCTTTCTTGCCGTATCAGATGTTCATGAGCCTGAATATGTATGCTGTTTGTAATACGCTTGTTAAGACTCCGATAACGGCGAGCCAAGCCAGGTTTGCTTGCAATGCGGCGGTGAAAACAAGGTATTTGCCTATGAATCCGCCGAGTGGAGGAACACCAGCGAAAGACAAGCCCGCAATCACCAAGGCTAAACTAGCCCAAGGAGCTTTCTTGCCGAATCCTGCAAAGTCACTGAGCGTTCTTATGCCATAGGTGTTTATGATGCCTATTGTCATGAATGCTAAAGCGGTGGTTATTCCGCCGATTAGGAAGAAGTAGAGGTTACCTGACAAGCCCAAGGAGGAGACACTTGTGATGGCGACAAGGTTGTATCCGACGTCTGCGACGCAGATGTATGCGATTAAGCGTTTGATGTTGTTTTGGATTAAGGCGAAGACGTTGCCAACGACCATGGTTACTGCTGCGAGGATTGCGAGCATGAATGTCCAGTCTAAAACTTGGTTTGGACCTGTTGGAATGATGATGTATAGTAAGATTCTGATGAGAATATAGTAGCTGCCTTGGTCAACCAGTGCCGAGAGGAAAGCTGCCGATGGTGCTGGAGCTGCTGTATATGCATCTGGTAGCCAGAAGTGGAAAGGCACGATTGCTGCTTCAATAGCGTAGCCAGCTGCAATGAACACGAAGGCGATAATAAGCAAGTTCTTGTCGGATCCAACCAAAGTTGTGGCGCTTAAGGCTTCTCTGATCGTACTATAGTTTAGACTACCTGTTAAGCCGTAGATAATCGACATTCCAAATAATACGAATGCTGAGGCGATGATGACCATGACAAGAAACTTTAAAGTGGCGTTTAGGCTGAAAGCGTTCTTTCGGTACATCATCAGAAACGCTGCGGCTGCAGTTGCTGCTTCCCAGAATATGAAGAAGGTTAAGAGGTCGCCTGAGAGGACAGCGCCCAAGAGTGCGGCGGTTAAGATGAACATTATGGCGAGGTAACGGTCTGATGGGCGTTCGTTTGAGTTAACGAAGAAAACCGTGTAAACCAAAACCACCGAGCTTATTGCTACGATGATTATGGCCATGTAGATGGATATGGCATCGATTAGGAAAGAGCTTGAAACTGCCGTGGATACACTGCCATCCAACGCTAAGTTTAGTGGTCCGGGGTTAGCGGTGCTGTAATAGCTAAAAGCAAGGTTAGCTACGGTTGCGCCTGCAATGAGAAAGACTGCTAAAACCCATCCAAGTGTAAGGGCGGTCTTGTGGCTTTCATGTTTCCTGATTACCCTAAAGATTGGAATGGTCAGTAAAGCTGCGATTACCAATGTGAATATTGGCAATATAACGTCTATGATTTGTACCATGATTTAAGCGCCTCCAAAGGTTACAGTTTGAATTAGATTCATGAAGAACGTTGGGTAGATTCCGATAAGAACCACCAGAACCACCAAGATTGCCAACGAGACTTTCATGTAATTGGGTATGTCAACGATTTTGTGTTTTTCATGGCCTGGTTCCGTAGCTAAGATCTTCGGCTTCGTCCATTCCATGCACGTCTTTGGGTTGCTCCGAGGAACACTTTGGAGATGAATCTTAGTGAATAAGCGAGCGAGAACACTGTTGCAATGAGCATTAGAGCTGTGGGTATGATGTAGAAGCTGCTGAGTCCCCCAGTTAAGTTGATTATTTGAATGGCGCCGACGAAGATTAAGAATTCACTGATGAAGCATGCTAATGGTGGTGCTCCAGCAATGCTTAATGCCGCTATCGTTCCTGAAACGGCTGAGAACGGCATCTTGCTTGCTAAGCCGCCCATTTTGCGGATATCTCGTTCTTCGGTTTGATGCATGATTCCTCCTGCGGTAAGGAAGAAGAGACCTTTGCTTGCGGCGTGGGTGACGATGTGCAGTACTGTTCCAACTATTGCGATGGCTGAGGCTGATGCAAGAAGCACTGGATTGTCTGCTCGGCTAATGCGACGGGGAACAGTGAAAGCCCGAACATAATGTAGCCCATGTGGGCGATGCTTGAGTATGCGATTAAACGTTTGATGTCAGTGGCAACCAATGCGAGGAAGGAACCGAAGAACGCTGTGATTACTCCGATAATTGACAATGCGTAGAGGAAGCTTATTCCGAATGCTGAGCCCACTGCGGGGAAAACAATTCCGAAGGATAAGCGTAAGATGGCGTAAGCTCCTGCGCTGATAATGACTCCGCTTAACAGCGCAGACATTGGTGCAGGTGCTTCTGAGTGAGCATCTGGGAGCCACATGTGCACTGGGAAAACCGCCATCTTAACAGCGAACCCAGCGGTCAAGGCGATTAGAATCCATTTGACGATGTCTGGGGCAGCTGAGACTAATGCAGCTTGTGCAGCAAACATGTCTGTTGTGCCTGTTAGATAATAGATTGCTCCGATACCCAATAGCACAAAGACTGCACCTGCATGCGTGAAAATGAAGAGTTTAAACGCAGATTTGTAAGAGTTTCTGTATCCCCATTCTCCGACTATGAAGTAGGCGGGAACGAGCATAAGTTCCCAGCAGAAGTAGAAGAGAAGCAGGTTGCTAGTTAGGAAGACTCCGACTAAGCCGACGGATAGCATGCATAGCAGGGCATAGTATGCTGGAAGGTTCTTTTTTCCAGCCATGTAGTTGACTGAGAATAGGGCTGCTACAAAGATTAGGACTAAGCTGATTAGAGCAACGGATGCGCTGATGCCGTCGAGGAAAAGTGAGAAATTGGTGTTGCCTAATGATGGAATCCAAGTGTAAGATTCTGTGTAAACGTGTTTTGCACTATCAAGAATCGTTGGAACCGTTGACAAAACCAAAAGAATGTTGATTAAAGCAATTAGAGCAACGAAGATTGCTGCTGCTTTAGGCGATTTCTTTCCTGCTAAGTAAACGAAAGGTATGCTTATGGATGGAATTGCAAATACTGCTAAAAGAATTGGTAGCGTCATTTTGTTACACTCCTACAGTTAATATTATTAGCACAACGATTAGTATGAAGCCGAGCACTGCTGCGGCAACATAGTTCCTAAATGAGTCTGAGGGCCCCTGCTTGAAGGTTGTTGCATGTCCAGGTTCTGCCGCTTCGCTAACTTGGGTGCCGGCTGAATCGGGGTATCGTCCGAACAAGGCATTCTCGACCCGTGTAAGTCCGCCTGATAAGCGCTCAATGCCTTTGGAGACAGCACCGTAGAAGTCGTCGAAGAAGTATGCGTGTTTGAGTGTTGCCATGATGGGGTTGTTGCTTCCTGCAAAGTTTCGGATTCCCTGATAGCCTTTGTAATAAGTGAAGTAGGCGAGTAATCCTGTGGGTATGAGCAATACGATAAAGATTGGGAACTCTATGTTCGTGAAGGCACCAAGTAAACCTTCAGCCAAGTTTACATGCATGAAACTTGCCACCAATGGCTCTGATAAGCCCCAGACGATGCATAAACCTGCGAGGATTGCAGCGGGAATAAGCATAATTTTGGGTGTTTCGTGAACATGTTGTTTTTCGAGATGTTCAGATTTTTTGCCCATGAACACTAAGCTGAACATGCGGACGACATAGGCGAATGTTATGGCGGTGGTGGCGTAGAGGATGATTGTTTGGATTAAGCCTGCTGTGCCTGCAATGTCGGTTACGCTTGTGATGATTAAGCCCTTGCTAAAGAAGGCGGCGAAAGGCGGCAACCCACTGGTAGTGATAATCATAATAGCCATCAATGCGAAGGAAATTGGCATAGCTTTTCGTAAACCACCCATCAACCGCATGTCGCGGGTGCCTATGGCGTGGATGATGCCTCCTGCCAAGAGGAATCCCAAGCCTTCGAAGAACGCATGGCTTATCATATGGAATAAACTTGCAAACCAGCCGATGGAAGCTGCACCGTTAACCGCTGCGCCTAAACCTGCCATCATAAAGCCAATTTGGCTGACTGTGGAGTAGGCAAGAACTCCTTTGATGTCGGTGGTTGTTAGGGCGAGTGTTGCGCCAACTATGGCGGTTAACACACCGATCCAAGTGACTACTGGGAACCATAGGGGTTGAAGCGCAGAGATTAGTACGGGTGCAATTGAGAATATTAGAATGAACCTTGCGAGCAAGTAAACACCTGCTTTGACCATTGTGGCTGCATGTAAGAGGGCGCTGACAGAGGTTGGGGCTTCCATGGCGCTATATAGCCAAGTGAAGAGTGGAAGCTGAGCGGACTTTGCGATTGCGCCACCTAAAACCAAGAATGCAACTGCAACCAAGAGACCAGTGTTCAATGTTCCGGCAGCTGCTGCATTTTGTATACCACCTATTACTCCTTGGAAGCTGAAAGTTCCAAACATCAGAAATAGGATACCAATGGCGGCAAGCAAGGCGATGTCGCCGATGCGGGTCATTATGAAAACTTTGACACCTGCTTTGATTGATTCAGGTTTCTTGTACCAGAACGAAATCAAAGCGTAAGAGCATAAGCCTACCATTTCCCAGAAGATAAACATCTGCAGCATGTTGTCGGCGATTACTAAGCCAATCATGGAGCCGATGAAGAGTAAGATGAGGTAGTAGTATCGTGTTAAGCCTTCTTCACCTTTCATGTAGCCGATTGAGTAGACTGCAATGATTAATGCAAAGAAAGCAACAAGGCATGTGAATAGTACGCTTAATGGGTCAATGTAGACTCCTGCGTTGAGTGCCGGGAATCCAGCATTACGATGCTAGAACTCAGTTGCTTGCCGTTGCCAGACCAAACAGCTTGGCACCAAAGAGAGCGCCAAAACCGCAGTAACTGCAGCAATTGCAACAACAAAGTAGTTTCGGGCTTTGTCGCTGTATTTGCCGATTATGGGTACGAATAAGCTTGCAATGAGTGGGAGAACCCAAACGAACCATGCTGAGAATTCTTCAAGAATCATTGCATTTCATCCTCGCTTTCGCCTTTGTCTTTTAACATCTGTATTATTTTGCCCATGTCGCTTGTGCCATACTTTTTAGATACAATAACAAGCAACGCTAAGATTACTCCGCTGACTGCGGTGTCAGTTGAAAACGCTAAAATTAAGAATGCTTGACCTAAGCCTACTCCCATCGAAGATGCAAGCATCACGAAGTTCAACGTGGCTGCGGTTGCGATTAACTCAACGGATATGAAGACTTTTAGGAGTTGACGGTTGGTAAGCAAACCATAGATTCCAATTGCCAACATAACTAGTGACAGAATAACAAAGTCCATTATTGACCACCCTTTTTCTTCTTCTCATACAAAACAATGGCGATTCCAAGCGCCACCGTCAAAATAACAATAGCCTGCAAAACAACATCCAAACCACGAACATTCCAGAGGGCATCGCCAAAATCAAGGTTAGAGTTTGTTCCAGTTGAACCCGAAACATTAAGGAAAATTGCAGGCAACGATAAAACTGCTCCGACACCAATCAATGCGCCGGTGCGTTGTGGGGAAGTTTTCTTTTTTGGTTTATCACCCAACATTTCGCCTGAGAGGAACAATATGGATAATGTGCCAACACCTACGGCAAATTGGAAAACAGCAGCAAAGATTGCGCCGTTTTCAACGTAGATTAATGCAGTGAAAAGGAAAGTCGCCGCTAATGCTGCTACGGCATAGATAACTTCATCAAGGAACAGCGCCAATATGGCTGAAATTATTAGGCCTACTGCGAGAATTTCAAAAATCATTTCGGTTTGGACTCCTTAGCGTTTGAATGTGGTTTTTGGATTAATGCACATTTATCAGTTGTAGCTAACTCATAGAAAACTGAACTTTTAATTGCACCTCTGGGACAGCTTTCCACGCATTGGTGACAGAAGATACATTTATCAAACCTAATTTGTGGGCGTCTTTTACCTTCCACTTCAACTATTTCAATCGCAGTTGCTGGGCAATCTCGAACGCACACTCTACAGTTGGAGCCAACGATGGATCTTACATCTAAAGTTAAGCCGCCTGGGCCTGTTCCTATGTCGATGACGTTGCAAGATTCAATTGTATAAACTGTTTTGCAGCGGGCATCTTCAGGAAGTACCGGTTTTACGAAGGGATACTTTGTTGTTGCTGGCTTTGTGAATATGTGTGATGCTGCCCGTTTGAATATTGGAGATATGCGTGATTTTTTCTTTTCAGTCATCTGTTATACACCAACGGATAAACCCATGTTACTAGTGCAACAGTAAGCATCAATGATAGCAAAGCTGCGGGCAATAGAATTCTCCAGTTTCCTGAGAGGACTTGGTCGATGCGGAAGCGGGCAAACTACGGTTGTAATGTACTCGGATATGAGTACGACTACGAGCAGTTTCAGTACAAACCATATGGTGTACCAGATCCATGATGGACCAAAGAACACAGGACCGTATGGTCCGCCAAGGAACAACTCCACCACTAAGGCTGAACCAAAAACCACTTGCACATCACGTGTCAAATGTAGGAAAGCAAGTTTGGCGCCTGTGAACTCGGTTTCTAATCCGCCGACGAGTTCGCTTTCAGAATGTGGAACGTCGAAGGGGTCTTTTTCAAGTTCAGCCTGCATAGTTATAACGAACAGGACAAAAGCCCATGGTGCCAAGATGATGAATGGAAGGAATGGTACCTGCTTGAAGCGAAGCTATGTTTGCAATTTGCAGAGCACCGGCACCTCCAGCGATGAATGCGGGTGTCAATGCAATTAGAAAGAGTGGTATGTCGTAGCCTAAGAACTGAGTTAAAACTCTTGCTGAGCCGATGGTGCCGTATGGGTTGCATGATGCCCAACCTGCAAGGAACAACAAAAAGTTTGCAATTGTTGCAAACGCCAAAATAACAATTAAATCACCACTAAAACCAGCAAGTTGAAAATACGTTTGTGCCATCAATTGGTATGAAGCAGAAAGCAAAAACCATAATTGAGAAAGCTACAAGAGGAGCAAACTTAAAAATGGTTTTTTTAGCATCTCTGGGTTCAATATCTTCTTTTGTTAATAGTTTTATGAAGTCTGCAAGGGGCTGAAGAATGCCGCCTGGTCCTGCAACCATGGGGCCAACACGGTTTTGTATGCGGGCTTCGATTTTCCGCTCCATCCAATCGCAGAACAAAGTCAACAGTACAAGGAATGTGAAGCCTGGAAAAACCAGTATGCGGAAGATTAGCAGGAAATAGTCAATCATTGGTGGGTCACCGGTCTGTGCATGAGAAGCAGGGGTCTAAGCTAACAAAGTTTGCTGGGACGTCTGCTATGCTCTCTCCTATTGCTGTCTTGAGGAATGAGGGGATGTTAGCGAATGTGGGGGTGCGGACTTTTACTCGGTCAGGCATATCTGTTCCGTTACTTCTAACGTAGTAGAAGAGCTCGCCTCTTGGAGCTTCAACACGGTTTACGGCTTCACCTACAGGTACAGAGCGGGGTGTAGCAATTCTGAAGGGTCCTGCTGGCAAGTGGTCAACTGCGATATTCGATTATATTGATACTTTCTTCCACTTCATCCATGCGAACGTTCATTCTTGCCCACGTATCGCCTTCTTTGTATACTATTTCTTTGAAGGGAATCTCGCCATAGGCTTCATATGGTTCGTCTTTGCGCACATCGATGTCAACGCCTGAACCCCTTGCTACTGGACCAACCACTGAAAGTTTGAGGGCATCTTCCCTTTTCAGCACTCCTACATTTACCATACGCAGCTTTAGCGATGGCTCATTTTCGTAAACTTGTCGATAGAATGGCAATTGTCCACGAAGAGTTTTGAGTGTAGATTTAATTTTGGGAATATCAGTTTCTTTTATGTCCCGTCTAACACCACCAATAGTCATCAGTGAGGAGTAAACGCGGTTGCCGCTGGTTAACTCGATTAAATCCATGATTGGTTCTCGGTCTCTCCAGAAATACTGGAACAGCGTTTCGTAGCCAATTTCTAATCCTGCATGACCTAAAGTCAAGAGGTGACTATGTAATCTGTTGAGTTCTAAAGCGATTACACGAAGGTATTTGGCTCTCTCAGGAACCTCTGTCTTTGCTATTTTTTCGACGCATTCGACAAAGCCTGCAGCGTGAATACTGTTGCAGATGCCGCAGATTCGTTCGACTAAGTAAACATCTTGCAGATATGTACGTGATTCAGTTGCTTTCTCGATGCCTCTATGAACATAACCAATTCTAGGTTCAACTTTAGTGACTGTTTCCCCATCAACTGTTACTGCAAATTTTTCTGGCTCCAACAATGCTGGATGTTGTGGACCGATTATGATTTTTACGAGCTTTTCGTTCTCAGGAAGTTTAATTTCTTCAGATGCTGGTGTTGGAACCAGTTTTACTTCTTGTGCTTTGACATCTTTTCTTAGAGGGTAAACACCTATTGGCCAGTTTTCTGATAGAACAAAGTGCCCTGATATAGGGTGGCCTTCGAAAACTACTCCTAAAAGGTCGGCAACTTCCAGTTCATGGAAAACTGCGCCTGGATGGATGTCGACTATGGTTTGGATTTTGGGGTTCTCTTTAGGGACTTCAGCTTTGATTGTTACAAAAGCATTGGATGTGTGTACATGGTAATAGACGCCTATGGTTGCGCCAAGGTCTAAACCTGTTATAGCTGTGATGCCGGTTTTCTCGTCAGCCGCTATCATCGCTTTTAAGACATCGCGATGTAACCCATTGTTAACTATTATTGTGCCTGTGCTTAAGTGCCCTGGTTGAATTTGGACTTTATCGCCAAATTTGGATTCTACTATTCTTAAGAATATCTATTTTATTGTTTGACAATTTGTTTTTCCTCCTCAACTAATGGCTGAGCCGTTTGTGCAGCTACGGCTTCAGGTTTAGCAACCTGCAGGCACTTTTTCTTGTTTAGGCTGCTTTTTGGGTTTAGGCGGATTTAGCGCACTTAGAAGCTTCACTACACCATCTAAGATTGCTTCTGGACGCGGTGGGCATCCAGGTATGTATGCTGTGACTGGGATTACTTTGTCTACGCCGCCGAGTACGTTGTAGTTTCCTTCGAACACTCCGCCGCTGCATGCACATGCACCGATGGCGACGACGAATTTAGGTTGCGGCATCTGGTCGTAAACCCGTTTTAGTCGTTCTGCACATTGTTGTGTAACGCATCCTGTCACTAGCAGGACGTCAGCGTGGCGTGGTGAAGGTTCAAGTTTTACGCCGAATCGTTCAACATCGTATTTTGGGGTTAGTAAGCGCGACGATTTCGATGTCGCAGCCGTTGCAGGCGCCTGAGTTAAAGTGCAGGACCCATGGCGATTTTACTCGTGCCCATGTTTTTGTGTCAGTCATTGTTCTTTTCCTCCTTCGACGAGAACTAATCCCGCGGCAAGAATTATGCCGAGGTAGAGGATTAAAAGAAGAGGATTAGTTGTTCCAGCTATTGAGAAAGAAGCGAAAGCAAGAACTAAAACGGATGAATCAAAGATTACAAAGTAAATCAGGTACTTGTATAGTGATACGTTGATTTTTACGCCTCGGAATGACTACTTTTTCTCCACAAGCGTAGGAGGATTGCTCGTTTTCGCTTATGGTGGTTTTAGGGGCTGACCGTTTGCCTAAAGCGTAAATTGCATATGTCGAAATAAAAATTAATGCAAATGCTATGAGGGCCTCAGTAATAAATTCAAAAGCCATAATTTGGTTCTCCTTTTATGGTTTTAATCATTAAAGCTTCCTCGAGGATTATGCTTAATTTGCAGTATTTTATATCCAAAAGCTTCGCCATGAACATATTTAAGTTTATTTGCGCTAAAACTGTTCAAATAGACAAAATTTTTTGCAGTTGACAGATAGTCGTCTTCCGCAAAGCAGGCTCCTTTCCCCAACGAGACCTCCTAGTATACCCTCTCCACTCGCTCTTGTTTTCTCCCATACTACCCCGAGCTAGTTCACATAGGAATGCCACACTTGCATTTAAATTTTAAGAACAAAAATATCAAAATTTCATGTTTTTTGAGGCAGAATCAAAACAAAAAATGGGTTTATTCTGTTTCCGTTGTTCCATGCCAACGTCTTTCCAAGTAAAGAATCAAGCTGAAAAGCCCTCTGCTACTTATTACAAGTAGCAGTAAAGCAAACTCTTTAAGATGCTTAAGAAATTAAACGGTTGGACGGAAATCAGACTCTGATTTCCTCAGCTAAACCTGCTTCTGGATATGGGAACAAATGTGCTTTATCCAACGGATAATTTATCGTCACATCTTCACCGATCTTACCCCATTCCTCAGTTAACGAAGGCCTATTGATAACAAAGCGGTCACCGTTATCCAAGCCTAATCTCATACCGAACAACAATTCCCTCAAACGTCGCCTTCTCAACTTTCCCAAATAAACTATTCTCAGACACAATGTGACCTTTCTTCATTTCGCATGTTTCAGGTCTTATCGCTAAAACTACTCGTTCGCCCTGCTTGATGTTCAGCTGATTTAAGGCTTTAATCTTTAGACCCTCGCGCAACTCAATTTCTGATTCACTGTTTGCCTTAGTGATAGTAGCCTTCCAAAAAGTTGGATTCACCGATAAAATGAGCTACAAATAAGCTGTTGGGATGCATATACAGTTCCTGCGACGATCCAACCTGAACAATCTTGCCTTTCTTCATGACTGCAATGCGGTCCGAGATGGACATGGCTTCTGCTTGGTCATGGGTAACGTGGATTGCTGTTAATTTGAGATCTTTTGCCATTCGCCGTATTTCATAGCGGATCTCGTTTCGGACTTTAGCGTCAAGTTGTCCCAAGGGGTTCATCTAAAAGTAAGGTTTTGGCACCTGCAGCCAACGCTCGGGCAACCGCAATTCTCTGCATCATTCCGCCACTAAGCTCACTCGGATAAGCATTCAAACGTTCATTGAGCTTTACAAGTTCGAGAACTTCGTGTCCAATTGTTTCCGCCTGCTTTGCATCATAATTCTTAACTTTTGGACCATACAACACATTGCTCCAAGCAGTCATATGTGGAAACAAGCGCAAAAGTCTGGAAAACAAAACCGATGTCCCGGTCTTCAGGCGGTATTTTATCGACACGTCGATCTCCGATGTAGATTTCACCGCTATCCGGCTCAATTAACCCAGCGATAACTCGAAGCAAAGTTGTTTTGCCGCAGCCGCTTGGTCCCAGCAAAGAGAAATATTCTTGGTCACGTATGGTTAAGCTGACATTGTCTAAGGCGTAGAGTTTGCCGTATTTTTTTGTGACGTTTACGACTCGGACATCTGGCATTATAAGCTCTCTTCCTTTGAATCGTTCTTGGAGTTTTTATGATTTGCCATTCTAAACCTTTCCTTTTCTAGTTAAAAGCCTCAAAACCAGCAGGATGATGAAGCTGAAACAGTATCAAAAAGCCGCAGGCTAATCCAACAGTTAATGAGTTGACTCCAGCGATTGAAGCGGTAATACCTCTTACGGAGTTCACCCAGTTAACCAGCAGAACAGGTGCAGTTACAAGCTTGGAAGTTACAGCTAAAGTTGCTCCCGTTTCGCTTACACTTCGTGTAAACACGATGATTGCACCTGAAAGAATTGAATACTTTGTGATTGGTAACACGATTGTTTTGAAGACAGTGAAGGGTTTGGCGCCCAAGGTTTTGGCGGCTTCTTCCATGTCAACGTTTATTCTCTCCATCGCTGCCGACATTGACCTAACGAAGTATGGGTAAGTAATTGATAAGTGAGCGAACACGAGCAGCAGAAATTCAGGGATACCGGGGACGCCTTGCCAGAAAAACTTCAAAGAGATACCTAATGCGATTGAGGGCACAATCAATGGGATGTTGATTAAGGTGTCAAGGATTGCTGATGGCTATTTGCCGAAGGTTTTTCGTGGCAATCAGAATTGCCATAGGAATGCCAGTCAAAATGCCCAGCACCGTGACTATGGCGCCTAAACCGTATGAGAGCAACAGACTTTGCCAGAAGCTTCCCCAGATACTCTGCCCAGTAAACGCCTGCACAAGAGTGTTTCCAGTAGCAATGGCTTGGAATGCTGGCAACGCAACAAAAAGCGATGGAATCAAGACAATAATCAAGAAAACCGCTAAAGCTATGCCGTTTCGTGTCCAAGCTGTTTTCTTGTAACTAAGTTTTTTCTCAATCAAGCGGCAAGCCCTTGCCAAAAGGCAACGTTAACTTTTTGCCTAAAACCCGAATCAAACCGAATATAACTAGTGAAACAACTATTAGGATAATGCTGGCAAAAACGGTTCCTCCTTCGTATGTGGCTTGAGTGATGGGTACAGGGATTCCGCTTGCAAGCTGATTCTTCAAGCTTTGAATGAAGACAGGCCCATTCACGAAAGCTCCTGCCACGATGAAGGTTGCTCCGGTCTCTGAGAGGGAGCGTGCAAAAGCCAAAGAGAACGCCGCTATCAGGGAAGGCTTTATGATTGGGAAAGTTACGGTTCTGGAAGCCGTTAATGGCGGTGCGCCGAGAGTTCGTGACGCACGTTCATACTCCATCTTGTAGTCCAACAAAGCGCCAACGATGACTCGAACAACAACTGGAAACGAGAAAGTGAAATGCAAAAGCATGACCAAAAGCCAACCGGGAGAAACAAGAGAGTACCCGAAAAGTGAAGAGATTCCGCCGCTTGAACTCCAAAACAGCAGAATAGAATAACCCAAAGCCGCCGTTGGCACGACGAAAGGAATATCAGCAAACGTGTCCAAGACGCTCAGCCATCTTGATTTGCCTCGGGTAATCAACCATGCTAAAGGAACTCCAGCGAGAAGGTCCAAGGCAGCAACGATTAAAGCGATAATGAAAGAGTTAGAGATCGCAACTAACGCCAAATTCGTCAATGCTGGGTCGTTGAGCACATTTTGTACGGTTCCAGCCTTCAGAAGAATACCGATAATTGGCGGAACAAGAATTATTGCAAAAAAAATAATGATTGCCGAGAGATAGAGGGTGTACTTTAAAGGTTTTTTTGAGGAAAGTGCATTTAATGTGTTCCAGAGTTTACTAAGCACAGCGCCGCTCCTTTTTGTCAGAGTAGTGGATTTTGCTCAGTTTGGAGATAATTAGCGTTCAAGTATATTAGCTGTTACATAAAACAGACGTTTTTCCCCATATTTTAGCATCAAAGTATATAGATTAAACGACTGAACATAAACTATAGAGGATGCAAAACCTCACTGATCCATTTACAACTAGGAATTAAGCAAAATTCTTTTATCCGCGCATAAATAGAGGTTTAAATGGTGAATTTTTTGGAAGAAAGCCACAGAATAATGAAAAAAAGTTTTGAAACCGAAATGTACATTGATGGAAACAAGCTTCCGCTAAACAATTTTGTCCAAGAAACAATCGGCAACATAATGACGGGGTTCTCTAAAACCCTGAAGGGGCTTGATGCTGCGTCGCCTGAATTAATTGAAGTTCGAATTAAGCGGTTATCTGAGCCTTCTGATGTTGATGCGCATATTTACCCTGTTAAGTAGAGTCAGCTTTTTAGCTGACTACTTTTCTAAACTGGTACAATGTAGCGCTCATCGTGATCAGGGCAACTAACCCGATTACGCCCCAAGCAGGAAGAATCGTGCCCCAGTCATAACCATTAATCATAAGCGCTCGACTAGCATCAACAGCATAGCTTACAGGGTTAAACTTTGAAACATCTTGCACCCATGTGGGCAGGAAACTAATCGGGAACAATGCAGAACTCAAGAACAGCAATGGGAAAGTAATGACACCGCCTATTGCAAAAACTGTCTCAGCACTTCTGGTCTTCATACCTAACGCTAAAGAAATTCCTGACCATGCAAGCCCAAAGAACGCAATCGTGAAGAAAATAAGCAAAATTCCAATGATCCCAGTGTTAACAGTAAACGGAGAGTTTGTTGCAGCACCGATTGCATACGCTAACGCAAGAATTATGGCTGTTTGAATTACCACCCTAAAAGCATCACTGGCTAACCTGCCCAGCAAAATTGCTGGACGGCTCATGGGTGTTACGAGCATTTTATGCAAAAATCCCGAGTCAATATCAGCCACTATCGAGTTTCCTGATTGTAGTGCGCTTCCAAACGCGTTTTGCAGAAGAATTCCCGCAGCAGCAAACTCAAGATAACTTACACCAGTCGGTAGAACTCCTGGAAAACTGGACAAGTCTTGCCTAGTAACTGTGTGAATAGTGCAAGGAATAGAATAGGTTGAAAGAGGGAAAAGAAAAGAAGAATGGGATTTCGAACAAGTTTCGTAAGGTACCTTATGAAAACGTATCGGGTATCAGAAAGAAGAGTCATTTTAACGTCGTCCTCCAAACATTGTGCTTGGAGCTTTAACTAGTTCTTCAGTTCGGATTCTTTTGCCGGTGTGCTTTATGAAAACGTCGTCTAATGAGGGTGAAGAAAACGTTACTGAAGCAATCCGAATATCACTGCTGTCTAAAGCGCGCACAATGTCAGCAATGAGAAGACCGGCGTTTTTGGCAAATACTGTGAGGCATTCGTCAGAATCTATTATTTCATTGACATCAGTTAAGGTTTTTATGAGTTCCTTTGCTCTTGCGATGTCTTTTTTGCAATCTTCAAGAGAGATTCTAATAGAGTCTGCGCCGATTTCACGTTTCAGCTCAAGAGGAGAGCCGCTTGCCACTATTTTTCCTACATCAATTATTGCAAGCCTTTTGCATAACTTGTCAGCTTCTTCTAAATACTGTGTCGTTAAGAAAATAGTTATTCCTTCTTCCTTGTTTAGTTTTTCCAGATAACTCCAAATTGCTGAGCGCGATTGAGGGTCCAAACCCGTTGTTGGTTCATCCAAAAACAAGATTTTAGGCTTATGAACCAAGGCTGTGGCTAGGTCAAGGCGTTTTTTCATGCCGCCAGAATAGTTTCGGCACGTTTTTCAGCTGCTGCTTCAAGGCCCACTAACTTCAGAAGTTCGTTTACTCGTTTTTTGATTTCATCCGTTTTCATCTGGTGGAAATGACCTTGAAGCATAATATTTTCTCGACCCGTTAGGTCGCCGTCAACTGTTGTTTCTTGACTTTGAACTCCGATGATCTTGCGGATATCGGCTGCTTGTTTCTCAACATCGTAGCCTGCGACAGTAGCTGTGCCAGAGGTTTTTCTCAGCAAGAGTGGTTAGAATTTTGATTGTGGTGCTTTTTCCTGCGCCGTTGGGACCTAAAAACCCAAAGAATTCGCCTTCTTGAACGTTGAAAGTGATATCGTCTACGGCTTTGGTGCCATCAGAGTAGATTTCCACAAGATTCTTCACAGAAATTATGTCGGACATTAACAATCTAGAGCTAGCTTTGCATTTGACAACTTAAACCTTATGTTGTTGCTATCTCACTACAACAGCAAGAGAGCGCAAGGCAACAAATAAAAAAGCAGATGTCTTGGTTGAGTAGAAAAGGTTTATCCAATCTTTCAAATAGAAATTAATGTGGCGATACACACGAAAAGCAGAGAAAACAGCCCGTACGCAAAGCGAATGCCTGTTCTCTTTTTGGGACATGGAAACCCCATGAACGGCATAGAAGAAAACGAGTTCGTAGAAGAATTCAGAGAAATAGCAAGAAAAATACCCAAACCAAAAACAGTTCTATGCGTTTCTGCACATTGGGAAACCAAAGGCACCTTCGTCACTGCAATGGATAAACCCAAAACTATTCATGATTTCTTCGGTTTCCCCGACGAACTCTACGAAGTCCAATACCCTGCGCCCGGCAACCCCGCTTTAGCAGAAGAAATTGCTGGTTTTATAACCAAAACTAAGGTCGATTTAGATTACGGATGGGGTCTTGATCATGGCTGCTGGGTTGTTTTAAGACGTATGTTTCCAGATGCCGATGTTTCCGTTGTGCAGATGAGTTTGGACTATTCTAAGCCTGCCCAGTTCCATTATGATTTAGCAAAAGAGTTGTCGAAACTTCGCGAGAGGGGGGTTTTGATTGTTGGAAGCGGAAACATGGTTCATAACTTGGGCCTGCTCTCTTGGAACAACTTGGAGTCAGGGTTTGGCTATGACTGGGCAATAGAAGCAAGTGACCGAATGAAAAAATTCATCAAGAAAAACGACCATCAGCAATTGATTGATTACAAGTCCCAAGGCAGGGCATTCGATTTAGCAATCCCAACACCTGAACATTATCTGCCTCTACTCTATGCTTTAGCGCTGAAACGGGAAAATGAAGAAATAGTATTTTTCAACGATAAACCCGTTGGAGGCTCATTAACTATGACTTCAATAATAATAAGTTAAAAAAAGTTCGTTTAATGCTGGGCAATTCAAAAATCTATTTGGAGTCTAATATTTTATCTATAAAGAAACCTATTGCAGGAGGGGTTTACGGAAAAAGGGGGTGCCCTTATACTTCTGATGGGATTGATTGCTGAAGTCAAGAAATAAAAATTTTCATTTCGATTTTACCATTTTGACATGTATTTTAAAAAAAACATTGCAAAGTAATCGGTAAAAAGGTTCTTCAAACAAGAAAAGTAGTAGTCTAGTTGAATTTTGCACGTCGACTACTACTTCCAAACCTCAAGAGGCGGTTTAACTACCGTTTTCGTTTGACTATTTTTTTGGTTTTGCTGGTTTTTCTTTCTTTTCCCATGACTTCGGCTTTTTTTAAGTCAAAGGTTGTTTTTACACGGAAGAACGTCTTCAAGTCCGGATCCAATTGCGTAATAACCATCATAGACATGTATCGTACTCCATGCAACTTATCCACCATCGCTTGCAAGTCAACTTCGTTTTCCGCTAACGATTCTTTTGCCGCTTGCAATGCTTGTTTTGTGTGGTAGACGGCGTGTAGGGGTTGGCATTCCATGTCTGTTGATCTTGGAATAACGGCGGCTTTGCTGATGGCGCAGTCAAAGAGCAATGACATGACTTCTTGGGAAATAAAGGGGCTATCAAAGGGCAAAAGCGCTGAGTATTCGCTTTGAGACGCTTCAAAACCTGCAATAACTCCAGCCAAAAGTCCCTTGGATTCGTAATCGTCAATTACAAACTTGACATCTGAAGAAACCACCTTTTCGTACAGGTCAACGCTTTGTTGCGAACCAGTAACGATGATGATTTCGTCGACAAGACCTTTCACAGCATCAATCACGTGGTTGATTAGGGGTTTTCCGTGTAAATCTAAAAGTCCCTTATCGCCACTGAACTTTGCAGACGAATCACTAGCCAAAATAACAGCTGACCTATCCAAACAAACACATCTCCAATCAGGAAATTCTAGCATGCGCAGTATTGTTTAAGCTTTTTTGTTAAAGAAAAAGAAAAGGTGGTTATTCTACTTCGTTGTTTTCTATTTTCTTAGCCATCTCACCAAGTATCTTGGTGAAAGGGTGGTCAGGTTTATCCTGCACGAAAATCAGGTTTCCTTCCGCTCGCAAGATCTCGCAGAAACACGGCACCATACCTAGCATCGGCACCTGGTATTCAGTTTTGATTTTGGCTTGCATTTCGGCTTTCTTTGCTGTTATTGAGGGATCGAGCACTTTGTTTAGAACCAAACCCGTCTTCTTTTCGAAGAGGTTGTAGAGTTCAACGAGCATGCGTTTTGTTCCATCTACATCTGAGCGGTCGCCGGTTGTTGCTACAACTACAAAGTCCGCAGCGACGATGGCGTTGATGGATGAGTATTGTAGTCCTGGGCTTGTGTCTAAGAATAGGTAATCGAATTCTTGGTCTTTAATCAAAGTTTCCCGCAGGGCTAACAATCGGCCTAAAGCGCGCATTTCCCATTTGCGGTCTTTTGATGACATGTCGCGGATGGCTTCTGTTGATGGGTTGGCGAGGCATGCGTAGAATTTTCCGTTGCCAGGGATTCGGTTGCTTAAGTCTATGAGGGTTTTGTTGATTTCGCAGGAGTTGTTTAGGTAGTCGTTGAGCCAGAATTCGGCGGTTGGGGTTTTGAGGATGGCGAATAAGCTTGGGGCTCGAAAGTCAAGGTCGAAGACGCAGACTTTTTTTCCTGCTTTGGCGAATGTTGCGGCTAAGTTTACTGAGAAAAGGGTTTTTCCTGTACCGCCTTTGTATGAATGGACTGCAATTATTTTGCTCATGGTATTCAACTCAGGGCTTCTTTATCTATGAAAAAGTAGGCTTTCCTACCATTTCGTTCTTTCTTTAAATAACCCATAATTACAAGTTGGTTAAGGTATGCACTTTCCACGGCGCGGGCTCGTTTGGTTTGACTTGCGATTTCTTCTGCTGTTGCTCGGGTGCATCTACAGATCGTCATGGCTGTCTTGCGTAAGTGATCAGGCATCGACAATAAGGTCATAACGTCAAGAGAGGCATCGGGTAAGGGTAAAAGTGCTCTAGGGTTATTACTGTTTACGTTTCCGTTTTTTTGAAGTTCAATCATGACTTCGATTTTATCGTTTAGTTTCTCGAGGCTTACTTCTATTTTTTCTAGGGTGTTTAGCGGTTTTTTACTTGTTAATTCGTGTCTTATCATTTGTGTTCCTCGAGTTGTGTTGTTGTTCATGGTGTACAGTTTGATAGGATAAGGCTGTGGTATTTATTATGTCTTGCGACACTGCAGTATTAATTTGAAATAAGTAAACAAAACAAACGTGGACTAAAAAAGATAACTAAAATAAGAAATTTTTAGGGTTCTAAACTGGGGGTTTAGTAGGGAATGGGGGTTTGGGTCCTTGCTTCCTCTACTATGGGTAAAACTTGCTTAAGTTCCCTAAAGTACTTTAGAACTGTTATGCCGCGTGGCGTGACTGCAAAAACTGTTCGTGCTCTACCGACAATGCGTTCTTCAACTAAGCCTTGCTTCATGAGGAACTCTAAGTATTCTTTGAGTACGCTACAGTTAACATTTGCCTTATACATGACATGTGTTAACTTTAACGGTCCTCTATGAGCCAAGACTGTTAATATGTCAATGTACATTTCGAGTTTTGATCTACGCAATCATATTCCTCTTTTTTGTTTAGTGCTCCGTTTAGTTATAAATCATTTATGTATTGGTAATCAGTGTTTTTGTCCGTAGCAGCTGTCAATTAGGGGTTTTCATTGTGGCGTTGTTTAACACATTTAATCTATTTTCGAACGCTGTAACCATGTCATCTAGCAGTATTTCACGCAATTCGGTTGACAAACTGTTGATTTTTTCGTCGAAAACATTCGCTAACTTGGCTCCAATTTCTTTTCTTTCTTTTTCCGCAATTTGTTTCATACACACATATCCTCCCAATCATATTGACCGTAAAAAATGGCTGAAGGCATATAACTCACTTATGAAAGCGGGCTATGAATCAGTAATTAGTACCTAAAAACCAAACGACCTTTGGGATGGAGGATTTTTAGGTTGATCTGGAGATTTTTGTCTACAGTTTGTTAACCATTTTCGTTTCGGTAAGGAAAAAGAAGTACTTCGCCGCATACAAAAATTATTATTTGTAGATTGATGTTTGATACAACAATCGGTAACTTGCTGAATCGATTGATCGTATTGGAGTTGTAGTTTGTTTGCAATCACAAACAAATTTAAGTATCAGTAGTAATTTTTTATTGGGAAAGTAGTCTCATTTATTTTCTAGAGGTTTAAGTCTTGTTTAATTCTTTCAAAGAAAAATCGTGGAGCGTGCTGCTAATCAAGGGGCACGTTGCAAACGATCAAGTTCGAGCTGAACGCTGCGAAAACTGCAGATCCACAACCCAAGTTCTAACCACCAACCACAACAACCCCAACCTCCTCCTATACGGCTGCAAAGATTCTAAATGCCAGCACAGACTTCTAAGATTAGATTTTGACGCCTAAGATACGTCAAACAGGTTTTAGGATCGGGGCTGCGGTGTGGTGGCTTTGTTAGTTCTCTTTTTGTGTGTGGGTGTGGGGCGTTAAAACTGCACACTACACTGGAGGCTTTGGTAAGAGATTCTTTTTTGGTTTGGGTAGTTTTCCTCTTGAGGTTTGAGTGTGGGAAGAGGGTTGGTCCACATAGTCAATGTTGATGCTATGTTGGGGTGTGTGAATGTTGTGTGGAGGCATGTTGGCGCTTCTAATCCTGTGTCATGTACCCGTTTTTTTCCGTGATACTAAACTAAGGTAAGTAAGCTCAATCGGTAAGCACCATCAGTGTTGGGCTGTGCCTTATCGCAGAAAATGAAGAATTCTTTCAATTTTGAAAAATACGCCAGCAACTAATCTGTAGCGCGGAGCTCAAGCCTCTATGAGATTTGCTCCCTGCAGGGTTCGAACCGCATATGGACTTGGAGGTTTGAACACGCACCAAAAATGTGAACGCATAGAGTTCTTTGTTTCGTGTTTTTATTCTTTCTTTGAAAGAACCCTGCTATCGAGTAACTGCCGTATAAGGGGTATTTTTTGTTGAATTGCGATCTCAATGATGAGCTTATTTAGTTCATCTTTGTCTGCTTCATCAAAATTCGGCATTGTTTGGGATAGTATTTGTCTTGTAGTGTGGTTGCCATCGAAAAGTGGAAGTAGATTGTTTATATCTAATGGGATCTCAAGTGTGGTGCCGTTTTCAAGTTTAACGACAGTGCTTTCTTGGGGATAATGATAATTTTGGAAGGTAAGTTTTGAGGAAAGCTTAAGTTTTGTTTGAAGAATTTCTTGGTCAGTGGTTTCCTTTGGGCAGATTCCTAATTTCTCACTTTCTGTTTCTGCAAAGCCAATGCATCCTCCTTGGCATTTTTCCGTCTTGGCATACATGCAATCGTAGCATTCTTTCATGGGGAAGAATTTGAATTGGTATAGTCTGCTTACCCGCTGATAATATTCAACCATTTGATCTAATGAGTTGAAATCGTCCAATTTCTTGTTGAAGAGCTTGGAAGTGCCAAAGCATCTCCATACCGAAAGATCGGGACCAATGTCGATTGCAGGATAACAGACAAAGTTTCTTTCAGGCGATATTACTCTTTTGAGAATTAGCTCTAAAAGGTCATCGGATTTAAACATGCAAATAGGCAAGGCATTATCCATTCCGACATTTGCTCCGAGCAATTCTGCGGTTTTTACAAATTCCATTATCGAGCTTGAGGCTGATTTGTATTCGTTGATGTTGAGACGAGTGTTTTTGTTTTTTCCAGCTGCTCAGGTTTTATTTTTACATTCATTTCTGCGGCGGTTTGTTCTGGCATTTTAAGAAATTTTTCTCGGAATGCAACGTCTTTTGTAGCTCTTATCAGAAGTTCTCTTAATTTCATGTCTTCGCTCATGTGGCTCACAACCATAGAATTTGTCTTTTATTATTAATAAGTGAATGTTGTTGCATCAGAGATACTATTTAACATCAGAAATGAAAAATGGTTCATTTTAGTTTAACCTATTGCAGGTAACAGGTTTTTTGACATAATATAATAAATAAAACCGGTCTGCAGAATGCATTTGCAGCAACAACACCTTCTCTGGGCTTCTACTGGCTCAAACCAGCTAAGCTCTCGCGGGCTAAATGCTGCAAGTTTTGAAACGCGGAAGACTATGGTTGTATTGGTCCGATTGGATCGATAACTTCCAATTCTAGTTTGTTTGCCAGACGCTTAAAAATATCGTCGTGAGATACAATTTTCTTTATGTTTTGCAACTTCATAGATGAAATTATTGTTGCATCTCTTCCCCCTAAACCTTCAGTATATGCGTTCGCCAGCAGTGTTTCTATTGTCTGGTTCAATGCTTGCCGATTAAAGTCTGCAATATCAAGGTTGGTTAAGTTAATGAAGGTCTCTATCTTTTTGCGGGCGATTTTTTCTGGGAAATGTCTGATAAGGTAATGTGTCACTTCCATGACGATGACAGTGTTGCAGGCTATTTCCTCGGATTTAATGATTTCCCGCATTACGTCTCGCACAGATACATATTCAGGAAGGCGCTGATCAAAATAATAGCACCAAATGTTAGAATCTACGAACAGCATTTTGCTCACTTTATTTTTCTGTCGTTTCCCACATTTTCTTAAGTTTCAACGGATCCATGTTGGGGGCGCCTTCCTTTATACAGCCTTCCATTTCTTTAATGAACTCTTCAGGTGAAATTGGAGGCATAATAATTATGTTTTCTTTTTCTATTTTTAAGCGAGCTTTTCCGCCAACGTGTAATCCGACTTTATCTCGGATTGCTTTGGGGATTTGTACACGTCCTTTGTTGTCTACAGTTACTTCTTCAGCGGTCACTTTTTCCCACCAAAGAAAGTCCCACCGTGGGAAATATAAACTTTACCAAGATTTAACAACCACCCACCCCAAAAACCACAAATATCAAAGACATTCTAATTGTAAAAAAATCTGAATCTACGTTGGCGAAAAAATTTTGGATGCACAAAAACTTGAGATGTTTGAGGTAGCTGAGGTAGCCGATAAAAAATAGAACTGGTAGAAGTAAAGAAACAGAACGTAAGTGAAGAGTCTTGCAAATAATAGTTCGGATGCTAAATGCCCTTAGGAATAAGCTATGAGTTTTAACACGGTCTGAAACAGGTTCAAATCCACTCACTTGCAGAGGCAGAAGGTTGTTGGTTATTGGCGGGTATTTGGCAGCATTGGTGAGTTTGGCGGAGAAAAATAGGAATATTTTCTAAAATTGGGGGTTTTTATAGCTATGTTGTGGTTTTTTGTTTGTTGTCTGTGTTTTGATGGGTTGTGGTTTCTTGGATTGGTTTTGGTGGAGGGGTTGTTGCCATCGTCCAGCCTATCCATGCGCCTACAGAAAGGATGGCGACAAAAGCTACGCACAAGGGCCCAGCGATAAGCCAGAATCTAACCTCAACTGATGAGCCGATGTTTAGCCAGGGCTGAATTAATTGCTGATACCCAAACAGCGTTACTAAGTAAGCGACAGCGGCAATTATGCAACCAAGAAGAATGGCTCGACCAATTGCTTTATGTTTATTCATTATTTTTCATCACCTAAGCAAAAAGATCATTCTTATGGGCTGGTTTGCTGACATATTAAGTGTATTCTTGTTTTGGTATTATGTCGGTTTTGGCAGTGTTTTTTGTTTTGTTTAGAATGATTTGGTTTTTCTTGGGTTCTGTTGATTCGTTGGTTTTTGTGTTTTTGGTTTTGTTGTGTATTTGTGTTGTTCTTGTGTTTTTGGTTGATTGTCAATTCTTAACGCTTATTAATACTTACGACTTGAGATATAAAATCAGGAATTAAAAATGAACAACAAAAAAATCACCAGCATAGCAGTAATCGCACTAAGCATAGCCGCACTTGCCCTCACCCTAACAACAGCCGCAGTCCTCATGAACAGTCAAAGCTTTTCCGTAGGCGGAACAATAAATTCAGTAAACTTAGGCGTATACTCCGACAGCGGATGCACACAAACCGCCACAGCCCTAAACTTTGGAGCCCTCAACCCAGGCGGCACCGCCACACAAACAGTATACCTCAAAAACTCAGGCAACTGTCCAGAAACACTAACCATGGCCGCAACCAATTGGATCCCAACCAACGCCACCTCATCACTAACCCTAACCTGGAACCAACAAAACACCGTCCTACCCGCAGGACAAACAATCCAAGCAACTCTAACTTTAACAGCCGCGGCGAACACCGGCAGCCTCACGACCTTCAGCTGCTCCGTAACACTCACCGGCACACAATAATTAATATCACAAATCAATCCCTTTTTTTCTTGTTTTTTGGTTTCTTTGTCGCGAAGTAGGGTTCATTATGTTTGATGTAATGGTTGGTGTTGTTGTTTGGTGATAGTTGTGGAGGTTTTTGTGTATTTGTGTCGTTCTCTTTTGTGCTGGTTTTGTGTGTTCACAAAGTTTATTTAGTAAATCATAAGATTCACTAAATTCAATAGCGAGGCCAACCCATGCACCTACAAAAACTGCCCAAAACAGCAATAATCCTACTTACAATAACCCTAATCCTTCTAGCACTAACAACAACCGCCGCCGCCCAAAGCAAACCACCAAAAAGAACAATAATATCCGTAAACCTGGGCATATACTCAGACAGCGCATGCACCAAACCCCAAACAACCCTAAACCTTGGAAGGATGAACCCAGCTGGCACAACCACACAAACAATCTACATCAAAAACACCGGCAACGTCCCAGAAACACTAACCATGACAACAAACAATTGGACCCCAACAAACGCAAGTCTCTCACTGACATTAACTTGGAACAAACAAAACACAGTCCTAAACGCCGGAGCATCAATCAAAGCAACCCTAACCTTAAAAGCCTCGGCAAATACCGGTCACCTCACGACTTTCAGTTGCTATGTCACAATCACAGGCACCCAATAGACAACTTCCATTTAGCATAATTGATCGAAGAGAAAAAAAAGTGCGTAATCAACATCAGATGCTCGTCAGTTCCACTTTTGGTTGGAGATCGATGACAGACAACTAATTTCCAATTCTTTGTTGATAGAAGAAGAACACTTGCTGCTGCAAAATATGGGGGGTTTGTTTTGGTTTGCTTTTTTGGTTTGGTGTTTGCAGCGTTTTCTGGTTGCGTCTGTTTTGTGCGTCTTGGTGCGTCTGGGAAAGGTTGTGGTAGGTGGAGTGTTTTGTTGCCTTGCGAAATAATTAAGCAACATTCCGTTAAAGAATTTGTTAAGTGCTATTTCTAAGTGTTTTTTAATTAGTTTAGTAAGGAAATTCATCTACGGCGTAAACTTCGATCGGTGGCTTCTTTGTTTTCAGCCGTTCCACGAAATCTTCTCTATCTAGTGAAACGAGAACTGCATTGTTTTTTAGGGCTGCTTGAAGGTAAAGAGCGTCGATTGAGTATATGTTGAATTCGAAGCACAAGCAAGATGCTTGAACGCAAAAGGATTTGTCACAATTAACGAGCAGTTTCGGGTTTATCATAAGGTCCATTTGGTTTTTTGCTTCGTTGGCTACTTCAAGGTCTACTTTTCTGGCTAGTGTTCCGCAGACTTCTTGGTAGATAATGCTGGGTTCTGTTAGCTGGAATTGTTTTGGGATTTTAGTAAGTATTTGGGCACATTTTTCGCTTTGGGGTTCATCTGCTTTTAATGCTGCGATGAAGACGTTGGCGTCGAGGGTGAGGAGTCTAATGTTTGGTTTCATGTCTTCTGGCACGGCGGGTTTCGTCTAGAATTGTGGGGGTGCTTTGCCATTTGGTTGAGACGGCGGTTCTTAGGTTTAGGAAGTTTTTGACGGCGGTTTCCGTTTTGTTTGGATTTTCTTGTTTTTGAAGGGTTTCTTCGCTTTTGGCCACTAGTTCTGTTAGGAGGTCTGCCCAGGTTTTACATCCGAGTTCAACTTTTAGCCGTTTCAGTTCTTTTAGGAGGTCCTCGGGGAGATTTTTGACTAGAATTGTTGCCAATTGAGGTCATCTGGATTATCTGGATAATCCGGAATATAATTGTTTCTGCGGATGAGTGTCCCTTGAAGAGTATGAGAAATAATTAACTTATCCTTTAAACATTAAGCACCGACCCGCATCTGACAGAAGAACACACGTTAAATTGCTACAAAAATGGGTGCAGCGTCCGTAGGCGTCTTGGTGTATCTGGGAAAGGTTTGGGAAGGAGGATAGTTCTAGTTTTTCCCTTTGTTAGCAAGGAGAGTTTTCCATAAGTGTTTGACGTTTTAACTGTTTGATCTTGTCAAAATGCGGGTCCGTTGAAACAATAAAGTCTGCTTTAATAGCAATAGCAGTGGCAGCGTGGATGGCATCTCTTGGCGCCAAACTGAATTCATTGATGAGTTTTAACGCAGCCAAGGCAAGTTTTCTGTCTGCAGCAATAATATCTATATTTGGGAAGTTTAGGAGTGCATAAGATGTTTCTATGGCAAGTTCTGGTTTACGCTTCTTTATTGACCAAAATACTTCATCAAACGTTAATGCTGAGGTCGCGGCTTGTTCTTGGCGTTGCTGGATTTTTTGGAGCAATGCCCTTGCTTTTTGTCCAATCTCTTCGGTGTTTATAGCTGCGTAGATGAAGACATTTGCATCTAGGTAAAGCATCACGGGTTTCTCTGTTCAAGTTCTTCTTCGTATTCGTGGGGATTT
Source organism: Candidatus Bathyarchaeota archaeon (assembly GCA_963809455.1). GTDB lineage: Archaea > Thermoproteota > Bathyarchaeia > Bathyarchaeales > Bathycorpusculaceae > Bathycorpusculum. Next base: position 157,170 of record CAWEJP010000004.1, on the reverse strand, counting down.
ATTTTCTCGTTTGAGTGTATTTGCTCAGCTATTTTTTGGAAGGCAGCTACTCCATCGAAGCTTGGTTTTTTGAGGATTAGTTTGTCGTCTTCTAGTGTGAATAGGACTTTGGTGCCTGGTTCTATTTTGAGTGCTTTTCGCATTGTTCGTGGAATGACTACTTGGCCTTTTGGACCGACTTTCATTTCTTCCTCAATCAAAGTCTAACCTTCAGTTATACTTTTGTAGAACCCATATTTATACTAAACAGACAACGTCTTTAAAGAGCATCTCAAATAAACGTTTGTAAAGCGCTACATCTTGTGCAAAGCGGAAGACTCCATGTCATGAATGTGACTCTGTAACCTTTCTAGCAAGTCAGTTATCAAAAAAAGATTTAACAGAGTCTTTGTACTAGACCGTCAAAGCCACAGTCAAAACTTAATATCTGCTTTATACCCTGCTTCTCAGTAAGCGCTATTGAAGTGCAATCAGTGAAGCTAAGACCTTTACCCTTAAAAGCTTTAAATTTTAACCAAGCGACGTTGAAAATATCGTTATCGACTGCTATTTTAATGAATCGTGGCGAATCCAAAATGTATGTGCCAACATCAACGGCAACATCGTGTCTTTTTGTTCTTGCTAGAGCAGTCGTTATTGCCTCGTCAATAATATAGTCAGAGGTGTATATTCTGCCAAAATCTCCTTTTAGAGCAGCCATCATGAGTTCTTTGCTTCTTTGGTGGTTGTTGTCTTCTGCGTTCCGTAATGCTACGAAGATGCCGGCATCGACAAAAACTGTCATCAGATTAGCTTCCGTATAAGTATTCGTCTATACGGGTTGAGGCATCTTTAACGCCCCAATGCTTGGGATCTTTAAGCATTTTCCAGGCTGGATCTTCTTCTAATGGAGGAAGGTCTTTGAAGTTTTGAGTAAAAGCTTCTTCATCTTCAAGCGCATGATCAATCATAATGCCTACGGCTTCCTGTATAGTTACTTTTTTGCCTTCCTGAAGCACAAGTCGAGCCAAAAAACGGTCGATTTTCTGTTTTTTGGCGTCGTCTATTTTTATTGTAACAGTCATCTGCTTGACCTAAGTGTAAAGGTGTAAAAGTATCTAAAAAACTTACTCATTCTAAAGCTACCTAATAAAAAGAGTGATAAGGACGTGCTTTTTGTAAAACGCTTTCGAAGTCACTTTAATCGTGTTCTCAATTTGAGGTCACACCAGGCAACCTAAGCTACGCTAACCACAAATAACTATAAAAAAATAGCTGTGCCTGCATGATGCAGCTGGCGAACACAAATAGCATTGCGGTGACGATGGGTCGTTTGAGCTACAAAACTCTGTTAGAAGAACAACGGTTGCTGCTGCAAAATATAGAGGGGTTTGTTTTGGGTTGCTTTCTTCGTTTAGGCTTTAGGATAAGTTTTGGATGTGTCTTGGCTTGTCTTGTGAAGGTACTGATAACAAATCTGGCCTAATGTGTTTGAGACGATATCGACAGGGGTAGTGTCAGTTTAGTAAATTTAGAAATTCTTCTCTGCTCAACCCGGATTGTTGAATTATTGCTAAAAGTGTTCCTTTTTGAATTATATCATGACGTGGAACAGTAATTTGTGTTTGCCATCGGTTAGGTACATGTGACTTCCTTTCTGATGAATAATTCTGAAGCCTGCTTTGTTTAAAGGCTTAAGCAGTTTACGGTAGGATAGTGTAGGCAGTTTCTCAGACAGTTATTTCCACCAGCTCGCGTTTTCGTTTAAGCTGGTCTAATTCTTCTGGAAAAGCTTCAAGGTATCCTTCGATAGCTGCTTTTATGTTAGTGATGGCATCCTTTTTTGTTTTCCCTTGACTAATACAACCCGGTAATTCGACAACTTGGGCTGAATAGCCCGTATCTTCTTCACGTAAAATAACAGTAAATTTAGCGTCGTTTACCTCAACCATGGAACTCCACCGAATATCATTAGACAGTTCAATTTAATATAAAAGTTGCCACGTAAAAATCGAATTCTATCAGAGTCATAAAGAACAAGTGCAGGCTTTAGTTTGGTTGCTGTCAGGTCAGTGAACGGAAAAGGTATAAGGACTATTTTTCCCTTCAAACGCAGTTAACCTTATTTTTTATATCTTTAATTGTGTAAATTTCAGGTTCTTTTGTAAAGAAGTCCTTAAGCGATTTCTCGGATAGACCCATCATTTTTGAAGTTTCTTTTTCTTCAAGCAGAACATCCATTTTCTGTTTTAACTCAAAGAGCAGACTTTTTATTTCCTTTAGCTCAACTTCAATCTGCATGTCTTCTCAAAATCTATTGGCCTGTTTTTTACTTAATTAATATTGCACAAACCAAAAAGATAGTACTCTTTAAGCCATCACATCTAAAAACTAATGCATAATCAACTTTAGGTGCTCGCCAATCCCAACATTTTGGAGAATGCTGACGGCACAACTTACTTTTTAAATCCATGAAGAGTTGACTTGAAAATAATTTTAGATGTAGTTAGTGTTTGAGGGTTTGGGTGAGTTTTTCGTAGATGTTTAGGATTCGGGTAAATATTTTGCCAATTATGCCCAATCCGCTTGCCATGCTGCGTAGGTTTTCTATGTCAGATTTGTTTATGGTTTGGGTTAACAAGGTTGCGGCGACGAATACAAATGCAAAGAATACTACGCCGATAATTAATCGTATCAAGCTGGAGAAGTCCAACATCTAAGACTAGGCCGTAGGTTAAGGCGGCGGCTACGGAGGATGAGAGGAGAATTTTTGCTGACGATCTCCAATCTACAGTTAAATTGTAGTGTTTTTTTATCCAATAAAGCGGTATGATGGTGCTGAGAATTCCTGTTATCAGCGTGGTTATTATGAGCCCTAAAACTCCAAACTGCATAATTAAAATGTAACCCAGGGGTAAGCCGATGGCTGCTGAGAGTAGGGTAAGGTACAGGATGAAGGTGGTTTTTCCTTGGCTGCTAATGAAGTTGCTTGTGCTTAGGCTTCCAAACGCTGGCAAGAAGTAGGTGAGGGCAAGCAACGCCAAAAACAGAGGCGCCGAAGAGTATGTCTGTCCAAACAGGGTTGAGACTGCTGGTTCAGCAAGACACATAACAAGCGCTGCCACTGGCACAACTAGAAGTGCAGCGTATTTGACTGAATACTGGAAGACGTTTTGCAAGGTTTCTTTGTCTTTTTGCGGATTAAGTTTGCTAAAGGCTGGAAACAGCATCGTGGTAATTGGCGTTGCAAAGAACGAGATCAAAACAACAAAAGTTGACGCTATGCCATAATTGCCAATTGCAATGTTGTCGGTGACGTAGAAAATTGGGAGCAGAAAAGCGTAGTATTGACCCTGAAAGCCACTTATAATAGCTGAAAGCGACAAAGGTGTCCCATATGTTAGCATTGATTTGATGTAGGCTTTTATTTCGAGTTTGAATCACTGAGTTTTGGCAAGTTTCTATATTGAGTCCATACAAGTGCCACACCAACTACCCCAGCAACTATCATTGCGATAGTATAACCTAAGACTGCTCCAGAGGTTCCAAATCCCAAAACGACTAGTGCGATCATAGTGGCAGTTTTTACTATGGATTGGAGAATGAGCATGACGCTGTTGAGTTCCATTTTTTCGATGCCAGTAAAGGCTGCTGTAGCGGCATTGATGAGTCCGCCGGCTAAGATTGAGATCGAGGCTATTTGGATTAAAGAAGCTATTTCTGGGCGGTGGAAAACATTTACTGCAAGATAGCCTGAGAGACCAAAAGATACTGCGGATAACGCCATGCCAAGGATTACTTCAAAGATTATGCCAGAAACAAGTATACTTCTGACCTCTGATGCCCGACCTTCGGATAGATATTGGGCGGTGTAGCGCACCATTGCTGAGTTTATGCCCCAATCTCGAAAAACTCCTATCAGCGTGGGAGCTGTCATCACAATTCCATAAAGACCATATAGGTCTGATCCGAGTAGCCTTGCAACAAAAATCGTGGCAACTGAAGAAATAACAGTAGAAATCACCAGACCCCAAAGTAGATGAAAACTACCTTTCGCTGAAACCTTCGCCATTTCCGAAGCTTTACTCATATGTGTCATCCTAACCTATGGTCTTGATATGACTGTTTAATCTTATGCTGTAACAAAAATAACACCCAAGCCGTGGATACCCAATTTTAAGGGCACCATATGAACTCAAGAGAGTGACTTCTTTCAATTATTGCGATCGTTTTTCTTTTGAGATCTGAGGTGGTCTAAAGGAATTGTGAAGGAATTGAATCTGAAATTAACAAGGCTTTAATACTAATACCATTTAAGTGATCTTTCTTAAGAGAGGGGATTAGTGAACTTGGAAAATAATGATCCAGACACACTACAATTAAAAGATGAATTGGACTCAGAATGGGTCAATCTCTGGCACAAAGCAACTAAAAAAAAACGAACCAAAACACAACTAACAGTCGATTGCATCCCATCGGAAAACGCAATAATGCAACCAGCCCATTACCATCCTAAACGAAACCGGTAACATTCTGACTACTCAATTCTAATTATGCGTAATTAATTTTATGTGCTCGCCATCCCCAATTAGTGGAGAATGATAGCGGCACGACTTGTTACATGATTATCTTTAAATATTAATAGAACCTCGATTTTGGAAATTTGACTGTTTTTTGTATGTGTACGGCTTACTTTTTAGGTTCTGTAAAGTCACCGGTTGAAAGATTAAAATAAAAATTCGGTTGATGATCTATGCAAAGTTGTGGCAATCAATTTTCCGAAAATCGTCTAGTTTGCAAATGGAGCAAGAGGCAGGGAGTTTCACCCTGCGTTTATGGCTCTGCGAGCCAAGGTCTTTCTCGACCACCCTTGCAAGATTCCTTTTGATAATACTTGATATTAAGGATTATTCCGAAAAGAAAATGTCAAAATATAGGAATTTTATTTCCATATTAAGATTAAAAAGTGATCGAGAAACTTTTTGGAACTTTATTTTCATAGTTCTTTGATAACAGAACACTATATGCATTGTTTTGATGTACAAAGCTCCTCTAATAAAAGGGCAAAAGTGAAATATCTTTGGAAGATAATTGTTCAATGCCTTATTCACTATTGATTCAAAATCTAACTGAGCGTTGCTCAAGAGTTCTTGAATTTCTGTTGTTGTTTTCTAGGTAATAAAATCTTACGCCCCAATTAGTATAATTTTTTGCCTGATTACCAACATTTTCACTATTATTTTCCTAGTTGTACCATTGCCAAATGGATTCGCACAATTTTTTTGTCTTCAAAGCTCATTTTTGATGCCTCAAGAATTTCATCAGGATTATTACCAATAAGCACATTTGATCCAACTGCCGCAGTCTCATCTAGCAACAATAATATTTGGAAATAAGTATCTCAAACTAAAATTCATTTTAGAACAGCTTTATGCAAAAAACCAAAGATTAAGAAAGAAATCCTCGTCGCTTTCTTTAATTGCTAAAAAATAGCCTGTTTACTTCTGAAAAAACAAAAACTACAGAATTGGTGTCTGTTAGCGACTCGCAACATTAAGACATATGTATTGTTTATTACGTTACAAATCTTAGCTTTGCTGTCTTACTAAAGAGGCGAACTTGACTTCACTTGTTTGTTAAATTGACTTAACAAGGAACATGAATCAAAATTAACAAAACCTGGTTTTATTCTTAACAAAAAATTTTAAAAATGATTCATGCTTTTAAATGAAAAGTTTAGGAAAGAAAGAGAGAGAAAAAAGAATGAATTCAAACAAATTAAAACAACCAGAATACTCCCTAAATCTTGGAAAACACTCAAAAACTACAGCCATATGCATCAGCACAATCTTCATCATCAGCATGATATCAGTTCTCTCGTTATCCACAATTCAAGGTTCATCGGGAGCTACTTTGAACACTTTTGGAAACACATCCATCGGAACCCTAACCAACAATTTTGGCACCGACAAAGACGCAAGCAGATTCCAACTAACTCAAGACGGCAACCTGCAAAGCATCACGGTGTACTTTAAAAACACGGGTTTCAACGCAAAAACAGCAATATACACAGACAACAACGGAGCACCATCCACACTAATAGCGCAGAGCGACTCCCAAACGATCACTTCAAGTGGATGGCGAACATTCACAATACCCCAAACATCCCTATCCTCAGGATATTATTGGCTATGCGTAGTCTCAAACAGCGTAGCATCAATAGGATCAATGACAACAACATCAACAAATACTCACGCTTGGAAAACAACAAACTACTCAAACGAATACACAACAACATTCGGAACCCCAACAGGATACGAAAAAACCACAACAAGCATATACGCCACATACACCCCCACTGCTATAGTCTCTCCACCCGATTCAACGCCAACTCCAACACCAACTTCAACACCGAGCCCCACACCTCAACCAACAGCAACAAATATAGTGCAGAACGGCGGTTTCGAATTGGGAACTTCACCTTGGGTGTTAGGAATCGTAGACCCTTTATCTAAAGGCTTTGCAGCAACACTTACCCAGAGCTCTGACGCTTACGCAGATAGCTACAGCGGTTTATTCGCTATAACAAAATATCCACAAGACGGATCCGGATACGTAGATGTCGAACAAACAATACCAGCTCAGATAGGACAAACTTACACCTTACAATTATATTACAAAGGCACCATGACAGCTTGGTCACACATATTTTGCTTTGATTCTTCATGGAATAACCTAGGAGTATTTAGCGGTCCAACACTTTTATCTACAAGCACATGGACACCAATGACCATGACTTTCACGGTTCCTTCAGGCACTACTAAGACTCAAATTCATTTTGATGTTGCTTCAACTGGAACCCTTGAAGTAGACAATGTAATTGCGACGCTCTTACTGACTCAAACACCTACACCAACCCCAACACCCACAGCAACCCCAACCCCAACACCCACAGCAACCCCAACCCCAACACCCACAGCAACCCCAACCCCAACACCCACAGCAACACCAACCCCAACACCCACAGCAACCCCAACACCCACCCCTAAACCAACAGCAACCCCAACCCCAACAGCAACACCAACCCCAACACAACCACCCTCAAATTCTCCTTACCCTTTGGCAACGAATTTGGCTCCAACTACAACAGGATGGACCTTGAGACCTTATGGATTATCTCAGTATGTTTTCGTTGACAGCAGTACACAGTATAATGGTCAAAATACACTACGCGTAGGACAAGACACTGATGCAGCAACTAACGGTGGAACCCAAGATGACCGCGCAGTTTACGCTACAGGAGGAAGTTATGGCTGGTTCACAGTCAAACAAGGCGACCACATATACTTCTCCACATGGATCAAAACAGATCATTCAAGTCAAGGCAACGATGGCAAAAACACTGAAGGCGCAAGAATAGGGATAGATTTCTACACCGATTCAGGCAGGGTTCCAACTATGCCGCCTAATGTTCCAACAGTCAGAGCTGGAAGCTTTGTCCCGTGGGGAACAAGCGGTTGGACACAAATAAAATTTGACATAACTGTTCCATCCGGCTACAGCATAACTGGTTTCATGCCATGGTTCCAAGTGCTGGAAAAAACCGACAGCGGCAACGCCTGGTACGCAAATACAGAACTATACATAAACCCATAAAAAACAAATCCAACCTACCCTTTTTTATTAAACCATCCAATACTCGCTTTCAGAAAAAAGCCATACTAAAAACCAGTTTTAATATATCTTTAAGATTCAACTTGTTAAATTGTATTTTAAATGACAGTTCGTAATGTTAACTTAAACGTTCTTCCAAAATGATGAAACTCTTCGTGTAGTTAGTATTTGAACTGTATACATGCAGAACAAATTCGCTCTTAAACCCCGCACAGTATAACATTTATTAATACTCACTACACAAATTAAATAATATCGAAATGTAAACAAAAATCACACAAACTAATTAACAAAGAAACAAAGTTTACATAAAAACCTAAAAAATTAACACAACAACGAATGCAAACTCAACTTTACAACTTTGTTAATTTGAACAAATAGTTTGTCAAGTTTGACCCGCACAAACAGCTATCAAACTTAACAAACATCCAATATGCATTAACAAAAAAGCTTAAAAATATCCATAGTACAAAAACAAAATATCTGGAAGAGAGAGAAAAAAAAGATGAATAACAACACACTAAATAAAACAGAATACTCCCTAAATCTTGGAAAACACTCAAAAACTACAGCCATATGCATCAGCACAATCTTCATCATCAGCATGATATCAGTTCTCTCGTTATCCACAATTCAAGGTTCATCGGGAGCTACTTTGAACACTTTTGGAAACACATCCATCGGAACCCTAACCAACAATTTTGGCACCGACAAAGACGCAAGCAGATTCCAACTAACTCAAGACGGCAACCTGCAAAGCATCACGGTGTACTTTAAAAACACGGGTTTCAACGCAAAAACAGCAATATACACAGACAACAACGGAGCACCATCCACACTAATTACTCAAAGCAACACCCAAACGATCACTTCAAGTGGATGGCGAACATTCACAATACCCCAAACATCCCTATCCTCAGGATATTATTGGCTATGCGTAGTCTCAAACAGCGTAGCATCAATAGGATCAATGACAACAACATCAACAAATACTCACGCTTGGAAAACAACAAACTACTCAAACGAATACACAACAACATTCAGAAACCCAACAGGATACGAAAAAACCACAACAAGCATATACGCCACATACACCCCCACTGCTATAGTCTCTCCACCCGATTCAACGCCAACTCCAACACCAACAGCAACCCCAACACCCACAGCAACCCCAACACCCACCCCTAAACCAACAGCAACCCCAACCCCAACCCCACGCAACCCCAACCCCACACCACAGCAACCCCAACACCCACCCCTAAACCAACAGCAACCCCAACCCCACCCACAGCAACCCCAACACCCACCCCTAAACCAACAGCAACCCCAACACCCACCCCTAAACCAACAGCAACCCCAACCCCAACAGCAACACCAACCCCAACACAACCACCCTCAAATTCTCCTTACCCTTTGGCAACGAATTTGGCTCCAACTACAACAGGATGGACCTTGAGACCTTATGGATTATCTCAGTATGTTTTCGTTGACAGCAGTACACAGTATAATGGTCAAAATACACTACGCGTAGGACAAGACACTGATGCAGCAACTAACGGTGGAACCCAAGATGACCGCGCAGTTTACGCTACAGGAGGAAGTTATGGCTGGTTCACAGTCAAACAAGGCGACCACATATACTTCTCCACATGGATCAAAACAGATCATTCAAGTCAAGGCAACGATGGCAAAAACACTGAAGGCGCAAGAATAGGGATAGATTTCTACACCGATTCAGGCAGGGTTCCAACTATGCCGCCTAATGTTCCAACAGTCAGAGCTGGAAGCTTTGTCCCGTGGGGAACAAGCGGTTGGACACAAATAAAATTTGACATAACTGTTCCATCCGGCTACAGCATAACTGGTTTCATGCCATGGTTCCAAGTGCTGGAAAAAACCGACAGCGGCAACGCCTGGTACGCAAATACAGAACTATACATAAACCCATAAAAAACAAATCCAACCTACCCTTTTTTATTAAACCATCCAATAATCATTAATTTAAAGAAAAATACAACCCAGCTAACAAAGAAGTAATTGTTAAGATTTCTTGAGAAAAACCCTGATTTTATTTAAAATTGCCACTTGTAAACTCAAAACCCTATTCATCAATTTCAAAGGAATTTCTAATATTGCAGATATTAAACTTATTTCAGAAAACATCGTTCGAAGACAACTGATATCTGACTGATTTATAGCGCCAATAAACGGCACAAAAAACAAATATAATAAAAGAAAAATTGATGCACCAACAACCAACAACAAAATATTGGCCAACCTAAAATACTCCAAAAAGAAATACGTTGCTAACGCGGCAATTCCAGAAGCGCCCAGTATCTTAAACGACGCCCCAAGATCCACAGGAGCCCCAAAACGGCTTTTCACCAAATATAAACCAATTATCACGCTAGGTACACCCGAAATAATAGGTCCAATTATCACCCCGATTATTCCTAGCATTGGAATTAGCAGAAAACCAAGAGGCACCCCTATTGACAAAGTCAATAAATTCATTTTCAACAATAATTTAGTTTCACCTAAACCAGAAAAAAAAACACCCACACTTAAAATTCCAAAAATAACTAACAAATTACCCAATACATCAAGAGAAAGATATGTTGGGGCAAAAATCCATTTATCGCCATAAATAGAACCAATTAATGGTTTCGAAAGCACAATCAGAGCCATAGTCGCAGGCATCAACAAAAGAGAACCATACTTAACTGACGACGCAAAAACCGTCTTAGTCACTTGATGATCTGTTTTAATGCTAAGTTTAGAAAACGCAGGAAATAACACCGTAGAAATTGGAAAAATTACAAAAGTTAACAACGTCGCAAAATTATAGGCAACTTTCAAATTTCCAATCTGAGACAAATCTTTTACATAAGAGGGCATCATAAACGCATAAAACTGACCCAACATACCACTTAGCATACTTGCCAAGGCTAAAGGAAAACCATAAATCAAGAGTGGCTTGAGAGTTTGAAAAAATCGGAACTTTGCAGTACTAACATGATTAAGTTTTCTAAAAATAACAAAATACATCAAACCAACACCAAGAATACTTGCCACAACTGAAGATAAAGTATAACCTAAAACAGCACCAAGCGCACCATAACCAAAATAAACCAGCAAAGGAGCAAGCGTACCTTGGACCAAGGCCATACAAATCATCGCAAAAGAATTATATTTCATTTTCTCAAAACCTACAAAAATACTTTGGGTAATACCAAATATTGAAGAGGATAGAATGGTAATGGATGAAACAACAATTAAAAACGATGCCTGAGGAGTACTAAAAATTGTTGATGCCACGAACCTTGCCAATAACAAAGACATAATTGTAAACAATACACCGGTCAAAACATTAAAAGTCAATCCCGCAACTACAATTTTGCGCAAATCAGTTGCATTATTAGCTTCTGCTCTACTTTTAGAAATAAATCTAACCATAGCGCTACTAACACCCCAATCCTGAAACAAAAGGATAGTTGTTGATGGAATCAAAGCAATAGTATATAACCCATAATCACCCTGTTGAATAAACAAGGCCAAAACGATAGTTCCAACTGCCAGGGCAACAGTTGAAACAATCTTTCCAACAAATAAGTGCAGACTGCCAACAGCAGAAGATTTACCCATCTCTAAAGCTTTATCCATAATTAACACGCAAAACCTCTAACTTACTAAAAGCCCTTACTCAAAAAGCTACTTCACCAAATCTGACATAACGGCATTCATACATTACCTAAACCCCAAAGTAAACAAATCCAAAACACTAAAGTCGATGCCTATCAAGTAATTTATTCAACCGGTAATCAATCGCATCGTACGAAAACTTGAAAATGACAAACATAACACCTTCGCCATCAGTCAATGCATTAATCAGATAGTGCAGGCTTTCGAAGTGAAAAGGATAAATCCAAAAAGCCTTCATGAAAAACTCTTTTGCAATCATTTTCTTATCTAAACCCAAAAAAGCATGACCTATTTTACAATACAAGTCAGCCTTCGCACGAGAAGAGATCTCGCCACCATATTGTTTCAAAAAATAGTCCCTGACAAGGATACGGTCTTTATACCAATTTACATTATGTATAAGACTAATATTCTTTCCATGAATACGATATTTAGCTAATGGCTCAGAAATAAAGTAAAAAAAATGCCCTTTTGCCAAATCAACAAAAAACTGATGATCACTCGCATACTTCAGATGCTTATCAAAAGAAAGACTCCGAATAAACTCACGCTTAAAGAGCATAGTTTGACCAAACATGAAATCCTCACGCAAAAGAGATTCAAACAGATCCCCACTCTTCGCACTTGAAGAAACATTCAATAACTGAGTAATCGTCTGCCTCCTACTGACCCCATTCCCATCAATTATATCAGCTTCAGCCCAAACAATCAAATCCTCATTCTTGCTCAATACAGCCAGCTGCTTTTCAAGCTTCGACAAAACCCAAACATCATCAGAACCTATGAAGGAAATGAATTTCCCCTTCGACTGAACTATACCATCAACAAACGTCTGCGTAACGCCCATATTCTGCTTATGAAAAACCGCCCGAACCCGAGAATCCCCAGCCTGAAAACCAGCAATTATTTCCGCAGAACGATCCTTAGACCCATCATCAACAATAATTAACTCCAAATCCCTAAAACTCTGATTCAAAACACTCCTGATAGCTTCAGAAACATAACGCTCATGATTATAAGAAGTCATAACCACACTAACAAGAACCGTCAACAACCGCCCCCATCTGCTTAACCAAAACCTAACCTAACTAGCATGCCTACCAAAAACCAACCCACGAACTATAAACACAGACACCTAAAGAAAGAGGCGTTTTAACGAAACTAAACGGGATGGACAAGGTTATCTTGCCCCAGAACGAAAACTATTCACGCAATCAGCAACTTCCTTAACATCTGACTCATTCATCCAAGGATTCAAAGGCAAAGAAAGGATCTCACAACAAGCCCGTTCAGTTTCAGGCAAACTAACAGGCACCATATAGGCCTTCTGAGCATGAACCGGAACCGGATAATGAATCAAAGTTTGCACACCACGATCCAAAAGATACTGCTGCAAACTATCCCGCTCTTTATGCCTTATCACATAAAGATGATACACATGCTCAGCAAACTCCTTCTCAACAGGCAACACCACATCAGAACCGGCCAGTAGCGAATCGTACAATTTCGCCAAACTCCGCCTTCGTTCATTCCAAGCCTCCAAATGAGGCAACTTAGCCCTCAACACCGCCGCCTGAATCTCATCTAACCGACTATTCACCCCAACAAAATCATAATAATACTTCTTCGACTGCCCATAGTTCCGCATATGCTTCAACCTACCCGCCAACGCCTCATCATTCGTAACCACCATACCAGCATCCCCATAAGCCCCCAAATTCTTAGTCGGATAAAAACTAAAACACCCAATGGTACCTATACCCCCAACCTTCCTACCTTTGTATTTAGACCCGTGAGCTTGACACGCATCCTCTATCACAGGCAAATCATTCTTTTCAGCAACTTCCATCAACGGACCCATATCAGTCGGATGACCATAAAGCTGCACAGGAAGAATCGCACGAGTCCTATCAGAAATCTTAGCCTCAAGTTTCGATATATCCATAGTGTAAGTTTCAGGATTAATATCCATAAAAACTGGTTTAGCACCATTACGCGTTATCGCATCAACAGTAGAAATCATTGTATGAGAAACCGTAATAACTTCATCGCCTTCATGAATTCCTAACGCTTTTAGTCCCAAATAAAGCGCATCAGAACCAGAATTAACAGCAATACCATGACCTGAACCAACATAATTTGAGAATTCGGCTTCGAATTTTTCAACCTCTTCGCCCAAAACAAACCAACCACTTGCCAAAACTCTCTCAATCGACATTAACACCTCATCTTTCAAAGCGACATACTCTTTCTTAAAATCATTAAATAAAATCAAATTTTAGCAACCTCAACGAAATGTTTTATCATTAATGAATAACTGATAAATATCTTGCGGAATGGCCTGAGCTCCAAAACCTTCCTTGTAGGATATTAAGCCTTCATTCAATATCTGCCCTAACTGCTCATTAGAACAACCAAAATCAAAATACTTCATACTTTTATAGTAGTCACTAATCAGATAACCAAAAATAACATCTTCAGCTCCCAACTTAAGCCCCTCATCTGAATTGAAAGCATACTGAGCGTGAGCTACATGGGTGTTCTCATAAATTATAACCCCTGCTAACATCACATCATTTTTGAAAGAAGCAAACAATTTAATATTTTCAGGAAACCTCTTCGCAAGAAGTTCCAATTCCGTAGCAGAATGAACAGGCGCTGCTCCATGCCTAGCTTTCAATACCTCTTCACCAATTTTCATAAATGAACAAAAGTCAAAACTCTGCTTAACACATAATCCACTATCCAAAGCGCGTTTGATGCAATTACGCCTATTCTTGCTAAAGCGTACTCTTGATGGCATATAAATCGAAGAAAAAACATTTCTACCAAGCAACTTAGCACCATAACGAAACAGAGCGTACTGATCTTCACCGGAAGGAACTGAATGAAAAATATAAGGGATAACCTTGTATACAATTTCCGTTATGCCAGCCCCCTTACAATGGTCAATCATGGCTTCAAAAATATTCAGCATCATCTTTGTGCTCATTTCACCGTCAGAAATAATCCCACCAAAGGTTAACCCCGCATGGCTACTCAAAACGTTATTGCTAACATTTGCAGGAAGCAAACCAACTAACTTTCCATCACTGAAAAATAGAAGCGAATGATCTTGAAACCTATCAGAATGATACTCCATATAATCTCTGCAAAATAGAAAGACACCATTTTTGGAACTTAACGTAAAATCATTCCACATACTCTTATGTTTCGACTGATAAACTTCAACTTCTAAATTTCCACCTCTAATAGCCATATTAACACACTCCTAAAACCTATTTTGGAACAGAAACCTTCAACGATTCGAAGCTATTCCTATGACTAAGTGCCTTTGCTGGATTCCCCACATAAACTCGCCCCTCTTCGGTATCTTTAATCACAACTGCACCAGCACCTATTATGCAATCTTTCGCAACTTTTATCATATCAGCTAAACAACTGTTGACTCCTAAGAAACAGTTTTTTCCAATTTCACAAAAACCTGAAATAACTACTTGAGAAGAAACAAAACAATTATCATCTATCACAGCCCTATGTCCAACTTGGTTTCCAGACCATATAAATACATTGTTTCCAACTCTAACGTTCGACTGCAAAACATTATTTTCCAATATGAAACAATTTTCACCAATTTTTACATTTCGCCACACGAATGCTCTTGAACTCACATAAGAAACACATGAAAAATCTTTTTCTTTAGCTTCTTCATATAGCCGTCTTCTTAATCGATTTAATTGAGTAAACGAAATGGCGATAAATATCTTAAATTCTTTGGGACTATAAGTTAGCTCAAGCTCCTCAAAAGGAACAACAGGCAAACCGAAAAGCAGAGAATTTTTCAGATATTTTCTCTCAGCACTGAAGGCTACGACTTCATAATTTGAATCATAAGTAAAGTATTCGTAAGCCATCTCGGCAGTTTCGCCATCACCTACTATAACTATTTTTTCTTTATTTCCATCCGCCATTTTTAACCATCTCTCTGAAAACAGTATACTCTCTTACATAATCGGTCTCGTCATACAATGCTGAGACTATCGATAATGCTACGGAGTTGGAAGAAAAATTTTCAATCTCACGCCAGACACCAGGAGCAATATACAAGCCATAATGCGGCCGGTTCAAAAAAACCGATTTCTTTGTAAATCCATCATCCAAAACTACATCAAAACTTCCACTAAGAGCTATGACAATTTGCTCCAACGACTTATGAGCATGCCCTCCTCGTGACGCCCCGCTAGGCACATCATAAAGATAATAAACCCGCTTTATTTCAAACGGAATTTGTCTATTTTCCTCTATAAAAGAAAGATTACCCCTGCTGTCACTTATCTTGGGAAAATTAATAATTTTACATTTATCAAGCAACAAAACACATTCCTCAACACACTAGTTTAACTTACATTCAATTTACTTTGCAAACTCATTTCATTTTAAACCCACATAAACTAACATAAACAAATTGCTTTATTCCCACATTTCTAATCGTCAAGTTAAGATCACACATGTTGCTAAATGCTCCTATCTTTATAGGGGTAATTAAATTTTATTTCTGACCCATGAATACTTAAGAGCACAGTCCACCAATAACTTTCAGCCCACGGAGAAGAAGCCACTTCATAATACCTAACTGCTTCTAACCAGAAAATAATTAAACACCATTAAAACAAAAACAATTACACTACATTCTCAATCTTTATTTAAGAACACATTTGGTGAATGCGTCATTATGGCTTTTGGTAATAAATCGTTACATCATAGAGCACTGGAGTAGTCAGATTATTATTAGTCAGAAGAGTAGCTTCATATTGAATCCATATATTTGCAGGGCTACTAATTTGCGAACCAGTAACAGTATAATAAATTGACCATGACGCGAGATTCAAACCTGCTTGGGTGGATGCTGTTCTCGTTCTGAATTGAACCGCTGTTCCTGTAGGTGTTGAACTAGTCCAAGAAACATTTGACCAAACAGCATTGTAGCCAACGTTAAAAGCTATAGACGTTAAAGTTCCAGAAGCATAATAGGAACCACTCGAAGGCAACGTCGTTACGTTTACCCAGTCATACTGAGCCTGGCTAACTCCCCAAGTCTCAAAATCCACACAACCACTACTATAACTACTATCAACAGCACTAATCACCAAAACACCATCATAATAACACTTAATACTAGACCCATTCAAATCCATACGCAAATCATGCCAATTAGCATCCGTAGAAACACTAGCCTGACCAAGCAAACTCCAAGCCGACCAAGAAGTACCCTTACACAACCTAACCACATTAGGACCATCCGAAGAAGGATACACCCAAAAAGAATAACGCGTACCCGTAACAGGATTAAGCCTAGCCCCAATCGCACCACCATACTGCCCACTCACCCACATAACCTTACTCTCAACAGTATAGTTAGACCAAGAAGCATTCCCAGCATAATCAAAAGAATACTGATTAGCCGAACCCACAACAACCTCAGAACCATTCACAACATTCCAACTACCACCCGAAGTAGTCCAATTACTCAAACCACCAGAAGCAACAAAATCATCCGAAAACAACACGCCACCTGATACAGATGTAACGTTTACCCAGTCATACTGAGCCTGGCTAACTCCCCAAGTCTCAAAATCCACACAACCACTACTATAACTACTATCAACAGCACTAATCACCAAAACACCATCATAATAACACTTAATACTAGACCCATTCAAATCCATACGCAAATCATGCCAATTAGCATCCGTAGAAACACTAGCCTGACCAAGCAAACTCCAAGCCGACCAAGAAGTACCCTTACACAACCTAACCACATTAGGACCATCCGAAGAAGGATACACCCAAAAAGAATAACGCGTACCCGTAACAGGATTAAGCCTAGCCCCAATCGCACCACCATACTGCCCACTCACCCACATAACCTTACTCTCAACAGTATAGTTAGACCAAGAAGCATTCCCAGCATAATCAAAAGAATACTGATTAGCCGAACCCACAACAACCTCAGAACCATTCACAACATTCCAACTACCACCCGAAGTAGTCCAATTACTCAAACCACCAGAAGCAACAAAATCATCCGAAAAAAGAGGTGAAGATTGGCTAGGAGTAAGTGCAACTGTTAACTGACCAGGAACACTCGTAGAATCAAGGTTACTTAGGGTGCCAGACTGGAAATCTGCCTGACTGGTTTGAGACCAGTTATTCTGTGGACCGCTAGTTTCTTCTTGGCCCCAATTTCCAGGCAACGGTTCCGGATTCACGTATTTATGAATAAAAACCCAATCAACATCAACTGAAGAAACAAAGGATTTAAGCCCATTACTCACATAAAAAGATGGACTTAAATTAATAATAGGCAAATTTCCAGATAAGTTGCCCACAACGACGTCGTTAGTTTTAAAAATAGATCTAACAGAACTGTCACGCATAATTTCAAAATTGGAAAAAGTATTGCTATCGGGTGCTACGCTTGAAAGGTTTAAGTTAGTCTCAGAAGGTGCAGCATTGAAAGCCTCCCAAGTGTATCCTGAAATTGGTTCGCTTGCAAACATCTCAACAACGGTTCCAACACCATTCGCCCATCCAAGATAGTTATACGAGTTTCCACCACTTGTCACCTTACTTCTAAATTCTGTCGCATAACCAGTTCCATAAGCATTAACAGCATTGAGTTCAATCGGCCCCCATTGTCCGGATATTGTGCTTATTTTACAAGTTCCACCTGCAACAGTTATTTCACCGGTACCGCTCGACGCCCAATTAGAACTGTTTAAACTTGAGCCGGAAAAATCATCGAAGAACGGAAAAGTCTGAGCGCCGCTACTTGTTGAAACCGAATTAGTATTACCATAATAAATGTAAATGGTTGAGTTAGAAACGCTAAGATTATCGCTATCTTTGACCCAGAACCTTGCAGATTCGGAAGCAGACAACTTGAACCCATTTGCCACCCCATTATCTGTCGAAACGCTATAATACATAGTGCCATTGACAAAATTACTAGCCAAGGATGAACCAGAGTAAGATGAATTATAATTGAAATACTTGTAAGCAGTCCAATCAAAACCATTATCATCACTCTCATATATTCCAGAAACCGTACTAGACACTTCACCTCGGACAAAACTGGCAAAAACCTTTCCGCTACTATTATCCTGTCGAATCCAAAAACAGTAAGAGTTGGCACCAGTATCCAAAACTTGAGTAAAGGTCAAGTCATCAGTTGATCGAAATATCTGCCCGTTAACTGATTGATCGGTTCCAAAAAGTCTGCCACCAGGAGTTATTTCAATTGAAACAATCTGAGGCAATCCAGAAAGAATTTTACTCCACGTATTTCCGCCGTCAGTCGAACGGATAACATATTCAGTGTTCCAAGGAGCTAACAAATCACCGACTGAAGCATAAACATAATTGTCACTTCGGTCAACAGCAACATCGTGAATATGACGAGCAACAGGATCATTATAAACTGAAACCCAAGAAGCCCCACCATCGGTACTTCGATAAATCTGAGCATCCGAAACTTGACCACTCGTATAAACACCAGCAAATAAAGTGCCTACAGAATTCTCATCAATCCCCCAAAAAGTACACAACAAAGGCAAAGCAATAACTCTTGCCCAACTCTGCCCACCGTCAGTGCTACGCCATAACCCCGAATCACTTAATGAACCAACATTATAATCAGGTGAAGCGTAAACATATCCACGACTATCAACAAACATAGAATTTATCGCTGAAGCGTTGAAGGTCTTCAACGTTTGCCAAGTCTGACCCCCATTCAAACTCTTAAACAAAGTACCATTTGAACTACCATAAATTGTTCCATCAGCGGCGACCCAAGAGGCACCAATGGGCAGCGCAATTGTCGACTCAGAGGAATTAATACCAGCCATCCAATAACTTAGCGGCGTTACTCCATCAGAAGCAGTGAATCTAATATCGCTGAAATTTACGCCCCCATTATTACTTAAATAAACATCTGAGCCATTGTCCGAGCCAACACCTGCATGCAAATTTAAGGGAATTTGATAATCCGTTCCAGCACCCGCAACAGAGCTAATGGTAGTGCTCTTTCGAAAACTCCAGCCCTGCAACCAACTTTGCCCTGTATCTGCTTTTACCGGAAGAACAAAACTGAATTCAGTGAAAAATCCTAAACCAATTATAGCTACAAAACAAACAGTCAGAAGTCTGCGCTGATTATAACCCAACATATTCTCTAAACTCCACCAACATCCATTCTTATTTTCTAATTTTATTACCGTGAAAACCAATTATAGTTAGAATCCAGAAAAAGAGAAACGTCATATTTAAGACATTCTTTGGAAACAGAAAGCCTGACAACCTTTCACAGCCAAAAACTGCCATGTAGCGAAAATGAAATCATGGGTTTAGAACACCTAGTACAAATATAAACCCAATTAATGAATTAAAATAAAGCGTTGAGGGCATTTGTATTAACAATTAATAGCAAACAGAAATTTTCGCTTATTTCTTGTATAATTGACTCATCCACTGCACGTGAAACGATCTTCTTTTGATTGAAGAGAATAATAGATATCAGCAATTCGAGGAGCTATAATACTTATATCATGAGTCCTCGAATTTGCCTGCCCCTTGACCGCAAGGGTCTTTCGCAATGAGGGGCTCTTAATCAATTTTATAATAGATGAAGCAAGCTGCTCGACATCGTTGGGTCTAACCAAAAGCCCATTTTCCTCGTTGATGATAATTTCGTTCATAATTCCAAATGCGGGGGCAACAACAGCCAGGCCTGACGCCCATGCTTCAAGTGTAGCGATATAACTTCCCCGCGTTCCAAGAAAAATATCATTATTCCACAGAAACTTTCTCACATCTTTTTGCATACCAACTAACTTCACTGAGTCTTCAAGGTTCAACTTTCGAATTAAACTATTTACATATTCATAGAGCGGACCATATCCGACAATCTGTAGAGTTGCTTGAGGCTCCTCTTTTACAACTTTGGAAAAAGCCAGAACTGAAGTAATTGGATTCTTTGCAATATCAAGCCGAGACACCATAACTACCCTATTTCCAAAACCATCATCATTAGAAGACAGAGGGCGAGCGAATGATTTTGATCTAATAAAATTGGGAACAAAACAACACTTACTTAACCCTAACTCTTGAAGTAACTTCAAGGTTTGATTTGAAAAAGTTGTTATTGCATCGGCATTCCTTAACAAGTTAACAATTACAGGGTTTCTAAGAGGCATGGCAAAATCGTCAGCGCTGTCGATTGAATCTCCATGAAGAGATACAACCAAGGGCTTACGAAAAAGCTGGCTCAACCTCACGCCAATATCCAAAAACGACGAATTCCATAAGCCATGTACATGAAATACATCAACATTTCTAATTTCAGGAATACCGGCAGCTTCGCGATAAAGGGAATTGACCCAAAGATAATCAAGAAAGTTAGATTTACGATGAAGTAAAGTGCAGGACTCATTCTTAATAAAACCGGAAAGACTAGGTCCAAGTCTATGCACTTCCAAACTGTTAATTCTCTGACACTTAGGCAGTATAAACCGTTTGGAGAGAGAAACATCACTTTTGTCTGTCAGCAACAAGAAACTAATGTTCGAATTTTGCTGAGAAAGAAAATCAGATAAATTCAAAATATAACGTTCTAAACCACCTAACTCAATTGGAAAAAAATTATTCCAAAGATGACAAACACGCATAACAATAATTGCCTCTCAATCGACTGAAGATTTAAGTACTTTCGAAAGCTCAGCACACTGTTTCTCAACCAAAGATTCAGTTTCCTTGCGATTTCTAATACCCATTTCAATAAGGCTAAGCCTACCAAACTTAAGCAATTGCTTCAATTTTGCTGCCAAGTCCTCAGTGTCAATATAAACATACTCATGAGGAAGCAAGTCCCCCCGAGCACCTAAATTATCAGACAAAACTACTAGTCCTGCCAAGGCGTAGTCGTATTTTCTTTGATTAGTTCCTCCCCGATGGACACCAATGTTAATACCAATCCATGATCGGCTAAGAAGTTTGAAATAATCCAACTTAACTGGAATACATTCGTAATGTTTCACCGTAACATTTTTTGGAACATTTTGCGGCTTGATACCAACCAAATAAACCTTAATTTTTTCATTTACCAGTGATATTGCTTTCAGAGCTTCTTCCAGAGACTTTTCAACTTTGGGACCCCAATGTCCTCTTAAAATGATGCTTACACTTGGCAGAATGCTTTTTTCCGACGCCTCAAATTCAAACAATGGATAAATATTTGGGTAAAAAACGACTTTCTTGGCACCCATTTCTAAATATTTGAATTGATCTCTTTCGCTGCAGGCAATAACAAGATCGGCAAGATTAATAACATCGTGTTCCAACTTGTACATCAGCGCTTTAGTTACAACATTATTCCCGAAATTGTATCGATCATAAGCAATATCTTGAGATACATAAACGATTGAGCCCAATAATTTAAGAAGTTTTAAATCGACAATTCTTATACTTACAGATTCATCTATCAAAAAAATTTTTGGCAAATTAGCTTTTCTCAAAAACAGCATCAACAAATTTGTTCTAGCAGGTTTTTCAAAATAATTCCCTAAAGCCTGTGATAGAACAGATAAGAAACCTTCAACAAGCAAAACATTTGAACGCTTTTGCAAAAGTCGACGCAATAGTCCATCATGAAAATCCTTAGGACTCTTGAATAACATAAGCAAGAAATGCATAAAATTTCCAGAAATGGAGGTTGCCAGATTTACTTGACTATTGCTCCATTTTTCTTCAAATCGAGAATCCGCTTTTCTGAAAATATAAAAGAATTCTTCATTCGAATTCAATTTATAATTTTGAACAACGAAATCCATCTTTAACGAAAGGTGCCCACCATCATTAATAACAAAAATCACTCAAATCAGCACTCAAAGATACATAGGATAATTTTTCATAAGATAAATATGAATGAAATAATATATAACATTCCGTCTGTCTACCACGACTGTGTTGATAATTGTGGTATTATTTTAATAATGCTAAGCAGTTGAGAGAGTAATCAACTTAACTAAATTTAGAAAATATCCGCCAACTATGCATTAAAACAAAACGTGGTATCATATTGAACTGAAAGAAAATGTTAATTATTTGTTTCTCCTTGAATTTTTTTTACATATAGCTATTCTCAAAATATTTAATTCATAGAGAACAAGAAATAAACTTGGGAGATTTAATTTATTTATAGAAAATTTAAAATTATTACTTACTAAAATTTACAAATAATAGGGCATTATTCTTGCATAAAAACTAAAACATTCCTTACCAAAATTTTTAACTATGAACTTTTCTAAATCAGAAATACACGCTCTCTTGCGCACATATTCCAGAAACTAAGTCGCTCATAAACAAGTCTTAGGTAAAGAAAAGGGAATATTCTAAAATCTTCGCTAGTTTGATATTTATTCCTTATAAGACTCCCGAAAAGCAAAGGTGGAAATAATATTTTCACTAGGTCTAATGGATAAACAATCTTTCCTAAGAATAAATTAGGAGGTCTGTCTTTATATTTTTTGTAAAGCAGCACTCTATTTTGAAGTCTTTTCCCGCTTAGTAAAAATTGTTTCTTACTAAAATTTTTTTTCTGATGATAAACTATCATTCGGTTATTAAAAAATATTTTTCCACACTTAATTGCCCTTAGAGCAAGATCTCTGTCTTCCATGTAAGTAAAATCTTTATCAAAACCACCAATGCGTTCAAGAACTTCCTTAGTATATGCAATATTGCAAGTTAAGAACTCGCCTCCAACTTTATTTTGCATTAAGCAATCTGAACGCGTGGGTTTGTACTCTTCAGAAACATATACGGTCTTACCTTCTACGCCTACGACACCTGAGATTTTGAAATATCGAAGACCCTCTTTGAGCCATGTTTTAGATACTTTGCAATCAGCATCTGTAAAGAAAAGATACTTACTTTTTGCATACTTGAAGCTTTGATTCCTGCTTTCAGAAAGCCCGAGCAATTCAGCATTTCTAAAGTATCTTATGCGGGCATCATCAAACGATTCAATTATTTTCTGCGTATTATCGGAACTTAGGTCATCAATGATTATAACCTCAAAATCAGAAAACGACTGGTTTAAGAGCGCCGTTATGCAACCCCCTATGTACTTATCCATATTTTTAACACATACTAATACACTGGCCATAGGCATAAAATTTTCAAACTCCTAAATTAAATACCTAAATTTTTAGATAGGCAAACAAACGTTATAATTTCTTTAGCGGTTAGCTCTTACTTCAACAGAAGCCATGCCGTTATCGTAAATTTTATTCAGATTTTGGCTCTGAATAAGATTTTCCAAAGTAGTGTTATACGATAAAAACACCTTGCTCAGCTCGACAGTATAAACCATCGCGTCGTCCTGGCTCGCATGATTAATTTCGGTATCAATAAGCTCATAATTTTCTAATTTTGGCTGTATGTAAGTCGCAACCCTAAAACCCGCAATAATACGTGTTGAATTTTCCCAATTGTAAGTATCAATTAAAAAATTTTCAGCTCTATAATCAGTTATTGTTTGATACTGAACGTCTGAAGTAAATGACTGATGAATCGGAATGAACACAAACAACATTATTAAAACAAGAAATATACCAACAAAATACTTTCGGAACTTTCCTTCAAATATAAATGCTGTTCCCAAAGAAATAGGAATTAGAGCAATAGGAATAGCCCGATAACCAAGAGTATTAATAACTATACCCAAAGCCGTATAAGATATGCCAGTTATGAGAAGGGATTTATCAAAAACTGTAAGCCTTTTTTTAATTAAAAGAAAAATAAAACCTGCAACACACGTAAGAACAAAACCTATTGTAACAGTTCTCGAAAACAGCTGAGCCAAACTATCGGTTGGAATGACAACAGGCGCAAATGTTACACGCGAGATATAACCAAATTCCTGTGGCGCCGCGAAAATGATAGAAAGAGTTTGTTTAAATGAAAAGCTTGCAATAGTCAATTGTACTACAAGATAACTCGCAATAGAAAATAAAAACAGGGAAAAGTACAATCGACTTCTCTTAAGGATACTTTGAATCAACAAATAAATGACAAAAAATAAGGGAACAAAAGTGTGGGTAAAGAGAATACCAACGTACAACAAAATCTGAATTATTATTGTGGCAGAACTTTTTTTTATAGTTTCCAACATTAAAATGATAAAAAAAATCCCAAAAGCGAGTGAAAAAGGAACAGCTTGGTAATTAACGAAATAAAAAATCGAAACGAAAAAAGAGATAACAGCAAAGAAAGCGCCGTTTTTAAATCTCTGGTAAAAATAAACAAATAAACTGGTAACTAATAGAAAACCAATAACACTAAATAGAATGAATTCAAAATTTATTAGGTTAATCCCGCTAATTGATGTCGAAATGTAGGTTAAAATAAAAAAAGAAGGCCATTGGTAATATAAATGATTTAATTGTGAAGCATCTAAACTTCTAGTTACCGCGAAATACTCGTTCAAACCTCTGAAAAATTGAGAATCAGATGTAGGAAGCATCAAATAAAAATAAAATATTGAATAAAGTGTTAATAAGATACCAATAGTCAGTAACCATTTAAGAAAAATATTCTTTGTCGTTGCACCCATTAAAAACATTGATCCTAAGACTAAGGGTAAACTAACCCAGTAAAAGAAGGATACATGATTAAAAATAACATCTGAAGCAGAATTAGTTGAAAGGGGATAGCTTAGCCACCATGAATAAAGCATAAGTAAGAGGCCTGCAAAAAAAGGAACCAGAAGCAGCCTGTTCTTTCTCAAATTTTTAGTTACACCTACTACATAAGCGCCCTATTAAGTAACAGGTACGTCCTCAGATAGTAATACCTTTCTTTTTCAAAAAAGATATGTATAATCCGGATTAGACAGTCAAATTCGTTTAAGGTTGCAGAAATTAAACCAAAAACTTTAGACACAACCTTCGCCACCGAGAATTATTCCTTAAATTCTAAACCTAACGACTAATATGCTATCGGAAATTATAAGAGAATACAATAAATATCATAATTTAAACTCAATTCTTCAAAATGTGAACAAAAAATCTAGCAGCCCTGAATTAACTCAAGCCCCAATGAGCACACTACAAGAATGGATCAATATTGAGCTGAATATTTGCATACCATGCATTTCCTGAGTCGATGGGATCTATAACTTGCAGCCATGGAATAAACCCAATTATGCCATAGCCAGAAGGCACTTTCATAATATACAGCAATTGAGTCCACTTATTTGTTCCCCAAGGAATAAAACTACCACTCGCAGTTGATGGAACATCCGGAGGAGAATTTCCAATTCGACCAGAAGCACTGTAGAAATCAATACCTATACGAGCCCCATGGTCACTCAATCCGTCATGCCCCATTGAGGAAGAACTGGTCATTACCCAAGCCGAGAATACAATTTGCTCATCAGCATTTGCCGTAAAAAAGCCATGATGCCCGGCCGTTGAATAAACTGCACGATCATTAGCTGTTGGCTGTAACTCAGTCGGATAGTCATAATCAGGTTGAACTCTAAGGGAAGGCTGCCCGTCATAAGATACATTATTATCTATGTAAACGAACTGCGATAAACCATAAGGAGTCAAAGACCAATTTGAAGTAGTGGGAGTCAAGTTTACCTGAGATTCTTGTAACGGAATTGGTATCGACCTAGCGGGCATAATACTTCCGTTGAAGAAGAATATAACTTGATCTGAACGTGGAGGATTTGCTAATGGTAAATCAAATATAGAAAAACCTAGCAAAATACAAATTGTAAAAACAATATATTTTGTTTTAAAACTGTACCCGCACCCTATTGACGTACTTTCAACATAAAGATAAGTCTGAATAACAACACAAGTGTTTTTTCATGCCTCATAAGTACCCGTAAAATACTTATGTTCATTCCTTCGCCTAAACCACTTCAATAGGGAAAAGTGCTATTTCACTAATCCAAAAAGAAAGTGCGAATTGTTTTTCAAAATTTGCTTTGTTTTCGCTAATCGCAAACAGATAACAGATAATCTTCCAAATCCTCAGCAACTTTTTCCCAAGTGTATTTCTCTTTAACTATTTTCCGACCGATTTTTCCCCACACGTTGAGATTCTCCTTGTTGACATACGCATACTCGATTGCGCGGGCAATTTCTGCTGGATCAACCGACGAAATGTAAATGCCACATTTCGCATCGCCCACGACCGACCGATGTGCCAAAATATCAGTTAAAATAGTAACTTTTTCCATAGCAAAATACTCTAAAAGTTTTAGCGGACTCTGAAAACGCCAATACGGATGATCAGGTAAGGGAACAATACCAACATCACACATACCAATGAACTGGGGTACCTCGACTTGATCGACTGAATCGTGAATAATAATTTTCTCCGAAAGACCTTCTCGCTGAATCAAAATTTTCAAACTTTCAGATGAAGATCCATTACCCAACAAAAAGAAGACAATATCAGAATAATTAGGCGCCAGAAGTTTTACAGCTTCAACAGTTTCTTTCAGTGCACGAGTAGGAGTAAATACGCCATGATAAAAAACAATAAATTTCCCGTTTAAACCGAACTTCTTCCGAAGCTTAACACTTTCGGAAATAGAATTTTCTCTATTAAATAAACTCTCGGAAACCCCAGAAGTCCAAACGCCCACAGTAGCTGGATCCAAAGTATAGTCCGAACATATTTGCGTTTTCATAGAAGGAGTAATTATCGTTAAGCCATTGAACAATTTTTTAGCAACAAGAATCGAAACAGAGAACCAAAATTTCTTTAGAAAACCTCTAAATCCAACGATTTCAACTGGCACTGTTCGAATATCTAAAATAAACTTAGTTTTCTTGAATTTGGAAGCAATAAGCCCTGAAAAACAACTAAGAATATGAATATCAGGATCAAAAATTACGAA
Source organism: Candidatus Bathyarchaeota archaeon (assembly GCA_963809455.1). Lineage (GTDB taxonomy): Archaea > Thermoproteota > Bathyarchaeia > Bathyarchaeales > Bathycorpusculaceae > Bathycorpusculum. Next base: position 129,836 of record CAWEJP010000004.1, on the reverse strand, counting down.
GTCAGGCTTAGAAAATAAAATATATAAGGGTAGGAAAAAACTGTTGAAGATGGTAAATATAATAGTCGAAACATAGGGTACGTATCGTAAAGGAACCGCAGTTATGAGTCCACATAAATATTTATTTTGATATTTACTTCTTGATTGGACTGCCAAAAGATGAGGATTATGTCCGAATTCAGCAAATTGTCTCAAAATATGCAAAAGAGCGGTCTTATGAAGATCAGAATCCAAAAGCGTAAAGCTAACCCATAGAGCAGAAATTCGTCTAGGACGCGAACTTTCTTTCCTTACTGTAGCAACCATCGATAAAGTCACGCCTTTTTTTTATAATCGTCCAATAAATAGGATCCTCAACGCTACCGTTTTGGCTGATTAAGATTACTAATGATCTGCAAGTAATTATCAGTATACACTCTAGGCGAAAAGTTTTTTTCAAAAACATTTTTTACCTTATGTACCGACAAATCTTTTCTTGAAAAATGCAGCAAAATATCTTTCAACTCCGCCCAATTATTGAAAACCAACTTAGGATCAACTCTGTCGATAATTTCAGGTAATCCACCTTGATTTGAACTAATCACAGGGGTTCCAACGGACAGAGCTTCTAGAGCAACTAAAGGTGCATTTTCTGGCCAAATTGAAGGAATTATTACTGCCAACGCGTTTGCATACAATGAATATTTTGTTGCATTATCAACAAAGCCCAAAAACGTAATGGAGTCGGCAAGTGAATTTTTCTCAATGTAATTTCGGATGTAAGGCGTGAGGCTGCCTCCGCCTGCAATTACTAGGTTCGCTTTGAGATTATGTCTTTGTTCGTTAAACAACTCCAGGAGATTGAGAATACCTTTATGTTTTTCTAGCATGCCCAAAAAGAGAAAATAATTTTCATAACCTGAAGCAGGAATTTTTTCAGGCGGGTAAGGCACGAAATTAGGTAACGTGAGGCTTGGTACATCTATCTCTTGTATTAGTCGTTTTCGAACGTACTCACTTGGCGACATAAGAAGATCAACGTTTTGAATAGCCTTCTTAAAATTTTGACGTGAACGCCAAACTTGGGGAATACGCTTAGATTTCAAAGTACATGAAGAACAATTCTTTACATTACAAATCTCTTTTTGATTTTTGAAAAGATTATTTGTTGAACAAACCAACCAATAATCATGAGCAGTATACAACGAAAGATAATTCTCCCGCTTTTTAAGCAAATTATATCCTAATAGCGAAAGATTATGATGGTGAACAATATTTGGATGAACTGATTTTACAACTTGGGAAAACTTGCGATTAACCCAAAAAGAATTGCCAAAACCGTAAATAAGTAATGGATCCAGGGTTTTAATTGGCGATTTAACTGTGTGCACAAAAAGATTCTCTTGATCTAAAATCTGTTTCGCGGGTAGCTTGCCACCTCGCTTTATTTTATAGGCATCTAAACTGTGGAATACATGAACTTCATGACCTCTTTTCGCTAATTCTTTAGCAAGGTATTCAACATGAGTAGCATCTCCTCCAACATGGTATGGCGGATAAAAACTGCATGTCATAAGAAACTTTAGGCTATCCATCTTGACTTCACTACCACGAGATAATGTACGTTGAATATTTTCCAATTTTAAACAATTTTCTTTAATAAAGGCTAAAAACAAAGAAAAAATAGAATAATGAAAAATCAGCTAATTAATCATAAGTTAAATAAATGTTACAATATTTATACAAATCTAAGTTGTGTCAATTCCGATTATTAATGCCAAGAGACTTATTTTTTTTCTTTGATTCAATGATTCTTTTGAATAAAGCCGCACTTTCGTTAACCATACCACTTACGCTATACTTCAATTTGTAACGCTGATATCCCTGTTCTCTTGCATCATGAAAACTGTCTATGTCACTATTGGCTTCGATCTGCTCCATCTTTTTCTCTAAGTCACCTGTACTTTTATTGAAATAAATCGCGCCTTCACCTGCAACTTCTCTATTAAACGGAACATCCAAAGCTAGGATAATGTTACGGCAACTTAGCGCTTCGACTAATGTCGGATTCGTTCCACCGACTTCATGACCGTGAATATAGGCAAAACAGTTATGACGCAAAGTTCTCTGAAGCTTGGGCTCATAGATCCCGCCTAGAAAGAGAACCCGATCAGACTTAGACTCCAACAAATTCTTAACATAAGAAGAAGATTTCAAAGGCGCAACAACAACTAACTTCTTTCTTGAAGTCGATTTCTTGAACTCATCTATTACCAAGTCTATATTGTTTTCAGGTTCCAGCCGTGCTATAAGCAAATAATATCCATTTGGTTCAAGATTATAGCGTTTCAAATTATTTGAATCAAGAGGCGCAATTTCTTTTGTCCCATAAGGAACATATGAGGTAGACACAGTATAGTTTTGTTTATAGTAAACACCTAGAGCTTGGGAATCCACAACCATACGATCAGCGATTTTTAGACTAACTAATTCAAAACTTTTGAGTAAGAATCTCAAAAATTTGCCGTGCTTTCTCCTTTTCCATTCCAATCCATCGGCGTTTACAAGAATTGTTTTTCCAAATATACGGGGAAATATTAAGAGAGGAGAATTAGTGTAAGATAACATGTATATTACGTCAACGTTGAAAGTTGACCAGAAAACCGACAAGGCATCATATAACATAACATCGGAAAGGTTACGTATTGAATTAATTATAGGGAAATAAACCAAGTTTACGCCTTGGAAAATTCCATAAGGATTACGCTTAAATCCCTTGGACTCGCAAGCGACGTAAACTTTAAATCCCTTTTGCACTAATCCAATGCTTAAATCCTGAGTTATTGTTTCATAGCCACCATATTTTGCGGGAATTCCTCTAGAGCCTATTATTGCAACGCTGATTTGTGGCTGTGAGTTATATGTATTCATTGATCAAACACCTATTTTCCAAATCTGTTAAATTACAAAAATTCAATAAGAATCTAAAATTCTATAAAGTGAGACAGGACAGAATATTCAATATTTCAAGAAATTCTCAATTGTCCCCAAAGAAGATCAAAGCTATTCTAATATTATCTAGATATTTACTTTTTTGCTTCTATTTACAATCAGAAGAATAATGATTTAGTTTTGTTTTCACGGAAAATGGCTACCGTTGCAAAAACAAGCGTAAATGCTAGGAGACAAGAAGTTGTAGATTCTAACCCTATACCAAAAGGAGTGAAATACAGAATTAAGCCTATCATTGGAACAATTACTAAGCTTAAGCCTAAACTTAGAGCGACACGTACAATATTCTCCAAGCTTCCGTTAATAGTTAGGATAGGTAATTTTGTAGGAAAAAGTGTTTTTATGAAGCTGAAGCCCGGTAAGAATAAAATAAAAATTAAGCTCAAGACGTTACGAATGTAGTTGATGGGGAAAGAATCAGTGGGTATAGTCAATACTGCTGCTGCAGATCCTAATGCCAGGCCGATAATAATCCAGTACCAAGCTGCAGGTTTTGAGAAAATGTGAATTCTGAAAGTCGAACCTACCATTGGATCATTTTTAGAAAAGTATTTTCTTTTAAGTTGATTTATCTTTTGCATTTCGATTTTAGGTGAGTTTTCTTGCATTATTGTTATTTGTTTTTTCTCGGGCTCTTGTTTTTTGGCCAGCTTAAATTTGATTTGTTCGAATCTCGCTTTTATCTGTTCGATGTAAGATTGTCTTTTTGTCATTTCATCTTCACTGTAAACAATATTTCAAATATAAAATCACTTTGGAACTTAAAGCCTGATTAATACATTGATTCGAACATTATGCGCCTAAAAATTTCAATACTGTTCATAAAACCAAGCTTCTTTTCACCCAACCGCTCACGATAGCCAATAGGAACCTCCACAATGCCATAACCCTCACGCTCAACATGACGATTTAGCTCAACCTCAACATCAAAACCCTTAGACTTAACATCCCAATTCCGAAGAAGCCCCGCACGCACAACACGCAACCCCGTCAAAGGATCAGCCAAAGATATTCCGTTTAGAGAGTAGTGGGCAAATGCGATCAGCCTATTTCCCAAGTAGAAAATATAATTTAATCCTTTTAAATCTAAGTAACCGCTGAACCTATTGCCGCAAACCATCCCCACATTGGGATTCTTATCCAAAATCCGGATCATCTCAGGAATCCGTTCTGCCGGGTAAGTATAATCTGCATCTGTAATAACAAAGTAATCAGCATTTAAATCCAGGTGCTTAATTCCAGATGCTAAGGCATCACCTTTGCCTAATCCGTCTTGTAATACGACTTGAGCACCTAACTTCTTAGCTACCTCGACGGTTTTATCATTACTTCTACCATCTACGACTAGAATCCTTGGGTTCTCCATGATTTCATTTAGCTCTGATATAGTGTAACCAATCCCTTCTTCCTCGTTTAATGCTGCGATTAGAACTTGCGTAGAATAGGTCCCGAACAATTCTCTTTTCAACATTGCACCCTCACTATTTTTTTATAACTATAATCCTTTATGATCTGAATACCGCTTAGGCGATACGAGGATCAAATTTTGATAGATCAACTCGATATAAGAATTAGTACAACAACCAAAAACGTAAAAACTGCGAATTTGGTTCTTGAAACATATATAGCGGACAATTACAAAACCTTAAATATTAAGAGATGAGAAGAAATTCATACAGGTGTAACCGAAATGATAAATGCATCCTGTAGAAAAAAACGCAGTAAACTTGCATTAGTTTCGCTCTTGCCTTTGTTTCTGGTGGTCTTTGCTGTCGGTTGGATTATTTCTTGGACAGGACAATTAGGCAACTAAACGCTAACAAACACTAACTCCACCGAAACTCTCAAGAAAAAGTTCGCAAATAAAAATCACTGATCCCAAAACCAAGTTAATACCCTCTAAAACGTAAACAAGTCGGAGTCAACACTAACAAATCCCTTCTTGACAGAAGCGGACAGAAACGAGGACAACTTCAATTAATTGTTAGAACACTCTCGCCTTCCTAAAAGAACGAGTATTGCTCTCTGCGCGGCCTCTATTGCAGAGTTCTTGGCCTTAACCGTAACACATATACGTCTCGAAAGAAAAAAACTTTTTTCTTTTCGCCATCTTAGTCTTTTCATTGAGCAAACAATAGCAAAATAAAAGAATATAATACCATATTCAGGAATTCGCTATATATCAAGATTAGAAAGATATCTTGGTTTCTATTTACCGATTTTTTTCATCTTTGGATTCGCTAGCTATTCTTAAAACCTGTATGATTAAGGCGTCTCGAAGACGTTCAGCTTCTAAAACTGTGCAAGGTTGACCTTGACCCCCCTCCAAATGCAAAGCAACATGAACCTCTACAGCTTTACCCATTTCTTTTACATCAGGCAAGAGCAAGATTTCCGCTCCGCACTCACACCTAACCTTTGTCATACCTTCAGGTTTCGTCATATTTTCATCAACCGAAGTGCTATTTTGGTAAAAGAATGTAATAATAAAACTTTTTTTCTCTTATTGGGAGAGATCGTCTTTTCTAAACCCACACATGTTTTCAAGGTGCTGTCGGTCTTTTGCGTTTCTCTCGACTTCTCCCATCAAATGCATGGAACGGTCTAGATAATCTTCATAGAGCACAAGAAAATCTTTTCCCGAGTTAGTAGTTAAATAGCCTGATTCACCGTCGAATGATAAGAGAGCATTTCCAAGAAGAGCGCTTAGGTACTTTTCTAATTGATGAAAACTCAGATTAGCCCCATACATGATTCGAGTCTTGCAAACCTTAACTAACGCGAGAGAAAGAACTTCACGCACGATGTCTAAACTACTGCGATTCTTATTGGCCGGTTTTCCAGTTTTCAAAGACAATACAAAATCCCCCAAACGTTTAAACAATGCAAAAATGCAAATCTTTCAAATAACTGCTTAAAGTCTTAGTGGTCATGCACTTGTTTCCACTAACAGATCTCCCCGTGACCGAGGTAGACAATTTCTTAAAAATTATCTGATAATCAAGAAGACAGCGGTCGAATGTTATAAACTATGAAGGGCAACAAGTAGAGCCCTTAGGTACACAAAAAAATAATGCAATCCATCACTGCCCACAAGAAATAGAATGTTTCATATCTCACTCTTTAATGCAAGAACAAGGTGTGCTTTCAATTCGAGAGCAACCTCATACGCTTAATAAAGGAAAAAAAGTCGAGTTACCTTCATACCTATTTTCTAAGAGAAGTTGTTGCTGCTGCTGTTGCTGCTGCAACTAAATTCTGCACACAGCGGGTAGCAACAACAATCAAAGATGAATCAAAGTAACAACTTTGCGTTTCAAAACTCAAAAACACCAAAAAAATTATAGCTAAATGGAATAACCAAGTTCATTTACTTTCCTAAGCAACACTAACAGAGTTTTGCCTCGTGCAGTTATGCGGTAGCAACCGTTGCCTTGGTCATCCTCGATCGCTTCAATGAAACCTTTGCTTAGGAAATCTGAGAGGTATCTGTTGAAGCGTAGGTAATTCAGGTTTGTTTGGTACATTATCCTCATTTTTTTCTGAGGTTTCAAGGTTGCTTCTAAGATATCTATTGTGATGGTTACACGGCTACGTTTCTGCAATCAATTCGCCTTAATCAAGCAACCTCGAAAAATGCATATAAGGAATATTTCGTGTATCGAAATATATCTAGAAACAGCCGAGGTTTCCTGTTTACCATCATCTTTTTTACTTTTGAATGGTTTTGGAGTCGGCAAATCAAATAATTTATATATTAAGAGTTAAGTGACAATATGTAACATTATTTGTAGCCGGCACTGATATGACAAAATCAGCCAACAGAAAAAAACGCAGCAAACGCACAGTATTCGCACTCTCACCCCTGTTTCTGGCAATATTCTTTGTCGGCTGGACCCTAACCTGGATAGGACAATTAGGCAAAATAACAAGAACAAACACTAACTCCCAAAAAACCCTGAAACACAAAGTTCGCAAATAAATCATTAATGCAAAACACACCTAAAGCGCCCTATAACAAAAAATGCTAATCGTGTTTTTTGAACAACGCTTAGCCTTAAATAGAAATTGTTTTTCGGATATTTTTTGGCATTAATCTAGTTATTGGTTTAGCGTGAGCCTAAACTCGGTTAGGTGCTCGCCATTTCCTGAAACTGGAGAATGATGACACCAACTAATTTTCTAACTACTCAATTTATTAGGGTGCAGCCATAAAGTTTTCTGAGGGATTTACTTGACTGAGACAGACTTAGAAAAAGTCTATACAGAAATGAAACGTGTTAGATTAGAGTTAAAGTCCATAGAGAAAACACTTGAAAGTCTCGCAGAATCCCTAATACCAAAGGAAAAAGCAAGCCCAGAGGAAATAAAAGAACTTGAATCTCTTAGGAATGAGGCGGAATGTGGAGACAGCATCCCTTTGGAAGAAGTGCTAAAAAAGCACGGAGTAAAAAAGTTTGCCTAACTACCGCATCCTTTTTCATCGCAAGGCAGAGAAGTTTTTAGATAATTTAGATGAAAAAACAAAACGCAGACTACTTGAAAACATTCTATATTTAGAAAATTTTCCAGAATTTAATACTAATCTCGATATCGTGAAGATGGAAGGACAAAAAGACTTCTATAGATTACGAACAGGAAGAGTCAGGACAATGTTTGCCGTCAACAAAGCTTCCAAAACAATTATTGTTCTGAAAATCGCTCAAAGAGAAGCAGCCTACGAGTAAAAAAAGGAAAGTAGTTGCTGATTCAAGGAAAAATTTGAGATATACTCCTACAAAAATCTGTTTAAAAAAAGGGTAGGGCGTAATTTATCGCCCACAATTAAAAGATTGAAGATCTGCAATTGCCCATGATGAATCTGACAAAACGTTGTGGTCTGTTGTTCCATGAATGTTTATGGCTATTTCGGCATTGGCTTCTTTCCAGTCAGCATGTGTTTTTGGTTGTGAGTTAGCAGTCCAAGTTGCTGAAATATCGTGTGCCACTGTGGAAGATGTCGTTGAAAATTCGTTGAAATTCATTGTTGTTGTTGGAATGTTGATTGTGTTTTTAGCTTCATTTAATGTGACGCCAGTTGGGCTTAAAGCTTCAAAGAGTGCGGCAGCGCTTCCGACAGCGCCAGCAGGGTGATATCCAGCAACGTATAGCCATGTGTCTTTGGCTCTATTGTCATCTTTTCCTGTGGCTGCAAAAACCCATCCGCCCGGTGCAGGTGTATTAACAATCCAGTGTCCTATTGCTGCTTCTTTTTGAGGTTGCAGTATTCCGATGGTTGCCCAGTCTGATGATGAAAAGTCAGCGTGCGGTGCTGTTCCGACGACGTTTATGTTTGCGGATGCAGTAGTATCGCTCCATGTGTCTTTGGCGCAGAAACTGTTGCAATCATAGGTTCCGTAGTGTGTTTTGGGAATTTGGGGTAGGGTCCAATGTATGGTTACGTCATGTTGAGCATATGATACAGGATTTGTTCCTGTGACTTCTGCGAAGTTGATTGTTGTCGTCACTGATAAGTACGTTTCCACTGATAGGTTAATTTTGCGTCTGGGTCTGATCCTGAGAAAGTGGTGCCATCTCCGAAAGGATGATAGCCGCTTACGTAAAGATACGCTTCATTACTCTGTCCTGGTTCGCGTGCGAATGTTGCAAATATCCAGCCACCAGCTACGGGTGTGTTTTCGGTCCAATGTGCTGCAGCAATTATTTCTGATTGCATAAGTTGTGACGGTAGATTATCTTTGTTGGAAAATGAGGTACATGCTTGAACGGTGCTTGCACTAGCGATTGAAACCAACAATAATAGTAGCAAAGTCAAAGAAAAGGTTACAGTTATTATTTTCTTTTTCAATTTATTTTTTCTCCTTCATTAGTATATCACAATTGTTTTCTTTAAAAGATTTTTTAGCAATGAAAGAGTCAATATTTGATAATATTTTATCAAGAAAGTATTAAATTTCATAAATTATTAACATGTAGTTTTTGCGTATAATTTCTTATGTCTCAATTTAACTCGAAAAGTGTGGATTAATGCTGCAAGAGAGGATAGAAAGTTGGATTTTTCTTCAAGCGCAGTTGCTTTTAGGTGCTCACCAACCCCCAAGCCTAAAGAGAATGTTAACTAAACAAAGGGGTTTTCTTTTTTTGCGCTCTGATTGACATTTTGCAGCTTCCATAGCTTACTTCAAAAACGGAAGCTCAATATCGAAGTTGGCGATGTCCTTGGATTAGCGTGCAGTAAGAAAAGCCTTCAAACCTTGGAACGCGGAAACAGCTAGAAAACCGATAAGAACTAAATGTCCTAACGCGAGAACTGTCAAGAGTTTGCTAGAAAAAACTTCTGCAAAAAATGAATTCAATGACGGCCAATGAGCAGCAAAATATAGCCCCGAAACAATAATTGCCAACAACGGTAAAGCCATAAGTAAATTACGTTTATCAACAGAGAGGATTCGCTTCAAGTCGCCGTTGTAAATGATAATTCCAATAGCCAGCAATAACCCGGCAGATTCTAATGCAATATCAGTTAGTGAACCCATGGTAAAATTAAAGCCGATAAATGACTGGTTAAGCGGCCAGAAAACAGCTACCTGACCGATCAATAGGTCCCCGAAGACAAAATGGCTAATAACTGCCACAAAATAGGGAACTGCTTTCCAGTTAAAGATAACAAATAGAGGAATGAACAAAAGAGAATATGTCACAAGAGAATGGGTAACAGTCCGATGAAGAATACCAAAGCTTTCAAAAAGTAAATCGATATCAGGCAAAGCTCCGAGAACCATAATCAAGGGTAGGATCAGTTTGCTGCCTCTCTTGGCTTTAGGAATTAAAATCCATGCAATCGAAGCAAAAACAATTGCCCAAGCCATGTGTCCAAGAAAATACAGTCAGAAACCCTTCCTATCTTTAGTTATTCCTATTTTATCTACTTATCAATTAAGGAAACCCCAATACCCGAGGTAGCTTAAAAATCGTTTGAACAACATATCTTCGTCTTATCATATGACCTAATCGATGTTGGGGTCAAAAATCTGCCTGGCGGCCTCACACAAAACTCGTTTTGTTTAGCCGTTTACTTTGAAATTTGTGGTTGGGTGGTTTTGAAAGAAAGTTTCAATTTTGAGGGAGTGAACGGAAGTAGAAGGGGGCAGTATAGGCTTAAAATTGACAAAACTTGAAGATTTGGGCTCTTTTTGTGTTGAGATTTTGAAAGGATTCTACTAGAAAGCTACAAGATCTAATAAGCAGGAACAATAAAATGCTTTAAATATTCAAGGCTTACAATTTCACGTCGATTATTCAAATTAACCACACATTTTGTTTGTCGTGAAAGATATTTCGCCGGACTGCGCCTTACCTATGTTTAGGTTGATTGAGACGGGGATGTTTTATAGGCCTTAAAATGAAATAAGCATAATCAGCTTTAGGTAGCTCGCCAACTCCAATAACTGGGAGAATGTTGACGGCACAACTTACTTTCTAATTACTTTTGCTCTAATATTTCTAAGCTGTTGTTGTGAACCATGTTATTGTTTTTTTGAGTCCTTCTTCAAATCTCACGTTTGGTTTCCATTGGACAAGTTTTTCGAGTTTGTTTGTCTCTGGCGTTCTAATTTTGATGTGAATTAGTGTTTTGATTGTTGTTGCAACAACGGTCTGCAGAATGCAGTTGCAGCAGCAACAACTTCTCTGGAGCCTACAAAGGCCGATAAGAAAAAAGCTCCAATAGAAGAAGCAATGCGCAAATTTTTTTCAATCTTCTTCTTTCAGAAAACTATCCCTTGAAGGAGATGAAGGCGTGTTGATTGTTGTTTATTGCATAACTTTTCCAAGCTATAGGGGGTGGTCTTATTGTTTATTGAGGATTTTGTCTGAAAAGAATTAAAAGGCGCTTAAACAGTCTATTAATCAGGTGCATTCAGTTGGAGGCAAAGATCAAAATCAAAGAAGAAGGAATAGTTATTCCAAAGAAGCTTTTCAAGGAAATGGTCGGCACTTACATAAAGATGGAGCAGATACTTGCAACCTTAGAGACACTTGCAGATAAAGAAACATTAACAGCGATTGAAGAAAGCAAAAAACAGGTAGCTAAAGGCGAATACGTTGAGTGCTCAATCAATGACTTAGAAAAAGTCTTGAAATAACATGCCCTACACCGCAAGATTTTCTAATGTGTATTTTGTGCATTGAAGTGTTGAGGCTCTTTACGGGGAATTTTTAGGCCGTTGAAGTGTTTATCGAAGGATACTATTGCTTCTGCTTGCATGCAAAGAGCTGTTGTGTATTGGATAGCATCATCCATGTCAAGTTTCTGCTGTAATGCTGTTTCCACAGCGTTTATTTCATCTGTTATGGTTGTATGGTAAATGTGCAGTCCTTTGTAAGCGGTAAGGCTTGAGAGGAAGATTTTGAGTTCTTTTAGCCTATTAAAGTTGTACATAATCACGATTATGGAGTGAATTGTAAAGTCAGTTACTACACCCGTTTTTTTGCCGCTTCTGATCGAGTCTAGAAAGTTTTCGCATTCTTCTTTTTTATCTTGGAGCAAAAGGACTTCTAAGAAAATATTAGTGTCAACAAGGTACATGGTTGAGCACTTTTTTAGCCCAGAGTTTGGGGATTTCATGTTGAAGAGTTACGCAATCCATAGGTACATCTTTGAGAAGTCCTTCGATAGCTTTTACAGGGTCTCCTTCAAAATTTGGATTTTCTCCTTCAGCTGTTGATAACCAATTTAAGATTGCATCTTCCGCTGCTTTGCTTAAAGCGCCTTTTGTGTAGCCGTATTTTTTCATAGCAGCTTCTCTGAATTTGCGTTCCAATTTGGTATCGATCTGAACTCTCAAAGACATGGCATATTACCATATGGACATAAGGCTAAAAGTCCATTTATACTTTTCTTTGAAGGGTTGATTTAATAAAATTGGTGGTTGGATGATGTTCTTTAGTTTTTTTGTTTTGGGTTGCTTTTCTGGTTTTGGCTTTAGGGCATGTTTTGATAGAGTCTTTGTGCATCTTGATGCGTCTGGGAAAGGCGGATTGTTCTAGTTTCCGCTAAAAAATAACTCTAGAACCTTTATAGCAATCAACTATCAAAAATTAGGGAAGTATGTTGTTTCATAAAAAACCCAATCTACCTAAAACTATACTGCTGAGCTAAAGATCTTTGAATAAACAATCTCGTTTCTTGAGTAAGCAAGCTTTTGCAACGAATCTGGGCTCCGCTGGGGTAAAATTTGCAATGCCTAAAAAACTGCTTGCCCTGTGGTAGTTTGGGAGCCGAAAAAACAGAACCGGTAGAAGAAGAAGAGCCGCGAAAATTTTTTCAATCTTCTTCTTCTTTCAAACTATTGCAGTTTAGAAAAACCGTAGCTGGCACAAAAAACTCTGAAGCTTGACGTTGATTTGGGCTAATCATCAATTTCTTGTTTGAACCATGTTATTGTTTTTTGGAGTCCTTCTTCAAAGCTAACCGTTGGCTTCCATTGGACAAGTTTTTCTAGTTTGTTTGTGTCTGGGCAGCGTCTTTTTGGGTCATCCCTCGGCAACGGATGGAACGTTATTTCAGATTTGCATTTTCTCTAACTTGACCAACAAAACACCAGCCTAAACGCTGGGTCATCGATTCAAGCAGCACTAACTTTAACATCAGCATTAAACACCGGCAGCCTCACAACGTTTAGCTGCCCCGTAACACTCACAGGCACCCAATAAACAACTTCCATTAAGCGTGATTGATCGAAGAGAAAAACAAGTACGAAGTCAACTTTGGGTGCTCGCCACTTCCTGAAACTGGAGATTAATGACGGCACAACTAATTTCCAATTCTTTATTATTTTTTTGAAAAAATTGGGAAACAAGAAAATTGATTGATTTGCACTTATGTTTATATCCACTTGGTTTTGGTTTCTTTGATTTGTTTAATGTGTTTGTCGTCGGTTAGGACAAAGTTGGCTGATGAGTTGATGGAGGTGGCAGCTATGATGGCGTCTGCTGTGGGCAAGTCTGCATACCTGCATCTTAATCGGGCGGCTTCAATAGCTATCGCTGAGTCCAAGTCTGTTATGGTTAAATTTGATTTCATAATGATGTTTATTCTGAGGTTGGCAACGTCTATTCCGAGGGTTTGCATTTCAAACTTATAGAATTCATGAATTACTATGGATGGTATAATGCCCAGGTTAGGTTCTCTTTGAAGAGTTTCTAGTGTTGTTTTGGTCCACTTTTTTGTTTCTTCATCAGGGGCAAGAAAATGTGTGATTAAAAACCGGGTGTCTATTATGGCTTGCATGTTAGTATCTGTCTTGGGCACGCATTTTATCTAAGATTTCCACTGCTTTTTTTATGGTGATTTTGTGGGCATCTATGCCTGCTAAGTCTTCGATTTTTGGAGTAACCTTGAAAACTATGCCTGAGGGGGAATCTTCGACGGTTAATTTCATGCCTTCTACTATTTTGTATTGGCGTCTTAATTCAACTGGGATGGTGACTTGACCTTTGCGGGTAACCAGAGCGTCCATAATCCAACCTCGGCTTCAAGTACAACCTTTGCATAAAGTACTACTTAAATATTTCAGGTTTGTATTGATCGTTTATAAACTCGCAGGGCAACATGCTACTTAAAAAATCATGCTCTTAAACTAAAAGCATACGGGAATAAGACTCCTTAACGTTTTGTATAATAGTTTAACGCAGTCAAGTTTAGGTGCTCGCCATTTCCTGAAACTGGAGAATGATGACGGCACAAACAGTAGATTGTAATTTTAGATATGAATTGTGTTTTTAACAGTCAGTTATTTTGGATTTTTCGTTTTCTGAAATTTTGTCATCGATTAGAACTTTAAGTTCGTGTTCATCGTTTGGAATGAGAATTGTCTTTATGCCTGTTTCTTTGCTTATTTGGGCCAATCTTTTATCGCTGGTAATTAGGGCTTTGCTGGCGTTGTAGTTGTAGGTTGTTATTTGAAGTGCGTCAGCTTCGTAGATATGGCAATCCATGATTACGTTCCATGCGCTGGTTAAAATTGATGTATAGATAGGTGTTATTTCCAGGGTTTTTAGGCGCATGAGTTTTAGCATTTCATCCGCAAAGAGGGTAAGTGTTTGCTCGAATTCTGTATCTGTTAGCCAGCGTCGTCTTCGTTTCTCATCAAGAACCCCCAAAGCTTCCCCTATGTTCCAAAGAGAAGTAACGATTGTTAGTTCGCCTGTTTCTGCTTTGTCAAAGATTGTATCTATTGCTTCTGTGCCCGGTTCAACGGTATACCGTTTTAGAAAAGCTCCCGTGTCAAGATAAAGTTTGAGCAATCCGTCTATGCCTCATTTCCTTCACTATCTCTTCAGATGTGGAACCCCTCAGTTTAGGTCTTAGAGCTTTTATTTCTTGTGAGGAAGAAGTCCCTTTAGCTATAACGCCCATTTTTTCGAACGCTGAAATCATTTGGTTTTGCAAAATTGAGGCTTTCAGAAGTGTTTCAACTTCACTGCTAAGTTTCCGCATATTCCCGTGCTTTCGAAATACTTGTTCTTTGAAGCTTGCCCACACGGCATCGTCGACATATACGCTGACCTTAGCCAATTCAATACCTCTTAAGAGGTATACTGGTAATCTAAGAATATAAAAATAGTGGAAGAGAGCTCACCATCTCAGATGATGGAGAATTATAACGGCTCAATTTTTTTCTAATTTTGCTATTAATTTTGATAAGAATTAGTGTTTGATTGTTGTTGCAACCGGTATGCAGAATGCAAATGCAGCAGCAACAACAACAACAAAAACAACTTCTCTGGCGCCTACTGACCGAAAACAAAAAAGGTTGGTAAATTGAGCCTGAGCCAATCCACTAACACTGTCTGCCGCCCAATGAGCCTCATCCATGCGACAAATACGGCTGCGCACGAGAAGCCAAATACCAACTTGGCAACGGCTACTACTGCCACGATAAAGCGGTTAGCCATTTTTCTGAGGTTGCAAACAAATGCCGAAAAGAAGGATTCCAATTAATCGAGGATGTGCAAACCTTTGATGTTTAACCGTTTGATTTTGAAAGCATCTTTGTTTGATAGAAGAAGACAGTTAATTGCACCACTGCTGCGGAGTCTGTGTTTTGGGTTGCTTTTCTGTTTGGGCTTTGAGGCATGTTTTGGTTGCGTCTGTGTGGGTCTTGGTGCGTCTGGGAAAGGTTGGGGAAGGCAGATTGTTTTAGATGCCGCCCTATGAAGAAAGTAAAGTTCAAAAGAAAACTTCGCAGTGGCAACCGAATTCAGTTTACCAAGTATATGCGCTGGAGATAGATGCTGTTTACAAGAAAATTGAGCAGTTAGGCTTAGAAGTAGTCGACGAAGAGAAAAAAAACGTTTCGACTACTACTTCTCTTGAGTTTGATAGGCAAAATACGCAAACATAACTAAGCCTAGTCAAAAATTAGAATTAAAAAAGAAGGAGATGGTGTTGTTTGTTTTTTATGGTCGCTTTCTAATTGCAATGAACAAGACTGCGCCGACTGCTACTATTGCGATTACAATGACTATTGTTGAAATGGTGAAGTATGTTTCTGTTGGTGGTTGAACTGTCACTGGGTACGGTGATGCTGTCGGTGCTGCGTCTGAGACGCTCATGTATGTCTGACCGAATGAGTAGCCGTAGGATGCAGATCCCTTGAAGGTTGCGGTGATATGGTAGGTTCCTGGAATTTGTGGCGTCCAGTTGCAGCCATATGTGCCTGTTATGTCGCTTGTGACGTCGCCAATATGGATGTAATTGCCGTTAGGATCAATGGCGTCTATTGACACTGGAACTCCCGTGGCGTTTTTCGGTAGTGATTGTTGCTCGAAGAGATATTGCATCCAAGCATTTTGATCGCCGTCGGAGATTGCAGGCGTGCCTTTTAATGCGAATACTAGCTCATCTTCGGCATTACGTTTGCCAGAAGTTGATTGGTCAGTGACTGTGCCAGTAATTGTTACGCTTGATCCAAGAGTTGGGTTTAGTTGGGGCGCTGAGACTGTGGTGGCGCTTGGTCCCTTGCCTATGCAGTATATTTGTCCGTCATAGCCGTTGAGGGCGACTAAGTATCCGTCTGAGATTGAGAAGTAGTTGCCTGCGTTGCCTGATGGCATCGAAACACCGGCGATTGGGAAGTTCCATATTAATGCTCCGTTTGTTGCATTGATGCATTGAAGGATTGAACCTCGCCAGGGTGGCTGTGTCCATGAGTGCTCGCCAGCGCCAATGTAGATTTTGCCGTCGACTATGTTGCTTATAGCCATGGGATAGTTGCCGCCGTAGGGTGATTCAAAGCCCTCAGATTTAGCGGTGTAGTTCCATAGGATTTGTCCTGTGGTTATGTTGTATGCGAGGAGTACGCCGCCGTAGCCGCATGTTAGCAATTTGCCTTCATAGATGTTGTCAGTCATGCCGTAGAAGTTGCCTGCTGATTCAGGTTGGCTTGTCCATAAGAGTTGTCCGGTCTTCATGTCATAGGCCCATCGTGTTAGGAGTTTAGCGGATTTATAGAGAACTACGCCGTCTTCTGGGTCTACAGTTCCCAATGTGATGGTTGCGTTAGAGGCCGTTGATGCGTAAGGTGGTGTTATTGATGATGTCCAAAGTTTTGTGCCTTCCTTTCCAGGTTCCAGACTAATGCACATTAGCCTTGTGGGAGCGGTTCCAAATTCATTGTTTTGGCCGGATGTACCGATTATGACAAATTGTCCTTCGCGAACTGCGCGGATGGTGCCTGTTTCATTAATTACGGCATTTGTTGGACCCATTACGCTGGGTATAGAGACGTTTAGAGACCAGCCTTTGTTTCCATCATGTACGTACATTTGTTGGTATACTGCGCCGCGTTGGGATTGTCTGCTTTCGCCAGTAGCCGCGGGTCTCCAGGACCAGTAATTGGTTCCTGAAGTTCCCGAAAGCATCGAGGGAATTGCTGAGGTATTCCACACAGTTAAGTAGTAGTTTGGTGCTGCAGTTGTTCCTTTGTTAACTAGGTTGTATCTCAGTATGCTTCCATCTTGTCCATAGACTGCTGTGCCGGCAGAGGAAACGTTAGCTATGTCGCATATAGCATTGCCTGTGTATCCATCAACCATTTCCCAAGTTAGACTGCTTGTAATGTTGGATGGCAGGTTTATTCCAGATGTTCGCCAAAGGTAGGGGAAGCCTCCGTGCTGGTTAGGCGATTCGTAATTGTATATCTGTGCAAATGAAGGTGTTGTTTCGTTGTCATAGAAAATGGTTTTTCCAGTGTATAGGTCAACGCAGTTGTAGCCTTGCCATTGGTGTGCGTTTGTTCGGTAGTCGTAAAAGAGTTGTCCATTGAGAATTATTGGTGCAATACCTTCTTGGGCGTTGTCAGCAAACATGAGACCTTGGTAAAAGTAGGTTTCATAGCCTGTATCGTTGTATCTTTCATCCATTATGCCGCCTGCATAGAATGGTTTGGTCCACATGACATGAGCACTCTCGGGTCCGATGCCATAGCCGAAGTTTGTAGTTGGACCAACATTTTGTGCTGCACCGCCTAGCCAGTTACCTGCTAATACGTTCCAGCCTCTGTTCAAGTCGTTTATTGGTAGTGTCCAGTAATCTGTTGGAAGAGGAGCCTCTTGCCATTCTGCGACAGGCGACTGCTGTACTGTGAAAGTTGCCGGTGCGCTTACTGCGGCGGTGTAGTATTGTTGGTATAGGCTTGGATAACCGGTTTCTGTGGATACAGTTGGGTTAGTGCTGTTTTTCCATACGGCTGGGAAGTTTGCTGTGACTGTGTATGTGCCAACCATTGTAGGAGTGTAGCCCACATATCCGCCGCCTACTGGATCGGTCACCGATATTGGAAATGTTTCACTGGTTCCATCTGGTGCTGTAACATTGAAGGTTATGCCGTACCATGCAGCTCTAGATGTTGAGCTTTGGACTAAGCCTGCTGTTTCTCCGATGTCTGGCGGCAGGTCAGCGGTCCAGCAAACAAGCAAAATTTGTTGACCTACTCCAATGGCGCTTGGGCTTACAAAGGCATAGATGAATGAGGTGTGGTTAACTACTGTAGCAATAGCGGTAGGAAACGTCAGAATTGTTGCTGTTATAGTTAATATCAACAACATCGCAATAGAGAATTTTTTTGCTCTTACATTTAATAACTTCATTTTTCTTCTCCTTTTTGCGTTTTAAATCAGTTTGATGGCGCTTTAAGGCTGACTCACGTATCGTGAGTATAGAAAAATGTCAATTGATTCGAGAGCAAATGAGCAAGCACACATAAACCAAAACAAAAAAAGAGATAATTAGCGACCTATTTTACTAATCATTTTTTTATTTGTTTGATTCCCAATCGAATATGAAAATTAAATCCTGTTAAGAAACAAACATGTCCCAAATTTGCGATGCACAAAAACCTGCGTTGTCTGGGGTAGCTGGGGAGCCGACAAAAATAGAACAGGTAGAAGAAGAGCGAAAAAAAAATTTCAATCTTCTTCTTCTTTCAAACTATTGCAGTATAGAAAAACCGCAACTGCTGGCACAAAAAAATTCTGAAGCGTTAACGCTGAATGGGGTTAATTTTCAAGCCATTTGTTGTGAACCATGTTATTGTTTTTTTGAGTCCTTCTTCAAAGCCACCGTTGGCTTCCATTGGACGAGTTTTTCGAGTTTGTTTGTGTCTGGGCAGCGTCTTTTTGGGTCATCCCTCGGCAACGGTCCATCTCGGTTGTGGCTTTTAAAAAATTTAGAGAATTTCTCAACTAAAACAAAATTCTTTTTTTATAAGACAGGGCAGTGGTTTTAAGGTGTGTTTTCGACTTCTGCCAAACGTTGTTTTGCGTTGCCAAGATTGTTCTGAACTATTGCGTAACATTCGGGATATTGTTCGAAAGCATAAACTCTTAGTGCATCTAAATATGCGTTGATAGCATTCTTGCAGTTCTCAGCTTTTGCTTCAACTCCAGCTAACAAATAATATGCGTTTCCAACATTATTTTTCTCATGGGCATATTCTGCCGGATATTGTTCAAACGTATAAACTCTAAGAGCTTCTAAATAAGAGGTAAGAGCCTTCTCATAGTTTTCAGCTTTATCTTCGACTTCCGCTAAAAGGTAGCATCCGTTTCCAAGATTTTCTTGAGTCCTTGCATAATAGAGGGGGTGCTGATTAAAAGTGTAAATCCTGAGTGCCTCTGAATAAGCTTTGATCGCGTTTTTTGAGTTTGTGATTTTTTCTTCAATTAGTGCAAGAAAATAGTATGCCTTTCCAAGGTTATTCTGAACAAGGGCATATTCTTCTTGCCACTTTTCGAAAGTGTATGCCTTAAGCGCTTCTAAATGTGCAGCGATTGCCATTTTGCAATTGTTAGTTTTAGCTTCTATTTGGGCCATAAGGTAGCAAGCGTTTCCAAGGTTATTTTCAGTATATCCATATTCTATTGGATATCGCTCAAAGGTGTAGACCTTAAGTGCTTCACAATGAGCTAAAATTGCTTTTGTAGAATTTAAGCTCTGGTCTTCAACCTCAGCAAGGAAATAATAGGTAAGGCCTAGCTTATTTTGAATAAAAGCGTATTCTACAGGATATGCCTCAAAGTTATAGATTTTAAGCGCCTCTAAATAAGCCAAAGTAGCTTTTTTGTAATTCTCAACTTTACTCTCAACTTGCGCAAGAAGATGATAGGCGTCCCCAATTTCTTTTTGTCCCGACGCATAGTATAGTGGATATTGTTCAAAAGTGTATATTCTAAGTGCTTCTTTGTGTGCATTGATTGCTTGTCTTGCAGTTCTCAACCTTATCCTCAACTTCTGATAATAAGAAGTAAGATATTCCAAGACCAAACTGGACCTCAGCAAATTTCATCGGAAATTTGTCAAAAGTATAAATCTTAAAGGCTTCTGAATAAGCTGTTATAGCTTCAATAGAATTTTTACGCTTGGATTCCATTTCCGCAAGAAGATTATAAGTATTTCCAATGTTGATCTGGGCAACCGCATAATTTAATGGAAATTGATCTAAGCTGTAGATTCGAAGTGCATTTATGTACGCATTGATCGCTTTCTTGCAGTTCTCAACCTTATCCTCTACCTGCCCAAGAAGATAATAACTGTTTCCAATGTTGATCTGAACTATCGCATAATCTACAGGGTACTTTTCAAAAGTATAAACACTAAGCTCCTCTGAATAAGCTGCAATTGCTTTGGTTAATTTTGTGTTCTTGTCTTCAGTCTGCGCAAGAAAATAATAGACATTGCCAAGATTATCTTGGGTATTTACATGTTCTATTGGGAACTTGTCGATAGTATATACTTTCAATGCTTCTTTATACGCTTCTGTTGCTTTTTCGAAGTTCTCAACTTTAGATTCAAGCCGCGCCAGAATATAATATGTGAAGCCGATTTTAGTTTGTGTATCAGCGAAGGAATATGGGAATTGTTCAAAAGGATTTGCTTTAATGGTCTCAGAAAGTGTATTGATAAGTTTAGAAACAGCAGCTTTCAATTGCACTTTCTTCGCCCCACTATTTTTGTCTAATTTTTCGTAAATCTTGTTTGACTCGGTGAAACATTTTTCCGCTACATCAAATCGCCCGTTTGAAATATAATGAGTACAAAGTATTGAAAATGTTTTGTCTGCTGTTACCTTATCGATTTCCTTGTTTAAGTCGAAATTCTCAAATGTCTTCCAAAGTTCTGCCTGACATTCATTGGCAGAATCCAACATTTTCTTGTCATTATAGGCGGCTTCGAGAAGCATTAAGTTTAAGGCTTGGATTAATAAATACTGTGAGCTTAAGCCTACTTTTTGCAATATCTTCCTTGACTCAGTAAAGCTTTCAATAGCTTTTTCCTTATCTCCTCTCGCAGTGTAAACACCTCCTAAAAGATAGAGAGTGCCAGCCAAACGAGGCAAAAAATTCTTGTCTCTTTGGATTATTTCTCGTGATACCTGCACTGCTTTAACAAAATTTTCTAATGATATGTCGTATTCTCCTTTTGAAAAACAAGCGAGTCCTAGACTAGCAAAGCTTTCAAAGGATAAAAGGGCAGGAAAGGATTCCTTCTCGTCTTCATCAGTTAATTCTTGAAATATCTCCTTAGCTTCACTGATCGAGAGTTCAGGCAAAAACGTGCCATGTTCTAAATCATTTTGTATTTTAAGAGCATTGGATACAAATTCTAATAATTTTCCTTTTGGGTCAATTCTTTCAAGTATCTTTTTTGCTTCCAATAAACTTTCTAATGCTTTTTCATTTTGTAGCATCTGAATATATGCTGAACCAAGATGATATAGCGCATGCGCCAAAGCACTTGGTTCTCTTTTAGTTCTCAAATTTTCAATTTCTTCTTCCAAATATTCTATACCTTTAACGGTTTGTCCATTTTCTACATAGAACCACCCAAACAAGGTTTTTATTCGATCTTTGATGTTTCCGTAACGCAGACTTACAAATAGTTGCGGTAATGATTCAAGTTTCTCGAGCATGACGTTACATAAAAGCAAATCGAAGTTTGGAGAAGAATAAAAGTGTGCAGTCAACATTTTTGAAAGTTTATGTAAGTTAATTTCATGCAGATACTTTTTAACTGCTTTTTCATTCATTATTGAAATTAATTCTATTAAGTCGGGTTCAATATTGAGAGGAAGATCAGTTTTAAAAATCGATGCTAACATATTTTTAGCTAAGTCTGGCTCATTTTCAAGTGTAACCAGTGCTAAGCGCAAGGCACTATCCGGCTTTAGATTTGAAAACTCCAAACTTGAGTTAACAAAGGTCGATTCCTAGCTTGTTGTGAATTAACATATTTCTTACATCTATCAAAGAATGAGGTTCAAGTCCTAGTCCCAAAGTTTTCCAGTCTTTTAGCAATACGTCTTTCATAGATTCGTGTGACAGCCCGTATATGTCAACATCAGTATATGTGAAAAACGCCCAGGCGTTTCCTTGGCTTTTTAAGGATAGCTCTTTTGAGTTTTCAAACAAATTAAGTAGAATCTTTATCTGTCTCGCGTGCAGCCTTAATCTTTTTGTTTTGGCAAGTGCGTAGAGAATGGCAATTGATAAAGAATCTTCTTTTATGTATTTTAGTTGCTGAGCTTCAATTTGGTATATTCTTTTTGGCACGCGTAGAGCGGTCTCTTCTGTTAGGATGCATTTAATTTGTTCTAGGTATTCCGTTAATATAATTAGATATCCAGGTGAGCCTTCGCTTTTTTCAACTGCTATTGTTATACCTTCCTTGGTTGCTTGGATGTTCTTTTGTTTTAACGAAGAAATTAGTATGTTTGTTAGAGTAACCGTCTCATACTCTTTTCCGGAAAGCTCAAATTCCACCCATCCTTGTGCTCCTTGCGATCTGTTTTCCCATTCTTCTGATGTGGAGGTTGCGATTGCATTCTTGGTACACACTTCACTTAAACGTGGTTTTCTTGCTAAATGGGTCACAATTAAAACAGCGTTAGGCTGATCGAACTGCCCCAGGCTCGTGTACAATACTATTCTAAGCTCCAGGAGTTTGACACATACTAAATAGAGTAAGGTTGTTTTGCCAATTTCAGCTTCGCCAGTTATAACGACCTTTTGACCTGATTTTATGCATTGTACAATATTATCAATTTTATCATCCATGCTACAAGAAGTAACTGGGGGTCTTTCTTTTACCCAAGACATTTCAAGGAAACTTACAAGTTCATCGTGATTATGAATAACATTTTGTTGGATTGATTGCTGAACACCTGCTGTCTCAAGTTGTATAGTTATTTTGTCAAAACTTTGCTTTAGTTCTAGTTGGTTTTCTTTTAGTTCTATCACATCTTCTTTTAGTTCTTCTTGAGCTTGTTCGACATTTGTCATCCTTCTACTTAGTTGAATAATTTCCTCATTTATTCTGTGAACTTCATCTTTCAACGCCTCATTTGCCGCTACCACTTTTTTTAGTTCATCTATGTTTATTTTTTTAAGTTCTTCCCAGAGTTTTTCCTTGTCAAAGTCTTTACTGCCCAGCCATCCAGAAAGAAACTCGAAACTTGAGTAGGGTGGTAAATGGAACTTTTCATCCATCCTGCTTGACATGATTTTCTTTTTATCGTCTGATAGATTATTCCAAGCCATGTGAGTTTTCATATAAGATTCAAAAGATTTCTCCTTGCTTTCCCGCGTGGTATCCAAACAGAGCGGAAATACCTAAAAGAACGATGCCTGCAATTGAACCGAAAACAACGCCACCTCCAGCCGCAAGCACGTCGGCTATTTCAGGTAATGCTTTCTTCAGGTTTTCTCTGGTGCCTTCTGCAAAAAGAGATAAACCAAAAAAGGAGAGCAGATACTTGAAACTTTCTTCATCTTTTGAGGGCTGAATAGAAATGTAGTCGTCTTCTTTGTCTTTGAAATCTTGAATATATTTATCAATTAGAGATGGGATTACGAAATTAAGACCTCCTTTCAATTGTTTTTTATGGATTAAAAATCTCTCGTCGTAAGTCGATAGCTTGATAATTTCTTTTTTCCATTTTTCAATCTTTATTGTTTGTAAATCGTTGAGACACGCTTTTTCTAAAAAGAAATTGAAGAGTCTATCTGTATCCTTTAGGTCTTTTTGGTAATCTAAGTTATTAGAAATAAGATAATGAATCGAAGAGACTTTCTCATTTTCGTGGATAATAGTTTGTTTATTCTGAGGAGGTTCAGAGTAAGGATTTACGAGAAAATTTGTAACAAATTCCGTTGCATTGTTGTCTTTGGTCCATTTTTCAATAAACTGTGAAAAATTTCTTTTGAATTTTTCGGCCCAGCTTCTTTTGTTATCTTTTAATTTGTAATCAGTTTCGAATTCCCCAGAGTAAATATAATTGATAAGAGTATGATGTTCCATCAATAATATAGCCGGGCTGTCTTTGATTTGAGAATTTCGTGAATAGTCTTGCAAAGTTCTTCGTGTTTGTGAAGGTCTTCGTTTGGGATTTGATAATAAATGATTACATTGTATTCATCGAGAAATCTCTTAATCGCAGACGATTTTCCTGATAGATATAGGTCCAGATACAATTACAAGCTGACTCGTTGCTTTCGAGATGAGTTTTCTGATGTTATCATCAATAGAAAGCTCAACACCATTGGGGTTTCCCAATTAATATTCCAGCTATTCGAATATATACAACTATACACCCAATTAGCTTTTTGCTTTCAATCTTTGTTATAGGAACCTTGAGTGTTTCTATTTTCGATAAGCGCAGCAATTTTTTCACACGCTGACTGTTCCTATATATCTTAATTCCAAACATTCGCTTGAAGGCTAAATCCTCTGAACAACCTATTTTATCCAAAACCCCCAAAGAGGGAGCACCTAAGCTATCTTTTATTTGTCGATTACAGATAATTTGTAAATATAATCTTAACTGAACTTATTTAGGTGCACACCATTTCCTGAAACAAAGAATGATGATGAGATTAGGTAATTTTCTAAATATTTGTTAATAGAACAACAAAACTTGGAAATGAATTGATGTTTTTTGACGGTTATAGTAGGATCGGTAGGGAAGGTCAAGGCTTCAAAGGCATACGACTCAAAAACTCAAACTAAAACCAATTTAGAACGGCCAACCAAAACTAAAAACCTCCACAACAACCACCGCTACCACAAATAATTTTAATTGCCAAAAATCTGAGCTCCGCTAGTGAAAAAATTTGCTATGCACAAAAACCTGCTATGTCTGAGGAAGCTGAAGCAGCCGCGAGAAAAACAGAACGAGAAGAAGAAGTGCCCGTGCAGCAACTTTCTTCTTCTTTCAAACTATTGCAGTATAGAAAAACCGCAACTGCTGGCACAAAAAATCTGAAGTTTGACGTTGATTTGGGCTAATTTTCAATCTTTTGTTTAAACCAGTTTATTGTTTTTTTGAGTCCTTCTTCAAAGCTCACGGTTGGTTTCCATTGGACGAGTTTTTCGAGTTTGTTTGTGTCTGGGCAGCGTCTTTTTGGGTCATCTTTCGGTAAGGGATGGAAGGTTATTTCTGATTTGCATTTTGTAACTTCTTTGATTTTTGTTGCGAGTTCAAGGATGGTTTTTTCTTGCGAGTTGCCGATGTTTACGACTTCGCCTTTGGCTTTTGGTGTTGTAGTGAGCAGCATTAAGCCTGTTACTGTGTCGGTTATGTAGCAGAATGATCGGGTTTGTTTTCCGTTGCCGTAGACGGTTATGGGTTGGTTAGTTATTGCTTGCTGGATAAAGCGGGACAGGGCTCTGCCGTACAATCCATCTTCCCTTAAGCGTGGACCATAGGAATTGAAGATTCTTGGCACCCTCACATCCAACCCATATTGTTTGCTATAAGCCATAAGCAGAGCTTCAGCGAAACGTTTTCCCTCATCATAACATGAACGGGGACCAATCGGGTTAACATTTCCCCAATAAGTCTCAGGAGTCGGAATTACCTCTGTGTCGCCGTAGGTTTCTGATGTTGAAGCAAACAGTAGTGTGGCGTCGTTTTTTCTTGCTAACTCCGCCATAGCAAAAGTGCCCAAGGCGCTTGTTTGGAGTGTTTCGATTGGGTGAGCCTGGTATTCGTCGGGCGATGCATGTCCAGCCATGTGAAGGATAAAATCGTATTTTTCGGCGCTTTGGAACTTGCAAACGTCTGATTTAACAAGTTTAAAACTTTCTTTCCCGCTTAGATGTTCAATGTTCTTCATTCTGCCAGTGGAAAAATCGTCTAACGCAGTTACTTCAGCACCGAAATCAACCAGAACATCGCAGAGCCAACTGCCAATAAACCCAGCGCCGCCAGTGACAAGCACATTCTTTTCTTCAAAAGCACCTCGTTTAACAACACTTTTTATAGTTTCAAGATCTTTGCTGATTATTTCATCCATCAAATGTTTGACCTCTTACAAAACTGGTTATGAGACAATTCTAAGGCTTGCCAATACCTCTCCGGACTCCCAATATCTAAATGCGAATACCCACCATCCAATTTAACAGCATATACTTTTAAGCCCCAGTCAACAAGCTTTTGAATCGCATCAGTAAGCTGAACTTCTCCATTTCTTCCGGGTTTTGTTGCTTCTAATGCCTTGAAAATAATTGGGTCAAAAACATACATTGCCATTATCGCCCAGTTCGTCTTGGGTTTTTCAGGTTTCTCAACCAACCGACTTTACCTTTATTATTCCCGGCTCAACCTCATCTCCTTCAACAATACCATATTGAGTGGGATTCTCAATCTCCAGCACCAGAAATGCAGCATCCGCATTGCAACCGTTTAAAGGCTTCAAGCAGTTTTTTTAGGTAATCCATATCTCTTGAAATTATGCAGCTATCCCCAGCGTGCACCAAGCAACTTTGGTTCTGAACGAACGGTTGAGCCATTAACACCGCATTTCCTAACCCTTTCGGTTCAGGCTGATTAACCCACATAGACGTGGAAGTCTCAAGTTTCTCATAAAAAACCTTCAGATCAGTGGCTTGTCCACTTTTACCCATGTCTTCAAGAGTTGTAATACAGTGGGCATCAGGAGTAAAATGGTCTTCTATACCCCGTTTGCCCCTACCCACAACGTAACAAAACTCACGAAGCCCAGCATCATACAATTGCTCAAAAACCAACTGCACAACAGGCTTCACTAACAAGTCCTCCTTTGGTGTAGTTGAGAAAATTGGAAGCATCTCTTTAGGTTGCTCCTTAGTCGCTGGAAACAGCCGTGTTCCCAAACCTGCAGCTGGAATTATAACTTTGCGAACCAACAAACATCCTCTCATTTTTCTGTTATTGCTCTAAAAGAGACCTTAGTGAATTTTTGATGCTTATTTTGTGCGCCTGTCGGCGGCATTAACCATCATAACTCAATTCTGTTTCAATATTGCACATTCTCAATTTTTATTAAGTAGCGAGTGTTAATATACAATATACCAATATTGCGGTTATGGAATCAACTTAAGGGTCACAACATGAAAACCAAAATTTACATGCTAACAGCGCTAGCATCATGCATCTTGCTACTACTAACAGGTTTCCCAACTGGAGCTGGTCAACTTGAAACAAGTACGACTTTACCCTTTACCGGAGTCATAGAACAAACCACAACAAAACATATACATACATCATAAACATCTCAGGCTCAAACATCCAAATGACAGATGGAATTACAGGACAAATATACTGCCAAAGCACAAATGCAACTCAAGTCATAAACGAAGCAATTGACAACCTTACTCAAGACCAAAGTATCCAATTCAATTCTGGAATTTACAACCTGAGTGGAAGCATCACCGGCATAAACAAAAATAACATCACTCTTGCATTCCAAAACGGTGCTTTGCTCTTCATAGCAAATGGTATGAATACTCCCGCGATATGCCTTGATAGCGCAAACAACTGGCTAATTCAGAACCCGACAATCAACGGCAATGCGAACAATCAAGGGATTGATGTTGATGGTATGGGTAGCATAGAAATCACAAATTCAAGTAACTGTTATGTTACAGGCGCGTACATTTATAATTGTAGGCAATATGGTTTCTTCACATTCGGTAATGTTGTTCATGATGGAGTAACGAACAGCAAAATTATTAATTGTGGTTGGAATGGGATGATGCTTGGAAGTGGTTCAAATTCAAATCAACCAGAGCAAGCCCTTTATGCCACAAATAACGAAGTAGCTTACTGTGGCGATGTAGGCATATCCAACGCTGGATATTTAGATATCATCCAAAACAATTACGTTCATGACATGAACGGCACTACAGGCTACAATAACGCCAATTGGGGCATAGCGGTTGAAGGAGGGGGAAACAACACAGTGACTGGAAATACAATGACCAACTGTGACATAGGAATAACGCTTAATGCCGTCGATGGAACTCTATATGGTCCCGCAGACTTGAACACTGTTTCTTTAAACACTATTAAGAATTGCAATGTTGGAATAGGTGTTAATACCAACTATAACAATATTAATGAAAATGACATCCTAAATTCAAACTCAGGAATAACGGTCTCAGCAAATTCCAATTCAAACACTATTGT
The DNA here is from genome assembly GCA_963809455.1 of Candidatus Bathyarchaeota archaeon. Taxonomy (GTDB): domain Archaea; phylum Thermoproteota; class Bathyarchaeia; order Bathyarchaeales; family Bathycorpusculaceae; genus Bathycorpusculum. Next base: position 101,835 of record CAWEJP010000004.1, on the reverse strand, counting down.
TCTTAACAATATTGAACACTGCAACCAAGGAATATACATTCAATCTCGCTACAATATTGTCAATGAAAATCAAATTACTCAATATGATTACTTAGGGGGAAACGCAAACGCTATGGTTCTTTCGGGCGCAAGCAACAATTTGGTCAGTGGAAACATATTGAACAGCTCTTATGCCGTATCGGGTGCAATATATCTTGGCTCATCTGACAATAACCAAATTAGTAACAACACAATTGTTGCAACAAATATGGATTGGTACGAAATAACAGTTGAGGGTCACGGCAATTTTGTTGAGTTAAACCAGATTAAAGGAAATGCGGGCATACTAGTAAATTCAGGAAGCTCGAACACCATCATCCAAAGCAATAACCTTGTTCAATGTACTTGGAACAAAATAAGTGATTCAGGAATAGCTACGAGCATTTATAATAATACAGGGTATAATCCCGTCGGATACATCGCAAGCCCTATTTCAGGCAGTACAAATTACATCGTCGATTCAGGAAGCACCTTTGCGTGGATAAGTGGAAGAGTGTACATAAACACAGAATCACCTAAAGTATTGAATATTTCTGCTGGAACAGTCTCGGTCATTGCTCAAAACGGAGTGACTCTTTTCACCGCTACAGGATGCACCATGACTCTTCAGCCAGGTGACACTTTCAGCGTAACCTTCACTATAACACCGACAATCAATGTCATTGGGCAGTAAAAATATTAAAAATCGGTAAAAGCTTTCACTGGACGTTTTTAGTTCTTTTGAGCAGCCTTTTGGTGCTGGAAGGAGAACCCAATTCGCCCCATTAAAAAATTGGGAAAAAAAAGTGTCGGCTTATTCCTAAAATAGCTACAAAAGATTGTAGTTCATTGTAGATTTCTGGAAAGAGTTAATTTTGATAACCCACAGCTACACCAGCTGGATCAGATATCATTTGTCAAAGACCGAGAAAAGGCTCAAGCAAGAAATCGGTCTGCAAACTGTATGCGACTACTTGTACAAAATCCGAACCGCATTTCTGCAGGTGAAGGAACGCATAGACAGCGAAAACCTATGAACGGGATTTACCATTAACCATTACAATTGTGAGAAAATCCGTTTTTTTCAGGTGTAAAAGCCTAGTTCAAGCGGCATACATCGACGACGACTTACCTACCAGGGTAAGCAGAGACTCCAGTTCACATAAAAACAAAGCGAATAAAGTGAATCAATTGACTGGTACAACATACCATATTTCACTATTGCCATTTGAATATACTAGATTGTTTTGATTGAGGAGGGACGCGGTTTCAGATGTGTTAAACCATCCTGAAAGAGAGCCTCCATTAACGGAAGTAGTTATGAGTCCATCCTCTATATTCAAACTGCTTAAGTAAATGAAGCTACCTTTCGAAGGAATTGATGTATTCGTCAGTGGAATTAATAGTTTATTTGGAATTAAACCGTAGCTAACAAGTTCGTGAGTTTCAGATGCGAAATCAGCGAATACCTCTGCAGTGTAAACTTTATGGTTCAGTAACCAACCAGCGCTGAAAACGTCGGGTTCGGAAATATAAGAAAGAGAGAAGTCAATTTGAACATTTTTATCAAACGAAGTCCTAGCCCGAGTGTAATCAAATGAGAAAGACAAAGGAACAGCCCCAGCAACAAAATTGACAAATCCTGATTGAGAGAGAAAATAGCCGATTAACACGACACAAAGGAGTAGTTTTGTAATTTTTTTAGTATTTTTCCGGAAAAACCCTTTAGTCACTCTCTTCCACAAGGCTTCAGCAATATCGACTATCAACTCTCCACTCATAACGAAACAGGGTGACAAAAATAAAAGCGATATAGCATAAAACCTTGTGAAATTTAAAGTTGGCGCAAAATTAGGTAAAACTAAACACAACAACAAAATGACTCCGCTTAGAACACATAATATTTGATACTTAGGGTCAATAGACCACTTTTTTGATTTCAATAATAATGATAATGATAATCCGACAAGCCCGATGGCAATGAATAAATTGGCCAAAATAAAAAATGTCCAATTAATGTTGCCCGCAAAATTAATGTTACTTCCATATGCAGGATGAGAACCGGATAACAAACTTCCTCTAGAGGCAATATTACCAAAATCTGAAAAAAAGTTAGAAAATATAATTTTTAAAGATTGAGTTATTGAAATCAGTATTGAGCCAGTAAAACTATCCCAGGCGAAAGCCATTATAAACAGCAATGACACCAATTTAAAACTCAGAATATTGTAATGATATTTTTTGACTTTTGATATAATACAAAGAGAAAACACTAAAAATAAGTATATTAGCGTTAGAGAATAGTGAGAAACAATCAAAGCTCCTCCAAAAACAATAAGAAGAAAACTTCGTTTGCCAATGGGTAACCGCGTATCCAGTATAACTAAAAGAGATAAAGCCAAAAAAAGCGTTCCTATGATCTGCCTATTAAGGCTTAATGGCTCAAATCCATAAAAAACTAAAGATCCAGAAACAAAAAATAAAGTGGACAAAACTGAAGCTGTCTTACCGAATTGCTTAGAATATATGGTAAATAATGCAACAGGAACAAGAGAAAAAATAAATGGATAAAGAGTTTTGAATATTACCTCGCCACTCGTATTCATCAAAGAATAATATATTGTAGGAAGAATAGTTATGCTCAACATAGAACTATAGTTGACTATGCTTAGTGAATTAGTAACAGTTGAAAGGAGAGCCCAATGTCCACTATTTGCGGTTAATTTAAAAACATAGTATTCAGTATTAGCATCCCAACCCATTATATATTTTGAGGTTAATAAAACTTGAAGAATAAGAGTTAGAGAGACTAAAAAAAGTATAACAGATAACGACTTGATAGATTTGAATTTATTTGAAAAAATACTCAGCACAATTAAGATAACTATTGAAAAAATCATTAATGATAAAATATAGACATTAGTATATAATGAACCTATTACACCTAGAATTAAGGGTAGAATTATTACTGATTTGGGAACTAAATGCTTTAAATTAAAATAATTTCCAGTTAGTTTTAGATTTGAAGTCAAATCTTGACGGTATACTGCGAGTGAAAATACTAACGTAAAAAAACTTAAGAAAATTAATAATGGTGTAGGGGCCAATGGCTTTAAAATACCTATTGCAAAAAATAGTTGATTAATTAACAAACCTGCGAACATTAAAAATACTAAACTCAAGCCTACAATAAACAGAATTTTTTCCACAAACATAGTTTTAGTAAGTTTTAGAAGTTTAAGAAGAACAAAACCTGGAACAAACGAGAGATAGATGAAAACAACAATTTGTCGTAAAACAAAAATATTTAATATAACCACTAAGTATAGAATAAAATGAAATATAAGTAAAGTTAATAACGACTTTTTTAGCATCTAAAACATCAACCAGTAAGTTTCTATTTAATTAGCGCGGAAAAACTTTCAGAAAAATAATGAGCACACTATTAAGTAAGAATCTGCTTATACAACTCATAAGTTCGAAATGCAACCTTTTCCCAACTATAAATTTCTCTAACCCTTCTTAAACCTTCATTACCCATAGCAATCCTTTTCTTTTTCTCATTCAGCATTGTACTCATCCCTTCTGCAAGTCTGAATGCATTTGCTGGCGGCACTAATATTCCGGCACTTCCAACATATTCTGGTATCGATCCAACTGATGTAGCCACAACAGGTGTTCCATGAGCCATAGATTTCAAGATAATTCCGCTTCCAAATGAGTCGTAATAAGGAGCCACTACAAACATGCTCGCACTAATTTTTTTGTTGAAATCATCATTACTCAATCTTCCGCCGAAATAGACATTGTCACTTATGCCATATTTCTCAATCAACGGTTTAACTTGAGCTAATTGACCATGTGAGTAAGAACCGTAAACACTAAGGTTTATTTTTGTTCCATAGTTTGTTTTCAAAATTTCGAGAGCTTTCAGAAGTGTTAGGAACCCTTTTCGTGGATAAAGATTTCCAAGAAAAGTAATCTCCTGCCTTGGTAAATTAAATGATTCTCCTAAGAAAACTCCATGAGGTATCACAATCATATTTTTACTTTTTGAAATTCTTTGAAGGATTTTTTGACTATAATGTGAGTGAACAATTGCTCTATCGACTTTTTTTAAGATTAGTCGCCAAAGCAAATGAGAAATCGGTTGTGGAATTTTGCCTTCTCCACTTTGAATTTCATGAACTGTTACAACCAACTTATGTTGTTTCAATGAAGCCAATTGAAAAAGTTGAAGTGCTCCAAATGATCCGAGGTCAGACTGATAATGAATTATGTCAGGTTGGTTAACATTGCTGTATGCCCAGTAAGAAAAACCTTTCAAGAAGCTTTCTAATGGTGTAGAGATCTTTTTGTCTTTAACGTAAGCGCATTCATATAGTTTCCCATTAGTAAACCTATCACAAAGACATCTTCCAGACAAAAGAGCTATTTTTATACCGGTTGTTCTTTTCCAGAGTTCTCTTCAAATCTACCGTATAATCTGCCACGCCTGCACATTTATACGCACACGCTATCATTAGAATCTTCATACTTGAAATACCTCCTGCACATTGAAGGATCTTAACCCTCTAAGGCGCACTTCTTTCATCGAATAAGAGTTCAATCACCATGTTTGAAAACCTCGTTTATTTCTAAACTAATTATTAACCATTCATGACAACCACTGGCGACTTATACTCACGTCCAAACATACAATTGTAAGAAATAGGTTGTGTAAACGCATGTTGCCTAGTTAGTTTGGTTACTTTTTAGTAGAACACAAATCTTCATATAAATTAAGGGTCTGTTGAGCAATCTTTTGCCAAGTGAATTCGGTTTCCACCTTTCTTCTCGCATTACGACCATATCTTCTTCTTAAAGACGAATCTGAAATAAGATGTATGATGGCTTCTCCGAGCTGAAAAGAATTTCCAGGTTCTACGAGTAGTCCTTCCTTTCCACTTGTGACCATTTCGGGAATCCCTCCAACCCGTGAGGCTATAATAGGTTTTCCCATGCTCATCGCTTCAAGGACAGCGATACCAAGTGGTTCGTAAAGGGACGGTTGAACATAAATATCTGCTTCAGAATAAAGATGTTGCAAGTCTTCCGCAGAGACACTTCCCAAGAATTGTATTGATTTGTCGATCCCTATCTTTTTAGTTCTTTCTTCCAAAAAGAGCTTTTGTTCTCCGGAGCCCGCAATTTTAATTTTTGTATCCTTAAACTCGGTTAAGACGCGTGGTATCGCGTCAATTAAGTACCACGCTCCCTTTCTCCAGACAAGTCGACCTACAAATAATATATTTCGCGCATTTTGATTTTCAACGCTTCTTTCATTGGTGTCTGTCAGTTTTACCCCACAATAGATAGGTATGACTTTGTTAACCTTTAACCGATAGTAGCGTCTAGCTTCTTCGGCAATGGATTCGCTATCAGCAACAACGCGGTCTGCAAATTTACATTCTATTTTGGTTAAGAAATGCCAAATTGGTTGCACAACCAACACATCGCGAGCGATCCCAAAAGTAATATTCGAAAACGGAACAGTTGAATAAGAAGAAATTTCGCCAAAAGCAGTTGAATGAATTGTTACCACATAGGGTCGTTTTCTTCCATTTAGCAACGCATAACCAAAACTCGATGCACTCTCCCCATGAACAACATCTATCCCATATTCATCACATATCTGGTTGACCAATTTGGAACAAGAAAGAGAAAAAAGAATATCTCTACCGATTAATTTAGAATGCGATTTTAGCAAATGAAGAATAATGCCATTTTTTTCTTTTACGCTTGTTTCTTTTCCTGGCATTAGGATGTGAACTTCGCATCCAAGATTTTGCAACGCCTCGGAAAGATTCCGAAGGTGATTTCCTGGGCCAGTACCATGTTTTCCATAAGGATTGTATACTGATATGAAAAGAACGCGCATTTTTAAAGACCCCCACATCTTTTCAAGAATTCATTCTTTAACTATTAATTGATGCGCCCGTGTGCATATCTATGTCTTCAAGAATTAACAAAATCATAGAAAGCGTGCATCTTTCTTTTTTAAAGTTTGGCAGGCAAGTAGTTAATTGAGCAGTAGGGCTGGAACCTGAATCAATAAGCCACTAGTAACTTGAATTACTTCACATCTTGAATAACACGCTCTGCGTTGGAGATTTTTTTGAAAAAATACATTCGAGATTAAACATTAGAGTTATCCACAAACCCATTGTCAAATTTACGTTGCAGAACAAGCCTCTTTACAGTCTATCTCAAGTTACTTAGACGCTCATCTTGAGTGCCAAGAATCATGGCATCAAAATCATTGTACAATCTATAATCCAACTCATTTTAAGATTCGTGAGTAAATCTTCTCAATTCGAGCCGATATTTCACTCCAACTGAAATTATCTTTAACGTATCTGCGTCCATTTCGACTCATTTCCTGGGCAAGTTTATGATCTGCAGAATGATTCGTATTGCATCAACGAGCTCATTAATATCGCCGTATTTAACCTGGAAACCAAATTTGCCAGCCTCGACAATTGTAGCCATGGGAGTTCCTTTCGATACGATAACAGGGGTCCCACATGCAGCAGCTTCCAGCGTTACAATCCCAAATGGCTCAATCTGACCAAGATAACAGCAAACTGCTGAATCTACAAACGCACTAACCTTTTCTTTCTCTGAAAGCATTCCTGTAAACAAGACCAAATCAGATATTTCCAAATGTCTAATCAAAGATTTTGTTTCATTCAGATAACCATGATCGAATCCCGCTAGTACAAGTAAGCAATCATCCATTTTTGAATTTTTGACTAATTCTGCAAATGCTTTCAAAAGCCAATCAAGCCCCTTTGAAGCCGAGATTCGCCCGAGGTATAATATTATTTGTTTTCTCGATTCTATATTAAACCGATTCTTAAACGAACTTTTAGCGGGCAAATCTGTATAATCTGACAAATTGATTCCGTTAGGCACTACTTCAATTTTTTCTTCTTGAATGCCTATCTTAATCAGTTGAGTCTTCTCAAATTCAGTTAGGGCAAATAAAGCGCTCGCGTTTAACAATAATTTTTTGCCAAAAGCATTTTCGAAAATACGCCTCAAAGCGAAAACATCCGAGGTTTCGTTTATGTATTCAAGTTCACCATGAGGTGACAAGATATATGGTGTGTGCCTTTTCTTAAAAAAGCGAATGCAAGGTTCTGAAATGTTCGATATTCATGAAGATGGACTATGTCGAAATCGGCTGTTTTTTTCTGCAAAGCGCTTATTATTCCAGGGTTTATGAAAAAGCCATAACTCCTTATAAAATTATGAAAGTAGTAAACTTTTGCGCCATCTATTATTCTAAAATTATCTTTCAAATTTAAATGAGACCCAATATCATACGCATCTGTCGAAAACACAGTTACATCATGACCCAGTCTAACCATGTTTTTTGAAAGATTATATGTAACTTGAACTAAACCGCCAAAGCTTACGCGTTCTAGGATAATAATAATTAGTAATCTGAAGTATCTTCAAAATTTAATCTCCAGACCATGTCAATACAAAATGCAAATCATCTTTCTAATGTTAGAATTAAAGGGACATGCGTTCCTTGGGGTCTCTTTTTTAATCACCTTTAGCGAAAGAGAGAAAAGCTTGTATAGATAGTTGAGTCAACTCAACAATGTAAGGGGTGATTTTGATAGGCATACCTCTTAAACTTATTTAGATTTCAAAACTATTTGCCCGAACTGATAACCTTAACTTCTTAGAATTTGTTTCTGGTACCGATGACTTCGCGTGATGCCAAGCAACAATTACGACAGGAAGATCTATTTATTAATATTTAGAGGTGTGCACAATTCATTTTTTATAGTTCCGTTAGGTAAGTTATCTTTGAGCAGGTCTGGGCTGGAACCCGTAAATACCATTGGTTGGGTGTCTCACAGGCTCCATAACCGTTTGTTATTGGGTCAAGCCCAGTACTTGCTTACGTTCTTGAGGCTTTTCTCGCCAACAATTATCGACCTTAATGCTTCAGCGTCATAACTTATCAAGCCAGCCATAACCATCGCCGCTTTTTTAACTAAACCCCTTGGCCTCATCCAGCACTCCCTCAAAACATTAGCTTTAAGATGCCCATTAAACGGCTCAACGACATAACGCTTTGTCTTAAAAAGAGCGGCGTACTTGATTTTCTTCCGTTTTCCCCTTCGAGGATTAGGAGCAATTACCGGCTGTGCGTCAATATCTTTGGCTGCTTTCCTATTTGTCTTAGAGTCATAACCGGCATCCGCCAAAACGTAGTCTGCCTCCAAATCCTCAATCAGCTTTGGAAGAAACGGCGAGTCATAACGATTTCCCGAAGTAATTATTGCTCTCAGTGGCAATCCTAACTGGTTTACGGCTGCATGCAGCTTGAATCCTCTGAATTTTCCTCTGCCTGTGTGACCCCATCCTACTTCCATATCGTAGAGATCTACTAGCGGTGTTGAATCAACAATCACGATGCTTGTTGGCGCTATGAGTTGAAGCATATCTGATATTTTTCTAAATGCCTGCTCTAGAAAGCTAAGGTAGCGTCGCCACCATCTTGCAACGGTGGTTCTGTTTGGCACTTTGCAAAGTCCAAGCGTTCTAGCGGTTTGAGTGTGTTTTTTTAGGTGTTTAACTATACGTGTGTCGTTCTCTAATCCTTTCAGTCGGGCGTAGACAAGAACTCTGAGTGCTCTAAAGCATCCGTAACCTGGATTTCCGCGTCGTTTAGGCTCAACAGAAACTACGGTTTTATTGACGAAAAGCCTGACAACCTCACAGGCTTCCATACTAAAACATAAATTGGGAAGCAACTTAAATTCTGTACACCCCTAATTAATATATTGACAATTCGAATTAAATACATAAAAAACCGCTGAATGCAAATCTCTCGAAAAATCGATTATAGTTTTTGGATCTTTATCCGACTTATTAATAATGGAAAAATAAGTCAATTACTTAATTTGAAGGAATTTATTCTTCCAGATTTCAAGCTCATATCTACAGTTAATGGAGGACCGATATACTCATCTAACGTCATAGGCTCAATGTTGGGAGTAGTTATTTTTGCTAACTCAAACATAGATAACTTCTCCTGGCCACAAATGTGAACAATTCCGGTGAGATTATTTTTGATTGTCGAAGCCATTGCAGAAGCTAGATCGTCTGCAAACAAATAAGTTCCATATCTGTCAACAAAAGCTTTTTTGTAAGGCCATTTCTCCCTTCCCACAAAGTTTGTCCTTATGATAAGCCATTTTTTTAAACTTGAGCATTTAACTTCGAATTCTCCAAGTAATTTTGTCAAGGCGTAGAAGTTTTTTGGGTATGGAATATCAGTTTCAACATAGTTCCCAACATCACCGTGGAATACGCATGCTGTGGATACATATACAAAATATGAACTGGAATGTTTTTCTACTGCCTCAACTAGGTTTCTTGTACCCTCAACATTTGTCTGCCAAGTAAATTCTTGGTTTTGTTCGCATTCCCTTATTCCCGTTAGGGCTGCACAATGAATTACTACGTCGGGATTCTCTTTTTCTAGAAAATTGAATACGGCTTTTTTATCTATTAAATCAAGTTCTTTGTGAGAAGGATGCAGTGAATCCGATAGAATTTTAAGCAGTTCGATACCGAGTTTTCCATTACCGCCGGTTATCAAAAACTTTGTTTTTGTTTCAACCATGTTTTTTCAGCTCATCATTATAAAATAATTGCATATATAATCTACTAATATTCACATTGTATATGAAATTGAATTCGTTATTTTTAATAGATTAACGCTTTTAGTTGCATGGCAAAATCTTTGATTAAAATTACATTAAAAAATCATTCCGAAAACTATTTTTCATGATCTGACAACGAGTATCCTAAGACGATCTTTGTTGCAACAACGCTTACATTGTTTTTAAGGTATTCTGGTGGTGCAATCCATGGGTTTGACAGATTCAAAACCGCTTTAACGCAATTTAGAATAGATTCAGGATCTGCACCACTCATTATGTTACTTCCAGCCTCGATGGTCTCTGGACGTTCAGTTGCGTCTCTCAAGGTGACATTTGGAATGTTAAAGATGCAACATTCCTCTTGGACGGTACCACTATCTGTTAGAACGCATGAAGCGTTCTTTTCTAAGTGTACAAAATCAAGTAGCCCGAGAGGATCCAGAGCTATCACTCCGTATTTTTCAATGGGTAAGGAGATCTTATTGAGTTGAGATCGAGTCCGTGGGTGCAAACTACAGACAACCGGAATATTGTATTCTTTGGTAAGTACTCCTAGGGCTTTAACAAAATTAATAAGACGACTTCTAATATCAACATTTTCAGCCCTATGCAGTGTAACAAGAAAATATTTTCCAGAGTGCAAATCGAGACGAGACAATATGTTACTTGCTTGAATCTTGTCCCCATAATAGTCCAATATTTCTTTGATTGGATTACCTGTAACGAAAGTGCGTTGAATCGCAATTCCTTCTCGAAGCAAGTTAAATCTACTTCTTTCGGTGTAAGGCATCAGTACATCACTGCAATGGTCTATTATGCGGCGGTTTATTTCTTCCGGAACACGATCATCGAAGCAACGGTTACCTGCTTCCATATGGAAGACCTTGATCCCCATTCGTTTAGCGACTATAGCAGACAATGCACTATTCGTGTCTCCAAGAATTAGCAAACGGTCAGGTTTCTCTTTAGAAAATACTTGTCCACATGTGGAGATAATCTTACTTATTTCTTCCGTTGAACTACTGAGATATTACATTCCAAAATATGATCAGGCTCACGCAAACCAAGTTCTCTGAAAAAAATTTCGTTCAAGTTCAGATCGTAGTTTTGACCTGTGTGCACTAATATATGCTCGCAAAATTTATCCAAAAGTGGAATAATACGACTCAACCGTATAATTTCTGGTCGAGTTCCCAAAACAGTCACGACTTTCATTTCATTTACACCTATTCGAAAATGGGTTGGTCTTCTATCATTAAATGATATTTTTCAAATAACTTTTTCAGTTCATCTTTGGTCATCAAATTGTCTTCAGAACTAAATTCTTTAGCCAGAGCTTTTCTGTATTCAGAATGACCTATAAGCTCAGGAAGAATTGGTTTAATAGCAAAGTACGCTCCTTTTTCAACAGTCCGGTTGACTTCTTCTTCAGAAATGAGAATTTCATGTATCTTCTCTCCTGGACGAACGCTGGTGAATACCTTTTCAATTGGTCTATTTCCGATTAGAACATCGGCCACGTCCAAAACTTTGGCCGATTTAATGCGAGGAATAAATGTCTCTCCCAGATGGGCTTCTTTAAGAGCTGCGAATATAGTATCTACACCTTGCTCCAGATGAAGCAAGAATCTGGTCATTTCATGTGAAGTGATGGTGACGGGACCCCCACTTCTAATTTGTTCGTGAAACAAGGGGACTACTGAACCCCGAGAAGCCAAAACGTTTCCATATCTTACGCAGACAAAACGAGTGCCAGTACATTTTATATTGGCGTTAACAAAAATTCGTTCTTGAATTGCCTTCGACATACCCATTACATTTACGGGTTTACAGGCTTTATCAGTTGATACCCCGACTACTGTATCTACTGGCAAATCATATTCCTTAATTGCACGAACAATGTTTTCTGCTCCAAGAATATTTGTTTGTACAGCTTCAAATGGAAAGTATTCACATGTAGGTACTTGTTTTAGGGCTGCGGCTTGAAATACTACATCAACACCTCGCAAAGAAGCTACCAAACTATGAAAATCTCTCACGTCCCCAATATGAAATTCAAGTAATTCTTTAAAATTTCGATAAATTATATCTTCGCTAGTACGCTGATTCTGCAGATAATGAAGAAGCATATAATACTGCTTTGTTTCATCCCTTGAAAACACTATAATCTTTGCTGGTTTGCCTAATTCACAGGATAATAGTCTTTTTACTAACACCTTTCCAAGATATCCAGTTCCACCCGTAACGAGTATTGTTTTTCCGTCGAGTATCATTTGTTTTGCACTTCTCCTAATTTTGTCATATAGATGACCGAAATATCTGTGACTCACTTTTTCAACTATTATTGTTTACTAACTAAAGAATCTCGATGTTCTCTTCCGCCAGCAATTCAAGATCTGCTAATACGCTTGTTGATGACAGGGTTGATTATTCACAGTTTAGGCGCAATCAGATTATCTCGATTAAACGCAATTATGTCTTTTTGAGTTTAAATTTGATTTTGCATCTTCACTCTTTATTATTTACAATCTGTCGAAGTTTCGATGAAAATTCCTCTGCGCATTTTTCCCATGTCATGGACATTGACCGAACGTACCCTTTTTCTGTTTTTTCGAGTAGGATTTTGTCCTTTTTGTAGAGTTTTAAAAACAGAGAAGCATAATCCTCCGGACTTTCTGCTATCGAAATATAATTTGCATTATCAATAGATTCGGGAATGGGAGTAGAAATTACTGGCCTTCGTTGTGAAAGATATTCCCACATTTTAACAGGAGCTCCATAAAAAGCCGTTGGATTTTGAACATCAAAAGGTATTGTTCCAACATCCATTGCACTTATGTATGATGGAACTTCTTCATATTTGACAAAATCAAGCCAAATCATATTTTTACTAATACCTGTTTTAACTATTTGTTGTTGAACTTTTGTAAGGTATGTGCTATGAAGACTTTTACCCACTAACAGGAGTTTAACAGGCAATCCACTATTGGAAGAAATGGATATACCTTTAAAGAGTGTTTCCAGGTCTAGCCAATAACTAATGCATCCGATGAAACCGATTACAAAGTCTCTATTTTCAAAACCGAGTCTATCCCTGATTTGACGACCGTTATGAAGTTTGAGAAAATGTTCGGATACTCCATTTGAGACTTTCTCTACACCTTTAGCTCCCGCGTCGATAGCATATTTCATTAGAGAATCTGAAGCTACTGTCACTAAATCCGCATGCTTAATTATCCTTCGGAGCATCAACTCGAAAGTTGAGCTAAGCAGCTTCCCTTGAACAGTGTGGACATCAAATAGATAACCAGCCGCTGAAGTTGGAATATAATCAGGTAAGTCAACTACAATACAAACTCCAATTCTCGATAATTCATCCATAAGAGTAAAAACGAATGGAGCAGCCAAATTAGAAAGCACAACGACGTCAATACCTTCTTGCCGAACTAATCGTCTAATTTGGTTGGCATGATCAACTGAGTTTAGAAGATAGTATTCAGCAGCAGAATTTGTTTGGATGCCATTGAGTTCATGTATTATTAACTTTGACTTTAATAGAGTTTTGTTGAAAAGATTAAAACGGACAACGTGTACTTCAAAATCCTCATATCCAGCAAAACGTTCAAAAATTTGATTATGTCTTTCAGGAAAAGGATTCGCTAGGTAATCACTAGTCTGGCACGAGCAAGACTTTAATCATAGAAAACTCTCCACACAATTAATTTTATTATACTCATAATCATCCTCTTGAATTATTGTTTTTCACTGGTGCAGTATAAAATTCAAACGAAGAGACACAAAACGATTGTCATTTTCTATCTTGCTTTACTGGACTTTGTATCTGCGTAATTTAAAGAACAGCAAGTAGTAGAATCCGATTCATCATTATTCAAGTCCGTTGTTTTGTTAAAATCAAATCTAATATTGTTTATTGTTAATTTTTCAATTAGCAACGATTAGCAGAAACTGAAGCATTATTAAACGGGAAGAACCAAGGAAATTCAAAACTATGATTGTTTTGGTCGTCATCAACAAGAATCGTTACCTCAAGGTCCAATTGTTTCTAATTACTTCATAAGAATTCAAAACATCAAAAGTTTGCTTCTGGGGCAAATTTTTTTTCTAATCGATTCAATATATTTTGTCAAATCTTGAACATTCATTGAATATAGAGATTACAAATGTAAAATCGTTCAAATGAAACCAGTTTCCTCTTTTTTTAATTTCTGAAGTTAACAATAGAATCTTGAAGATATTGAAAAAAACCTTGCGCCAATAGCTTTTGCGTTCAAATTGGATTGGCTAATTCTAATTTACATCAACCTTCTTTTATCTTATAACAAAGATAATAAAAGAACAAGAATGTCTTAAAAAGACAAATGCGCTCTAGGAACGGAAAAACTCTTTAAAAATTGTTTTAAATATTTTGAAACCGTCTCTAAATGCGTGGAGGTTAGAATTTCCGTTCTTTCTTGCATATTCTATGCTTGGAACTTCTTTAACTACTAACCCCAAATCTAAGGCTTTAATAAAAATCTCAGTTTCAATCTCAAAGCCATCAGATTCCAAAACGGGAGCCAACTTTTCAATGGCGCGTTTGCTAAAAGCTGCATATCCATAGCATATGTCAGTGTATTTGGCTGACCAGAACAAATTTATTGCAAACATCATCATTGAATTGCCGCATCTTCTGAATCCATCCATATCATAGGTTCGGCCACCTTTTAAGAAGCGTGAACCCTTTACTATATCGGCGCCAGAATTCAAAGCTTCAATGAATGAAGGTATCTCTGCAGGATCCATTGAACCGTCAGCATCCATAAGGACAATTGCATCAACATCGATGTATCGATTGCTGAGAACTTGTCGAATGGCGTCACCTTTTCCTCGACCTATCTGCAAGACAACTTTTGCGCCACCTTTGGCTGCCACTTGGATAGTGTTGTCTTTTGACTTTCCATCGATAACTAAGATCTTATTGTAGCCAATTTCATTTGACTTGAATAAGAACTTCATGAATATTCTTCTCTTCATTTAGAGTAGGTATAACTATTCCAACATTGAAACGTGTAAATTCTAGAAGATCATCAATTTCGTCTAAAGCTGAAATTGGTGAAGATGTTGTACACTCTACTCCCATTTGAAATAACCCCCCATAGAATGCACTTTGAGCCAATTTGATTTCTTCGTTCAATGTACCAAAATTAACTTGCGTTGATAGTATACCCTGCATTTTTCCCTCTCCCCTCTCGCACTAAACAAATACCCATTATCGATAGCGCCTTATTTAAGTTGATATAGAAAATATCAAAAAATTTCAATAATAAGCCTCAATTCTTACGAATTCGCATTATTGACAATAAAATTAATCCAATTAGCATGGAGTTTTTACTAATCGAGTTAGCCGGGCGCATTTTTTAATCAAAGTTTTGTCATGTGAATATCCAACACATACCCAAGACCTTGGTTGATTACAATTGTTAAGAGATTTCCGAATTTAGGGGGTTCGGGTTAGATTCAATTGAAGACTTACGTATCGATCGTTAAATTCAACCGATCCTGTTTGCTTATTGTAGAGCCATAATTCAAAGAATAGTCGATATGTGAATGTGGTGCTGTTTGAATTCCATGTGGAGGATTTTTCTACGTTAAATGGGATATTGTTTATTTTTAGGGTGTTGATTTGTGAATTGCTATTTGAGATTGTTGCGCTGGTGACTGTGAAATTCACTGGGCTCGTCCAAGTTGTGCCGTCGGCGATGGAAAACCGGTATTCGTAGAGGGGCGCAAGGGAACTGGGTGTTCCTGATGTTGCATTTGGTAATTGATCGGTTTCGTTGCCAAGCTTCACATATAGGACGTAGTAGGCTGAAGACCCTAAGTGGTTTGCAACATTTACATAAACAGAGTAGTTCTGGCCAACCGCGATGTTGGAGGGGTAGTTTTCAGCCATTTGATTTGGACCTAAAAGGTAAAGCTCAGAAAACTGCTCTCCGGCGGGAGGCTGAATGGCGCCAGCAATTGCGGGGGACGCAATGAGCAGAGAGCCAATTATTGCAACGGCAATAAAGATGAGTTTGTAATCTCCAAGTTTCATGATTGCTTTCCTCGATTTGTCTGCTAAAGATTATTAATTTAACTTCAATTGAACTGTTATCCTGCATAAATCTATCAGGACATACACGTCGGTCAACCCTTTGTAGAAATCAAGCGTAACAAATCAAGTTGCTTGTTTTTTACTCGTAAATGGATAGCCATTTTTTCCCACCCAAGAAAGTCCCACCGTGGGAAACACAAACTTTACCAAAGTTTAATAATAGAGTCTTTGAGCCAAAACTACTCGAAAATCAATTTTAAGAAGTCAAGTTTGCCCAGGTGTTTCTGGTCGTTTGAGTAGACTTCTAAGATGCCTAGGCGCATCATCAAAGCAAGGTTCACACCATCATTGAAGTCAACTTGTTCCGTAGACATGTTGTTGGCGCCGATGAGCAAATCATCCTCAGTGAAATCAATAACCTCAAGGGTTAGAAAAGACATTATCTTTTCAAGTGTTGACTTTATGTCTCCTTGCTTTCCCATAGCTTCCAGCACCCAAGCCACTTCACACAACACTAATGTAGAAGTTAGGGCTGCTTCGCCTTCTTCAATACGCTCAAGAATGTTCTTGGATATTTTCCCGAAACGTGGATGCGCTGTAATGGTGTAGATGAACACGTTAGTGTCTACGAAACGCTTCACAAATAATCCTCAACGAGTTTTTTCCGTATGTATTCTCTTGCTAACTGTTTTGGTTCATCGATAGGTTTTGGTGGGTTCACGGAACCGTATAACGCTTCGGCAGGTTTTTTGTGGGTTTCAACAGGGACTAGACAGATTCGCCCCATGTACTCTGTAACAATAAGTCTGATGCCTTCATGCATACTGTATTTTTGACGCAAGCGCTTAGGCAAAACAATACGCCCATACTTACCAACCTCTACAGACACAGCAAACCACCGACAAACCATCACAAAAACGACAAATATAAATTTATTGCCAAAAAAACCAATTTACGACAAAAACCAAACTCTCATACCACTGTAAAATTCCTTGCCGGATGCCTTCTTTCTAACACGATTTTCTTCATCCACTGCTAACCAACTCAGGCTTTGCTAAAGATAAACTCTTATTATAATCTCGAGCGAACCGCATCTTGCACAATTCAATCAGGAATACATGAGGGTCAACCATTGAGGAATTTAAGGGTAACAAACTAACAGAAAGCAATCTTTAGGCCAAACTATTCTTTCGTTGGGAGCTTTAATTTTATAAGTTTGTTTGTTTTTTCGCAAAGTTTTTTGTCTGCAGTGTACAGAGTGGCATTCATTTTTTGTGCGGCAGCTATGAAGAGTGCGTCATATACTGTTATGTTTTGGGATATGGCAATGTGCATTGCTTCATCTTTTAGTTCTCTTGTCGGGGTGATTGCCAAGTCATCATACAGTTTTATAAGATCTTCAATTGCTAAGCCTGCTTCTTTGGGCTCTAGGTCTTTGAGTAAGTTTGTGTGTTTCCAAATTACATTTAGACACTCAGCCAATGCAATGTCCACCGAGCAAAGGCTGTATCCTTTTTTTAAGAAGTTAGTAACTTCACTTCTAACTTCTGTGGAATCTGACTCATTGAGTACTAGTTTTGAGAGAATACTGGAGTCAAGGATTAGTTTTATCGTTCTCGATCCTCTCTGATAAGAAGGGTTGAGTCCGCCTTTGTGTGCCTCTTTTCAGCTCTTGAACCTATCTGCTCTATTGTTTTCATAAGCTCAACCTGTTTGACTCTTTCTTCAAGGAAATTTCTAATTTCCAAACTCCAAGCCTCAGGATTTTTTTCCATTTTCTCTTTAAGATCACGCGGTATACGGATGGTGTACGTTGAAGACATAACTATCGTCACACTACATACCCTTACTATGTTTCGAAAAATAAAAACATTATCGTCTAACAAAAAAGTATACAAATATAACATTATTCAAAAATTAACTCGTGAGTTCGTGAGCAAAATCCTTTCTTTATTCCAATCTCTTGGCTCTTTGGGCAGGTAGACAAAGACGTCTAGGTCAAAGAAGAGCATTAGGTTCTCCATCAATTGCTGACCAACTCGGGTTTCGCTTCAGATAAACGTTCAATGTAATTTCGTTTGAACCGGCGCCAAACCAAAAACAAAACCAAAACAAACACGAAAACACCAATTGCTGTTAGCACTATGGTAGACCATAAAGCGTTTTGACTGGAGACAATCGCGGTTTGTTTTGCGTTTTGAGCTTCGTTTGTGACTTGTTGCGCTATTGGGAGGACGCTGTCTGCCTGGGTTGCGGCTGTGTTGGTGTTTCCGGTCCGGTCAGAGTTTTCTGCCTGAGCCAAAAGGCCCTCGGCAACATTAATCTGAGCCAGCAGATCTGTAACGTTTGCGCCAGCTTTTTCAGCGTCCAAAACCGCGTTAAAAGCCTGGTCAACTGCGGTATTGGCTGCTTGCAACTTTGAGGTGGCTGAATCTGTTTGGGCAGTTGCCTGTTGGACACTTAGAAAACATACGCTTAACGTAAGCACAACGAACAAAATAATGATGAAATATTTGACGTTAACGTTCAATTCTTTTCGCCCACAAAATTGATTTCAAAGAGTTTGAGCCAACTATTGACAGAGACAACTCTATCAAATCCCCTCCTGATAGAAGTGGATATGAAAAGAATTCTCTATCTAACCTTTAATCTCCTGTCTCCCTTCTCCCCTAATATTGCACGATAACTTTGGCGATACATCTTTTAAGCATTTTGCATGATAACTGAAAATGTAACTATAGAATCAACCGAAAACGATACAGAACAACCCCATGATTTCTGCAAGCAATAAAACGCTAAATTGAAGCATTGCGCCTACAAAGTTGCAGAATAAAAGAACAATAAGCTACAAAGAAGCTTCCTCCCTCCCCTCCATGCTTCAAACGCGATATAGCCAGCATATCTATTCCCCAGTTACGCTAACAAGATCGACATCACGAGCTGGATTAATAATTGGAACCTAGCAAGATAATGATGATAATGATGATACGACTACTAAAAATGCGATTGGGCATTATCTTTCATAGACATCGCCAAACTTAACGGCAATCTTCGCGTATCTGAGTTAACCAACACCATCAAGACCAGCTCATTAACGAAACGGATTATTTCTCAAGGATCCTGTTCTTAAGGGATAGTAAAAAGAAAAAAATCAAGTTGCCTTCAAACCCATTTTCTAAGAGAAGTTGTTGCTGCTGCTACTGCTGCTGCAACTGCATTCTGCACACCGACAGTTGCAACAACCAAAGATAAACCCAAACTAAACAACTTTGCGTTTCAAAACTCAAAAGCACCTAAAAAATTATAGCTAAATGGAATATCCGAGGTCATTTCGATTTACCAAAAATTAGGGGCGTATTTTGTTTCATAAAAGACCCCTTCTACCTGAAACCATATGGCTAAGCTGCAGGTTGAGACATGCAAACGTAACGTCAAGTTGGGTTGGTTATAGCCAAATTCTTTTTGCCTCTTTAATTGAGTCAAAATGAGGATCATCTGAGAGAATGCGGGCTTGATAATTGATTGCTGTGGCGGCTATGATGCAGTCGCCGATTGGAATATGTTTGTATGTGCTTTTTAGGATAGCTGCGTCTTTGGCGATACTAGAACTTAAGTTTTCAATTTTTATACCACTGGAAACTATTGAGAGGTAAATCATATCTGCCTTTTGCTTGCCTTCTCTTGAATAAATCAGTTGAATTGTTTCACAGATAACTATGGTAGGAATTATCCCGCTACCATTCTTGATCAATTCCTTCATTTTTTGATTAACTTTCTGTTTTGTATCTAGGTTTTGAGAATAGTAGTATTCTATAAGAAAACGGCTATCAAGCACATGCTTCAAGCTTAGTATTCCTCACGGAGCTTGTCGATTTCTTTTTTCAGCTCCACAACATCTGCGTGTCCCGCAAAAATACCCGCACAATCTTCTAATCTAGGGATAGGCGTGAAAATGACTTGTTGGTCCTTTATCTCGACGGCTAATTCATCGCCCTCTTTAATACCGAGTTGTTCCCGGATTTTGGCGGGGATGGTTGTTTGCCCTTTTCTTGTGACTTTAACTATTTTTTGCAATACTATCCCTATTCGACATTAATAGTAGATGTACTGCCCTATAAATAAATCCTAATTGCTGAATATAGTACTACATTTTTTTTAAAAAACTGCTTCTCAGGCTCTTGTTTGAGAGCTCAATTTTAGAGAAGAAAAACAACTACCAAGCACAGTAAAGGCTAGAATTGTGGAAACACTTAAAGAAACGCTCATCAAGCCCGGCAACGGCATCATGCTTGTTGGTCCACTTAAGGGTTTATGGAAAGTACGAGTTGGAAAATATCGAATTATCTATGAAATTGATGACCAAGAAAAAAAAGTTATTTTCCATGATGTTGAACTCAGGAAAAAAGTGTATGAATAAAATACACACAACAAATAAAATGAAAAAAAAATAAACAGTCCAAGTTTCTCGAGTAAGCAAGCTTTCGCAACAAATCTGGGCTCCGCTGGCGAAAAAATTTGCGATGCACAAAAACATGCGATATCTGGGCAGCTGGGAAGCAGACAAAAATAGAACAGGTAGAAGAAGAAGCGCCCGTGCAGCAATTTTCTTCTTCTTTCAAACTATTGCAGTTTAGAAAAACCGTAGCTGCAGGCACAAAAACTATGAAGCGTTACGTTAATTTGGGCTAACCTTCAATCTTTTGTTTGAACCATGTTATTGTTTTCTTGAGTCCTTCATCAAAGCCAACGTTTGGCTTCCATAGAACAAGTTTTTCAAGTTTGTTTGTGTCTGGCAACGTCTTTTTGGGTCATCCCTCGGCAAGGGGTGGAATGTTATTTCAGATGTGCATTCTGTAACATCTTGCTCTTCACTAACCCTAACCTGGAACCAACAAAACACCAGCCTACCCGCAGGACAAACAACACAAGCAACACTAACGTTAACTGCAGCAGCAAACACCGGCAATCTAACAACGTTTAACTGTTCGGTAACAATCACAGGTACCCAATAGAAATTAGTGCAAAACTGAAGCTTCACTAAAACAGCATTTTGTTTTGGCTTTGAATATGCTTGATTTTGCGCATCTATATAATTTCGGTTAGTTTTAGAATCTTGAAACCTGGGTTTAGGTCGGCTATGAGGTTTTTGAATTCAGGGTTTTTCTTTAGGCTTTGAATTTCGTTATCTTCAGTAATTATAGCCTCGCTATGGTTCATCGCTGAAGAGAGAATCAAGCAATCAATGAAGTCGTTTAGCATGTTTCTGAGTTTAAATGCGGTCTGTAAAATAGTGGTGTCATGCATCGGAATTGTTTCTACTGTGTCGTTGTAGATTATTGCGCTTATGCCTCTGGTTACTCGTTCCGGTGATAGCTGGCCTTCCTTGATGAATTTGGCCCCTTTTGCTGAGAGTTCGAATATGGTTATTTGACTCATCGCAATTTGATGTTTTCTAGCTATGAGCGTGAGCAATGCGTCTTTTTGCATCTCCTTGATTGAGACGCCTATAGTGGGTAGAAAATATGTTGTGTCTAGTAAGAGTTTCAAATTTCAGCCTTCATTGAGAGTTCTTTTCGTTGTTTGTGGAATTCTTCAAAAGTTATCTCGACTGAAGGCTTTTCTTCAAGCAGTTCTTTGAGACTTGGTATTGGCTCAACTATTAGTCTTCCAGCTTCAATCTTGTAAATAACTTTTGCGTGGGCATTAAGTTTTAGTTTTTCTCTGATTTCTTTAGACGGAAAGAGCTCTCCTTTCGAACCCACTCGACTTTGTTGCATTTATCTGACTCGCCGAATAAAATTATATTCTTTCGTTGTAATAAACTTTGAGCAGATTTCAGAAACGTTGCATAGTTTCTTTTGGAGTGTTTGTTGTCTGTTAGATTAGACAGGTGTTTTGCGTGTGCAGTGAAGGTTTGTCTTAGGTTTAGGTAACAAATTCAACACCTTCCAAGCCTTTGAACCATTTGTCCCCAGTCAGAAATTTTATGTTAGACTTTTGTGCAAGATAATAACCCATCGCATCGGCATAAGATATGTCATGACCCTTTTTCTTTAGCTTTAACCGAAGTTTCATTGCGCCCTCAATATCAGCTATCCCAAAGTCCAGCACATATTTAGCAAACGCTTTGACAACTTGGGAGGCAGCTTGTACGCCATGCACCTCAAGAGTGCGGTAGTATATTTCCATTAAATTCAGCTTGGTTAAAATACCGTCATTTTCTTCAAAAAAAGACCTGTAGTTTGGGTTATCACTAAGATAAGCTAGAACTGCATAGCTATCATAGAAGAACCGTTTAGCTTTCTGCAATCATGCCCAACCGTGTTTCATTTCGTCTTTCTCATGCTGTAAGTCCTTGAAAGGATATTTGCCCCTAAGACAACTCACGTCAGATGCTTTTCTCACTGTTACTTCTATTTCTTCGCCTTCTTTGAGCCCTTCTTCGTCAACTAGTGTTTTGGGAAGTACTATTCCTAACGAATTTCCCCAACACTTAACTTTTGTTTTCGCTATCATAATTAGACATGTATAACTGCATAAATTTAAAACTTTCCCACATCTGAATCAGGAAAAGACAAATGAGCCTCATCCATGCGAAAAATATGGCTACGCACGAGAAGCCAAACCTCAACTTGGCAAAGGTTTTTACTGCCATGATAGGGCGGTTAGCCATTTTTCTGAGGTAGCAAACAAATACCGAAAAGAAAGATTCCAATTAATCGAGGACGTGCAAACCTTTGATGTTTAACCGTTTGATTTTGAAGGAAACTTTGCTTGATAGAAGAAGACAGTTAGTTGCACCACTGCAGCGATGTTTGTGTTTTGGGTTGCTTTTCTTGTTTGGGCTTTACAGCGTTTTCTGGCTGCGTCTTTGCCCGTCGCTATACGGTTGGGAAAGGTTGGCTGCGGAGGTGTTTTTGTGCCCTTAACACAGAAAGTTGTCTTCAAAACCCGCCTGCAACGAGGCGACAAATTGCAAGTTAACAAGTACGTAAGATGGCGCAACAAGCTTGAATCCAACCAGTTCCTATCTGTTCGAGTACAATTCCTGGGCATCCGGGATTCATCAGGAGACTTTTTGTGCAGAATGACCAAAGACGAAAGAATAGTAATCCCCAAACCACCATGGCATGCCTCAAAAAAGAAAAACCAAACATAGACGGCAACATAGTAGAAGTCACCCTACTACCCTTCTAAAATCAAGCATTCTATTAGTGGAGGCTGAGGGCGAGTTTAATCTAATCAAAGAGTTGTTTATTTTGGGGTTGGCTATGAAAGGCTTTTAGAGTGGATAGCTATCAATGTTTTTGGTGGAAAACTTGGAAAGTGGTGTTGAAATCAAAAAGGTGGATGCTCAAGGACGTCTTATCTTGCCAGCTGATTGGCGTCAATCTGAAATCGGCGAAAACAGAGAGCTGTACATAATCAAGCGGAAAGGCTACCTAAAATTGGTGCCTAAGCGACGGGTAGATTTGACCGAGTGCTTTGATAAAGTTGATTTGGGTGTCAAGTCGATTGGCAGTTGGAGCGAATTTGAGAGGAAAGTATCCGAGGACTCCGTATGAGGTTCTTGGATGCAAATATTTTTGTCTATGCCTATTATAGACCGAAGAAGACTTTAACCGAAAAAGAAGAGGCCATGAAAGATCAAGCCAAAGAAATAATCAGAAGGGTTTCATCAGGCGAAGAACAAGTCACTACAACAGTTGTTCATGTTTCGGAAATAGTTAACATTCTTAAAAATGGCATGCCTCAAGATCAGCTATCATCGTTGATTTTGGGGCTCTTTATGTTAGATAATGTAAAAATCCTTGATGTAACCAAAGATGCGTACTTCGCCGCGGCTGAAATTAGTAAAGACCTCAAGCTTGAACCAAACGATGCGTTAGCCATTGATACTATGCGCCAAAACGGTATCGACGAAATATACACGTTCGATGAGCACTTCAGCAACATAGACGGCATAGTCAAGCTGCCGACTCTGTAGACGATTGATTTTTTCCTCTCTATACCCAAGCGACCGCAGTCACCAAAGATGCCACTCATAATTCTTGCATGGATGAGTAGAGACGGAAGAATCATGAGTATCAGGGTGAATATGGGTTTACTGGAAGATAGAAAAAAGCATAGCCTGCAGGCTGCGTTTTGAATGTGTCTTTTGAACCTTTTTAATATAACAAGACCTCAAAAAATTGAGGAGATGTTGCTTCAGACAAGAGTGGAATTTTGCCTATTTTTTCTATTAATCTATCTTTCATTGCTTAACGCTTTAGAGCAGCAGTTAATTGCCCGAAGTTTTAAAAAATTGTTTGGTGACAGCGTCTTTTTTGGAAAGATATGGGGTTTCCCCAAAGAATTAATAGTAAAAATAGTTTACTTTCATACTGATAGATATGACCGCTGAAGAACCTGAAGTTACCACAATCAGCGAAAAAGGACAAGTAGTTATACCACAGTCCATACGCAAAGAACTGGGAATAAAACCAAAAAACAAATTCTTAGTCTACGGCAAAGGCGACACAATTATCATGAAGAAGCTACAGCTACCAAGTCTAAAGAAAGAGTGGGAAGATATCTTCGAATTAATGGATAAAAAAGCCTTGAAGATATCAGATAAAGAAATACAAAAAGAAGTAGCCACTGCTCGAAAAGCCAAATAGACGATACAATGCTCAGAGTAGCCCTCGACACAAATGTTCGTGTTAGCGCAATAATTTCAGATGAAAAACCAAGAGCACTCCTAAAGAAAAGAATAGCGGACCAATATTCGATTTTAATTTCTGACCCAATACTAAATGAGTTAGCGTTGTTTTAAAACGACCAAATTTAAAGTCACCGAATACGAAGTTCAAAGAACCTTCCGTGCTGTCATCAGAACCGCTGACACAATAAAGTTAGAAACAAAAATAAAAACAGTAAAACAAGACCCCAGGACGATATGATCATCCAAACGGCAATTGATGGAGAAGCAGACATCATAGTGACGGAGACAGACATATACTATCGCTTGAAACATTCAACGAAATCAACATAACAACCTTGGAAAAATTTTAGCGCCCTTAGAAAGAAAAGAAACCGCATAACGAATAAATAAAGAAGTTGAGCTATCTTCCTAATCTAAGAATAGGTTCTTCTATTAGATCCATATTGTTTCGATTTCTTTGATCTGCTCAAAATGCGGATCGTCTGAAATGCAGGCTGCCTTAAGCACGAAGGCTGTGGCGGCAATCATGCTATCGCCCATGGATAGAGCATATTTATGCCTAAATTCAGCCGAAAGCTCAGCGATTTGTTGATCGACCGCAATAACTTTGAAGTCTTTCTGAATGAGAGCTACCTTGAGCTTTGCTATTTCTCGCCCTTCTCGCTTGATAGCAAGTCTATATATTTCATGGATTACAATAGCCGAAGTGAATTTTTCCTTTTTAAGTTTCTGGGATAGTATTTTTCTTTGGAAGGACGCATCTGTCGAATAGAATAGCTCTACAAAGAACCTAGAGTCATAGACTGCTTTATTCATCTTCATCTTGATGCCGCAGTGCGTCTAATTCTTTTTTTACCTCTTCGACGGTTCCAAACTCTGAGTATGCTCCTATACCATCCCATATTGATTTCACAGGCTTGAGGAGTAATCCTTCGTCTGTTATTATTACCTGAAGCCGTGTTCCTTCTTCTATTTTGAGTTTTTTACGGATTCTGACTGGAATAATTGTCTGACCTTTCTTTTTTACGACAATCTCTGTTTCCATCTTTTATCCCAGCATTACTTCTATTTTGAAGTAATTAAAAGTTATCTAAATCGAGTAAAAGCTTGCGTTTGTTAGCTCGTTCAAAAGAACTATATGGAAGGTTTTTATTAATCGAGATTCCCCAACATTTTGACGAGCCGGAAGGATAACTTGTTTGATGGAAGAACAACACTTGCTGCAGCAAAAAATTGGGCGTTTGCTTTAAGTTGGTTTTTTGGTTTAGGCTTTGGGGCATGTTTTGGATGCGTCTTTGTGCGTCTTTGTGCGTCTGGGAAAGGCGGATTGTTCTAGTTCCCATGAGAAATATTTCTAGAACCGTTCCAGCAATCGATTATCAAAAATTAGGGAGTATGTTGTTTCATAAAAGGCAGGCTCAAAGTTTCATATTTACGGAGAACATTGCAGATTTAAAAGGGTACAAATCGTCAAAGGGGTAAATCCATTTGATTTATGCATTCAAGGAGTCTAATTTTAGGATAGTTCGCAGATTTTTAGGTCTTTGTTGAATCGTTGGAGATCCTTGTCTTGGGAATAGAGGATGTCACAGGCTTGATTGAGTGCAGTGGCCACAATCAAGGCGTCAGGCAGTTTTCCGCCCCTGTTAGCTCTCAAGCTTGCTGACAGGTCAGCAATTTCAAATGTGACAGGAACTATTTTGAAGCTGTTAAGAGTTAAATCGTTTAGCAGCTTTTTCACCTTAACTGCCTTTTTAGTGTCGCCTGTACTGTAGAAGCCAGTTAGGATTTCTGCGACGCTGACAGTGGAGATTGCTCCATTGTCTTTTGTTTTCATAAAAGACACTAAGAGTTTTTCGACTTGGCTGGCTTGTGGTTCAATTCCTTCGAGAAAGTAAATGAGGATATTTGTGTCTAACGCGATTTTCATTTTGAACAATCCCATTCGTCACGGAGTTTCTTTTGGTACACAAGAGGTTCCCCGAAGACGTTTTTCCCAAGTCCTTTTAGTTCTGCTACTGGGTTGAAGGGTTTTAAAAGTAGGCCCTCAGTTGTTTCTTGGATTTCTAATATTATTCCTTTTTCAATATTTAGTTTCTTGCGTAGTTTTTTGGGGATAACTACCTGTCCACGTAAACCTACCTTTACTTGCTCAGCCATAATCACACGGACTCCATAATCAGATAAATTTGTAATCTGAGAAATAAACTTTCTTACAAATATTCTATCTGATAACAAGGCGATTAATGCTTGCAAGCGTGCATAGCTTCGATAAGTCAAGTTTCTGTTTTTGAGTGTTTTATTTGACTGTTAGAAGAAGAACGGATGTTTTGCATTTTGCAGTGAAGGTTTGTTTTGGGTTGCTTTTGTTGAAAGGGCTTTGGGCATGTTTCGGATGCGTCTGTAGGCGTCTTGATGCGTCTGGAGAAGGCTCGGGAAAGCGATTTCTTCATAGCTGTAACTTTAGAACCATTCTAACCAACAAACCATCAAAAAACATATGGAATATTCTGTTCAAGGGGATGCTAGAAGACCCGCTTCCCTAAAGTGCCTATCAAACGTGAATGCCTCAGAAACTGAAAGCTCCCGCATTAAAGCAAAGCTTGCGCAGTCCGTAAAACTCCATGATTTATGATCAGACTTTTGAAAAATTACCAATGCTTTTTCAAACAACCCTTCATCTATCCAAAATACGCGAATACTCTTGCTTCTTCTGATTTTATCGATAAAAGCATTTGCTGAAGCAAGATCTCTTCTGGACCGCAACAGAGTGAGTGCTTCATCGAGTACGTAGTCGGTGGTTATGGAAACTCCGTGTTTTCCGGAAGCAATGTTAGACAAGAACTTACATGCTGCTTCGTGGTTAACGTCGTCTTCTACTTCAACAGCGTACCAGGCGCTGGTATCGACGAAAATCAAGTATTTTCCCCATAAAGGTACTTATCGTGTTCTTCTGAAGTGTGATCTTTCTTTCCGGTTCGCTTTGAGCTAGGGGGGCACGTAAAGATGGGGTCATTTGGATCAGTGTTACCTTCCAATGTAGTCCTTACTGCTTCTCGAAGGACATCTTTGATACTCATAGAGTTCCTTTTTGCATATTCTTCGAGAAGTTTATGCTCAGCCTCAGTTAAAGTAGTTTGAACGACCTTCATGTAACATGTCACATTCTGAATGAGACATGAATAAAGGAAGATATAAACTTTGCCAGAAACTCTACTCATCATAAACCAGCATTTCCAGATACAATTTTGGTTTTTGGATGGTGTTTGTGATTTGGCTGTTTCTTGAAAAAAGTTATATCGATGATTGGATCGTTGTACTGAATGATGAACGATGGAAACTGTTACGGTTTCAAAAAAATACCAAGTAGTAATTCCTGAAAAGCTTCGCCGACAATCCGGGATAAAGCCTGGCGACAAAATGGTTGCTGTAACCAAACATGGAATAATACACTACATTCCAGTACGCCCGATAAAGGAAACCAAAGGATTCATCAAAGGACTAAATACCCAAGAACTAAGAGACGAGACTGAAAGAATTGATTAGCATAGATAGTTACGGCTGGATTGAGCGCTTCACTAATGGACTTAAAGCACCCGAATACAACAAAATCATTGATTCATGTGAACCAAAGGAGATTATTACATCGATTGTGGTTCTCTTTGAGGTTTACAAAAAGATAAAGAAATTGAAGGGTGAAGAAGAAGCGCTTCTGGCAGTGGCGGCACTGAGTCAAACAACCATTGTCTCTGTTGACCAAACAATTGCGCTTGAGGCAGCTGATTACAGCCTCGATGAAAATCTTCATTTTTCCGACGCTCTTGTCTACGCCACCGCACGTCACTTCAAAGTCAAGCTCTATACTAGCGATAACGACTTAAGAGAGTTAAATTCCGTTTGCTTTATTTAGTTTTTTTTAGATTTTTCTACTGAACTCAGGGATGGGTTTGTCTTGGGTTGCTTTTCTGATTTGGGCTTTGAGACATGTTTTGGTTGCGTCTGTGCGTCTTTGTGCGTCTGGGAAAGGTTTGAGGGTTCTACTCGTCTCCAATTCTCTTATTTCCTGCCGTGTTTTGAGACTATGCTCACTAAGCATCAATATGTTATAGCCAGCACATCTATTCCCCAGTTACCCTAACAAGATCGACATCACGAGCTGGATTAATAATTGGAACCTAGCAAGATAATGATGATAGATGATAATGATACGACTACTAAAAATGCGATTGGGCATTATCTTTCATAGACATCGCCAAACTTAAAGGCAATCTTCGCGTATCTGAGCTAACCAACACCATCAAGACCAGCTCATTAACGAAACGGATTATTTCTCAAGGATCCTGTTCTTAAGGGATAGTAAAAAGAAAAAAATCAAGTTGCCTTCAAACCTTTCTAGGAGAAGTTGTTGTTGTTGTCTGCTGCTGCAACTGCATTCTACACACAGCGGGTAGCAACAACAATCAAAAATGAATTTAAAGTAACAACTTTGCGTTTCAAAACTCAAAAGCACCAAAAAAATTATAGCTAAATGGAATATCCAAGTTCATTTACTTTCCTAAGCAGCACCAACAGAGTTTTGCCTCGTTGAGTTATGCGGTAACAACCATTACCATCACCATCCTCGATTGCCTCGATGAAGCCCTTACTTAGGAAATCTGAGAGGTATCTGTTGAAACGTAGGTAATTCAGGTTTGCTTGGTACATTATCCTCATTTTTTTCTGAGGTTTTAATGTTGCTTCTAAAATATCTATTGTGATGGTTACACGGCTACGTTTCTGCAATCAATTCGCCTTTAATCATCAAAAAACGTACAGAGGCTATAAGCAATATTTCTTAATTCAGAATATATCTAAAAAACCACTCAGAACAATAAAGTACCGATTTATTGGCAGGTATTACATTGTTTGTTCTTTCATTTTTTCTAAAATTATTTGGAAATGACGTAGCGCATCAACGCTTAGTTTACAGGCGCTAGAATTGCAAGCGAAAAGGATTTGACTATTAGAAAATGATTTAACTTTTCTAATTGTTCTTACTGGGACGGTTAGAAATAGAGTGATGCTCAATCTTCGTTTTTTTAGGCACGAATATTTGCTCCAACAGGTATGCGTATCGTTTTAGGAACCATTTCTTGACAACTTCCACCAAAATTAAGTAAGCAGCAATCAGACCGGCTAAAGCCAGATAGAAGATTGCGGGAGGTGGTGTAAACCCGAATACGGCGCCCAGCGGCGTGTAAGGAAGTGCAAAGGCGACCGCTACGACAGATAAACTACTGATCAACAAAAGCCTGCCAGGTTTGCTTTTATAGAAGGGTGTTTTTCGGGTTCGCAACAAGAAAACCACGAGTGTCTGTGTTGACAGGGACTCGATAAACCAGGCAGTTTGAAAAACTGAAACCGACGCACTAAACACTGCTAACATCAAAAAGAATGTGAGGAAATCAAAAATTGAACTAATTGGTCCCATAACTAACATGAATCTTCTAATGTAAGAAATATCCAGTTTCTTCGGTTTCTGAATATACTCTACATCCACATTGTCAGTAGGTATCGTAGCTTCCGAAAGATCATACATGAGGTTGTTTAAAAGAATTTGAATAGCAGTCATGGGTAAGAAACTAAGAAACAAAGATGCTCCAGCCACGCTAAACATAGTTCCAAAGTTTGAGCTAACACCCATCATGATGTATTTCATGGTGTTACCGAATGTTTTTCGACCTTCCAAAACTCCCTCATCAAGAACGGTCAAATCTGGCCTCAATAATATGAGATCAGCAGATTCTTTCGCCACATCCACAGCATTCTCAACCGATATCCCAACATCCGCCGTTTTCAAAGAGGGTGCATCGTTAATCCCGTCACCCATATATCCAACTACATGTCCATTACCTCGTAAAGCCCTGATTACTCTATCTTTTTGGGCAGGGTTAACACGAGCAAAAATGTTGTTCTCTTCCACAACCCTAGATAAAGCATCATCTTGGAGCCGCGCAATGTCATTACCAAGAATAATCCCTTTTATATTGAATCCCAATTTTCCACAAGTAGTTTTCGTAACTAGCTCATTGTCTCCAGTAACAATTTTGAGTTCCACTCCGTCTCTGGCAAGCAAACCGATTGATTCTTTTGCGCTCTCTTTAGGTGGATCAAGAAAAGAAAGAAAACCCAAGAAAAACCATATCGTTTTCGTCGCCAATGGCGTAGTGAGTTTTGTTGTCGTTGACTTTTTTATATGCCACGGCTAAAACTCTGTAACCTTCTGAACTAAGACCCATGTACTTCTGATCAAACTTGGCTTGGAAAACTGATGTTAAGTCAGTTTGAACATCGTCTGTTTCACAGAAAGAGCAGATTTTTAGGATTTCCTCAGGAGCACCTTTGGCGATTATGAGTCTTTGTCCTTCATATTCGACTATTACCGAAACCCGTCTGCGTATAAAGTCAAAAGGTATTTCATCGATTTTTTTGACACCTGACACATCGAACTGCGTATGCTCAACAACTGCATCGTCAAGAGGACTCTTTAATCCCGCTTCCAAAACACTGTTAAAATAAGCATACATCAAAACTTTCTGTGTTTCTTTTCCCTCTATATCCTCATAATCATTTAATGTGAGCTTGTTCTCAGTCAGCGTACCAGTTTTATCCGTGCACAAAACATCCATGTTGCCAAAGTTCTGGATGGATGCCAAACGTTTCACGATTACACCTTTTTTAGACATGGCCACGGCACCTCGAGATAAGTTGATTGACATTATCATGGGTAAAAGCTCAGGAGTCAAACCTACCGCCAGAGCTACCGCGAAAAGCAAGGAATCCAAAATGCCGCGACTTCCTGAATGGAAAAGCGCATTCACAAAGAAGACGAAAACCACGAGAAATAACGTGACTTCAGTCATTAAAGCTCCGAATCGCCTAAGTCCCTTTTCAAACTCCGTTTCAGGGCTCTTAGATACAAGTTCTTTGGCTATTCCACCATACTGAGTCGAGCCGCCGGTTTTGACTACAACTGCCGTTCCCGTACCACTAACTACCGATGTTCCCAAAAAAACATAATTATTCCATGCCGTTAGTTCAGAAGTTGAGGTGGGAAGTTGATCAGCATTTTTTTCTACTGGAAAAGCTTCACCTGTCAAGGCTGATTGGTTGATGTTCAAATCCTTCGCATTAATTAATCTACAATCTGCTGGAACCAGATCGCCTGCGATGAGGTAAACTAAATCTCCAGGAACTATTTCAGAAATTTTAATATCTTGTTTAGCGCCGTCTCTTTGAACAGTTGCTTTTGTAGTTACTCTTTCTTTTAGTGCTTCAGCGGCATTTTGAGCTTTAGATTCCTGATAAACGTCTAGAACAATGCTAAGAAGCACGATAAATAAAATAATGATCGCGTCGGTTGTTTCACCGATAAATCCTGAAAGTATAGCTGCAATCAAAAGGATAAGCACAAGTGGATTTCTTAAATGGTATAGAATCTCAACTAATCCAGTCCTCTTCTGTTTTTCAGCCAACTCGTTCGGTCCATATGTTGCTAGGCGATCCTTAACCTCCTGTGAGGATAGTCCTGACTGAGACGTTTTTAAACGAGTTAAAACGTCTTCAACTGGTAGAGTCAGAAACTCCTGATTATCCGCCATCAAATCAACCGAAAGGTAATTGTTGAAAGCTTAGTTTATCGCTGCAACTATTAAATATTGAGCGCATCTATTGTTACGAGGTTAATAGAACCTACAGAATTTTAGGTAAGCATTAACTTCTCAGTGTATGGTTCTTGGTGTTAACTGTCGTCAGACAAGTTCTGCAACACTCAGGTGATTTGGCAAAGTCTTTTATGTCCACCGTTACAACTGTTTTTGGTTGAGGGGTCGGCGAATTAGGGTTTTGTTCGTTTTAAACCCATCTTCCGTTCACCGAAACACCTACCCCCTCAACCTGCTCGCCATCACTGGGTACGCAACACTTCAAAGCGTTTTTCGATTAAGCATAAAGTTGCGGTAACGGTCAAAATAGTCAGATAAGCCCAATCAAGATGCCTTGGAAGGTTAATGGTGCGGTCGCCGAGATTTGAACCCGGGTCGTCAACCTGGAAGGCTGAGGTCCTAGACAAAACTAGACTACGACCGCATTTTTTATTGTACTACAACCTTGGGCGATATTCTCGCTTGAGTCGAGACAACTTTGTGATAAACCAGCGTATTTATCAGTTTTTGGTTATCTCAATTATGCTTGAAAAAGGCGTGAATTGGAATAAACCGGAATTATGACAGTGCGGTAACCGGGATTTGAACCCGGGTCCTAGACTTGGCAAGCCTATGTACTGACCAAGCTGTACTATTACCGCATTCAGTAGCTTATGGCAACAAATCTAAATACTTCTTAATAAACTATGGTTTTCGTCTTGACGTTGTTTAGTTTTTGGTGTCGTGTTGCCGCTGTTTCAGACTCTGAGGCTATTTATGTGTTTTTTGGTTACGTCAATCCCGTCCTATCGTTGCTGCCGAACTGAATTGTTGCGATAAATTCCGAACTATAATCAGTGATGGCGGTGTATTTGTTAACCAGTCAATCATTCCTTTAATTTGTAAAAGTTGAAGGAGCGGAGCTTTAGTTTTAGGGGTTTAAGTTAGACTTTTTAATATTCCATTCAAAAAAGTAAATCGTTGCAGTATTCTCGATACACTCACAAACCCTTTAACGCTTGCTAACAATTGAGTATAACTAAAGTAGTTAACAAATAGCTACAACTATCAAATATTTAATTGTTATCAAAAAGCAATTTTGTTTGAATCAGGCAATAGAAAAATGGCAAAGCTTATTAATACACTCCAACACATAGCATCAAGAAATAGCTTAGCTAACTCGCCAGGAGAGGTTCCTAAGATGAAACGAACAAAATTAGCAATCTACATCGACATCCTCAAAGTATTAGCCCACACAGGACCATTAAAGCTGACACATATAATGTACAAAGCCAACCTCAACTGCACAGTTCTCCATAAACAACTTGACTTCCTGATCAAGGAAGGCTTCGTTGAAAACAAAACTATTAAAAAAAGTACGGTCTTCTCAGTTACTCAACAGGGATTAACTGTTTTAAAATACTTCCGAGAAATCACCCAAGATCAACCAATTATACAAAAAACCGCAAGTTGAACTCCGATAGATGGCTTACTAAACCTTTACAAAATGTTACGCTATAATATGCCCACATCAATTTTCAGATATAATTAAAACTTCAAAATTTGCAAAAAATAAAATAATTTTATCCTTACCAGGTAAAAGATTTGCGATGAACAAATAGACTTGGAAAAGAACTCAATAATGAAGAAAACGGTTATTCCACTTCTACTTAAACTGCCTTTTAATTCATGGTGATTCACGTGTTACTCCTACCTTTGCTTTCATTATTTGGCACTAAATCAAATAGTTAAAGCTTGATAATACGAGGCATTTGTTTCAGAAAACTTTCTCATCGTTAGCAAATTTGCAATCACCATAAAACAAATCTGGGAATGTTTTAGCCAAGCTTGTAGTCATACATATGCTTGATTAACAAACCATAAATGAATCAACCAACAAAGTAGCCAGTATCAGAAGTTAATGTACCCTTGTGAATGAAAAAAAGGGAACACGACCAAAGTGAATCGAATACAAGTCGCCCATATTCTGGTATTCCTTACATGCGTAATGCTTATGACTGCATACTTTGTTCCCTACGGAACTTTTTTGGCCGCACAACCCGAAGAAGCGAACTGGATGGCGCATCCAATGTATCTTTCTCCGTTTGCGGGTTCGCCAGCTCCACAAGGGTATTCTCCAGCACAAATAAGAACCGCCTACAACTTGCCATCTTCGGGGGGAGCTGGCACAGTCATAGCCATAGTTGATGCTTTCGATACACCAAATATACTTGATTGTTTCAACCTTTTTTCTGCACAATATGGGCTGCCAGACAATAACACAGGCAACTTTCTCGTCCACAAAATGGCTTTAAGCATGCAAACAGACAGCAAATGGGCGCTGGAAACTTTTCTTGATGTTGAATGGGCTCACGCTATCGCTCCAAATGCGACGATATTGTTAGTTGAAGCTTTTTCAGAATTAAGGAATGACCTTATTCACGCCGTGGATTATGCTTCAAGTTATCCGGGTGTTGTTGCAGTTTCGATGAGTTGGGGTGGCGACGAATTTTTGGGTCAAAGCAGTTATGATTACCACTTTAACAATCCAGGGATAACTTTTTTCGCAGCTTCAGGTGACGACGGTTCAACGGTAATGTGGCCCGCTGCATCAGCCAACGTCGTAAGCGTTGGCGGAACCACACTTAACCTCAATCCAGACGGAACAGTAATTTCCGAGACCACATGGCGCAACAGCAGCGGAGGAGTAAGCAACTACAGTGCAATGCCCATTTTCCAAACGAATTTTGGATTAACCTACAGCAATCGCGCCGTTCCCGACGTTTCATACAATGCAAACCCCTCAACAGGTGTGTCAGCTTACAATGGCACTTGGTGGAAGATGGGAGGGACAAGCGCAGGCGCCCCCCAATGGGCAGCAATCCACGCCACAGGACTCTCCATTACAAACAACAACCTCTACAGTAGAGCAAAATCATCATACGCCTCTTATTTTCGGGACATTACTTCGGGGGCAAACTATGTGAACAATGCCAGCACAGGTTATGATTTAGCTACAGGTTTGGGTAGTCCGCTGACTTTTAATTTTAACACTTCTATCGCTGTCTCCCCAACTTCAGGTCCTGCAGGTGTCACAATTACGCTTAACGGCGCAGGGTTCGCAGTCAACAGTTCAGTAAATATTTCATATCTTAACCCCATAACAACGACGTGGACACCAATAATTAACAATTTAACAACCTCTTCGTCAAATTTCTCTTATAGTATGATTGCGCCCGATTTAGGTCAAAACAACAGGGCAGGCGATTACCAAGCACTCTATGACAACATTGTTTTCCGAGCTCAATACAACAACAATGGTCGCACATACAATACTGTTGTTCCGTTTGCGGAATGGAGACGAGGTCTATCGCAAGTAGCCAACGTAACTGCACAAGGATTATTCGGAAACAGCACCAATTTAGCCACCAACGTATTTGTTCAAAACGGCGACATCATACCTTTATCAGGTGAATGGTTCGATCCCGGTAACGTTTCATTGTTCTGGGACAACACAACAAGCTTGGGAACAATATCAACCGATAGCAACGGATTTTTCAACACAACCTTTATTGTGCCAACTACAACCGTCGGTCAACATACAATTACAATAAACGATGGAAACAGTAATTTCTGCATTAATTTGACCCGCTTGCCGATGGTAGCCAACGATTACGTAACTGGATGGCATACATCTGACATTACCATAAACCTCACTCCCGACTATGCCGTAAATGAAACATTTTACAGTATAAATGGAGGACCAATTTTCAACGTTACAGCTAACGGGGAACCAACAATAACAACAGAAGGCAGCAACAACACACTCGAATACTGGAGCACATGGAACTTTTACGGGTCAGGTCTAAGCGAACTTCCACACACGACTATAACAGGAATTCAGCTAGACAAAACTGCCCCAACAGGAAGCATAACAACAGCCTCAACCACGGACAATCCAACAATCACTCTCGCTTTATCAGCAACTGATGATCCCATAGGAATTGCACAAATGCGTTTCTCAAACGACAACTCTTCATGGTCAAATTGGGAGCCGTATGCATCATCAAAAACCTGGACTCTACAAGACGGAACCGGCCAAAAAACAGTTTTCGCCCAATTCATGAACAACGCAGGTTTAACATCAACATTCAATTACATGTTGACTCTTGAAACAAAGCAGCCTACAGCAGCAACCGCAACGCCAACAACAACCACTTCTCCAACACCCCAATCCACAACAAACCCAACTCCCTCACCTACAACGACCAGTTCCCCTTCACCAACTCCAACATCTATAGCAACCTCTTCGCCCACCCCTACAAATTTACCACTAACTAACCCCTCAATAATGCCTGAAATTCTGGAGTCAGTCATGATTTTAATTGTGTTGGCGGTACTGGTTTTGGCAATTGTCCTTATAAAAAAACGCAAATCTGCAGAATAATGGCTTTGAAAGAAGAAGGACAACACTTTCCTGTAGAAAACAGACTATTTCTTCTTCTTTGGATCAGCTATTAAAAGCTAAGTTTAGAAGCTTAATTAAAAAAAGCTCGAAGAAAGCGCCGCCAGCCTATGCTTCCATAGCGGGCTCAATTACAGCCTTGTTTTCAAACTTTCCTGCCTCGGAACAATCGGTTTTTTTGCCCCTTAACCCTGAAAACACTGCCGCTAAGAAGCACAAGATTGCAGCAAATACGAAGGCTGTTGTTAGAGCGGTCATGAATGGCGATGCAATGGCGTTGGGGAAGAAGGTTTGGCTAGTCAGGGTAGTTAAGGTGCTTTGAGGTAATCCTGCAGCTATTGAACCCATACCTTTGAGCATTGTTCCTATGGGGTTATAGCCTAAGAAAGCTCCGAAAAGGGCTCCTGCAGCTGGGGTATGGCTGAATGCAGATGCGATCTGAGGTGAGGCGCCAGTGTTAGATACTGCAGTAGATAGCGCAGTAGGTAAAGTGGCGTTGAGAGAAATTATGATTATGGCAAAGAAGATTGCTTGGCTGATGGTTTGGCCGCAGTTCTGCAAAGTTGAGCGCATTCCTGAGGCTGCTCCTCTATGTTCGGGTGGGCAAGAATTCATAACTGAAGCCATGTTAGGTGACATGAAGATTCCATTGCCGATGCCAAGGATCAAGAGCACTATCGCAAAGGGCAAATACTCAAAGTTCGAAGGCAACAGAGTGAAAACTAAGAAAGCTGAACCGGTTATTACCATGCCGACGGTTGCAAGAACTCTTGCGCCATGTTTGTCTGATAACCAGCCGCTCAAAGGTCCCGTTAATGCTATCCCAATGGACATTGGAAGCATAAAGATGCCTGCCCAGAACGGTGTTGAATCGTAGCTGTAACCATGAAGAGGTAGCCAAATCCCTTGTAGGAGCACCACAAGCATAATCATGACTCCTCCTCTTGAGATTGCGCTTAGGAAAGTAGCGATGTTGGCGGTTGCAAACTCTCGATTTTTGAAGAGAGTAAGATTGAACAATGGCTGTTCGACGCGTTTTTCAATGAAGGGAAACGCTAACAGCAAGACTGCACCGCCGAGAAGTGCACCGACCACCCAGGGATTGCCCCATCCCATTGGGGATGTTCCGTAAGGTGTTAATCCATAGGTAATACCCACTAGAATTAGCGTTAAGCCTCCGCCGAAGCATATGTTACCCCAAACATCCATCTTTTGGTTTTTCCTTGCGATACTTTGTTCTTTAAGTTTCCAATAAGACCAGATTGTACCTATGACGCCGACTGGGACACTGACTAGGAAGACCAATCGCCAATCAATAACAGCTAAAACTCCGCCTAAAATCAAGCCGATTAGTGAACCTGCAAGGAATGCCAGTTGGTTGATTCCTAAAGCTTTGCCGCGTTCGTTTGCCGGGAACGCATCCGTTATGATTGCACCGCTGTTGGAGAAAAGAAACGCAGCACCGACTCCCTGGACGATTCTGAAAGCAATCAACTCGATAGCTCCAGCATCGCCTGTGTTAGGTGTCAAGAATAACAGGATTGAACCTATAGTAAAGATGAGGAAACCTAAGTTGTAGAGTTTAACTCGACCAAACATATCAGATAATCTGCCGAAAGTAACCAGCAGAGTCGCCGTGACGATGCTGTAGCCGAACATTATCCAAAGCAGGTACTGGAAGGAGGTGAATGGGTCAATGTTTATGCCTCTAAAAATCGATGGCATCGCAATTAAAACGATGGTCATGTCGATAGAAGCCATCAGCATACCAATAGTCGTGTTCGATAATGCAACCCATTTGTATTGGACCATAAATCAACATCTGAAATTGTTTTTTGACGCAAAAGGTTGAGTGGATTATAAAAATGTTGCTTGGAAGGTTTGCCTTTCCCAAGTTGCATATGTAGTTTTTGAGTTTTCTAATTCTTGAAGACTCGAAGCCATTTCACTGGGTTGAACCAGTTCCATTTCCAAACGTCGACATCACAGCAGACACCAGACAGGTTCGCACTACTGAGGCGTCGATTAGGAATGCTGAATATTTGTGAAAAGCATCAGCGCCGTTTAATGACTCAAATTCTAAACAGTAAGTGGTTACTGCTGAGTTTTATCTGAAGCTTTAGGTTGCTGAATCATCTTTGTGAGCGGTGTATGGCATTTGCTACATTCAAGCATTGCATGTCCACACTCTGTGCAGAACACTTGGTGACGTTGAAGCTGCTCTAAGAGCGCCTGCAGGTTTGAGAGGTTTTGCAGGTCGTAGGCGGATGGAAACTCAAGTTCCCGTTCCACGATCGGTTGGGGCGGTTTTTGGCTATCAACGATTTCCTGGTAGACTTTAGATATGCTGGTTTTTCCTTCCCGCAACTTCTGCTTCTCATCTTCGCTGGCGTCCTCCAATATTTTTTTGCCCCGCTCCAACGTGCGAGA
Organism: Candidatus Bathyarchaeota archaeon; assembly: GCA_963809455.1. GTDB lineage: Archaea > Thermoproteota > Bathyarchaeia > Bathyarchaeales > Bathycorpusculaceae > Bathycorpusculum. The sequence continues at coordinate 62,705 of CAWEJP010000004.1, read as the reverse complement.
AGACACCCCCGCCATCTTCGCCACAACCTCAACCGCTTTCCCTTTAGGTTCATGTTCAAACTCAGCGTCTTCTGGCGCTACCCCCACCTGCTTGTCAAGTTCGTTTTTGCCGCCCTTAGATTGCCGTTTCTTCGCAAGTGCCCGCTCAATTTCAAGTAGCGGCACCGCTAATTCTACAAGTTGGAAGTTGTTGAGGTGACGACGTCTTAGATTTGCTTCGATAACGAATTTTTTTTCCATGAGTTTATCATCGAATTTCCGGACTTCAAAATCCGGCTCTATTCCCAATTCGATGCAGGCGCGATAACGATGGTGCCCATCAAGCACTTCTAGATCTTCGTTTACGATTATTGGATAATGTTGTCCGTCGGTTTCTATAGATTTTTTGAGTTCAGCGAATTCGTCTTCGCTCATTTTTGGCAGCAATTTATCGTATTCGGGGTTTAAGCGTAAGCTCATGGATACCGTAAGCTTCTTTGTAGGATTTGTTATTTAAGTTGAGAGGGTGGAAGTCTATTTTAGCATTTTTCCACATGTTGGCTTCAACGTGCAGTCACATATTCTTTTATTTTCACTATGGGTTGATATGATATGCGTATGAAACCCGCGTAGAAACGTTTGGCGAAGCAACAGTTAACCAAATGCGGTTCGATTCTCTCCTCTCTCTTCCCCCAAAAGTTTTTAGTGCCGCATCAGTTAACGATATTGCTTCGTCAAACTCTACTTTTCTGCTAAATACTCCCCTAATTTGCACCATTTATTTCTTAAGGTGGTTTGAGCGTTTCATAACAAGGTATCTTTAGTTAATTACTTACTCAAAGATGAGTAGGGATTGATTTGGGAAAATGTATTTATGACAAAAGAAGAGTAAACTTTGTTGGATGAGGGGTTGCACCGTGTTCATTTCGCAAAACTCTTTCCTTTTGTTTATGATTGGTGCAGCCCCCCAGCCAGCTAATATTTTATCGACCAGTTCGCTTAAGAGGTTTTCCACTAATCAACCGGCCAAAGTCTCTTAGAGAAAATAAACGTTCTCGCGGACCTGAAGCAGCATTGCGCAAGTTATATTAAACAGAATGCACCTAAATTCTGCATTAGTAATAAATTAAAATCTCATCGTTGCGAGAAAACTCGCATATGTGCGATTAACATAATCAAATAAAATATAACTTACATAGGAGTTGCATATTTACGGGAACATCCCAAACATTTACGATAAAGTACGTTGTACACGCTAGATTTGAAATTGAAGGTGTAGTTGAAAAACCCGACGTGATTGGAGCAGTTTTTGGACAAACAGAAGGACTCTTTGGACCAGAACTTGACTTACGCGAGCTTCAAAAAACCGGGCGCATCGGAAGAATCGAAATCGATTTGCATTCTAAAAACGACCGCACCACAGGCAACATAACCATCCCAACCAGCCTCGACCGCGTTTCCACAGCCCTGATAGCAGCAAGCGTCGAGAGCATAAACCGCGTTGGACCCTGCTCAGCTAAAGTAACCTTGGATAAGATCGAAGATATCCGTGAAGCACGCCGAAAAATAATCATCGACCGCGCCAAAGAAATCCTCCACCGATGGAACATCGAATCCATGCCAAGCGTTGATGAAGTCTACAAAGAAATCAGCGATACCATGAAAGTGGGCAAAGTAGAGAAATATGGACCAGAAGACTTGCCAGCGGGACCAGGCTTAGAAGGTGCTAAAGAAATCTATGTAGTTGAAGGCCGTGCAGACGTTATTAACTTAATGCGGTGCGGAATCTTTAACACAGTTGCCCTGGAAGGCGCAAAAGTTCCTGATTCAATCAAGAAGATAACCAAAGAAAGACCATCCACAGCATTACTTGACGGTGACCGGGGCGGCGACTTAATCCTAAAAGAACTCATGCAAGTAACAAACGTAAAGTTTGTCGGTCGCGCACCACGAGGCAAAGAAATCGAGGAATGCAACTGCAAAGAAATCGCTGAAGCCATAGAAAACAAGCTGCCAATCGCCGAAGCTGCAGGAGCAACCAAACCAACCCCAACGCCACCAGCACCCAAAAAAGTTATTGTTCCCGAACGCGTCAAAGTTGAAGTCCCAGATACCATAGTTCAAGCGGCAAAAGCATTAGTTGGCACACTTGAAGCAGTCCTCTTAAACGAAAAACTCGAATTAATCGAGCGCCTACCGGTCAGCCAACTAGCAGAAAAACTCGGACAAGTGACAGGTGTAGACACAATAGTGTTCGACGGTATCATCACACAGAGAATCGTTGACATCTCAGCAGACAAAAACATCAAACGCATCGTTGCCTCGCGAGTATCTGAAGCAGTGAAACCAGCGTTGAACGTTGATTTGATAACGTTCCAAAGCGTTATCCCCCCAGCCTAAACATAATCCATTAGGCTTCTAATTTCTTGTGTTTCTTTCGTTTCTTTTAGCAATTCAGCTTCTGTAACGTTGAAAAATGATAGGATTCTTGAGGCCGCCGGCAAAACCTGATTAGTTATGTAGTATTCAACGTCTATTTCTTCGAGCTTGGCAAAAACGTAAGGTTTTACTCGATTGTACAGACGCCCTTGTCCAGTTAAAATCACGTAGCCTACTTTGTCGCCGCCCGTTAGTCGCCAACCCTTTTCTTTAAGCATTTTTGCAGCTTCAACATGGGGCGCTTTGATGGCATAGTCTTCAGGTGATTTAGTGAGGGTTTTCCAAATAATGAGGTCATGCAAGGGAACTTTGCGATGTTTTAAATCCTCAATCACGGAACGCACGTAATCTATTGCTCTTTTGGGTGAGGGTTCGTTGAGGATTATTTCAAGCACGTGCTCCTGCACTTTTTTAGCAACCTCCGCCCAGTCACCGCGAATAACTTCCAAACCCACAATGTCGAGGCTGCCATCCTGACGCAAGCCCGCATATCGTTTTTTGGCTTCAGTAAAGAAAATGCGTTTGTAAACCTCTCCGACCTCCACATCCAATTTGAGGTCACGTCTGATTTCTTCTTCGAGTTTCTGGACTTTGGTTTGGTCGTAGCTGAGGAATAAACTGTCAGTGTCTCCGTATACAACTTGGATTTCGGCTTTTTCAGCCATCTGCGACGCCGTTAAAATAATGTGTCTCCCCCAAGCTGACGCCGCTTCAGCAACAGGTTTAATGTACCACCGCGCACCCACCCAACCAGCGTAGCCGTAAGCAGCATTCGTTATGATTTTAACGGCTTTTTGCCGTGCGTCCAAAACGTAGTATTCGACGGATTTGGGGTTAAGGGACTTCATTTTCTGGCGGATGCTGCCTCTTACGTTGATTAGGTAGGTGAGAGCTTCTTTGTAGAAACCAGGCGGTGCCTTGCGGAAACGATGCCCAACTTCAGGAGCTATGTAGACGCCGCTTTCTGGTTCAGGCTCTTCTGGAGCGATGTACGTGTCTGGGCTGAGGTTGTAGGTTATCATGATGTTGGGGTACATCGACTTAAAATCTAAAACGGCGATGTTCTCATGCAAGCCAGGCTTTGGCGAAAGAACTAACCCGCCAGCATACGGTCGGTAAGCTTGCTCTATTCGATTTGGGATAAGTTCATCGATTTTCTGGGCTCGCTTGATTAGGAACCATTCAACTCGGAAACCAACCGCCGCAGTCATCACATGATCCAACGGTAGGCTGGTTAAGCTGGCGAGCTGCATAGCAAAATCCAAAAGCAACATTGCAGTACCCTGAACTTTGCAGGCGCTATCCAATCCAAACCTCTTCAGTTCCTCGCGCTTTTGCATGTTATCCCAATAATCAGCAAACTCCACATCTTCAATGATTCCCTGTCGCTCTTTTAACACGCCTAAATGGTCTGCAAAATTCCAAAGCGTCTTAACCTTAACCTCAGGAAACACATCCATAAAATCCGCCAAATCAACATTTACAGTGCCAGTTGTAGAAACGTGGCCGTAAATGCTGGTGTGCGGTTCAAGGTGGGCTCGGTCAAAGTCCAGTTTCAACTTGAGTTTTCGGGTTCTTCCTTTTAGGTAAGTCCAGTCTACAGTGTTGGCGCCGTAGCTTGCAATGATGTCAGGGTCAAACTCGCAGAGGTAAGCGATGAAGTCTTGTATGACGGGTTTGTCGTTTTTGTCCTCGCTCTGCAATGAACTGTCGTGTTTCACCGTTGCTGGTTGAAGTTGAAATGATTAGGACGGGGTTGCGATCCGGTTTGGGCGAGCCTTCGCGACTGTAGCATATAATGGAAAACCCTAGCACCCTCAAAGCTGGAACAACCACGTCATCGAGTTGCTTGGGAGGAGAGCTTGCGGAATAAACCTTGGCTACCCTTATGTTCTCGGTGTCCTCTTCTTCGGCTGCTTCTACCTCATGCCACGTGCAGGGCGCCAAGTTGTTGTCGATTAGGTACCGCATGGAAGCGCGAATATCGTCTTCGAAGCAATTATCGACTCCTTCGACGCTTCGAACTTGCTTGGCAAGCTTCCCAGTTTCAGTTGCTACCTTGCAACAGACTTTTATTGCCCTCACAGGTTTGCCGAAGAAGCGGCGGGAAGCAACTTCGACCTTCACAATTGACTGGGCATAAGCCGTCATGATTGCCTTAGCAGTTTTCGAGACATCAAACCCCTCGGCCACCACGGCATAGAAGTAAGCAGTAAAGTTGCGGTCAATAACGAGCACTCGATTACCAACTGAGTCAACTCCCCACAACCACAACTCGAGTGTGCCTTTGTCCTTGTCGATTTTGGGGTTAATGTCTAAGAGCCAAAAAACAACTTTCACAAACAACCGCCAATAAAACATAAAACAAGATTGCCCTTAAAGCTTTAGATGTACCCTTTTTCTCTTAAGCCAAAGTTATTTAGATCCATGATAGCGGGTCTATAAAGATCCAGGCCGGCAGGATACTACTGGCTTAAGAAATAGCCTATGTCTTGATAAAATCTTAGTTTGAAAAGTACGTTTTCTCATTGTTGCAAGCGCAAATGATATAGCTCAACGCACTGCAACATATCTGTAAGTGAAAAGAAATTGTCCATGCAAAAGTCGTATTCACGTTTACTTGGAGTCGTTGGGAAACCTAACACGGGAAAATCCACGTTTTTTAGCGCCACCACGTTGGTTGCGGCTGAAATAGCCAATTACCCCTTCACCACCATCAAACCAAACCGAGGAGTCGGTTACGTGCGAACAAAATGCGTCCACGAAGACTTCAAAGTCCAAGACAACCCGCGAAACTCGCTGTGCCTTGGCGGCGACAGGATGGTTCCAGTCGAATTAATCGACATCGCAGGCATCGTGCCAGGCGCCTGGGAAGGAAAAGGCTTAGGCAACCAGTTCCTAGACGAAATCCGCCGAGCAGACGCCCTCATCCATGTCGTTGACGCTTCAGGCGGAACCGACTGCGAAGGCAAAAGCTGCAAACCAGGCGAACACGACCCAATCGAAGACATCCAGTTTCTGGAAAAAGAAATCAACATGTGGATGCAAACTATCCTCAAAAAAGACTGGTCAAAAATCTCAAGAACCGCAGAAACCGATAAAAAAGGACTCGTTCACCATCTGGAAGACCGCTTGGCGGGTTTAAGCATTAAGCGTCAATGTGTAGCTGAGGCAGTTCGAAGAGCTAACTTGAACCTTGACAGACCTGTTTCTTGGACGGATGATGACTTTTACCGTTTCATAGACCACCTTAGACGCATAGCCAAGCCAACACTGATTGTTGCAAACAAAATCGATTTACCCACTGCACAAGCAAACCTTGAACGAATGAAAAAACTCGATTACATCGTTATCCCCTGCAGCGCCGAAGCAGAGTTGGTGCTAAGGCGAGCCGCGGAAAAGCAACTGATTGATTATAGACCAGGCGACAAAGACTTCACGATAACGCATCCCGAGAAGCTGTCTGCTGGTCAGATTAAGGCGCTGGAGCAGGTGAAAGAAAAAATCCTCAAACCCAACGGCACCACCGGCGTGCAGGAAGCAATAAACACCGCTTACTTCAAACTGCTTGACATGATAACGGTCTACCCAGTTGAAGACTTAGAACACTTAACCGACCACAACGGACGCGTCCTACCCGACGCATACCTGGTCCCTAAAGGCACCACCGCACACTTATTCGCGTACATAATCCATAGTGAACTTGGCGAAAACTTCCTCTATGCCATCGATGCCCGCGATAAAAGAAGAATCGGTGAAGACGCCATCTTAAAAGACCGTGATGTAATATCGATTGTAAGCGCCAAAAAACGCTCTTAATCCCTTTTCTTAGGAGCCGAAACGGCGTTTACGGTGCTGGAACACTCGAATAGCTCTTAAAAGATCGATTAGGCGGAAGTCAGGCCAATAAACGTCCAAGAACAACAGTTCACTGTAGGCTGCTTGCCAAAGCAAGAACCCGCTTAAACGTTCTTCACCGGAAGTCCGGATAATCATATCAGGGTCCTGTTTAGTCATATGGGAAGTGTACAGGTACTTTTCAAATGTTACCTCAGTGATGTCGTCTATCTCCAGTTCTTTGTCCTGCACTTTCTTGGCAATAGTTTTGGCTGCATCCACAATTTCTGCTCTGCCTCCATAGGCAAATGCAAAGTTCCAAAAGAAACAATCATAGCTTTCAGTTGCTTTTTCAAGTTCCGCGATAGTTTTTTGCAAACTATCAGGCAACATATTTGTTCTACCAATAACTTTCACGTGGATTTTATCTCGATGAAGACGTTCATCTTTCAATAGTTTACGGAAACGCTCTTCTGCAATCTTCATGATCTGTGCAACTTCATCTGAGTGCCTAGCAAAATTCTCAGTGGAGAAAGTGTAGAGAGTAACATATTTTACACCTATCATATGGCTCCAATCTAAAAGTTGCTCAACCGTGTCGGCGCCTCCTCCATGACCCCATTTGTCCCTTGTCAGCATGGGGTGAGTTTCATTTTCATTCGCCCAACGTCTGTTTCCATCCAGAATTATCGCTACATGTTCGGGTTTGACGCCGTTTTTAACCTGTTGCCAGAGCCATTTCTCGTAAACTTTGTAGGCGCCGATGACTGATAGAAAGCTCTCAAGCACCATTTGGACCTCTCATGTGTGAAGGATTTAGCACATGCATCTTAGCTTGCACTATAGCTAAAAGCTTTGATGGGTTCAATTAAAGTTTCCTCTAAATAAGGGGGCAATAAACCCGAAAAAAATCAGAGTTCTTCAGCTTTTTCTTTCTTCTCAAAGAAATCTTTAGCTGAACGGTTAACTATGTAAATCAATAGCACCGAAGCCACGCCGATTAAAATGCCAACTATTATGGTAAATAGGAAGCTGGAGAAAAATTGGTCGCTCAAACCTACTACTGAGCCGGGGTTAGTGGAATAATGTGAAATTAGGTTTGCTGTTCCCTCTAGAACAAAGAATGACCAAGCAACTGACACTACTAAAGCAACGTTACGCAATAACCTTGAATCTCTCTCAAAATACAGCCGTATGCTTCTTCCTAAAAGAATAATGCTTAAGCCTACCACTAGTAAAGTGTCGATACCCTTAATGAAAAGCGTAGCTATCTGAGGAGTTTTACCAAGCCAACCGGCTAAATCGCTGGGAAACGGAGCAGCGCTAGAACTAACGTTTGCTATGCCAAGGTAAACACTAACGGCAATGCACAATATGCCTACGATAACTGCGTAGTTTGAGATCTGCATAGGAAGCGGGGGAGGCGAATAGTCTCTTACCCATTTGTAGGCGTCTTTAGTTGCTTTGTCCACACCAAAGCCCTTAAGCAGCAGGAACCCGCCAAGAACCAAAACAAAAGCAATTCCATAATAGTAAATTGTGTTTGGGTAAAATAGGTTGATTCCCCAAAAGATACCAAAAATTAGAACCAAAATACCCGGCAAACCCAAAGCCACACGAGCATACCTTGGATTATCAACAAGTAAACGAACGTATTTGGTGAAGACTGCAGCGGTTTCTTCGATTGATTCGCTGTGTTTGATAACTATGCGTCTGACTGAAGAGACAGGAACTCTGGATTCAACCAGCGGCAAAACTGCCTCATCCGAGTATCCATCCGTAACCAAAATAACCTCGTTGGCATTAAAGGATTCTTGCAAAATGTTTAGTTCAGCAACCAATTTTCGGTCAGCACCTACACCGCCTAACTCGTTGCCAGAGATGGTCGCAACTTCAAAGATTTCTTCAGGCTGCTTTTCATCGTGTAAACGGTCGTAGAGTCTAACGGCTTCAAACATGGCATTCGCGTCTGGTTCTTCTGGATCCTTTAAAGCTAAAGCTACAGCGCCATCTAGGTTGGAGGTTCTTCCTAGAAGAGGTGTTTTTATGCCTGCTTTAGCTTCCAGATCGCCATCTCTATCAACACATAAAATTAGGATACGCTTTTGCGTCTGGGGATGCGTTTCCTTTTTAGCCATCGCGAATCTCTATCTTCATTTAATATAGGTACTTAACTTTAATCTTGTGTTTCTGAGTCATCCTCTTTGTCGTCGCCGAGCATCAGCTGGAATTCTTCCCAGTTCACTTTTTCGCCCCGTTGCAGTTTTTCTTTAGCTTCTGAACCAATTTTATCTTTTATCTCTTTTTCTTTAACTGCCCGAAGGGATTGTTCCTCTTTACGTTTAGCTTGTTCTTCTTTGCGCCTACCTTGCTCTTCTTGCCATCTAGCTTCGTCTTCTTTTCGCCTAGCAATACCAATTCCTATTGATGCGGCCCTCAAGCCTCTATTTTGGTCAATCAACTCCCTGACTTGTTCATACCAAAGAGTGTTCTGCGTCTTAGCTAAAATAAACGCTTGATGTAGGCTATCGGCTTCAGCCCTGTCTTTTTTGACGGCATTCACTTTATCCATCATAGCGGAATGCAAGTCTTGGCTTTTCTTGGCTAAATCAGTTAATTCTCTGTGAAAAACATCTGCTTGTTCATCGAGCACTTTACGTTGGGCAAGCAGATCTTTGATTTTTAGATTTTGTTTGTCAATTTTTTTGTAGCCTTTAAGCTGCAATTCAAGCTCTTTCACTTCACCTACAAGACGTTTCTCTTCCGGTATATCTAGTGAAGTTGTGGAAATCTTCCATTCAACCGCGTCAAGCTCTTCTTGCAATTCGCGTTGACTTACTCGAGGCACATTCTTCCGGAGTTCAGCGATTTTTACATCTATCGCATTTACAGCTTCCATAATTGGAGTAATTTTCGCCCGGATGACATCTCTTTGCTCTTTGAGTAACTTGACTTTTTCGTTGAGAGCGTCTCTCTCTGTTTTTATCTGGTTGATTTCGTCGCGGGTCTTGCGTACTTGCTCATGCAATTGGTTTCTCTTCTCAACAAACTTTTTGATTTGGTTGTTTGCTTCACCAATTTGCTTTTTTATCTTGTCAATCTGTAGGTTGATGTTTCCTTCTTGGCTTGTTTTTTGGTTCTCTGACACGCATTAGCCTCTGTGTTGTATAGTTGAGAGTTGTTACCTTAGCTTTGCTCTCGGAATTTATATTGATTTACTTTACCATTATATAATGATACATGTTAAAAAGGCTACGCAACTCCGTTGGAAGCGTGTTTTGAACGTTATAATTTTAAATATGTGCTGACACCATGTTTGGGTGAGATGCAAAGATGAGCTTCAACTACGATGAACTCCTTAAACGAGCCTGCGCTCAAATGCCTCAAGTCGCTGAAAAACGCGAACGACTAGAGCTCCCCAGATTGTACATCAACACAGTTGGAATGCGCACCATAATTTCTAACTTTAAAGACGTAGCTGATGCCTTAGACCGCGACCCTCAGCACATTCTAAAATTCCTAACAAGAGAAATGGCAACCGCAGCCACCTTCGCAGATACCCGCGCCATATTCCAAGGAAAATTCCAGCGAGACAGCTTCGACCGATTACTCCAAAGGTACTTGGAAGGCTACGTTATTTGCCCGGTATGCAAACGCCCAGATACCAGAATTGTGAAAGAAAAACGCTTATCTTTTCTGGTTTGCAACGCTTGCGGAGCAAAATCATCCATTAAACAACTTTGAGAGAGATAGCTTGGAAGTTTACCTTAACATAAAAAAATCCGGTCAAAACGTGGTCTTAGCAGTTTGCGACTGCGATTTGCTGGGGCGAACGCTTCGGGAAGGCAAAATAGTCTTTAAAATTAAAGAAGAATTCTACAAAGGACGAAAAGCAAGCGTTGATGAAGCCGTTGGCTTGATTAATAATTCAACAATCGTTAACCTTGTTGGAAAGGAATGTGTTGGAGAAGCCATCGCTCAAGGGTTCGTTCATCCGCAAGCAGTGATTAAAATCGAGGGCGTGCCTCACGCCCAAATAATGAAGCTTTAAGAACACTTTGGTTAATCGCAAAAAATTGATTTTTATCTGCCGGACTTTGCGCTGGGATGTTCTTCGGATTGCAATTGTTCTGTTGCTTATTGTCCTTTGTTTGTGCCGTGTTTTTTGTTGGTTTGGCCTTTTTCCAATGCTAACCTGAATTCGTATGTCTGCCTTGCTGAATCTTGCTTTTAAATGAGGATATATCATGGAGAACAGCTATATTTCAGGTTGCATTGAGAGCCCAAAATTGCCAAGATAGTCCAGAGAAGGCCTAAATTCCATCTGCAACAGATTCGGCTGCCAATTGAATAGCGGTTTTTCAATAAATTTAATTAACAATGGCTCTTACATGGTAAATTAAAACCTTTGAGCCTTCAAGATGAAAGATTCCCTAAAAAAACTAACTTCTAAACGCGCCATCGTCGTTGTTCTTGCAGCGTTGCTTGTATTGTCAGCATTCAACACCTACCTGATTTTTGTTGGAACACAATCTTCCATGACCACCAACGCGGTTAATTATGATTATGTGTTATCTCGAGATGGCAACAACTACAAGTTAAAAAACATGTTAACCGGCTATGTGGCCGAACAATCGGAAAGCGCGTCTTCAGCGATTAATTCCGCTTTAGCTTCGGGCAAATCTGTTTACCTCAACCCAGGAACCTACCTCTTAACCGACGACGTAGTCATTATCTAACAAGGTGAATGCCAAAATCGTTGGAGGCAACGATGCAATAGTAATCGGTAACGGTCATAAAATAATTGTTTACGGCGATAACTATACGACTTCTCAGAACGCTCAGATTTCAGGGTTAACCATAATCAATGGCACCGTTAGGGTGGAGAACTCCTTTGGCACAACCATTCAAAATATGATTTTTGAAAACACTTCAACTGGCATCGAGTTTGTTAACACTCATACCTGGAGCGAATACAACAAAGTGGAAGACTGCCAATTCATAAACGCTACCGAAGGCATAGTTTTCCGAACCCCCATCTTTAATATCGCAGAAAATACAACATCGCAAGCTTCGGCTATTAACGCCACAGGCTCGTATGCCAGCTCAATAATTGAACGCTGCTCCTTTAACCTAAGGGATTTCTCTGTCGGCATCAAAGTCGAAAAATTAGCTGAGCTATCAGATAGTCAAATTCAAGACGTCAGGTTCTGGAGTGGCGAAAATGGAAGAGCTAACCAAACGGGGCTTTATGTTGATGGATCAATGTATCAAACATTATTGTTTGGTGTGGTGTTTGAGTCATTTGCTTCTGACCCAGTTTATTTGTTCGGAATAGACATAGGCAACAACTGTAACCCAGCACCTATCCTTGACAGCGGCGTCAGTTTCCTGGGCAATTGGACAGCAAAAATCCATAATTCTCAAGGCATATGGTTATCCGGAGACGAATCACTTTTCAAACAAGAAAACATAAACATTCCAGTGGGCATCAACAACGTGTATGGCGAAAATCAAACCATCCAAATTCGCCCCTTAACGATTTCCTCCTTCAAACCCGATATTGCGGTAGCCGGCGGTTTCCTCAACAACGAAACCGTAACAATCAGAGTCCGCATAGAATACATCGACAACGTAATCTCAAACCCCGTCGTCAAGACGTTCACCAGCAGCGGAGCAGTCTGGTTATCCGATAATGACATGATGCAGCTGTTCCCATCCCAAAGCATAGTTTGGGCTATTCTGATAGATGCGAAAACTGCTGCAAGCTCCACAGACGCTATCGTGACCGTAAGCGGGTACGGCACAGCAGGATAACTTTCAAGTTTGTCCTTAAAATAAACGGGAAGGGGCTGGCTACTACCGTTTCTAAATATCGATTAATTTTAATCTATATAAGTAAGAAATCGTAATTATCTATTCAGGTGTCTTTTTGGTTTTAGCAAGAATGTCTATTTGGCACTTTAAAGAAGGAAAAGGCGAAAAAGGCTTCTCCGAACTTGATATTGTGCTAAACACTTTGGCACATCAAACCGACGGATTCCGTGGGGCAATTTCCCTGCTTTCAGATGATGAACCCAACGCTGTAACAATCCTGACTCTGTGGATAGATAAAGAATCATTAGACAGGTCTGAAAAAGAAGTATTTAATCAGGCACTCGAAAGAGTCGAAGATTCAATCGATGGTCCCCCGCAAGTTAAAAATTACCAGGTCTTCTCAACAGAGCTTTTTCAACGTTCAAAATGGCCGTTCCGCTGGGCATAGTAAACCCTAACTTCATTAAACATACTCTAGCGTTAACAGCCACCAAGCCAAACAATTAGTACAAAAGGGATCAATGAGGGCGTATAAAACGGCGTAGTGCCACTGCAGTTAACAACATACCTATGAACCCATGAGCTACTCCAGGATAAAGAGCCTTAGCGTTGAATGCTGCAAAAGTGGCAATCCTCGCAACTAAGGAAAGAAGAGGGAATTGTCTTTTATTCTGGCGGTTTTTCCCAGAGTTCAAGCTTCTGCTTTTTGAGTTCTGTGCGTTTCTTCTGCAGGTAACTATACACTGTATGATGCTGGCAGCCTTCAACAATCATCTGTACTGCGTTGCGTGCAGCGTCAGCTTCTTCAAAACTGCCGATGATTCCAATGGTGTGGCCGTAAACGACAACGTCGGCTTCGGTTAATTCTTCGATTAGTTTTCTGGTTTTTCCATCTGATCCGATGATTCTGCCCTTTACGCGTTTAATGTCGGATTCTGAGCGTCCAAAAATTAGGCGTAGGTCTATCATGTCGAATATGTCGTCTTCGTTCCGTAGGAGGCGAAAAGCGGTTTCGGGGGTGAATCCTCTGCCGATGGCTGTTACTATGTCTTTGGCTCTTAGGAAAACTGAGGGGTCAGGTATGTTTTCGGGAAGGGTTATGGTGACGCTTCCTTCTTTGTCAACGTCTAATTTAACGTTCAGTTTAGTCTCTATTTCCTTCTTTACTTTGCCTTCGGGACCGATTAATATGCCGACGCGTTCTTTAGGTATCTTTACAAAAGTATCTGGACCAGGCATTATTTACCAACAACCATCTTATACAATTCTTCGTCTGGAATAACCTTAACATCTAACCGATTAAAGAACCTATTCACGTTTGCAATGTCTCGTTTGATCATAAAGTCCGCAAGGGGATGCTGAATCGAAACAGACTGAGAAACATCAAAAACTACAGGTTTACCCTTCCACATCATGATGTTGTATTCGCTTAGGTCGCCGTGGACGATTTTAGCTTTTTGATAGAGCCGCTTGAGGTAAGTTACGATTACTTTGTAGACTCGTTCGGGGTTTGCTGGCGGCTGCTCCTTCAAAGACGGCGCACTAACACCTTTCTCGCCAATAAACTCCATAACCACGACATTGCTTTTGACAGCTATAGGTTTTGGTACGCGCACCTTTGCTGCATCAGCTTCGCCTAAATTGCGAAACTCCTTCTGAGCCCAAACAGCCATCAACGAGCGGGTATCATGTTTAACATCTTTGAAACGAGGGTCGCCTTCAATGTATTTGTGCATACCCTTCTTAAACTCGGCAGAAGAGGTCAAGTAAATCTTAACGGCCAAATCGACGCATTCCTTGTTTGTACCCCAGTACACTTTCGCTTCTTTGCCTGAACTAACAGCCCCGTTTAACTCATACAAAATGCCACTGTTCAGCATATCAAAGACTACCATGCGGGTGGTTTGGTCGAAGACTTCCTCAACAGTTGCGCGTTCTTTAGATCTGTCGTGGTTTAGCATTTTATCTCGGCGTTCTATTCTGCGTTCAGTATGCGCTATTCGTTCTTGAGCTTTTCCCGACATAAACTTCAAGCATGTTAACGGCTTTCGGGTTATTAAAACCAGTCGAACAGTTTATACTAAATTTAAGTGTTATTTGAAATTAAGTTTTATTTATGACTGCATTTTCCCTTTTGTGTCCTGTCTTGACGTACTTGTTAGCTTCGGCAATTTGTTCCAACTGAAAATTTTTGAATCGAACAGATGATTTTCAAGTCTTTGGAATGTTAAGAATAAGAAGTAATAACTAAAAAAAACTGAAAATTAAAGGGTTAAAATGCCCTTGCGTCTGAGCGTATCTGCTTGCGAGTGGGTGTAACGCCAGGTTACGTCGCCGCGGGCTTCGGTTTGGAAATCCCAGGGTGAAACAATGACTATGTCGCCTTCACGTATCCAGACTCGGCGCTTCATTTTACCTCGAATTCTGCATAATCGTTCGTGGCCATCTTGGCATTTGACTTGTATGCGGTCAAAACCAAGTAGTTTAGTTACGACGCCTAAGACTTCACCTTGTCCAGGATAGACTAACTCGCCGATTGCGCCTTCACTTAACACTTTTTTCTTTCCCAAACATTAAACCTCGTTCGACTTGAAAAAAAAATATGTATAGCTTACTTAAAAGTGTGTTCATTAAACAATGAGCTTCAATCGCTTGTTCAACCAATAAAATTATAGGTTTAGATTGGTCCTACCGAGCTGAAATAAGCAACTCTGCAGTTTTTATCATGTTCAATCAGTTGATTGAAATACGCTTAGCCTTCTCGGCTTTTCCTTCTTGGCCGTTGCTTTTTTAAACTAAAAAAAAGGGAAATGATTTTTTGGTTGTGTGATTGCTAGGGTCGTTTTCTGAGCGTCAGCAAAATCAGAGCGCCGATGATAATTAAGACGACGATTATTGCAATGCCTACTCCGAAGACATCCATTTGAGTCGATGCTATACCTGCTGGCTGAGTGGTCACTGTAGGTGCGGGTGTGGCTGCGGGACTAGCGTAGAAAGATGTTTCAGCAGAAGATCCGTAGTATGATTGTGAACCGCCGAAATTGGCAATGACAGTGTAATCGCCTGGAATGTCAGGTTTCCAAGTGAGAGAATACATTCCGCTGGCGTCGCTTGTGGTTTGGCCGATTGGCCGCACGTTGCCGTTAGCATCAATAACACTTAAGGTAACAGGAACTCCTGTTGTATTGCTTGGAAATGGCTGCTGCATGTAAACGTATTCCATCCATTGACTCATGCTATCGTCAGAAACTGCTGGAAGCCCATTTGGAAAGTTCGCTGCTACTGCGTTTTGTTTCGAGCCTGCTGCGATGTCAGTAACTGTGCCTCGTATTACTATCGGTGCACCTACTGATGTTACAGGATCAGGTGCGGTTACAGTTGTATCACTGGGTCCTTTTCCAAAGCAGTATACTTGGTTATCGTATCCGTTGAATCCTACTAGGTAGCCGTCTGCAATTGCATCTCCGCCTGCATGTCCTTCATCGAAGAATCCGTTTATACTCCATACTTTCTGCCCAGTTGTTGTGTTGACTGCATATAGTTGCGCCCCTCTGAATAGTTGGTCACCGTGACTGTTAGTTGCCGCTGCAAAGATCTCTCCACCGCCGCTACAAACAGCGTACATCCCTTCGAATAGATATGTGGGCGTGGCACTGTTATATCCCGCGCTGTCAGCAGTGAAATCCCAAAGAGGAGCACCAGTGGTAAGATTGAACGCTTGAATTGACCCTGGACCGGCAAAGTAAACGCCAGAACCGTCAGATACTCCCTGTCGTGTGTAAATGTCCCAAGCATTGTTGTCAAATGTGGTTGGACCCCAAAGCTGTTTACCTGTGTATAAACTGAAGCCATAGTACGAGCCTGTCTCTTTGTTGTGTTCTGTGTATACTCCATTTGCAGCTGGACCTGGTTGGAGAGCGGTAGTCTCTTGTGTCATCCCTAAAGTTCGGTTAGCTGACCACATATATGCACCTGTTGTTGCGTTGTAACCTGCTTCCCATTCCCAATTCTGAATACTGGCAGATCCAATGACAAGCACTACATCGCTGGTTACGCATTGAATGGATACAGATGTTCCAGTCTCAGGGTATATTGGTACTGTAGTGTTCGATTGTATTCCAAGTTTCCAGTCAATAGTGGCTCCTTGTTGCGGTCTATACTCAAACTGGTTTGCTACGAATCCGGTGGCTCCAACACATTGAGTTGAGTTCCACACTGCTAACCAACCAGTAGTCGAGTTTATTGCCTTGAGCGTGTAAACTAGCAACTCACCATCAGAGGCTAAAACTGCTGTGCCTCCAGTTGAGTTCGCAATCGTCTCTATCAGGTTTCCAGTGGTGGCGTCATACATCAAATAATTGCTGCCAGAGACCTGCCATAGGTATGGTATGCCTCCTACTTCGTTGGGATTATGGTGTGAAAAAACTTCGCCATAGCTGATGCTGGAAATATTTTGATACCACAAGTTTTGTCCTGTGCGTAAGTCTACAGCGGTGACTCCGTAAGCGGGTAGAATACCAGAAGCTTTATTGTAGTACATTACTCCGTTGATGATTACTGGCGGATAGAAGAACTGTTCATACGATTTCCCTGTGTAATAGTTGCTCAGGTCTGTATCACTGTATGTTGATCCACCGATCTGGCCACCGAAAGTTATCGGGTTTGTCCACATTATGTGAGCGCTTCCAGGTGCTACAGTGTCCGGGTTGTAACCCTGATTGACAGAGTTCGGTTGCCAGTTGTCCCATGTGTTGATATCGCCAAACCAGTTCCCTGAGATCACGTACCAGTTTTGGTTTTCCCAATATATAGGTCGGGTCCAGTAATTGGTTGGAAGCGGAGTTTCAGGCATTATGCTTATCGGCTCTTGCTGAACCGTAACTGTCGCTTTGGCGCTGCTGGGTTCATAATAAGTATTGATTGGAGGGTTTATGCTTGTGGAGTTTATTAGCTGTCCTGCAAAGTTGAACGTGAAAGTGTAATTGCCAGTTTGGGTAGGCGTGTAGAGCACACTTGCTGTTGCTGCGGCAGTAGCGCTAATTGATCCTAAGGTTTCATTTGCTCCGTTAGGGGCTGTGACTGTAACTGAATAGCCCTGCCAGACAGTTTGCTCATTTGCTGCTGACAGTGGGTCGAATTCTATTAGCCACATGGTAAGGTATATTGGTTGACCAACCCCTGCTGGGTCTGGACTAGCAGTTATGTACGCGTATGTAGGAGCGGAAGTCAGAGGAGGAAGGGTTGCGGCATTAACAGGCAAACTAATGATAGTAGTTCCCGTCAAAGTTAACATTAGAATTAAAGCAATAAAAGTAGCCGTCGTTTTATTTTTTATAATTTGCATTTTTTTCTCCTTCTTTAGCCATGCCGACGATAATGTATTAGAAATTTACCCAAATTATACCCAAATCTGACCCAAATTCAAAAGCGCCTACTGACAACATATCCTGAACCGTATGTCGGGAGAAACCATGTTTTTTCTGGAAAAGGTAAGAAGAACAGGCAAAAGCTTAAGGCTTTCATGTTCATCATTTAATTTAATTCATATACAAGGCTTTTGAAGATAATTTCCACATTTTATTAAGTAAAACCGATCAAAAGTTCCTTGTTGCTTGTGATTTTATACAAGAGTGATACTGAAAAAATCACATCTTAGAAAAAACAAGAGTCAAGGCAAATTGTGAGTTTAAGTTTAAATCTTTACCTTTCAATAGTCTCTCACAGGAGCATTAAGTAAGTGTCGTATATCTTCAACATACCGTATCGAAGCAACCCTAAACTCAAAGCCGTAATGGAGAAAGTGAAGGACGACAAAAAACTCAAAACTTATTGGAAATGCGCCAACGTTATGGCTATTGAACGGATGGGTTACACGGACCATGGACCAACTCATGTTAAAATCGTAGCTAACCTGTCGTTGAAATTATTGAGGATTCTGGTGGAGAAAAAACTCATTACCCCGAGCATAGTGGAAAACTATGGTTTGACGAACGATGATGCGGAAGTTGTTGTGGTTTTAGGCTCCATTTTTCATGACTTGGGCATGATTGTGCAACGAAAAGAGCACGAAAAATATAGTGCGTTTTTAGCCTTGGAGTTCTTTGACAAATTCTTAACTCCAACCTACAGTGAGGAAGAAAAAGCCATTATCACCTCAGAAGTGCTTCACGCAATAGTCACTCACGAGGAACCGCCAAGCAACGAGCCAACATGCAAAATTTTGACCAAAGAAGCAGGCATTGTTGGTATCGCTGATGCGTTGGATATGGAAGCTGGAAGAGCTCGAATTCCTTTTCAATCTGGAAAAGTAGACATTCACTCCGTTTCGGCTTTATCCATCGAAAAGGTAGACATAGAAGTTAACGAAGGCCACGGAAAACCTATTAACATAAAAATCAAGATGTCCAATTCCGCAGGGGTCTTCCAAATTGATGAACTATTAAAACCAAGAATCGTTAACTCTGGACTGGAACAGTTCTTCCACGTTATTGCGGAAATTACTGGCGAAAAAGAAACTCGGATAATAGAAAAATTCGAAATTTAAAACCACTTATTTTTGGGCGAAACTATGATTCACGAATACGACGTTGTAGTTATCGGCGGCGGAATCGCAGGATTGTACACTGCTTTGACTGCATCTGAAAACGCCAAAGTTGCTGTCATCAGCAAAGTGCATGTGACACGTTCGCATTCGGTTGCTGCGCAGGGTGGAATCGCAGCGAGCATTGGAAACGAGGAGGAAGACCATTGGGAATGGCACATGTACGACACTGTGAAAGGCAGCGACTTCCTCGCAGATCAAAATGCAGTTGAAGTTTTATCTAAAGAAGCCCCAAACGAAATCTATTCACTTGAGCATATGGGTGTTCCATTCAGCCGAAATTCGGAGGGCAAGATTGAGCAACGCCGATTTGGAGGACACACCAAGAACTTCGGTGAAGCCCCAATCAAACGTGCCTGCTACGTTTCAGACCATACTGGCAGAGCAATCATGGATACGCTCTACGACCGCTGCCTCCAAAAAGGCATTGTATTCCATAACGAAGTATTCATTCAACACCTGCTTTTTGCATTAAACAACTGTTGCGGCGCCGCAGGATTCGACATAGCAACCACAATTCCGCAGGTTTTTCATGCCAAAGCAGTTGTTTTAGCTACAGGCGGATGCGGAAAAATCTACAAAACCACCAGCAACGGTTTCGCCTCTACAGGCGACGGCTTCGCATTGGCACTTGATGCGCTCTTGCCATTGGAGGATTTGGAGTTTGTCCAGTTTCACCCAACAGGCATCTACGGACTTGGCATTCTCCTAAGTGAAGCGGCAAGAGCTGAAGGTGGAGTTTTACTTAATGGTCGGGGTGAACGTTTTATGGAGCGGTATGCGCCAACGCTCAAGGATTTGGCGCCCCGAGACATCGTTTCAAGAGCAATCCTCATGGAAATTAGAGAGGGCAAAGGGATAGATGGCAAGGATTACGTTTACTTGGATTTACGCGACCTTGGAAAAGAACGCCTGAACCAGAAACTGCCGGAAATCTCATCGTTCGTAAAAACTTACTTGGGAATTGACCCTGCTGAAAGGCTGATTCCTGTTGCACCCACCTGTCACTACATGATGGGAGGAATTCCAACCGACGTTGATGGGCACGTTTTAGCTGATAGGACAGGAACCATTTTGCCTGGGTTGTATGCGGCTGGAGAGTGTGCTTGCGTTAGCGTTCATGGAGCAAACCGTTTAGGCTGCAATTCCTTAATTGACCTCGTCGTTTTTGGTCGCAGAGTAGGTTTGAGCATTTTAAAAGAGATTAAAGTCCGAATTGCTCAGCCGCTGCCCTTGCAAGCTGAAAACATCGTTGTGGATAAAATTAACAATTTACTTGAATCCAAATGTACTGAAAGCATTCCTGCAATACGTGAAGCTATGCAGCAGTTGATGACTCAGCACTGCAGCGTGTTCAGGACCGGACCAGCCCTTTTGCAAGCCTTAGCTCAGATTCGCCAACTAAAAAAACGATGCTTAAACTTGGGGGTAATCAACAAATCCAGAGTTTTCAATTATGAGTTACAGGAAGCCTTAGAATTAAACAACATGCTCAGAGTTGCTGAAGTCATTATTTATTCAGCCCTTATGCGTACGGAAAGCAGGGGAGCTCATTTCCGCAGCGATTATCCCCAGAGGAACGATGAGGAATGGCTCAAGCACACCTTTGTTAATGAGACGCCTACCGGCTTAAAAGAAAGTTACAAGCCCCTTGCAGCTGGCAGGTTTGAACTGCAAAAACGGAGGTACTAACACGAAGGTCACCTTCAAAGTCTATCGTTTCAACCCCCAAACTAACACGCAACCTCACTATGACTCCTTCACGGTTGAAGCTGAGCCTAACGACCGCATCCTCGACTGCCTAAACAAGGTAAGGTGGCAACAAGATAGCACGCTAACATTTCGAATGTCGTGTGCCCACGGAGTCTGCGGCTCCGACGGGTTAACCATCAACAACCAATCCGCGCTGGCATGCCAAAAACTTGTCAAAGATTACGATTACACTAAAGAAATCCTGATTGAACCGCTAAAATTTTTTGGCGTAATCAAGGATTTGATTGTTGATTTAGAGCCCTTTTTTGAGCGAATCAAATCGATCACTCCACAAACGCCCCAAATCACAATCAAAGATCTGGAAAAGGAAAGAATCCAAACCCCGCAAGAACGCAGCCAATTCGACGACGCCCTAAAATGTATCTTGTGCGGTTGCTGTTATGGCGCTTGCCCAGTCATGACGGAGCAGGACCAAGAATTTGTGGGTCCAGCAGCGATTCTGCGTGAGCAACGTTACATTTTCGACTCCAGGTTCGATGATGTTGCGGAACGACTGCAAATCCTAAAGAAGCCCCACGGTGTTTGGGGATGCAAAAGCTACTATATGTGCACGGTTGTTTGCCCAAAGCACATTAAAGTCACAGAAGCCATACTTAGAACAAAAAAGAGAATAATCCAAGAACAACAACCTAAAGTGGAGCAGCAAGCAGGAGAAAGTTAGATGGAAACCAGAAAAGAAATCGATCCATTGGGCGAACGGGCAATCCCAAAAAACGCGTATTTCGGAATTCAAACTTTGAGGGCAACCGAGAATTTCCCAGTTAGCGGTCTTAAAGAACCCGTAGAGTTCATCAAAGCGTATGTTCTCATAAAAAAAGCCGCTGCCACTGCAAACCTACAGGTTGGGTGGCTTGATGAAAAACTCGCAAAAGCAATAATTGCCGCATGCGACGAAGTTCTCGCTGGCAAACTCATCGATCAATTCGTCGTCGACGTTTTCCAAGCTGGTGCAGGAACATCCTTCAATATGAACGTTAACGAAGTTTTAGCGAATAGAGCACTAGAAATTCTAGGAAAGCAGAAAGGTGAATACAAAATTGTTGGTCCAAACGACCATGTGAATATGGCTCAATCCACAAACGACACTTTTCCAACAGCTCTGCATGTTTCTGTTTTAATGGCGCTTCAGCCTTTGCTTTTGGCGCTTGATGATCTTTCAGTAGCTTTTGAGGAGCTAGGCAAGAAGAACGCTCATGTTTTGAAATCGGGCAGAACACACTTGCAAGATGCGGTTCCTGTCACGGTCGGGTCAAGAGTTCAGTGCATACGGCTCTGCAATCGCCAACGCTTGTAATGAACTGCGGAGTAGGCAGGAGAACCTCTATGCAGTTGCTTTAGGCGGAACAGCCACAGGAACAGGCGCTAACACACATCCAAACTACAAAAAAATCGCCATCGCCGAGCTTGCAAAACTTACCGGTTTACCCCTTAAAGCCAGCAAAAAACAATTTTGAAGCGCTTCAAAGCCACCGTGCAGCACAAACTGTTTCAAGTGGGCTTAAAGAGTTGGCGTTAGAGCTCATACGCATAGCAAATGATTTGAGATTGCTCGCATCTGGACCAACTACAGGAATCAACGAAATCACTTTGCCACCCGTGCAACCTGGTTCATCGATTATGCCTGGAAAAGTAAATCCCGTGATGGCTGAATGCCTCAACATGGTAGCTTTCCAAGTAATGGGCAACGACTTATCAACTTCCCTTGCGGTGCAGGCGGGGCAATTGGAACTCAACGTTATGACCCCCACAATCGCTTACAACATGCTTTTCTCCATTCAAATCCTCGCAAACTACATTCCAGTCTTCACAGCCAAATGCGTTAAAGGCATAACGGTTGACGAGAAACGCTGCGAACAATACCTCGAAAAAAACCCATCCTTAGCCACACTTTTAGCCCCCAAAATCGGTTATTTGGAAGCAGCAAAAATCGCCAAACAAGCCCAAGCGGAAAACCGTACAGTAAAAGAAGTGGCGCTTGAAAATGGAATACTTAAACCTGAGGAAATAGAGAAGATTTTCAGCCGCAAAAACTTGCTAAACGAGCAATAATCCTTGTTGGGTTTGAGGCTTCAAAAATTTGAAGTTCCTAATATATAGGCGGATTCAGGCAATTTAGGAATTAGGTCTCTAAGAGCTAACCTTTCTCTTCTTGTATATAGAGGGTGACAAAAACTAGGTGAGCTCTTAGACGTTAACTTAACCTTCAAGTCAAGCCTGAAGGCGTCATCACTACCGTCATTCGCACTCAAGATCCCTATCATCCTTGCGTCTTCGGGGCCAGACTCGTCATCGCCCACCCACACAAAGAGCATCACCAACCCTCTTTAAACATTAAGGTACAACAACATTTACCATTCATTTGACGTTAAAGTTTAAAGCTTGCAACGTGATTTGCGCATATAAACTAAAGTGACCCTATGCCGTTTTGCCGAAAATGTGGACGCAGACTAATCGAATATAGCAAAAGCTGCCTTGAATGTGGAACCTCAACCACCGCTCCACTGATAAAAATGGAAAATAAACCAAAAAAAGCGCCTGCTGCCCAGTTAGCTACGGCTTTTGCCCCAAAAGTGATAGCATTACCTGCAATCCCCAGCAAAGTCACTCGCACAAACAAAGTTACCGCTCCAACTAAGGCAGCTAAAACTTTTGCCCCCGCCAAAGCAGATGCTTCCGCTAAAGTATTTGTTCAAGCTAAACCCTTCACATCTCCCACAGAGGCTTATCCGCCGCATGAAATTAAAAAAACCAACACATCCATCGAAGAAGACATATTAGCCAACCCTAAAGATTACGAGACTCAATCTTTTGGTTTTAACTTCAAATGTTTACATGGACATTTTTTACGTGCCGGCAAACCTCTCCCCATATCCAACGGAAAAGCATTCTGTCCCGTATGTGGTGAAGGACTCAGAAAACCCAAACACCGTAAACCGCATCAATATGGCAGCCTCTAAGTATAGCTTAAAATCAAGTTTTACCCTTAGCTTGATGTTATCGTTATCAGCCAACATTGTCTTTTAGCGTTTTAAGATGCAGTTTATGGTTTGTTGAATCGGTGAAAGTACTGAGCATTCAAAGATTATTTGGTTAAAATAAAATAGTTTTAAAGATTAACAATAAAAAAAAGAAAAAGGGTTGTTGTTTTGTTTTTGTGGTTTGGCTTATTTCTTTCTGAGCATCAATAGAGCCAAAACAATGGCTACTATGATGATGAGAACGAATAGGCCTGCAATTGCTGGAACGAAGTACATGTCAGCTGCTGATTGTGTTGGTGTTGCTGTTGGTGTTGGGGTTGCTGCTGCTGCGCCGATAGCTAAGGCTGTTCCTGCTGATGATGGACCGTATGCTTGTGATCCTGCGAAGGTTGCGGTGATCTGGTAAGCGCCTGGTACGTTTGATGTGTACAGGTAGCTGAAGACGCCGTTTTGGTTGCTTGTGACGTCTGCGATGTGGATGCTGTTGCCGTTGGGGTCAATTCCGTCTATGGAGACTGGAACACCGGTAAGGTTGGTTGGTTGGGCAATGCTGTGTTGGATCAAGTATTCCATCTGCATGCCTTGGTCTGCGTCGGAGATTGCTGGTGTGCCATTGAGAGTTGGATTGACTGTTTGGTCGGTTACTGTGCCTGTAATCAATGCGCTGGTGCCTTGAGTTCCTACTGTTGAAGCTGTCACTGTGGTTGCGCTTGGTCCTGGACCCATGACGTAGACTTGTTGGTCATTGAAGTTGAACCATGTGTAGTAGCCGTCTGCTGCAGCTTGTTCTTGCCATGAGCACATGCCGTAGATATCCCATATGAGCTGTCCTGTGGTTGCGTTAACACATCTTGTCATTGCACCGTGGTATGCTGGAGCGTTTAGTGAATGTTCTTCTTCAGTTAGGAATACTTTGCCGCCTGCGATTACACCTACTTGTGTTGGGTAGTCACCGTATGCTGTTTCTGCTGTGTATGTGCTGTTCATTGGGTCATTGGGGTTATTGCCGAAGGTGAAGTCGATGTTGCCTGTCTTTAGGTTGTATGCTCTAAGTACTCCGCCATAGCCTGCGACGTACATGTGTCCGTATCCCATGCCGATTGGGTTTGTGAGTCCGGTGGTGCCTGTGTAGAAGTTCCATGCAGGTGTTTCTGTTGCTGTTGGACCCCAGATTACTTTGCCTGTGAGCATGTCGATGCCTGTCCATTGCATTGCTTCTTTGTAGTAGATTGTTGCAACGTTAGTGTCTGAGTCTGCTACTCCGATTGTTACGGTGAGGTTACCTGCTGGCGCTGGATATTTTGTGTCCCACATTACTTGACCGACTGGGCCTCTGGTTGCGTTTAGGTTAATTGCCCAAAGTTCGAATGGGTCAGGGGTTCCTTGTACGTTAACGCCTGTGCCTGGTGTCTGTAGTAAGCCTGAGCTTTGTCCGAAGATGAGGTCACCTGGGAAAACTCTCATGATTGATGGGTTAGCAGCTCCGAATGGTGATGCTTGTATTCGTTAAGCTTTGTGATAGTGTTACGTTGAAGCTGTATGCTGTGCTCATGTTATAGTTACTTGTGCCTGGTGTCCATCCTGTGATGCCGCCTGCAATGTCGTTACCTGGTAGCATGGTGTTGTTCCAACATGTCAAGTATGTGATGTTTGGCTAGCGCTTGGTCCGCCGAGGTTGTAGATTAACCATTCGCCTTGTGGTCCGTATGCGCGTGTGCCGCCTGGTACGTTTGTTTCGTTGAAGAGTAGTTTGCCTGTCTGAGGATCGATTGCCATCCAGCCTGATTGAGCTGAATGGTACAGTGCTGTTGGTGATTGATGCGATTGCGCCAAGGTCTGTTCCTGGTGCAATTGGGTATCTTGTAGCGTTTACTGCTGCTGCGCTTACGTTAACAATTCCCGTGCCGATGATTGGGAAATCGCCGAAGCCAGCTGAAGTTGCCCACAAGTAGCTCCCTGTGGTTCCGTGTTGGTTAGGAGATTCGAAGTCATAGAATTGACCGACAGTTACGCTGTTAATGTTGGGGTTTGTCCATTTTATTTGTCCAGTGCGTAGGTCCATTGCTGCAATACCGTTGCCTGTTGGTGCATTGTTTTGCTGGTACGCTGAAGAATAGTGTGCCGTACATTATGATTGGGTTAGGGAATTTGAGTTGGTATTGTGATCCTGAATAGAAGCTCATGTCTGGAACTATTGCGTTATCTCCGCCAACCATTCCTCCCCATGTGAGTGGGTAGGTGACCGAGACGTGTGCTGTGTTTGGTGCGCTTAGATAGTCTCCGTTGGGGTTGTACTTTGAGTAGGTAGCGCCGTATTCTTGTTGTCCTAGCCAGGATGAGCCGATTGCGTACCAGTATTGGTCATTTTCGTTGATGGGTCGTGTCCAGTAACTTACTGGCAATGGTGCTTCTTGGAAGTATGATACTGGCGTGTTGGTTACTTCGAAGGTTGTTGTTGCGGTGCTTCCTAGATAAGTGTCATTAACGAGTGCACTGGTGTACGAGGTCGTGCTGGGATTACGTTGGTGCCGCCAGCTAAGTGTTGCATTTTGTGTTGGGAATGTAAACAAGACGGTGTAAGTTCCAGTTGCTGTGGGGGTGTAGGTCATATAGGATCCGCCTACTGGGTCAGATTGGAATGGCCCATAATGGGTAGTCGTGTTTGATGGGTCGGTGATGTCTAATGTCATGCCTAGCCATCTGTCGCCGGTTGTTCCTGCTGCAGTTGGTGGAATGTTGTTAATCCAGAAGACAATGATCATTGGTTCTGCTGAGCCGAGTCCCCAAGGACTTGGTGAGGCTGTAACGTATGCGTATGTTTGTACTGTCCATGGTGGTGTGTGAGCCTGGGTTGTGGTTATTGATGCTGAAGCTATTATGGAAAGTATAAAGAACGTAGCTATAATTGCTGCTGCGATCTTATTTTTTGTCGTGTTCATTTTTTTTCTTCCTTTAATTTTGTTTTTTTTGTTTTGAGCGATGAACTAAAACTTAAATAGCATTTGCTCGTAAGTTAGCTCTCGCCCAACAAACTTGTTAACAACTAATAGTTTAACTTTAGTTGCTAACTTTGGTCGAACTTTTCAGTTGTTAACGGGAAGTACTCAATTAATAATCGATTAATAAATATTACTTTTTTTTTCAACAAACCATACAAAAAAGTGGGAAAGAAGAAAGCAAGCGGGTGAGTCAAAGCTTAACGCTTATCTCCACGCCATCTCCACCCACCTGAACATACCGACTACGATACTTCCCAGAAGTGCGAACATAATCCAAATAATCTACCATCTGGTCAGCGAACACTCCAGCATTGTCTGCAAAAATAACCGCGCCTTTAGGCAATTTATCCTCCGCTAACTTGAGGTATTGAAAATACTCGGTTTTCTCGGCATCAATGAAGGCAAAATCAAACGGTTCCTCAAATGTGGGAATTACTTGCAAAGCGTCACCAACAATAATCTTAACTTTGGCAGGTATGTTTGCTCGAACGATGTTTTTACCTGCTAACTCGGCTTCATCTCGGTGAATTTCGATGGTAATAATCTCAGCCTTGGAGTCAAGTTCTTTGCCCATCAGAATTGTGGAGTAACCAATGAGTGTTCCAACTTCTAGAACGCGGTGTGGTTTTGCCTTGCGAATCTCTTCCACCAAATATTTACCTTTTTTTGGACCTATTATTGGTAGAAAATTCTTTTCAGACGCCTTCTCAATCAGCCGCAAAACCTCATCTGCGATGCTAAAAGTTGTTTGAGCACTCATAAGGGTACCTTGATTTTGTCAATAAAATGGGCTTGCAGCTTTGCGATTTTGGGAGCGATTACAGCTTGGCAATAGGGTTCCTTTGGGTGTTTTTTGTAATAGTCTTTATGGTAGGTTTCAGCGTTGTAGAAAACCTTTAGAGGCTCCACCGCCGTAACGATTGGTCGGTTCCAGATTTCTTCTTGATTTAGTTCAGCGATTAATTTTTCAGCAATTTCTTTCTGCATTGGGTTATGGTAAAAAATGGCTGAACGGTACTGGGTGCCTACATCTGCACCTTGACGGTTTAGCGTTGTGGGGTCATGCATTGTAAAGAAAATCTCTAAGATTTCGCGGTAGCTGATAACTTTAGGGTCAAAGAAAATCTGCGCAGCCTCAGCATGTCCTGTGGTTCCTGTGGAGACTTGTTCATAAGTGGGGCTAGGCACGACGCCGCCAGTGTAGCCGGGTTCAATGCGATCTACACCTTTAATGATGCTAAAGGCAGCTTCAGTGCACCAGAAGCAGCCGCCAGCAAGGGTTGCTACTTCTAAGTTCTTGCTTTCGCTGGGTTGTTGGCTCATAAAGAATCATCCTTTAATCTATTTCTGGCAACTTGGACTTAATTGTTTGTGACTGTCAGGACGCTGTCACTAACCACATTTAGGAGAATGCTCCCGCCGCGTTAGGCGCATTTTCAGGTACAACCTGGGTGATGTCCCAGTACTCAACAATTTTGTCTTCCCTGAAACGGAAAAGATGAACCTGCCTCAAACCTCCATCACTTGGCGTGGAGCTTGCGAGTTGGGTATGTACTGCAACGAGGTCTCCGTCAGCTATGACTTGTCTGATTGTTAGTTTAAAGTCAGCTTTTGACCCTTTCATTATTCCATCTGAGGCTTGTTTTTGCACGGCAATCATGGCATCGATTAACTCGTTGATGCCTCCCGCTGTATAGGGATTATGGGTTGTGCAATCTTGATCAAAGAACAGCAATCCATCCTTTGGTCTACCTGAACCTATTAAACTCAGAAATTCCACCGCAATATCCTTGCGAACCTTGTTAGGGTCGTTTTGTGGCACATCAAAAACAGATTTACCTATCATAGAATTTACCTGAAAAGGCTGGGTAAAGTAGATATTTAAACATATTGAAAACCTATTGTTCCCAAAAAAATATGTTGAGCTTTTAAGAAGTCAGCGGAATCCATTTTACTTTCTGCGGCTTAGTCAATTGGCAAGAATTTCCCAGTGATGCTACAACTTGGAAAAAATTGATTCAAATCCACTAAAATCAATCAAGGTGACACCGTTGGCAGCGGAAAGCTTCGGTGTCCGCTCTATGTGCACGCTTGTGGAAACGCCTGATATTGCAGTCCTTTTGGATGCAGGAATCTCGCTGGCGCCCTACCGCTTCAGTTTGCCGCCACACCCTCTCGAATACCAAACAATCAATCGTCTTCGAGAAAACATAGCAAGAGCCGCTGACAAAGCTCAAGTTACAACTATCAGCCATTACCATTTCGATCACCATACTCCATCCTTCGAGGACTGGGTCGTAAATTGGACTGAAGACGGAGAAACCGCGCGTCAAATCTACCAAAACAAAACCATCCTTGCAAAAAACCCAAAAGAAAACATCAACGCAAGCCAGCGTCAACGTGCCTGGATGTTTCAGAAAACAGCTGGCAAACAAGCTAAAGCAGTGGAAGCAGCCGACGGCAAAACATTCAATTATGGAAAAACGTCTTTGCGGTTTTCTGAGGCTGTTGCTCACGGCTCTGAGGATTCGACGTTGGGTTGGGTCATAATGGCAGTCATTGAACACGATGGCGAACGCTTCATGTTTGCACCCGACATCCAAGGACCAATGTCCACTCACACACTAGAGTTGATTTTAGCAACTAATCCCACCGCAATTATGCTGGGTGGCCCGCCTCTTTATTTGGGAGGCTTCCGCGTTGAGTTGACCCAGTTGGAACAAGGGCTAAGGAATCTGGAGCGTATCGTTGAGGTAGTGCCCTTGGTTATTTTGGAGCATCATGCATTAAGGGATGAATCGTGGAGACTCAAGATGGAAGGAGTTTTTCAGAAAGCTACCCAATCGGGGCACAGAATTCTAACAGCCGCAGAATTTGCAGGCAAAGAAAACTTGTTCTTAGAATCCAAACGCAAACAACTCTACCGCGACCATCCGCCATCCGCAGAATTCAATCAGTGGACCAAAACATTGAATAATAAAAAAATCGAAAAACCTCCAATATAAGACGATAAAATTGACAGGAATGATGCTAAATCGCCTTCTACGCAGTCTTCCTCTTTGTTGTTCTGGCTCAGATGGGTGATAAAAGCTCAGTTTGCAGTAGGCAGTATTGGAGATTTTCAAGCTCAATAGCATATTGGAAAACAAGTATCTTAGCAGCTATCTGATTACAGGTGAAATATACTCGGGTAATAAATCGCAAGCACCACGAGAACGACGACAACTATCAGTAAACCAGTAACTATCCCTCTCTTTGCGTTGAACGATAATCTGGGTTTCGGAGAATCGTATTCGTTGGGGATTGGATTTACTTGGGCAACTGGTTGAACTTCAATTTGAGGTGTCGTAGCTTTTTGGGGCAACGCTTTTCCACAATACTCGCAAAAAACCGCTGTATCCTTATTCTGTCTGCCGCAAGAGGGACAAAACATAGATTTCTCCACTACACTAATAGCAAGCAAGGGCAAATAAAGTTTATCCAGTCCCCCTAATTTTGTTGGGTTATGAATATTAGGCAGAGTATTCTTTTTTGAGAGGGGAGGGTTTGATTTGAGGATTGGTGTTTGCGGAATCGCGTGTGAAAAATGCCCAAAAATGATTAAAGGCACCTGCCCCAACGGTAGCGTTGGCTGCGTCGCTCGTGAGAACAAATTCTGCCAAATCTGCAATTGCGCCTACACCAAAGGTGTTAAACTCTGCTTTGAGTGTCCCGAGTTTCCATGTGAAACCACCAAACAGGGGCCGATAAGCTACGGTTACTGCCAATACATTTCGGGGAAGCCTTAACGTTAGTTTTAAGTTTGCCGAGGCAAATCTAATTGTGATTGCACATGGGTTCCACTGAAGTTGTCATCGAAGCGAAGGGGTTAACCAAGAAATTCGACGATTTCACCGCCGTTGACCACATAGACTTCCGAATCTACAAAGGTGAATGCGTAGGTTTTTTGGGACCCAACGGCGCTGGAAAAACCACCACAGTCCGCATGATGTACTGTTTTCTGCCCCCAACCGACGGAGAACTCAACGTTGCAGGCTTAAGTGTCCACACACAATGCAGAGAAATAAAAAGCATCGTTGGCGTGGCACCTCAAGAAGACAACTTAGACCCAGATTTCACAGTTATAAAGAACTTAACGGTGTATTGTCGCTACTTTAGCATCCCAAAAGATGAAGCCCTCAAACGCGCAAACGAACAGCTAAAGTTTTTTCAACTTGAAGAAAAAAAAGATGCTTCCATAGCTGCCCTATCAGGAGGAATGAAGCGACGCCTGATTTTTGCTAGGGCACTGATAAATAAGCCTCAAATTCTTCTTTTAGATGAGCCAACCACAGGGTTAGACCCGCAGGCAAGGCATTTGGCGTGGGATGAAGTACGCAACTTAAAGAAAAAACAAGTGACGATTATTTTAACTACGCATTACATGGATGAAGCCGCTGTCCTATGTGATCGAATCCTCATCATTGATAAGGGAAAAATCATCGAGGAGGGCAAACCCGCTGAATTGGTGAAGAAGCATGTTGGCGAGGAGGTTTTGGAAGTGGACTACGATGAGAAGCTGTTGCCAAGTTTGAAGGAGGCGTTTCCAGATGCAGATTTTGAGCGTTTAGGTGACCTACTGCAAATTTTCACTGACAAACCCCACGGCGTGTTTGAAGGTTATCTAAAAGAGCACCCAATGCAAAACGTAGCCATACGCTCAGCTAACCTTGAAGATGTTTTCCTAAAACTGACAGGAAGAGGGTTAAGGGAAGAATGAGTGAAGTTAACCTGCGCAAATCGCCCGCACGCTTCAGCATTCCTAAATTAAGCTCCCGGGTTTGGTATGTTTGGCGCCGCAACCTTGATGTTTTCACTAAAACCATAAAAGTCAACTTTCTCCCATCCCTAATAGAGCCAATTATCTATCTGATTGCTTTCGGCTTTGGATTAGGTGGATTTATCCCAAGGATTAACGGTCAATCATACATATCCTTCCTTGGACCAGCTCTTGTAGCGATTGCCATTATGAACGGCTCTTTTTTTGAATGCACTTTCGCTTCGTTTGTGCGTATGTATTTCCAAAAGACCTTTGACGCAATCGTAGCCACACCCGTAAGTGTTGAGGAGGTCATTGCTGGCGAGCTTCTTTGGGGCGCAACCAGATCGATGATTAATGCGACAATCGTTTTGGCAGTGATTGCAGTCTTTGGATTAGTCACTAGTCCACTATTTTTCTTATTACCGATAATTGCGTTTTTTGGCGGATTGATGTTCGCGTCCATCGCCATGTGCTTCACGGCAATCGCTCCAAACATCGATTTCTTTAACTACCCTTCATTCCTCTTCTTAACACCGATGCTTTTTCTTGCCGGCACTTTCTTCCCTCTAACTTCACCCTCTTTGCCCTCAAGCATCCAAGGCATTGCTATGGCAATTCTGCCGCTAACACACATTGTAAACATAACTAGAGGAGTTGTTTCAGGCAACCCAGAACCAATTCTCGGCTTGAACCCGGCTATTTTGATACTGATAAGTTCAATTTGGGTAATTGCAGTTACAATATTCTTCTTCATTCTTAGCATCAACTTGATGAAAAAACGCTTAACAAGCTAATCCATTATGCCTTTAACTTCTGCAATGATGAGGTAGTAAGCGGCTAAGCATTTCCCCTAGCCAATGCCTCAGCCGCCCTGATGGGCCAGCGGAACCTCTTCAAGAGTAAAAGGGGGGTTATCCTTATTCATTGATTCAACCGTGGAAGTGTTTCAACTTTGTAGTAGAGGGATTCTTTGTCTTCCTTTCAAAATGTAGCAAAAACTTAGCCCACTCAAAACCTGATTAAACCCCGGCTGCATGAGCTTTACCTTGAAGGTACTTCGATGACCAGTACACTAAAATCGCTATTTACAAGAAATTTGAGCGGTTAGGGTTTGAAGTAGTAGACGAAGAGAAGCACAACCAATCGACTACTACTTTTAAGCTTGAATTGCCTGAAGAGCTACCGAGTGTTGAAGAAACGCTGATAAAGCTATCAGTTGCCTTGGCTGTGCTGGAAAAGCCGGGTTTGGAAAAATCGATAATGCGATTGCGAAACATGGTTTTAGGCGTCAAAGTCTACAAAGAACTTTTAGCGGATTACGTTAATTATCGAGGCCTTGAAGCAGAATTGCTCGAGCTAAAGAAGAAATATGCGGAACTTTCAAAGAAAACCAAGGCGGATACTCTTTAAAATCATTAAATGCACAGTACACTTCTGGACTTTTGCAACGACTAATCAACCGAAAAATGTGTTAGCTTCGCATAGAAGCCACAACTTATTATTTGTGCAGTTATTTCGCTCAAAGGTCTTTCCCTCGACAATGGCAACTCAGTTTGAGACCAAGTTAATCAGTTTTTGCCGAATTGTCCCTTGACAACTCCTCTCTTAGATGTTAGAGTAGAAGAAGAAGAGTGGTGCGTGACATCTTCTTCTTCTTTCAATGAGCCCAGATCAAGAAGTTTTTGGTAGATAGCGTATTCGCTATATTTGCCCTCAAAACTAAAAGAGAGCACTCTAAAGTTAACGGTCCCTGACTTAGTCCAGTCAATTAGTTTCTGCATTTCTTCCGTTGACCAAGGATACCCTTTACCATTCTAAAGCGTCCAAATCTTCGAGTAATGAGAAAACAGTCCAAACCCCTAAAAGCACTAATAACTCATTATCCCAAACACGCCAACAAAATTTAGATTTAAGAGCT
The DNA here is from genome assembly GCA_963809455.1 of Candidatus Bathyarchaeota archaeon. Lineage (GTDB taxonomy): Archaea > Thermoproteota > Bathyarchaeia > Bathyarchaeales > Bathycorpusculaceae > Bathycorpusculum. The sequence continues at coordinate 29,563 of CAWEJP010000004.1, read as the reverse complement.
CATATTTTGGTATTCTTCAAACGAACAAATAACTTGCTCAATTGTCGGTCTTTCGATGCCTTAACTTAATCGCAATAAAGAGTACAGAAACAAATAAAGGCAAAACTACTAACCATGAAAACTCTGGAATGGTAGGAGTTGGCGTTGGAGTTGTAGTTGAACCAAATAATGGAATTACTACTGGATTCATTAGAGGATGATTATCCTGACAATAGATTGTTTGCGTATAATTCTGTATTATGGCATAGACATAGGGCTGGTTGCCTATTCCTGAATTATCAATTTCTGTGGCGTTAGGGTATTTGGTTAAATAGCCACTCCAATAGTTTCTGTCCGCACTTCCAGCAAAGCTTAACCATACTAAAATGTTACTTGTGAGGTTATTTTCAGTTAATGTAGCGTTTCCTCCGTAATCAAATGAAATTGCAGCAACTGAGCAGAAAGTTATATTATTGTTAATACAGTCTCCCAAAAACTGGATGGAAGGTATGTAATCATTATAGAAAGTGTCATTTCCACCGCCATTAGTGCTTATGCCTCCACTTTCAATATACAAGTTCTCGATTGTTATATTGCTGATAGTGGGATGTGTTGGGTTTTGTCCTATTTTGTTTGTTAGGTCTATTCCACCAGTATTTTGTCCATCAAGAGCAAATCCCGAACCGTTTAGAATAATATTGCTTTTTTGTACTTGGATATTGCCTGAAATATTTGATGTTAAAGTATAGGTATTGTCGATTTGCTGAATGTTATTTGTTCCTGTTACAGAGCCATCAGGATTAATTACAATGTTATTGACCGATTGTGCTTTGATGAGCGGAATGTTGACTAGAACTATGAACATGAGAAGAATAATGACGATTGCGAAGACTAAACACTTTTTCATGCTACTCATTTATGAAACTAAGAAACGGTTGGCGATAAAAGTCTATTCGTTAAAGCTTTCTGGCGGTCCTTGTTAAGGTTTCCTGCACAACAAATAGGAGATGGATGCCTCAGTGTCCAAACGCTTTTTCATCCGAACAAGTCGACGGCTGATTTGGTGACATGTAACTTTGAAACGTTACAGCTTAACCGCTAAACTGTGTAAACTAGGTTACTAGAGGTGTTTGTTGAGTTATCAGGCTCTGCGCTTAAAACTGAAGAAAGTCTCAACAACCTCAAAAAACAAGCTAAGAGCTAACGATCAAGAAAAAGCCTCAAAATTATTATAGAAAAATAAGAAAACGCAAAAGACTACAGAAAAAGAAGGAGAAGGAAAAGATGCATGGGATACGTCACCCGAAGAGGCGTTATAAAGATTTTTAACTTTAAAGAGTATTGTTAGCCAATAAGAGTTGAAATCATGCGAATCGTTGTACGAATCGGCGGTTCAGTCGTTGCAAACCCAATCAACACGGACCTAATGAGCAAGTACGCTGACATAATCAAATCTGTCAAACAAGAGGGAAATGAAGTTGCTGTTGTTCTGGGCGGTGGAGCGTTGGCACGAGAATTCATCGGCATAGCCAAAAACCTTGGATTGGACATGAATGGGCAGGATGAGATTGCAATTTCTTGTTCACGCCTCTTTGCGCAATTGTTCCTCAAAAAACTCGGCGATGTAGCCTGCACTAAAGTTGCTTTAACGCTCGACGACGCAGCTCAATGCCTACACGAAGGTAAGGTTGTTGTGATGGGCGGTTTGAAGCCTGGAATCACAACTGACACAGTTGCGGCACTGGTTGCCGAGCGAATTAATGCAGAATTACTGTTGAAGGGCACGGACCAAAACGGTGTCTACGATAAAGACCCCAGAAAACACCCCGATGCAATAAAACTTGACCATTTATCGATTGAGGATTTAGCTAAAGTCTTTGAGCACAATGAGCACAAGGCGGGGATTCATCAGATTATTGATCCAGAAGCCATTAAGGTTTTGCAGCGTAAACGACTAAAAATAATCGTTGTGAATGGGTTTAAGCCTGAAAATATGATGGCTGCACTTAGGGGCGAAAACGTTGGAACCGTTATAACGTAATTTCTTGGCTTGCTTGTTCATTTTTGGTGGTCTAATCGTTCTTTTTTGATTGTGTATTCAATAAAGTTTAAATATCAATATCGATATCGCATGTGAACTCAATAATGATATCGATAGTGATATTGAATGAATGATCAAGAAAAAGAAGAATTTAAAAACATGAAACATGAAATGCGCGAAGAAAAGCACATGATGTTCCACAAACGCAACTGGCTCCGCCACAACGCCGTGGTCCCAAAAGGCTTCTTACGCTACCATGTTCTAGAAGCCCTAAACCAAAAATCAATGTCCGGCTCCGAACTCATGGAAGAAATCCACAAACACACCGGCGGCTACTGGAAACCCAGCCCAGGCTCCATCTACCCACTCCTCGCATGGCTCCAAGACAACGAATATGTGAAAGAGCTGCCCACCGAAAACGGATTCAAGCGATACGAGTTAACGCAAAGCGGCAAAGAACTCCTGGAGGAACAAGCAAAAGTCCGCGAGAAATTCAGATCGGACGCAGGTTTCATGGCAAACCCGTTCTTTGACAGGTTCTTCGGCAATGTACCGCAAGAAAAAAGCAATCAAATCCGTGCCTCAATGAGGGGACTTTTTGTGTCATCGATTAAGCTCGGTAAAACTTTGAGGGAAAACTATTCTGAAAAAGACCTTGATGAAGCATTAAAAGTTCTCAATGAGGCTGCACAGAAAATCGATGAAATAAACAGCAAGCTAAAAAGTGAAAACAAAAATGAGTGAAAATGAAGACATCATAAAAGTGGAAGGTTTAACCAAAGTCTTCAACAAAAGCTTAACCGCCGTAGATCACATAAACTTCAGCGTCAAAAGGGGCGAAATCTTCGGATTCCTCGGACCCAACGGTGCAGGGAAAACCACAACAATCAAAATGCTAATAACAATCACGCGGCCAACCGAAGGAAAAGCCACAATACTCGGCGGCGACATCGCAAACCAAACCATGGACGTTCGCGCTTCAATCGGCGTTGTTCCGCAGGAGTATACAGCAGACGAAGATCTAACAGGTATCGAAAACATCTTGCTTTGCGCCGACCTGTACGGTATTCCACGCTCCGTTTCCAAAACAAGAGCCGCAGACCTGCTAAACCTCGTAGAGTTAACAGCATTCAAGGACAAACGAGTCCAAACCTATTCAGGCGGAATGCGAAGAAGGCTCGAGCTAGCATGCGGTTTAATTAATCGCCCCAAAGTGCTCTTCCTCGACGAACCAACATTAGGCTTAGACGTTCAAACACGAGCGGCAACATGGAATTATGTCAAGATGCTTAAACAGCAATTCGGCATGACCCTCTTTTTGACAACTCATTATCTTGAAGAAGCCGACGCCCTCTGTGATCGCATCGCTATCATCGACCATGGCAAAATTGTTGTCATTGGCAGCCCAAATGACCTTAAAGATAGTTTAGGCGGCGACATCATCACCTTATCAATCCAAAAAGATGAAGACATCACGGGCTTAATCGCTAAGATAGAACATGTCAAAGAAGTCAAAAAACAAAATGGCTCCTACATCATAAAAGCTGCAAACGGAGAATTAGCTGCACCCTTAATAATAGAAGTAATCCGAAACAACAACCACATTGTAACAAAACTTTCGCTTACAAAACCAACCCTAAACGAAGTGTACCTACAATATACAGGCAAATCGATGCGAGATGCCGAAGAGTCACGTGAAGGCGTTATGGCGCAGAGAATGGCTATGAGGAGAGCAAGACAATGAGCAACCAAGAAGAAGTACAGTATTCAAAAAGCAAACTCCATGGGCTCTGGGCGTTGACTAATCGGGAACTTAAAAAATGGTATCAGCAACCGTTCGTTTTGGCCATGGGAATTCTCCAGCCAATTCTTTGGTTAGCTTTGCTGGGGAAAGCAATGAACATTGGCAACATAGTCACAGGCATTCCAGGCGTAGATCCAAAGATAGTTATGATGCACACGTTTGGAACAGCAGATTACTTCTCGTTCATGGCGATGAGCATGGTAGCATTTACCGTTGTATTCACAACCGCTTTCGTTGGTATGTCAGTAGTTTGGGATAAACGCTTAGGTTTCATGAATAAGGTCCTTAGCACGCCTGTTTCTCGTTCAGTTATTATCCTCTCCAAAGTATTCGCTGCGAGTGTTCGAGCGCTCTTCCAAGCAGCCATCGTAATGGTCGTCGCGTTTGCTTTAGGAATCACCACTGGAAGCAACTTCAGCGCATTCAGCCTCTTTGGAGTATTCGCCATAGTATTCCTCATCAGCGTCGGATTATCATCGTTCTTCACTGCCTTAACGTTGCGCGCGACACGAATGGAGATGCCCCAAGCGATCTTCCAACTCATTACATTGCCTCTTATGTTTGCAAGCAGCGCCTACTTTCCTATCGCCCAAATGCCAAGTTGGTTACAAGCAATCGCAAACGTCAACCCAATCTCATACACAATCGATGCAGTGCGTAGACTGATGGTTTTCAGCGACGGCTTTGGACCCCTTCCACTTGACTTTGCATACGTTGGCATATTTGCAGTCATCGTCACCGCAGTCTGTGTTGTTCTCTCCTGGAGATATCTCAACAAATAAGGGCAAAAAACACCCCTTTTTTTATGATTTAGCTATTCTTTATAAGAAGGTCCTAATTCCATGATAAATCAAACATTTCAAAAAGAAGCGAAAAAAATGTCAAAAACAATTCCAGTCGTTGAAGCAATCAACGTCACAAAAACTTACATGCTTGGAAAAGTACCGGTAGAAGCACTTAGAGGGGTAAACCTCAAAGTTGAAACAGGAGACTTCGTCTCCATTCTGGGACCGTCAGGAAGCGGCAAATCCACAATGCTGAACCTTATTGGCGCCTTAGACAAGCCAACTTCGGGCACACTGCTAATCGACGGCGTAGACATCGGCAAACTAAACGATAACCAACTTGCAGAAATAAGACTAAAAATCGGGTTTGTTTTCCAATTCTTTAACCTGATTCCAAGGTTAACGGCGAAGGATAATGTAGAATTATCCATGTCCATCGCCAACCTAAGCAAAGCAGAAAGAGGGAAACGTGCCACAGAGCTTTTGGAAACTGTCGGGTTAAAAGACCGTATCAACCACAAACCCGCAGAACTTAGTGGTGGACAACAACAACGCGTAGCCATCGCACGAGCACTTGCGAACAACCCCAAGTTCCTGTTGCTTGATGAACCCACAGGCAACGTCGATTCTAAGACCGCCAGTGAAGTTTTGGCTTTAATCGAGACGCTTAACGTTGAAAAAAATGTCAGCATTATAATGGTAACGCATGACCAGAAACTGGCGCATGAAGCAAAAAGAACCGTTCAGATGTTTGATGGTCTAATTTCAAATGAAGCGGTGAACGAACAATGAAAACTATAGATATTTTCGGTTACTCATTTAGTGCAATCAAACTTCGCAAACTCCGTGCTGCATTGACCACATTAGGAGTTATCATAGGTATTGCGGCAATAGTAGCTTTGCTGTCGATTACTCAAGGTTTGCAAACAACCATAACCCACCAACTCAACCAAGGCTTATCCGCCAACACCCTAATCGTAACTCCAGGCAGCGGAGGAGTTTTAGGTGGGGCAAGTGCTGGAGGCGGCGGTGGCGGCGGTTTTGGTGGTGGAGGAGGTGGCGGTGGAGGTGCAGGAGCGGGATTAGGTGGGGGAGCAGGATCCAGTAACTCAGGCTTCAACCTATACGTCAATTACACTTCTGAAATTGACGCATTATCGCCTGACATACAGTCATCAATCGCTATCATCAGCCGTACAGGAAACATCCAAACGGGTAACTTGAATAGGACGGTTACAATTTATGGCGTTGATTTCAACCAATACGCTCAACTTTACGGCACCACCTTCGTAGCTGCCAGCGGAACTATACCCACTAGCCCTACTGATACCGACGCTGTGGTAGGCACACGAGTAAACGACCCAGGACAGAACGGAACCATATTCTTCAATGCAGGCGACAGCATCGACATTGTCTGGACTAACGCAACAGTTCTGCCCCCGGTAAACGAGACCTATGCAGCTAATGTTGCAGCTGTACTCGGCAAAATCGGCGGCTTTGGCGTTGGCGGACCCTCAGACACAGGCGTCTACATTCCACTCGATAAAGCAGAGAGCTTCTTTGGAACCAACCAAGCAGACATGATACTCGTCCAACTCAAGAGCAGCGACAACGCAACCATCACAAACGTTTCCAAACTCATCACAAGCCACTTCAGCAACCAAGTATCAGTCATTTCTGCAACTGCAGTTCTCAGTTTGCTCACGAGCATCTTTAGCATACTTCAATTGTTCCTCGGCGGCATCGCTGCAATCTCTCTGTTGGTGGCAGGCATCGGAATAATGAACATCATGATAGTGTCGCTGATTGAACGCACGCGCGAAATCGGCATCCTCAAAGCTTTAGGCATGAAAAGCAGAACAGTACTGACTATTTTCCTCGGCGAATCAGTAATAATCGGCTTGATGGGTGCGATAATAGGAATTGGGCTGGGCTGGGTATTAGCTAACGTTACTGCAAGAGTTTTGGGTTCAGGAGTATTCGGAAACGGCGGTGGATTTAGAATAACGCCGTTGCTAACTCCAGAGGTTTTTGTTGGTGCTTTAGCGTTCGGTGTTGGAGTCAGCGTAATCTTTGCGTTGTACCCTGCGTGGCGAGCATCCAAACTTAAGCCAGTAGAAGCCCTCAGATACGAATAGGCTTTATACCCCAACTTTTTCTTTTTTTATTTTTTTGTTAACCCACATCAGTTTTAAGCAAGACTAACATACCGTTATCCTTAGGCTTGAGGCTTCTCAATGGTAAAACGCTTGTACCCAGACCAACCAGTATTAGGAATCGGCGCAGTCATAATCCAAGAAGGCAAAATCGCACTAATAAAACGGGGCAACGAACCCAGCAAAGGAAAATGGACAATACCAGGCGGATTAGTAGAACTCGGAGAAAACCTCGAAGCAGCAGTCATCCGCGAAACTAAAGAAGAAACCCTCCTCGACGTCGAAAACCCCCAACTGATCGATGTAGTGGATAACGTGGATTTGGATGAGCAGGGCAAGATAAAATATCACTACGTAATTATCGACTACCTCGTCCACGTTAAAGCAGGAACCATCCAAGCTGCAAGTGATGCTGAGGAGTTACGATGGGTGCCATTTGATGAGGTAGAAACTTATAATTTGACTGCGTCTTTTCGGGTTTTCTTTAGGGAAAACAGGGAAAAACTGGAGAAGGCTAATTCTTATCGGTAAAGAACAGGCGTGTTTCACCTAACGTTTTAATGTCTAAGGCTCTCACTCGGGCTACAATGGGAAAATCCCTCACAACCTTACCTAAAGTTAAGCAGTGGTGGGGTGGCAAGTCGCGGGCAATTGACCGAACCGTCTCGGCATCTACACGAGCCGCTCTTGAAACCACGTCGAGGTCGTGTTCGTTGGTGAAGTTGAAGAGGAAAATGTTGTCGGCTTGGCGGTAGATGGTTTCTTGGATGGTGTCAGGTTGGTTGGTGATGAAGGTCGTAAAGATGCCGTAGTGGCGCATGCGGGTTACGATGTCGTCCCAGTAGGTTTCTCGTAAGTATAGGTGGGCTTCTTCGGCGAAGAGGAAGACGGCTTTGAGTTTCCAGTTTGAGAGGGAATCGACCAGTTTACCCAAGACGTATTCGACTACGATTTGGCGGTCAATGTTTGAAGTATTCTTGAGGTTGACGATTATTGCGCCGCCGCTGTCTTTAGATTTCAAAATGCTCTCATCAAGTAAGGTTGACTCGCCCAAACAATCGGTGAAGAATCCTGAGTTAGCAAATGAATGAAAACGCGATGCCAATGCATCTCGCACATGCTGGTTACAGTTTAGGTCGCGAATTGCCTCACCCAAATTCTGCATGTTTAACTTGCCTTGCTCCTTGAGCATTTTCCAAAGACGCCTAAATTCGCGAGCTGATGTTCCCGGTAAATGCAACGCGTTAACTAAAATTCCCATAACTGTGTTTAGGGGCAACTGCTCGAGCGCCACTTTGAAGTTCTGTGATGGTGTTAGGGTGTGGATTTTGTCATAATACATGTTTCGTTTGCCATCGTTGGTCAAGCCGAGACTGCTGTATTCTCCGTTTAAGTCAAAAATGACGACGGTCGCTTTGTAACCGACGAGGTTGACCATAAGGAGTTTGCTGAGGTGTGATTTTCCGCAACCTTTCTTGCCTGTGATGATGTTTAGGGTGCCATCTATAGATGAAGCGTCGATTGTGAGGAGTGATGAGTCTTTAGTTCCGCCCAAAGTTATTGGCAATTTGCCATCTACTTTGGCAAGTTTGAGGAGCATGGGTATGGAGAGTTTTTTTATGGTGGACTGAGAACGGCTTGGCAACCAACTGCTACTAGGGCTGAGCAGTTCATTCTCTAAGGTGGCGCGTATCTTGCAAATGAGAAGGCTTGCGTCTTGGATGTAAGTGATATGGGGAGCGATTTCCATGGGATCGATGTCTTCGCCTTGCAACGGCTCTCCTCCGTCTGGCAGTGTCCGCAAAAGCTCCTCCAAAACGCCCGGCACTGCAGCGAATTGCACGTCGATTACTTGGGCAATTAAGGCTTTGGCGGCATCTGCATCTTCAACGAGAAGGTAATCGCCTTTTTCGGCGCTCTCCGTGGGGAAACTAATGACTTCCAGAATATTGCCTTCTTTCTTGTAGAGTTTCATGGTTAATTTTCTCCTTTGAATCCGTAGGATCCGAAAAGGACTTTGTGCATGTCGGGTCGGTTGACGATTTGAATGCTGTGTTTACGGGTGATGAAGTGTTTGATTGCGTAGACTTCGTTGGCAGTGAAGGTGCAGAGGATATGGGAGAGCCTGAGGGTTTCGGGGTAGCTTTGCGTGTATAGGTCATTGCCCAAAAGTTTTTGGATAGCATCCATTCGTTGCTCCAATGGTAGATCCCTATCAACATCTAGTCTAAACGCAAAATTTGCCTTGTTTAATCGTGCCACGTAAACATCACCTAGAAGCATCATAGGTGGCCTAGAATACACCCCCGTGGTTTCTAACAAGTAAGGCGGGTCACGATTGGGCAACTGCTCAGTTATCAGCAAACCATTGGCCCTCAAAGTGGTTGCTTTCGAAAACGCCAAAACAGTGGTCTGATTTCTCCTTGCATAGCTGAGGATTTCTTTGAGGCGTTCGGTTGGGGTTTCAGGGGTACCTGCCGTGAGTGAGCCGTCGAAAAGTAAGACGCCATTCTGTACGGTTTTCGCAAGCATAGTTTGCAGCCAACGCTCCAGTAGGCTGGCAAGCCGGGTAGGCATCTGCATAATGTTTGGTGCGGCTTGGTGGCAACTGCTATAAGTGGTGCTAAAATAGGCATGTTCGAGTGTATTGTAGAGTTGGTTTTTGTTATCTTCTGTAATGTGGAAGATAAATGGTCCTAATCTTGTGTATTTGTAGCCGCCGTTTTGTTTCCATGTGGTTGCTCCCCGTACTGCAATGATTATGCCTGTTGTGGTTTCGCCGATTTTTATGGTCGAAGTGTCGACGGCGGCGACTATAGTTTCTTGGTGGTTGGGTTTTAGGGGGATTGGGGTTGGTTTTAGTTGTATGTTGTGGGGATATTGTTCAGTTGAGCTGAATTGTTGAATTTGCTGGCCAAGTTGCATTGGACTACAGCGAACTTGTCTGAGCGTGTTGATGCTTTGTTCGAAGAAGCGTTGGGGGAGGATTGAGTCGATGGTTGGTTGTGGAAAGTTATATTTGTTAGTGGTTGTATATTGTTCAATCAAGTGATTCACCAATATTCAATATCTTTATTGGTGAAATATTTAAGTATTGTGCATGTGCATCTTGCACAATTCAATATACAACAAGTGAGAACTTGACAGAAAAACCGCAAAACCCACCAATACACGTAAAGATGAAAATAGGCGAAATTGAGTTCGAAATAGACGCACAACCCGACCAAATCCAAACCGCAGTCAACCAAATCCTCACCACCGTCACCGAACACTCAAAAAACCTAAACATCACACAAACCAACGAGCGACCAGCATCCCTACCCAGAGCCGAAACCTGCCGAGGCGTCATCCACAAACTCTGGGAAGAAAACTGGTTCTCCGAACCAAGAGGCTTAGACGAAGTACACACCGAACTCGCACGCAAAGGCTTCCACTATGACCGCACCGCAGTCGCCCACGCACTCGTAGACTTAGTCAAAGACAACATACTAACACGCATAGGCAAACCACGCCGATACCAATACGCACAAAAAAGACCTCCAACCTGAGAAAATTTTAGACATATGTCTTCAACCCAATAAGTAGGGAGCTACTCAGGGCAGTCATGGCTTTTCCTGGATGGTTACGAGGGACCGGGAGAAGCTGAAGTTGCTGCTGATGCTGCTGCAAATCGATTTTGCACATTGACTGTTGCATCTTTCAAAACCAAACACAAATTACAGCATTTTAGTTTTCCGAGGGTTTATTTGGGCTTGAGCCAGTTGGAGCCAGAGAAGCTGTTGTTGCAACCGGTCTGCAGAATGTAGTTGCAACAACAATCAAAAATAAACTCAAACACAAAAATCGGCATTCAACAGGTTGTTTACGAGTAACACCCTGGTGAGCAAGGTTTATAGTGTATTTCGTCTATTGTAGTTGTAGCGATTTTTAGAACCCAACTGTATTGGAGGTGAAATTTTTGCCGGATATTGTTGACGCCGCAATGGCATCAGGTATGAATAAACTTGCTGAAGCAGTAAAAGCAGCAGGCTTAGTTGACACATTGAAGGGTCCAGGTCCATTCACGGTTTTTGCACCCACAGACGAAGCATTCAACAAAATACCTAAAGCAGACATGGATATGCTAATGAGTGACCCAATGAAATTGAAAGATCTTTTGACTTTCCACGTTGTGGAAGGAAAAATGATGGCGGCAGACTTGAAAGAACATGAATATTTGCAGGCGCTTAATGGCGGAGAACTTAGAATTGACGCTAAAAGCTGGCACCTGCACAGAAACATAAAGGTTAATGACGCAAACATCATCAAAGCCGACCAAGTTGTGGACAACGGAGTTTGCCACGCCATAGATAAAGTGATGATGCCAAAGATGGCTACCATGGAAAAAACAATGTAAAATTAGCCTGATAATTACTCAGGTCCCACATTTTTTAATCCAATTTAGAATTGTTGTTTTATCATCCTTGCCAGTGCATCCAATTTAGCTCTTTCAACTTCTTTGAGCTCGCTGAAAGGCGGCAGTTTTTGCCCCTCAAACCTTGGGACCACGTGAACGTGTATGTGAAATATGTCTTGTCCTGCAGCTTTGCCGTTCTGCTGGATTATGCTTATGCCATCAGCGTTGGTGGCTTTTTTGACAGCAAACGATACCAGTTTAGCGACTTTGTACATTTGACTTAGCTCTTTTTCTGGGATATCAAAGATGTCAACGTAGTGCGCTTTCGGGATTACAAGCGTGTGCCCCATGTTTAGGGGTCGAATGTCCAGGAAAACTATGATTGTGTCATCTTCATAAATTACGCTTGATGGGGCTTGTTTACGAACGATTTTGCAGAATATGCAGGATTCATCAAACGTCAAATCAGGCACCAACGGCACTTTAGCTTATCAATCAGTTTATATGGCATTTCAGCTTCATATTCTTTGAGCAAATTGAGGTTTAATTTATGACTGAACTTGAAGATAAAGTACGTGTAGAAGTTGGAAAAGTGCAGGATCCCGAAACCGGCCAGAGCTTCGAAGAAATGCAGATGATCCAAAGCGTAAAAGAAACTGCGCCGGGCGAAGTAACCGTTGAATTTGTTCCGACAAGTCCATTCTGCCCAATTGCCTTCAAGCTCTCAGCTGATATAAGGGATGCAGCAAAGTCGGTTCCAGGCGTGAATAAAGCAATTGTTTTCTGTCGGGGTCATGCGATGGAGCAGCAAATCAACGAAATGACCAACAAATAAACTTCCTTTTCAATTAATCAACCGAAAATTTGAAAATTATTGGGCCAGTTTATTTCATTCTGGTAAACGCCCACGTACCAACAACAATCATGACACCATCAAATAGTGCAACGACTCCGAGGTCAACCCATAAAGGTTGAATCTGAAGAGGCGTCCAAGCTGAACCCAACGTAACATTTCTCAACGCGTCCACACCGTAAGTTAATGGGTTCCATGCCGCAACGTCGACTAACCAGCTGGGAAGGCTACCACCTTTAAGGGGAAACAATGCACCACTCAAAAAGAACAGGGGCAAATTCACGAATGTCTGTATGGCGCCGAAGCCTTCAAGATTTCCCATGAAACTTGCAATCACTAACCCAATGCTGACCAAACCAAACGTTACGAGTAACATTACGGGTAATGCATACAGAAGAGTAATGGGGTTTATGGGAATTCCAAGCGCTAACCCGATGACAAAGACTATTATGCCTTGCAGAAAAGCATCTGTGCTGTCACCCACCATTTTTCCAAGAAAAATCGTGAATCGGGAAACGGGGGAGACAAGGATTTCTTTCATGAAGCCGAATTCTTTATCCCAGATAACGTTTATGCCCATGAACATGGCCGTGAAAAGCAGGGTTTGCCCGATTATGCCTGGCAAAATGACTTGTTGATAATTCAAGTTTGCAGGAAGAACGAACCTTGTGGCAAAGGCAGCAGCGAAGATTACCAACCACAACAGAGGTTGAATGAAACTGGTTACTAGACGGGTTCGGTCGCGGTAGAACCGTTTAATTTCCCTAAGCCATAGCGTGTAGAATCCGCGGAGTTCACTCATCTTATTGCCCTCCTGCGAGCAGCAGATGCTCCATGCAGTTCTTTACTTGTGTCTTCGCGAATGTTTCTTCCAGTATAATGTAGAAAGACGTCTTCAAGGTTAGGTTCACGCAGAAGAATTGACTCCACGTAGATGTTATTTTGAGTGGCTAGCTCCATGATGCGGGGCATGACTGCTCTTCCGTTGCGGACCGTTATTTCTAAGGCGCCATCAACAATGGTTGTTTTGGTGAACCCTAACCATTTAGATGCAAGCCCCGATAGAGCATCGAGGTCATTTGCCCTAACAACAATAACGTCGCCTTCAAGCGTATCTTTGAGTTTGGAAGGCGTATCTAAAATAACCATTTTTCCATGGTCAATAATGCCTATGCGGTCGGAAAGCCTGTCGGCTTCATCCATGTAATGAGTAGTTAAAACTACCGTGATGTCGTGGGTTTCTTTGAGTTCCTTAATGTATTTCCAGATATGATCTCTGGTTTGTGGATCCAAACCCACAGTCGGCTCATCTAAAAACAAAACTTTAGGGTAATGGATTAAGCCTCGACCAAGCTCCAGCCTGCGACGCATGCCGCCTGAGTAGGTTCGAAGCAAATCATTCGCTCTATCCTCTAGCTCCACCAGTTTTAAGATTCGGTTTATACGTTCTTTCTGCTCTGACGCTGGAACACCGTAGAGGTTAGCGTGCATGTAGAGGTTTTCCCGCCCTGTTAAGCGGTCATCTATGCTTGGGTCTTGGAAGACTATGCCTATGGATTTTCGGACTTTGTTGGCTTCCCGAACGATGTCAAAGCCGTTAACTGTGGCAGAACCAGATGTTGGCGGAAGAATTGTGCAGAGCATGGATATGGCGGTTGTTTTGCCTGCGCCGTTTGGACCCAGCAGTCCAAACACCTCTTTTGATTCAACTGTTATGGTTAATTCGTCTACTGCTTTTAGTTGACCGTAAGATTTTGTTAGTTGGCGGGTTTCAATTATGGCTGGCATGGAATTTCTCTTTAGCAATGAAAGATAACGTAGATTTAAGGATTATTTGAAAAAAATTAACTTGAATTAAACTGTGAAGGTATTGCTTGGGCTAACTTAGTATCTTGAAAGAGATTCCACAACATTAAATTTGCACCCCCACTATACAATTGTGGAGATTTTTAATGCCAGAAATGATTTTTGAAGGAACCGCCACATGGAAAGGCTCAACAGAATGTGAATTATCGATTAAAGGCAATAAACTCGTAACCGTCAGTCCACCTCCATCGTTTGGAGGAAAAGAGGGCTACTGTGTTCCCGAAGACATCTTCGCTGCCGCCTTAGCTTCATGCATAAACACATTGTTTCTGTTGATTGCAAAGAACAGCCAACTAGGACTAAAAAGCTTAGAAACCGTTGCGAACGTAAAAATGAACGTGGAAGGTATGGAAAAACTGATTTTCACAAACGTCCACTTCAACATGAACGTTGGCTTAGAAAACGACAATGAACGCGAACGCAAAAAAGCTACAACAGTCTATGGAATGGCACAGAAGATTTGCCCAATCCGCCAGTCTTGGGGAGAAGCAGTTCCAATAAGTTTTGAACTGAACTTCAAATAAACTTCAAGAACATTTTTTCTTTTCTTTTATACAATTTTTTATTTAACCAACAATTGAGAGACAACTAAAGCGCATTAGCCTTAAATATCGATGCTTTCTATTTGCAAGCGGGGGAGCAACCAGATGAGCAATCCGTACGCAGTTGAACTTCACAACGTAACAAAACGCTACAACGAAATAGTAGCTGTAAACAACATGAACCTAACCCTGAATACAGGCGAAATCTTCGCTTTGTTGGGACCCAACGGTTCCGGAAAATCTACCACACTCAAAATGCTGCTCGGTCTAGTTCAACCTACTGCTGGTTCAATTAGTGTTTTGGGACTTGATGTGCTAAAAGACCCCGTTGCAGTTAAGCAGCTCGTCGGTTACGTTCCTGAGTCGCCTGAAATATACGAGTTTTTAACTGGGATTGAATACCTCGACTTCATTGGAGACATTTACGGTATGCCAGCCGCTGAGAAGCAGCAGCGTATAACCGAGTACCTCAAAGCGCTTCAACTTGAGGGAAGAGAAGGCGATATGATAAACAGCTACTCGGACGGAATGAAAAAGAAAATCAGTTTAATCTCAGCGTTTCTCCACAAACCCAAACTCTTAATCCTCGATGAACCCCTAAACGCTTTAGATCCTAGAAGCGCAAGAATCGTCAAAGACTTCCTGCATGAACTAAAAATGCAGGGCGTAACAACCATTCTGTCGACACACGTTCTTGAAATCGCTGAGGCAGTGTGCGACCGCATCGCCATCATGTACCAAGGCAACATCTTAGCTTTGGGGAACATGAACGAGTTAAGACAGAGAGCAAGCTTGCCTAGCTCAGGCTTAGAAGATATATTCCTCAAGTTAACTGGAACAGACGATTTGAAAGCTGTGGTTGAGGAACTGCTCCGATGAATTGGAAGAACGTCCTCTTCCTTTTGCGTGTTGAACGTAAATCAGGCAGGTTGATTAGAGGAATAAAAGCCACTCGATATCGAGAACACGGAATTCTTGCCTTCTGGCCTTACTGGCTTGCAGCAATCCTCGGCATATTAGGCGGTTTGCTTGCCAACTACATCACAACTATAATTTACGCAGATCCAACATCAGTTTCCGGCGGATTACCGCCTTTAAAAGATTCTGCATTGGGCTTTTTCGTCTCAATGCCAACTCTAATACTACTTCTCAGCTTGGTTTTCACGATGTTCCAACAAATTCAACTGGCAGGCATCAAAAAAAGCTCACAAGTCATGTACTGGCTACCAGTTACATGGCAAGAACACACCTTAGCATCTATCTTATCTAACTTGTTTGGGCTTCCTCTTGCACTCGCAACAGGATTCGCTTTTGGACTTGTGGTTTTCTCAGTTTTCAACGGTTTAATCCTTGCAGCACTAATAACAACTATATCGTTGTTTGGCGCCGCTTTCATCGGAAGCGCATCAACAGAAATCCTCAGAATTATACAAATACGTTTTACCGGCGCAGTCTACAAATCAAGCGGTCGAGCAGCCATCTGGGTCAGATTAGTCGGCTCGCTGATATTTTTCTTAATTCTATATCTAATCTACTTCGCCATCTTCACGGGCTCGGGGTCCATAACCTTTATTCAAAGCATTGCCAAATTCCAAAGTTCCATCTGGTTTATTCCCTATGTTTGGCTCGGCATAACACTCTACTACCTAATACTCAACAGTTCATTCTTGCTGGGTGCCGTGTTTATCGGCGCATCAGCACTGTTTATTGCAGTTCTATACTACCTTGCTGTCTTGCTAAATCAACGGTTTGGACTCTATGAGCCGCCAGCAATTAAAATTCAAACAAGTGGCATCTATGCGCCAAAGGCTGGGTTACTTGGAAAATTCGGTTTCTCCACAGTGGAAGCAGCTATAATCCGCAAAGACATTCGAGCATTCACTAGACGCCGAGAACTAATTGGAATATTCATCATACCCATCGTATTCATCATCGTACCCATCTTTAATTCGATAAACGTCTCAAATCAAGGGGCACCTTCAGGAATTAATTTGTTTTTTGAAGCAATGATTTTCCTCTTTCCCGCAGGCATCATAGCCATGACATTGGGGAACACGCTAATTGGAGAAGAAGGTCAAGCGGTTTGGCGTATTTATGCCTCACCTATCTCACCTAAAAGTTTGGTTAAAAGCAAATTCACATTCTTAGCAATCTTTTCAATAATTGTCCTGATTATAACTGGAACTATAGGTGTAGTCTTTTTCCATCCGTCAATCAGCATGACAATTGTAGCTTTCTTGGAGAGTTTGTTCTTGGTTTTCGCTTTGGGTTCAATCGGATTGCATTTTGGTTTTAGAGGGGCAGATTTCTCTTCAACTCGAAGGGCAAGGATGATTCGTCAAGAGTGGTCGCTCGCCAGCTTCGTTGCTTGTACTCTTGCAGGATTAGCAATACTTGCTCCACTAGCGCCATTTATTATTTCGATGTTTGCATCTTCATTTTTGTCCCTTCCACCGATGGGTACATTCGAACTCGCCATTGCATTAGTAATCAGCGGCGTCATCGCATCCGTGTTCACACTGATTTTCTATAAAATCAACCTGGGCAGCGCTAGAGAACTTCTTAGGAAAGCAGAAACCTAAGTGCAACCTACCTTGACACTTAATCACGTTGAAAATCAACTTTAAAAACAAAAAACGAGACTTGCACATTTGCGTTGGAGATGAGAGCATTTTTAATCTTAAAAGCGAAGGATCAATGCCAGTTAAAATCCATTTTAGCACCAAGACGGCAAGATAATTGTAGAGAAATGGACCGAAGAACCTATTGGACTCAACCATAAACTACGAACACCTGTTATAACACCGAAATTATTCAGCAACTTTATCTAACAGATAAAACATAGTTTTGACTGGAATTTTTATGAAAGAACTAACAGTTAAAAGCCCCGCTTTTCAGCCTAACAATCAAATTCCCAAAAAATATAGTTGCGATGGAGAACAAATTAATCCTCCGCTAACTGTTGAAGGTGTCCCAAAAGAAGCTAAGAGTCTTGCGCTAATTGTTGATGACCCTGACGCGCCACACGGAACATTTGACCACTGGGTCGTCTGGGACATCCCACCAGCCAC
Organism: Candidatus Bathyarchaeota archaeon; assembly: GCA_963809455.1. Classification (GTDB taxonomy): domain Archaea; phylum Thermoproteota; class Bathyarchaeia; order Bathyarchaeales; family Bathycorpusculaceae; genus Bathycorpusculum. The sequence continues at coordinate 12,070 of CAWEJP010000004.1, read as the reverse complement.
AACCAAAATAGCTGAGCACTCAATTCCCGGAACCGAGGGCTTAAATGGAGCACGGCAAAAAGGGTTTATGGGTCCTTGCCCACCATCTGGTACGCACAGGTATTTCTTCAAGGTTTATGCGCTCAACACAGAACTGAAGTTAGGCGCCAAAACCACCAAACGAGAACTTGAAAAAGCAATGGAAAATCATATTCTTGCTAAGGGCGAATTGATAGGGCTCTACAAAAGATAAAACATCACCCTTCTTAATTCATTCTAATTTTCTATAGAATAGCCAGGCTTATTCAAGAGTTAAATACTTTTTCAACCAATTATTTCTACGATTGGTAGAGACAACTTGAATCGCAAACTCGCCATCCTAACCGCAATTCTGCTTATTGCAGTAATTGTGCTGTCGCTTTTTTTGGCAGTCAACTGGTTCAGCAGCCAAACCGCACCCAGACAATTCTACTTGGGCGTAGAGTTCGCTTATGGCAACCAAACCAGCGAAGTTAAGGCGCTGGTGGATAAGGTTAAGGATTATACGAACCTTTTCGTTATCGGCTCAGTTGAATTAACTTTTAACAGGACAGCGTTGTATGAGTCCTGCGACTACATTTACAAATCAGGACTAAACTTCATCGTGCTTTTCACAGGCTTCAACGTGTATAATTACTCAAACGGCTTTAACATCGCAAACTGGATGGTGGATGCTCAACAAAAGTACGGCAGCCAATTTTTAGGCATATACAAAATTGACGAACCAGGCGGAAATCAACTGGACAACGGACCTTCCCAAATCATAAACGACAGCTCAACTTATAGCCAAACCGCACAGAACTACGTGGGAAATCTTTCAGCCATGATAAACCCTTATCACCCCTACACTCCCAGCATTTTCACAGCTGATTATGCTCTCAACTGGTTTGATTATAAAGGAAACTATACAGCAGTTTTTGCTGAATTTGTTGGGAATGAAAGCAGGCAACGCATTATTGCGCTCGACAGAGGAGCCGCCAATGCTTTCCACAAAGACTGGGGCGTAATAATTAACTGGAAATACAACCAGCCACCACATTATCTCGAATCAGGAGACGCATTGTACAACGACTTAGCGTTGGCTTATAGTGCAGGCGCAAAATACGCCTTTGTCTTCAGCTACGGCAACCCAAACATAAATAATTACGGTATCTTAGAGCCCGAGCATTTTGAGGCGCTACAGAAATTCTGGAAAACCCTACATAGTAACCCTAGCAGTTTTGGTTCAAACAAAGCCCAAGTTGCATACGTTTTGCCTGAAGATTACGGGTTTGGATTCCGCAACCCAAACGACCACATCTGGGGACAAGTTCCTTCGGATACAACTTTATCTACAAAAATCTATGACGACGTCAATAACACTTTGATTCCCACTTACGGAGCACGCTTTGACATTCTCTACGACGAACCACAAGTGATTGACCCCATTCTGAAAGACTACAGCAAAGTCTTTTACTGGAACCAAACTTTACCTTAACCCAATTATCAAAAAAAATAGTTCTAAATTTTAAATACAAAAAATCAAAAAAAGAAAAAATTTCTTCTAACTTAAAGGTTGGAAGATTTAGTATCTTGGTCTGTAACCGCCGCTGCCGCCGCCACCGCGTCGATCTCCGCCACCGCGTCGATCGCCACCGTAACCGCCGCCACCACCGCCATATCCTCCGCCACCGCGTCTGTCTCGTCCTCCACTGTATCCTCCGCCGCCTCCGCCGAATCCTCGTCCGCCGCCTCTAAATGGTCTGCGTTCTTGCTCGTATGTTTTGCTTGAAACATTGTTTTCTGTGTTAACCTCTACTGCGAGTGGCTCTTTTGCTTGTTCAAGTTTGCCATATTTGCCGATGTTTAGGCGTATGTTTCCTTTGAAGAGTGTTACATACCCGTTTTCTATGCGTACTGTGTCTGCTTCGTTGACTTTTTCTATGTTATCATCCCATAGGGTTAGATACACTACGCCAGTTTCGTCGCCAATGAGTGCGTCAGATACCTTGTGTGCAGAGCCATCTCTGCCCATTGGAATTTCACGTACTTCTGTTTTGGATACTACTTTGGCCGTAACGTTAACCGCTTTTGATTGTGGGGTTAAGTCGCCGACTTTTGCTTCTACAGGTTCCTTTTTGTTTTCGAAAAAACCTTCAACAGCCAATTGATTTCACCTATTTTATAGTCTGAGACACAACTTAGATTTCTCTGCACTTAAGTGTTTCGCTTAGGACGATTTTGATGAGTTTATGCGTACAGCATATAAAGTTGATGATGTATTGATGTTTCAACATGAAAAAACAGTATGTCGCAGTAGCCGTTTTTGTTTTAACAGTATTGGTTGTCGGCGCTTTAGCGATTTCTCTGTCTGGATTAGCTTCATTTGACGGTGCATCTCCCACTCAATCGCCAACCCCAACCCAAACAACCTTCACCAACCGCTTCACCTACGCAATCGCCTAATTCAACGCCAACACCCACGCCAACGCAAACTCCATCAAATAGTCCAACACTCTATACATACAAAATAATCCAAACGTACCCACACGACCCCAACGCCTTCACAGAAGGCCTAGTTTTCGACAACGGCTATCTGTACGAAAGCACAGGAGAATCCAGTTCTCTGCGTCGTGTAGACCTTACCAGCGGCAATGTACTGCAGCAAGTCAATTTGCCAGCTGAATACTTCGGCGAAGGCTTAACAGTCATCAACGATACGCTAATTCAATTAACGTGGCAAAACCACATCGGCTTCATCTACGATAAAGCAACGCTTAGTTTGATTGGCAACTTTAGTTATTCCACAGAGGGTTGGGGCTTAACTTACGATGGCAACCGATTAATCATGAGTGATGGGACCTCAAATCTCTACTTCCTTGACCCAACCACATTCCAGCGGATCGGCCAAGTGAGCGTTCACGATGGAAACACTTCTGTGGCAGACATCAACGAGCTAGAATACGTGAACGGGGATGTTTACGCTAACATTTGGATGCAGCAGAAAATCGCCATAATCAACCCACAAACTGGGCAAGTAAAGGGCTGGATAGATTTGTCAGGGTTGTACCAAACCAACAACCCGTCGAACATTCCAGACAACGTCCTAAACGGCATAGCATACGATTCCCAAACAAACAGGCTATTCGTAACCGGCAAAGACTGGCCAAACCTATACCAAATAACGATAACACCCAAGAAATAGGTGCTCAAAAGTGAATAATTACTTTTTTCAACGTACGATTGAGATTGATAAGTGTCAATATAACCTTCCCCTTAGTGAATAAATATTAGAAGCCAAATATTCCCAAACAATCTAGCGCCATGTCCACCGAAACCTCTAAATGCCCTATTCACCGTGTTTTTTCAGAAAAAGGGCCGGTAGATCAGCTCGGTATGATCGCCGCGTTCGCAACGCGGAAGCCGCGGGTTCAAATCCCGCCCGGTCCACCACATCGCAGTATTTATTTTGTTTAGTCAGTTAGAAAGACAGCTGACAAATTTATACCGCAAAAGTCTTTATATTAATTCTCCGTAAGATATTTGAAAATGAAGTCGCTAAAAGAAATAAAACATCGCCTGAAGGTTTTAACTCCAGCTCTTAAAAAGAATTTTTCAGTAGATGCCATAGAGCTTTTCGGCTCTTATGTCAGAGGGGAGCAGACTGAAAAAAGTGATTTGGACGTTTTAGTTACGTTCATCGAACCAAACAATGTTGACCTCTTCAAATTTATCGAACTACGACTTTTTCTTAAGGATGAACTGGGTATAGATGTGGATTTGATTGAAAAGGACACGCTTAAGCCCCGCTTGAAAGGTCAGATACTTGAAGAGGCAATAAAAGTTTGAACAAAGACGCTAAAGTGTATTTAGATGACATGATAAATGCCATTAACGAAGTAGAGAGGTCCACCAAAGATATCAGTTTTGAGGCTTTCGCAAATAACTATGAAAAGATAAATTCTGTGGCTTACGACGTTTTGATTATAGGCGAAGCGGTCGATAAAATTCCAATATCTGTTCAGGAAAATAATCCGCAAATTCCTTGGAGGATATTGAATGATATCAGGAACAAACATATTCATGAATATCACACTGTAAAACCTGACAAACTTTGGAAAATGGCAAAACTCAGCCTACCAAAGGTGAAAGCGCTGCTAGAAGAACTCTTAAAAACCATTTGAGAAATAACCTAACTTTAGCATTGATTGCTTTGTCCACAAAGAGGTCACGGGTTCAAATCCCGCCCGAGACTCTTTTTTGGGAAGATAATTCTCTACATTTTGGTAATAGAGCTTTCAATCTCCTTTTTCGTCTACTATGTTTGAGAAGAGAAAACTTCACCTTTTGTAAAAAAGAGTTTTGAACCAATTTGGCTCATGGTTCGTCTGGCTAAATTCAAAAGACAACTGGAAGTAAGAGAAATGTTAGCGTTCCAAATAGAAAAAAGACGGACTATAATAAACGAATTCAAAGTGATTGATTAAAATAGCAGATTGAAGACCGAGTATTTCCAATTATTCATCCACTTTAGAAAGAGGTCTGACTTTTCTTGAGTTCAAATCTCATAGATAGTCACTTCCTTTTGAGACTGTGTAAAAACTTAAAATTTGGAAACGCAAAGTTCTTGACTTCAACACTCAGTTATAACTCGGTTGCTGTTTGTCTTGCTTTTCTTACGCCTTCATTAGAGCTATTAGCATATCAACTCCAAGAATATTGATGCCCCGTCGCATGTTGTAAGCCAACATCGTAAACCCAACTTCGCCTTTAACCTTCCTAAGACCTTTATTCAAATTAGGCGCGATTGCTAAAATCATGAATATCTCTTAAATATATTTGAATTAATTCTTAAACATCCTCATAATGTTTGCTTCAAAGACTATTTCGTTGACGAAACCTAACTGCAGGCTTGCTGTTTGCGTCGCTTTGACAAAACCCCGCGCTTTCAGAAGGCACAAACAAACAACTTTCCATTCTGATGATAGATCCAACGTTAACTAACTATTACTGCTACCATCCTATCTCAAGATTTGCTTTTAATGATACAATTTACATGATAAAGTTTCGCTCTTTCAGACTTACTTTTAAATTTAACAGTTGGGCACTCTTATAAGCTGGCACAAGACATAAGATATTACATGGAGAGATAATTTGTATGGCAACAACAATCAAACCCATCCAGCCTGTTATTACTGTGGCAGCAAATGTAACGATGTGGATCAACCATTTGAACTTTATTCCCGGCGATTCGAGCATTACTACATCCTTTAACGTGGTCAGCTCAGGCGTCGGAAAGGATCTTTCAGGCTTGATAATTAAATCAAGCACTATCGGTGATATCGCGACAGGCGGCGGCAACAAGGTCGTGGAAATAGCGCTGGAAGTGCCACCCGGCTACAAAGTCAATGGTGTGAGGATTTGTTACGAGTTATCAAGCAACACAACATTTATTGAACAGGTACGCCTAGGACAGGTCCAGAATCCACCAAGCAACGCATTGGTTCTCCTTGATGATGCGACTCATCTGACAAACAAAGGTCCAATCTGCTTGAACAGCCTATCTCCAGCTACCCCAATAGACCCCACGGTGGGATCAATACTCTTGAGCCTTCGCATCAACTGTGGTAACACTGCAGATAGAATAGTGCTAAGAGGAGTCGGCTTACTACTCGTCGCCTAATCAAACTCAAAATGATCAGTCGAGTGCCGGAGAAACTAGTAGAATCTGGAAATGGTTTAACACACTATGGTCAAGTATTCTCATGTTATATTCTATGGCAAGTCTTGTTTGAGGCTGGAGGCGAAAATAAATGGAAGACATAGTTGATATTGCTGTTGAGGCTGGGGGTTTCAAAACCTTTGTCGCAGCAGTAAAAGCGGTAGGATTAGTTGAAATATTGAAAGGTGAAGGTCCATTTACGATTTTCGCACCCGACGATAGTGCTTTTGCATTGCTTCCTACAGGCACAGTTGATGAACTAATGAAAAATGTTCCAAAGCTTAAGGCGATTCTCATGTATCATGTTATTCCGGGAAAGTTTACGATTGACGAAATTGCTCAAATGAAAACCGCTAAGACTGTTCAAGGCCAAGAAGTTAAGATTCACGGTTCCGGTTGGTGGCATCTTCATATGAACCCGATAATCAATGATGATGTACACATTATAAGCACAGACATTGTAACGGAAAGCGGCATATTACACGTTGTGGACAGAGTGCTTATGCCAAATATGGAGCTTACTTGTCCTGTTTGCGGAATGGGCTTCATGACGATGGAAGCCATGACTGCTCATACCAAAACAGCTCACATAGTTGAGAAGGCTCCTGAACCTATGCCAGTGGCTGAAGTGACGCTTGATGCAGAGAAGACGGCTGAATCGGTGCCAGTTGCAGAAGAGGTACCTTCAGTTGAGAAAGCGCCAGAAAGTACGCTGACTGCAGAAGAGATATGGGGACCGCTTGCCGCAACGGCAAAAGCGACAGTTGCAGTTTTTGAGATTCTTCTCGATTCTGCTAATAGGTTCCGTTTCCATCTGAAAGCTAATAACGGACAGATAATTGCTGTGAGCCAATCGTATGGGACAAAAGAATCTGCTCTAAAAGGCATTTCGTCAATAAAAAAGAATGCTCCAATAGCTAAGACTGCTGATCTAACAACGGGTGAGACTATGCCAGAGTCCACGCATCGAGCTGGAATTGTCCAAGACGCGGTTTTTGAAATTCAATTCAATGCACCTGATAGGTTCCGTTTCCATCTGAAAGCTAATAACGGGAGATAATTGCCGTAAGCCAATCCTACCTATCAAAACAGTCAGCCGAAAATGGCATAGCATCAGTAAAAACGAATGCTCCAATTGCCAAAATAATTGATCAAACCACTGCGGGGACCTAAATTCAACCTTTTCTTTCATTTATCATATCTAGTAACAACTTGGCAACTTGAATTTAGGAAGGTTTGGCGAAGAACGCTGCCTTGTCCTTTTATTAAGTGTTGAAGTAGGTTAGTGAGACCGGTTTATCTCTCCACCTAAAACTTTTGGCGAACCTAAACCTTGCCGGTGGAAACATACATAACATAGCGTTATATGCATCTTTTTTTGCGGCAAGTGAAGGCGTATCAGTAAATAAGGGTCATCTTAAAAGAGCAACTCAAGTTGAATACGACAAGCTATAGAGACCCTTAATCCAATCCGCACTGGAAGGTTGGTAACATAAAAATAAAAATGGAAATAGGAACACTCGTTTTGGATGGTTTCGAGTATCACGATCATCTGAGAATAAGCAGATCAATCGAAAAAGAACTTGCAAGACAAATCAGTGAAAAAGGGTTGCCTGAAGGTTCGCCATCAAAAGAGTTAAACCTAACGTGAATGCGTTTTCGTTCCAAGCTTCATTCGATGCTAATCCAAGACAGTTGGTGTTGAAGCGGCTCGTTCCATATTTAGAGCCATTAAAGAATTATAATGCAAGATGTCAATTTCGCTCCTATTTAGATAAATATTCGAATGTCCACTTTACATCCACTGAAAATATGTTAGATTTAGGGTAAAGCGGCTATTTAAATTCGTTAACAACAAAAAAGAAGGGTAAAAGTTGAAGAAAAACCATCTTCAGATTTACTTGTCAACAATATCGAATTCCAGGATCCCCACGCTATAAAGGTATAAGAGAATTCCGGTGATATCTCATCAGCCACCTGACCTTCATAAATATTGGTTGCTGATTTCTTGCAACCAAACTGGCGTTTGCACAATCGTTTAATATCGGTTGTATCTAAAACTGAATGATTTTTTTGTAATATCGAGCCATACTAAAAAAATGAATGAAATTCTTCTTTGTTTTTCTTAATGAAACCATTTTTCACCTATCTGAACTTACCTGATGGAAACTTCTCTGTTTGAATGGTTCCTTCAAAATACACGACCGGTTTCCTCGATCGTAAAAAAAATACCTTCCAGTTTGTGGATCAAAACCCCAATCTTTGGCGGGATTACAATCCGACTTTGCTTATCCCATATCGATTTCATTTCAGCGAAATTTGCATTCATGCCTGAAGGATTTTGTAGGTCAGGTCCGGTTAATCCAGGTCTTACATTATAAGTTCCTGTTGCGCTGGGATTTGTCTCGTTAACAATTCTTGGAAAGTCCTGATGGACACGGGTTCCATACTGCATAGGAGTTTCCCCGGGGTTTGGCAAAGAAACCTGGGACCGATTGGTCCGCTACGTGGAGCACTGGCGCCTTCCGATATTGTAACGCTCTCAGAAGACTCGATTGCAGTAGGAGCCGCCGCAGCTACCCGAGACTCGACAATCCCAGCTACAGGGGCTGCAATAGAAGCAGCTGCGTTGAATCCACAGAGAAATCTACAATGCTGCTAAGGACGTCTACTGTAGCCTCTCCGTATTCGCCCTGTTGTACCCAAAGGGATGCTCTACCAAGATGCTCGCCCATACCGATACCGGCGTTTTCGACAGCATAAAGGAGCATTTGCAACTCCACGTACAAGTTCCTCGGCACCCGCGAGCAACTGGAGCTGAAACAACTGCTAAAACTCCAAAACCTATGCGAGCGCCCAAAGAGTTTTTTGGGTTTGCTGCTTCGTTATATGCAGCTTGATTCTGTGTGGCGATCGAGGACGAACATAAAGTGTGGTATCGGGCGCGGTCGACAGGTGGAGGTGGCGAAATCGAGTGACCTGCAGGAACAGGCGGAGGCGCAACTACGATGGGCGGTTCGGCAAGTAGCCTTGACTCCGACGTTGATGGGGCAGAAGCAGGAGTTTCCGTGTTGATAGATACCACATTTGCTGCCTGAGACCCTTCCTGATATGCCTGTTGTTGGTCAGGCGTATAAGAATCGGGTGACCGCAGACTAGTTGCAGGCTTTGCGAGGCCATCTTTGTATCCTTGTTGCCAAGCCTCTTCCTTGTCGCTTCCGGCATACGGATTAGCTTTAGGGCTGGATTGACGTTGTATAACGCCTTCGTCAAACTTTACTTTCGTACCTTGTTGTATTATGTGCGTTAACTCATGTGCTAAAAGCCTTCTTCCTTTTACTGTGTTTGGACTGTATTGGCCTTCTCCAAATGTTACATCATTACCCGTTGTGTAGGCAAGCGCATTTAATGCCTTTGCTGTTCTTGCAGCAGATAGGTCTGAATGTATTCTGACCGTACTAAAGTCATAGCCAAATCTTGATTCCATAAACTCCTTAGTTGTTGCCTCAAGAGGCGAGCCGCCGCCGGAACGGATGCTGGAAATCTCACTTGTAATCTTTTCGTCTGTTTTCAAATTGGATGTATTTGATGGCTTTCGACTAAAGTTCAAATCTTTCTTTTCTTCATCATCATTTGTCTCACAATCTGCACATTTACGATCGATTGTATCATTATCTATTGGAAAGCTATCTAACATGCTTATTGCTTGCTCCGCTATCTGGTCGGCTTCTTGTTCGTAGATGTCTCCGGGTTGGTTAATGGTTAGTTTGGTTTGTATTTTTGTTGGGCAGGTGTGGCGTGCGCCGCCAAAGGGACAGGCGTGTGAAGTTGTTTTCAGTGGATAAGTAGCCGTAGCGTCTTTCGAAGACAAATTACTTTCTGCGGAGGGTAAATTGGGAAGTTGCCGAATCGCAGGTTTACTGCAGGGTTGTTGTTTTCGTTTGTGGGGTTTGTCTTAGGATCATTTTGTTTTATCTCAAAAAACGTGTGGTTAGCTCTGATTGTTGATTTATCTGCAACTTTTTGTTGCGCAGACTCAAAACTCATCTCGCATACCAATACATGATCTAAATTTTAAGGAATTAAAAGCTTGCCCCGGGTGCAGTTTGTGTTTGTTTTTTGGAGGATCTTATATCGTTTAGATACTAAAATAACTTCGAGCCGTCTGAGGCGATCAGCTTTTCTAGTTTCATATTACAGTTTACGCAGTTTTTTTACTTTGAATATCTTGCTTGTAGTAGTGTTTCCAACTGAGTCAGCTAAGAGGATTGATTGAGTGCTTTTAGTGGTGGCTGGTATACTTCTGATGTTGAAAAGGTGGCGGCGTTATTAGTTGCGGTTTGGATCGGGCTTTCATTTCTGGCGGATAATTCCAAACTGGTTCGAGGTGGGAAGCCTTCGCCAGTAAATTTGCCACCATTCCGACCGGTATTGTTCCAGGTTTTAATATTATTCTGGGCTACGAAGGCAGCTGCAAAGGTGCCAGATGAATTACTCTTTTCATACGTTGCTGTCAATAATTGAGCTTTTAACGGACAAGGGTATTGTGAAGATGTAGTAAAGTCTCCAGTTGAAGTTGGTCATAGGTGCTGTTGAATTTGTTGTTGGAGTGGATGGTATCTTGTTAAGGGGGTACCATCCAAAAGAAAACATATTTCTCACCATACTTTTTAGAGTCAGTTTGAAAATTACTCTCAACATCATATTTTACAAAATCGAAATTCAACGTTGCCTCGAAAATGATTCTGAAATTACGGAAGTAGAGAACGAAGAGCACCAAGAACCGTATGCCGGGCATCGCAAATTTAAGATGACATTAAGACTACGAAAAGCACACTGATCAATGAAAATAAAAAAACCTAGGTCGAAATATAGCATACAATTCCAACTATGACATAATGGGTCTATTCTGCTCACATTTGAGTTTTTGTGGAAAAAAGCTTTCAATGCTCAAACGATTGATTATCAAGGCGTTCTGGCTTTCCCTGCTTTCCTGATTTCAGCTCCATTGCTATGTTATATTCAGCAAAAGTGAAGACTGGCTTCTACAACGATTTTTGAATTCACTCAATTTGCCAACATTTCGGCTATCGTTAATAGTTTCTTTAGCATAGCAGCTTTTATTTTAGCATACTTCCTTCGGTTGTTTATAATTAGAAAGTATATTGAGCCCTCGACAGGCATAGGTTGAGAAAGTCTTATCGTAACTGTATTGTTAATGTAACCTTTTTTCATAGACCCAAACACAAACCTATCCAGCGGAGATTCTTTTAACCAACGTCTAAGTCGACAGAATAAGCAAGTAAAATGAAAACGATACATTTCATGATTGCATTTGGGTGCGCACCACATGTTAAATGATAGTTTTTTCTTAATCGATATCAATAGTTCCATAGAACTAACCACTTTCTTTTAAGTTTCTCACCATTCAGTTTTTCTCCGATTTAACTCTCGATCTAAACCTTGGGGGACAACTTTTATAGAGCCACCAACAGCACCACTCCCGACAGGGGCAATTGGAACAGGCGCAGGAACAATCGGAACAGAAACACCAACAAAACCACTCCCAATTGGCGTTGGAGTAGGCATTCAAAGAACAGGCGTTGGAACTGGCGTTGGAGTAGGCATTGAAAGAACAGGCGTTGGAACTGGCGTTGGAGTAGGCATTGAAAGAACAGGCGTTGGAACTGGCGTTGGAGTAGGCATTGAAGAACAGGCGTTGGAACTGGCGTTGGAGTAGGCATTGAAAGAACAGGCGTTGGAACTGGCGTTGGAGTAGGCATTGAAAGAACAGGCGTTGGAACTGGCGTTGGAGTAGGCATTGAAAGAACAGGCGTTGGAACTGGCGTTGGAGTAGGCATTGAAAAACAGGCGTTGGAACTGGCGTTGGAGTAGGCATTGAAAGAACAGGCGTTGGAACTGGCGTTGGAGTAGGCATTGAAAGAACAGGCGTTGGAACTGGCGTTGGAGTAGGGATTGAAAGAACAGGCGTTGGAACTGGCGTTGGAGTAGGCATTGAAAGAACAGGCGTTGGAACTGGCGTTGGAGTAGGCATTGAAAGAACAGGCGTTGGAACTGGCGTTGGAGTAGGCATTGAAAGAACAGGCGTCGACGCACTTACTTGCTGTTCAAGCCCGGTTTGATCTGGTTGAGCTTGAGCCGGTATTGCCCAAAATCTTAACTCGAATGGTTTAGTATTTGCGTCAGTATCAATGGTTACCATGAAAGTTTTTAAATTTACCCCTACTGCTTTAAGGTTGTAGACTTGTGGCGACGCACCATTGGTTTTAGCTGGGATTGTAATAGCTTCGTCACCTAAATTAACAAAAGCATCAACGAAACCACGCCCAA
>CAWEJP010000003.1:0-106170 GCA_963809455.1 Candidatus Bathyarchaeota archaeon | reverse complement strand
TTTAGCCTAAAGGAGTATTGGATAAGTTCTTAAAGGAAAGCGTAGGTGAAAAATTTATTGGGCGCAGATTAGGTTTGCGTCCATTTCTTTGGGGGGGAAATTAGGTTTTGGGTTGTTTTTTGAAGTATTCTTTTAGTGGTTCCCAATAGAATTCTGTCCAGCCTTCAGCGGTTTCATCTTTTTGGTCTTTAGGAACATTCGAATGAACCATCATTATTTCTGTTCCTTTAGGCACCGCACAAAAAGTCAGCTCCAACCTTGAAGGCAAAGCACCTTCTGGAAAATCCGTTGAGATCCATTCTTGAACAACTCGTTTGCCATCTTCCAACTCGAGAAATTTGCCTGAAATGTATCCATCCCACGCCGTGAATTTGCCGCCGACCACTGGTTTACCTGTGGCTTCGCTGCCAGAGAATTCACTATGTTTTACCGGGTCCACATAGGCGTCGTAGACTTGTTTGGGGGTGACTTTTGGGATGGTTACTTTTTGGGTTATTGTTGTTACTTCCAGCTTGTTCAAAATATTCACAACCACTAGACTGTTAGATTGGAAGGGTTTTTTAACTTTAACGCTTAAATCATGAGCGAGTAAAAATGGGAAGATGCACGGTTACTAAAGGTCAACGTCAGCTGGGCAGAAAGATTCACAAACTTGAGAATAGCGTGGAATTAAGCAGCAAAGAAGGCAAGGCAAAGCTGGATGAGCAGAAGTTTAGGCAGAAAACCCAAGTCTCTCAAGGTTACGTGAGTGATTCGCCAGTCCAAAACTTACGCGACCCAGCAAAATGGAAGAAAGACGAAACCAAAACTTAACCCAACTACTTGAATCCCTAACAGAATTTCTATGCAGAAACTTGCAGAGAGCTGTCTTGAAAGATAGCATCAAAGAGAAGAGGCACTCTAAACCCTTCTAAAGTGTTTAGTCGTCGATTGCTTCAATCATCTCTTTGCCGCAGCACCAAGGCGCCTTATCCAAATTACGTTTAACATCGCCCGTACATGAAACTTCAAACTCACAACGCATTTTGCGACCACACACACAACATTCGAATAATGGCATTTCAAGCCTCAATCAAACTGAGAAAAAGGACGCTTAAATATGTCGCGACACTAACAAGCTATAGGAGATTGTTTTTATGGGTAGTTTTTCTGTTTCTTTACCTGCAAAATGGGAAGAATTTTTGAAGGGTTTAGCTGACGACCACGACGTAGACGTTGGCAAAGTTATTAGTGGGTTGTGTGAATGGGCTTTTTCCAGCGCTGACTATAAGGTGCAATTTGAGGTTTGGTTGGATAAGGCTTATCCGCCGAAAGGGCAAGCTGAAGATAAAGCAAGCGCTGAAGGCGAAGAAAAAAGCGAATCTGAAGAAGACAACGAAGGCGAAGAAGAAGAGGAAGCTCACGAGGACCGCGATTACAATGAAGACAAACTTAACCCTTGAGAGTGAATTATCCAAATTATTTTCTCTAAAAACCTGCAAGCTGAGGTGAAATCTACATGAGTGAAAATGAAAAAAAGAAATCTGGCGAGCAAGAAATACCAACACAAACTACCCACCTAAAAAAACAACAGGGACGATACAGTGGCGGGAACAAAAAAGAACCTGAGAAACTTAACGAAGCCGAAACAGGACTCAGACAATCCCGCGGAAAAAAACAACGACGACAATTCAAACTTGAACCAACAGAGGATAAAATGCCATTTAAGGGTTCGACGCTCAGATTTGAATTGCCCCAATTTTTTTGTTTTGAATTAAATTGTTCATAGGTGATATAACTTTCGAAAGACAAGAAAAAAATTGAAAATGTTTCAGAAAAATCTGGAGAAGCAGTAGGTCGAGACGTCAAGAAGGGTGCTAAAGCCGTGATTGATTTTGGAAAAGGAATAAAGAAAGGAATCAAGAAGGACGAATAAGAGCCCAAAGTTTTCCTTTCTTCTAAATAAAGAGAAAGTTTTTATTTTTTTTATGTCAATTCACAGATGAAGTTCAATCGATGAGGTCGAACCTGAATTTTTTAATTGCATACCGCTTTGTTGCTGTGGTGTCCCACCTACACATGTTTAATAGCCCTTTATGCTACCTATGGCTTAATTGTGGAGTTGTGAATTTTGGGCGCGTTAGATGATGTTATTCATTTCATTACTTCGGGAACCATAGCTGGTTTGCCGACAATAGTTGTTATGATTCTCCCATTCATAGTTGGTTTGATCGTGGGTTATTTGGTTCATAAATTCTTAAAGATTGCAATTGTTGCCGCAGTCATAATCGTTATAGTTGCCTATTTGGGCTTTTTCGGTTTGAGCCTTGGTGCATTAAAATCTCTCTCAGACAAATACGGTCCAATTGCCATTCAATATGGTACGCTCCTCATAGGTATATTGCCGCTAGGTATTGGTTTCATAGTAGGTCTAATCATCGGCTTCATTTTCTCTTGAATTAAATGTCAAGTGTAAGAAGATACTGTGTGGAAGGTAACAGATTGATCCGGTGTAAGATAGCGTTAGGTTTAAAGGAAACGCAAGAGTAACTTCATTAAAAACTAACAAGTTTTTTATTAAATCCCAAAACTCAATGGTCTTAAAGTATGACACAAGTGACGCAAAATTCTGTTTTAGAAAAAAATCCTCGCGTTACTCGGAAAACTTTCGGATGGGGTTTAGAGTTTACAGCGGATTGATCTCTAACCTTTTAGGTGCCAAGGTTCCGTTTTTCTGCGGCCACAAATTAACGTACAACTGTAACCTTCGCTGCAAGATGTGTCCCTTTTGGAGAAGACTCAGCCCAGACCCAAGCTTGGAACAAGAAAAAAAGGTCCTCAAGGAAATTTATCGTTCAGGCGCCGTAGGGGTCGCTTTTGAAGGTGGGGAACCGCTGCTTAGGAGTGATTTGGTGGAGATCCTTGCCTTTTCCCGGTCTTTGCCTTTACATACTAGCCTAATAACCAACGGAACACTCCTCGAATCCAAAATAAATGACATAGCTCCGTACATTAACGGTGTTGTTTATGTTTCGCTTGATGGGTTGGAGAAAACTCATGATGCAATCCGCGGGGTGGACGGAAGTTTTAGGAAAGCGATTCGTGGCATAAATGCAGCGAAAGAAAAAGTTGCAGTAACCATCAACACCACAGTGATGGCTGAAAACATAGATGAAATAGAAAGCTTAGTGCGGTTGGCTCAAAAGCTAGGTACCAAAATATCAGTGGCTGTGGCTCACGAGTACTGCAACGCTAACACATCTTCACCTGCCACCAATAAAATACCCAATATCGCTCGAAAGCTTATGCAGATGAAGCGAGAAGGCTTTCCCATCGTTAATTCAATAGGCTACTTTAGGGTAATGGCGAAAGAGAAAAACTGGCATTGCAAACCCTGGACGATGATAAACATCGACCCTCATGGAAAAGTAGTGTTACCCTGCTATGTCCACAACGATTACGCCAGCAGTGTCTCCGTTTTTGAAGGAGGAATTAAAGGCGCTGTTTCTGATTTTGACTGGAAAAAAATAAAAAACTGCCAAAAATGCAGTCTTCATTGTTATGTTGAGCCTTCTTTGGTGCTTTCAAAAGACATTAGTGCATACATGCACTGGGCATTTCGAGTTAGCGTCTAACTTATTTAGGATGGGTTCAAGGGTTGAATAAAATCTAATTTGTTATAGCTAAAACGGTAGTTAATCAAACAAAAAAGCTATTGTCAAAGTTTTTATTTGATGCAATAATAAAATTGTTTGCGGGTTTAAGAGAAGAGAGAGAAGGGCTAACTTAAACGCAAGCGAATTCAGGAAGAGAGAGGGGGAAACACTTCGCTTGCATTTAAGCTAACCTTTTCCTTGCTAAACAGAGTGTTCTTTGCAAATAAATAATGATGTGATTGTGCCTATACAGCAACACGTTATAAAAATTATATAGAATTTGTTTAGGAAATATTGTTTTATCTCTTGAGTAAAAAATTTCTTTGCATCGTGTTTTTTGTCCGTGCGGGTGCAGAAATTGCAGTCAAACATAGAGTTTTTTTATTGCTTTATTTAACCCACAAACGAGACTTACGGTTATAGAGGGCTGAAAAGCTTCTTTGTTATTCAGAGAATATTTATATTGGGCTTCATTGTTTAACTGCAAGGAAAAACCAAAGGATAGAGACTCTTTGACGACTCCTCATGACGTTCCAGCTTCAAAATTTATCGATCGTTTAGCGAAGTACCTTAGGGAAAACGTTGACGAAGTTCAGCCACTACCATGGGCGACTTTCGCTAAAACAGGCATGCATGTTGAGAAGCAGCCGCAAGACCCCAACTGGTGGTACACCCGAAGCGCATCGATTCTTCGTAAAGTATACTTTTACGGTCCAATCGGACTCGAAAAACTACGCGCTGACTATGGCGGCAGAAAGAACAGAGGAAGCAAACCAGACCGCGTAAAAAAAGCCGGTGGAAGCGGAATTCGCAAGACTCTGCAGCAGCTCGAAACTGCCGGATTAATCCAGATTTCAAAACCTAAAGGAAGAGTAATGACTCCCAAAGGACGTAAGCTTCTTCAAGAAGTTGCTGGAGACTTATCCAAAGAAATAGTCAAGACCGTCCCTGAGCTCAAGAAATATCAAGGCGAATAGGACAATGTCTGATGATGAGCTTGATCAGATTCGTAAACGAAAACTTTTGTCGATGCAAAGTCGCGTAAGTGACGAGCAAAGACAAGCTCAAGCAGAACAGCAGATGGACGATCAAAAACAGGCGTTAATGGCTAAGATATTGACGCCTGAAGCTCGGCAAAGGCTAAATAACCTGAAAATGGTTAAAAAAGACTTCGCTGAGAACATTGAGATGCAACTGATTGAGATGGCGCAAACAGGAAAGTTGCCCATTCCACTGTCAGATGCACAGCTCAAATCTATCCTAGTTCAGCTTCAATCACGGAAGCGAGAGACAAAAATCAGAAGGATATAGAAGATGGCAAGAGTTAAACCAACAGCAAAAAAACTCAGATTAGCCAAAGCTGGCAAAGAATCACAGTCTGTTCCAACATGGGTAATTGCCAGAACTGATGGTAAAGTTAGGAATAATCCTAAGCAGAGACGCAATTGGCGAACCAGGAAAATAAAGGCATAGGAGAATTAGATCGCGATGTCTAAAGGAACCCAAGCTAAGCAAGTACCAAAAGAAGAAGAACTCGAAGAGTTAGCTGTGCCAGAAGAGGAACCTGCAACCGAAGTCGTTACAAAAGAGCAGGTTCCAGCTGAAGAAGAAGTTACACCAGCCGAAGCTGTAGAAGAAGCTAAGCCAAAGAAAAAGAAGAAAGAAGAAGAAATAGTTGAAGAAAGATTCTATACCATCCCCTTATCAAGAGCTCTCGTTCGTCCACCAAAGAAACGTGCTCCACGCGCAATGCAACTGATCAAAATCTTTGTTACCAAACACATGAAACTTGCCATTAAGGTTTCTGAAGAAGAGGAAGAAGAAGAACTGCCGCAACTAATCATCAGCAAAGAAGTCAACGAGAAAGTTTGGGACCGCGGCATAGAGAAGCCTCCACGCAAAATCAAGACACGCGTAACCAAAGATAAAGACGGCAATGTAACCGTTTATTTGGCAGAAACACAATAACTGTTTCTTTATTTTTTAATTTGTTTTTTTTGGCTCAGTGGAAACTGTTCCTTAGATAGATTTCAACGTGCAATTGAGTGCAAAAAAACTAATACAGCATCCCCTGTTAGCCTTCGATGAGGCTTTGGCTTCCATGCTTTAAAGATTTTTTTAGGCTTTATTAACCGCAATCTAAAAAAAGGAGTATCGCATGAAACTTTCGCTAATAGAACATTCATCAGGAGATTTAATTCTTGACAGTTTACTTATCAAGCATCGTTGGAAGCGCAAGCATAGGCGTGTATTCGCTTGCAACAGAGAACATAGTTTTGATTCCTCGGATGGTGCCACAGCAGAAAGCGCAGGAATTCGCGGACTGGCTAAAAGTAAAGCTTGCTTACACATCCATTAGTGGTTCAGTCCTTGCTGGTTCACTGGTTTGCGCAAACTCTACAGGCATGCTGGTTTCCAACGGAATTCGCGAAGAAGAGTTAGCAGCGTTAAGATCGGTTTTTGAAGGAAACATCACAGTCATGGATTCCAGAAAAACAGCTTATGGAAACTTGATTTTAACAAGCGACAAAGGGGCAGTTGTTGATCCACGCTTTAAAGAATCTGAAATCAAAAAAATCTCTAAAGCTTTAGGTGTGGAAGCGGTGCCCACAGAAATCGCAGGATTACCCTATGTTGGCTCATTGGCTGTAGCTACAAACAAAGGCGTTTTAGCTCACCCTTTGCTGAAGGATGACGAGAGAAAAACCTTAGAATCTGTCTTCAAAGTTCCTGTTGATGTCGGCACTATAAACTGTGGAGTCCCCTATGTTGGTACTGGCTTAATCGCTAATAGTCACGCTGCAGTTGCTGGTTCTATGACAACTGGACCCGAGATGTTTATAATTGGGAACGCACTGGATGTTGTGCAGGAAGAAGAAAAATGAAAGCTTACAAAGTAACAGGCGAAATCAACAAGCCCAGACTACATACTCCATTTGTTAGAGAACTCTTAGCAGACAAAAACGAACATGCAGTTGAGAGAGTTTACGCTGAAATAGGCAGCCGCCACCGCGTAAAACGCTACCACATCAAAATCACAAGCTCACGAAGAAATAACAGTTGATCAAATTCAAAACCCAATATTGAAGAAAATAATGGGCGGGGCATAATCGCTTGGCGCATAGAGCAGATAAAGCTGAAGAAGAACTTCGCCGTCTCAGCATGGAAATGCGTTACCTAGAACAAACTGCAGATGCCCTACAGCAACGCATAAGCATGGTAAACGCAGCATTAACTGACATAAACTATGCTAACATGACGCTTGACGGCATTGAAAAAGAGAAAGAAAACTCTGAAATGCTGGTTCCAATCGGCGGAAGCTCTTACGTTAAAGTTAAGCTTGCGGACACAAGCAAAGTAATCATAGGTGTCGGCGCAGGCGTATCAGTTGAAAAAACCCTCTCAGAAGCAAAAGCAACCCTCAAAGAACGCTTAGATGAACTGGAAAAAACCATGCATGCAGCTCAACAACAACTAAGTCAAGTTGCTGACCGCATAAACTCTGGAAGAAGCAGACTCGAAACTCTGCTTGCGACAAGAGAAGGGAAACAATAGCTCGATGTTTGAGAAGCTCAAGTCCGGGTTTAAAGGGTTAGTAAACAAAGTAACCACCACTGAGCTTAAAGCCGAAAATCTATCTCCTATTTTATCTGATTTTAAAATGAGTCTTGCCGAAAACGATGTTGCTTTTCCGGTCGCCGACAAAATCTGCGATGAACTCGAAAAGCGTTTGGCAGGTATTTCTGTTAAACGTTTAGATGACCGCAAAAAAATTGTTGAAGACAACCTGCGTCAAGTCCTTTTAGAAGTCATGTTGACCAACAAACGAATTGACCTGTTGCAATTGGCTGAAGAGAAACGCAAAAAGAAAGAACCTTTCACTTTAATGTTTGTAGGTATAAACGGCACTGGAAAAACCACCACCATAGCCAAAGTGGCCCAGTTTCTACGAGACAAAAGCTATTCAGTGATTCTTGCTGCTGCAGACACTTACCGTGCGGGATCTATTGAGCAGTTAGAAGAACATGGCAAACGCTTGGGTATGCGTGTAGTGAAAAGTATCTATGGCGGTGATCCGGCAGCAGTAGCATACGATGCGGTTAGCCATGCAAAAGCTCATGGCATCAACATAGTTTTAATTGATACTGCGGGAAGAATGCAGACCAACCAGAACTTGATGAATGAACTTATAAAAGTCAAACGTGTTGTAAAGCCCGACTTGACAGTTTTTGTTGTGGATTCACTTATTGGTAATGACGCAGTTATGCAGGCGGAAGAATTCAATAAAGCCGTTGGCGTCGACGCAACTATCCTCACCAAAGTGGACGCCGACGTGAAAGGCGGCTCAGCACTAAGCGTAACTTATGTAACTCAAAAACCTATTTTGTTCATCGGAGTTGGGCAAACCTACAAGGACTTGGAACTGTTTAACCCAGAAAAATTCGTCAGCATGGTCCTAAGATAATCATCTCTTTTATTCTCATTTAGGATCTGAAACGTTGGTAATAAGACAGGAAGAACCTGAAGATTTTCAATACATATATTTTAGTTAAAACTGCTTTTCAAACCGCCAAAGTATCTAATAGAGCCGAACAAGATTACGTTAACAAACTTCGAGCCAGTAGCAACTATATCCCTGAACTTGCATTAGTAACAGAACAGTACACAAAACTTGTCGCCCACCTTATGCTTACTAAAACTTATGTTGCAACGGGCGGCTCTAAATTTGAAGCTCTTTTATTGGCGCCTCTTTACGTGGCATCAGAGTGCCGTAAACATGGATTAGGCTCAAAACTAGTTACGAAAAGTTTTGAATATGCAAAAGACTTGGGTTCTGAAGATGTTTTTGTGTTTGGTGACCCCAGCGTTTTACCGTAGATTTGGTTTTAAGTCCTCGGCGCTTTTTGGTATTAAGCATGTTCCTTTGATTCCTGAGCAATATGTTATGGTTTACGAGTTATCCCTTGGCACATTGACCGGCATTGCTGGAAACGTAACTTTCAGGTAAAAAAAATTGCTGAAATACTATGGTTCTTCGATGGTTTCGAGTTCAAAGCGGATTTTGCTTGGATAAACCCAATAAGCTTTAATGAAGTCCTCCA
Source organism: Candidatus Bathyarchaeota archaeon (assembly GCA_963809455.1). Taxonomy (GTDB): domain Archaea; phylum Thermoproteota; class Bathyarchaeia; order Bathyarchaeales; family Bathycorpusculaceae; genus Bathycorpusculum. Next base: position 97,433 of record CAWEJP010000003.1, on the reverse strand, counting down.
TGGCTTGGTCAACATCTAAGGCATCAAAAAAATTGAAGAATTCCTTATCGATTCCTACAAGGTTTTTTGAAGTATAGACTTTTAGGTGCGCCAAATATTCCTTTTCGAGTAACAAATCTTCAATGGTTATGTTTTCCGGGATTTCGATGGAGAAAGATAAGTTTGTTAGAACATCCAACGCAGCCGCTTTTTTTATGTTTTCGTTTTTTGTTTTTACTACAATTAGACGCTGGTCTGTTTTACGGTAGTTCCAATAGGTTTCCTGATTAAATGATGCTGACAATAGAATCCCTAAAAAATAAGAGTTAAGCGCCTATTTTACTTTACTTCTTTAGTTCAACGACCAAAAGCCGAATCGTTGACTGACCAATGTTCTCTGCTTCATGAGATTGGGCATTAAGAAAAACTGCATCTCCGTCTTTCAGGTCTAAAATATCGGTTTTGCCCTGCGAAGTCAAATTTAGTTTGCCACCCTCAAGCACATAAACCAAGTGGTCAGGGTGATGATGCAGAACAGCTTTGTCGCCAACATTGAAAATAACGTCGAACACTCGAACGCGGTCATTCTCCATTTTCAATTTGTAAACGTTGCTTGCAACGTCTAAGGGGTCAAGAATGTTTTCTGTAATCAAAATCAGTTCACCAACCTATCTGGAACGTTTAAGGCAATTAAATCTGTGTGGTAACGCATAGACAATCACAAGGCATTTTGCCACCTTGTTGGTTATTGAAAACGCACCAAACCAACCTCAATTCATAGATTCCTCAATGAAACCACAATTAAGATACAAATAGGTTCGTTTAACGTAATAGTAGATTTGGGAGAAACCTTATATCGCATCTATCGCTCCCTTGCTATGAGGAGAACTGAATTTTTGCAGCAACCAAACACACAATCAGCTTCTAAACCTCATAGAGCAACCTTAGGCATCGTATTTTCCATCATAGGAGCCATCTTAATCCTAACACGGGGAATAATTAGAATTGTAGCTGGCGACATCATTACTTTCGTTGGTTCAGACGAAGTACGACATAGATTCCTCACTGGAATTACTCTAAATGTCATTGGCGGAGTTGCCATGGTTTTTGCGGTCCTAATCTTAATGGGCGCCTACTTGATTTACAATAAGATGGAAGCAACTGGTGCAGTATTAGTTCTAATCTTTTCTGTGCTAAGCATCCTTGTCGGCAGTGGCTGGCTCATCGGCTTAATCCTCGGCGTAATTGGTGGCGTCTTGGCGTTATTGAAGAAATGATACACCGGTTCAATGTTTAGAGGAATAGAAGAAATCCGCAAACGATCAATAGAAATAATTGCTAAATTCAAACAGAAAGCAGCCACTACACCAGAAAAAGCCTGATTGCCCCGGTACTTGGGCTGCCTCCACGATTTGAGCAAGCGATGTATCATCGGCTGGGACAAAGCGGCCTCTTTGGAGATCAACGGAAAAAGCTACCTATCAGAAGAACGGCTAAAAAAGGTTCAGGAAAAACTTCTACAAAACGTCACTAACCATTTCCTTAAATTTTTCACTTTGAAAATCGAAAACTATTTCCATATACCCCTCAATAACTAACCTTTAGGCGCACATTGATGGATCGTAAGGAATACCTCAAGGAACCCGTTAACCACATAAAAATAAACGGCACATTAACCGTGGACCAGTTGATGCAGCAGTTCAAGAATTCAGGTTCATTGGGTGCAGGACGGCTCTCAGCTGCATGTGACATCTACGAGAAAATGCTAAGGGAAAAAGACTGCACCATCTTCTTGGCTTTGTCGGGCGCCGTAGTTCCAGCAGGCATGCGGACGATAGTCACAGATTTGATTCGAAATCATCTTGTCGATGTGATTGTAAGCACCGGTGCTTGCATGGTTCATGATGCCATAGAAGCCGTTGGCGGACACCACTACAAGGGAGGTTGGGCAGTAAACGACACTGAACTATACAAGTACCACTTGTTCCGAATCTACGATATTTTCGTGCCAGAAGAAGACTATGTACGATTGGACTTCAAGCTGTCAGAGATATATGCAGACATCGCCAAAGAACGCAACGGTGAGAGTTTAGCTTCAGACGAATTTACTTATGAATTGGGCAAACGTCTAACCGATGAAAACAGCATTCTGCGCGCTGCCTACGAAGAGAACGTTCCCATATTCCTTCCCTCTGTGCGCGACTCAGAATTTGGCTTCATCCACTGGTTACACGCCTCGCAGAAAGACCAGAAATCAGTCCTTCTGCTTGATGCATTCAAAGATGTCCCGACGATTTGTGGCATCTGTGCTCGGTCGCCTAAAAACGGCATGATAGTTATCGGAGGAGGTGTTCCACGTAACACTATCCAATCCTCAGCTCTTGCATCCAAAAAAGGCTTAGACTACGCTGTAGTAATTACCCTTGATCGACCTGAAACAGGCGGCTTGTCAGGTTCAACCCTCGAGGAGACAGTGAGTTGGGGCAAAATGAAGGGTTCAGCCGACCATGTAATGATTATCGGCGAGGCACTGATGGTTTTTCCATTTCTTGTCGCATCAGCAACGGAGCGCTTGGGCAAAGATTTTAAACGTGACTCATTTTTGCAACGTGAAAAACGCATAGGCAAGGCAAACTAATATGGAAAACAACGGTGAAGAAAAATTCTGCGGCAACTGCGACAGTCACAACTGCTATGATTACCCTAGCAAAGTGTTCTGTTCTACTCGCTACTGGAAGAACAAAAGCCCAATCGTCGATACACTTTGGCGTTGTGAGGACTACAACAAGGTTAGCCAAGAATGCTACTGTGTACGGGAAGCCAAGAAAAAAGCAGCTGAATCGGCGGAAAGTTAAAGTTAATAGTTGGAATTCTGTTTATTTTGGAAGCCTAAAGCCCGGTGGTGTAGCGGTCAAGCATAGGGGCCTCTGGAGTCCTTGACGAGAGTTCGAATCTCTCCCGGGCTACCAACCAACGAATCACTTTTGGCAATTTTATTTCGGTAGCTCTGCAATGTAAGCTTCTAAGAATATGTTGACTTGACGGATGTTTTCTTGTCCGCAGTATCCAACTGATAATGTCATTTCTTGGTTGAACGTAGTTGCCCCTAGCATAAACCCTGGCTGGTACATGATTGGGCTCGATATGAAACCGCTAGTCATCTGCAACTCTCCAAAATGATAGTCGTAGAGAACTCCGAAATTTGAGAGCAGCGGGAAAGTCACGTTGTATTTCTTTCCAATTTCAGCAGATTGCACCAAGTACTTTTCCATCCCTGTAAAACCTTGACTGAATAGGTATTCTAATCCAGCTGCGCTTTCAAGACCAGGGAAGTTTGCTTTCAGTTTCTCCATGTAAGCCACTACCCTTGCGAGAGTACCCTCAAAGTTTTCGCCGTTTATTCGTTCCAAAGCAATGTAGATTGCACCAGAAAGGTTGCATATCGCTTCTGCTTTGTGGCTGGGCAGGTAGCGTCTTAGGTCTATGGAAACCTGAAGTATCATTGGTTTGTCTTCGGTTATTTTGTTTATGGCAAAGAAAGTTCGGTAAAGTCCAGTTAAGAGCAAATCATTTACTGTTGCTTTTTTGTCGGTGGCATATTGCTTTATAGTTTTATATTGGTCTTTTGAAATGGTGCTGAATGTATGCAATCGTTCGATGCCTGCTTTTTGTGGGAAAGCCCAAGTGGGAGTCGGAAAACCTCTCATTTCGAGGGATTTTGGGTTTTTTGTAAGTTCAAAGATTTGACTTTGGTCTCTTCTCCCTAAATTCGGCTGAATAGAGGTTCTTCCACAAGTAGCAAGCATGCTGTAAACGTCAGATAATAACCAGACATATTCTTTAAGACCGCCTGCGTCACAAGCGGAATGATTCATTTTTATACAGACAGTATCCGCTTCTTTTTCCCTGAAAACCCTTAAAGCAACAAGTGGGTCGACATCAGCATTAATAGCCTCGTTAACAAAAGCACTTATTGCTTGTTTTGGCGATTCTGTTTCAGCCACTGAGCAAAAATTTACCTGGTCTAAATCGCCCCTGCGTTCCCAAAAGGGGGAACCGTCACTCTCTACAAATCTACATCCCAAAACAGGCTCCAAATCCAGTGTCAACCTGACAGCTTTTGCAAGCACGTTCTCGTCGAGAATTCCGCTGAGATTTATTATCATGCAGAGTTGTTGATCAGCAAACATCTTGCTTGCGGCATAATTGTACGCATCTTGCGTTGTCACCTTAAACGTTTTTGGGATGACCATTTGATTTCACAGATTAGCGGTTAGTATAATGACGTTTTTATGCCTTGCCAAAAAAAGCAGACTTCTAACATGGAGAAAATTGATTTTTGGGAAGCACTTTAAATAACAATTAATGTTAAATAAACAAAACAGGTGTTTGAATGGCGGATTTGAAAGGTTGCCCCTTTGGACAAGACATAAAAGACGATTGTAAAAACTGCGATTACTCTGATAGCAACCACTATGACCCAGCTTCAGGAAAATGTGTGAAGAGATAAACCAAGTTTGCTTTAAGAGGAAAGTCGATAGTTAAAAAATACGATTGCCCCGACTATTTCTTTTGGGAACTTCCGTTTGGACGTTTACTTGCGAGAATTTGGTAACCAACTATGGCTGAATAGAAGGCATATGAAAGCAATAGTATTGGGCGGTGAACTGCATATTTTAGGTCGCTAACCATGAATTCAACGTGTTTCTGCATTGTCCACACTTCTTCAGGACGAAAATGGATGCAGTAGGGTTCATAGACACCTAGTACCTTGTAGCCTTTTTTCTCTATCCAATCTTTAATGTATCCATCTTCGTAAGTGTGAAGCGCAAAGGGTATTTTGATATCTTCAACCGTTGTCCGCCGAATAAGAGTGTCATGTGTGCCGCCTCGTTTTTCAAATATTTTTAGTGTAACTCTCTCAAAAAGACTTAGGACTTTCCATCCTCTTAAAACTGACCAAATTTCTATCCCCCAAACTGCGCCCACATTATCTTTAATCAGCTTTTCTGCCTCAGCAAACCAGTTCTTCGACAAAACCACATCGCTATCTACGAACACGAACCAGTCGCTTTTTACCATGTGAATTGCAGTCTGCCGGGCGCTTCCTCTTGTTCCTTTTTCTTGAAGGAAGATAATGTTCCCGTATTTTTCTTGAAATTCCTTGATTATGTCTACCGTTGAGTCTGTGCTGAATCCATCGATTACAATTAGGTTGTTAACCGGGATGTTCTCGTAGATGGAGTTGATGCATTCTTTTAACATGCGTTCGCTGTTCATGGTAAGGAGGGCAACATCGATTGGACCTAATTTGGATGAATAGAAAAGTTTATGTTGCTTGTTTTCGGCATCTTTTTTTGGCTGAATAGGTAACGGCTGTTCTATCAATGTTTTCTCTCCTTATTGGAAAGCCACTGTTAATACCCCATCAAACCGCAGCATCGAGAGCATATGGGAAAAACCCCGTTATCGCAGCTTTTTAGGGCTTGCCTAAATTTGCGGTGTTTTTCGCCGTTGTATATTTCTTGTATGCTTGATTCCTTGATGTTTCCTGTGACAAAGTCTGGGAAATCTCGGCATGTAACGGTGTCTCCGTTGGGCATTACGTCCAACTGAAACCAGGGTGAAACACATTTTTTATACCCGAAAAAGTTTTCAGGCTCAGTATAATAAATTGGAATTTGCTCAAGGTTTAGATCTGGCACGAATAAGACAGGCATTTTGAATTTCCCAGATTTAATTTCTTGCACTTGACCGACAATTTTTTTCACGTTCTAGAATTGAGGTGTCACGAACATAACCTTTCCAGGCGAAAGGTGTTATCCCCAACTTTTCCTCTGCTAGTTTTGTATGCTTTTGTCCGATAGATTCTTTGGTGAACCAGGAATAATAAATTATCATGCCGTCAGGACGCAGTTTTTCTGCTTCTTTAACAGTCTCAACCAACGTAGATTCATTATTCTTGGAAATTGTTGTTAAAACATAAATTCCTGGCTTTTTGGTTTTTTTCTCTTTCTTGAGTTTTTGGATTGCCATTATTCCCCGTGTTGCCGTTTCTAAGGCTCCTGGGGTGCCACGGCATTTATCATGGACCTCTTTGGGGCCGTCGAAAGAAACGCAAATCATATCCCAACCATTGTCAACTATGGTTTCAGCGTTTTTTTCCAATCCAACCCCGTTTGTAACAATCTGAACGGTTAATCCTTTTTCCTTCATGTAGTTGACAAGGGGGACTAGTGGTTCATAGAGGAAGGGTTCGCCGCCTGTTATGTATACGTGGACTTTTTTTGGGGCAACTTCATCGATTACTTTTTTGTAGGTTTCAATGGGAACCTCGCCTGTAACTTTTGGAGTATCATCCCTTGCGTTGTATCCATTCTTACCCCATTGTGCACAAATTGCGCATCTGTGATTGCATCGATGAGTAATTCGTAGGCTTAAAAGCCAAAGAGAAGAACTGTTGCCATCATTATTTCGGTAATCCAGTCTGGATTTAACGAATTGTCGGTACGAACCTCGGGCAAAGCTCTTTACAAGTTGGGGGTTTTTGCATACTGGTCCAAAGAGTTGCGTTGGAATGCGTCTCATGAATACTACCGTTTGTTATGTGCCTTAGGCGGGAGTAGAATTTAAATTTGCCCCAAGTTCTTCAACATTTTAAGAGTCATCATCCATCATTCTTAAGTTGAGGGCTTCTGACACCCTTTCTACATATCAACAATGAGTCAAAGCCATTTCAATATCACTATCTGAGCTCAAAGCCTTTCAGATGTCGCTGAATTTTTTAATAATTTACCAAACCCTTAGTTAAGTAGGTACATGTTTCTTTAAAATGTCAATTCTCTTTGTAAGCACTGGCAAAAGTTTTTCCACTGCAACAAACGCTATAGTAGCATATGCTATTCCTCCTAAAACATCCACGAAGTAATGCTCGCCAAGGTATACTGCACTAAACCAAGTTCCGACAGGAATTATGGCAACTGGAAGAGCTTTCCAACGTCCAAATTTTAAAGGCGAATAGGAAAACTAGCCAAGGCATAGCTGAATGCATGCTGGGAAAAGCAGCATAACAGGTTTCCACCTAAAAAGTCAAACAATGTTTTGTAAACAGGAAGCCCTAGATTCACATCGACTGATCCTGTTAAGATTCGGGTCTAGTAAGCGCAGTGAATAGGAACTGCTATACCATGGAGGAGAAACGGGGTAAAAGAGAAAAGTTATCAATGCACGATATGTTAGTACTCCGAAAGCAACGATGTATTTCCAGTAGTTCTTTGGGCTTTTTCTCCAAACAATAAAGGCAAACACGGTTGGCACAAAGAAATATATGCCGTAGAAGACAGCTCCCATGTAATCTAAAACTGGAAACCTAAAATTTTGCTGCAGAAATACTGTTGGAAGCTGACCAAATAATTGGATATCCAAATTGCTTGAGGTCCTGAGTGAAGATTGAATTGTGATATTGTTCCAACGAAGCTATACATCATTTCATAAGAAATAAACACAGTGACGAATGGCAGCCAATCTTTTAAGGCACTCCAAGTTCGTTTATTATAAGAAGCATAGAACAATATGCCCAAAACAAGAAATTCTGGTCCAGGAATAACCTTGTATTCTATGCAGAAAATAGTTATAGCCAAAACGTAAATTCCCAGAAAAAGCAGAGAGAAGAACCGTGAAGAATGATAATCAAAGCTCAAGTCATGCTTCAATTTTTCAAGATTGAGCTTTTTGATTCTCTTCTTCTTTCTTCACCATTAGTTTGATCGTCCAGCTTTCTAATAACTAATCTATGTACCCTTTTTAAATGCCTTTTCCCAATTTGCCACTTAAACTGATGCTAACTGAGACATATAGTTTGACTAATTAGACATATTCAGCGATGTCTCAACAAGAAACTTTAGAAACCGCAAGAAACATAAAAGACATTCAAACCTATAACGCCTGTGGAATAATGGAAAAAGTTTGGGACGAATTAAAAAAAATCGAAGCTCAAGCGGAGCAAATTCAGGAACGATGCTCAAGATAGGGCAAAAAAGATGGTTCTTCTCGCAAAGCAGGATGCCGAAAAACTGGTTGAAAACAGCAAAACGTATGCTGAGGCTGAGTCACAGAGGCTTCACTCGAAGGCTATTGAGGAAGCTAATCATGACCGAAATGAACAATTAAAAGCTAATGAGGAAACCGTGGCGAACCTGAAATCGAAAGCTGAAAAACGCATGGATAAAGCGGTTTTAGTGGTTGTGAACGCTGTTCTTGAGGATTCTGCACCTTGACTCAGACAACACAGTATGCTTCGGTTTTAGCTAAAATCGGCGCAGAAAGAAGTAAACTTATCAGTGAAACCAAACTTAAAGCGCTTGCAGAAAGTAAAAGTCTCACCGAATTTGCAGCTCAACTTCGAGATACAAGTTACCAAGAACAAATCTCCAAATTATCCTTGCCACTTACAAGCCGCAAACTTGAAAGAGCATTCAACGAAAACCTAATAGACACTTACATAAAAATAATCAAGTATTCGCCTAAAAAAGCAAGAAAATATCTTAAGCTTGTATCTTCTACGCTTCGAAATTGAGAATATAAAGGCGCTAATGAAAGCAACAAGTGCCAAACTGTCTCCTGATCAAAAGGCTTCGAAAGTTTACTTTTCTGTGGAAGATTACTTTAAAAGACGCATGTTTATTGAAGAAGCCATTAAAGCTTCTACTCCAGCCCAAATAATTCATGCTTTTAAAGGCACAGAGTACTTTTTACCTTTAAGTATGGGTCTGAAAAACTATGAAGAAAACGATTCAACCGCTTCTTTTGATGTATTTATGGACAAGTATTTTTACGAAAAACTCTACGAGGCCTACTAGAGCCTTCCCAAAAAAGAGCAGTCTTACGCAAATTTTTATGCAAGCATAGAAAACGATGGCTTCACATTGGTGACGTTGCTGAGGGGCAAAGCATTAAATTACGAAACCAACTACTTGCGGCTTGTTATTCCTCAAAACTATCTCTAATCTTAATAAATCAACGGTGGAGGCTTTAGTTTCCGCAATTGATTTTGAAGCAGCCCTTAAAATCGTTCTCGACAGCTATTATTCCAAGTTCTTTGTTAAAGCGCAAACTCCAGAGGAAACAATTGCAACTGCGGAAAAAGCCTTCAAGAAAGCCGTATTTCAACATGCTAAATCATGGTAATTAGTGAAACTTTCAACATTGGGGCGCCGCTTGCATTTATGACGCAGAAAGAAGCAGAAGTCCACAACCTTGCAACTATAAGTGTTGGCGTAGATTCTGGCATGAAGCCAGATGAAATTCGAAATTTACTTTTCTTTCTAATTTTCAATTTTTGTTTTCTTTAGATTAAGTTTCGTGTAGAGGAAGTTTTGTTTGAATGGATTGAAATTCTACTCCAGTGCCAGCATAGAACTTGCTGAACCACTCGTAGAAGTGCAATCTTAAGGTGTGGATGAACACGATTAATCCTTCAAGTGCCAACACGAAGATGTTTCCAACTACAATGACAATGCCAGATAACGCAAAAGTTAACAGATGAAGTGGATCCAGTAGGATTTACTAGGCCAGCGACGGTGTAGGTTACCAGAAGCAGTGCCCAGTGAGCCATAAGCAATGCAAGAATACGACTGTAGGATATGGTGTTGCTGAGTAGACGAGTTACTAAGTCTCCGCCTTCAAAGAGTCTACCTGATAAAGTGTCTTGTTCTGAATGTTCGCTGCCATGGTGAAATTGCGGGTTTTGCTAGCCTTCAAATACAATGGTTTTCCCACAACTAAAACAATGAATGGTAGTAAAGGCCAAAGAATAGGACCGCTAAGCCATGCGCCGAAATTTAATTGGTAAGCGACAATTAGGTAAACTCCGCCGAAGTAGAAAGCAATTTTTGGTACAGATGTTAAGAGGGCGTCGGCATATTGGTGTTTTAATGCAAAGTTAGCCATTTCAAGAACTATGCCGCTGATTATCTGTATTATGCCAACAAAGAGGCTAAATATTATGAAGGTAAACACGTTTACGGTGGGGTTTTCGGTGGGGTTAATCCACAATGGTCCCCATGGTAATGGCTGCCCGAAAGCTTCTCCAAACACTATTCCTGCAACGCTTGCGCCTAGCACCACAGGCTGCCATAATATAACAGACGTTTTTCATGGCTCTGTTTCCTTTAATTAGTAACCCAACTGTTAATCCGCCAAACAGCAGGACTAATCCATGTCCAAGGTCGCCGAACATTAACCCGAAAATAATCGGGAAAGTTATCGCCATTAGAGGTGTTGGATCTACTTCGTCGTAATGTGGTAAACCGTAAAGTTTTGTGAGTTCTTCGAAAGGCCTGACAAACCTGTTGTGTGTTTATTTTTGTCGGAGGATCGGCCGATTCGGCGACTTCATTTTTCAAAACTAAAACTTTTCCTTCAAGCATTCCAGTGACTTTTTCGTTGAGTTCTTGAAATTTTTTCTGCGGTACAAATCCCTTAACAGTTGCAAGACGACCCGACTGGAGAATTTTTCTTTCAGCCTGCAGAAGAGTAAGTATGTTTTCTGAAGTTTCCTTCAACGAAGCAATATTGTCCTTGTTTTCTTCGCCTAGTTTGTTTCAGTGAATCACAAATTGCTTTTTCTTTGTCTGTGTTTTCTTTTATTTGTTTGTTAACTTCTTTTAGCGCTTCAGTTACGTCGTGCGGTAACTCTTTGGGAATGTGAAAGATTTCGGCGTGGTATGTTCTTAGGATTTTCTCGATTTCTGCTTGATGTTTAGCTGGGAGGGCTAAACATATGAAGGATTACTTGTTTAGTTATAGAGCAACGATTGATAAAAATTGGGTATCCTGTGAGGGCTGTTTCTAACCCCGAAAAGTTTTTTGTTGGTACACTTGCTACTGCAACATAAATTAGCTTCAAATCTTCCATGGCAGCAAGGTCTGCATCCATGATTTTGAGCCTTTCCAACATGTTTTTGATGTGGTTTAGTTGTTCGGTTTTTTCTTGTAGGCTAGAAAGAGCTTCGTTGAGATCGTCAGTTTCTTTTTTCAGGGTTAAAATTTTTTGGTTTGTTGTCTTCTAAAAGAGTTTGCCAATTCTCTGCTGTAACCTGAGTTTTAGTTGGTTTGTGGCAGCTTAAAAATGCTGAAAAGGCTTGATTTTTCTTTTATAAGCTGATTAATTAAAGTGTTGAGGTCTGCGAGGGACCCTTCGACCTTCTGGATGCTCTGGTTGTATTCAGTTTAAACCTGCGTTGTCTTGAGCCGTTTGTTCGATATGGAATTCTCCGAAGTTATTGAGTGCTTCCAAAACTGGCTCTACGTCTTTTTTAACGCAGATTATAGATGTAGAGGTCATTCTTTCTGGTCGCAACATTTTTAACAGAATGTTTGATTTACCACGAACATTTAAAGTTATATTTGGCGATGAAATGATTGGCTATCGTAATTGGGGACAGTGACATGATTACTGGCTTTAGACTTGTTGGTGTTGAAGGCACCGAAGTCTCCACAGACGACGAGGCGATACAAGCCCTACATAAAGCGCTTGCACGGAACGACATCGGTGTGATAATCATTAGTGAATCATTCTCAAACTGATCCCTCAATGCGGGAAGAAGTTGATAAATTACGTCAGGAACGAATAACACCACTAATCGTGGAGATTCCTGGAAGCAAGGGTACCGCAAATAAAATGCAGATATCGGACATTGTAAGTAAAATTTTAGGAATCAAAATATAACGGTGAATTGACATGAGCGTTAAAAATGGCATTTCAGCGATTGCAAAAGATGTTGTGGGTGATGTGCAGAAAGAAGCGGAAGCCTTGATTTTAGCTGCGGAACAAGAAGCGAAAGACAACATTGAAGGCAGCAAAAGAGCAAGCAGACCAAAACTTCAAAGCAATAATTGCCCAAGCTAAGACGAACGCAGAAGCTGAAAAACGGAAAATTGCCTCCGTAACTGAAGTAGAAATAAGGAATCGTTTGCTTCAAACAAAAGAAGATTTGGTCGATGCCGCTTTCGAGAAAGTCTCTTAGCTAAGTTGAAGACTTTCGTGGAGTCTGAGGAATATCACCATTATCTGCTCAAGAACATGCAAAATGCAATTGAAAGAATCGGCCAAAAAGACCTCATTATTCAGGTAAACGCTAAAGATAAAGATTGGTTAACACTCAGATGTGCTGAAACGTTTATCTAAGAAGTTGCATTGTGAATTGAAACTGTCCGAAAAAACTGGTGATTTCCTTGGAGGATGTATAATCCAAACTGAAGACGGAAAAATAATCTATAATGCACCATTAGATAATCGTTTGCAAGAACTTAAACCGGTTTTACGTGTTGAATTAGCAAAAATTTTGTTTGGAGAGTCTGTATAAAAATGGGTGTTAAAGGAAGCGTAATAAGAGTTGCAGGTCCAGTCGTCGAAGCTAAAGGTATGGCCCAAGCTGTCATGCATGAAATGGTCGAAGTTGGTAACGACCGTTTAATCGGAGAAATTATCCGTTTAGAAGGCGAACACGCAACCATTCAAGTCTACCAGAACACATCTGGGCTCAAACTCGACGAACCAGTTTTGGGCACAGGAAGCCCCCTCTCAGTGGAGCTTGCTCCAGGCATTGTCGGTAACGTTTTTGACGGCATTCAAAGACCCCTTGAAGAACTAAGAACTCTAACAGGCGCCTTTATCAAACAAGCAGCGGGAGTGAAGAGCTCTTTCTCGATCTAAAAAATGGACTTTTGTACCAACAGCGAAAGTTGGAGCTAAACTCGTAGGAGGCGACATACTCGGGGTAGTACAAGAAACCGCCCTCTTTGAGCACCGTATATTGGTTCCCGTTAACGTTCAAGGCAAACTTGTTGAGATTGCACCACAAGGCGACTATACAATTACAGAAACAATCGCCAACATCGAATCAAACGGAACTAAAGTTGACTTGCCAATGCTTCAGAAGTGGCCAGTCAGAGAACCACGTCCCCACGCACGAAGGCTTACAGCGAGTTCTCCCTTAATCACTGGGCAACGTGTAATCGACACCTTCTTTCCCAGTAGCTAAAGGCGGAAGCGCATCAATCCCTGGTCCCTTCGGCTCAGGAAAAACCGTAACCCAGCAGCAACTGGCAAAATGGTCAGATGCCAACGTTATTATTTACGTTGGCTGCGGAGAACGCGGCAACGAAATGGTCGATGTGCTAGATAGTTTCCCCAAACTAATCGATCCAACATCTGGGCATCCACTCATGGAGCGAACAGTACTTGTTGCTAACACAAGCAACATGCCTGTCTCTGCTCGAGAAGCCAGCATTTACACTGGTATCACCCTCGCAGAATACTTCCGCGATATGGGCTACGCGGTCGCTTTGATGGCGGACTCCACAAGCAGATGGGCAGAAGCACTCCGAGAAGTTTCGGGACGACTTGAAGAAATGCCTGCTGAAGAAGGCTTCCCAAGTTACCTGCCATCGCGTCTCGCAGAATTCTATGAACGCACAGGAGTCGTTGAAACATTAGGTTCAGACAAACGCGTCGGTTCCATCTGTGCCATTGGAGCCGTTTCCCCTCCAGGCGGAGACTTCTCAGAACCAGTTACTCAACACACAAAACGTTTCACTCGAGTCTTCTGGGCATTAGATGCTGAACTTGCAGCCGCAAGACACTATCCATCAATCAACTGGATGTCAAGCTACAGCGGCTACATTCAAGACCTCGCTGAATGGTGGCATAAAGAAGTCGATAAAAACTGGAACAGCTACCGTGAAGAAGCAATGCGCATACTGCAGGCTGAAGATGACCTTAAAAACATCGTAAAACTCGTTGGTCCTGAAGCTTTACCTGACAAACAACGCTTAATCTTGGAAACCGCCAGAATCATCCGCATTGCATTCCTACAGCAGAACGCCTTGGACGCCATCGACACTTACAGTTCTCCACAAAAACAGTTCAAGATGATAAAGATAATTGTTGACTACCATCGATTAGCAGATAACGTGGTAAGTAAGGGTGCACCAATCTTCAAAGTTTCAGAATTGTCGATAACTGATGAAATTATGCGTATGAAAACTTCGATACCCAACGATAAAGGTGAGTTGTTAGATGATTTAGAGAAGCGAATGTATGAAAGTTTTGGAATATTGGAGGCAACATTGAGGTAATTTCTATGGCTACAAAAACAGGTTCAGGATTGGAATACAAAGGCGTCGCTTCAATTTCAGGCCCAATCATAGTTGTAGAAAACGTGCAGAACGTAGGCTACGATGAATTGGTCGCAGTCAAAACCCCAGGTGGAGAAACACGTTTAGGCAAAGTTATCCAAATCACGCAGAAAGCTGTCACCGTACAAGTCTTCGAAGGCACAACAGGTTTATCACCCTCAGAAACACGTACACGCTTCCTTGGGCACTCCTTAGAAGTTCCAGTGTCCACAGAAATGCTTGGACGCGTCATGAACAGTTTTGGCGAACCTATTGACGGTCACCCACGATTCTTCACGGAAGAAAAACGTGACGTCAACGGCTTCCCATTAAACCCAGTAGCCCGAGAATACCCCAAGGAATTCATCCAAACAGGCATATCCGCCATCGACGGATTAACCAGCCTTGTTCGTGGACAGAAACTTCCAGTCTTCAGTGGTCCAGGTCTCGCGCACAATGAACTTGCAGCCCAAATCGTTAGGCAAGCCCAGATTCGCAGTGGAGGAGAAGACTTCTCAATAGTTTTCATTGCAATGGGTTTAGAACATGACGATGCTGCCTTCTTCCGCAAAAGCTTCGAGGAAACAGGAGCCATAAAAAACGTTGCAATGTTCCTTAACTTAGCTGACGACCCACCAGTAGAACGTATTATTACTCCAAGAGCTGGTTTGACTTTAGCCGAATACTTGGCATATGAACAAGATACTCACGTATTGGTTCTCTTAACTGACATGACAAACTACTGTGAGGCTCTCCGAGAAGTCAGTGCTTCAATGGAAGAAGTGCCCAGCAGGAAAGGTTACCCCGGTTACATGTACAGTGACTTAGCAAGCATATACGAGCGGGCAGGCAGAATCCACGGCAAAAAAGGCTCTATTACACAGATGCCAATTTTAACCATGCCAAACGACGATATTACCCACCCAATTCCCGACCTTACAGGCTACATTACTGAGGGACAAATCGTTTTGTCTCGCTCTCTCGAGAAACAAGGCATCTATCCTCCAATCTATGTTTCAACAAGTCTGTCTCGACTGATGAAAGATGGAATCGGCAAAGATAGCACACGAGAAGACCACGCCAACGTTGCAAGCCAACTCTATTCCGCTTACGCCCAATACAACTCAGTAAAATCACTTGTTACCATAATAGGCGAGGAAGGTTTAGGTCAAAGAGACAAAGAATACTTACGTTTCGGCGAAGCCTTCGAGAAAACCCTAATCAACCAAGGCAAAAACGAGAACCGCACAATTGAACAGACACTTTCAATTGCTTGGGATGCACTTTCATTGTTGCCCGACGAAGAATTAACAAGCATAAAGCCTGAATACATATCAGAAATACTATCCAAAATTTGCGAGCGAGGTCAAATAACAAAATTGTCCTCTGAAAACATTAGCCCAACAAGAATAAACTTGATTCAAACAAAAAAGACTTTAAACCTGGCAGAGTCTGGTCGCGAAGTTCTTGAACGCAAACGTGACATTCTGCTTCGTGAATTAAGAAACAGCATTTACGAAGCTGAAAGAGCCCGCGAGGAACTGCTGGATGCTCTTGCGAAGGCTTATCAAAGTCTAAGGGATGCAAACATGGCTAAGGGTTCAGAGACGGTTGCCAGCGTTGCTTTGGGGTCAACTACTAAAGCTAACTATCATCATCGATTACAAGAGCATAATGGGCGTCACTGTGCCTTCTGTAGAATTTAAAGGCGAAGCTGACGCTAAACCAGACTACGGATTCGCCAACACCAGCGTAGAACTAGACAAAGCCTTCAAACAATTCCATAAAGTTTTAAATTTAATTGCTGATTTAGCCCGAAGCTGAAGGAGCAACATATCAAATTGCCAACGACGTACGCAGAACCCAGCGTCGAGTCAACGCCTTAAACTATGTTCTTATTCCAAGGTACCGTAAAACCGCAAAATGGATTGAACTGGTGCTTGAAGAAAAAGACAGAGAAGAATTTGTTAGGACTAAAATAATTAAACGTGTAATTAAGGAGCGTAAATAATATGAAGTTTAGTTCTCAAACTATAAAAAAAATTTTGGTTCCCACCGACGGATCAGACTATAGCATTCATGCAGCAGAATACGCCATAAGTATTGCCAAGACGCATGATGCACAAATAATGGTCGTTTATGTGCTGGATGAAGTTGTTATCGACCGATTTTCAAAAATGACCGAACGCGAAGATATCGAAAAAGAACTAAAAGCTGATGGTCAAAGATACATCAATTATATTCTGGGTTTAGCTGAGAAAGAAGGTGTTAAAGCAACTTCTTTGATTGCTAAGGGAAGACCGTTTGAACAGATTGTGCATCTTTCTAATGGCTTAGAAATGGATTTAATTGTATTGGGAACTTATGGACGAAGAGGCGCTGAAAGAATCCTCATCGGCAGCGTAGCCGAACGTGTAATTGAATACGCTAATTGTCCTGTCCTAGTTGTAAAATAAGTGTTGGAGCACCTATTCTTTGACAAATAATGACAAGTTAGATGAAGACTTCAAAAAGTTTAACCTGGACATTGAGCAGGCAGCAGAAAAAGAATTGAATAGAATCCGAGAAGAAATCAATGCACTCAAGGAAAAAGCCAATAAGATGAGTGAAGAGTTGTTGAGACCTTTTTCCAATGAAGAGAAAAGAAGTTAATTAAGAAAAAAGTTAATAGCTAAGCTTGTTGTGTGCAATGTTAATGGAGTGACGTAGCTTGAAAACTAAACTATTATTGCTCGTAATACTTCCGCTTGTGCTTCTGCCTCTCATGGGCGTTGCAGCTGCGTTAACAATCGACACAATTCAAAATCAGACCACGACAACAACGACAAATGGACAATTCGACAGAGTTGGCATTGCAATTAGTGCTGCATTAGCAATTGGGTTACCTGGCTTAGGTGCAGGATTAGCAATTTCTGCGGCTGGTAGCGCAGCTATCAGTGCATTAGCTGAAAAACCTGAAACGTTCTTTAGAAGTTTCTTGATTGTGGCGTTGGCTGAAGCATTAGCAATTTACGGTTTGATTATGGGTATTCTGCTCTGGCTAAAACTTTAGAAGAATCCATCTTTAAAATCGGTTGGTGCTGGTTGAAACCAGTTTATCCCTTTTTTAATTTTTGTAATAACCATCTTGAGGTTTTCTATGCAAAGTTATATCCGTTCAATAAGCGTTAAATAATACTTCTAAAATAAACAGCGGAAGGCGTCATGATGGATAAATGGGCTGATTACCTAGTCTCTGCAGTAAAAACTAGCCCCGACCAGAAACATATAGATTTTGTAGAATGTCATTCGGACTTTGGCTGTGTAGTCTGCGAGAACATCATTCTTTCAAGAACTGACCTTATTGTAAACATGAAGAAAGGATGCACCTACGCTACAGTTTTTAGAACTGCAATTGGCAAATGGCGCAAAGGTCAAGAAGTGCATCTGGTAAATGTGAATGGTGAAGACTTCCTTAGAACTGACTCAAAAAACACTATCGCTTCCGACAACTTTGATGATGTTCCAGAGTGTTAGGTCTTAAACATTCTTTAGATTTTTTTGATTGTGGCGTTGGCTGAAGCATTGGCGATTCACTGCTTATTTATGGTATCTTACTCTGAGCTTAAAATGTAAACTTTCGCTCGCCACAAAACATTTTACGCTAACCCTTATAGGGTAGCTGCGACTAGCCAGATATTGACCGAACTTGTCGCGTTTAAGAGCTAAACTTTTTCATTCTCGAAAGACTACTGGTTTTACTCTGTTTTTCATTATTCTTGATTGTTGTAGGCGGGTTTCTATCTGCTTCGGCAGCTTCCAACTCCGCGATAACTGAACAATCAGACTCCGCTGGCGGAATTGTTGTAATTGCAGATTTTAGCGTTCCCGTAGATCCTGGATCTTCTGCTTTTATGTCTCGTGTTGTTAGCACAGCACAGAGTCAGCATGCCGCTGCCATCGTTATTGAGATGAATACGCCGGGTGGCTTGTTGAGCGATATGGTTTCGATTGTTGGCTCAATAACGACGGCTAACCAATCAGGTATTCCCACATACACGTTCATAGTTCCTAACGGCTTAGGCGCGTCCGCAGGTAGCTACATCGCAATGGCAACTAACAAGATATTGATGGCGCCTGGTAGTGAGATTGGTCCAAGCACTCCTATCGTGGTCGGAGGGTCTGCGCTTGAGCAAAATCATACTCAAGCTGCAATGCTTGACTACATGACAAGTCTAGCAGAGAGGTGGGGGCGAAACACAACCGCAGTCTATGATATGGTTCAGTATGATCAAGCGTTCTCAGCGAACGACGCTGTTGCCGTTCATGTAGCTGACGGAACAGCAGATTCATTTTCCGCTGCTATCACCCAATTGGGCTTGTCGAATAACCCTCAAGAAACACTCAGCGAAAACCTCTATGAACAAATAATTAGCGCCCTAAGCAACAGTATTCTCGACGGTATCCTCATTCTATTGGGGATTGTAGCTATTGTTCTTGACATTTACCATCCGACAATCGTTTTAACAGTCGTAGGTGTAATAGCAATCGTTGCGGGGTTAATCGGTGCTGAGGTGATTGATGCTTCGGCGCTGGGGCTTGTTATTTTGGTGATTGCGGCAGTTTTGATTATTGTGGAGTTGAAGCTTGGTCATGGTTTCGCGTTAATGGCAGGCGTGGTGCTTGGTGCATTTGGAATTTATTATTTGTCTTTTGGTTTGCAATATTCGCCTTCACCCATAACTGGGCTCGTCGAAATAGAGTTAGGCGTCCTTGTCGTTTTCGGCGTCATCATAGGTTTGTATATTCGATGGATAATTGGACCGCTCAGACGACGCAGCAAACTTACAGGTTCTGAAGTCATGATGGGCAAAACAGGTATTGCCATAACGGACCTCACACCAAAAGGAGAAGTTCGTGTTCTAGGAGAAATCTGGCGAGCTGAATCCTCTTCAGGTAATATTCTAAAAGGCGAACAAGTCACCGTTAAAGCCCTAAATGGGCTCGTCGTTATAGTCGAAAAAGACCAAGATTCCGATTGAAAAAACTACAGACAACTCTTGACAGCTTAATGTTTGATCGTTAAGCAGCTTGATGTTCTTTAGCTCTTAGTCGTTGTTACAAGCGCTATACAACAACATAAACTTAAAAGCGCTCTCTTAATTCTAGTATTAAAGGTGCTTTTGTTTGCCGATGAATAGGCGAGAATTTATTAAAATTGGAGCTGCAGCCGCAATCGGTGCTGGAGTTGCAAGTGCAATAGAAATTCCTATTTTGGAAAACTCGATAAATAACGATAACACAAAAATTAAGCAACTTGCAAACCCAAATAACACAAAGCCAAGCCTTCCTAACTTTAAACCCAACCGAACAAGCTATAGTAGAGGCTTTAGCTGAAGCCATAATTCCCTCTGACAGCTACAGGTCCAGGCGCAAAAGAAGCAGGGGTCATCTACTTCATAGACCGCATGCTAGCGGGAAACTATGGTAAAGGTGGCAACATGTTTCTTCAGGGACCCTTCGTGATTCCCCAATCAGGCTCAGTCACCGTTATGGGAGCAGTTTATCCTGCACAAACAAAAACTGCAATTACTTATTCAGGTGGAACAATAAAACCAGGATTACAGGCTGGTACAGCTTACCAGTATGCTTTTAATCCTAGAGAATTCTGGCGAAGAGGTCTAGTAGCACTTGAAAACTACTGTACCGCGGCAAAAGGAGGCAAAGTTTGAAACTCTTGCTTCAGCAACACAAATAACGGTTCTTCAAGAAATGTTCGACAATAAAGCCGACAACACTGCATTGCAAAATGCTTTTCAAGGTCCAAACGCAGCAGAATTCTTCAACGAAATCCACGACTATAGTCACCGCAGGCTTCTTGGTCAGATCCAATTTACGGTGGAAACCAAGGTATGGTAGGTTGGAAACTGATTGGTTTTAATGGCAAATTACTGGGGAGACGACATAGGATTAGGCGCCATGAAGTTGATGGTTGCAAGTACACCTACAAGATTACCCCCAAAGAGTCTTGGTGAACTTCAAAAAGAAGGCGGAGGAATATAAAATGTCAAGTCCAATTAATCACCCTCAAACAGATGTAGTTGTTTGCGGATTAGGACACATGGGTGGTCCAATAGCTGCAGAACTCACCACAGCAGGATACCAAGTTGTAGGAATAGAAAAAGGACCATTCTGGGAATTCACGACTGATTGGCGACAAGACCAAAAAGACGACGAATGGGCAATCGCTGTCGAAAGAAAGTTTGATCACCCACTATACATTTCCACATTCACCCTGCGAAACAACATAAACCAATTCGCATTGCCTATAAGACGATACACCAAAAACGTTCAATACCATGCATTAGGTCACGGCGTAGGTGGCGTCGGAACACACTACGGCGGCGGCTTAGGCAGGTTTTCACCTTGGTCTTACTCAACCTGTGACGATGACGAAAGCAAAGTATGGCGACGCAGGATACACACACAATTTTAAGCAACGTTAAAGGCGGCACACCAGATCTTGAAGATTGGCCAGTAACCTACGAAGAAATGGTGCCTTACTATAACTCGTGGGAGAAGGCTATCGGCGTTGTAGGAGACCAACAGACGGTCAAGACCCATTTATTCCCAATGCACGATTTCCTATGCCGCCTCATCCACGCACACCGTATGCAACCATTTATCAAAACTGCCGTGCAAAGCCTAGGCTACACTCCATTTTCAACTGTAAGCGGCTTAATAAGCGGTGCATACGTCAACCAATATGGCATTAGGACGAAATGGCTGTGTTTATTGCGGCTGGTGCGGCGCAAAATGCAACTATCCCTGTGAAGTAGGTGCTAAAGAGCAGCTCTCACGTTACAACAGTTCCTGCTGCTATGGCGACAGGTAAATTTGACATGCGCCTTGACTCATACATATTCCGAATAGATACTGACAGCTCAGGAAAAGCCACTGGCGTACGATACTATGATACCTTAGGCAATGTTCATGTTCAGCCAGCAAAGGTTGTTTTCAACGGTATATGGGGCTTCAACCTCATTCGCCTGATGCGTCTATCTGGAATGGGCACACCATATGACCCTGTAGCCCACACTGGTTCCCTAGGACAGAGGATTAGCCAATGGCTACACTCCCAGCAACTTCAAGCGCAAGCGTCAAACTAAACGTCGGCGCAAACGCTTACGTCAGCGGAAACGCAGCAGGCGGAGGATTTAGCATAATGGACCTAAACGAAGTTAACCCAGCCTTTAGCCACGCAGACGATTTGACTTTTATGGGTGGTGTTAACTTGGGTTTCGGAAGCTATTTGGGAGGTGGACCAAGCACATTCTCAGGTCATCTTGCCTAGCAGAACCAACTTTGGAAGCACATGGAAAGCAAGCCTTAAAGACGAAAAATTAGTCAAAAATGTGACTGCAACTCTTTCAGGTACAGGACCGAATTTGCCGCTTCTTGAAAATTATGTTGATTTAGATCCGCATTACTACTGACATCTATGGTGACCCAAGCGCCAGAATTACATTAGACTGGGATGCAAACACCTACCGCGTCTCAAACTACTTAGTAAACAAAACAACTCTCATCACTGATATTCTTAAAAAAATGGGTGACCCATCAACACTCAAAGTAAACCCTGTTGCCGAGCTTTCACAACATGTAGACTGGTGGGGGCATCACCAGAGAGGCGGTGCAAGAACAGGCGCAAACCCAGCAACTTCAGTGTTTAACAAGTGGATGCAATGCTGGACCAGCGAAAACTTGTTTGCTGCAGGAGAAATCTGCGATACTTTTGGAGACAACTTAACTGCAGGAACCCACGTTGCAGGTGCTATGGCGTATTTAGCTGCTGACGGCATAAAGAAGTACTTGCAAAGCCCAAGTGCACTCGTCTAACGCTCTCTATTTCTCTTTTTAAGAGCGATTAAATATGACCGAATCAAACAACAGCCAAAACATACTAAACAAACTATACGAAGTCCTTTCCATAGTTCCCACAGAATATGTTAACGCATTATCAATTCTGCATCAACGGTTTGATGGCAAAAACATCAATTGGATTGTCGAACGGCGACTTATCTGAAGCCTTAAGAACCGTTAACGTCGATCCTGAATCCATAGAAATTGTTTGCTCAAAACATGATGCAGAAAAAATCTTTCAAGCCGTTCAAGACCTTGACCCCTTCTCCATTAAATTACCAAACCAGACAGCTTTCAAGGAACGCCGTAATTGATGGTTCAGAGTTTCCAGTTCATGTGAGAAGTTACTATTTTGACTTTAACTTGGATTCTGTCTTGGTTAAAGTTCAGGGGGACTTGCAGTTTAAGGTAGGCTAACTGGGATTGGGGGGACATCTTCCTTTTTGCTCCTGAATACGTCTATGTTGTAGGCAAAAAAATTGCCGTAACACCTCTCACAATTAAAGCTGAACTGTACCAGTACCTCGGTTGGGCTGACCGCTTCGAAAAAGTAAAAGAAGTCATCCAAAAACCTCTGTGGCTCAAACAGAAAAGGACCATCTTAGTTTACTAAAACTTTGTCTTAAAATCAACCCTAATCATTAAGCCACCTTAGGTGACGAGCTGAAGACAATTCAGTAATCATTCGCACTTTTTAAGCCAAAGAAATGATTCCAATCTGTCGATGGATGACGTCATACTCAAGACAAAACTTGATTTCTGTTTTTCAAAGAAAAATAAGTGTTTTAAAATAAAAGAAAAGGAGTTGGGTTTAGTTTTATGGGTTTACCGTTACTGGACCCCACATGCCTAAACTTACGTGTCCGTCAACTTGGCAAATGTAGTAATAGCTTCCTGAGGTGCTGGCTGTAAAGGTGCATGATCCTGTGCTTCCTGCTGCAATTGGGTTGCTTGTTGATCCGATTTGGGCGCCGCTAAAGGTTAAGGCTGTGCTTCCGTCCGCTTTGGTTGTGACTATCGCGAAGTTATGAGGCATCGTTCCAACGTTATGCAGCGTAATTGTGTATGTTTGTCCAGCTGTGAAAGTTAATGTTGGCCCAGGCGAACTCAAGCTGCCAGCGCTTGTTCCGAACTTGTATTCTGCAGCGTAGACGTCCATTGTGTTGACTCCGCTGCCACTGCCTCCTGGTCGAGTGAGAACGTATGCTAAAACGCCTCCAACGATGATGACTATTACTACAACGGCTACGATTAGATACATCGAAGTTTTGTTCATTTCTTTTCCCTTGCTAAAATTTAATTGAATAATAGTTCAGCAAATTCGGGGGTTTAAAGCTGTGTGGTGGCGCTTGTACAGTCACAAGTTACCGTTCACTTGGACTATACCTTTTGGGGTTATGTGACAGGGCAAAAAATAGTGGCAATCATCAAGCCTGTGGCAAAATAGTTTTAAATTAGAAAGATTTTATCTAAAATTAACCCTATCATTAACAATGCAAGATAGGGCATTGAGGCAATAAATGCTTTAAATCCGTTGGCTTCGGAAGCTGAAAACAGTAAGCCGCGGTTTTGAAAAAGAAAACCGCTTCCAGCAAATATGGCAAATCCCAAGTAAACTAGCGCCTGTTAACCCTAACAGCGGAAACAGAAACGAGAAAGCAACCGTTACCACATTTAACACGAAAACAACTAAGGCTGCTTTGCTTAATCCCACTTTAACGGGTAACATAGGAATTCCTGCGATTTTGTATTCTCTTATTTTTTTCATAGCCAGCCCCCAAAGATGCCCAGGTGTCCAAAGAAAATCAAGTGCACCAACAAGCAAAGCCATTAAACTCAACGTTCCAGCAGCTGCCGCCCAACCTGCAAAACCTGCGAAACAGCCTGCGAAACCGCCGATTACTACGTTCCAGGGGCTTGTGCGTTTGAGCCAAACAGTGTAAATCAGCTAAATAAAAGACGAGTCCTAACGCGAGCATTAGAAATGTTAATGGGTTAAAGAAGAAGTATGAGAAAGCAAAGCTGGAAACGATTAATGCTGTGCCGAAAGTTAAGGCTTTAGTTGAGGTTATGTAGCCTGAGGGGATTGCTCTTTTTGAGGTGCGTGTCATTAGTTTGTCTACGTCTCGGTCGTAGACGCTGTTTAGGACGCCGCAGCCGCCAGCTGCCAAATAACCTACAATGGAGAAAGCGACGAGTTTTAACCAGTCAACTGTTGGGTAAGCAGCTAATAAGAAGCAGGTTACTCCAACAAGCAAGTTTAGAAGAGTAACCTTGGGTTTTGTTAGCTCCAAGTATTTGCCGATTTTTTCTTTCATCTTAACCCTTCAAAAGTGTTCAACCATTGATTACTACTGACCCATACATTCCAACTTCTGCGTGACCGGGAACAGGGCAAATATAGAAGAATGAGGAGCCAGCGTTATTTGGAGTAAAAATAACTGTTCCTTGTTTGCCTGGCTGAAGTGGATTGCTTGCTGAGCCGATTTCAGCATTGAAGAGAACGGTCGCTCCAGTTTTGGGAGCGTTGGTTATTGCAAAAGCATGAGGCATCATTCCAACATTTATGACTGTGATGTTTACGACGTCAGTTAAGTTGAATCTGAGGGTGGGTCCTGGCGAAGTTAATGTGGTGGAAGTGTTGCCGAAGCCGTATTTGGTTGCTGATATTTCGCCTTCGTAGAGAACAATATTCACAGTTGGTGTGTGGTTTGTGTTTGATGTGCTGGTTAATGGAGGCTGTAGGTTAAAAACCAAGACAACCATGGCTGCAGAGTAGAGAATTGCTGCAAGCACTATGACCGCAATTAAAGGTAAATATGATTTACGCATATCTTCACATCCCCATAGACATAGTCATTGCAGCGGAAACTGCTAGAAAAACGATGCCTACGACAGCTGCTATAGGTAAGGTGGCAAGTCTGATTCCTTCATGACGCAGGTTCTGGTAGTACAACGATATGGCGATGGCTTTTACTGAAGCAATTAGCATTATAATCACTACAAACAGTGATGCTGCTCCAGGTAATGAGCGAACCACAACTTCCATTATGGTTGCAAATACGAGTCCAAGCCAGATTCCGATGTAGAGTTTAATTCCAGCCATATTTTTTCACCTAAATCAAGTAGAAGAGCGGAAAGAGAAACATCCAAACGATATCGACAAAGTGCCAGTACAACCCGACGTTCTCGACTGCAACATGTTTTGTGCTGGTGAATCCTCCTTGGTAGGTTCGAAACATGAGGTATCCAATAGCTACCATGCCCACTGCAACGTGCACAGCGTGAAGACCAGTTAACGTGATAGTATGTGGAAGCTGGTAAGCCGCTATTTATTGTGAAGCCTTTGCTGATGAGGTCGGGCCATTCGAATCCAAGTTTAATGACTAAGAAAGGTTAAGCCCAAGGCAAATGCACTTCCTAACGCAATTTTTAGTCCTTTCACGTTTCCCGCTCTAATTGAGTAAAGTGCAAGAATCATTGCTAAGCTGCTTGTAAGCAAGATAATTGTGTTCGTCATTCCGAGGAGTACGTTATGTGTTTGGGTGGCTATGGGCCATGAACCGCTATTTATGCGGACATATACGTAAGCGATTATTAGGGATCCGAAAATCAAGATTTCTGATGCAAGAAAAATCCACAGTCCCAGTTTTTCCTTTGGTACTGAATCAAGCGGAAATTTTTCCTCTTCTGCTTCTTTAGTTGTCGGCGAATTTTTCTTTGGCGCCATCTTTGAAAAGTTTGAAGACCGACGCCGCAATGATAACTAGCCCCAGCAATTAGAAGAGGAATGTAAATTGCCAGTCCCAGCAAGAAAATTGCCACTCCACCAGCAATTATCAGGGGTAAGTAACTGGATTTTTCTTTAGCGTTTGTTTCTTCTTTTGTCATTTTATTTACTCCTTTTCAGGTACCTTCGTATTTTCAGATGCAGCGAGTGAGTCTGACGCTGATCCACTGTAGTTTCCTGTCCACTCCATCTCTTTTGCATTCCCATGGATTCGGTTCGCAGGGCTTGTTTTTTCTGTAGCTTATTATAAGATTTAGAAGTGTCAGTAGGATGGCTGGTCCGAACACAAATGCGCCGACAGTTGCATCAAAATTCAAAGACGCCCATCCAGATGTTACAGTGATAAGTAGATATTCTTCTGGGCATGTCCAGCAGGAAGAAGTATGGGAAGTAAAGAACGTTAAATCCGATGAAGGAAATTGCAAATGTGACTTTGGCGAAGGTTTCGTTGTATTTTCGCTTCGTTATTTTTGGCCACCAATAATAGAGTCCTGCAATAAGTGCGAACAAGGCGGTTCCAGCCATTACATAGTGGAAGTGTCCAACTATCCAGTATGTGCCTCGGAAAGCATAGTCTAAAACTGGGAAAGCCTGCAAAACCCCTGTAACGCCGCCCAAGAGTGACGGTGAATACTGCTGCTAAACAATACAGCATTGGCGCGGTCAATTTTATGCGGGATTTATAGAGTGTCAGCACTAAACCAAGAACTAGCCCTTCGAAAGGTATGGAAATGGCCAATGTTGTAATAGAGAATGCTTGCAGCACATCATAGTTTACGCCTGTTGTGAACATGTGGTGCATCCAAACGCCCAAACTTAGAAAGGTCACTGCTGCAAACTCTATTATGAAAATTTTCTTCGCAAAAAGTGGTCGTTTGGCAAATGTCATAAAAACTTCAGCAATTATGCCTAATCGCGGGAAAAACCACAATGTAGACTTCTGGGTGTCCGAAAAACCAGAAAAGCTCATCCCACAAGTATGCTGCCTCCTTGGGTAGAGCTGAAAAAGACTGTGCCGAAAATTCTGTCAGTTGTTAATAGTGTTAATCCTGCTGCAAGCGGAGGAAACGCGAAGAGCGCCAACGCCATAGTCATCAAAATTGACCAAGTAAAGATTGGCAGACGTGTCCATGTTACGCCTTTAGCTCGGTTTTTCACGATGGTTGTGATAAAGTTGATTGAGGACATCGTTACGGAGACAGCGAATAATGCCAAGTGCCAAGATGACAAGTGTTGCTCCTGGTTGAGGAGTAAACTGTATAGTGTTTAGGGGAGCGTAGAGTGTCCAGCCCGTGTTTGCTGTGCCACCTGGAAGAAATACTGAGCCGACAAGGAGTAGACCGCTGAATAGGTATGTCCAGTAGCTTGTAGCGTTTAAACGTGGAAATGCCAAGTCTTTTGCGCCTATCTGGAGTGGCACAATATAGTTTGCTAATCCAGCACCAAGAGGCGTGAGAACCCATAGAATCATCAATAATCCATGTAAAGTGACGACTTGGTCATATGTGAAGGGGTTGAGGAAATTTTCGTTTGGTGCGGCAAGCTGCGTTCTCATCAAGCATGCCAAGTGAGCCTGCAACGATTAGGAAGAACACTGCTGTGACGATGTAGAGAATGCCGACGCGTTTGTGATT
Organism: Candidatus Bathyarchaeota archaeon; assembly: GCA_963809455.1. GTDB lineage: Archaea > Thermoproteota > Bathyarchaeia > Bathyarchaeales > Bathycorpusculaceae > Bathycorpusculum. Next base: position 69,950 of record CAWEJP010000003.1, on the reverse strand, counting down.
GGTTGTGGTTAACCATTCTTTGATTGAGAATTCGTTGTATGTCGTCTTTTTAGCCTCCGGGCACTGTTGCGTTTGTTGCTGTCTGGTTGTTTAGCCACTGATTGAAAACTGTTGGATCCATTACTGTAAGTGATGCATGCATGTATGTGTGCGCGACGCCGCAGAGTTCGTAGCAGCGGATAGTGTAGTTTAACTGGCTGTTTCCATCTAACGGCGGAGTCGTTACGCCAACAACATTGTATCTGCCGGGTATGGCGTCGATTTTCACTCTAAAATCCATAAGTCCAAAATTATGCATAACGTCACTGCTTGTTACGTTAAAAATTATGCTTTTGTCAGCTGGAACAAAGCATTCTCCCAAGGTGGTTGCTCCGTTTGGGTAGAAGAACCTAAAATTCCATTGGAAAGCTGTAACATTTATCACTAGACTTTGAGAAACTGGTGGCGGAAACCGCGCGTTAGGAGTAAGCTGGTAGGAAGCAATGCTTAAGCTAAGCAGAAGAATAATTGAGATTGAAGCGAAAATCACGGTTTCTCTTGCTCGGGCTCTGGACAAGCCAATTTCGGGAATAAACTTTGGTTGTCCTTTTTTCTCACGATATTTTATAGCAAAAAAAATCATTGCACCTATGACTATTGCGACCGCAATTACTGCTATATAGGCGGCTAAATCGAAGAGATGATTCCAGTCTACTGTTGAGGGGGGAAGCGGTTGTGACATTTTTAAAATCTCTCTTTCAGTGTGTAACTTTCTTAATTTTTTTTTAAACTAAAAATTAAGAACACAGGCGACTGCTTTTTTTCTTTAGACGCTTACTATTCGCCTGCAAAAACGGAAATTATTTCTAAATGAGCTAGGGATAAACTGTCATTTAACCTTTTGTGTCTTTAAGCGTACAACCACAAGCATGCTTGATGGGATTAAATATCAAACAAAAAATCGAAATAAAAATCTCGTCCGAACACTGGCAAATATTTAGTTGTTTTCTAATTCCTGTCTCTATCTTTTTGTTATAAGTTGGAACTCAAAAGTTTTTTTAAGAAATAAGTAATCGTAAGTTGGCCCATCCAAAGTATTGGTTTTACTTAATGATCTATCGAGAATATTAGAGAGTTCTAAAGCGATCGTAGATTGGATAAAATACTTGAACGCTGACCAAACAAAGTTCGGATTAGCGTTACTACACAGCTTCTCTTCTGGTAGAAGAAAAACGGCAGTTTCCTACGGGGTGTTTTTCCTCTTTCAAAGACTCCTATTTGACAGCTTTCTAACTGAGAGGAGAAGAAGACATCGATTAGAAGAAGAAAAAATGGATAATTTTTTGAAACAACGATTTTTCTTTTTTCAATCATAACAACAACAACTGAATCCTGCAAAAAGGCGTGTATTTGTTCTATCAAAAAAGACCTAAAGCAGCCTAATTCTCGATAGGTAGAAGAAGAAGATTGAAAAAAATTTGTACCACTTCTTCTTCTTTCAACTTAGTCCAGTCGAAAGAACAACAATTGCAAATGGTGTGTTGTTGTTCTTTCAGTTGGCAAACTTTAGTAGTTTTTAGTCTTAACCGAGTTGAATCCACTTCTTGTTGATTGGAACTTGAAAAGGAATGCAGATTGCTCTTTCACAAACTTTTCAAATCACAAACCGTATGTGTGATTGTACTTGCGCAGTCACAAACAGACATAAGAGCGCTTAATCCACTTTTTTTTAGGAAGAAAATACATGAGCATGAACATGGGTGCGACTTTTGGTTATATGAATTCGTTTTTGGTGCAGGAATCTATAGCGTTAATGTTTGTGGCTTTGGGGTTAGCTATTCTTGGAATAGGTTATGCTAGAGTTCAAGGCAAAGAGTTTCTTCAACTTCATCGTTGGGTGATGAGTGGAGCAATAATTCTAACTCTGGTTTCAATTTTTTTCGTCATGTTTCCATCCTTCTACATTTACTATATTACACCTAACAACAATGTTTCTTCTTCGTTTTCGATTTTGCAGATAGTTCATTCTGCGTTTGGTGTTCCTCCGGTAACTTTGACGGTGATGTATCTTTTCAATGATTTACCGCAACCAACTAAAAAATGGATGAAAATCACAGCAATCCTATGGATAATAAGCATTGTCTTGGGTGCAGTTGTCTATTACACAATGCCCAGTTAAGTTGCATAATTTATAATTTTTCTATTGTTTGTGGAATTTAGGTATCTCTTTGGAAATGATTAGTTCGTCTATGCGTAGCATGAGCATTGAAACTTCGAAGGCTCTTCGGAATACTGAACGTTTAACTTTGAGGGGTTCTTGGCAAACCATTTCTCGGCAACTAGTCTCGCAAACTCCAACGTTGCAGTTGCCTTCAGCATGGCGGTTTTTTAATTCAAGAAGTGTGTCGATTGGGTTTAACCCATAGTTCGTTGCTAGGCACCTTGGGACATCCATCAAAGCGATACTATAAGCCTCTATGGCCACTTGTTCTCGGCTGGGAAACTCTCGGGCATAAGCCTTCAATTCTTCGGCAATATGTGTTTCCACTGCTCCGCCGCCAGGCAAAACCTTTCCATCATCGTTCATCAGTTTGAGGATGGTAAAGCTGTTTTTGATTGCGGTTTCCAGATCATCCATCATTTGCATTGTGCTTCCTCTAAGCAAAAAGGTTGCACCCTTGCAACCGCTGAAGGTAACTGTTTTTTCAAGCTCTAATGTCCCAGTCGAGAGTTCTTCAGCTTTGCCGATGTCTTCTTCGGTGAGTTCAGATAGAGAGCCAACGATTTTGGAGCCCGTAGCCTTGGCGACAGCTTGGGTATCTTTCTTGTCGACGTTTTCTAATGCAAAGATGCCCTTAGCAAGAAATTCGGTTTTTAGGTTTTCTTCAAGGGGTTGTTCAGAGAGTAAAACATTCACGTTTAGCTCGGTTAGTTTTTTTATGGGTTCCGCTTTCAATTTCTGAATTGTTTCGCTGTATTGCTGGATTTGCTGGGGCGTTTTGATGTTTAAGTTGATGTGGTATGGTCCTTGTCCAGGCATTTTTATTTCTAAACGGTTAATTCCCAACCGTTCGCTAGTGATTGCGATGCGCAGGTCTTTGATTTTGTCAGGCATATTGGGGTGAGCTTTCTGCTTTTTTATCACCACACCATTGATAAGCCTTAAATCTTTTAGGCAGCCGCCTGTTTTCTTTAGGAACCTGACTTTCTCTTTATCAAATCTGGCATCGCAGAATGCATGGGGATACGCTTGCCTAATCATGGATCTAATCTGCGGCGTCAATAGATTCCTTTCACAATCCACTATATCCAGAATGTCGCTGTCTCCACTGGTGCAGGCTATTGCTTGGCGATCGATTATTTCTAGCGCTTTATTTGTTGCAAGACTGTATCCGTGGATGATGGTGTTGGGGTGAATTCCCAAGGTTAAGAGTTCATCCGCTTTTTTCAGCAAAGCCGAAACGAAAATGACAAAAGTTGCAACGCCATCGCCAGCCTCTTCACGCTGCATTTTAGCCGATTCAGAAACAATAACGCTGGGCGGATACTGAATTGCCAACTCATCAAGTATCGCAACAGCGTCCTTGGTGACTTTTACGACTCGTTCGGGTCCTTTGTTGTAGGTTACCATTTTGTATGTGCCTTTAGGTCCCAAGGAAGAGCGGACTTTATCAGCAGCGAAGATGGCGTAACGCAGGTTTTCTCGCCAAGCTTCTTTTCCTGTTTTTCGCTGGTATCTTGAGGAGATTATGTTCTTGGCTGAGGGTATTCTTTCCATAATTAACCTTCTATAATCCAGAGTGGCGTTTGTGCGAGTTTGCGCATACTTGCTTAGGTTTCAACACACTTAAAATTAAGTGACTGTAATAGGACACCCACAAGTTAAGTACGATTTTTATTTAGGCAGCTTTGAATCTATTAGACCTCAAAAACATTATCGCCTCCTTGAAACTCTTATATACGCCAACTGATAATTCTCTGTTGAGTGTCATGGCTGAAGTTTGTTCAACATGCGGACTACCTAAAGACCTGTGCGTTTGTGGAGAAATAGAGAAAGAACAACAACGCATTCGTATACGGCTTGAAACCAGAAAATTCGGCAAAGCAACCACTATCATCGACGGCATGGACGATAAAAACTCGAATTTGTCAATTGTAGCTCAAAAACTCAAGACATACTGTGCATGTGGTGGAACTCACAAGAACGGGCAAATCATGCTCCAAGGCGACCACCGCGACCGCGTGAAAGAGTTCCTCGTTAAAATGGGGTACCCACAAGAAAACATCGAACTCCAATAAACCCGCATAGTTCCAAAGCTAATGGTGAATATTTCCCTTATGAAAAAGACAGATGGCATCCGCGACGTTCTGAAAAATGCTAAACATCACAAACCAACTCAAATATACTGTCCCCGATGCGCCAGCCCAAAAATAAAGTTATCAAGCAGTCTCGCAGTTTGGCTAACTCCTAAAGAATACTTTTGTGAAAACTGCGGTTATCGCGGAATAATTGTTATGGAACTTGAAATGGACGAAAAAGAAAAAGAAGAAAATTAGTTTTGCTTAATTAAAAAAGTGCCCTAGTCGGGCAATTCAAGATTTAGTTGTTTTTTGAGTGTCTTGTAGCGGTTGCGAACAGTAACTTCTGTTACGCCTGCGGCTTCAGCAATGTCTTTTTGGGTTTTCTTCTCGTTGTTTTGAAGGCATGCAATGTAGAGTGCAGCAGCAGCTAAACCCATGGGGTCTTTTCCTGCAGCAGCACGTTTTCGCCTCGCTTCTCGTAGAATTTGGATGGCTGCGCCTTGGGTTTTTCCAGATATACCTGTTTTCTCTGCAATCTTTGAAACGTAAGTTAATGGGTCAGCGATAGGCATGTGAACATCAAGTTCTCGCAAAAGAAGCCTGTAGCATCTTGCAACATCTTTCTTGTCGACTAAGCTGGCTTCAGCAATTTCACGAAGGGTTCTTGGGGTTCCACTTCCACGGCAAGCAGCATACAACGCAGCTGCAGCGATGGCGGCAATAGACCTGCCTCGGACTAAGCCTTTGTCAAGTGCTTTTCTGTAGACAACGGCGGCTTTTTCTTTAATTGGTGGGGGTATGTAGACTTTATCTGATAAACGGTCAAGTTCAGCCATGGCTTGGGCAAGGTTGCGGTCAATGGATGAGTGAACTCTGCTTCTAATTTGCCATTTGCGTAGACGCCACATCTGAAGTCTTGTAGATAGAGGAAGTTTTCTTCCAAATGCGTCTCTGTCCACTTGACTAATGGCTGTGGACAAGCCCTTGTCATGAACGGAATAAGATGTTGGAACACCAACACGACTTCTGGATGCTTTCTCTTCCTGAGTGAATGCACGCCATTCAGGTCCTTTATCCATCATTTGCTCATAGACGACCAGTCCGCAGTCGCCGCAAACTGTTTCTCCTGTATCATAATCGTGAACTAAATTCTCGCTACCGCACTCTGGGCACTTGTCCTGCAAGCGCTGTGCTGTCTTGGGTGTCTCTTTTTTACTCAATCTCTCTACCTCGATTTTGATGTGCGTAGAACCGTCACCATAGGCCAATTTGGCTAGAAAATAGTACATTCGGCCCGCGCAAACTAAGCAAAGTAAACGAATTAATATTTAAGCTTTGTGGTTTATTAAACCTATTGCACATAATGGCAAAGAAACCCTCTTCATAAAACACAATTACATATGGAAAATAACATACAAAAATGTAAAAAAATAGCCAACAGCGGGAAAGAAAACCGTGATTTTAATTATAGCTAAACAAATTTATTACACGCAATCGAACTTAGAATTCATTAAGAGAACGCTTATTAACAAAAAAACCACCCATTAAACCTCTAACAATAAATAAAACAAGTGTTATTTGAAACCGTGCAGCCCGGTGGTGTAGTGGTCAAGCATAGTGGGCTTTGGACCCGCCGACGAGAGTTCGAATCTCTCCCGGGCTACCACACTTTTATACACACAACCTTTAATTTAGACTCACTCGACAAATTGTTCAAGATACCCAGTTATCAATGAATAAGCTTCTGCACCATCAGGACCAAACCGCTCGTTGGTTCGGTCACACCAAATTAACGCTTCCCCATCAAATTCTCCTACAGGCTCATTAAACTTGATCCTAAAAACACATTTACTAACCTCGCCTGCTTGAATCTCAAAAGTTAATAATGGAAATTTTACTCCAGGCAAATGCAAATCGTACTTTTCATCCGTTCTAGACTCAAGCATGAAGTCCCCAGTCTCTTCGAGCCTTAAAAGACTCGCCAGAAGCGACCCCTTATACGGTGGAAAACATGATTGAACTTCAAGCTCAGCATTCTTCCTCGCTTCTGTTATCTTCGCATCTAGAATATCTCTATCCCAAAGTTCCACGTTTAGTTTCTGTGCGTCCGCTATAGCTTTTGTAGAAAAATACGCTGTCGTTAAGATAATTGCTCTTTGGCAATCATTAACAGACTTTGTTTGTAGCACTTTTGAAACTCTTGAATTTGGAACCAAGCTGTTCTTAGGGCACTTTATGGTTTGAATCTCAATTTTCTCTGCATCCTTCGAAACCGTAAAGCCAACGTTCGAATCCGCGGCATGTTTTTCGGGGTAGACTTTATAGCCCGACTCTTCCAACAGCCATTTAATAAACCGTTCAAATTCTTTTCCCGAAAGACTCTCCCATGGGTAAGAACTTATCTTTTGAGAAGCCTCAGGTTCTTTTAGTTTATCCAAGCTGACTCTTTGCAAATTAGGCTCTGTTTTGCTTGTACCTTTGAGGCAGTATTCTTTTTCTATTCTCATAGCCAACTCCTCTGCTTTATCGAGAGGAATCTGTAGACTGTCTTGCAGAAAACTCATAACATCAATGTTTGGATATTGCTCAATTATTTCTTTCAGAATGCCATTAAACTTGACGTAAGGCATTTTATTGCTCCTTTTGTTTGTTTTTGGAAGCATGTTTAGGGCATAATTGCCGCTTAAACTCATCCGTGTATGTGAGGTTTAGTTTTGAGAAAACTTTTCCGCAAACATCGCAAAGTCCATAATGGTAGATACATATGCTTGAATTGTCATGGCTGCATTTGAATTCCAGCAATCGACTGTGTCTCTTTCCACAGACTGAGCATGCAAAGCCTGAGTCATGTTCGAAGTATTCATTTAGCTTCTCATCTAATTGTAAAGAGGCTTTTTTCGAATAAATTATTGTCAGTATCAACGGATTGTCTAATACAGTCTCTGCAAACATAGAGTCCATCTTGTGAACCATAACCAGAGGAAAAATTCTTTCGGCATATTGGACAAGCAACTTCTGCCGTGTGTTTGAAGCCTAAGATAAACGAGGAGCGTATAGCTGCGTTATTGTCGAGAATTACTTCAAACTTAACCTTACTTGTGTTAATTATGAGCAGGTTGATGAATTTTACAGATATGTTGGTTAAGTATGATTCTTCTTCTCTCCTAAGAAGAGCTTCATGGTTGGCATGCCACTGTTGAAAGTCAAAATCATGTTTTCTAGAAATTACTTTTTCGCGCCGTTCTTTTTTGAGCCGTTTATCGAAGCTTTTTAACTTGGACCTTATTTCTTTGGTCAGCGGCAAATCAAAGAAAATCAATTTTTCCTTAACAGTTGATTCTATTTTTTCGTCTGCAACTCTTTTCAGTTTTTCAAAGACTGTAACGTCCAGCTTAGCTTTAAAACCTTGAATCTCTATCGTTTCATCACTCAAAAAATTATTTTCGTTAACTTCGCCCATGCTTAAAACATTGCAATCCTCATCTACAAGCACGGTGAATATTTCTTCGTCTTTTTGTCTTAGCTTATTCTGGAACGTTAGCGAATAATAAAATTGCAAGAACCTAACTGGCTCGTTTTTGATAATTTTTGTTGAGACAATTTTTCCACCATTTATTCGGTGGTAATACGATTGGGATTTCTCGCATGTATTGGTGATTTCTTCTCCAAAAGGTGTCTTCTCGCAATCTTCACAGGCAAAGGAAGAATCTTTAAAGTTACCTTTCACTAGAGCGTTGATTTCCCCTTTGGGCTTGAATAATACTTGACATAAAACACCGTTTTCTAAACTTTCTTCGAGTATTTGCTGGAACGCAGGACTACCTGGCGTTAAAAGAGAAATTTTTCTTTCTCGTGATATTGCTGGTTGGTAGGTATACTCCGTTTGGATTAATTTATCTGGGTAGCTTACCGTAAAAACTTCATTTGATTGCTGTGTTATCTGGCCTTCTTTGGATTCGATATATGCTTTGATGAATTGGTGAATCTTTGAATCTGAATTTTTTGAGCTCAATCAAGTACACCTTGAGTAAACTTTTCGGCCAATTCCTGATTTTTTCTTGAGGTAGTTAAGTCGTTTGCCAGTTTTTCCAACTCTTTTTTAATGTCCAGACGAGAGTTGCTCCTTAGCAGGATTTCAGCTATGGTTTTCTGGATGTTCTGTGACCCTTCGTTTAATTCTGCTAAGACCGTTTCCATTTTACCGATTGTCATAGTAAACAAGTCTATTTTTTGGTACAGAATATGCAGCACGTAATCGTCGATGGTGTCTTTGACGCTTAAGTTAAAGATTGTGACATCCCTATCTTGTTGGAACCTGTGAAGTCGACCTATGCGCTGTTCAATTTTCATAGGGTTCCAGTGCAAATCGTAATTAAACATTATACAGCAGTTCTGGAGGTTAAGACCTTCAGCTGCCGCGTCGGTTGCGACAAGATATTTCGTTTCACCGTTTTTGAAGCTTCCAATAACTTTGTCTCTTTCCGCTTGGTCCATATCCCCTAAGTAGACTGCGGCTCTCCCGAACTCGCGGTTAAGCATTTCTGAGAGTTTACGCGCTGTGATTTTTCGAAGACAAAATATCAACGCTTGTTCATTTGGAATTTCTTTCAGAACGTTTCTCAGCAACTCCATTTTTGCGCTTTTCACTTTTATCGCCATCTCAATTAATCTGCCCGCGATTTTAGCCTCCATCGGAAACCGCTCCTGTCTTTTCTTTAGCGATTCGATGGCAGCATCTGGAGAACTTGAGAAGGACTGCTGAAGAGTAATTGCTTGAAACACAAGTATTGCGTTGCTTTGGGATTCACTGATTCTTCTAGTTGGGTTCTCTGCCATTAGAGCCTCAATTGTTTTGAAATGGTTTTTGCTTACGTCTCGCAGGTAATCGGTTGCTTGGTCGATAAACTCGCGTTCGGTTGGGTTTGCCTCTAATGACCTTGAGTCTACGCATCGCTTTGTAAATGGTATGCCAGTTTGTTCTCGACGTGTCCGACACATGACGTCTCGAAGTGTTTGTCTTAGGTGAAATACTTCATCGGATTTAACAACGCGGCTTTTGGCGTCTTCAGCAAAGCGATCTACGAACGAACGTTCACTATCAAGAAGGCCAGGGTGAATCAAATCCACAATGCTGTACAAATCTGTAAGTTTATTGCATAGCGGAGTCGCCGTAAGCAACAAGAAATGGTTTTTTCTGAGGTTAGCGAGACAAGCTCTGCCTTTACTATGGGTATTTCTAAACGTGTGCGCTTCATCTATTACAATCAAATCCCAAGTTCGACTTGCTAACAGATCATATTTTCTTGCTAAAAGGTTATGCGAACATATTATTCTGTCATCGGTCTGAAGGTTAACATGTTCTCTTGGATTGTTGGCTACTGAAAAAGCCTCTCCGAACTTCTCGAACATTTCCGCTTTCCACTGTGATAAAAGACTCTTAGGAGAAACAATAAGGATTGATTTTATTTCCTCCCTTAAAAGTAACTCTTTCATTATAAGGCCCGCTTCAATTGTTTTGCCAAGCCCTACTTCGTCCGCTAAAATAGCGTTTCCTTTCATTTCGTTTATTATTCGGAGTGCGGTTTGCATTTGAAAATTGTAGGGAATTAATGTTGTTTTTATGGCATCTAGAGCAATTAGGTTGTCGATTTTGTCATTGTGTTTTATTTTGAATGCTTCTATGTTAAGCTTAAATTTCTCTATAGGCTGAAACTTTTTTGCTTGAATTAGCTCTTTTATTTTGTGAGGATCGGAAAAACAGCATATGTACCTGTGCAGGGTTTTTTGGCCTATGATGCTTTCCTCTTCAAACTCGCATGTTACTGCTTTCTCGATTAACTTTTCTTTTATTTTTTTAGAAATTTTTCTTGTGGATTTTTGAAGCTTCGGAATTTGATCAGTGGTAATTATTTCAGGGGATTTTTCACAAATGCCCTCTAAATTTCCATTCTCTGGATACGGTTGCCAGCTCTCGCGGCATTTGGCTTTGGAGTTAACAGGCAAGATAATCGTCGGTTACATGCTGTCTTAATATAAAAAGATGAAGTCGCTAAAAACAAATTCTTGCAAGCTTATTTGGCAGTCTTGCCCTCAATTTATCCTACTAAAAGGTGCTGCGGGCTCAGTTCATTTCCAAGCACCAGGGATGAATCGACGGGATTAGATTCGGCGAACCTGATTGTCCAACTGTGTCCTAAGGCACCATGACGGGCAGTTGTTATTATTGCGAACTGCTTTTTTAGTATTCATTTAAGGTCGGTCGCTATCTTTCGTCCCAGTTTTAATTCTTTTATCGCTGAAACCTCGACAAACAAAAGATAAAAAACAGTCTTCCCCATATTTCTAAGTCTTAGGTGCTAAAGTTGGCGTTGAATTGTTTCTTGCCAGGAAAAACCATTCTGATAGACGCTTCTGGGTGGAGTGACCTATTATTGGGCGTCGTGGTAGGAGCAATCAAACCGCCGCATCCTATGCTGATGGAACGGAGAATCCCCACAGCATCGTTTCAACCTCCAAACTTCAAAAACAAAAAATACTTGGAAGACGCTATAAAAATTGCCAACGAAATCATCACTGTTATGCAGCCTGACTCAGAAACCTGTTTTAAAGTTTGTTCAGAATACGTCTTAACAAGCGTAGCCCTATACTTGGAAAGCCAAGGATTCAAAGTTCAAAGAGTCGAATCAACAGGTGAACTGAAACCGCTAATGGAGCAGGCATATATTCGTTGGTGCATCGAAAAAGGTGTTCCTGAGGAATTATTGCAGGATAAGAGGCGTTTTTGGAAGTTTCTGGATTGGGTTGCAGAAAAGCCACACCTGCGAGAGAGTCTTGTGAAGACTGGATGGGCAAGTTGGGAAAACAAGTGGCGCGAAGAAATATTCAAAAAGCAGTTAAGTCTGCGCAATTTAAACACTCAAAGGAATCTTGATGAAACAGCAACTTGAGCAACGATTGAAAGAACTCAGAGCCGAATACGCGGCAGGGCAAAAATCACTCGCTGAATTGGAAAATAAAGAGGAGGCTCTGCAAAGTACCCTACTTCGTATAAATAATGCAATTAAGGCTATAGAAGAAGATCTGTCAAAAGCACAAGAAGAAACAACAAAACCTATTAAATGAGAAAAAAACACAAAAACCTCAAACCTTCCAGGCAGCTGACTTTGGACAATTTGTCCATAGTGGCAAAATCGGATCATAATAACCAAAATCTCCACAGCATCTAAAGCAGACGAGTTAGCCATTCAAATTGCCTTCAAGCTGATTCCTTCAAAAACCTGTTTTTCCAAAGTACAAGTTAATTTATTCTTCAACAATCTACCAAAATAATCAGAATCATTCAAGGTTCACTTGCAAAGGACGATTTTGAATTGACACCTACAATGGATATGCATGGAATCCCAAAAGGTTCATCGCTCTTAAAGTAGAGATGCATGAGATCTGGTCTTCAGGCGAGAACCATTCTGAAGCCAAAAAAGAAATGATTGTGGAATATGTCCCTTAAACCCGCGAATCCAAATTTTATCAGAGTTCCAATCGTAAAAAGTGTTGCAGGAACAGGGTTCTCGGAATTTCAGAATCAGAAAAAGGCCTTCAAAATGAAATCGAAAAAACAATGAAGAAAGAGTGCATTAGCAATCGTGACGATTGGTAGTACCAGTCAGCACTAAAGCTACTTCTTTTTTCCTTTTGGAGGGAGCTGATTCAACATTGCTTTCTTTTTTGCTTCTTTTTCCCGTTCGAGTTTCTTTTTTTGTTCAATTTGTGTATTTTTGTTTTTTCTACTCATAACGCTCATATTTCGACACTACAAGCAAACAAGTACTGTTTCATGCCTTAAAATGTTGCCTTTTTGGGTAAGAGCTTTTCATTCGTCAAAAATCGGAAATCGAGTTTTATTTTATTTTTATCGAAATCATTATGAGATAAAGCTGCATTATTAATTGGATAGCTTGTTGAAGTGTGGAAATTTTGCCGACTAAGACTCTGCTCTGCGGATGCGTTTACGAAGAAAACGAGTGGATGCTTGTTCGAATAAAAGAATGCGAGAAGCATCATAAGGAACGACATAAAAAAGTAGTGTACCGACCCAAAGCGGAATGCAACCGAAACGATACCCGGGGCGAATAACGCTTAGGCGGCTTTGTTTTCCTCATCTGGTTTGCTTGGCGCTTTTTTGTAGAATATCAATGGTAAACCCAAGAGTGGTAGTGAAAGCATCCATAGGTCTAAGTTGTGGCCGAGGAACCATGCATACCAACTGCTCCAACCACCGTTAAAGAAAACCCATGATAAATAATTCCAAAGGAAATACATGCCAAGCAAGGTAATTACTGCAGCTATAGCGCGAATGTTAAGTTCTTGGAGAGTCGATGCGCCCCTGTTTTTCCGTGCAACAAACCCAGCGTAGATTGCCAACGCTAAAAGTCCAATTGCAGTTATGGCGAAGCTAAAGAGGTGCTGGGGATAACTGGTGAAGTAGGCGGTGCCTTTTGCCGAATCTATTACCTGCATCCAGGCGCCTGTGTTGGTCAACCAAAAGGTCAAAACATAAGTGACCCCCGAAATCAAAGCCCATTTTACGACGCCTCGGAACGGTTTATTGGGATTAAGCTTGACGGCTAAAATCAGCAGGGCAACGGGTGGAACAATCGATTCAACAATGCCCGGTATAGTGGCCCATGCAAGGTTGTTAAAGAGCGCCGCCGCAGACATATGCCTGCTAAAAGCATAATAAATATAGATGCCTGCTTGAGGAACCAGAGAAAGCCAATAGATAGCCTCCAAAAGCAAAACCCACCTTAGAATCTTGTAGATTTTCTGTTGACTGGGTAAACCTTTCTTGTAATAATACAACACGGCGCCGATTGCTATGATTCCGCCAATGAACCTAGCAATTATCCCTACAAAGTTTGTAATGTCTTGGATGAAAACTGAGGTGGAGAATCCGCCACCGAACCGGTTCCATTCGCCAACCCATCCCAAGGTAAACAGCGAATGCAGGTTAAAGAGAAAATATGAGGCAGTGACGATTAATAACCCGATTTTTAGGGGTGAGACCGATTTAAGTGTGGACCAGCCGCGGATTGCCGGAACAGTATTTGCCAAAAGAAGAATCAGCAAAGCAACACCCAAAACGTCAAGTGGAACCCTGAGGATGGGGTTTGCGTGATAAACAGTGGTTGTCGGCATCCCCGCCAAATATGCAATCAAAAACAGAGTCACGAACAATCCGCCGACGACTTCAAGCGCCAAAATCAGCGGTTGTTGTTTGCGTTGTCGTATCCAGTAGGCACAGATAACGGCTAACGCTGCAGCCACCACAACTATTGCCGCCATGGTCGCGTAGAAGACGGTGGGTGATAAGCCGATGATGTCTTGGGGACTGACGATGTCTTGAGCCCAAATGTTGGTTGCAACTGTACTAGTAGTCATGCGATAATCTGGTTCCACTGAAAGCCCAGCAACCAAAGTGCCGGTTTCCTTATCCCACGTGTAATTTGTATAGTTTGATGAGCCTAAAATGACTGTGCGCTGAGCCCCCGCAATTTCCTGTGTTTGCTGGCTCGTGATTGTTATGTTGCCTTGATAGGCGTCATAGAACTGGTCTCCGACATTGAGGTTTTTGGGGATGAAAAAGTCGTCGCCGAGGATGCCTGTTGCCAAGTTGAGTGTGATGTGTTCTGGGTAGTTGGTTCCGTTGTTGAATATGGTTAGAATATCCAAAGTTATCGCGGTGCCCTGCACATTAGTAACGTTCATAGATGCCCACTGTATGTTGTGATCTTCTGGCGGATTCCCCGTTACGTGAACATTGTACTGTATCCAATCTCCCTGCTTTACGCCAACCGACACATCGGCAAAAACAGTTGATATTGAAACTGCCATAACAAGAAATGTGAGAAGGATTGCTAACAGGGCTGATTTATGCATACCAATCAAATGTTTGTAGTTGTTTCTCTCTAAAAAAGCTATTAGTTTACAACTTACTGTTATGCTTTGTCATAATTCGATCGTTTAAATCGTACCACAGTTTGGCAAAATTACAATTGCTCACGTTCAATGGAAGATTTGCCGCTCGCCCTTATGGAACAAGTAAACATTATTGATTGCTGATAGGTTGCCGTTATCATAAACGAGCGCTGATCCTTTAGGCACTGCAAAAATATCATCGTTTTTCGACAACTTGATTAATTCCATATCCCAGCCTAATCTGTAATGGGCTTTAAGCGTTAAATCCACAAGTCCCAATCCATGGATAACTTTGACCTCTGAGTTGCTCCGATAAGTTATCACGCACTTTTTGCAGAGTGCTAAAGCTCCTGCACTCCGCCCAACAACGACGCCTTCAAACCCGCGAAGGAGGCTGTCCACGCCCATTTTTTTTAGGCGCTCAATAAGCATACTTGGCACCCCGCCTGTTAAGTAAACAAGATCTGATTGAGCGATTTTTTCTTCAATTTCACCGTTGGTAATAGAATAACTAACTGTTTTGATTGTGCTCGCCCCTAAACTTCGGAAGTAATCAAACAGGATTTTGCTTTTTGCAAAGGTATTGTCGAAGGATGCTCTTGCCCAAGAAAACACTAGAATTTTCGGTTCAGCGCCGGCGTCATTGAAGGCTCTTTGGTTGATTTTTTCTGCATCTCTTTTATGTGTGTTTTCTCCGCCTAAAAGATAGTACTTGGGCATACAGGGTTTGGGGCTTTGTGGTTTAAAAAAGTTAACCCTGAGCCGTATGCGAGCATATTTCGAGACTTCCAAAAAGGACTCATTAGTTTTGAATTGCGATTTAGGCTGCGCTGAATATGATTCCAGAAGGATACACTGAATACAAGCAACGGGAATTCTGCAAAGACGTCAAATGCGCCTACAAGTCCAGCTAAACCAACAAACTGAAGGTTCCCAAGCATACGAGCAGACACGGAAAAAATGCAATATCACCTGCCTAAATACCACATGGTTTCCACCATTGGCTCATAGAGAAAGGCTACTTAATCGTGAAACAGAAAGCTTGAAAGAAAGCTATCGGGGAACTCTGGAGTTTTTTAGGGATATGTTAATCTGAACTCGCTGTGGTATTTTTCCTCGTGGAGTTCAATATTTTTGCATTTGGGGCATTGGTAGCAGATTAAGCTTCCATCTTCAGAGATTTCTCCCCTTGGATTCATCGCTGTACTGCATTGTGAGCATTTGTACATATTTTCACTCTTTTCTTGTTTTTATGTTCTAATGCTTAATTATGATATAAAGTTAGTTATGATTTATTCATAAGTTTTCTCAAACAATGAACAAATGTGAAATAAATCTAAGAGCGGGTAAACTGGCGTAAACATTGAAAATAACTTGCTTCAAAGCACAAAGTTATTTAATTCTTAAGCCAAAAGCTTCCTCGGAGAAATAATATATGGATTGGGGAATGAAGAACCGCTTAAGTAGACTTATCCAGAAAGATGGCAAAGCTCTCTTTTTACCGATTGACCACGGATACTTCCAGGGACCAACGCATGGTCTTGAGCATCCAGAAGAAACTATCAAACCAATTTATCAGTATGCAGACGCACTCATGCTTACACGGGGAGTACTGCGCAACTGCATCGACCCATCAATCGAGAAACCAATCATCATGCGGGTCAGCGGCGCCGTCTCAGTGGTCGGGGAAGATTTAGCAGCCGAAAGTGTAGTTACATCCATCCAAGAAATCCTCCGCTTAAACGCTTCAGCCGTTTCCATGTCCGTTTTCGTAGGAACCAAATACGAAAACAAAAGCCTAAGTAACCTTGCCAAACTCGTCGACGAATGCGAAGACTACGGAATACCCGTCATGGCAGTTTCAGCAGTAGGGAAAGAACTTGAAAAACGTGAAGCACGCTACCTCGCATTGGTTGCACGTATCTCAGCAGAAATTGGCGCACGCGTAGTAAAAACCTATTACTGCAAGGATCATTTTGAAAAAGTTGTGGACGGTTGCCCTGTGCCTGTTGTCATTGCTGGTGGACCAAAGACTGATACACAACGGGAAGTTTTCGACTTCGTTTACGACGGCATTCAGAAAGGAGCAGTCGGCGTCAACTTGGGCCGCAACATCTGGCAAACCGAAGCTCCAGTTGCGTCAATCAAAGCTATCCGCGCCATAATCCATGAAGGCTTTACTCCTCCAGAAGCCGAAGATCTCTACAACCAAGTAAAAGCAGGCAAAGCCTAACCTACCCCTTTGGTGAACTCTTTGCTCGCCGCTTTCTACTATAACAACCATGACGTCCGTGTTGAAGAAATTCCCATTCCAAGCATCGGCGAAGAAGAAGCCCTGCTCAAAGTAATGGCGTCTGGCATCTGCGGCAGTGACGTTTTGGAGTGGTACCGTGTGCCCAAAGCACCACGCGTACTAGGTCACGAAGCTACGGGCGTTATAAGTAAAGTCGGCGGCAAAGTTAAACAAGTAAAAGTCGGCGACCGTGTCTTCGTTTCCCACCATGTACCCTGCAACCAATGCAGATATTGCCAACGGGGAAACCACACCGCCTGCTACACCCTACACACAACCAACTACTACCCCGGCGGCTTCTCACAGTACATTCAAATCCCAAAAATCAACATTGAATGCGGCATCTACAAACTGCCCAGCGCAATGAGTTTTGAGGAAGGCACATTCATCGAGCCGCTCGCATGTGTCTCCCGCGGGCAACGCCTCGCCAACTTGCAAAAAGATGATTCGCTTTTAATTATTGGTAGCGGCATTTCAGGTATCCTCCATGCCCAACTCGCCAAATTCAAAGGCGTAAAAAACATAATAGTAGCCGACATCAACCCCTATCGCTTGGAACTTGCCAAAAAATTCGGCGCAAACCACGCTTTAAATGCAAAAGATAACCTGCTTCAAAACCTCAAAGAAATAAATGAAGGTCACTTAGCTGACCAAGTTATCGTCTGCACTGGCGCAACCTCCGCAGCCATGTCAGCAATGGACTGCGTTGAAAGCGGCGGAACCATTCTTTTCTTCGCCGTGCCCGATCCAACCGTAAAGCTGTCTGTGCCCATTAACCAGTTCTGGCGCAACGAAATCACCATGCGCACCAGCTACGGCGCAGCCCCAAACGACCTTGAAGATTCACTCAAATACTTGGCAACTGAAAAATTGAACGTTAAGGATATGATAACCCACCGGCTGAATTTGCGGGAGGCGCAAGAAGGTTTCCGTTTGATGGCTGAAGCAGGGCAATCGCTCAAAGTTATTCTGGAACCAAACAGTAGCGAATAAAGATAAAAACACAGGTCAACATACAATTTGCTATGTCAGACATGTTTGATGTAATTTATGCTAGACGAAGCATTAGAAAATTCCAGCTGCATCTTGTTCCCAAAGAACTAGTTTTGGAGGTTTTAGCGGCTTCTGGTTGGGCTCCTTCCGCCCACAACGCTCAACCTTACGGATTTGTCATTTTAGAGAATGCCCAAATCAAATATGAGTTGGCGGATGCGATGGCTCAAGTTTGGGTTGAAGACCTAGCAAAAGACGGCCAAACGATTGACGGTGATAAACGACAAGAAAGAGTTGAACGCTTCGCAAAAGCACCAGCCCTGATCTTAGCTTGTATTACACGAATCGAAGGGCTGCCGAACTATTCCGATGAGCGACGGCAGGCATGTCTTCATGATTTGGCGGTTCAGAGTTTGGGTGCCGCGATTGAAAACTTGCTTTTGGCAGCGCACGCCAAGGGGTTGGGTGCATGCTGGTATTCGGCGCCGTGCTTCTGTAAAGAGACGGTTAGGCAAACGTTGGAAATTCCTGGCGAGGTAGAGCCACAGGCGTTTGTTGTATTAGGTTATCCAGCAGAAACCCCGACTGCGCCCAAGAAAAAATTGCTTACTGAATTTTGTTTTGTGGATGAGTGGGGCAGAACGCTTTAGGATTTTATCATAGTTAGGAGCATTTTGAACTTTGTTTTTGCCGCTAGGGCGTGCGGATGGTTTGCTGGCATGATGGTCATTTCACCCTGCTTGAGCGTAAAGGGTTTGCCTGATATTGTGACTTCCACTTCGCCGTCTAGCACATAGACCATCGCGTCGAATGGTGCAGTGTGTTCACTTAAGCCTTGGTTTTCATCAAATGCGAACAACGTAACGGTACCAGTTTTCTTGTCAATTAAGGTTCGGCTAACCACCGAATCTTCCTGATAATCAATTAAGCCGGACAGGTTTGATGCTTGGGTATGTAGCTCATGCTTTTTGTTCGACATAATAATCACTTACAATGGTGAGAGTTTTGTGAGTTATTTCTTTTGTTTGTCTTTTTCCTCATCCCAAAGCTTGAACATATCACTAATTATTTTGGGTCTAAGCGTGAAAATTTCTTGTGGCTTATCGACATAAATGTAAACACTGAATACTTTGGTTACGCCGGTTGACCCCGTCAACATGTATTCGGGTTTTCTTTTTAACATGCTTGAATAAGTGTCGAAGACTTGATCGAACAAAGCCTTCAATCGCTCAGCTGAGATGCTGTGGTCAAAGCCAATTTCAAATGTGTAGCAGTAAAGGCTGCCATTTTTTGTGGTTTCATAGACGTAGTTGGTGATGTCGCGATCCAAAATTTGAAGGTTGCTTATTGAAACGACGTTATTGTCGGAAGTTAAAATTTTTGTGTAATTCATGGTTATTTCTTGAACTAAACCTTCATCGGTGCCGATTTTGACGTACTCGCCCACTTTAAAGGGTCTAGCAGCTAAAAGGAAAAGCCCAGCGATGAAGTTACCGATGGTTTTTTGTGAAGCAAAACCTATAGCAGCGCCGCCTACGGCCGAAACTGATAGTAACCATTCGGCTTGGACTCCGCCCACGCTGCTTATGGATAGTACGGCAAAGATTAGAATTAGGATTCTGAAAGTTAAGACAAGGTTGTTGCGTGCGCTAGGTTCAAGTTTAATGCGTTTGGCAAAACCTGTTAGATAACGGCTAAACAATCTTTCCAAGCTAACTGCAACTATAGCAATTACTATAATGTCGAATATAGTGGAAAGTGGAATTTGGACTCCGAAGATATCAGCCAAGCCAAACCGCTCGTTTACTGCCAACTTGCGATAAGTCGTCTATAACTCTTTCGCGAGGAAAACCCTTAGCAATTATTCTTCTTTTTTGTCTGGAATAAAATCCATAGACATCGAATTAACACAATGCCGCGTATCTTTTTCGGTGAAGTGTTCGCCTGTGAAAACATGTCCAAGATGGGCGCCGCAGTTGGCGCATTGAATTTCTGTCCGCATGCCATCGGGGTCAGGTTTTCGTATGACCGCGCCGGGGATTTCGTCGTCAAAGCTTGGCCAGCCGCAGTCAGCTTCAAATTTGTTTTCTGAACGGTACAGTTTTGAGCCGCAGCGTTTACACACATAGATGCCTTTTTCCCAGAAAGCGTAGTACTTGCCAGTGAAGGGCATTTCGGTGCCTTTGTGGACGATGACTTGTTCTTCTTCGAGAGTGAGTTTCTTAAAATTACCTTGAGCTTGAGAAGCCGACAATAAAACCACCAAAATAACTATGCATTTGGAGAGTAAAAAACGCTTCCCCAACTCGCCTAAAAAACAGATATAAAGAAGCGGTTGGTATTTACTATCTGAAGGTTTTTACATGGTAGAAATCACAAGGCTATTTTGGAAACCAGCTGTCACTTCCGACGGATTTGTTTTGGGCGAAGTGCAAAGCGCTGAACTTGACATGAGTAACTGGCAAATAATCAATCTCTTCGTCGCTTTAAGTGAGGAAGCCTCAAAGAAGATGGGTTTTAAACATCCTTACCTTGGTAAAGTCGTCGTTTGCCTACCCGTTTCCACAGTTGAATCCGCGTCAGATAAGGTTATGCTGAATAAAACCATCGAGGAACTACGTTCTCTAAGGCAATGCAGAGAATAATCCTCTACCTTTTTGGCTAAACTTTTTCTCATTTCTTGGACTCATCAATAAATGCTCTACTAACTTGTTTTTCTATTAGAAACAAGGTAGAATCAATCAAGGTTTGGCTGAAACTTTATTAGTGGATAAGATCTTTTCTGAATAAAGCACTATGGTGCATAGAAATTAACTGTCAAGGTTAAACTTATGACTGAGGCAGCAACAACTCCCGAAAAGAGAGATCAGCCACCCATCAAAGCTTCCGAACTTAATCCCAAGTTCAAGTACGAGCTTCAAAAGGAGCATGGAAGCGAAAAAATTCTTAAGTGTTTCCAGTGTGGAACCTGCACCTCAGATTGCCCAGTTGCACGTTACAGCGACAGCTACCGGCCTAGAACACTTATCCACATGGCGCAACTGGGGCTAAAAGACCGAGTGTTAAAAAGCGATACCTTGTGGCTTTGTGCAGCATGTTTTACATGCACCGATCGTTGTCCCCAGGATGTCGAAGTTGCAAGCGTGATAAGAGTATTCCGTAATATGGCGGCAGAAGCAGGCTGCGTGCCACAAGTCTTCAAGGACCAAGCCCAAAGCCTACTCGAATCAGGTTACGCTTACAAGATTCCAGAATTAAGAATCAAAAAACGTGAATCTCAAGGACTACCACCACTGCCAAAAGGATGCCCAGAAAAAGTTGGAAAGGTCCTCAAAGGCGTAAAATTCATCGAAAAATCCCAAAAACCCGTAGGAGAAAAACCAAGTGGCCAATAAATACCTAATCTTCCTAGGATGCGCAATTCCATACCGTGTTTCTGGCTACGAGATTTCTTCACGGAAAGTTCTCGCTAAACTCGGAGTTGAGCTGGTTGAGATGCCTGAGTTCAATTGCTGCGGTTTACCTCTGGACCCTGTAAGCCATGAAACGATGCTTATTTTGGCAGCAAAGAACCTTGCGTTGGCAGAGCAACAAGGCTTAAACATTCTAACGCTTTGCCCAGGCTGTGCTGGAACCTTAAAGAAAGTTAACAAAATCCTCAAAGCAGACAAAGCCCTCAAAGAACAAATCAACAGTCACCTCAAAGAAGCAGGCTTAGAATTCAAAGGAACAATCGAAACCAAACATCTTTTGCAACTGTTGAAGGAAGATGTTGGTATTGAAAAAATCAAAGCTTCAGTCGTCAAACCCCTAACAAACCTCAAAGTTGCAGAACACAACGGATGCCACATCCTAAGACCCAAAGAATATATTGACTTTGATGACCCCGAAGACCCTCAAACCCTAAAAGCTCTCATCGAAGCCACAGGCGCAACATGCCTAGACTACATCGACGAAACTGAATGTTGCGGTGCCCCCAGCGTTGGAGTAAGCGACAAAGTTGCCCTGGCCCTTGCAAGAGATAAATTAAATCATGTTAAACAGGTAGAAGCTCAAGCACTAATCACGATTTGCCCATTCTGCCACATAATGTACGATACTAACGAATTGCGCATAGAGAAACTGTTTAATGAAACCTATGGAATTCCAATCCTTCATTATCCGCAACTACTCGGGTTAGCGATGGGTATGGCGCCTGAAGAGTTAGCGTTCAATGAACTTCGAGTTAACGCATCAAACCTGCTAAAACAGTTAAACCAAGGAGCAAACAAACCATGAGTCAAAACAAACTAAAAATAGCCTTCTATTGGGCTGGAAGTTGCGGCGGCTGCGAAATAGCGGTCTTAGACTTAAACGAGAAAATCCTAGACGTTGTGAAACTCGCTGACATAGTTTTCTGGCCGGTAGCCATCGATGTCAAGTACAAAGACGTTGAAGCACTTCCAGACAAACACATCGACATAACCTTTTTCAACGGCTCAATCCGCAACTCAGAACAAGAACACATGGCAAAAGTTCTAAGAGCAAAATCCAAGACCTTAGTTGCATTCGGTTCATGCGCCCACGAAGGGAGCGTTCCAGGCTTAGCAAACCTGAACGATAAGAAAGAAATTTTCGATCAAGTTTACATAAAAGACAAATCAAACGTCAACCCTCAAGGGACAACACCAAAAACCCAAACTGTGGTCAAAGAAGGCACATTAAAAAACGCAGAGTTCTACGACACCGTAAAAACTCTCGCACAAACAGTTGACGTAGACTATTACCTACCAGGTTGCCCACCACCAGTTAAACTAATCGCTGCGGCAGTAGACGCCATCGCAAGCAACAAACTGCCACCCAAAGGCTCAGTCCTCGCACCGCTCAAAGCAGTATGCGATGAATGCCCCAGAAAACGCGAAAACAAAAAAATCGACAAAATCTACCGAGTCTACGAAAAAGCTCCTGAACCAGAAAAATGTCTCATGGAGCAAGGCATAATCTGCATGGGAATGGCAACCAGAAGCGGCTGTGGCGCTCAATGCTTAAAAGTTGACATGCCCTGCACAGGTTGCGGCGGACCAGCCCCAAATGTTCCAGAACAAGGCGCAGCCATGATAACTGCCTTAGCATCAATCCTCGGCTACGACGGCGTCGAAGGAAAAACCAAGTATACTGAAAAAGAGATTGAAGAGTTAATTGATCAAGTGAAGGATCCAGTTGGTACCGTCTACATGTATGGTTTACCAAACTCCATCTTAAAAAGAAAGGTGATTCAGAAATGAAAGAAATAGTAATAGACCCAATCACACGCCTTGAAGGACACGGAAACGTATCCATATTCCTAAACGACCAAGGCGAAGTGGAAAACGCATACCTCAAAATTCCCGAATTGCGCGGCTTCGAGAAGTTCTGCATCGGCAGAAGAGCCGAACTCATGCCCCAACTTACTACTAGAATCTGTGGTGTCTGCCCAGTCGCACACCATTTTGCTGCAGTGAAAGCGTTGGACGCAGCGTTCAACGTTGAACCAACCGAACCAGCAAAGAAGCTCCGCGAATTAATGTACAGTGCATACTTCATTTACGACCACACCTTACACTTCTATTATCTTGGCGGTCCAGACTTCATCGTTGGACCCGACGCACCAGCAGAAAAACGCAACATCCTCGGCGTCATCGAAAAAGTCGGTATGCCGATTGCGGCTGAAGTCATAAAGCACCGAGCTTACGGGCAGAAAATAACTGAAATCATCGGCGGCAAAGCAACCCACCCAGTATGCGGCTTGCCAGGCGGAATTTCCAAACCGTTGAGCGAGGAAAATAGGAAAGAAATCGAGACGATGGCTACTTCCTGCCTGAACTTCGCACAATTCACAATTAAAATCTTCCATGACATCGTTTTGGGAAACACCAAATACGTCGACATGATAAAGAGCCCCGCTTACACGATGCCAACCTACTACATGGGGACCGTTGACTCAAACAACAAAGTCAATTTCTACGACGGCAAAATCAGCGTTGTCGATCCCGAGGGCAAAGAGTTCCTCAAATTCGAATCTAAAGATTACCTCAAACACATAGGCGAACATGTCGAAGAATGGACATATAGCAAGTTCCCCTATCTCAAAGCAATCGGCTGGAAAGGACAAGTTGCAGGCGCAGACAGCGGCGTCTACCGCGTTGGTCCACTCGGCAGATTAAATGCTTCTGACGGGATGGCAACACCTTTGGCACAAGCTGAATACGAGGAAATGTACAAGACCCTTGGTGGCAAACCAGTTCACAGCACATTGGCTTTCCATTGGGCAAGAGTAATCGAATTACTCTACGCAACTGAGAGAGCTTTGGAACTGGTTAAGGATCCAGAAATCACAAGCACAAATATCCGCAACACACCCGGAGAACCAACCGAAGGCGTCGGTGTAGTTGAAGCGGCACGCGGAACCTTAATCCACCACTACACACTCGACAAAGATGCCCTTGTAAAAGACGTGAACCTAATCGTAGCAACCACCAACAATTATCCGGCCATATGCATGAGCATACGAGATGCAGCCAAAGGCTTAATCCACGGAGGTAAAGTCGACCAAGGCATATTAAACAAAGTTGAAATGGCATTCCGAGCATACGACCCATGCTTTGGCTGCGCAACACACGCTGCAATCGGTCAAATGCCCCTAACCGTCGAAGTGTTTAACGCCCAAAAACAGTTAGTTAGCTCAGTTAGTCGTTAGCCCACTTTTTTGGCCAAGACTACTTTTTCTTGTTATTTTTTTCTTAGAAGCAAATCTTATATTTACTCTGAATGGAATAATACGTCGTTAAGGTGTGTTACATTTGAAAAGTTTAGTCGTTTATTACACAAGAACAGGTAATGCACGTTTCGTTGCGGAAACAATAGCGGCGGAAATAGGCGCAGATGCTGAAGAAGTTATCGACATGAAAAAACGAAGCGGTGTGCTCGGATACTT
This sequence comes from Candidatus Bathyarchaeota archaeon, assembly GCA_963809455.1. GTDB lineage: Archaea > Thermoproteota > Bathyarchaeia > Bathyarchaeales > Bathycorpusculaceae > Bathycorpusculum. The sequence continues at coordinate 45,459 of CAWEJP010000003.1, read as the reverse complement.
GAGTGGCGGCAAGGCAGCTAGGCAAGGAAAAGAAACGCAAATAGCTCCCTCAAAGAAGTCGCCTGCAGACTACGATTTAATAATCGTTGGAACTCCTATATGGGCAGCAAGACCAACACCTGCCGTAACCACCTACCTCAAAAAGAACAACCTTTCAGGCAAAAAAGTCGCTGTTTTCTTCACTCAAGGAGGCAAGAAACCGCAAGGCATAGAACAAATTAAAGCGTTAATGCCCAACTCTGAGTATGTAGCAGAACTCACTTTGATTAGTCCTCTGAAGTCTAAAGAGGAATCGGAAAAACAAATCATAGAATGGTGCAAAACCCTCATCCCTCGATAGTTAGGATTGACCCTTTCTAATTGGGTGTTTCAATGTCGGAGCAAATTGAACAGAACCTGAAAAACTGGTTTGTCAATGCAAAAAAAATTGTTGTTGCAGGTATTGGAAACCCCATTCGATCCGATGATTATGTCGGTTTAAAAATTGTTCAAAGTTTGCTGGGTAAGGTTTCCGAAGAAGTTTGTCTTTTGGAATGTGAAACGGTTCCAGAAAGCTATCTCTTTGACATCGAGAAGTTCAATCCCACACATGTCTTACTGATAGACGCTGCTTTTTTGGGGTTAAAGCCTGGGGAAGCCAGTCTGGTGGATGCTGAAGAAGTTGCGAATTTTCCCGCTATAACCACACATATGCTGCCTCTTCGAGTTTTCTGTGATTACATCAAACAGGCCACAGGTGCAAAGATAGGTTTGCTGCTTGTTGAGCCGAAATCGATGGAGTTCGGTGAGGGCTTATGCGTTGAGGTTGAATCTACAGCGCAAAAAATAGTTGCAATTCTGATAGATTTGCTCAGTTAGGTTTCTTTCCGTTTAAAAACGTAGTTAGTCGTGAGGGTTATTTTCCCAAATGAAAATGCAGTTTCCACTAATTCAAACTGGTCTTTTGATAGCCATCTGACGATTATCTGTTCTTCTAATTCTTGATCCACAAAGGTTCCTCTCCAACGCAATTCAAGAGTTCTCTCATCCTTCCAAGTGCCAACGTGGTCATGTGCTTCTCCTTCAGAAGTCATGCCGAAAAGATGCACTTTGCCGCTTGCCCGGTCAAAGCTCCAAAGATCATTCTCATAGTAATCCTCGTAGCCTTCAATGTGCGTTTCAATTTCGGAGTTTACGCCTAACTCAGCGATTTCTACAGCAGTCATATCGCCACATCCGGAAACGACTTTGTCGTCGCTGGTTTTCATGGCTATGCCTACAGACCATTCGCCGATCAACTGTTTGAGTAACTCTAACTCTTTTGTATGTTGCTGCGTCATTTTAACCACTCAACTAACCAAGGACAAACACAGAAGATCACCCATAATAAAGTAATGTGATTGATAGGCTGCAACAACTGAATCAGGTTACGTTAATTAGCCAGTGATAAGTTAGCATTCTACTGTGACAGTTATGGCTGGAAAAGCAGTTATCATTATGGGTTCTGAGCGCGACTTGGATTTTTCACAGGAAATTGCGAAGTACCTCAAACTCTTAGGCGTTAGCTATGAGTTCCGGGTTGCTTCCGCCCATAAGACTCCAGAAAAAGTGCTTGAAGTAATCAAAGAGTTCGAAGCAGAAAAACTCGTTTACATCACAGTTGCGGGACGCTCCAACGCCTTAAGTGCTTTCATCGACGGCAATACAACAAAACCCGTTATAGCTTGTCCACCATACAGCGAAAAATTCGGCGGCGCAGACATCTACTCTTCACTTAGGGTTCCAAGCGGCATCGGCAGCGTCGTAACCATTGAATCGGAAGGCGCGGCAATTGCGACAGCAAAAATTTTGGGGCTTGAAAACTCATCGTTGTCGGCTGCGGTGAAGGCTTATCAAGAGGGAAAACGCAAAGAACTCGAAAAAGCCAACGAATCAGTGAAAAAAATCAAGTAAATTGATATATCTAATTTTTTTCTATTACCCTCAATTATTTGGGCTGAATTAGGCTATGTTGGAATCCGAGGTCTCGCAAGAGTGACCTCCATCCCTTCATATAAAAGTAGAACTCTAACTTTTGCGAATACTTTTTGTCTGGCTCATGCATATTACTGCCTTAGTGAATGTTTGGTGTCGTTGATTTCCAGCTTTGACCCTTGGCGTTCAGGCCTCTGCACATGCACACCCAAACTAACCTTTAACCCCTACACCGGATGCGACCACCAATGCATCTACTGTTACGCATCAAGCTACATCCCAAACTTCAAGGACTGCCGCCCCAAAAAAGAGGCGCTGGCAATGCTCAAGCGGGAAGCAACTAAACTCAAAGGCGAAACCATCTCCATCTCAAACTCCTCTGACCCTTATCCGCGCGTGGAAGTAACGGAGGGTTTAACTCGGCGGTGCCTTGAAATCTTAGTCGAGAGCAACTGCAAAATCCAAATCATCACCAAAAGCAATATTATAACCAGAGACGATGACCTACTCTGCAAGGTTCCAGCGACGGTTGCCTTAACTATAACCACAGACGACGATAACCTCGCCAAAATTCTTGAACCTTTTGCGCCTTCTCCTTCCCAGCGCATTAGAGCAGCCCAAGACCTAATCAAAAAAGGCATACCAGTCTCGGTGCGCATCGACCCAATCATTCCCTTCGTAAACGACCAACCGCAGAAACTCATCAAAACCCTCGCAAGCATCGGCGTCAAACACATAACCGTCTCAACCTACAAGGCAAAACCAGACAACTGGAAACGCTTAACAGAAGCATTGCCCGAAGTAGCTGAGAAATTAAAGCCGCTTTACTTCCAGCAAGGAGAGCGAATCGGAGGAAGCATTCTTTTACCCAAAGATTACCGTTTCAAAATCCTAAAGGCTGTTCGCGACTTAGCTAACGCAGATGAATTGAAGTATGGGGTTTGCCGCGAAGGTTCAGCCCAACTTAATACGGCGCCATGTGATGGTTCCTGGCAGATCCCTAAAGTTAAGGGAGCCTAAAAAATGCAGACTCGCGTTGTTATGCTCGCTGACTTTGACTATTTCTTTGCCCAATGCGAAGAACTTCGCAACCCATCAATCAAAGACAAACCTATTGTCGTCGGTGTGTATTCGGGGCGCACAGAGGAAAGCGGAGCTGTCTCCACCAGCAACTACATCGCGCGCAAATACGGCGTCAAATCCGGTATGCCTCTTTTTCTGGCAAAACGTAAACTAGAAGGCACGGAAGCAGTTTTCTTTAAAGTAGACCACGAATACTACGACCAAATCAGCGATCGCATTATGCAGATTTTTCGAACTTACGCAACCAGTCTAGAGCAAGTTAGCGTGGACGAAGCATACTTGGATGTTACTCAGCAGGTTGAATGCAGCTTTGAGAAGGCAAGGGATTACGCTCAGAGAATTAAAGTCGATGTTAAGGCGCAAGTTGGGATATCATTCTCGATAGGAGTTGGACCTAACAAACTTGTGGCCAAAATTGCTTGCGACAGCCAAAAACCCGATGGCTTAACCATAATTAAACCTGAAGAAACTAAGGCTTTTCTTGCACCTCTAGATGTTGACCACCTGTTGGGGGTCGGCAAAAAAACCATGGTTCGCATGGAACTGAGGGGCATCAAAACCATCGGCGACCTAGCAAAATATGATTGTCAAAGGCTCATCGAAGTCTTCGGCAAATCATCAGGCATTTACTTTCATAACGCATCTAACGCTGTCGATAACGAACCCGTTGTTGAGCAGGGAGAAGCCGAATCCATCAGTCGTATCGGAACCCTAAAACAAGACACCCGCGACTTGGAATTTATTCTTCAGAAAACCAACGAACTAACCGAAGACGTCTACAGGGATCTAACCAACAGAGCCGTAAGTTTTAAGCTGGTTTCTATTTATGCGGTTAATGTGGATTTAAGTAGCAAAAGCCGATCTGTAACACTTGAACAACCCGCAAAAGACAAGGAAACCATCAACAGAAATGTGCGCATGCTTTTTGAGAAGTTCTTGGCGGAGTCACAACTTGGCGTCCGACGCGTAGGCGTTCGGGTTTCAGGCTTCAGCAAAGAAGAGCTAAGGCAGAAGCAGCTATCAAGCTTTTTTCTATAGGTGAGTAACCTTTTTCTTTCGCAGTTGTGAATGAGTTATCAGTGATATTTTTTGTCTGCTAAAAAATCAAGGTTGCCACCTGACCAGGAAGCTACCGAACGTATCCTGCGTTGGGGATACGACCACCCGGGAATAACTTCAACGAATCCGCAGTTGAAGCTGGAAACCTATACCTTAACTATAGATGGTGAAGTCGAAAAACCCGTGAAGCTTAGCTGGAACGATTTTGTTGCTTTGCCCAAAACCATTTCTTTGAGTGATTTTCACTGCGTGGAAGGTTGGAGTGTGTTGGATTGCAAGTGGGAAGGCGTCAAAATCCAAGATATCGAAAAACTCGTTAAACCCAAGACTGTTGCTCGTGCGGTAACTTTTGATTGTGCCGATAATTATCGAACTTCACTTTTTCGAGAGGAACTATCAGGCGATGATGTGATGCTAGCGTATAAGCTGAATGGTGAGTTGCTTGAAGAAGGTTTGGGGGCTCCTGTGCGGCTGATTGTACCCAGTAAGTATGCCTATAAGAGTGCGCTCTGGGTGGTGCGTTTGGGGTTTACTCGGAGCAAGGAATTGGGATTTTGGGAGCGGCGGGGTTACAGTGACAGCGCTGATGTGTGGAAGAATGATCGTTTCAACCGCTAATCAATCTGATTGACTCTGTGAAATTAGCCTGCTATATGTTTGTCATATTTTTTCATTTACAATCATTTATTAATCCAATGAACGTTTTTAAAATCGGGATAAAGTTTATAAGTGAACTTTAACATGTCGTTGGCTCTTTAAGAGGTCGAAAAAATATGGCACAAAAAAATGAAGCAAGGCACAGCGCAAAATGCCAAATAACCGCCAAAACAACGGTTACAATAGCATCAACCGTGCCTTCACAGAAACGAAAAGAAGAAGCTAAAAAAACACTATACCTAAACAGAATATAACCCAGAAGTCTGCGCCTACCAGAAAGTTTTTGGTGCAGTTGAACTCTTTTATATTTGAGTTTCTCAGTTTTAAACATAAAAGAGACTAAACCTTGAATTACACAGAAGCCAATCTCAATAGAATTTTCATCCTAAGACTTCACAACGACGAAATCCTACACGAAGTCATAGAAAAATTCGCCGCAAAAAAACAAATAAAAAGTGCGTTATGTTTTTTCCTCGGCGGCGTCCAAGATAAAAGCAAAGTAGTTGTGGGACCAAAAGACGGCAAAGCAATGCCCCCCGAACCCATGATTACTCTTCTCAAGGGCGTCCATGAAGGCTTGGGCGTCGGAACAATCTTCACTGATGAAGAAGGCAAACCCAAATTGCATATGCACGCGAGTTTTGGCAGAAACGAAAACACGGTTACGGGTTGTGTTCGGAAGGGTGTAGAGGTTTGGCAAATCGGCGAAGTCGTCGTCTTAGAATTAGCTGGCGGTACAGCTAAACGGGAAAAGAATAAGGAAACCGGCTTCGAATTTCTGGAATGTTAACCCAAGAAGCGGACCAAAAAGATTCTGTGTCCCATCCAACCGTTGAAGTCACCCCAGAATGGCTGGTCCTGTGGGTCCCCAAACCTGCCTGTTGCCGCAATCATAGCTTTGACCTGTGTATAGTCGAGTGTTGAGTTGAAGAATTGTGTGTTGATTCCGAAGTCGTAGAGAATTATGTATTTTACGTTTCTCTGGACGCATAGGTTCACGAATTCGGTTATATTGAAGTTGGGCGTAAAAGCGTCAATCGCCAACGCTGGGTACTGCCAGATTTGGTCACTTGACATGTTATTGGGCAAATAGAAACGGAACATGTCTTGGTCAAGAAGGTTAAAAGAGCAAACCAGCACGGCAGATTGATTTTGGTCTAAATGGTTTTCCAAGTAATCGGTGGCTTCTTGGATGGGGATGTGGATTTGGTCTCTAACTGTCATCTGGTAAGAGTCGTAGCTGGCGTAAGCCACCGCTGAACCTATCAAGAGGATGAAGAACGCCGCTGCAAGCTTCTTTGTGCGGACTGATTTGAATCCGATTTGATGAGATTTCCAAGAATGGAGTCTGCTGTAAAGGAACATGATGAAGCATGCGGCTGATATGGCTAAGATCGGAAACAGCGGAGTAACGTAACGCCACTGCCTATTCGGAATTAATGTGAAGAACACATAGACTACCACAAACCACGTCAAAAAGAAAATGTCTTGTTTCTTTCTTCGATACGCAAACAAACCTAACCCAGCTAAACCCAACGCAAAAATCGGCAGCGAAATCGGGTGGACAGCGATGTCGTTGAAAGGCCATACCATCTCGACGAGGTAGTAGACGGGGATGGGTTGGAATCGGTTGCTGTAGGCTGGACGGTCCTGTCCGCCTTCACTCATAACATATTGTAAGGTTTGGAATTTCGTGACGCCATCATAGTGGTAAATCATAACAAACCAAGGAACCACAACCAAAACGGCAATCGCACAAATTACCAGAAACTTTGTTAAGCTGAGTTTTAGGCGTTTTCGAGAAAGAAACAGGATACTAAGCAACATGGCGAGGGCGGCTACGACAATCTGATATTTCGCCAAAACTCCAATGCCTAAAGCTAAACCGCTGAAAATGAGCGCCTTATTGCTGTCTTTGGTTATCCAAGAATAGAACGCAAACATCACGAGAGTGAAGAAGAAGATAAGCATGGTTTCTAGCATGGTTACTCTTGAGAGCCAGAAGAACCCCGGCATAGTGCCCAAGAGAATGCTTGCGATTAAAGCATTTCTTTGACCATATGTACGCTTTGTAAACTCAAACAGAAGCCCAATTGCCAACAAAGAAAACGTCACCGCCACCAAACGCCCAGCAATCTGAGTTGCCCCAAAAATCTGGAAGAAACCCGTTGTAACTAGGTCAAAAATGGGAGGGTAGTAGCCGTAAGTCGTCATGTAATCCCAAGTTTGCCCTCGCAGAAGCATCGTGGCGCCATAGAGATGGGGCATTTCGTCCCATTGCACCGACATATAACCCAAATTGTACAGGGCAGCAATTGCGAAACCAATCAAGAAAACCAGCAGTAACAGTCGATATTGATGTTTTTTGGCGAACCCAGCTAAACTTTGTGTGGCTTGTTCGCTGGTGATGGTTGGTGAGGTAATCTTTGGCGACCCCTTTATGGAGTGTGAATTATTGCTTGCGTCTAAAAAGAGTTTGCGATAGCTCGAGGAATACGGCTGTAAAAGTTTATGCGGAGATACACAAGTCATTTATGGGTTAGAATCATCATTTGTTTCCCAGTTTGGAAAGGTCGAATACTGCTTGAAGAGTGGGGTGTTTAACAAAGAAATTTCAATCCTGCTGCCAGCCTATAACGAAGCGGGACAGATTGAGAAATGTGTGCGGGAAGTTGAAGCTGCCCTCAAATCCTTTTCTAAATCATACGAAATCATCGTTTCTGAAGACGGAAGCACAGACGGTACCGATATAATTGTGGCTAAAATGGCTAAACACAACCCAAACCTCGTCCTGCTCCATTCGCCAGAGCGTCTGGGAAAAGGCAAAGGCATCAAAAACGCGCTCTGCGAATCCAAAGGAAAATTCATAACTTTCATGGATGTTGACTTAGCGACAGACCTCGCATGCTTGCCGAAGCTTCTGCAAATAGTAAAAACTAACGGCGGCATGGCAATCGGTTCCCGACACATCGAAGGTTCACACGTTCAACGCCGGGTTACGCGGACTCTGTTTAGTTTAACCTACAATTTGGCGGTGCGCCTGCTTTTTTTTGACGGGGTCCATGACCATCAATGCGGTTTCAAAACTATGACTCGCGAAGTTGCCGAATCAGTACTAAGCATTTCCCAATCTGACGGGTACTTCTTTGATACCGAAATGATTGTGCTCTGCAAAAAATTGGGTTTTCCAGTGGCTGAGGTTCCAGTGCAGTGGTCTGAGAGAGATAAAGGTGCCTCAAAAGTTAACCCTGTAAAAGACGCAAAGAAGATTGGTTTTGATTTGTTGGCCTTCAGGCTTAAATCTTCAAAATAATGCGCTTATGTGTGGTTGCCTTTTGTTAACCTGCGTTTTATCCTTTCAAACTCCTGCATAAGGTTCAAGGTAAGAGGAACAGCTTGTCCAAAAGGTTGACAATGCCCCTCAACAATGGCTTTTGCGATAGCTTCCACGCTTGCCTCTTCAGCTTCGATAACGGTGTAGCCGTAACCGATTTGGGGACCATAATGAGCGTCAGTTCCGGCTACCCTTGAAAGGTTTAGACGGTCAGCGGTCTCTGTAGCTTTTTTTATGTTTCTTTTGAAGGGAAATGCTCTGGCGTTTATGATTTCTATGGCGTCGAAGGTTTCGCAAACGTTTCCTTCTAGGCTACCTTTGAAGTAGGCGTAGGGGTGGCATGCGATTGCGACTCCGCCTGCTCTATGAATCTGAAGTACCGTTTCAGGGGCGCTGAGTCCTCTAGGGATGAGTTCAGAAACGTTTAGGGCAACAATGTGGCCGTCGCTGCTGGATACTTCCATACCGGGAATGACGAGGAAATCTGTTTCTTTAGCAATTTTGTAGGCTCCATCGAGTTCGTTGTGATCGGTGACCGCAACAGCGTCCAACCCTCTTTTCTTGGCATAGTAAATGAGGTCTTTGGGGGTTATCAGTGAATCTTTCGAGTAGGTTGTGTGAACGTGGAGGTCAGCTTTTATTTGCATTAGTTTGCCCCTATTTTGCAGGTGCCTTCGATCTAATCTGAGATAGCAAGTCTTCGAGTTTTGCCTCGTCTGCATCGATTTTGTGGAATAACGGGGTTGGTTTAGCGATTTTGTGCCCAGCTTCTATCGGTTTCGACGCATCGCTCCAGTTGCTCTTGACGACGGTTTCGGGGAGGTTGAGGGTTTGCCAGAGTTGTTGCGAAGTCTGGGGTATGAAGGGTTCTGAAACCACTGCGATTGCTTTTACCACTTGGGCTGCCACGTAGAAGACAGTTCCTGCTTTTTCTTTGTCGGTCTTCATGAGGTTCCAGGGTTCTTTGGTGTTTAGGTACTGGTTGCCTATGCGGCTGATGCTGATTAGCGTGTTTGCGGCGGATTGTAGCCATGAATCCTCAATTTCCTTTGCCGCTTGCTCAACCTTCTCCTTTATCGCATGCAAAACAGCCTCATCATCTTTGTCGAGTTTGGTTGGAGCTGGAATTTGTCCATCGAATTTGCTGTTAATGAAGCTGAGAGTGCGGTGGATGAAGTTCCCGAAGGTGTCGTTTAGGTCGGCATTGATTTTTTCGGTGAAGGCCGACCAGGTGAAGTTTGTGTCTTTGCTTTCGGGACGAGTTGCTATGAGGAAGAAGCGCCAGTAATCGAGCGGGAACATTTCTAGGGCTTCGTCTATCCAGATGCCGACTCGTTGACTTTTTGAGGCTTTTTGGCCTTTGAATTGTAGGAATTCGGTGGCGGAGACGTTCCAGGGCAAGTTGTAGCCTTGACCAGACGCCAACAACAGCGCAGGCAAGATTATGGTGTGAAAGGGAATGTTGTCTTTACCCACAAAATACAATGTCTTAGCTTCTTTGTCGAACCAGAATTCACGCCATTTCTCAGGTAGCCCGATCCGTTGCGACTGCTCGATGGTTGCGGAAACATAGCCTAAGACTGCGTCTACCCAGACATAGATGGTTTTGCCCTCTGCTCCCTCAAACGGCGCTGGGATGCCCCATTCGACGTCTCGGGTGACTGCGCGTGGTTTTAAGCCTTCCTTTATCCAGTTTAAGCTAAAATTTTTAACATTAGTTGGGAGGTGCGGGTTATTTTTTAGGTAATACGTTAGGGGTTCAGAAAGTTTTGTGAGGTCTATGTACCAGTGTCGTGTGGTTTTCACAGTTGGTTTGCTATTGCAGATAACGCAGTAAGGGTCCACAAGTGCGGTGGGTTCTAAGAGTTTGCCGCAGATGTCACATTGGTCGCCTCGGGCTTTCTCGCAGCCACAATAGGGGCACTTCCCTTCAACGAAGCGATCTGGCAAGAACCGCTGGTCATGTTCGCAGTACAGCATTTGGGTGTCTTGAGCGAAGATGTAGCCGTTTTTCTGGATTTCAAGAAGAGTTTTTTGAACGAACTCTTTGTGAATGGGGCTTTCTGTGCTTGTGTAATTATCAAAAGAGGCATCCCATCGTCGGAAGAGTTCGGCTACTTTAGCGTGGTTTCGGTCAGTCAACACTTTTGGCGTTATGCCTTGTTTTATGGCTTCAACCTCGATGGGTGTGCCATGGGTGTCTGAACCGCTCACCATCATCGTGTCGGAGCCTTTTAGGCGGTAATAGCGGGCTGTCACGTCGGCGGATAAGACGGAGCCGACGAGGTTGCCAAGGTGTGGGGTGACGTTGATGTACGGCCAAGCGGATGTTACGAGAACTTTTTCAGACAAAGGTATCATCAACAAATCGTTCAGCGTCAACCTTATTAAAATTCCTATAAGCCTCTTTGAACTAAAAATCTGCAAATCAGAAAAAAATTGAGTATTTGGATCTAATATAATATCATTACAGAACCTTGTAAGCGTAGGTTGCCCTTGCCGAGTTATCAATTAGCTCTAAACTGTTCTGGTAAGCCTTAAATTTCTAAATAGTTATACCCTCTAACTTGAGGTTTCAAAATTGCCATATTGCCAAAGATGCGGAACAAAACTAGCTGACGACGCACATTTCTGCCAGAAATGCGGAACACCTGTAATGGTCGCCACTTATCACTCCTCCTCCTCCATATTCTCCAACGAAGTCAATGCCGACGAAGCCCCTAAGAAATGACCCTTTGATAATTGGAGCCATCGTGTTAATCGCCATTTTAGTTGTGGGTGTAATGGTTGCGGCTTTGTTCACGGCTTCTTACGCTACGGTGAACATTAACCAATCCTACCCGGACAACACCATAGGCATCACCAAGTTAAACCTGAATGTTCAAACCGAAGCGCTAAAAGTCAACATTTTCACCCAAAAGGTATCCAACAATAATTTCTTAATCACACTCGATGGGACAGCTTCCAAAGGAATCAACAGCGGGAGCGGAAGCCCCATCCAAGTTGAATTCAACAACAACACCGTTGTGGGTAACGAGTTAACGATAACTATGAAGATTACGCAATCAAACGTTTTTTCCAGGTACAATGTTAATTGCGACATCTACGTTAACCCTGACTTAATCCGAAATCTCAACGTTACTTCTCAAGCTGGGCAAGTTAGCTTAACAGTCGATAAACCTGTAACTTTTGACTCCCTAAACCTTCAGTCCCAAGCAGGAGCTGTCCAATCAAACCTTGAAAACGCAACAATTGCAGGAAACGTAACACTGAGAACTCAAGCTGGTTCCGTTGATTTTAGGATGAACCAAGCCAGGGTTGAAGGCAATAACTCGATGACTTTACAGACAAATGCTGGTTCCGTAACAATGGATATAACTGAAACTAAGGCTCTTCAGGGAAATCTGATGGTTAACGCTGTTACTGATTTGGGTTCAGTAAACGTTGGCTTAGTCGTCGATGATGGTGTTGGAGCCAAACTTGTTTCTCAGACCAACTTAGGCAGCATCCATGTGGATGTTCAGCATTTTTCAGGTAACCAATCGCCTATCCAATCTGACAATTATCCTGCAGCAAGCAACATCGAAATAAACAGCAAAACTAACCTTGGCAGCATAAACATAAACGCCAACTACCAATCATCAACTGGCCCAACCATCAGTAACTAATGACTTTGAATCCCTAAACCTTTAAAACCATCTTCAAACTTTTAACAAATTAAGAAAAGGTGAATTTTTTGTCACAACCAAAAAAAGTAACACGCCAAGAACTTCAAGAAAACAACGGAAAAAACGGAAAACCAGCTTACCTTGCCTACAAAGGAAAAGTATACGATGTTTCAGACAGCAGTTTCTGGATGGAGGGCGATCACATGGGCATGCATGATGCAGGAAAAGACTTAACGGAAGAACTCGAAATGGCACCGCACCGCGAAGAGGCGTTCCAACGCGTAAAGTTAGTGGGCGACCTGGTTTAGAAGAGGCATTGCAGCACACCGTCAACTTTGTGTAATCCATTTATCACATTTTTTAATTCTTTTTCGCTTAAAGACTGCCTTTTCTTATGAAGTTCACTTATGGTTTCGTAGAGGCTGTCGAAGGCTGATTTTACGTCCAAATCGTTGTTCATGCATTCTTCAAAACCAACTATGATTTTACCCTCTAAATCTTCCTGTGCCCTTGCCGAACTCAAGGACTTAGTCTTTTCCAAATCCATGATCATGCTCCTGAATGAATCCAGTTTTTGAATTGTCTGCGCAAACTTTTCAAACGTGAAGTTCAACTTCTGTCTGTAAGGGCCGTAAATCAAGAAGAACCTTAATTGTTCGCCGCTAAAGCCTTTGGTGTAAAGGTCTTTGGGGTAGTAGACGTTGCCTTTGCTTTTACTCATTTTTTTGCCCTCTACGAATAGGTGTCCACCATGCAGCCAGTACTTTGAGAATTGTTTGTCGGAAACCGCTTCTGCAACCGCCAACGTGTAATCATGGTGGCGTACTAGGTTGTCGATTCCACCGCAACCTACGTCGATTGTGAAGCCTAAATGTTTGGTTACCATGGCGGCATCTTGAATGTTCCATGCTGGTCTGCCCTTTCCAACAGCGGTTTGGTAACAAACATCTTCTTGATCACAGCCATGCCAAAGAACAAAATCCCCCATATTCCAAGGCATACCAGGATAGGTGTCTTTGTGGAACCGCCGCCTCTTAGTGGGCCACTTATTCATGTCCAAGTGAGCGAGTTTACCAAAGCCCCTGAATTTTAAAGGGTCAAAATAAACGTTCTTTGCACCTTCAAATATGAATGGGTAAGCGATGCCCTTTTCCATAAGTTTCAAAATCAGGTTGACCGCTTGATCCACCGCAGTTGACGCTCTCACAGGGTAATCGGGTTTCTTTATCTTTAAAAGTTCAAAATCTTTGAAGAAAACTGCTTCGTTTTTCCTTGTTAGCTCTTCCACAGTGAGGTTTTCTTTTTTGGCCTGAGCAATCGCTTTATCCTCTACATCGGTTAGAGTCATCAGCCGTATAACTTTGTATCCCAAGTATTCGAGGTACCTTTGAAGTATGTCTTCGAAGAGGAAGGTGCGGTAATTCCCGATATGTGCAAGTTGGTAGGTTGAAGGACCGCATGTGTACATTTTAACTTGTTTGTCCTCTTCTGGCTGGAATGATTCAATTTTGCACGTTAAGGTGTTGTAGAGGTTGAGCAATTTTTTTCCTCTCTTATGCGGTGGCTTTTTCTTCTTTCTCTATTTCCACAAGCGTTTTCTTTGCTTCTTCCACATGCCGAGGCGCCTGGGTTTGGGAATTGAAAATGTGACGTACGATACCTTTCTTGTCGATAATGTAGGTTACTCGCCCAGGAATTATACCCATCGTTGAAGGGACACCGTAGAGTTCCCTAACTTTGTTGCCTTCGTCGGCGAGAAGAATGAATGGCAATCCATAATGGCTGGCGAAAGACTTGTGGGATTCCACGCTTTGTCCGCTTACGCCTAACACTTCGGCGCCCAACTTGGTTAGTTCTTCATAGTTATCTCTGAAAGTGCAGGCTTCTTTTGTGCATCCCTGCGTTTCGTCTTTGGGGTAAAAGTACAAAACAATATTCTTTTTTCCCAAAAACTCTGATAGCGTTACGTTGTCGCCCATTTGGGAGGGCAATGTGAAATCAGGCGCTTTATCGCCGACTTTAACCGTCAAAAAATCACCGGACAATAGTTGCTTCTGTGAGCTATTATTCCTTTCGTACCTCATTTAAACGATATAAGACTCTGTGCGTAAATAGCTAGAAGGTGAGCTGGTTGGAAAAATCGTTAAACATATCAGGCTACAAGTGCCCAGCTTTATACTACACCGCTACCGGAGTTCCCATTGTTTTCCTGCATGGATTGTCTTATACTGCTGATATTTGGCAGCGCATAGGCGTAACCGATTTGCTCATGAAAAAACGCGTACCCTTTCTTGCACTTAATATGCCTTATGGCAGGAAGAGTGAATGCCAACCTAAAACCCGTGACTCGGAAAAAAACATTGCTTTCGTGAATGAAGCAGTCAAAACCTTTTTTGGTTCAGCAGTCCCTGTTCTTGTCGGTGCCAGCATAGGGGGTAACATTGCGTTACGGTATGCGGTGCGGTTTCCGGTGAAGGGATTACTGTTGGTTTCACCTGCAAGAGCGCTTCAACCAGACTTAGTGCCTATGTACAGTCAATTCAAGTTTTCAACTACCATCGTTTGGGGTTCGGAAGACAACATAGTTTCAAGTGAAGACATGCGTGTTTTAGCTGACAAACTTCCCAACGCTAAGCTCATCGTCTACGAAGGAGCAAACCACTCAGCCTACAAGGACGATTCAGACAGGTTTAAACAGGATTTGCTAGAGCTCTACGCAAACGCCGAATAGCCAGCTTATGGTTTTGCTGTTATCAGGTAATGGTAGCGACCAGCGTCCCTAACATCTGTAACAGTAAATCCTGCAGATTCAATCAATCCTGACGCTTTTTCTTCGCTGAACCTAATAGAAACTGGTGGACCAAACGGCATCTCGATTTTTTTCCAATCCAAATCTAACAGTTGCCCGTTGGGTTTTATCATTTGTTTGGCATTTTGGAGTACTTTGACTGGGTCGCTGAAGTCATGGAGGTCCATGCTGTAGATTATAAAGTCAGCGCAACTCTTACAGAACACGGTGTCTTCCGCTTTGCCTGCTTTTGACATAATGTTGTTTAAATCTTCAGCTTTCGCTTTTTGTTTGACTTTTTCAATGGCTGAAGCGTCGATATCTACTGCGTAGACTTTTCCTGTTTCACCTACTTTTCTTGCAGCTAAAATACTGAAGAATCCGTCGCCGCAGCCCACATCCACGAAAACCATGCCCGGTTGCAATTCTTTTAAGATGGCGTCAGGATTGTACCATGACCGCCTCGTTGCTTCGTCTAGACTAAAACCGCCGTGACAACCCACAACAAAAACCGCTGTCTAAGGCTTTAGAAGCTCTCGGATTTGTTTTTCATGCGTTTGGCGGGTAGTTAAGGGGTAGATTTCACGTTCAGAATCGAAGAACATTGGGTCCTGTCCTATGATTTTTGAAAGTTTCTCATCTGAGTCAACGTTGACGATGAGCATGCTGCCCTGTTGCCCGATGAGGTGGTAGGTGGCTTCGAGAACTTTTTCTTTTTCTAATGAGTCAAAATATTTGAATTGCAAAGGAAGCAGTTTTGACCATTTCTCCAGTGGAACATCGCGTTTAATTTTTTGTATGATTAAAAACTTCATAAAGTATCCTTATTTAGAAAGAGGCTGTTTGAGTATAAAATCTTTCTTTGATCAGAATCACTTCTTAGCACCATAGATGCTATTAATGCTGGGTAACTGAAATTGTGGTTTTACCTTTTAAATAGCATCAAAAATTATCGCTACTACCACTTTCTTCAATAAACTGATTTTTTGTTGTTGAAGAATTAAAAAACGATTTAGAATAAATTTTTATACAATCATGCATGGTAAGTGGAAATGTTTATCGAAAATAGGAGCCTTCCGACAATTCCAAAATCTGAGAAAAAAACTGATGACGATTGTTTATCTTCGATTAAATGTCTTTGCGGAGAAATAATCTTGGTCGTACCCAACGTTAAACTAATGAGCAAAGCCATAGAAACCCACGTTGAAAAACACATGCGAGAGGTTGCGGACCCAAAGGAAGCTGAAGCCATATCTGAACATATACGTGATGACTTGATAATTCAAGTATTAGAGAAAGCAAGCCAAAACTAAGTATTATCCAAAAAAAAGAAATATTTGAAATTATTCGAGATGGAATATTTACTGTTTGTTTTCTCCGCCTCGTCGCATCATCTCAGGAATCTTTGCGGAAGCCTTAGACATTGCATCTTTAACAACATCCATCAATTCTTCGTTAACTTCAAGTTCAACAGTTATTTTCAACTTGCCTTTTTTGTCATTCATTTCAGTCATGGAACCACCTCCTGAATCGACTTAATCGTTTAGGAAACAAGTTACTCAAAAGATGCACAGCCTGCATCCCAGTTAAATCCAAATCCATCGTAATTCGGTAATGGTATTTGCCAAGACGTTTAGTGTGTGCTTTGTAATTACCAATTGCGCCAGCTTCTTTGAAACGATGCAACTCCCTGTTCATCAAAACAGTAATGGCCGTTGGTGCTAAGGGTTCAAATACAAAAGCTACCCTCATTAAGACGCGAACTGCGCTGCCGATTATAGATTCAGAAACGGATTCTTCATTTGTCATTTTTTTTCCTCAAAAATTGGCTAAATCACCGAATAAGTTCGTGTGTTTGACTGACAAGAACTTGATTTAACTATTAGGCAGGAGGCATTTTTTAAGGTTGCGTAACTAAACTATATGCCGCAACAGGGGCGATGACTTGTCTATGGAAGAATTGAACAATCAGATTTACAATTGTAGAAAATGCAGGCTATGGCAAGGAGCTAAACACGGTGTACCAGGCGAGGGACCACTAAACGCTCGGATTATGTTTGTGGGGCAGAACCCCGGCGCCGATGAAGACGAATCCGGAAGACCATTTGTGGGAAGAGCAGGAAAATACCTAACCAAAACGCTTGTCGAATTTGGGATAAAACGCGAAGAGGTTTTCATAACTAACATAGTTAAGCATGTTTCTCCCCAAAACCGGAAACCATATGACGATGAAGTCAGAGCATGTTTGCCTTACTTGGTTACGCAAATTAGAGTAATTAATCCACAAATAATCGTACTTCTCGGTGCATCGGCAAAAGAGACCCCGCGAATGGAAGGCATTGAATATATCCAAGTTATCCATCCTTCAGCTGCGATGCGTTTCATTAAGATGCGTGAGAAATTCAGGCAGCAAATTGTTGATCTTGCCGAAAGACTCAAACAGAACTAATGCTGCTTTCAGGATATTGCTTGTAAGATTCCTATAAGTTGGCAATTCAGGGATAGGCAACATCCAATACGTAGTGAGTACCTGGCCCTGTCAAGGAACGGTTAGGGTTGGAAGTAGTCGACGAAGAAAAACAAAATCTTTCGACTACTACTTCTAAGCTTTGCGGAGCTAATGTGCATTTCTCCTACCCGTCGGCTTGGGTTTGTGCTGTTTTTTTGCAAGGGAAGAGAGGTCGCTGAAAGCAGACTTCAATAGCCCTAAGTGGATAAGACGTATTATTGTTTTTTCAACCATTATTTCATAGGTTGTCTTAAGATGGTTTTTAATTTTTCTGGTGCAGTTGTGGCTGGGTTGTTTAGGTAGATTTCATGATGTTTGCCGCTAAGTGTATGTCCGCTGTTTTGAATATTTGCATGCATTTTTGTTATGGTTGGTCCTTCAGCTGAAAATGGTCCAATATACATTATTTGTGCGGCGGTTCCTTCCTTGAAACTTTCAAACCGCACCTTGGACAGTGCTGCTGGATTTTTCTTCTTTTTTACCTGTTCCACCGCCGCCTGAAAGTCGTCAGCAGAAACGTATTTGGGCTGCATTATCATAGCCGTCCACTTCCACTCGTCTTTTCGCTCCGCACTGAACTTGGTCATGTCATCAACCCACCATAACCCCTCAAGCGGCATAACCGTGTAATCTACACCTTTTCCTTTTTTAACCATGAATTTAAGCGTATAAGCGACACTGAATAATGCCTCAATCGCCTCGCTATATTGAGGTGATGTGGGTGCACCTTCACCTTCAACTAATAGAAAATTCATAGCTGGAACATCAACGATCGATACTTCTTTCGCTGATGGGATTGTAGAGTTTTTTAGCTCTTTTTTTAAGTCAACTTTATCCAATAAATCACCTAATTTCATATTGTCGACTTGGAAATAAAAAACTAGTGCACACCTGTTTTGCAATCGCCTAGTTGCTTAACAACCAGAAATGTCAACGTTAAAACTATAAATGAAGGGAGCTGCAATTGTTTTTAGGTGAATTCGGTGGTTTTGGCTCGAATGTCTTTTTGGTATTTCAAAGCTGGAAAACGCGAAGAAGGCTTTGCTGAACTTGACAAAATTCTTAACACTTTAGCCCAGGAATCGGAGGGTTTTCGAGGTTACATGTCGCTGCTTTCATTTGAGGACCCAAAGGCAGTAACTATCTTAACGCTCTGGCAAGATGAAGACGCACTCAAGAAATCCGAGCTAGATGTGTTTGCTAGAGCAACAAAAAAAGTCGAAAATCAGCTTGAGAAACCCCCTCGAATCGATAATTATAGAGTGTTTTCAACCGAGCTGTTTCAGCGTCCACAATAAAACATTTTTTCATTTTCTTAAGAATAATTCAATCAGTTTTTTTCCTTAGGTTGCTTTTTGATTTATAATACCTTTGGTATAAGGTACAAATTCCCGGACCTGTTCAATCGAGGTTTTGCCTGCTTTTTCTCGCTGTTCCTTTGTTAGCTTTAGCATTAGAGACTTGAGGATCTGCTTGAGTAACTCTTTTCCCGCAGTATCTCCGGGAACCAAGACCACGTAAGCCTTTGTTTTCGCCTTCACAGCTTCAACTGGCCCCCCAACAAAACTCGTTTCTTCGCCAACGATTATGCCTATTGCCACTCTCAAGGGGGTGTTCCTGTACCAGTTGCGTTTGCCCACGACAAAAAAAGCGCCATGCGGAACTGACTCACCAGATGGTCCACTCTTGCTGAGTTGGTCAACTTTAACCCAGTAAACATCTGCTGTCCCAAGGTTTTCTCGCCAAGCCCGAGAAAAAGAAGCTGCAAAGTCAGCAGCCTCTCGTAACGCCTGCTCGCTTATCTCTCTACCCTCAGCTTTAATGACGACGAACGGTGACCCTGTTATTTCAGCGTGAAAAACCACATCCTCCTGAGCAGTGTGCTTTTTGACTAGTACCTCGTTGCTGACAGTGTCTTTGCCTGCAACAACCAAAAATCCATCTGAGGAAGTGTACCAGCGGAATTTCTCATACCATTCCTTGTTCTCCATTGCTTCTTTGCGTTTAGAGAGGGCTTCCATGATTTGTGCTGGCTTTAAACTCTTCAATTCTTCTGCTTCAGCCAGTTCGCGTTCGATTTTACCAAGTTTTCTCTTAGAATCCTGTAAGCGCTGAGAGGGCACCTTGGGATTTCTCCTTAGCCCTTTTGCCATGTTCATAGTACCTGTTGGCATTGTCGAAGATTGAATCTCGCAGGTTAAAGCTGAAATGATAATTGTCAACTGATAAGTTTAATGCAAGGTTTTTGCCGTCGAACCCTTCAACGTAGGCCGCCGGCACTTTGCCTGCTTTTTTTGCAGCCATAACTGTTGTTATGATTGTGTTCCAGTCGTGTCCTTGATTGTTGGCTTTAAGAAGGTTGTTCTTGGAAAGTTTGGATTTCATTAAAGTGTGCGTAGATGGTGTCGCCGATGAGTTTGTCGCGTTCGGATTTGGTTTCATCTTCCTGGATTGATTTTTCCTGGTCCGCAACAATTCGCTTTAGCCGTTCGGCTTCTTTTTTTATCTTATCAACTTCGAGGTGGTTAACGGCTCTTTCAGCCACCGTAACCCGCAAATAAAATTCATCCAACGCTTGATTGAAGCTCTCATAGGTTTGCAGTTTGCAGCCTTCATAACGTTTCAGCTTGATGGGCACAACATCCAAAAAATCGCCTTCCTCGCCCAAAATTATGCATGCTTCCAATTTGCCGCCTGAAACTGCCGACAACAAAGTTTGCAGAGCACCAAAAATTGCTTCCGCTTCAATGCTTGTTATTGTGTTGCAATGTTTAGTTTTATCCACGCAAGCTCGAAGTAAAATCTCCTCTGCGTAAACTCCGCCAACCCCTAAAAACCTTGCAATTGACCTGACTACCTCTGTTTCTCCTGCGTTTTTGAGGGCTTCTTCAAGTTCGGTTTGGGTTACTTTAAATGGGTTTTTGCCGCTTGAAGGCGGAAGCTCCAGAACCACGTTGTGCAGGATATCGCGGTCACGCATTTTTTTGAAGGCCAACGCGTGAATGATGACGTTTTGATCGTTGGTTAATATTATGTTTCCGTCGCCGAAAAGCTCCACTACCAGCTTCAGCAACCCAGTTTTAGTTCGAAAGCTAACTGTTACGATTCTTTCAAACTCGTATTGGTCAATGCCAGCGACCCAAGCGCCACGCAGGTATTTCCTTAGTATCATGCAGAAGGCTGGTGGTTCAGCAGGGTTTTCTTCTGCATAGCTGGTGGCATGCAGTCTTCTGCCCGCTTCCATCACCAGACGAATTGGAGGTAAATCGGTTTTGTGAAGTTTGAATATGACGGTTTTCTCGTCAAGTTGGTGGATGTTGTTCACTCTGGAATCTGCTAAAATGGTCTTTAATTCTTTGATTGCGGCAGCAATGTCAAAGCTTGAAAACTCTTTTTTGCGCAACCCATTCACCAATGCTTGTGAATCTAATATCTTAGTGGGCTATGAATTAACCGTTTTTACCAAAAAACAGAAAATACTGGAAATTGAAGGCAGAAACGATTAATACTTAGGCATCTTTTTTAAGTAAGAATAAAATATACACAGCAAGGATTAGATTCACATGACACCTGTCGTTCAACTTTACTGGTTAAGAGTTGTATTGGGCATAATTGCAGGCGTAGTAACAGCATTCATATTTGCTTTTTTCGGCGGCAAGGCTGCATTGTTAGACTTAACTACCCTCTTAAACAGCATCACAGCTGCATTACTCATCTACTTTGTAACCTACTACATCCTGAGAGGTTACTACAAGAATAAAATAGAGAAACAATCGAAAATCCTAAGCACAGCCATTGGCATGTACTTCTTTGCTTGGCTATCCTTCTTTGTCCTATTCTACACAATATTCGCTAGTGCCCTTGGGTTCACATAAAAAAAATTTATTCTTCTTCTTTATCGGGCTGCTTCTTCAGAAAATTCGCTATTGTCGCCTGACTTTTATCGGTTCTGAGGGTTTCAATTTTTTCTTCTCCTGCCGCTTTGCCGTTACCGTTCTGTGGCGCTGGAACATCCATGCGAGCAATGATGCGCATACAATCTGCCCAAGCTGAGAAGTATCCTCGGTCAAAATCGCCATGTAATCCGTTGCCCATGTGTTCTAGGAACTCTTTTCGATACGCATGCAATGTAACTTTGTCGGAGAAATCTACTTTGGAAAAGAATGCATAGTCGTCTGTGGCGCTGTTCTTGCGTGAAAGATACATGCCGTAGAGTGCGCGGAAGTATCCTCTGTTCCATTCGGTCTTCTGCATTTTCTGTTTAACTCGCTCCAACTCACGTTCAGCTTCTGTGAATTGCCTGCTGACTATGAGCTGGAAGTACCTGGTTACTAGGGCTTGTGAAATCGGCATACTTAGCGTCCACGCGGTTTAGTTGCTTTCTCCTCTTCAGAGACATCCTCTATTCCGTTCTCGGTGACTTTAAGGATTTCCTCACCTTCCGGCAAATAAGGACTTGAAACTAAACGTGCGATACGTATTGGTCCATGTGAAGCTCGTCTGAGGTAGATTCGTGTAGCACTTGTGTGGCCAACGATGTTTCCACCGATTGGGTGAATGGCGTCACCGAAGAATTGGTCGGGTTTAGCCATAACCTGGTTGGTTACGACTGCTACGGCGTTGAATGCTCTTGCCAGCGCGATGAGTTTATGCATGTGTTTGTTGAGTTTTTGTTGTCTGGATGCAAGCATTTCTCTTCCGATGTATTCGCTTCTGAAATGAGCAGTTAACGAGTCAACTATGATTAGTTTTATGTTGTTGGCTTTTATGATTTCGTCTGCGTTTTCAAGCAGGAACATCTGGTGGTCGGAGGTGTAGGCTTCAGCATAAATGATTTTTTTAACTGCTTCAGCTGGATCTAAACCTGCAGCTTTCGCCATCTGCACGATGCGTTCCAATCTAAATGTGTTCTCGGTGTCAACGTAGAGGGCTGCAGCGTTGAGTCCACCTCTTTCTGGTGGCAGCTGAACGTTGATGCATAGTTGATGGCACATTTGGCTTTTGCCACAACCGTATTCGCCGTAAAACTCTGTTATAGTTTGAGTTTCTAAGCCGCCGTCTACAATCTTATCTAAGGCTTTACTGCCGGTAGTTACCCGCAGGACGGTTTGGCGCATTTTGAAGAGTTCGTCTGCTCGGATAAATGAGATGCCGACGGATGAACGTGCAGCTTCGATGATTTGGAAAGCTTTTTTCTCGCTTACTCCGACGGGGTCCAGTTCACGGCTGGTTGCCATTGCTAAGGATTCTACGGTGTGGTAGCCGAGCTCTTTGAGTTTCGTCGCTGTTGCGGGTCCAACGCCTGGTAGGTCCTCTATGAATTGGTATTTTTTCTTGTTTGTTTCAAGTATGGATTCTTCTTCTGGTTCTTCGATGTTTTCTTGCGTTTCAACGTCGGAGTCTTCAGTCATTTCTTATCAACACTTTTAGTGTTGATGTATGATTAGGGTTATTTAAAACACACGAATAGAGGAGTATTTTGTGCAGTGGGGGGTTGAGTGAAAGTGAAAATTTTCTTTACCCATAAGTAGCGTGTTAAAACAGGATTTATGGGGGAATTACTCCCATTCGGCTGCATTCTTCTTTGAGGCTGTCTCTGATGTTTTTTAGGGTTTGGCGTTTTTGCACATATTCGTCTCCATCCATCCGCTCAGATCGGAAGTCACTGTCTAGCTGCTGAATTTGCATGTTGATTTCGCCGATTCTAGCTTTAATCTGGTCCACATATGACACTGCTTTTTCCTGCACAATAACCTCTGAGGGCGCCAATGCCGTTTTTATTACGCCGTCTTCGATGCGCAGTATCCTAGTGGAGACGCGGGCGACGCTTGGGTCATGTGTAACCATGATTATGGTTTTGCCGAGTTCCCGGTTGATTTTAACCAGGTAATCTGCGATGATTTTTGCGTTTGCTGTGTCCAATTCGCCCGTTGGCTCATCTGCTAATAGAATTGGCGCATCATTTGCTAGGGCTGAGGCGATGGCGATTCTTTGCTGTTCACCACCGCTTAATTCTTCAGGTTTATGGTGGGCGCGGTCTTGCAAGCCCACTGTTGTGAGGAGTTCTTGAACTCGTTGTTTGCGCTTGCTGCGTGCAACTCCTGAGGCAACCATTGCGAATTCGATGTTTTCTTGGGCTGTTAGGGTTGGGATTAAGTTGAGATTTTGGAATATGTGGCCGACTATTTTGCGTCGGTAGTCGACGAGTTGTCGAACGGAGAAGTTGGTTACGATTTTGTCGCCTACTTGTACGGTACCTGCTGTGGCTTTGTCTAATCCGCCGATTATGTTTAGCAGGGTAGATTTGCCGCTTCCGCTAGGACCAATGATAGAAACTAGCTCTCCTGAGGTTATGTCAAGATTTAAGCCTCGGAGGGCTTGCACTTCGATTTTTCCTGTATGGTGCACTTTGACTAAGTCTCTAATTTTTACATTAATTCCACTCATCTTGTTCTAACCATCTTTTCAAGTTTTGTAACATATTGACTCGTCATTACTAGGATTGCTCCGATTGTGGAAGCGTAAACCAGAACGATGTATGTTCCGATAGTTTCTATGGCGTTGGTTGGGAATATTAGTCTTTGATTTACTAGTTGTACGGTGTATAGTGATGCATTTGCTGAAGCTACAGAGCCATAGACTATTATCACTCCGACGACGACGCCTATGATTACGGTGAATGTTATGATCGCCATGCTTTCGGTGAGGAACATCCAGACTAATTGACGGTAAGATAAGCCTCGAACGCTCATGAGTGTGGCTTCGCGGCTTCTTTCTTTCAAGCTGATGATAGCTACTAAGGCTGTTCCAACTGAAGCGGAGAGGACCGCAAAGACGATGCCTAAACTTTGAATGTCTAGAATTTGTTGGTTAGTGAAGGTTTCAACGTTGTTGTATGCGGTTGTTTGCTGCATTTCTTGGTCAAAGGAGTTCACGCTGACTATTTCTGTGGGGTCTACTTTTTGTATTTGGTTCGCAACCAAAGTTCCGTTGATACCCGGATCGAGCTTTATGAGGTAGTATGTTGTGAAGGATTCAACTTTGTAGACATCGCTGTATTCGCTCATGTTGAAGAGATTTGCAGGCACGTACGAGTAGAACATTGGGTTAACATATTTTGTGGCCTCGGGGCCATTGTAGGTCTGCTGGGGTAAAGTGCTGTCGCTTGGTTCAGGACCAAAGAACCCAATTATTCGTAGTTTCCGGGCGACTGAGTTGAAGTCGATGCCAACTTGATCATAGAGGTTTAAACCTAATTGTTTGGCTACGCTTCGGTCAAGTATGATTGTGTTATTGTTATTTTTTAGGTCTGTCATCATCTGAGGAATGCTTGCGCCGGTGAACCATTCTGGTTCATAGTAGGCGGCTGCAGTAAAGTTATCAGGATCTATGGTTCTTATCTGCATAGGCGAATAACTATCGCTCAATTGAGCGGTCATTAAACGTTGTATTGTTGCATTACTAATGCTTGTCACGTTTCCTAAAATGTCATTAAAGATGGCTTGAGATCGTGAAGCGTTATTTATACTGACCACAACATCTGCTCCAATGTTTGAGCCTGGACCGGCGACGTTCTGATGGACGTTTCGCACGATATAGTCTTGTTGGCTTGCAATTTGCCCAGTTACTTGTACGCTGAAAGCTAAGATGAAGGCAATCATGAAACCTATAGCTGCTAAGCGAGCGGGGTTTCTCCGCACGTTTTTCGCGGCTAACGCACCTAATTCTCCCATAACGGATGAGATTTTGGAGGCGGCTCTTTGGAATTTATCCGAATCCCGGATCAAGATATTACATAGGCCCCAGAGGAACAGGATTGGACCTATTAAACCCATTAAGCCATCGAACAATACCAACGGAACTGCAATTACGGATAAGAAAAAGCCGCCGATGGAGTAGCTTGTGGCTTGGTAGATTACTTGTTGAATGTTAACCCCTAATGCAAGCACAACGATTTTATAACTTCCCATGATCAGCGCTACCCAATGCAGAGCAGACCAGAAACGTGATTTGTTTTCCATGGGCAAATAGTCTCTTAGGGCATCAACTGCAGGTATGCGAGAAGCTTTTCTAGAGGACCAGAATACTGAGGCTAGTGACAGTACGATGCCAAAAACGATCGTGACTACGGCGATAGTGGGGCTGAATATTTCAGAGGCGAACAGATTAGCAAAGTTTATTGTGCCAATGTAGTATTGGTTTAAAATTAAGCCGCCAACAACGCCGAGTGCCCCTCCGATTAGGCCAATAACTAAAGCTTCTGTGAGAAACATCCGCTGTATTTGCCCGCTTGAAAGCCCTTTGGTTGATAAGAGGCCAATTTCCCGACGGCGAATGTTGAACGACACATCAGAAACTGTGGAGCCCAAATACCATGCGACAAAGAATACTGGAATTGAAACAAAGACGAAACTCGTTAACATAGTGTTAAAGTTGTTTTGATAGTTTTGCAAAGAATTAACTAGCATGTTGTTAAGGTAGCCGTTGGTTAAGTAGTTGGCCATAACTTGGTTTTGGATTTTGTCAGAGATTTTGTTCACGTTGGTAATTGATGATTGGATGTTCCATGGGTTGATGAGATTTTGTCGGTCGACAGTTACTGAGAAAGTAATACTCACGGTGCTGCTGTCCAACGTGCTTTTCCAAAGTTTTGTTAGCGTATTGTTCCAGTCTACAATCAGGCTGTTGCTTCTATAATTGCCAATAGAGCTGGCGTCGATGAGACCTCCGGTAAAAACCGGATGTGTTGAAACGAAACCTGAGGTGCTGCTGCCATAATAGATATCGCCGTTATTGTTTGTGAGATAAGAGTAGCCGTTATCGGACAACGTGGCAAAACCTGCCACAGTCAAATTAACGTAGACGTTCGATTGGTTGTAGTATTTTGGCTGTGGGAAACTAATCATGGTTGTGACGTTGTCGCCGATTTTTACTTTCGATGCAAGGGAGCTGCCGGCGACTAAGTAAGTATAGTTTTCCGGGATGCCGTCAAGAGGTTTGTTTTGCCACTCACCATAAATTCGTGAAGAATCCGGAAAACTGTAGATTTGTGAATAATCTTGTGTTGTATAGTTATCTGTGGATTCACTGAGGGGTGCACTGAAACTCGCCACAGTATCAACGTTTTTGACCCCATCGACATGCGTTATGTTGTTGTAGGCTAAAGCAAGGTTTGACTGGTTGAGGTTAGCGGTAAATCCGATGTCTGTTACAATATTGCTAATCTGCTTATCCAGCGACTGCTCAGCGGCTATGTTGGCTTTTACGCCTATTGCTGCACAGAAAGTCGCCGCTAAAGTTATGCCGATTAAGAGTGCTGTGAATAGTTTCCAGTTGCGAAAGACATGTTTGATAGGGTACATTAGCGGCATGGATATCAGTCCTTTGTTTGCTGTGTTTGCTTTTAAGTCTACTTATTAGAACACCAAATCTATCATTTTAAATAGAGCGTACAACCGCTCAACAGGCTAGAAAGAATTAAATCGCAAGTCCTTCCTCTAATAGCCCATGAGAAGTTTTCTGGGACCCCTTACAGCGGAAAACATGAGCCTCTTCACCGACTTCTACGAGTTAACGATGTGTGCAAGCTACTTTGACAACAAAAACTTTGAGCCTGCCACATTCGACCTCTTCATTAGGCGGTTACCAGAAAACCGCAGCTACTTTCTCTTTGCAGGCTTAGAAGAAGCGCTTCAGTACCTACAAAACATCAAGTTTACCGATGAACATTTAGGTTACCTGCAAAAACAAGGTTTTCGTCACGACTTCATCGAATATCTACACGGTTTCAAGTTTACGGGGGATGTATGGGCTATTCCTGAGGGCGCTTTAGCGTTCCCCAACGAGCCCTTGATGCGAATAACTGCCCCAATCATCGAGGCCCAACTGGTAGAGACTTTTCTACTCAACACAATTAACCTGCAAACGATGATAGCCACTAAAGCCTCACGGGTGATCCAAGCTGCCAGAGGCAAATCTGTTATCGAATTCGGTTTAAGGCGCGAACAAGGTATAGATGCGGGAATTAAAGTGGCCCGTTCCAGCTACATTGCAGGTTGCCAAGGCACAAGCAACGTTTTAGCTGGCATGGCATACGGTATCCCACTCTTCGGCACGATGGCCCACTCATTCATTATGTCTTACCCAAAAGAAATCGACGCATTCCGCGCGTTTGCCAAAACCTTCCCAAACAAATCCACTCTTCTCATCGACACCTACGACGACCTTGCAGGTGCAGAAAAAGCAGTTGTAGTCGCGAAGGAACTGGAAGCAAACGGATTTAAATTGGGCGGGGTACGTCTCGACAGCGGAGATTTGGCTGAAACCAGTCAAAAAGTCCGAAAAATCCTCGACCGAAACGGATTAGATTACATAAAGATTTTTGTCAGCGGCGACTTAGACGAATATAGAATAACTCAATTGCTTGAGGACGGTGCGAAGATTGATGCTTTTGGTGTTGGCACTAAGATGGGAACTTCTGCTGACCGTCCATATCTAGATGTTATCTACAAACTATGTGAAACCACGGCGTCCGATGGCAGTTTTTCGCCTATTATGAAGTTAAGCAAAGATAAAATTACGCTGCCGGGAAGAAAACAGGTTTATCGCTTCAAAGGTGCCGATGGCAAGTTTAAAGGAGACACCGTTGCTTTGGCAGATGAGAAATTTGAAGGTGACCCATTGCTTGTTATGGTAATGGAAAACGGCAAATTAAATTATGAATTGCCCTCGCTTGACGAAATTCGCAATAATGCATCCGAGAACCTCTCCAAGCTTCCAGATGAGTTTAAGGCATTGACGAATGCTCCAGCGTATACAGTGGAGCTAAGCCAGAAACTTCAAGCCCTCGTAGAAACCACAAAACTTCAGTTAACTGAAAATGAGATAAACAATGAAGCACAATGAAGTTGTAAGTGTTAATTTTTGTTGTTGCCTCTCTTTTTGTATTAGCCGTAGTAGCGCATTTTTTCTGTTTTAGTATTTGTGCTGTTCCCTTTTTTTGGGAGTAATTTGGCAAACCCTTAATAGTCATTTTGAAAAATCTTAAGTGTTATCCAAAGACGGGAGACCTTGAATGCAAAATCGCCCAGCTATCGTTGCTGTTGGCCGCACAAAGTTTGGAGAACACTACGGCAAAGAACCAGAAAAACTAATAGAGGAAGCATGGCTTGCCGCTTCAAACGAATGCAGCATGGAACGCAAAGATCTTGAAGCATGTTACATGTCTGATTGCTTTTTACCCATCACTAATAAGTTGGGTTTAGAAGAGGGGTTCCTCTCAGAATTAACTGAACTTCATGTTCCCATGGAAGTTACCCGCTCTTTTAGTGCTGCGTTGCTGACGGCTTGCAATGCAATTCAAGCCGGAGTCTATGATACGGTGTTGGTGGGCGGAATAGAAAAGATGACGGATCGCTGGGATAAGATCCGCGACGACCTCATGCTTCTCGATGACCCTTGGAGCTACTTTGCAGGCGGCACACCCGAATCAAACCATGAACTGATGCTTCGTGCCTACATAAAAAAACACCACATCAGTGGCGAAGATCTTGAAAAACTTTACATTGCTCTCGCAGAGGTTACTGTTAAGAACCATGCGAACGCAACCAAAAACAAGTATGCCCAATATCAAAGAAAAATCACAATCGACCAAGTCCTAACCGCACGGAAAACCGCACATAAACCCTTGGGACTCTACGATTTCGCCCCAATATCCGATGGAGCCTCGGCTTTAATCCTTACAAGCGACTCAGTCGCTAAAAAAATGACTAAACAACCTATCCACATCTTAGGCTGCGGTTCAGCAACAGACTACCTGAACTACCCTAAAAGAGAAGATTTGTCCCACTTTGTCGCTGCTGAGCTTGCAATGAAAAGTGCAACCAAAACTTCCAAAGTTAAACCCTCTGATTTACACATTATCGAAGTCTATGACCAATCTACAGTGATGGAGATGGTTTCGCTCGAAGACTTGGGCTTCTGCCACCCTGGAATGGCTTGGAAAAGTATTCATGGCTGCGAAAACTGCTACGACATAGATGGCAAACCGCTTTACGTGAATACAAACGGCGGATTAAAAGCAGACGGTAATCCGTTGGGAGCAACTGGTGGCGCACAGATTTACGAGATTTACCGCCAACTTCGCAGTGAAGCTGGCGAAAGACAAGTTCATGTTGATGGGGGTTCACCAAAGAATGGTGCTGTGCTGGAGTTCGAGGGTTTTGGAACTAAAGCATACGTAACCATTTTAGGAGAGGGCAAGAATGAGTAGTGAACCGATAGAAAGACGGGTTTCTTATTTAGGTGACCGCTTAAAGGCTTGTCGTTGTCAAAGTTGCGGCAAAGAATACTTTGAAGTTCGCGATTATTGCAGTAACTGCGGAAGAAAAAGCTTCGGCAAAATGGACAGCATAGACCTGTTCTACGACAAGGGCAAACTAGAAGTCTGCACCTACGTCAACGAACCCACAAATAAATTCAGTAAACTCTCCAGCTACATCTACGGCATAGTATCTTTTCATGATGGCAAAATCCGTGTTCCCGCCAGATTAACTGACCAGCTGATTTGTGACGGTGAAGATGTTGATTTAGCTAGTCTTGAAGGCAGGGACGTAATTCCGCGGTTTCGAAGACGTTATGCAGTGGGAAAAAGTGAGGTTATTCCAACAATTTCTTTAGCGTTTACCTTGGCTGATGAGTATTATCCTCATCAAGAGTATAAGGTGGTTCAACCAACCAAAGAATATGATTTGCCCGGCATTGTGGGTTATGGTGCTTATACTTCGCGTTTCCGAATAAAGGAAGAAAGTTTGGAGCGTGCTGTTCCCTTCATCGACGAAGATTCTGTTACCGCAGCCGTTGAGGCTGGAAAACTTGCGCTTATCCATTCGGGACTTGACAGTTCATGGGTTGGAAAAGTCTACGTAGGTTCCGAATCAAATCCGTATGCTGTTAAACCAATTGCTTCAAAGGTGGCTCAGGTTCTTCAGCTTGGCGAAGAGGAAGGTGACATCCAAGGAGTAGACGCTGTAGACACCGAGTTTGCATGTAAAGCTGGCACTAGTATGTTCAAAGATGCCTCAGCCTTGGTTAGTTATCCACGTTCCTGTATCAAGTATGCTATGGTTATTGGCGCAGACAACTCTCAAGCAGCCCCCAGAGGTTGCCCAGGAGGCGAATTGGACACTTACGTAGGCTATGGCGGCGCAGCTTTCCTGTTTGGAAAACATGACGTCATTGCTGAAGTTGAAGGATGGTACTCCTGTACTTCTGACACCCCGGACTTCTGGCGTCGCGACGGCGAACAATATCCTATGCACGGCGGAAGATTCACAGGTGACCCTGCTTACTTTAAGCATGTCCGAAAATCAGCTACTAAACTGATGGAACGCTTAAACGTCAAAGCAGCCGACTTAGACTATTTTGTTCCCCATCAACCGAACCCGCAGTTTCCAGTCAGAATCGCCAAAGAACTCGGCTTCAAAGAAGAACAGTATCTGCCTGCCATCCAAATTACAAAGTTCGGCAACACTTACTCTGGAGCCACACTGGTAGGTTTAGCCGCAACCCTTGACGTTGCAAAGCCCGATGAACGCATCTTGGTTGCAAGTTATGGTTCAGGTGCAGGAAGCGATGCATACCTACTTAGAACAACAAGCCAAATTCTAGAAAAACGTAAACGTCAAAAAATCACCGTTAAATTCCAATCAGAGAATCCCTTCATCGAATACGTGGATTATACGACTTATCGGCGACTCAAGACAGGAATGTAACCAAACAAAATTTTTCTTCTTTATGGAATTTTTGCACCTTATTGTCTGCTTTGCCGGGAAAGTTAAAAACACTTAATAAATGCCAAGCAATCTTCACATTGCGAGGGAGCGAATTAGATTGATTATTGACGACATACTGCAGGTCATATACGCACCGCAAAAAGCATTCAAAAGCATTGTAACAAACCCAAAGTATCTTGGTGCATTGATTGTTGTATTACTCTTCGTCGGCTTAGAAATAGGCTACGAATATTCCCAGTTCTCTAAAACTTACACTGAACAAACTTCGCCATCAATTGATCAGTTGGGAACTTTTACGAACGCGTCAAATTGGGCAGCTGCCCCAAATGTTGCGTTAACCAACAATTTTGATGACTACATAAATTACAGCATTTATGTGGCAGGTTTTGGGCTTCCACCATCAGATTCCAACGCTTACTTTAGCCTCTTTGGCAACAACAGCATGCAAATAAGCACTTCCAACGCAAACACCCTAACTGCCGCTTTAGCCAACACTTCCAATGTTGACTGTAGCCCAAGCGGTTTCCAAAACCTCACAATATCATTAAAACTTGTGCAACCTCCTACAGCGCCGCAAAACGCCACTGTAACTTTGTATTCGCTTGGCGGCGTTTCAGATACTTACCAATATAATATGGCTTCTTTGCTGTCCAATGCAACCAATGGTGAATGGACTAACCTGACTCTTCCGCTTGGACCAAACGCAGTAGCCTGGACAAGCAAAGGTGCTCCCACATGGAGTAACATCACTTCTCTTCAATTGGATTTCACTTATCCATCCAGCTCAAACATAACTGTCCGTGTTGGTGAATTATTCTTCCATGGTGAGTACCAAACTCCTATTCAATACAACAGCACCGGCATCCTTCTCCAATTCCTACAGCTATTCTCGCTACAGTTCATCTTCGCCTGGTTCATCTTGACTGGTATAATCTACTTGGTCTGCAGAGTACAGAAAAATCCAGTGCTTTGGAAACCGCTCTTTGCAGTAATCGGCTACGCACTGTTCATCATGGTTATTCGAGCTGTAGTTAACCTCGCCGCCACTCTTATCCTGCCGACGGTCTATTACCCATTTGACCTCTCTCTAGGTGCACGCTTTGACCCCTTCGCCGCATTATATTACCCTTCAGATGCGCTGGGAACTTTACCTGCAATGTCACACATAATCTTTAATAACATTGACTCATCGACCATGGCTTTCAGAGACGTAGTTTTAGGCATGTTCATAGTGTCTTATGTGTGGCTGGGCGGAGTAGTTGCATTGGGTATTGGAGCACTCAAACCTGAGTTTTCCACAATCAAAAAAATTGCTCTATCAGCCGGCAGCATAGCCATAGTAATTTTGCTCCTTATATTTTTGGTCGGGGCAATCTAAACAACTCAAAGGGCGTTTACCACCATTTTTTTCGTTTCTTTTTTAGTTAGCAAGATTTATATGATTGCAGGTCACCTTTGCAATTGAAAACCGACTGTTAGTAAACAGTTTAGAAGTGGACTAAATGACTGCAATTAAAGATTTACAAGATGGCATGAAACGGGTCAGCGTTGAAGCCAAAGTTGTTGATAAAGGCGATCCCAGAGAAGTTAAATCACGATTCAAAGATGAAACTTACCGAATAGTTGACGCCGTCGTCGCAGACGAAACAGGCAGCGTTAAACTGACTCTTTGGAATGAGCAGATTGACCAAATCAATGTTGGCGACAACATAAAAATCGAGAATGGCTACGTTACTAGTTTTAAGAGTGAAATTCAACTTAACGTTGGCAAATTCGGCAAATTAACTGTCGAATAAATCCTGCATCAGCCCTTTTCAGCGCTAGATGAGTATTATTTTTTTATTTTTATCCCTATTTCAGGTTTTTTCCTAATGACAAAAAGCAACTTATTCTTGTTAAGAAAAATTGTTTATCATATGCATCAAAAATTCGCCTTGATTTTGCTGGGAAATTGTTTTATTTTAGACCTGATCTAAGTAATGGCTATGGTTTTAAAAAGAGAGTCTCGCTTTCTTCTCAGTAATAATCATTTTTGCACTAGCGATTTCTCTAATTGCCCTTGACATGGATACAACCACCCCATTCGATGCAAGCATACGATTGCTTGCGTTAAACGGCTATTTCGCCCTAAGCGTTGCAGCAATCCTAACACCTTTTATTAAAGAAGTAACGCTTTTTTTCAAAAAATCATTCATAAAAGTTCACCATTACTTTGCCGCGGCAGGCTTGCTCATGATAACATTGCATCCAATTGCCGTAGCAATCCTATTTGTAAACCCTAGCATCCTGCTACCCAACTTTGAGTCGCTCTCCAACTTCTTCTTCTACGGCGGCAGTGTCGCATTAATCGCGGTTTATACAGCGTTCGGAGCAGTACTTTTAAGAAG
This sequence comes from Candidatus Bathyarchaeota archaeon, assembly GCA_963809455.1. GTDB lineage: Archaea > Thermoproteota > Bathyarchaeia > Bathyarchaeales > Bathycorpusculaceae > Bathycorpusculum. The sequence goes on along the minus strand of CAWEJP010000003.1, from coordinate 12,228 downwards.
AAAAGTTGTAGCTTACTGGCGCTACTTCCACGCGCTGATGTATGTAGCTTTATTCTTTGGTGTGGTTCACGCTAACCTTTGGGGTCGGGATTTTGAAAACGGCTTCATCGTAGTCATTTATGATGGTCTATTCGCCGCTGCGTTGGCAGCGTTTGTTCTGAAGCGTTGGCAGTTCCATAAAATAAAGCAAAAAAGAAACCATACAAATAACCACCCGCCAGTGGTTTCTGAACAAGTCAGAACTGCCTGAATTAAACCACTTTTGAGAAAAAACTTAATTAATTCTGTCGTTCGGTCATTTGTTAACGTTTGTAGGGAAGCAAAGTGCAATTTGAACTTATAGCGCCATTCCAAACTTCGCCCGGGCAGCAAGCCGCGGTAGAACAGTTAGTGAAGAACTTCGCCACAAAACCCAAACAAACGCTTCTGGGCATCACAGGCAGTGGCAAAACCTTTGTTATGGCAAATGTAATTAACAAACTCCAGAAACCCGCCCTAATAATCGCTCATAACAAAACATTGGCGGCACAGCTTTACGCGGAGTTAAAAGAACTCTTTCCTCATAACCGAGTGGAATACTTCATCAGTTTTTATGATTACTATCAGCCTGAGTCTTACCTCCCGGCCCAAGACATGTACATCGAAAAAGATTCTACTGTAAACGAGCAGATCGAAAAAATGCGCATGCACGCGGTGTCGAGCATCGTGAGTCGAAATGACACGATAATTGTTGCAAGCATTAGCTGCATCTACAGCTTAGGCAACCCTGATGACTTCCGAACCATGGCAGCTGAACTTGAAGTTGGGAAACAAATTTCGAGGCAACAGCTAATCCGTGAACTCGTGGACATGCAGTACGAACGCAACGATATGGTGTTGGAACCAGGACGTTTCCGAGTGCGAGGCGACACCGTTGATGTTGTGCCATCTTACGAAAACGAAATCTTGCGCGTTGAACTAGAAGGCAATGCAATAAAAAAGATTAAAGAAGTTAACCTGTTAAACGGTGATGTGAAAACAGCTCTCGATAAGTTTACGCTTTATCCCGCACGCCAATATGTTGTGCCCGAGGAGAAGCATGCCTTGGCGCTTAAACTCATCAAACAGGAGTTGGAAGCGAGGTTGCCCAGTTTGCCACCGCTTGAAGCTCATAGGCTTAAGCAACGAACGAACTACGACCTTGAAATGATTAAAGAAGTGGGTTTCTGTGCTGGGATGGAAAATTACAGCCGACACTTCGACGGACGCAAACCTGGCGAACCCCCGTTTACTTTGATGGATTACTTCCCCAAAGACTACCTTTTAATCATTGACGAGAGCCACCAGACAATTCCACAATCCCGTGCCATGTATAATGGAGATTTTGCAAGAAAAAAGAACCTCGTTGACTTTGGTTTCAGACTCCCAAGCGCCCTTGACAACCGCCCGCTGAAGTTTGATGAGTTTGAGAAGAAAATGGGTAAGGTCCTCTTCGTGTCAGCAACTCCAGCCGAATATGAACTTGAAAAGAGCGGTCCACCTGTCGAATTAATCACGAGACCTACAGGGCTTTTGGATCCTGAGGTTGAGATGCGGCCAATTGAGGGGCAGATGCAGGATTTGATGGTGGAAGCCAAAAAAACAATCATGCGAGGCGACCGTGTGTTAGTTACAACATTAACAAAGCGTATGGCTGAGGACCTGGCCAATTACTTGTCTAAGGAAGGTTTTCGCGTTAGGTATATGCATTCTGAAATCGAAAGCCTCGATCGCATAGAGTTAATTCGCCAACTGCGGGTTAACGATTTTGATATCTTGGTGGGAATCAACCTGCTGCGGGAAGGCTTAGACATACCTGAGGTCGCAACCATCTTCATCTTGGACGCAGATAAGGAAGGGTTCCTGCGCGATGAGCGAAGCCTTATTCAAACCATCGGGCGCGCATCGAGAAACGTCAATGGCAAAGTTATTCTTTATGCAGATGTTGAGACGCGATCGATTAAACGTGCAATGGAAATCACCTGGTATCGTCGCAGTTTCCAAAAACGCTTCAACCATGAAAACGGCATCACCCCCAAAACTATCATAAAGAGTGTCTCTCACAAGGAAGGCATAATCAGGGGCACCAAGCACTTGCCTGAAGCTGATATAAAACGGCGGATTATCGAGTTGGATGCTCAGATGAGGGAATCAGCCGAGAAGTTGGACTTTGAACGTGCTATCGAGCTTAGAGATGAGATTGCTGAGCTTAACAAAGCGCTGGATAGGAAGATGGAAAATGGAGCGGTTACGCCAGAAAATTAAAGATTTAACGCAAAAAGGTTCTAATCTTCCTGAATAACCTCCTTACAAAATGAATCAAAATAGGAATTTAGTTTATGCGAGATAATATTTCGATTAAAGGTGCACGGGAACACAACCTAAAGAACATAGATTTAGAGTTGCCCCGAAACAAGTTCATAGTTATAACTGGACTTTCAGGGTCAGGAAAATCCACGTTAGCCTTCGACACAATTTACGCTGAAGGACAACGTAGGTACGTTGAAAGCCTCAGCGCCTACGCCAGGCAGTTTTTGGGTTTAATGGATAAGCCCGATGTGGATTCGATTGAAGGGCTCTCACCGGCAATCTCGATTGAGCAGAAGAGCACAAGCAAAAATCCCCGCTCAACTGTTGGGACAGTTACCGAAATCTACGATTATCTCAGGCTATTATTTGCGCGAATCGGCGTTCATCATTGTCCCAAGTGCGGTAGCTCCATTCATCCGCAAAGTGCGGAGAACATCACCAGCCTAGTAATGGCTGAAAAAGGAAAAACCCTCACATTCTTAGCTCCAGTCATCCGCGGCATAAAAGGCACACACGAACAAGTCTTTGAAGATCTCAAAAAACAAGGTTACACCAAAATCCGCGCTGACCAAAAAATCTACGAATCTGACACTATCAAAGAAGAGGTTAAACTGGTTCGGTACGAAAAACACTGGATTGAAGCAGTCATCGATACAGTGCCAATAGTCGATGAGGAGCGTTCACGCATTTCCGAAGCCGTTGAGCAGGCGCTTCAAGTGGGCAAAGGAACCATGATAATCATCGACGCTCAAAAGGCTGAAGGTGAAAAGAAAAAGGAACTGGAACGCTTCGCTGACGAAACAATGTACAGCACTTTCGGAGCCTGCCCAAACCATCCCGAAATTGTATTTGAAAGCCTTGAACCTAGAATGTTTAGTTTTAACTCGCCATTTGGTGCTTGTCCAACCTGCCATGGCTTAGGAGAAATCACCGAGGTCACTGCTGATAAAGTGATTCCTGATACGAGTCTTTCCATCATGGATGGGGCGTTGGCTGTTTACAAGGGCACCATGGAACTTAGTTGGCGAGCTCAGCAAATAGCAACGGTGGGTAAAAAATACGGTTTCAATGTCTTCACACCGATCAAGGATTTCACTGAACAGCAACTTCAAGTTCTTCTATACGGCGATAAAGAACCAATCAACGGTAGTTGGTCAAATGGCGCCAGCATGTGGATGCGTGAGGGCTGGGAAGGCATCATCCCACAAACCATGCGGCTGTATCGGCAGACTGAAAGTGAATGGCGCAAAGAAGACATCGAAAAATACATGACTTCTAGACCATGCGGAACATGCAAAGGCAAAAAACTCCAACCAGTAGTTTTGGCAGTAAAAGTTTTGGACAAAAGCATAATTGATGTCACAGACCTCTCGATTGAAGAATCCGTTGACTTCTTCCATAACTTGCCACCTAAGTTAAACGTAACTGAATTGTTCATAGCTAAGCAGGTGCTTAAGGAAATCAACGAAAGACTCGGTTTTCTTAAGAATGTTGGTTTAGGTTACCTTTCATTGTCCCGCGCTGCCAAGACACTTTCAGGCGGAGAAGCCCAACGTATTCGATTAGCCACTCAGATTGGCAGCAACCTCATGGGCGTCCTCTACATACTCGACGAACCCAGCATAGGTTTACACCAGCGAGACAACGCCAAACTCATCAGTACCCTGCAGCGTCTGCGAGATTTAGGTAACACCCTAATCGTTGTTGAACACGACGAGGAGACGATGCGGCATGCCGACTACATCGTTGACATGGGACCAGGTGCAGGCATCCACGGCGGGCATATCGTTGCGGAAGGTAGCCCTCAAGAAGTAATGAAAAATCCTCGCAGTCTCACAGGAAAGTACCTTTCAGGCGAACTCAAAATTGAAGTACCAACACAGAGGCGCCAACCAGTCGGCTACATCACCGTTAAGGGCGCCCATGAAAACAACCTCAAAAACCTCAGCCTGCAGTTGCCGTTAGGCGTTCTTTGCGGAATTACTGGGGTTTCGGGTTCAGGCAAGAGCACATTGATGAACTTGACGGTTATTCCTGCCCTAAGGAAAATGTTTGGGGAGCAAGTTGATAAAATTGGGAAACATGAGACGTTGGGTGTTCCGTCGGTTGTGCGTAACGTAATAGTGATTGATCAAGACCCTATAGGACGTACTCCCAGAAGTAACCCTGCAACATACACCAAGCTTTTCGATGAGATACGGCGCATTTTTGCTTCGACCAAAGAAGCTAAAACACGCGGCTACAAAGAAGGGCGCTTCAGTTTCAACGTAAGAGGCGGTAGATGCGAAACCTGCCAAGGCGACGGAGTCCTGCGCATAGAAATGAACTTCCTCCCCGCTGTTTACGTGCAATGCAGCGAGTGCAAGGGCAAACGCTACAATAAAGAAACCTTAAGTGTTCTCTACAAGGGCAAGAACATCGCTGAAGTTTTGGATATGACGGTTGAGGAAGCTGCTAAATTCTTCGAGAATACTCCGAGGGTTTCACGCAAACTTGAAACGCTTCTTGAAGTTGGGTTAGGCTACATAAAGCTGGGGCAAAGCTCAACCACGCTATCGGGCGGTGAGAGCCAACGAATCAAAATCACACGGGAACTCAGCAAGCACAAATCAGGGCACACCGTTTACATGCTAGACGAACCAACCACCGGGCTTACACTTTGACGACACAAAACGCCTCATCAAAGTGCTCAACCGGCTTGTAGACAACGGCAACACTGTCTACATCATCGAACACAACCTCGACGTCATCAAAAGCTGCGATTACCTCATCGATTTAGGTCCTGAAGGAGGAGCTGCAGGCGGCGAATTGCTCGCTCAGGGAACACCTGAAGAAGTCTCAAAAAACAACATCTCATACACAGGACTGTTTTTACAAAAAATACTTAATCCTAAGCCAGAAGAACACGTTTTGGCAGTGAAACAGCCTGCATGATCCAAATTAATGATCCACAAGACTTCAAAAGCAGCGATATACCCACTGACCCTGGCGTCTACCTCTACCGCGACGAGCAAGGGGAAATCATTTACGTTGGCAAAGCCAAAAGTTTGCGTTCTAGGGTTAAGAGTTATTTTTCAAGCAACGATCACCCACTGAAGACGCGGCAGTTGGTGTTGCATATTCGCCAGATTGACTGGGTTATCGTTAACACCGAAGTTGAAGCGCTCCTCTTAGAAAACAAACTCATCAAGCAACATACGCCCAAGTACAATGTTAACCTCAAAGACGCCAAAACATTCGCATACATCTCACTTGACAAGAGAAACCTATCCAAGGATACTTACCAGCCGTAAGGTTTCGCGGAAACTGGAATCTTTTGGACCTTACACCGACGGCTTCACACGCCAAGACCTACAACGCTTAGTTGTTAAAGTGTTTAAACTGCGCACCTGCAAAACCATGCCCAAACGAGCTTGCCTAAACTACCACATCCATCTTTGCACCGCTCCATGCATCGGCAAAGCTACAGCAGAACAATATGCGGAACAAGTACGGCAAGCACGCAGCTTCCTTGGTGGAAACTATCAACAAACAATCGAACAACTGAAAACCCAAATGCAAGCCGCCTCAGACGCTCTGCAATATGAGACCGCACTTGAACTCCGCAACCAAATCCTATCTATACGGCTTGTAACGGAGCATCAAATCGTCGATAAAGAACGTCGCTTCGACCAAGACGTACTGGTGTTTAGACAGGTAGGAGAGAAAATGTTGGCTGTTCAGATGGGCATGCGTAGAGGCGTTCTTTTAGGCAAGAAAGAATTCAGCGTAGATGTGCAGCCCCAAATTGAACAAGAATTTTTGAAAGCATATTATACTTCGAACCCTATTCCCAGGGAAATCTTGCTAAACAAGCCCTGTTGGCAGGGTGTGGAGGAGAAAAAAGCTTTGGAAGAGTTTCTTTCAGCTAAGCGGGTTGCGCCAGTTTCGCTAACGATTCCAAGGCGTGCCGATAAATTGGGTCTTGTGCAGTTGGCCGAGAAAAACTTGGAATCAGGCTTAGAGGTTGATAGCGCTTTGGTTGATTTGCAGAATAACCTCAACCTCCCCGTGCTACCTCATGTAATCGAGTGCTTTGACATATCCAACCTAGGAACAGAACACGTGGTTTCAGGTATGGTCAGCTTCAAAGACGCCAAACCCGATAAGAAAAACTATCGCAAATTCAAGATCAAAACCTTTGTGGGGCAAGATGATTTTGCCGCGGTTCACGAGGTTGTGTTAAGGCGGTATAAGCGGTTGATAGAAGAGAAAACTCCGCTGCCTGACCTACTATTGATTGATGGTGGACCGGGACAAGTCAGCGCCGCAAAAGCTGCCTTGCAAACCCTTGGGCTTCAACTTCCACTCATCGGCTTAGCTAAAGAGCGTGAAGAAATCTATTTGCCCGATGAATCTTCGCCAAGGAACTTTGACAAGAACAGCAAAATGATGCTTCTTGCTAAGAAAAATCCGTGATGCAGCTCACGACTTTTCGCTAGGGTTACAACCGCAAGAGACGGCAGATGAAAATCCGAGAAGAATTCAAGCCAACCAAAGCTTAAAGAAACTTTTTAAGTGCTTCTTCCAGTTGGCTGAAACTTTTTACTATTGCGTCTGAATGGAAAACTATCCAAGGACTGAGGCATTTCATGCTCTGAAACAACAATCACGTATTTGTCTTTGCGTTTAGCATAGAACATTTCCATGCAGGCACCCGCCGAAAGTATAGGCAAGTAAACCACCATGATATCGCATCGGTCAGCGTCATCCAAATCGCGTTGGACAAAATCAAAGACTGGAACCTTATCCCACCAGCACTCCTCAGTTCCATTGTAGATGACCCTTTCTCTTTTCCAGGGGTCAATAACATCAAAACCCAATTTGACGCAGACTTCGGTGATTGCTTCTCGGTAGTCCTGCTGTTTTTCCATGCCAATTATTGGCCCTGAAATGAACACTTGCTTTTTCATGCTTTAACCGTGAAATCAACAATCGCTAAGACTAATATTCTTTTTTCGAGCAGTTTCTATGTGGTAAGGTTTAACCGTTATCCCTGCATTTAATTTGTATCCTAACATATGGTTTGATGGAAATGTCCAAAAGTAATTCAATGCTTGAACAAGCAACAACGTACGATCGAGTCAAGGTAGCCCGCACAGAAGTCGATAGAGCGCTTGCATTACTCAAAGAGTTTAGGCAAAAGTATCCTTTCACCGAAAATCTTCGCTCAATAGAATATTTGGATCCTGAAAAACTCTTCAAGGTAAACCCTGACGAAGTCGGCGAATTCTTCCGTCTTTTAGAAGGTTCCCTTAAGCCTCTTGGTCGCTCCACGTTTAACAGCTCCAACGTTTACCGAAACGCCCGACTACAGATCGGGGAGTTCAAAAACCTGTTGCGTGCTGCGGTGGACACCCGAAAGTCTTTAGCCCAAAAAGTTGATGCTCTCTGGGAAAGGATAGGTGGATTAGGGCAAGACAAACAGCTTGGTAAAGAAATCATATTCTGTTTCAATTATGAAAGTGGAACGGTATTGCCGATTTTTAATAATCAACACCTGAGGCATTTTGTTAACCGAGTAGCTGATGTCCCCAGCGGACAAACGAAGTTTTTTTCACTTGGACAAGAATATGAATACTATACCAATGAGTTGTTAAAAGCAAAAAACAATTTATCGTTAACTCGAGCTTGGGATGCTTTGTATTTTGCGGTTTTCCTATACAACACGTATCCGCCGCCAGACAGCGAAAAACCCACGACCAACCCGTCAGGAGAAGGAAAAACCATAAACGTAGTAACCAACGAACAGTTGGAACTAAGAGCGTTCGTAAAGCTACTTAGCGATCTGCAAACAAAGGGCAAAATCACGGGGCAGCAATTCCGAGAATACCGTGAGCAATGGACTCATCAGCAACCCAACGACCGCGACGTACTAGCCTTGCGCCTAAAACAGCTCCTAACAGCAGAAACCAAACCAAACCCTGACCAACCAAAAAGTCAACCATTCCAGAAACCCCGTAGACTATAGAATGCCGACGATCGCTCCTTTCTTTTGTTAGAAGAAGAAAAACGGCTGCTTTCCTACGGGAAAGTGTTGTCCTTCTTCTTCTTTCGAAGACTATTTACTTTGCACATTTCTAACTGAGAGAAGAAGAAGAAAGTGGTGCCACCGTCTTTTCTTCTTCTTTCAAATAAATTCTGTTGCCTCTATTTTGTTGCATGACCGCTATTGGTTAGAAGAAGAAATTGACAATTTTTCAATGATTTTTTCTTCTTTCAACTTAACTCTGCGACTTAAGAGAAGAACAACAACACTGCATTTTCAATTGTTGTTGATGGTATGGGAAGTGTTAAACGGCTGGGGCGCTCACGCCATACTATGAGCGCCTTGGTTTGTGGGTTGGACGTACATAAGGACAGCACTTATGCGACAATTTTGAACTCTGAAGGAAAAATAGTAGATCAAACAAGAATGGAAAACGAGAAAGTAGCTTCTTACCTGTCGCAGTTTAATGTTGGAAGAGTTGCTATGGAATCCTCGACTGCTGTTGCACCACTCTATCGCCAACTAAAGAAAGAAGGCTTCAACGCTGTGGCTTCTCATCCAAAAAAGACTAAACTCATAGCAGAGGCTAAAATTAAAAGCGATAGAGTAGATTCTAAAGCTATTGCACAGCTACTAAGGATGGATTGGTTGCCGCTATCATACGTGCCTGATGAAGATAACTGGAGCTTTGAGAGAGAAGGTTCGCAGAAGAGCTTTCCTAGTTAGAGAAAGAGTTAAGCTCAGAGTGAAAATCAAGAGCTACTTAACTTATCAGGGATTGAAGTGGCCAGAGGATCATGGTTTGTGGACTAAGGCGGGATTGTTTGGCTTCATGGCTTAGGTTTGGATCCGGTTGAATCCTACCTTAGATTGATCGATGTTTTTAGTGAAGAAATCAAGGTGTTATCTAAGGAGCTTAAGAGTGAAGCTGAAGGTGATGAAGATGTTAAGCTTTTGATGACTGTTCCAGGGATTGGCTATTACTCGGCTCTTCTTGTGAAGAGTGAGGTTGGCGATATTGGTCGTTTTCCGTTTGCTGAGAAACTTTGCAGCTATGCTGGGTTGGTGCCGTCTACTTACCAGTCTGGCGGGACTGTTCGTCATGGAAGCTATAACTAAGGAGGGTAGTAGATGGCTTCGTTGGATCATGATGGAATGCGCTTCTACGCATGTTAGCAAGTATGATACTTGGATTAGCCGCTCTTATCGTTGTTTGGCGGGTCGGAGGGGTAAGAAAACGGCTAGGGTGGCGGCGGCTAGAAAGCTCTTGGTGGTTTGTTTTTCGGTGCTTAAGAATAAGCGGCCGTTTTATGATCAACCTTGAACGTGATTTCACCGTGAAGAACTGTCCCTTGGTTGTGGACGTGTTGTTGATTGATGAAGGGTTGAATGCGTTGCCATATTGCCCCTTTGGTGTGGGCGGATAGGTGTTTGCCTTTGTCGTCAACTAGGAAAGAATGGATTGTGGAATTGGAGGAAATTGAGGAAAGAAAGAGTCAAATAACTAAACTTCACATAGGTGTTCTTCCATTATTTAGCAAAATTAACCAAATGCAAGGGTATGTTACTGATATGCAGCATTAGTTGGCGTTGATGTGGCTGACTATATAGGTTCCCCTGTGCTTATTTATGGCGAACGAAGCTGACTGGCAGCGGCTTACATGATTGAGACTGAGAACCTTACAAGGAAGTTCGGAGAGTTGACTGCAGTTGACAACTTGACTTTCAAAGTAAATGAGGGCGAAATTTTTGGTTTTCTTGGACCTAACGGCGCAGGAAAAACCACCACTGTTAGAATGCTCTGTTGCCTGATATCTAAGACAAGCGGCACCGCCCGAATTGGTGATTATGAAATCGGCCAGCCCGAAGATGCCTCTGAAGATCCGAAAGATCATTGGGCTCGTCCCAGATAATGTTGGTCTCTACGAATCGCTCACCGCCTACGAGAACCTAGACTACTATGGAACACTGTACAGGCTGACCGACTCCCAAAAGAAAGAGAGCAACGAATACTTTCTCAAGTTGCTTGGGCTCTGGGAGAAAAGAAATGTTCTAGCCGGGGCGTTCTCAAAGGGGATGAAACAGAAGCTTGCGATAGCACGTGCCCTGATTCATGATCCTGAGATAATTTTCATGGACGAGCCGACGGCAAATCTAGACCCTGAGTCCGCAAAGACAGTAAGAGAATTCATCCTCGAATTGAAGAAAGAGAAGAAGACTATTTTTCTAAACACTCACAACCTCTATGAGGCGCAACGGGTCTGCGATAGGATTGGCATCTTGAATACCAAGCTCATGGCAGTGGGGACTCCTCAAGAACTCGAACGGTCTGTCCGCGGAAGGAAAACAGTGATTCAGTTAAGACAAGTGAATGAAACGATTCTTGATTCGCTGAAGAAGCTACAGGTCAAGAACATAATCAAAGAGGGCAACCAACTGACAGTAGATATCGAGAATCCACAAGAAGAAAATCCTGAAATTATAAACGCAATCGTCGCAGCGGGAGGACGCATCGAAACAGTTACAGTGACCAGCAGCTCGCTAGAAGACGCTTACCTGAAACTAGTGAAGGAGAACATGCAATGACCACCTGGATGCCTTGGAAGATAGCCCGCAAAGAATTGAAGGTGATCAGCAGAAAGAGAAGCATCATTTTCTATACTGTTGGGCTCCCCCTTCTCATCGCAATTGCTTTCTCAATCGTCATCAAAGATCAAATAGCCTCTGGAATCCCCACGACAATATCGATAGGTGCCGAATCAATCATTTACATCTTCGTCGTTTTAGCAACTGTTCTCCCCAGCACGATTGCAGCGTACAGTATAGTGGGAGAAAAAGTTGAAAAGACATTGGAACCCTTGCTTGCAACCCCGACAACTGACGGCGAGATTCTCCTCGGAAAAAGCATCGCATCGTTCATACCGCCCATTCTATCCACTTGGATAGGCGCATCAATCTTCATGGCCGCAACGGACTACATATTATACAATGGGGGGTTAGGCTACTATTATTTTCCCAACTGGAACGCAGGCGTTATGCTGTTACTCCTCGCTCCTCTTGCAGCAATTCTAAGCATTGAAGTTGCAGTGATTGCATCATCGCGAGTAAACGACGTTCGAGGTGCAAACCAGATCGCGGGCCTCATGTTTATTCCGTTCGTTGTTGTCTTATTTGCAGGAGCAGAAGGAATTTTTCCTTTCAGTATCGGTAACCTTCTGATCTTCTCGGGCATTGTTTTGATCGCTGACGTAGTTCTATTCTTCTTGAGCAAATCTACTTTCAAACGAGAAGAGATACTGACAAAGTGGAAATGAAGCGTGAATTTTGGCGGGTCTGATGGGAATAGCTACGCAAGTATTGGTTTAGTTTAAAACATTCTGAATTCCATGAATATTTTGCAAACTGAGCGAATCACAAATCAGTTGAGTATGAGCAAGCAAGAAAACAAAAACTTTAAATCTTTTTAGCGATCCCGTTTTGGACACAGAAAGGATGCATCTTTATGAAAGTTAAACTTTGGAAGTTTTTAGGCTTAATACTTATTGCGATTTTTGCTTTGTCAACTATTCATTCGGTTTATGCTATTGGAGTAATCGCAACGATACCTGTGGTTGGTACCTCTCCAGGTGACTACGGCGTAGCTTATGATTCTAGCAAAGGCGAAGTTTACGTAACTAATGAGGGGGTCGCAACTGTTTCGGTTATATCTGATAGTTCCAATTCCGTGATTTCAACCATACCCATGAGATTCTCTCCAACTACTATAGCTTATGATTCTGGCAAAGGCGAGATGTTCGTAGCAAACGGTGGCCCCAGCACGACACTCGGCACAATCTCAATTATATCGGATAACACCCATACCGTGGTTGCAA
>CAWEJP010000002.1:0-275573 GCA_963809455.1 Candidatus Bathyarchaeota archaeon | reverse complement strand
TTGGGACAAAGGTTTAACGTATATCCACATTTGGTGCATTGCACAACCGCTATAACTTGGGGTTTTCTGTTCTTGCCTTCTTCTATGCGCCTTGTGGACAAACACCGATACAAACCTGACCCGCACAGGGTGGACATTTCGCTGCATCGATCGTGATCGGTGTCTTATGTTTGTCCATTTTGAATCAACAATTAAATAAGCGCCAATAATATATTTGTTGCGAGCGAGGATTGGGCATGAATATAGGCTTAGTCACATATACCCCGGAAAAAGTCGAAGGCTTTGACCCGCTTGTTTTCTTTTCGAAATGGGTTGACGGACAAGTTTTTCCAGCGGCTGTGGAAATGCAGAACGATGTTACAGTTTTTTGTGATGCTAAAGCTATCCGGGAAGACCCAAGCATCGTTGCCCTCTCAAAAGGTGGACCTGCGCTTAGGAGGAACAGAAAATCTAATTTAGCCTTCGACTTTGTTTGCCCAACCCACCCAGACTACCGTGCTAAGTCTTCGAATACCTCGACGGCATATCAAATCAAAACATAACCGGTGTCACCCTCAACCTCTACCATTTCCCTGACCAAGACTACTGCATCTGTCCAAGGTGCACCGCACAGAGGAAAGCAAGTGGCTTAAGCTGGACGGAGTGGCGTGCTCAAATAATAACCACTTTCATCAAAGAAGCCAGAACCCACACAAAAGGAACTTTCGCAGTTGAAATGTTCCCCGACCCCGTATTGGCTAAAGAACGGTTTGGGATAGATTTCAAAGCACTAGCCGGATTGGTCGATTATTTCCATGTGCCCCTTTCATCTCGGGATTATTTTACTAACTACTGGGTTACACACTCGTTCGTGACTTTGTTGCGACCTTAACAAAACCCGTCGTTGTGGAACTCAGCGCTGAAATGCCCACAGACGAAAAACTCGACTCCCTACTAAAAACCGTAGCCTACATTTCACGCCACAAAATCGACGCTGTACTTCTGCTCGTGCACAATTCGGAAATGCGCGGCAACTAGGAGGTTCGGCCGTCCAAAACACTGACTTCAGGCAATGGCTTGCAGAATACGAGTTTAAAGAAATGAGCCGAATCGTTGACGGCTGGGCTAAGATTTACTGAGTTGTGCTCGGTAATCTCTTAGAACTTGCATGTCTAGATCTGCACCCAAAATGGAGTCTTCTGGTGAGTCCGTGACTTCGCCAATGACTCCCCAGGGTGCAATGATGGCGCTTGGCCTCCCCTCATGTTTGAACATACATTGCCGACTTTTAGGATGTAGAAACCGAAGTTCCGTGGGCGATTCCGACAGTTAGAGGATGGCCTTGAACTGTCGGGTGGGTTCCCATTGCAGCCACGGGCAACGAAACGATTTCCGCGCCGAAAGCTGCAACTTTGGTGACGACTTCGGGGTTAAAGGTGTCGGCGCACACAATCATTCCAAGCTTACCAAATTCTGTGTCTATAACAATTGGTATAGAGCCTTTAGCGACACCTGCCTCCAGCTCAGCTCTTATAGGGCTGATTTTCTTGTATTTTGCCAGTAATTTGCCGCTTCTCCAAAGGGTGCCGGTGTTGTAGTATTTATCGCTGTCTTCTTCCAAGACTGTTCCCCCGAGTAGGTATACATCGTCGATTGTTTGGGAAATTTTCTGAAGAAAATCCAGCGTTTTGGCGCATGTTTCCTCTGATATTTTTTTTGCGTTGGTGAAGTCTGCCATGCAATTGGGGACAGTGAAATATTCGGGGAGGGCGATTATGGATGGGTTTTGTTTTGCTGCTTTGAGGACGGCGGTTTTTGCGGCGATTAGGTTGTCTTCTAAGGTGTTGCGGATTTCCATGTGGAGTACGCTGACTTTCATTTGGGTTGCCTCGATTGTTGTTATGAGTTTTGTTTTGTACATTTAAACTTAGTTGGTGAATACGTTTTTGTTTGTCTAATAATCATTTGTTCAGCATTATTTTCAGTTTCAGCACAGATGTTTATGTTTTGTCTCCTTTTATATGCATACAGTAAACTTAAATAGGGCATAAACGACAAACACTGTAATGCGAGGGATAGAAACGACAATTAATGAATCAGAAGTTAACAAACTCTTGCCCGAAGTTAGAACATTAATCAACAAAGTTGTCAAGAAAAACATGGCTGACGGCTTCCTCTTCTCTGCTGGAACCGACACCCAAATAATTGCCTACGAAGCAGTCAAATACAACCCCGACATCCCCTGCCTTACCTTAGCCTTCAAACATGGACAACCAAAAGACACCGAATACGTCAAAAAAATGGTTGAACTATTACACCTAAAACATGAAACCTACCAATTCGGCAAAGAAGACGTAATGAAATACTTCCCAAAAGTTGTCGAGGCACTCAAAAAATATGACCCCATGGAAATCCGAAACAGCCTTCCAGTCTACATCGGCTTAACGCTACTAAAACCCAGGGGAATACAGACCGTTTTCACCGGCGACGCCTTAGACGAACTTTTCGGTTACCCATGGCAATTTCACCTAACAGAGGAACAATTTGCAGTAAAGCAACAGGAAATGTGGGCTGAAATGGGTTTCTCATCATTCCCGATGGCAGAATCTCTTGGAATGCAAATCAAAGCACCCTACCGCGACCCCAGAATTCATGGATTGGGCAATGAAGTTACCAATCAAATACAAGATTAACATGTACAACGGAGTAAAATATGGCAAATGGATTTTGCGAAAAGCCTACGAAGATGTAATTCCAAAAGACATAATCTGGAGACCTAAAGCACCTCTAGAAGCAGGCACCGGAACGGAGACATTGCGTACATACTTCAACGATATGATAACGGACAAAGAGTTCAATGAGAAGAAGGCAGCAATCAAAGCGGCCGATGATGTTGAAATCCAAGACAAAGAGCAACTCCTCTACTACGAAGTCTTCCGCAAGAAATTTGGCAAACCCAAAGATGTCTTCCCTAAGGTTGAAGGCGGCGTACAGTGCCCCAAATGCCACAGCTACATCAAAACAAAAATCCAGTTCTGCAAAACCTGCGGAGCTTACCCCATCTAAATTTTCCTTTTATTTTTTTATTTTTTATATTGGGAAAGACTTAATTCTCTAAATATAGTAATTGTGAAAAACAACAAGAGGCAAATTGCTTGGCTAGTTCTATCCCAACTCAAGTTTGCAATGGCAACATCCATCTTCCTGTCAGCCTTCATATTTGGCTTACTTGTGTTTGTTATCGTTTATTTCCTGCAATTGGACGTTTTTACTGGATTACTGATTGCTGTAGGCGGCTCAGCACTTTTTATCTTGTTCCAATATGCGGTTGGTCCAGCGATTGTCGCTGCAACGACACATTTGCATTATTTACAACCTGGCGAGAACCCTTGGCTTGAATCAACCGTTAAAGAGTTAGCGGCCAAAAGCGGCATACCCATGCCCAGACTAGCCACTGTCCCAAACAACACACCCAATGCATTCACTTTTGGAAGAACCACCAGCAGCGCAACATTAGCCGTACATGAGGGGCTCCTGAGGCAGCTAAATGAAAATGAAGTTAAAGGC
Source organism: Candidatus Bathyarchaeota archaeon (assembly GCA_963809455.1). Lineage (GTDB taxonomy): Archaea > Thermoproteota > Bathyarchaeia > Bathyarchaeales > Bathycorpusculaceae > Bathycorpusculum. The sequence continues at coordinate 272,027 of CAWEJP010000002.1, read as the reverse complement.
GTCATAGCTCATGAGCTGGGACACATTAAGCACAAAGATTACATCGTAATGACAGTGCTTTCAGCGTTGCCCCTGATTGCCTACTACATTGCCCAAATAACCCTGTATGCAGGCGCTTTTAGCGGTGGGGGAAGAAGAAATAACAAAGATAACTCTGGAGCAGCCCTAATTGCAATAGGAGTGATTTCGTTTGTCGTCTACATAATTACTTTCCTAATCGTTATGAGGCTTAGCCGACTGCGAGAACATTATGCAGATGCCTACTCAGCATACGTTACTAGTTCGCCGTGGGAAGCTAGAAGTGCTTTAGCAAAAATAACTTACGGCTTATCCATCTCACCGAAGGCCCCTGAAGGCGCCAGAGCGTTTTATATTGAAGACCCAGGTCAAGCAAAACAGGAAGTGGCAGAAATCATGGATAAGAAAGATGAATACGATTTGGACCACGATGGCGTTTTAGATGAGCGTGAGTTGGAGTTGGCGATGGAGAAAGAATCCAAATCCACATGGGTTCAAATGAACAGTCTATTCGCTACACATCCGCCAACTTTCAAACGTATTCTACTTTTGAAAGAAATCGAGCAAGAAATGGACACAGGAAAATACAGCAACGACAAAATGTATACCCACGTGTAAAAATGGTTCTTTTTTGACTGAAATTGTTGAATTTCATGCGAAGACTAATATCTTCCAAGAAACGAATTACTACAAACCATAAAAGAGAAACCAACAATGGTAAATTACTGTCCAGAATGCGGCGGAGAAATACAGTACATCTCTTTAACTAAGCATTATGTTTGCAAAAGCTGCGGCTTATCCTGTACGGGACAGGAACTCAACGATTTACACGACAAGAACAGACCCCCTGAAGAAACTGAGGAAGAAATTAGACAAAGCCGCCGAAAAGAATACCTTAAGTGGTATCTTAGCAAAAAATAAGATAGCTAAAAGGTTAACGAGCCTTTTTCGTTAGACTTGACTCTGCTTGTTAACTTTTGTTTATAATTTTTCGGAAACTTTAATTATCGTAAATCGATGTGCTCTATTACGCATAACGTTTCTTGGAGAAACCGTCATGATTTACGTTGGAATAGATGACACCGACACCTTAGAATCCCGGGGCACAGGTCGGCTTGCCAGAAACATCGCCTCAGAAATTGCCGTCAAATATCCCGTTTTCGGTGTTACGCGCCACCAACTCTTTGTTCACCCACAAATACCGTTCACTTCACACAACAGCTCCGCAGTAATCCACGTACAAGCTCCCCCGTTAGCTATTGAAGAAATTTTCGTTACTACAAAACAATTGATGCTCGCAGACTTCATCGAGGGAAGCGACCCAGGCTTAGCGGTGTCTTCAACCGAACAAATCGTGCCTGCAGTTGTGGCATTTGGGCAAGATGCCAAAAGCATGATTGTTACCCAGCAAAGAGCTCTCAGCGTTGCAGGAAACTGTGGTATCCATGTTTGAGGGGTTAGGCGGGACTAACGGCGGTGTCATCGGAGCTGTCGCAGGCATCGGATTAGCATCCTTGGGCGATGATGGCAGATTCCTCTTGAAAGGCAAAAACAGGGAGCTGAAGGGTTTGAGGTCTGTGTCGGAGATTATTGAAGCAGGCATCGACCTGATCTTCACATTACAAGGTGATTCCGTTACCGAGGGACAAATAAAAATTTCTAAGAATGCTACACCTTCGTTCATCTGTGGAAAAGCTGTATTGTTTGTGGAGAAAAGTGATGGTTTTATGGTTGCGTTGAAGAGGGCTTAGTTTGCAATTCAAGTACAAGTTGGCGGCGGCGTTCGCGGTTTTTGTTCTTTTAATAGGCGTCGTCTTTGCTGTTCAATTTGTATTTCTCAATAGGGAAGCCAGTTCCAGCAATAGCGACTTTCTGTTGGATGAAACCTTCACTGCAAAGAACTTGGTTTATGGTCCCCAAAGTTGGGCACTTTACGCCTCAAAAATGCCTATAGTTCCAGATGGTGATGTGGATGGCGGCGATGATTTCTATTTTATGTTTGTGGATTTGAATGCTACTTCAAACTTGAATTCGACTTTTCCCCGTGTCCAAGTCGACTACTCTTTTAACGGCTTGCACGGTGTAGCAGCGTTCCATGTATACGGTTATATTCACGCGAACAATGGGATTTCATGGACTAACCGCGTGCAAGACAACGGCGCAAGTGGCTACTATGTTACTTCCAATCCACAGGCAACGAGCACGTTAGCTGACGCACAATTGATAGATGATTTTGACCATGTCTACGTTAAAGTCGCAAACGCCGCTGGGGCATCCTTTAACGATTACGGAAACAACACTTATTTTATGAAGTTTGAGAAGGCAGGCGGTGGCTTAAACAGCCTGCACATCACAACGGATCCCAGAGTTCCAACTGGTCAAGTGACAAACACAGGCAACACGACTGGAACGTTTTTTGTGAATTTTACGGGTGACCGAGTGCAAGATGATTTTATTTTGTTTGTTGCGGTGAACGGTGTAATCAGCAATGATTTCCATTTAAACCTAAAATCGAGCGTGCCACCTTAGGTGCTTATCACTAAGCCGAAAAAATACTTCTTCGTCTATGAGGTTTCCTTCCTCTCGCTTATGGCGGCGATAGTTTACGTCTTCAAAACTTTCTTCAAAACTCCCATTTCGCTGCCCGGTCACACAGCAATCTTTTGGGTAATTCCCTTCATCATTGGAATCGGGTTGTCACGAAAATTTGGCGCTGGAACCTATATCGGCATACTCTCGGGTTTACTCATAGGATTTGTGGGAGGCGCTGACACGGGGCCCTTCAAAGTTTTTGAGTACATTGCTATGGGCTTAACAATGGATCTTTTGGCTCTTGCGTTTAAAGGGCACTTGACTAACCCATTGGTGGGGCTTATTTTAGGAGCGTTTGGCAGCTTTGACAAAATGCTGGTAAACTATGGTATAACCAGCGCTTTGAGTGTCAATGCTAACGTTCTGTTGGTCGGCATAGGTGTTGCTGGAGCTTCACACCTCATTTTCGGTGGAGCAGGCGGCATAATCTCTGGCATTATCCTAAACAGGATTCAGCATGTTCCATTTCCACGCAAAAAAGATAAAGAAAATAAAAAGGTGAATTTGAAAAAGGAACAGTTATTTCCGTCTTAGAACCATGGCTACTACTGCAATAACAATTATGACGATTACTGCAGCGACTATTATGCTATAGGAAAGTAGACATTGGCTTGCGCTTGTGCTTGCAGGTGTTGGTGTCGGTGTTGCTGTTGTTGTCGGAGTAACGGTTGGCTCTGGTGTAGGCGATGGGCTTGGTGAAGGTGTCGCGGTCGGGGTATGTGTTGGAATAGGCGTGGGCGACGATGATGGTGTGGGTGTTGGAGTTGGTGTAGGTGTGGGTGTTGGAGTTGGCGTGGTAACGTTTACTTGTGTTATGCTTTTTCCGCCTGTGCCAATCATGAGCAAGCCTTCGGAACCAACGATTACGAGTCTGGGGGCGGGCAGTGAACTACTGGGCAAGTTGGTGCCGTTAACCTGGTATGTGAGTATTAGGGTTATGGGTTGAGTTTGGTTCTGTTCGGTTCCTGTTTGGTTGTTGTAGGTTTTATATCCATCGTTGAAATGTGTGCCGCTGTTTACTTGGTCGTAGGAAAAGTTGTTAATGCCCTGGCCGCTGACGGTTATGGTGCTAGTTGTGGTGATTCCTCCAACTTGGTTGCAGAGGGTAAGTAGAGATACTCCTGTCCAGAGTCCGCTGTTTATTTGGTTTTGGTTGGGTTGGTAGAATCCGCCGTAATTAGCTACGCTCGGCAGAGCTTCGAGCTGGGTTAACGTATAGTTCTGTTGGGTTCCTGTGGATCCGTTTACGCTTAGGATGGTTGCTTCTTGAGCATTAGCCTGCGGTATGCCGCTTAAGGAAAATGAGGCGGAAAGAAGGCTAATTGTAAGTATGATGAGGATTGTTTGGAGTTGCTTGATAATCATTTTCTATTTTCTCCTTTTGAATTTGCAGTTATCGAATTGTACATAAAAACATTTCGAGTTTGTTCTAATCAAATAACAAACGCGTTACCGCATGTTTGCCTCAAAACCCAACAAACGGTATAAAAGAAAAACAACATTAACTCTAAACATCAGATGAACACCAATGTCAATTAATATCGAAATAATATGCGTCGGCAACGAGTTACTCATAGGCAAAGTAAAAGACACAAACGCACACTACTTAGCCAAACAAGCCACCAATCTCGGTGCAAACGTCACACGAGTGACTGTGATCCAAGATATGGTCGAAGAAATCGCCAAAATAATCCGCGAGGTAATAGCCAGAAAACCTCAGTTCATTATCACTACAGGGGGGTTAGGACCAACCTTTGACGACAAAACCCTCCAAGGCATCGCCAAAGCTTTAAACCGCAAACTAGAAGTCAACCCTAAAGCCCTTGCGATGGTTAAACAAAGAACGGAGCAGTACGTCAAAAAGCGGGGGTTGCCCGCAGAAATTGAGTTGACTCCGCCCAGGGTTAAAATGGCAACTCTGCCAGAAAAAACTGAGGTAGTCTCTAATCCAATTGGAACGGCTCCAGGTGTGCGAGTTGACGTTGATGGGACACTTTTGTTTGCTCTGCCAGGTGTTCCAATGGAGATGGAAGCTATTTTTGAAGAAACCATAGCGCCGCTGATTAAGCAGGCTGTTGGAAGCAGTGTTTTCTGTGAAAAAAGCATTTTCGTTGACAATATTTTTGAATCGCGTTTGGCACCATTAATCGATAAGGTTATGTCTGATAATTTGGGCGTCTACATTAAATCTCATCCTATGCGTACCGAAAACAAGCCTTACGTTGAGCTTCATTTAACAATAACTGCAAGCCAAGAGCAAACACCAAATCAAAAGCTGTCTAAAGCAGCAGAAGAGCTCACCGGTCTAATCGAGGCAGCTTGTGGAGTAGTCACCAAGGCTTAGGAATAATTTGGGAATAACCATTTAAGAGAATTAATCATCAGAAAAATAACAGTTTGGCTATGAACAGGACCTACTTTAAAGCTGTAAGTTTAGCGGCAATCACTGTTATTGTTCTTTCTTTGGTGCCGTTAAACCAAACTCAGGCGCAAACAACAGATTATACTGTTTCTTTTCTGCTATACAATCATCCAAACGGCGGCTTAACCTTTGAATTAAACATGACCATTCCCCAAACTCTCTATCAATATTACACCTTGCAAAATCATGATTTGTATTCGAACACAGACTTCGCAAAATTCGTCACGCCCAACACGCTAAAACCTATAGCTGATAAACTCTGGGAAATCTACAACAACACTGAAGACTTCACTAACGGTGTTTTGATGCTGGTGCATCAAATAACTTACCAAGAAGTAATACCAGGCAGGTATCCGGTTGAAACTTTGGTTAATGGCTATGGTGACTGTGACCTCTTTGCTTACGTTGCTGCTTCGATTTTGGAAGCAGGCGGAATCCCAACGGTGCTCCTCTATTATAAAGCCCAACAACATATGGAAATTGGCGTGGATCTTGATGGTGCTCCTACTGAGGCAAGGGTTGGAACTTACAGCATCAATTACAATGGTGTCTCATATTATATCGGTGAATGTACAGGGAATTACTGGCGAACAGGCTGGAGAATCGGGGAAACCCCCAGTCAATACCAAAACATTTCATCCCAAGTAATAAAGCTGGAAAATATGGATCAAACATCGGTTGGACAAGTTTTAGTTAGCCTAAAACAGCTTGACTCGAGCATTTTGTCGCTACAGATTTTTCCGCCACTTTTGCTTGAAAGCAGTAATGTAACGGTTAGCGGTCAAATTCTGCCACAACTTGCGAATGAAAATGTTACCTTGCAAAACAAAGTAGGCAATGGCTGGACGACTATTGCGACTGTTTTAACCCAGATCGATGGGCGCTTTGAGTACAATTGGGCGCCGCAAACGGATGGATTTATCGATGTTCAAGCGGTTTGGCAAGGCAATCGTCAGTATAATGGTGCGACGAGTGCACAAACAAACATCCTTGTTCTGCCTTTCTACATGCTTTTGTTAATGTTCGCTTTAATCTTAGCTGTATTTATTCTTGTGTTGGTGCTCGTTAAAACTGGTCGCAGAAAAAGGAGTCCCTCTCAATCTGTATTCATAGATCCAGTGAGCACTCGACTAGGAAAAAATTCTTTTAGAAAATAATGTTGAATAGATAGAAATTAAAAGAGGAAAAATTAGGCTTTTTTTGCTTTTTCAAGCTCTTTTTTGAGTTGATCAGCCTTATCGGTCTTTTCCCATGGAAAATCAACGTCTTCTCTGCCGAAGTGGCCGAAAACCGCTGTTTTCTTATAGATCGGTCTTAGCAGGTTTAGTTGGTCGATGATTGCTTTGGGTCTCATGTCAAAGTATTTAGTGACGAGTTCCAAGATTTTTTCGTCTGAGATTTTGCCTGTTTCGTTGGTGTTTACGAGTACTGAGATTGGTTTGGCAACTCCGATGGCATAGCTGATTTGGATTTCGCATTGGTCAGCCAAACCTGAGGCAACGATGTTTTTAGCGATGTATCTTGCCATGTAGCAGCCTGAACGGTCAACTTTTGAGGGGTCTTTGCCGCTGAAGCATCCGCCGCCGTGGCTTCCAACTCCACCGTAAGTGTCAACGATGATTTTTCTGCCTGTTAAGCCTGAGTCTGCAAGGGTTCCGCCGATGACGAATCTGCCTGTGCCGTTGATGACGTAATTTATATCAGGTGCCATCATGTCTGCGGGTATTACATTTTTTATTACTTTCTCAATTATGTCGGTTTTGAGTGTTTTCTCATCGACTCTTCCGTTGTTTTGAGCAGCAATAACCACGGTTTTCACACATTTTGGTTTGCAGCAGTCGTATTCTACTGTAACTTGGGATTTGCAGTCAGGACGCAGATAGGGCATGATGCCTGTTTTTCTGCATTCAGCTAATCGTTTAACAAGTTTATGCGCCAACATGATTGGCAGGGGCATAAGTTCTTTTGTCTCATTGGATGCGTAGCCGAAAACCATGCCTTGGTCGCCAGCACCTTGCTCATGATCTTTCGATTCAGTTACTCCCATAGAAATGTCTGGGGACTGCTCAGTTAATGAAACTAGAATGCCGCATGTTTCCCAATCTAAGCCGTCTTTTGCGTTGTCGAAGCCGATTTCTTTGAGTGTTTGGCGTACAATTTTTGGGATGTTGACGTAGGAGCAAGTGGTGATTTGACCCGTAATCATTACGGTTCCCTGCATAACTAGAGTTTCGCAGTCAACCCTTGCTTTGGGGTCGCTTGTGAATATTGCATCTAAAACGCTGTCGGATATTTGGTCTGAAACTTTGTCTGGGTGACCTTCTCCAACTGACTCGGATGTGAACAAATATTTTCCGTTTTTTTTCATTGGAATTTCTCTTTCTGTTCAATCGTGTGATTGGCATAGTAACTCGGCGTTTTTCTTAAAAGTCTTTCGACAAATTCCAGTATTAATCCATAAGAAATACCTTTGTTGCGGGCTTGCAGAAACCATTTTAGCTTAAAATAACACAGAAACCAAAGGGAATAAAATGAAAAAAACATTAATAACTCAAAATGCGCCAAAACCGATTGGTCCCTACAGTCAAGCGGTGCAAGCGGGTAATTTCCTTTTTGTTTCTGGACAATTAGCCATTGACCCCAAAGAAGGCAAAATAGTCACCAAAGACATCAAAGCACAGACGCATCAAGTTATGGCGAACGTTAAATCCATTTTGGAAGCTGCTGGTTATAGCCTAAAAGATGTAGTCCAATCCACCGTTTACCTATCTTCCATGTCGCTGTTTGAAGAGTTTAATTGTGAATATGCCAAATACTTTGAAACCGACTATCCCGCTCGAGCCACAGTCGGTGCAGAACTTAAATCCGATGCACTAGTTGAAATTTCTGTCATCGCTTACAAGGACTAACATGGTTTGCTTTGATAAATTATAAAAACCCAGCCAACGCTTAACTAAAGACAGTGCAAAAAATGGCGGTATCTCTCAAGAAGTTTATGCAGCAAATTGCTGGGAAAAAAGCTCCCGGACCCTCAACCACCTTCACCATATTCCATGTTTTCTATGCGTTGGAGCTTGCTATCGCAAAAGCCTTTTGGTAGAAACAAACTGGCTGAGAAACTGAATGTTGGCGATGGAGCAGTGCGCACGATAATCAGTAGGCTCGTGGATGCTGGTTTAATTGAAACCTCCAAAGAAGGTTGCAACCTCACCAAAAAGGGCTTAGAGATTTGGGGGCAATTTGAAGAAATCTTTCCCTAAACGAATTGGAAATTCCGAAGTCTGAGTTGGCTGGGTCTGAGTTTAATTTTGCGTTCTTGGTGAAGAACAGTGGGCAAAAAGTTGGATCTGGCATTGACCAACGTGATGCAGCAATCATTGCGGGGGCACGCAAAGCATTGGTTATTGTTTTTAAGAATGGTCATTTAAGAATCGAATCGGTCAGCGATTGTATCGAGCAAGCAGTATCCTAAAGCTGCAAACCTAATTGTTGAAGAGTTGAAGCCTCAAGACAATGACGTAATCATCATTGCAGGTGCCGACTCACTATTGAAGGCTAAACGTGGAGCGTTTGCCGCAAGTTGGTCGCTAATCGCGTTTAAGTTGTGTATTTTTCTCCTTCGTTTAGAATACGTTCAAGCAATGTGTTAACGTTGACCATGCCCTCGTTTGTTTTCGAGGAAATAGGCATCAAATGGAATTGTAAGCCTAGTTTGTTGATGGCTTGCATCATGTTGCGGCTAAAGAGCCGTTTTGTTCCTTCAAGTTTCTGCTTCAATCGCATCTTCGAGTGCGTTGGTGTTTGCTGACCAATTCGCGATTGCTTGCACATCCTTCTTTGGAATTAAATCGCTCTTTGAAAGCAGATGAACCTGCGGCTGGAAGAACCTGTTGTAGACTGCTGCTGCCAAGAACATGTTTGAAACGTAGTTTAAGCGGGTTAATTGAGAAAACTGCGTCGAAGAGGTAGATTAGGGCTTTGGGTTCTTTGGTTAATTCGTTGACGATGTATGGTCCGCTTGCTCGGAAGGCGAAAAGCTCCATTTGACCAGGAGTATCTACCAAGACGATGTCGGCGTGGGCTTCATCGATGTCGCGGGTTAAATTTTCTATTTCGTCAGCGATTAAGTCCGCAGCCATAACCAAAGCGCCGTTGGGACCTAAACCGTACTTCTCCATTATGTCGCCAACTTCAACGTAGTTGCGCACATCAACGTCGGGTTGATAGGGCAGCTTTAATGCGCCAGGATCCAAGTTGACGACCGCAACATCCTGCTTGCTCATTTTTAGCCATTCCGCAAACGCGGCAGTAAAAAGGGATTTGCCTGAACCAGCAGTTCCAATAATAAATGCTAAAGGCACGATTATATTCTCCAATGTACGTGTGAACTTGCTAGAAATAATAACCTTTCTACTTGTGCATGTCTGAGCATATTTTTGGTTGCATGCTGCTTTTTTGTTTTGTGTGTGGGTGTGGTGGGTTAGATTGCACATTACACTTTGGGGTTTGGGTTTGTTTGGTTTTTTGGTTTGGGTTGTTTTTCTGTTGCGTTTTGTGTGTGGGGAGATGGTTTGTTTTGCACAGCTATCGTGGATGCTATGTTGGGGTGTGTGGGTGTAGTGTGGGGGTATGTTGAAGTTTTTTTTGTGGAACCACACGTTCTGGGGTCATGTTTGTCGTTCTATGGACTGCCGTTTAATTAGTCAAAAAACCTATAAAAATGGCTATTGAGGTCCTATTTCGCTCTTTCTTTAGAATCGTTTCTAGTTATGAGAAGAGTCTAAATTGGGTAAAGAAATTGAGTTGGTTTATTGTACTTTTCCCATTGGGTTTTTGCGTAGTGCTTCGAGTGCTTTGGGGTCTTCCTGTAGGACTTTGGGTATGTAGTTGCATGCTGGGTCTGATTCGAAGAGGTCGCCGGTGTAGAATTCTGCTCGTGTTCTGCATCCGCCGCAGATTTCTCGGTATTCGCAGAGTCCGCATCTGCCTTTGAGGTTGCTTTTGTCGCGTAGTTTAAGGTGCAGTTCGCTCTTTTGCAGTTCTTCCCATGCGGTGCGTAGTTTTGTTGTCTTTGACGTTGCCGATTCGGTAGCCTTCGTGGAAGCCGCAGCTTCGGTAGTCGCCGTTTTCGGTGATGCCGATGTAGTTGCCGCCGATTGTGCATTTTCCAAGGTAGCCTTCGTTGTACCATTGCCAGAAGTCTGCTGGGTTCTTTTGGCGTACGATGCGTGCGTAGAAGGGTGCGTAGACGTTGACTTTGACTGTGCCGTAGAGTTTGCGTTGGATGTCGTAGATTTCGTTGAATGCTGTCTCGTATTGGTCGGGTGTTGGGGCTATGTCTGTCCATGTGTTCGCCTGCTCTGCCCACTGGAACGAGGTTGTGGTAGACGAGCATGCGGGCTTTGTATTTTTCTGCCAACATCGCTGGGTGAGCCATCTGTGTAATGTTGTGCTTAGTCATGGTTGTAACTAGGCAGTCAAGTAATCCGACGCTGCTAAGTTTTTCCATGGCGTGTATGGCTTTGTCGTAGCCGCCTTTTCGTCGAATCATGTCGTTTGTTTCTTTGTCACCATCGATGCTGATGGCGGTGTGAACTTCGTATTTGCGTAGTTTGATCAAAGCGTTCTTCATCCCATGCAAAGCCGCTTGTGATCAAGCTGACTTTCATGTCGTGTTTTTTCTCTGCGTATTCGATAACTTCCCAAATGTCAGGTCGAACCAGGGGTTCTCCGCCGCTGATTCCTAACCATTGTGAACCGAACTCTGCCATTTCATCAACCATATGTTTAGCTTGTGCAGTGTTGAGCTCTTGATCTTTAGCGTATTCTTTAATGTAACTACAATATGTGCAAGCTGCCCACACAGTTGCGGGTACACCGCCAAACAACCATAAACAATGGGGCTGTAATTGGATTCATTGAACTCATTGAATTCACGAGGAGAATAGATTTGGTGAAGCGATATAAAACTTCCCCTAAAAACTCGTTTTTCGCTTTTTCACAAAAACTGCAGAAGCAACCGAATTTATGAATTCAGATAATTATTCCGTTGCGGTGTGTTTTGCGTCTGTTCTGCAAAAAGCCTTCCAAGGTGAAAACTGCAAACGCCAATCCAGTTATAAGCATTAAGAGAAGGAAGAAAACTTTGAATTCGTAGGTTTCGACTGGAAAATGTAATGAATAAAACAAAGAGTTCCACAACTAAAATAGCGAGTGAAAACCAGCGAATAAAGCCACATTTTCGGCAATAAACGCTGTCCAAGCCAAACATATCCCCTAATGTGGGCTTTTCTGTTTAACTGTGTATTCTCCAAACTCATTTTTCTGCAGATAGCCTGAGTCTTCAAGTTTCTGGAGGTGCCTGATATGCGACGCTGGGGCTGCTTAGATTGGTGCCCTTCATGACATCTCTGGGTCCAACGGGCTTGCCTTTTTTGACGGCATACAAGTAGACGTTTAATGTTATTCCTTCAAGTTCTTGGTTTTCGGCGTTAGTCACTCTACCACTGCAAAATATAGTTGCGTTTGGCGGTTTATGCTTTATCCCAAACACCGTTTCTGTTACGTGCAAAATAGTGCGCAAAATCTTATGAGCTTTCTGTAATCTGAGTCGTTAGTTAAGATAGGTAAAGATTGGAAAAAACGCAATATTAACGAAATGTTGCTTTGCGAAAAAGCTTAATAGCCTAAACCGAAATAAACCTCTTCATTTAAAGAAGAAGGTTAATCGAAAATGAGTAACGAATCTAATGAACTAGTTGTCAAATCTGCTCCACACATAACCGGTACAATGTCTAAGAACTCGTTTGATGCAATACACTTTTGGCGCTCTAATCGCAATCACCATCATAACCGCCATCTTGTGGTGGCCAGTAATGTGCCCCACAAGCGCACAAATTTCCGCATTAAACCTCAAGAACGTTTGGTCTCTGCCTCTTGGCTCGTTAGTGCTTATTAATGCGTCTGATAGCAATGGGCGTAGCAGTCGGAGTCGACGTTTTATTCCACAAGTTAGTCTCTGACAGCGAAAAGAACTACTGGTCCTCTGCGGTTTTCGCCTTAATAGTCACCCTCTCATTCACATTAGGTATCCCCGCAATGGCTCAAGCAACTGACGTAATGCCCATTGACACCTTAACTGCACCTACCGCATTCCTCTACGTTGCCCTCATCGCACTGATTGGTCAAGTTGTCTTCAAGAAAGTTGGAGGCATAGGTGGCAGAAAATATGTTAATCCCGCAGCAGCCGCAAAATTCCTTGTTCTGCTTCCCTTCATAGGTAGCATTTTCTTAACCGCTGACCACTACGCCGCGTTTACCTCAGGAGGATTAGGTGTACCACATCTTGCGGGTCCAATTGGCGGAGGAACAGCAGCCATAAACGGCAACGGCTTGGGTTCATTCCTTGGCTACTTGCAATCATGCTTCGGCAGCCCTAACTCTACAACCTATCCCAGCTTAAGTTCACTTATGATACTTGAGAAATTCCACGGTTGGACCGGCGGCGCATCAAGTATAGCAGTAATCATCGTTGGAATTGCATTGTTCGTCCTTGCTCGCAAATACATGAAATGGAGAATTACCCTCGCATACTTTGCTTCAATCGTTGTGATGTCCTTGGTATTCTCAATGGTCTATGCTGACTCAGACCTCTTGACAAGATTGCTCTTCGAAGTATTCATCGGCAGCTCAATCTTCCTGGGCTTCTTCATGGCAACGGATCCCGCTACAACACCTTTCACGGGTGCAGGACAAATTATCTTCGGCGTCGGCTTAGGCATCTTGACCATCCTTATACAAACCTATATGAACTTCTTTGGAGGCTCATTGCTAGCACTGTTAATCATGAACTTAACGGTACCACTTCTTGATCGTGTAGGTATCCACAAACCCTTTGGGAGATGAATATAATGGCAAACCTCGTTGAAATAAAAGAACACAAAGACATAGCAAGAACCAACACCCATTGAAGTTTTCCCCGACCCAAAAATCGCCATAGTCTTGACTTACCAACATACCGGGGCAGTAAACAAGCCCTTGGTTTCTGTTGGCGACATTGTAGCCATGGGGCAAAAAATTGCAGACTCAAAAGAACGCGTCAGCGCACCAGTCCACAGCCCAATCTCTGGCAAAGTCGTAAAAATCGGCGACATATACAACAGTTGCTACTCAGAATGTTCTGAAGCTATCTGGATCGAAAACGACGGCAAAAAAACCAAAGACAAAACCTTAACACCTATCTCTGAATCTGAACTCAAAAACACAGCCAACGACGTCCTCCTCAAACGAATCCGAGAAGCAGGCATAATCGGTTTAGGCGGCGCAGGATTCCCAACCAGCATAAAACTCGCGGTACCCGCAGACAAACCAATAAAAACCCTCATCGTAAACGCGTGCAGAAGGCGAACCCTACGATACAGCAGACGAACGCTTAATGATAGAGAGAGCCGAGAACTTAGTTCGAGGCGTTCGAGTCATTCGCAAACTTTTGGGAAACCCTAAAGTCATAGTCGCAACCAAAGTCAGCAAAGTCGAAGCGATACCAAAACTTCAAGCAGCTTTCGGTAAAGAACCAGACACAGAAGTCGTCGCAAAACATTTAACATACCAGCAAGGCGATGCAAGCGTACTGCAAAAAGCAATCCTAAATACGAAACTCCACCTGGCAAACGCTCATACGAAATGGGAACCATAGTCCAAAACGTCGCAACCATAAATGCCATAGCAAACGCAGTCTTTGAAGGCGAACCTCTAATCTCCAGAGTCACAACTCTCAATGGCGACATCGCAGAACCAAAGAACCTGCTAGTCAAAATAGGCACTCCAATTAGCGAAATCCTATCACAAAACAGTGTTGACACAAGTGATATCCGACAAGTAGTAATTGGCGGAGTTATGATGGGAAACGCTCTTCCAACAATCGAAGCTCCAGTAACCAAGCGGACATCAAGCATAATTGTCTTCTCCAAGAGCAAATATAAAGCAGATCAACCAACAACAGCATGTATCCACTGCTCTAATTGCATCCAATCGTGTCCAGTACGTCTGCACCCAATAATGATCTACAACGCCATCATGAAAGGCGACTTTGCAAAAGCCGAAAAACTCTGGGTTAAAGACTGCATCGCATGTGGAACCTGCTCTTACGTCTGTCCATCGAAACTACCTCTAAGCGGCATAATCTGCGCATCACGCCACTAAAATCAAGAACTTAAGAAATAACAAAATCCCTAATCTTTTCTTTTAATTTTTATTTCAACTCAACTTTGTTGCAATATTTTCCCATGCTCCAATTATTGCAAAGATATTTTTTTGCACCAAACTTTTTTGCTAACAAGCTTGTAAGCATTAAATTTATTAACACGCCACAACGTAAATAGTCCATCAAGGGATATAAAATTGGAAACAGAAAAATTTAAACTAGCAGATATTCTCTACGGCTTAGTCATACCAATACTCGTTGGTCTCCTCATCATTGCTTTTCCAGCAGTAATTCGCCCAGGACTCGACCACTTTTTCCCAGGTCCAAACATGACCACAGGCGCAGCAGGCTCACCATACGCATTCTTGACAGCAATTTTCACTCACGGTTTTGCATTGATGGTAATGTTCGCCATTCCGTTGATTTTAGGTCTCATCTGGAATAAATGGGCTGGTGGTGCTGCAGGCTTCATAATGGGCACACTCCTGTACCTTGGCGAAGCAGGCTACAACATCATGTACACAATCAACAACTACGGTGGAACCTCTCCAAACCTATACGCTGACCCAAGCTTCATCGGAAACTACATTGTAGGCGGAATACTAATCGGGTACATCGCAGGCGGCTTAACCAACGGCTCAATGAACTTCAAACGAATGCTCGGTGCCGGTCTAACTGCGTCATTAACTGTGGGTGTCTTGACATTCATATTCAACATGGAACTCTCCTTCGCTAAATCAATGTCACAATCTGATCCGGCAAACGCACTATTCCTTGCAATGCTTCCAATGATTCTTCTCGGCATAATCGCTCCAATCGTAGCTAAAGTAATGACTTGGTATGGGCTTCAGCCCGTAAGGCAGCATTAAAACAATAAATTTTCCCTTTTTCCTTTTTTAATTTTTTTAATTTATCTACTATTTTAGGGAATGGTCTTTTCTAATATTTGTTAAAAATAAAATTAAAAGAGAAAGAAAAAACAATTTTAACAAGGTTGGTTAGCTGCAAATTCCCAAGCTATGTTGCCTTTCCAGACTTCGCCCTGCTTGGTTATTCTAACTTCCTTGTCATCTATCTCGATTAGCCCCTTTTCCTTGAGGCTTTTGAGTTGCTTGGGAAATACATCTTCAGGTAGTTTGCCGAATTTCTCCATGAACTCTTTCTTGCTAACGGGCAAACGCAAATACAGCCTACTCATCTCTCTTCGCATCATCTCGTCATCTGAGGACTCTGAAAGTCTCTGGATAGGCAGTTTCCCCGATTTGACTGTCTTCATGTATTCATCGATGCTTTCGATGTTGCTGTAGCTAAACCGCTGCAAATAACCCATAAAGCATCCTGCACCAGTGGTGAGTATACCCCCCCATGGCCAACCGTTGAGGCAATTTTCTCGCATGTGCCATTCATTGCGGCTGTAGCGGTCATGACCGACTGCACTATAGCCTGCTTGTGTCAGCATGTTATAAGCTGTTAGGTACATTTGCTTCTCGTATTCGCCGTCTCCAACAGGCGGAGACTTCCCTGTTTTAATCATTTTTTCCAGCATCGTGCCTGCATCAACATGTAGTGAATATGCGTCGATTTCCACGTCTAACTCGATGGCTTTTTTGAGTGTGTTAATCCAGCTCTCCATAGTTTGCCCCGGAAGATTATACATTAGATCAACACAAACACATAGACCCAGTTTCCGAGCATGGCGAATAGCTTTTTCGACGTCTGCAGCACTGTCGGGTAAACAGAGCATCTTTCGGATTTTATCGTCGAAAGTTTGTGCGCCCATGTCCATCTGATAGACGCCGTAGGCGGCAAGTTTGTCGATTTTTGGCAGCGCCAAAGTCTTTGAGGACCCAGTTACTTTGATGAAATACTCTTTGTTTATGTTAAAACGTTCCTTGCAAAAATCGATAAGGTCAATCATCTGCTCGGCAGCTAAAACACTGGGAGTTCCACCGCCCAAAACTATTTCGTCAAACCAACTCGTCTTAACATACTTGGTTTTTGCATACATTTCAAGTTCTTTTTTAAGCAAGAAAAGATATTGGTCTATCTCAACTTTGTTTGTAGGTGAAGTTGGGAAATAACAAAAAGCACACTTTGAGTCGCAAACAGATATCCATGGCTGCAACTCCATGAGCCTTCCTGAGGTATTCTCGGTGTTTAGGAATTCTTGGAATGCTTTGTAGGTTTCAGGTTTGATGTTTGGGTAATCCCTGTAGGTATATGGAGGCCAATTTTCCCGTGATTCGTAAACGTCTGATTTGCCTTTTTGTATTGCTGTTGCTTTTGTCATTGATGGTCTCTCTTTGAATGTATTGGTAAAAATTGCTCGATTACATAATAAAGTTTCCGTAAATATGCTATAATTGAGAAAAATAGTATTCGGTGATAAATTTTCGTCTTAAGTTCCAGGCTCACAATCCGATTATCGCTACCTTCGAAGGTTTAACTCCTATGGCTCATCGTTAGGAACAACTTACTAAACCATGGACATTGAACCAACAACACCCGTTCCCGTTCAACGGTGCAAGCACAATTCTTAGCTGACGCATACCTAATTCCAGTAGTAGTAGCTGCAATAATCGTAGCAATCGCTGCATTCGTAATAGTCTTGGCTTCAAGAAAAAAACCATTAAATTAAGCTAAAAAATTATCTCTTTTTTATTTTTTTTTAATTCTATACAAGAAATAGTTGCCATTTTTTTATAAAATTCATTTTGGATGCGTTTTTCTTAGTTTTGTCTTTTTTGCCAAAAGTTATTTAAGTTAAATGGGACAGCCTATTTAGCGGTTTGACAGGATACATAATATCCCTATCTTGTCAATCGCAAAAAACAAAAAAGAGGAAAGAAAAATGCAAAATATATTAAATAAAAATAAGGCAATTTCGATCGCTTTAATCGTAATATTGATGACTTCTCTAGCAATGATGCTCGCAATGCCACCAGCCAAAGCATACCAAAACACAGTTTACAATACATACACATACGTATTTCCAGGTCAACCTGTCGTAGGAGTTGGCCAAACCTTGCTCATCGAAATGTACCTCAACGTATACCCACCAACTGCAAGTGGATCCATGGGTGACAGATGGACATTTTACTTAACCATCACATCGCCCAGCGGAGTCAACGAAACAAAAGGACCTATTACTTCTGACCCTGTAGGAGCAGCATATATTACATACGTACCCACCGAAGTCGGAGTGTACACTATTCAAGCAAACTTCATCGGAGACACTTTAACAGGGGCGCCAGGCAACACAGCTAACGTCAATGTAGGAAACGTCTACAACGCTAGCACTAGCAGACCAAACACCTTTACGTCACAGCAAGATCCCATACCTACATTCCCAGAAACACCTCTTCCAACAAACTATTGGACTCGTCCAGTTTATGATGCAAACAGAGGTTGGGGCGACGTCGCAATGGGTCAATGGTTAGGTGGATCTTGGTATGAAACTCAACTTAGGGCACGCGGAATTCCCAACCAAGAAGGCCCAGAAAGCAGCCACATCCTTTGGAGCACATCAAGCTGGGTGGGAGGCACTATGGGCGGATATCAAGATGATGCATACTACAACGGCATAGCTTACGAAGGCTTCTCCAGTCCACTGATAGTCCTTGAAGGCAAAGCTTACTATTCAGACCAGCACCCACCAAGATACGGTTGGTACTGCATCGACCTATACACAGGCAATCAACTCTTTTACGTAAACAATACAGACGGTTCCCAAGCAATGCCAACATTAGGTCAAGTATTGAATTATCACTCTCCTAACCAAGACGGAGGCTTTGCATACCTATACGCAACATCAGGTGTCGCATTACCCGCGGGAAATACTAACGCACCGGGTTTATCTGCTTGGGAAATGTTTGACGCTTACAGTGGAAAATCCATATGCAAAATCGCTAACGTATCCACAACGGGCACACAATTCAGAGACTCAATCGGCAGCATCTGCTATGCAAACATAGCTAATTTAGCCCCAGCAGGACAAACATCAAACTATTACTTGCAAATCTGGAACTCAACACAAGCCGTATGGTGGAGAAGCCAATATGGAGTAGCTTACCCAGCAACACTCATAAACGGCACAACCAACGTACCAAACATTGACACAGGCGACAACGCATACTGGTTCTGGCGACCTGGTACGCCAGGAAACGTAGTTCCAGGCATGTCAACCACGACTGCCGGCGCAATCTACAACGGCTACAATGGATACACGATGAACATATCAATTGCAAGCTTAAACGGTCCAAGAAATTCAGTCCTAAATGAAACAGCCGCAGTGCGCGATATCTTCCCAGACCAATACATAGTTGTTGGAACAGCAGGCAGAAATGACGTCAGAGGAAATGCTCCAGGCTCCCTCTGGGCTTATAGTTTAGCACCAAACACATGGGGCAACATTTCGTGGAGTGTAACCTTTAACGCGCCATATGCAGCAGATCCAGTCGGTGCAAACCTAACAAACGGCGGCGGAGTAGCATGGGGCGGAGTATCTGTACTAAACAACGTTTTCTGGTACATTGAAAGAGTTACTGGAAACATCTGGGTTTACAGCCTCTCAACAGGACAACTGCTATGGAGTTATCAAGAGCCTAGCCAATTTTCATTCCAAGGACTTTCACTCAGCGTTCACGATGGCAAAGCATACACGATGGGTTCGATGGGCGAAATGCACTGCTTTGATGCTAAAACAGGCGAATCCCTGTGGAACTGGACAGCTCCAAGCATAGGAAACCTCGAAACACAAGGACTAGAATATACACCGCTCAGTCTAGCTTTTTACGTCGATAATAATGCAACCGGAAGGCACCTCATCTATCTGTACGGATCAACTGGATGGGCAGGCGAAACTTCTCCAATTAGACGCGACGGATCCATTTTCTGCATAGATGCAGACACTGGCGCACTCGTCTGGAGACTAATGGCATACCCCAACACAGCCAACAACGCACTATCCAAAGTTGTAATCTCTGACGATCGCATCTTATTCCTTGACAATCATGACAACCAAATCTACTGCCTCGGCATGGGACCAAGCGCCACTACTGTCTCAGCACCTCAACTTGCCCCAATATTGGGCTCTCCTGTGACAATCACAGGCACAGTAACCGACCAATCTCCATCTGGCCGACACAACATCGACGGCGACTTGGACGTGGCACTCAAAGGAACTCCAGCAATCTCCGATGCTTCTATGGATGCGTGGATGGAATACATGTTCCATCAAGCACCAATGCCCAACAATGCAACCGGTGTTCCCGTCACTCTGACAGCTGTTGACCCCAATGGAAACATCGTTAACGTCGGCAATACAACCAGCGATAAATACGGCAACTACGGGGTATCATATACTCCACAAGTTCCAGGCAAATACCAGATCATCGCAACTTTTGCAGGCTCTGCTTCATACGGACCATCATCTTCAACAACCTATTTGACAGTGGCTGAAGGACCATCATCTACACCTGCGCCAACACAACTTGCACAATCAGCTGCTGATACATACATCGTTCCAGGCATAGTTGCAATCATTATTGTGATAGTCTTAGTCGGCGTTGCAAATGTACTGCTCCTAAGAAAACGAGCATAAGCGACACAACCAACAAAATCTATCCCTTTTTTATTTTTTTTTAATTCTTTTGGATTAAATTATTATCACTGCAAGTTGTCAACAAAGGTTCAACTTTATGTATCACTTGAAATATCTCAAGCACTATTCCCCTTTTTTTTGAAATTAATCTTCGCAGGATAGGATTATGATTTTTAAAAGAACCATTTTTTTGTTCGATTTTATGTGCAATATCCATAAGACTTAAAAAGACTTCGATGAATAAAGGGCAATTCTGGGTGAGGGCTATCCCCTGATAGTTATCTCGCTCAGAAAAAAGGAAAGAAAAATATAAAGGAAAGAAAAAAACATGAACAAACTTCAAAAGAAAAGAATTAGCTTCTCGATATTTGCAATAGTTCTAATGTTAGCAATTGTTTGCTCAATCGCTTTCTCTCCAGCACAAGCTACAACATCTTTTGAACAATTATAAAGACATGGTATACTGTATCGTTGCACCAAACACGATCGGCGTAGGTCAAGCAACCATCATAGCTTTCTGGTGCGACAAATTGCCTCCTACAGCTTTAGGCGAATATGGTGACCGCTGGACGTTTGATGTTAACATCATTAAACCAGACGGAACCAATGACACAATCACAGGCATTAATCCGACCCAGTAGGCGCAGCATACACATACTATACACCAACAGACCGGAACATACGTAATCCAAGTTTATCATGGAAAAACACGTAATTGACGGCGGCGCAAGCAGAGGCTTAGTTTCTCCTGCGAAAGGTCCTGGTTGGTGGCCTTCAGGTCAACACCAGTCCAGCAGGATGGAAAGCAATCGGAGTTGTCTTCGAAGATGCTTTTAGCGAATACCAAACATTGACAGTAACACAAGATCAAGTACAAAGATACCTTGAAACTCCACTCCCAATGACTACTGGAGTCGTCCTGTATACGACACTAACAGAGGTTGGGCTCAAGTCATAATGGGTCAATGGCTAGGTGCTAACGAACTTGCTCATTCGGTAACGGCGGCAAATACAACCCCTACACTACGGTCCAGCAAGCGCACACATTCTATGGACAAAACCGTTCTTTAACGGTGGAATCGCAGGCGGTATCGCAACCGTTAACGGGTCAAGTCCTGACGAACTCCTACTACAGCGGGCAATCATACGAAAGCTACGGCGGACCAACGATTATCTGAAAACGGCAAATTCTACTACAAGTTGAAACTAACCCCTTGGAAGGCTGGTACTGTTGTGATTTGTATAGTGGAGAAACTATCTACTGGAGAAACAACACAATTGGTGCAGCTACAGTTCGGCGGATGCAATCAAACGTTGGTGGCATGCCTCAAGCATATCCAGCATTCGGTCAAATACTGACTTAGGACTCTCCTAACCAACACGGCGACTACGCCTACTATTGGGTCACATCCACTCCAGCGGACTCACCACGGCAAGCCAACTACTACTTGGGAAATGTACGATGACTTCTCGAACCAATGCATATGCGCATTCACAACGTTACATGGACAGATGTCAAAACTTGACGGCAGAACGTTTCCAAAGGTGCATCTGGCACATCAGCAGTTGGAGTAGATGGTAGCATACTAAGATACAATTTAGTTAACTTAGGATCAGCAATCAGCTCCCCATGGTGCCTACAATGTTGGAACACAACACAAGCCATATTGGCTCCATCCATGCATCAGACTTCGGCTAATACCCGTCACGGACAAACACCTCAGCAAACTCTCGGCACAGGCACCAACACCTATTGGATGTGGAGACCAAGCTTTAACCAAACATACGCCAGGTGGCAACGGTCTATCAGAGAACGTAAGCATACCCTGCTCACTGCAAGCAGCCATACCATCCGCCAAATAGTCCCTGACGACCAAATGATCTTAATCTATGCAGGCTACAACAACGGATCATAATCCATTCCAGGCAACGTCGTTCAAATAAGCCTAAAAGAAGGCTCTGTTGGACAAGTACTCATACAACTACAACTTTACAGCTCCACAACTGTCGGTGACGCATACGGTCAAAGTGAACAATTCAGCAACAAAGACACGGTTTTCGGCGGTGTCAACATACAAGCAGGCGTCTTCTACTACAAAACCCAATGACCAGAGACTATCTACATCTTCGACCTCACAAACTGGAAACCTACTCTGGACTGCACCACCAGCAGAACAATTCGCATTCTACGGAATGGGCACAGTTGTCTTCTACAACGGTCAATTCATTGACTCGGTGGATACGGCGGTGTCGTCAGAGTCATTCGACGCAAGGACTGGAACCTTCCTGTGGAACTGGACAGCTCCATTTGTAGGCTTAGACGAAACTGCATACCAATATACACCATATCCTATGGTTTCCTTACAGGTGACGGACAACTATACCTCTACTCAACTGAACACTCAGTCAACAACCCAATCAGACGTGACGCACAACTCTGGGACGTAAACACAACAAGCGGAAAGATGATTTGGCATGTAACTTGCTGGCCAAGCTCTGCGCCAATCATAGCAGATGGAAAACTCGTTGGTGGTAGATTGCCACGATAGATAAATCTACTGCTACGGTCAAGGGCCAAGCGGAACCACAGTTTCAGCACCACAAACAGTTCCAACACTTGGTTCAAGCGTTATGATCACTGGTACAGTAACAGACCAATCTCAATATGGCGGACGCAACTATAAACGGTGATTTAGACTATGCACTCAAGGGCACTCCAGCAATCGGTGATGCTTCGATGGATGCTTGGATGGAATACATGTTCCATGACCGACCAATGCCAACCAACGCAACCGGTGTTCCAGTCAGCTTAGACAGCAATTGATCCTAACGGCAACATAGTCGACATCGGCAACACAACCAGCGACAAAACGGCAACTTCGGCATTATCATACACTCCACAAGTTCCAGGCACATACCAAATCATCGCAAGCTTCGCAGGCTCTACCTCATACGGTCCATCATCTTCCTCAACCTACTTAGCAGTCACTGACGGTCCAACATCTACCCCAGCGCCAACACCACTCGCACAATCTACAGCTGATCAATACTTTGTTCCAGCAATTGCAGGTTTATTCGTTCTCGTCATCATAGTGGCCATCGTGTTGGCTCTATTGATGCTCAGAAAGAAATAAGCCAAAACCACAAAAACAAAACAATAACCCTTTTTCTTTTTTTGTTTAATACTTCTAAACGCTTCAGATTCTCAGCAAACCAAACGTTATAGAGCATAGAATCTAAATGAAAAAGCACTTAATAAAAGAAGAATATTTTAGGCTATTATTTCTTGCGCAAGCTCTCGGGTACGTAAGCACATGCCAAGTCAGACTCATAGATGTCTCCAGTGTACGCGTATGCTCTGTTTCTGCAGCCGCCGCATAGTTCTCTGTATTCGCAGACTCCACATTTTCCCTTCAAAACGTTTCTGTCTTTGAAGCTGCTGTAGTATTTTGATTCCTGCACTTCTTTCCATGCTTTGGTAAGTGCTTTGTCTCGTATATTTCCCAGCATCATTGGTTCAGAAGGTCGGAGATCAGTATAGAAGCATGGTATCAAGTTACCGTTTTCAGTTACGCTTAGGTATCCGCCGAATGCAAAGTATGTGCATTTTCCATGGAACTTGTGTTCATACCACTCGTCGAAGTTTGGTATGTTTCTCTGTTTAACGACCCGTGCATAATGGGGGCAATGTACGTGGATTTCGAATTTGCCCTCGTATTTCTGTGTTAAATCCCAAATGTGATTTAGAGTCCACTCATATTGTTCTGGAGACGGCGTTAAATCCATCATTGATTTTGCTCTTCCACTAGGGACCAAATGATTGTACCAGACAAAGTTGGCGTGGTATTTGTCAGCTAGTTCTGCGACATGGTCAAGATACTTGTAGTTTATAGTTGTTATGGCGCAGGCTAAGCCGTTGAGGATTTTGCCCTTAGACAATTTTTCGATTGCTGCCAATGCTTTTTTGTATGACCCTTTTCCTCGGAGTTGGTCGTTAATTTCTTCTGGTCCATCGATGCTTACAGATGTCCAAACCTGGTTTTTTACCAAGTTATCATAGATTTCTCCGTCAACAAAGCATCCATTCGTTAAGAGGCAAACGTTGAGGCCTTTGCTCTTCGCATACTTCACTATTTCGAAGATGTCTTTTCGCATCAGGGGTTCGCCGCCCTTTATACCGAACCATCTGACTCCGAAACTGTGAACTTCATCAACCAAGGCAAAGGCTTCTTTTGTGGTTAATTCTCTGTCAGCATGTTCACATTTAGCATCAACATTACAGTAGGCGCAACGTGCATTACAAGCACCTGTTGCACGCCAAGAAGTCATAAGTAAAGGACCCTTTTTTTCTTCCAAACCAAAACTCCCCAATTGCCTACCTAATTTCCATTTGCTCTACCCTATATTTTTCATACTAAAAAAGATTTTGCGATATTAGTAAACTCTGCATCTTTCGACATAACCGCAGAAATGTCTCTCCTGCTGTAACAGTTGTTTATTCTTTTCTTCTAAACCAATTTTTTCACGCAAAATTTCACGTTTTGTTTAGAATTTGGCTCACTCGCTGATACAGATGCCTGCAAAGGGTTTTTAAGCCCAGAAACCCAGAGGTATGGGTATGCATATGAAAAATATGTATAAAATTTAGGAGAAAAGAAAAAATGTCAAATATTTTAGCAACAAACAAAATGGAATTCCAACGAAACAAAGCAACTTTAGGCGCAATCGTAATGATTCTATTGATGGCAGTTAGCGCATTCGCAGTAGCAGTACCGCGAACTAACGCACAAACTGTCACTCCAACACTGACAGTTCCTCAATGGACGTACATTAACGCATTTCCACCAACCGTCGGTGTCGGTCAGCAAATCAGCGTGTTCTTATGGACTGCAAACCTGCCACCTACCGGAAGCGGAGAATACGGCGACCGATGGACAGGTATGTATGTAACCGTAACTGCACCAGATGGCACAAACTCAACCCTCGGACCAGTAACCTCTGACCCAGTCGGCACAATCTTCTTAACCTTCACACCAACTGTAGCAGGCAACTACTCATTCCAAGGATTCACACCTGCAAAACTCATCGATGAAACACCAAACGGAATTGATCCCCAAGCAATCGCAAATCTCAATGCAAACCAACTCGCTACCGCCCAATCCTATGCAACAAATAACAGCGTTTCATTGTATGTCGGTGAAGAATATGTTATTGCAGGCGCAAACTGGCACAGATACTATCCTCTAAGCATGTCTGGTTCAGTCACAGTTAACGTACAAACAACCCAAATTCCAACTCAAGTAGTCTATCCAATGCCAACTGAATACTGGAGCGAACCCGTCAGCCAAGCAGGCCATGCAGCATGGTCTTATGTCACTGGCGACTGGCTAGGCCAAGCAATCGCACCAAACTACCAAGGCACCCAAATTCCAGAGAACAACATAGGCGGAAGCATCAACGACTATACAACACCGCCAACAACAGCCCACATCGCATGGTCTAAACCAATAAACTTTGGAGGAGTTGCAGGCAACCCACAACAACTTAACACAGGCGGAGACAACTACTATGGTTATCAATCATACGAGACAATGTTCGCAAACTGCATTATCATGAACGGACAACTCTACTATAACACACCAAACCCACCAGAATACGGCTTTGTCGACGTTGACTTACACACTGGGCAGCAAGTTTGGTACCAGAACGGTACAAACGCATGGACAGGAACAAACAGTCCTAATCCAAACGGCATAGGCGTCGGAAGCTTCAACAAAAACAACTATCCACAATTAAGCTTTGGCCAAGAAATGGACTTTGACTCACCAAACCAACACGGAACCATCGATACTCTCTGGGCAGTTTGGACAGCTTACAACGGATCTAACGTCTGGTCAGCATTCGACCCAATGACTGGCAACTGGATAACTAACCTTTGGAATGTACCAGCAGCCTCAGCATCATTCAGCTCACCAAGCATGACAACTGATGATCATGGCGACATAATAATTTACACCGTCAACGTAAACGCCAAAACTTTATCGGTATGGAACAGCACTGCAGCAATTACAAACGTTTACGAAACTTACGCCTCATTAAGAAATAACTCAGTCGTCTACGGATCTTCTTCAAATAGCTATTGGTTCTACAGACCAGCACTCGGCGCACAAATAGACTCTAGCAAGTCAGGAATAACAGTTTATAACATTACTGCAGGTCCACAAGGCGGCATACCCGCAACTTCAAGCACTACAGGCAGCCCATTACTCTTCGCTGTTGACCAAAATGACCAAGAACTATTATACAGTTCACTCCCAGCTATTCTCGGAACACCAACTTATCCTACGCCAACATCCTATGTCAATTATGCAATCAGCATTGCTCCAGATACAATTGGCAAAGTTGTGTGGTCAACTTCAGGTCCACGCACAGACAACTACACCATGTTGTTCAACCAGAACAACTTAGGTAACGGCGTCTTTGCGATGCTCCAAAAAGAAACAGCTACATGGAAAGCATACAGCACAACCACCGGTGCACTCCTTTGGACTGGTCAACCAGAAACTGTTAACCACGTCTACGGTGTCAGCGGCGGCATCTATAACGGTGTTCTTTACAGCGGCGACGCAAGCGGCACAGGCGGATTAGTATATGCATACAACGCTACTACTGGCGCATTATTGTTCACTTATCAATCAGCTCAAATGGGCTATGATGGATATTGGGCATATGCACCAGCTTCAATCAGCGCCTTCTCAGCAAACAACATCTACACCAGTAGTGCAGAACACAGCCCAGGACCAAACCTTGAAGCTGCAGAATACTTGCAAGACATCAACGCACTCACCGGACAGCAAATCTGGAACATCACCTTCTTCAAAGGCGGAACCCTCGCAGTAGCTGACGGATACCTCGTATCCCTCAACGAATTCGACAACCAAATCTACGCATTCGGCATGGGTCCAACACAAACAACCTGTCAAACACCACTCGGCGGAGTCATAAGCGGAAACGGCTTAACCGTACAAGGCACAGTCATGGACATTTCAGCAGGCACAAAACAAACAACCGTAGCTGCAAGATTCCCCAACGGAGTCGCAGCAGTTAACGACGCAGACCAAACCTCATGGATGGAATATGTCTACTACCAGAATCCAAAGCCAACAAGCGCTTCCGGTGTCGATGTCTCAATAACACTCATTGACCCCAACGGAAACAGCAACCCAGTCGGAACAACACACAGCGACGCAAACGGATACTACGCCTTCCAAGTAACACCAGCAATGACAGCAGCAGGCCCAGGTATGTACACAGTCCTTGCATCATTCGCAGGGTCACACGCATACTGGGGATCACAAGCTGAGTCAAGCTTCACAATCGGCGCAGCAGCAGCAACACCAGCACCAACAGCCACACCAGCCTCATCAGTTGCAGACCAATACTTTGTACCAGCAATTGCAGGTTTGTTCGTTCTAATCATCATAGTAGCCATCGTTTTGGCTCTTTTGATGCTCAGAAAGAAATAAGCCAAAACCAAAAAACAAAACAACAACCCTTTTCTTTTTTTGTTTAATCTTCTCAAAGAAAAAAATATTTTGTTAAAAATTATAGAAAATCTATAATCGTACTATTCTTTTAAAGTTCGAAGAAAGCCACGTCAATTTCATTCGCCAAAGTAGCTGATGTAAAGCATTTTCAACCATTATTTTACTGTAGATGGTTCCTTTCACCGACTGCTTCAAGATGTAAGTAGGCGAATACAACTGATTGTAGAAAACTTCGCGCATCTTATTTATTCGGTCAAAGGGAATACCTTGGCTTTCAAAACTAGCCGTCTGCATCTCATAGCTATTCCAGTCCTGAGACATCTTCCACCCCAAATCGTTAACATCATCACGCAGTTGCGTGTTGGGGAAGGGTGTTGCCAGAAAAAGGTAGAGGTCGTCGGGTTCGGTTCTTTTGATGAAGTCGATGGTTTGATGGATGGTTTGGTCGGTTTCGCCCGGGTAACCGAGGACCAATGAGACTGTGACTGATAATCCCGATTCTTTAGCCATCCTAATAGCTGCCGCATTCTGCTGAACAGTCGTGCCCTTTTTCATGGCGTTTAATAATCCTTGGTTGGCTGATTCTACTCCAAAATTGATGGATTGGCAATTTGCTTCTTTCATGGCGTTTAGTAGTTCTTTCGATATGAGGTCAACTCGGGTTTGGCAGTCCCATGGAACTTTGATTTTGCGCTGCTTTATTCCCGAGCAAATATCCAAAACTCGTTGCTTGTCGTAGGTGAATATTTCATCGTTGAAAGTAACGAAGTCGATATGGTATCTCTCTTTTACCGCTTGCAATTCGTTTAACACGCTTGCGGGGCTTCTTGCCCTAAAATTGTTCCCAGCAATCTGAGGAACCAAACAGAAACTGCAGCCGGAACTGCATCCTCGGCTGGTTAGCATGGGGACGCCGATTTTCTTGAAGATGCGGTACTTGATTAATGGGAAATAGTGATAGGCTGGGTAAGGTAGGTCGTCGAGGTTTTGGAAGCACGGTCGGTTAGATGTGCGGACAACTTGTCCTTTGCTGTTGAAAGCTATGCCAGCTACATCATTTAGGTTCTTTGTACCCACCACATAACGAGCGAGTTCGACTATGGTTTGTTCGCCTTCCCCTTTCACAACCACATCTACTTCTGGGTGTTGTAGAAGGAATTGGTCATCGGCGATTGTTACGTGCGGACCGCCCAAAATCACCAGAGCCTTGGGGCATGTTTGTTTTGTGTTTTGTGCAACTTTGAGTGCTGAGTTGAAGGTGGCGGTTACAGAGGTGATGCCGACTATGTCTGGCTGGAAACGGCTTAGCTCTTGGTCAATGTACCCATAAGTTAGGTGCTGCGGGGGACAATCAATCACCAAAATTTGGTGCCCCTCTTTTTCCAGAACAGCCGCCAAATACGCCAACCCTATAAGTGGATACTGGTAGTCGACAAAAGCCCATTGTGAAGCAGGCGGAGGACTAATCAACGCAACCCTAAGACGGCGAGTTTCAGCAATAGGCATACCCAAATGACCTTTCCTATACTAAAAAACCAGAATTAAATAAGCATATCCCACTCTTGCAGGAATATCAGGTTAATCTGTTAACTTCCAATTCTGATATCTAAATTTGGAATCTCAAACTCAAGATTTTGTCGTTAAACCGTTAAAGTATTTACTATGAACGGAGCACATAGCATTGTGTAAAAGACGATAAGATTGTCGCCGAAAGTCAGGGCGCATCTGATGAAAGTTAAAGTTTGGAAGATCTTGGGTCTACTCTCTATTATAATTGTTATCTCACCAACAATTAATTTGGTCACTGCTATGTGGGCAACAGACAACATAACTTCGGGAACAGAATATGGTGGACATTACGGCATCGCTTATGATTATGGTAAAAGCGAGATGTTCATCACTAATGTGGATTTTAATTCGGTGACGGTGATATCCGACGTTTCCCATGCAGTAGTCGCAAACGTTTCTGTTGGGATTCTTCCCTATGGCATAGGATATGATTCTCGCAAGGGTGAACTCTATGTCGCTAACTACGGTGATAATTCTGTAACCGTGATATCCGACCGTACAAACACTGTTGTAGCAAATATAGCGGTGGGACGCCAGCCTTCAGCCTTAGCCTACGATTCCGCTAAAAACGAGATGCTTGTTGCCAATTTCAATTCCAGTTCAGTTTCGGTGATTTCGGATAGCAATTATTCAATTGTTGCAACAATACCAGTGGGAAATCAGCCCTGCGCTTTAGCTTACGATAATATGACAGGAGAGATCTACGTGGGTCACGCTTTAGGCAACGAAGTTTTAGTGATATCGGACAGCATCAATAAAGTTGTTGCAAACGTGATAGTTGGAAACCAGCCTGCAAGCCTAACCTACAATTCAGCAAAAAACGAAATATTTGTTGCCAACCACAACTCCAGCTCAGTTTCCGTGATATCTGACAGCCAAAAAACCGTCGTTGCAACAGTGCCCGTTGGAAAGAACCCGATTGGTTTAGATTATGCTACAGATAGAGGGGAAATATTCGTTGCTAACTATAACACAAGTTCAGTATCTGTCATATCCGATAGCAACAATTCAGTGGTTGCTACAATTCCTTTACAAATTCAGCCTTTGAACTTAGCTTATGATCCCAATAGAGGAGAGTTGTTTGTGATTCATTCTGAAACCAACGTGATCTCAGTAATTTCCGATTCCCCTAACCCACATCTCTTCTCCTCGATAAACCACAATTCCCGCAAGAAACCCTCTACATTATTGTGATTGTAGCAGTGGCAGCCGTAATTGCAGGAGTGGTTTTGGCTATCAAAAAGAAGAATGTAACACCTGCTTTTCGCTTATTTAGATCCAATATCCAAACTATGCGATTGAAACCTTAGAGGGAAGGTTGGTCATATCGGCGATTTCCAGAGCAAACTTCTAATTGTTTTCTTCTTTGGAACCATAACTATAATAGCCTTAATTTTTAAAAAAGGGGATCACTTTTTACACCACTAAGGACAGCGCCAGCTCGTTTTTAGTGCAAGTGTAGCTGTTTATTCCCAGTCACACATCTTAAAATAAAGCGCCCGTGTTAAACACGAAATAGAGAATGTGAAAAATTATGACAGCAAAAACCCTAATAGTTTTTTCGACAATAAGGGGATTAAATGATGAGGTAGCACATGTCATAGCTGATGTGCTCAAAACAACCTACAATATGGATGTAACTGTCGCAGATCTTAGAAAGGGTCCACCGGACATAACACCATTCCAAAACATTATTGTTGGCGGTGGTGGTGGTGGAAATACCGTTTACAATGAAGCTGTGGATTTTTTGGAGAAGGACTTTGAAGGCAGGAATGTTGCAATCTACTTCCTTTGTGAGAGTGGGGAAAACCCGAAAGCGGAAAGTACTGAAGCAAACCAAAAGAAATTATTGGCCAAGAACAATTCTCTCAAGCCTATCGACGTTGCTGCCTTTGGAGGTTGCATGATTAGCCAAAATAGACTCGTTATGGACGATTCAAACACGGCTATGGTGAAGGAATGGGCGATAGAGCTGGGGAAGAAGTTTAATAATCTATCCCAACCGCTAAACCTACTCAAAACCGTTCCCTTCGAAAACGATTTTCAATTTTTCACAGAACTCGGAAAAAACACTGGAATAAATGCAAGTAGCACTGTCGAGCTCGCTGAAAAACTCCAAATAATACCCATTCAATCTGTCACGTTTCATTTTCAACGTCAAGATTTTCAAAGATGGCTCAAGATAACTATTGGCGATGAAGAACTGGCTAAGAGAGTTGACCAGATTAACGTATGGACCTACGATGATGAAAACTTGAGGAAAAAGCTATTCGAAACGGTTCAAAATCGCATCGCAGAATTAACAAAATCTCAACAGCAGATTTCTGACTAACGAAACGAAAATGTGCTAATATAAGATAAATTCATAGCAGATATTGACGATGCGGTTAGATCAAGCTACTCCAGATGGATGACTAAAGTTGAACGCCAAACCCTGAGTTCTTTACTAACTCGGGTTGGGCGAAAGGCTGATCTTTCTTTTTGAGAATATCGAGCATCTTCTGTAACAACACCATCAATAACACCATAAAATAGCAGTTATACAATTGTTGCACACTTTACCAAATTTACGCACGGTTCTATTGAACGCTTTCCCATGCTTTTAGGGTTTATTGTAATTTCCAGAGTTAATAACGTGTTAAACGATTTGTCCTTGAGCTAATTCTGCAAAAAAACACTCAATTTTTTTCGAAGCGACTTTACAGTTAAGTTTATTATTAAACAAAGTTATGCTATCTGTTACAAGCACATGACTGAGGGCAAATTTGCATTGATTCTGTTAATGACCACCATACCACCTGAAAGTTCGCCTTGGGGTATCCCAGCCAAGCTTCCGCCGTTAGGATTGTCGTACGTTGCTGGTGCACTTGAGAAAGCTGGTTTTGAGGTGCAGATGCTCGATAACTATCAGATGCGGACAACTATTGATTTTGTTAAGCAGGAAGTTCAGAAACGCAAGCCAGCCATAGTGGGTATAACCTGCGGTTCAGTCACTTATCGACGAGCCGTTGAAATGTCTAAAGCCACAAAAGAGGTCCTTCCCTCATGCAAAGTAGTGGTCGGCGGTTGGCATGCATCGTATTTGCCTGATTCAGCGCTTGAGAACCCAGAGATAGATTATGCCATAATGGGCGAGGGCGAGCGAGCGATGGTGGAATTGGCAACCCAAATCACCAAAGGTGCAGATCAACAGACCATAGCGAAAATTCCTGGCGTTGCTTGCAGATTAGACGGAAAAATTTCTAAAACTCCTCCTATACTAATTGAAGATATAGATTCAATTCCTTATCCAGCACGTCATTTGTTGGATATGAATTTCTACGACCGCCAAATCGGCTACCTGAAAGCCAAACCAGTAGATGTCATGCATGTAATGCGTGGCTGCCCTTACAGCTGTAACTATTGTGAAACCAAAAAGCTATGGGGTATGAAGTGTCGAGCGTTTAGTCCCGAACGCGTCATCGGCGAACTCAAGTACATGAAGGAGAAATTCGGCTCCAAAGGCATCTATTTCATAGACGATAACTTTACAATCAATAAGGAACGAACTATCGAGTTATGTCACCAGATGAGAGCGAACAATTTAGACCTTGAATGGGCATGCGACACTCGAGTGGATTTGCTCTCTGCTGATGTGCTCAAAGAAATGCGCGATGCAGGGTGCAGAACCATATTCTTCGGCATACAATCAGGTTCCCAACGAATCTTAGATAAACTAAACACTCACACAACCCCCGAGAAAATTGAGGAAGCGTTCAAGCTTTGCAGAAAAGCCGGCATAAACATCGCGGCTTCATTCATGCTGGGCGTACCCGGCGAAGCAGTCGCTGACATGGAAACCACATTCAAGTTTGCTAAAAAGCTGGGTCCAGACTGGGCAACATTCTACGTGTTCATCGCTTGCCCCCATAGTCTCCTCTACGAAGAAGTACTGGAGAAACATGAGTACGACCGTATGGAAGACTTTTTGGCTTTCGTTAAAACAGACCAATTCAACTATGAATCAGTTGTCGCACTCCAAAAACGCTATCAACGAGGCTTCAACACAGCGCCAAAGACGCTTCTTCGCAGAATAAGACGCGATGGTTTGCTTGCTTTCCTAAAAAGCGTAAGCAGGATGCTGTAGACTGTTGAGTGACCTCGCCGTTTTTAAGTCGAACAGAAAACTCAAGGTAGCCCTGGTTATTCCTCCAGCTTTTGATATACGCAAGCTCTGGTGTCCTAACTTACCTATCGGCTTGGCGTATTTGTCTGCTGTTATCGAAAAAAACGGGCATGAACTAAAAGTATTCGACTGCCTTGCATTGGGATTAAGCCATGAAAGCCTCGGCAAAGAATTCGCTGCATACCAACCCGATGTAGTC
Source organism: Candidatus Bathyarchaeota archaeon (assembly GCA_963809455.1). Classification (GTDB taxonomy): domain Archaea; phylum Thermoproteota; class Bathyarchaeia; order Bathyarchaeales; family Bathycorpusculaceae; genus Bathycorpusculum. The sequence goes on along the minus strand of CAWEJP010000002.1, from coordinate 238,711 downwards.
GGCATCACTTCCGTTACTCCCACGATTAAATCCACTTATCTAACAGCAAAGGTAGCTAAACAAAACGCGCCCAACTGCGTTGTAATCTTGGGTGGTCCACACGCAACCTTCCTTGATACGGATGTTTTGACCGAGGAGGCATCGGTGGATATTGTGGTTCGAGGCGAAGGCGAAATCACCCTGGCTGAACTGCTTTCAAAATTATTCGGTAATGGCGACCTCACGAGCGTTCTAGGAATTTCTTTCCGCAAAAACGGCGAAGTCATCCGCACACCCGAACGTCCCTTCATAGAAAACCTAGACGAACTGCCCTACCCCGCCTATCAGTATTTTTCGCTTAAACAATACAGGTTTTTCGGACGAACCATCCTGCCTATCTTAACCAGCAGAGGTTGCCCCTTCCAATGCTCCTATTGCGTCTCGTCACGTATGGCTGGCAAAGAGTTTCGCGCCAGAGACCCGATGAAAGTGGTTGATGAACTTGAATGGTTAAAGAGCAACTACGACGCTGGAGCTGGAGCGTTCAGCTTCTTTGATGATGCTTTCACTTACGATAAAGAGCGAGCAATAAAGATCTGCCAGGAAATGCGAAAAAGAAAAATCAACGTACCATGGGATGCCCAAACACGAGTTGACCGCATCTCTCCAGAAGTTCTCAACGCTATGAAAGCGGCAGATTGTCAATTGCTAAGTTTCGGCGCTGAATCCGGCTGCCAAAAAATCCTCGATTCAGTCCATAAAAAAACCACAGTTGAAATGAACGAGAAAGCAATAAAGATGGCAAAAAAAGCTGGTCTGTCGGTTGCTATGTCAGTAATCATTGGTTTTCCAGGCGAAACAAAGGAATCGCTTAAGCAAACTTACGATTTTATTCATAGAGCCGACCCAGACTATGTTTACCTGTGCATGGCAACGCCCTATCCGGGTACACATCTTAGCAGTTACCTTCAAGAGCTAGGCTGGAAGGTCTCGTCTGATTGGAGCAAATACGATTTACAACAGCCTGTTTTTGAAAATCCCCAACTCCAAGATGTAGATTTAATCAAGAGCCGACGTGAATTCTATGACCACTTCTACTCCTGGCGCTACGTTGCCCGCCAATACGTCAAAGGAACATTCTACAGCAAGAACATGGGAAGAACCGCATTAAACGACCGTATATGGCGAACAAAATCTCTGAGGTGGGCGTTCACAAACATGGTGAAGCTTAGGGCACGCAATAAACCAGCGCAAATTTAATTCTGTTTCAAGAACTCATTGAGTTGCTTTCTGATTAACAATCGGCTTTTTTCAACTGAAAGCTTCCCAGTTTTTTGAAGCTTGAGCCTATCTGTGAATTCGGCAAACAATCCGTTTCCTGTCTTTTCAGAAAAGCATTCTAAAACTTTTGCAAGCTCCATTTTTTCTTTCTCAAGCTCTTCATCGCATAGGGCTTGACTCAATAAGACATCGTTCAATGTAAAATAGGCTAGAATTACGGATTTTAGCGAAGCGTAAATAAGTTCCTCTGAGGCTTCTTTCCCCTTTAGTGCTGATACTTCTCTATGTAATGTTTGAATCAAGGCTGAGATTTCATTTGCAGCTTCTTTTGGCTTCTTGTCCCTTATTAAACTGGAGAGATTTCTGAAGTTCAGGTTTTCCGTGGAAATTTTTCCTTCCAGCGCTTTTGAAACTTTGCAGCGGGTCAAGTCGTTTTCTATGTCCATCCAGCTTGTATGTCCATGGAGGTCCATGAGCAAATCATGCAATGGATCGATGATGTTGGCGTAAGCGTTGAAAATGTCGTTTAGTTCTGGGTTAACCTCAACTTTCTTTTGGGTTGTTATTGGTGATTCTAAAACCACTTCTTTGCTTGGGCTGAATTCCTGCACCAACTGAGTTGGTAGTTTTGGCTTTCTGCTTTTTGTAACCCAATAAGTGGATACACAGGCAACTGCTCCAACCGTACCTACTACTGAAATCAAAATGTAAACTTCATTTGATAGAGTTGGTGTTGAAGCAAAGTTGATGGTGCTGTTCCAAAGATACGTTTGAGAATACAATCCTTGGATGTTCACGGCAGGGTCGTCATACACGATGTCCAGGTTTAATCCGTATCTCTCGGTTAGGTTGCCTATGTTATTCCATATTTCGGTAGCATTGTTTTCTGCTGTATTTGGATCCCACAAACCCCACATCCTGTCGTTTAGACGCCGCATTCCCCACCCATAGTTAGCTGGCAACACCAACGCAACTTGTCCTGGGGATTTATCCCATGAATCTGCGGAAGACCCATGGATGTTGTCCCAGAACTGTTTCATAGCGTTAAATTGTTCATCTGTTAGGATACCTTGACCGTTGAGTTCATAATTGAAAACTAAGATGTACTTGGCACCTGCCTCATAAGCCATAGTCATGTCACTAAGGACAGTTGAACCGTTTTCAGGAGTTGGATTTGGAACATCTGTACCTAAAGTGACTATTGCACCCCAATCCTTATTCTGCGCTGTAGCTGCCCCCCTGCACAAGGCAATCTGATCGATTTTACTGTTTGGTGGAAGGTTGTTGCCTAATTCGACAAAAACAGTGTTGTAACCTGCTTTGTAATCAAACCAGTAAAGAGCATAATCAGCTGTGAATAACGGCACTGGACTTGTTACAGAGTTGGGAATTGTGGTGTCGATGATGTGCTGCATGCTTCCACTGCTTAAACTTCTTGTAAACCGGCTAGCTGCGTCAGCATAATCGGTTGTATTGACAAATGTGGTGATTTTTGTTCCGGTGAACGTCGTCATGGTGCTTCCTCCCCAGTATCCCGTGTCTATTTGTTTTCCTCCTGGCTCATCATAGAGGTAAGCGCCCAAGAACATGTCACCCCACCTTGCTTTAGCTTGGTTTAGCCAATCAACATGCCAAGGTAAGACTCCATAAAGGTCCCAAACTGAGGAGTTGTAGAGGTTACCCACAGTTCGGGTGTAGTTGTAATAGATGAAGCTAAAGTAAACTATGACGGCTAAGTTATGCTGTACTGCATAATCACAAATTTCAGTTAAGGGTGTAGTATCATTAAAGTTGCCGCTGATGGTCCAAGAATCCACGATGAAAAGATTCGTATATGAGCTCACTTTGTCAATCAACTGTTTAGCTTCGTCGACAGTGGTTCCTCCAAAGGTAACGCCAACGTAAACCTTATCGCTGCTTGCCGCTTTAGCGGTGTCTTCAGAAGCAAAAATGGATGATGAAATGGCGAAGACGAGTAAAGTAACGAGTATTATTCGCCACATTTTTTTCATGTAGCATCCACCGTAGGAAGCTATTTTGAATCTTAATAAACTATTGGTGTTTTGACGTTTGCTGACTAGGATTCAGGATTGAGCAGCACTGTCAGCTGATTTATGGCTTGAACCTTCCCGGCGGAGAGACCTGATATTTCTGAGCCGTCAAACTCCGTTGGATTAAAGCTGAAAGACGCTTTAACGTAAAGTTTATACTGTGATTTCGTCATAAACGTTTTTGTGGACTAGAAATTAGCCTAAGTTGCGATCTATTAACTCTTGGGGGACTGCCAAATTATTAAAAATCTCAAAGTTGCATCGTTCTTACTTCTGTTGCTTGTTACTTCCATCTTTGCTTCGCTTTACATTCAAGCAGGACCAACCATCGTAAATGCACAAGTCAACACCAATTCCGCTTCTACTTCTAGCAATCTAAACCAGTATGAGTGGCCTCAGTTCCAAGGTGATTCATCTTTTTCGCGGTCTTCAGCGGGACCAGCCCCAGCAACATCGAATGTGTTATGGAAAACCAACATAACTGGGATACAACCATACATCGTAGCTTTTGACGGAAAAATTTTCGTCTGCACTACTTCAGGTGTTACTGCAGTCGATCAAGCAGGACAGATTGTTTGGCAAAAAGAAATTCCTATGAACGGCACCTGGCCAGTCGTATACAAGATTGATGATTCTCACATGGTTGTCGAAGGCACCTGCCTCGATCCCCAAACAGGCAATATCATGTGGACAAGTACACAATTCAGCGCTGACACAGGTGTTCTCTTCGTTGCCAATGTTTACAGTCCTGAAGAGAAAATGTTCTACGTGAAAGTCGGTTCCTACATCGACGCATGGGACTTCTCTAATCCTTCAGCGCCTCCAACTTTGGCTTGGCAAACTTATGTTCCAGGCGGCGGAACAACTGGTTCTGGGGTAACCTATGGTGGTGGACATGTTTTTCCAGGGTCTTTTGAGAATCACCAGATGGCGCTTGATGCCCGAACAGGCAAGGTTGTTTGGGATACCCTAACGAAAGGTCCGATGATTTTCAGCGGCTCCTATTATGAAGGCATGTATCTTAGAGGAGGAACAGACGACAATACACTGTATTGTTTTAATGCTACAAACGGCGACATTCTTTGGACTTATACGCCTAACACGAATGGATACTTCTGTGTGGGCACTGCAGTGGGTTATGGCATGGTTTATGCACTTAACAAGGATGGTAATCTTTATGCGATCAACGTAGAAACTGGCAAACTTGCCTGGAACTATACGGGGCCTGGTCCGCTCATTTTTCCAGGTGCTCCCACGGTTGCAGATGGCAAAGTCTACGCAACAACGGGTCAAAACGCATATTACAACAATGAAGTTGGTGCTTCACAGTTTGCATGTTTGAACGCCTACACTGGACAGGTAATTTGGAAGCTTAAGATGGAAGCCTTGGCACCAAGAGAATCTGTCATCGTTGCATACGGAACACTATATCTTATTCCAGGTGAAGTGACGACTGCTGTTGATACAATCTCTGGAAACGAGTATTCTACGGTTAATCAGCTTTGGGCAATGGGCACAACCACGGTTCCCACTAGTAACTGGTCGATGTGGGGAGCAGATCCAACACACTCATCAACCGCACCCGAGGGGCCAAATAACCTTACTTTAGCCTGGAAATTCACGACAAACGGGTCCGTATTATCCTCACCAACCATTGTTGATGGAATCGTTTACTTTGGTTCTCAGGACAGAAATATCTATGCTGTTGGCGCATGGAGCGGCATTCTGCTCTGGAGTTTCGCAACTAAAGCAACTGTTGAATCTTCAGTTGCTGTGGTGAACGGAAAGGTTTACACGGGCGGAGACGACGGCAACGTCTACTGTCTTGACGCTTACAGCGGCAACCTCCTATGGGCAACCCCCGTAAACGGCAACATGCAGGGCACATTTTCCACTATAGTTATGAAATCTTCACCCACAGTGTCAGATGGCATAGTGTACATTGGATCTATGGACGGCAACATGTATGCTCTTGATGCGAACAGCGGTAATGTTGTTTGGAAAACAGCAACTCTTGGCCCAATAGAAAATTCCCCTTCCGTCTCAGACAGCGCTGTATTCTTCACTTCCCACGAACCGACAACCGGTATGCTCTACAAACTTGACGCAGCCAACGGCGATATAATTTGGACTCGACCAATTCCCTATGTCCCTGTTTTCATCGGTGGAACAGAACTGTTAGGTTCAACATCAGTGGCAGATGGTATGGTATTTACTTCCTCCAATGTTATCACTTATTATGCTGTTAGCGAGGCAACAGGCGAGGTTCTGTGGAATTTCACCAACAAAGACGCTGGCGAATTCATTTACAATGCCCCGATATTTGTGGGAGGACGGGTAATCCTAATCGACAAATTCAACATAGCATCCCTCAACGCAAACACAGGTAAAGTTGTCTGGAGCTTCTACACCGGCGATGAATTGTATGTTGCCCCAACCTATGCAGACGGCAAAGTCTACGACGTAACTAGCCAACGCCACATATTCGTACTTGACGCTACTAACAATGGCGAAAAACTTGAAACAACGGATATGCCTTCAAGCAGCTGGTCTTCACCAACCATCGCAAACAACATGCTATACATCGGATGCAACGACTGGAACCTCTATGCATTCCGAGAAAACGTCACAAGCCAAGCCACTGCTTCAGCTTCAACCGTAGCAAATTCCTTGAAGCTGGCTCCCAATTCTGCAATATTGATAGGCGTCACAGTCATACTTGTTGTTGCAGTCGTAGCAATGGGCTATATTATTCGGAAAAGAAACAAAAAATAGCGTCGATGCATTTGTTGGATTTAGGTGTAGAATCTCTTCCCTCTTTGTTTTCTTTTTCAAAATTGAATTCAAAATCTTAGACAAACCTGCTTACTCCGTTACATCGAACCTTGCAAATAACGTACGACTTTTTTAGGGTGCTTTGCAGCGCTAAGGATTTTTTTCAACGTCAATGCTGAATTTATCTGGTTAGCCCGCTTACATAACTCAATTAAGTCTTCTGCGGTGAAATCTTCGGTTTCGATTAGGGGTTCAGAAGCCGCCAGAGCCTCGTCGCTGAAGCATTCTCTCAGATAGCCACCTTTGAGTGCTTGTTCGTAAAGTTCGGTTCCATATACTGGCATGGCTATGCTGAAATGAAAACTCTCAGCTCCCAGCGACCGCAACTTGTAGGCATACTGTATGGTTTTCTCAATGTCCTGTTTGGTTTCTCCGATGAGTCCTAGAACAAAAAAGAGACCCACATGGATTCCGGCTTTTTTTGCCCAAACAATAGCTTGCTCTACATCGGTTAGCTTTAGGTTCTTTTTAATAATTTCATCTACAACTCGTTGAACGCCCGACTCGGGGGCAAGACGTATTTTTTTGCATCCCGAGGCCTTCATTTTCTTCAAAAGTGTTGGGCTTAATGTGTCAGCTCTGACCCCGTTTGGAGTAAACCAATCGATACCAAACTTGTTCTTGACGATTAAGTCACAGACGGATTCCATTCTTTTCTTGTCTAAACAGATGTTTTCGTCGCTGAAGTCAATCTGCTTAATGTTATATGTGTCGACGAGCTGTTTTATTTCAGCAATTACGTTTTCTGGGCTTCTGCTTCTCCACTGTTTACCCATGAGTGTGTGGACTGAACAGAAGACGCAGTTGAAAGGGCATCCTCTGCTCGTAATCATTGTTGTCCAATGATGGCCAATCTCGCCTCTGAGCGGATTCTCTTTTACGGCTGCGAAGTATTCTTCCATAGGCAGTAGGTGTCTAGCTGGAAATGGTAGTTCATCTAAATCATTGATGGGCGGTCTTGGAGGCGTGATTATTGGTTGCCCATCTTTCATGTAACCGATGCCCATAACTTTTTTGAGGTTGCCCTCTTTTTGTTTTCCTAACACGCTTACGAGTTCTTTTGCAGTGTACTCTGGTTCCCCAATGATTACATAATCTACGTTTGGATGTGAAAGACAGTCGACGGATCGGGCTGAAGGATGCAACCCACTCAGCACAGTGACTGTGTCTTTGTTTGTGTTTTTAGCTATTTCCGCCATCTCGTAAGCTGGTTTCCACCAGCCCGAAAAAGGAATCGTAATCTGCACAACATCAGGTGACCAATGTTTCAGTATAGCAGCTATTTCTTGGTTCTTTAGTCCCTGCCGATACTTGTTTCCATCTATGTCTTGAAGAGTTTTCCAACCCTCGTTTGCAGCATCGATAACGTGTACTTCATTATCTTTTTCCAAGACAGCTGCAACGTATGCTATATCCAATGGTTGAAGTATACTCGGTTTACCCCACAACCTGGGTTGAATACGAGGTGGATTAATCAAACAAACACGCATGATTGCTTCACACAGTACTTTGGTTGCCTACGAAGGGTTCTATCCGAACGCGGGGATTTATAAATTTTGTAAAAATCATTAGTCGTTATTTTTTTCTTGTTGGCTGCAGGGTTTATCGTAAGCATTAATAGCGATTTGTAACGAATACTATTTCAGGAACTGGAAATTGTCAGCTGACTTAGCTCTTATTAATACGAACATACGAACCATGAATCCACGACAACCTTTTGCTCAAGCTGTAGCTATAGCAAAAAACAGAATCGTCAAAGTGGGCACAATTCAAGAAATAAACCAGTTGATTGGAAAGAGCACCAAAGTAGTTAGCTTGGGCGGCAAAACAGTTGTCCCAGGTTTAATCGACACCCATATTCATGTGGCTGATTTTGGTAGGTGCCTGATGTGGCTTGACCTCTCCAGTGCTCAATCAATCAGGGATGTGCAAGCACTTCTCAAACAAAAGGCTAAGCAGTCCCCTGCTGGAAAATGGATAATTGGACGAGGATGGAACGAAAACAACTTCAAAGAAAAACGTCTCCTAACCCTCGGCGACCTCGATGAGGCTGCACCAGAAAACCCCGCAATCCTCTATCACGGAGCCGAATACACCTGTGCAGCAAACACCAAAGCAATAGCAATCGCTGGATTAACGAGTCAAACAACCCCTCCATCAGGAGGATCAATCGACAAATCTGAGATCGGTGAGTTGACGGGGATTTTTCGGGGTAGTGCTACCAACTTGGTTTGGCAGGCAGTCGTAGCGCCAACCTCTGAGGAACTTGCAGATGCGACAGCGTTGGCATGCCAAAACATCGTATCTTCAGGAATAACCAGCGTCGACTGGATAATTCTCTCCGAAAATGAGCTTTCCCTTATCCAGACACTCCACAAACAAGGAAAGTTTCCAGTTAGAGTTAACGTAATAGTACCATACGAATTCTTAAAGGCGGTAAGAGGGGTTAATTCGAATGACCCTCTGCGTCTGCGTTTGGGAGGCGTTATAATCTTTGTTGATGGTTATTTAGACTCCAAAACCGCCGCACTCACAGAACCCTACAGCGACGACCCAAACAACAAAGGCAAACTGTTGCTTAACCAGAATGAATTGGCTGTTTGGGTGGCGCAGGTTACAGCGTTGGGTCTTCAGCCTGTTATCCATGCGATGGGGGATAGGGCAGTCGACACGGCACTGAACGTAATTGAGCATTCCGCCGAAAAGGTCAGGTTCCGCATCGAACAAGCAGCAGTCCTCAACAGAGACCTAGTCAAGCGCCTTGGAACCCAGGATATCGTTGTTTCGGTTCAGCCTAAGATGGTTCCTACAGAATTCACCGTATGGTCAGCTACCAAGCATTTAGGCGTTGAACGCGCAAAGTGGTTACATCCACTTAAGACACTTCTAAATGAAGGCATAAAGGTTGCCGGCGGTTCTGATTGCCCCATGGAACCCCTGAACCCGTTGCTGGGTATGCAGGAAGCCGTGGTGAGGGAAAGTTATCCTGAACAAGAGCTAACCGTTGAAGAAGCCTTGCGCATGTACACGCTCGACGCCGCTTACTGTTCGGGCGAAGAAAAAATTAAGGGCTCCATTGAAGAGGGCAAACTCGCTGACCTCACCGTTCTAGCAGCCGATCCAGGGGATGTTCCAACCGACAAAATTAAAGACATACAGGTGGATTTTACCATAGTTGATGGAAAAATAGTTTATTCTAAGCTTTAAGCTGTTTTTTTGTCCGCTTTGATTAGTTCAGAGATTACTCTCCAAACAAAAAACCCAACAGCACTCAATATGAACATTAAAATCGTGAAGGTGTCGGTTCTTATCCAAAGCAAAAGATGCGACACTGGCAACGGAAGCCAGTCGGGATGAGTGAACTGTATGACTACGCCGTCAAGCCAAGCCAACAATCCAAACAAAAACAAGACCTGACTAAATACCTTGATAATAATTAGTAACTTGTAAAAAGCAGAATTCATGAATAAAGAGGTAGCAGCGGAAATATAATAAACTTGTTAAACTAATCGCAATTGATCTAACTAAATGGGCAAGAAAAATAACCTCACAACAACAATGACAGCCACGCACAAGAATCCCCACAAAACAATTGTAACATCTCTAATGCGGAGTGCTCCCAAAATCTTGTCCCCCGTCAATGGTTCTTGAGCATCGCCAAGGATATACTGCCCGGGCTTTTCCAGCTGAATTCGCAATGCACCAGCGACGGCTGCCATGGGCCAACCATGATTACGGCTAGGAGTTTTTTTGTGGTCTCGCCGAGCCATTCTCCATGCGTTTCCGGCATCCATTCGTAAGATTGCTGCGGCAACAATCATGAGCAAAGCCGTCAATCGAGTTGGAACATAGTTTACAAAGTTGTCGAGATTAGCGCTAAACCATCCCGTGTTAATGTGCTCTTTAGTTTTGAAGCCAACCATGCCGTCAAGGGTGTTTATGGCTCGAAAAGTAATAGCGCCTGTGACTCCAAACAATGCGAAGGACATCATGGGTGAGAGTTTAAAGTCGATCAGGTTCTCAGACATGGATTCAATGACTGCGCTTCCCATTTGGGCGCCGTTTAGGTCTTTGGATTCTCGCCTTGAAAAATGGCTGTATTTTTTTGCTTCAGGCAAGTCGGCTTCGTCTATGGCTTTGGCTGCAGCTTTTGCCCAATCCGTCTCAAGTTTAATGCATATTGTCATTTTGAGCAGTATGACGCCTATGACTACGTAGAAGAGGATGTTGAAGTAGAAGGGCAGGAAAGTGTAGATTGTCCAAAGCCCCAAGAAAGTGGGTACCGTAAATGCAGCAATCACTGTTAAACCCAAAAGAACACCCAGGAATTTCTCGGTTTTTGGATCTGAGTTTTTGAAGTGGGGCTCAATTTTTTTAGTAAAATTGCCCATAAGCACGGTGGGATGTAGCTTGAAAAACCAGCTGTCAGGGTTGTTGGGTGAGGGATCGCCAAGCGCCAAATCTAACAAGATAGCCAAAACCATCATGCCAATGGCGATTCCAACGGTTAAGAGGTTTAATTGCAACGATTACCCCATTCTCGAAATACTTTAAGTAAACGTTAATATCGATTACGGTAAACTCGACAATCAAAAAATCTGCGAAAAAGGTGACCCTCACCTAAAGAGTAGATTATTGCTCCGACTCATTTTATTTCCTAGCTGAGTCAGTTTGCGTTTGGTTTTTAAAGACAAACATGATAAGATGTAGAAAGGTGCCGAGCTTGGAGCCTGAAGAAGAACTCAACGCAACAACCTTTCAGACATACCTGTATCTTGTCAAACTGGGGCGACCTGCAGGACCCCGAGACGTAATGCGCGGCGCCAACCTAAGTAGCCCAAGCGTTGCCTACCGAAACCTCCAAAAACTAACCGACCTCGGCTTAGTCGTTAAAGACGAGTATGGCAACTACGTGGTTAAAGAAAAATTGGGTGTCAAAGGGTATGTTTGGTTTGGCAAATCGCTCATTCCAAGCTTCGCGGTGTTCGGATTCATCTTCGTGGGTGTTTTAATCGGTGAAATCGCAATTTTGATTCCTCACCTATTAGTTGGAGCCCCTATTCAGGAGTCGTTTTGGCTTTTGACTTTGGTGACGATTGTGGCTGCGGTGATTTTTCTGGTGGAAGCGTTGCGGTTCAGGAAAAAATAATCTTCAGAAAACTCAAACACAGCTATTTTCTTGATAGCTATCGTCTGAATATTGTTTTGGGACGTTTGGTGGTTTAACGAAAAGGTTTATAGTTTCTTCATCTGCCTATTTTCCAAAGAGAGGGTTAAGATGAAGCTGGTTGTTCATTGGAGCGGGGGCAAAGAATGCTCTTTAGCTTACCACAAAGTCATCGCGCAAGGTCATCAAGTCGCGTGTCTTCTTAGCTTCGAATATCAAAGACCCTACATTTTCCACAGCTTCGACGTTATGCAGCTCCAATCCAAAACCTTAGGCACACCCCTCAAAGTTGTCCGAATCAAAAAAGCCTACGAAGACATCTTGGGCGCCCTAACCAAACTTAAACAGGAGCAGGGCATCGAGGGCATCGTTACCGGCGACATAGCTGGAGCAGGCTGCGCCTTGGTTCATTCAAGCTACTACGAGAGCATGGCAAAACAACTGGACCTTGCATTTCTTATGCCTAACGTAAGCGCCGATGGTGACACCTATGGTGTCCTCAAAGAAGTCATTGATGGCGGCTTAAGACCCATGCTAAACTGTATTAACACGAACTTTTTTGGTGAAGAATGGCTTGGGAAAAAAATCGACCCAGAATCCGTCAAAGAACTCAAAGAGTTAGCGGACGCAAAAGGTATAGATGTATCCAGCGAAGACGGCCAAGGCTACCACAGCACGGTCGTGGAAGCGCCGCTTTTCAAAGAATCCATCGAAATTGGCAAGTTCAAAGCCAAAAAGAAAGATGAAAAATCCAAGAATTGGAAGCGGAAATGGCTTTACATGGATATTAAAGAATGTTATCTAAAGCCAAAATAACCTGCAAAGTAAATTTCCATTTTTTTGCGTCAATTCTGAAAAATCAGCTGTTGCATTAAAAATAAACAGTTTTGCATAAAGTAAATGAACCCCAAGGCATAAACTCTACGTGTTTCGGGGAAAAAGATGAAAACTCGCATTACTCTCGTGAATCCACCTTATCCTGCTGGTTCCCATCAGCATCCACCCTTCATGCCCTTAGGCATAGGATACTTGGGTGCGGTGTTAGAAAAGAATCATTTTGAAGTTAAGGTTATTGACTGTCAGGCACAAAAAATCAGTCATGACCAATTCAAAGAAGTAATTGCCAAGTACAAACCAGACATCGTTGGCGTCACATGCACGACCTTGACCTACAAATCTGCATTAAAAATTGTAAAATCAGCGAAAGAAGCCCTGCCAAACTGCATAACTGCCGTTGGCGGTCCACACGTTACGTTCTGGGACGACAAAGCATTGCAAGAAGCGCCTTCCTTAGACGTCATCATTCGAAGAGAGGGCGAAGAAACCATGTTGGAACTGGCTCAAAGAGTCGAAAACAACCAGCCTCTCTTTGACCTTCCAGGCACCACCTGCAGGAAAGGCAATGAAATAGTCAAGAACGCCGACCGACCTTTCCTAGAAAACCTCGACAGCCTACCATTCCCCGCCCTTCACCTATGGGAAAAACTGGGCGAACTGCGAAAATACGGAACCATACCCTATCCCGTCATGACAAGCCGCGGATGCGTGTTCTGGTGTAATTTCTGCACTGCAGTCCGAATGTTCGGCAGAAAATATCGTATGCGTACACCCAAAAACGTAGTGGACGAACTCGAATACCTCCACAAAAACTACAAAGCCAACCAATTCACCTTCTACGACGACGCCTTCACCGTGGACCAAGCAAGGACAGCTGAAATCTGCGACGAAATCCACCGCAGGGGACTCAAAATTAAATGGGATTGCGAAACTCGCGTTGACATGGTTAGCAAAGACCTGCTCGTCAAGATGCGTGAAGCTGGATGCATCGCTGTTTGGTTTGGAGTGGAATCAGGCTCTTTGAAACAGTTAACAAGTATGGGCAAAGGTTTCTCGCTTACACAGACCAGACGCGCCTTCAAATGGGCAAAAGAAGCAGGACTAATGACCGTTGCAGGCGTAATCTTGGGATTCCCTGGCGAAACTAAAGAGAGTGCTTGGGAAACAATCCGTTTTGTTAAGGAACTTAACCCCAACGACGTTGGCTTCTATATCGCCACACCTTATCCGGGAACACCCATGTACGAAGAAGTCAAAGCCAATGGCTCACTAAAAATAACCGACTTCGACAGGTACGACACCGCCACCCCAACCTTCGAAATCCCAAACATGACTATGCAGGAACTTGTACAGATACGCGAACAAGCGTTCCAGAGCTTCTACCTTAGTCCAAGATACTTCATCAGCGCAATAGGCATGTTCAAAAAAGGCAAGATGTGGGGTTTGGGAGCGACGCGGCTGATAATGGCACACTTCCGAAGAGCACTAATGGCTAAACTAACCAGCCCCGTCAAGTAGACCGTCTGTGGAGAACGCAAACTTGATACTTCTAATGACCACCATGCTGCCAGAGAAATCTCCCTGGGGCATGGCGGGAAAACTTGCTCCATTAGGCTTAGCCTACGTTGCGGCGGCACTGGAGAAGAGCGGTTTCTCAGTTGAGATTTACGATAATTACCTTTTAGGACAACCTATCGAAACGGTTAAAGCAGAAATTAGCAAGCGGCAACCCGAAATTGTGGGCATAACCTGCAGTAGCCTAACTTACTCGCGCTGCGTCGAGATGGCTAAAGCCGCCAAAGAAACTTGTCCGTCTTGCAAGGTAGTGGTCGGCGGTCCCCATGCCTCGTACATGCCTGAAACCTTATTGCAGCACAGTGAAGTTGACTTTGTAGTAGTTGGTGAAGGCGAAGCAGCCATGGTTAAGCTTGCAGCCAGCATCCAAAAGGGCGAACCGAAACCTGTTTCCTCTGCCATCCCAGGGGTTGCATGCAAAATCTCAAGCGAAACCGCCAAGACTCCGCAACAGTTCATCAGCGACTTAGATACAATTCCCTTCCCTGCACGCCACTTGCTGCCCATGAAGATGTATGACCGCGTCTTGCCATACATTGACGCTAAACCCGTCGACACAATGAGCATCCTCCGCGGTTGCCCATATCAATGCGCCTACTGCGAAACCCGCGAGCTCTGGGGAACCAGTTGCCGAGCTTTTTCGCCCCAACACGTTGTCGACGAAATCAAAAACATGGTTGAAAACTACGATACAAGAGGTATCTACTTTGTCGGCGACAACTTCACCATAAACAAAAACCGCACCATCGAGCTTTGCCGCAAAATCAAGGAAAACAATCTTGACCTAAAATGGACCTGCGAAACCCGCGCTGACCTCGTAAACAAAGAGGTGCTTTCCGCCATGAAGTCAGCAGGATGCCAAACTATCTTCTTTGGCGTCGAGTCTGGTTCAGAGCGGATTCAGCAGAAACTCAACAAAAACATCGACCTCCAAGAAGTAAAACGCGCTTTTGAACTCACCCGGCAAATAGGTATACGCACGGCCACATCGTTTATGCTGGGCATCCCTGGCGAAACTGTCGAAGACATGCAAGCCACCTTCAAGTATGCAAAAACCCTAAAAGCTGACGTCTGCATGTTCAACATCTACATTGCTTGTCCAGGCAGCAAACTCTATGACGAAGTAATAAGCCAACACCTCTACGACCAAATGGACAACTATCTTGCTCGTGTTAAAACTCCTGACTTCGACTATGACATGCTTGTTAAAATTCAAAAAGAGTTTCAGGGAAGATTTCGGAAGTCTGCGGCTTCCAACCTAATTCGGGTGATTAAGCAGGAAGGTATTGGTTCTGCCGTTAAGAAGGGCACCAAACTAATATTCCATTAACTCTCTATTTTAGATTGGCACATCGAGAACTCTGAGGATTTCCACGTACGCTTTGGGCGCTAACTTCTCATCAGTCACATTCTTTATGAGCATTCGTCCCCCATCGAAGAGGCTGACTTCCATCTTCATGAAATCAAAAATAACAAGCATAGGCGCTTTTACGCGGATTTTTATTTTTTGTTTTTTTATTTTTTCGCACGCTTGCTCCATGCTAAACTTCACTTGGGGTGCTGGAGTTATGTCGGCTGTAGTTCCGCCGCAAATCCAAACAATGTTGAGGGTTAGGTTTCCCACGGTTTGTTTTTCTTGGGACGTTCGGTTCACTCCAGCTTGTATGCTTAGGCGTAAAATTGCCTAATCAACATTGCGATAAAAACACAAATTGGATTACACTGATATTCGATGCACGGTGACTTCGGCACTATTTTTATTTTTGCTGATTGTTTATAGAAGGCAACTAAAGAACCATAGCTTCTAAGTTGAAAGAAGAAGGACAAACTTTTCCATAGAAATGATGTTTTTCTTCTTCTCGTCAATTCCCAACAAAACTCATATGAATTTGAAGTCTACATTGTGCTTTCTAAGTGACTGCCTTTTCTTCTTTGGGTTTGAGAACTGCCTCTTCAACATCCATGTAAAGGAAATCGCCTTCTCGAAACGGTGAGCCGCCAAAATCAACTACCTTGCTCTTCTTGGCAAACTTGGTTAATTCGACGCGTTGCGTAAAAAGCGGCGCATCAAGGGTTGTCGAGTGGTATTCTCCGGGTTCGCCTGACACGTCGATGCCTTTGCCTGCTGGACCTACGAGCGGCTGCATGTCTTCGATGCATTTTCTGTCGATTTGGCGTCCCAGCCACTCTGGTGTGAAGTATCTTTGGTCAATACAGCTAAGAATAGCTTTAACGCCTGTTGTCTGTTCCATTTCCATAATTCGTTTGCGGCGCCGATTGCCCGGAATCAGGTTAAGGGGGCGGTCCCAAAGCGGCATCATGAGCTGCACGCCAAGTTTTTTGCAGGCGTCTTTCCATACGCGTCGGTGGTGGACGTTGTCGATGTCTCCTGTCACGATGGCTTGTGCGTTTTCTTCTTTGTGGAGCCGTTCAAGGGTTCCCATTATGTCGTCATAGCGGTTGTCGGTGATTTTCACGAATTGGTGTGGCATGCCCAATGCTTTGATTTGTTGTTCTATGGCTTTGAAGCTGTGGAAAATGTAGGGTTCCATGTAGATGTATGTTACTAGGCATGCTACTTCGTGACCTTGCTCGACGACTTTGTGCAGTGCGGTGCAACAGTCTTTTCCTCCGCTCCAGTGGACAACCACTTTCATTCAAATTCAACATCCAAAGTACAGTTCGTTAAGTTTTATGTTAGATTAACATGTGAACTTATTAAGCGTTTACGGAAGCCTTGTTTGTTGAATGTTTATGTTGATTTCTCCAGACTAAAATTTAAAAAGGAAAAAGTGAATAATCAGCTCGCAGTTCAGGTAGTTGGTTAGCCTCCTTGCTATCTCGTGCATTATCTTAATTGCCTTTTGATCTTTAACGGAAAGCTACATATGGTTGGTTCAGAATGAATGTTTTAACTTAAAATCAAGGGCATAAACAACTTGTCTAACTCAGAAAACCTGCAGGAAAGCATACATCAAGCAAATGTAACCGTCCATCGGTTTGAAGCAAAATACTACGAGGCAATCCACCCAGAAGTATACAGCAAAAAAGAACAAAAACGAATAATCTCCATCCTAAAAACCGCTGACCAACTAATAACGGATAACCATAAGAGAGCTCTTGATTTTGGAGCAGGGACCGGTAACTTAACTGGCAAACTTCTTGGCATGGGCTACAACGTTACAGCCATCGATATTTCGGCTGAAATGTGCGCCATTTTGGAAAACAAGTTTAAAAAAGAAATAGCAGATAAAAAATTAGTCGTTATCAACTCGCCAATAGAAGCCGTCGACCTTAAAGCAGGCGAATTCGATCTAATCGCATGTTACTCAGTCCTGCACCATCTACCCGATTACATAGATACCATTCAGAAGCTTTCAGGGTTCCTAAAAAAAAGCGGAGTCGTATATATCGACCACGAGGCTTCGCCATTTTACTGGAAAGACGAACCAAACCCAATAGCGAACACCGTAAAACTCTTCTATTTTCACTCAAACCCAATCCTAAATATCCTGTATTTCCAGCTGGCGGGAATAAAACTTCCCTCAATTGATTATACTCTGTCGGATTATTGGCACAAAAAAGAACATCCACTAGACCATAATCTTGTAGCAACTTTTTTCAAAAAAAACTTTGAACATTCCAAGCGGGCAGACTATTACCAACATGCAACTTGGATAGGAAACCCACTTTTTTACCTTTATAAAATTACTTGCAAACCAGAAATGAGTTATTGGATAGCCAAAAAATAGTCCCGCTCAGGTTATTGGAAATCCAACTCTGCTTTCTTTAACATATTTGTAATGGGTAATTGGTAGGGACATTTTAGCTCACACTCGCCGCACATTGTGCAATTATCAACCCCAACATCTAAATCCTCTGTAGAGTTTTTTAGCCCAAACCTTTAACCCATAAACCTCAAAGAGCGTATGGAATCGAAGTATGGCTGCGATGTTGATGTTCTGCTGGCAGGTTAGGCATTGTCCGCAGTCTCTGCAGTAACTTTTCCCAAGGTTAAAGCTGAATTTTTCTTGTTCTTCTGGAGTTAGTCCATTGTATTGTTCTGCAGCTTTAGCTGCGATTTCCACTTCATTTATGGATTTTAACCCTGGAATAACAGTTGCCACATCCTGCGATAGCACATACCTCAATGCACTGTTAACCCTAGAATCGGCGTTTTCTCCTAGTAGTGCTTTGAGTTCTGACTCATCTGAAAGAAGGGTAAGTGAAGGTTTGTAGAGGCAGGTGATTAAAGTGGAGGTTTTAGCTGACAATGGCTTCATCACCACCACACCGACATCATATGCTTTAGCAGCCGGCAACAGTTCCTCAAGCGCCTGCCTGGTCACGACGTTTAGAGGAACCAAAACCGAATCAAACTCACCAGACTCCACTGCTTTAACCAAAACCCGCGGCTTATGCCCAGTAATGCCGATGAAATCCACAAGCCCCTGCTTGCGTGCTTCTTTGCAAGTTTGCAGCGAACCTTCCGCTCCCATGGCTTTAGCCAGGGTTTTTTCGTCGTCGATTCCGTGGAGTTGAATGATGTCTAATCGGTCAGTTCTTAGCCGTTTTAAGCTGCATTTGAAGTCTTCAAGGGACTCCTTTTTTGTTCGGGACCCCGTCTTAGTTGCGATTATGCATTTTTCTCTGACGTTTTGCAGGGCGGCACCGATTTTTTCTTCGCTGTCGCCATCCAGTTTGGCGGTGTCAAAGTAGGTGATGCCAAGTTCAAAGGCTCTCCTAACAACACGTATTGCATTAGTCGTTGTTAATTCAGAAATCCATGTTCCGCCAAACCCAACAATTGAGACCTGAAGATTTGTTCTACCCAACCTTCTTTTCTGCAAAACAGTCATCAAACGCCATTTTTGTTGAGGATTTGTTTTATTTTTTCAGCGAGAATTTGGTTGTCTTTGGCTGATCTGATGGTTACTCTAAAGTAGTGATCATCTAATCCCATGAAAGTGCAACAGTCGCGAATTAAGATTCGTTCTTTCGCCAAGAGTTCCTTTAGCATGGTGGATGTGATTTTGCTGTTCTGTATTTTTACGAGTAGGAAGTTTGTTACGGATGGGTAAACTAGTAAGCCTGGGATTTGGCTGAGGCTTTGGGCGAGTTCTTGGCGGTTTTTAGCGATTGTTTCTTTGGAGTTCTGTATGAATTGGGTATCGTTTATAGCTGCCATCGTGACTTGGCAGGCTAATCCGTTGATGCTCCACGGGAGCCGCATGGTTTCAAGCTTGTCGATTAGGTTTCCCGCAGTTAAGGCGTAGCCGAAGCGGATGCCTGCCATGCCATAGAATTTGGTGACTGAACGAATAACAAAAAGGTTCTCATAGTCTTTGACCATTCCCGCTAATGTGTTATCTAAGCTTTGGTCGGCAAATTCGATGTAATTTTCGTCTACGCTAAAAATGATGTCTTTTTTGTTGCAGAACTCCACAAGGTCTAAGAGTTCTTTTTTGCTGTAGAGTTTACCTGAAGGGCTGTGAGGGTTGCAAAGGCACATAATTTTTGTGTCGTCGGTAACTGCTTTCTTTATTTTGTCCAAATCCAACGAAAAGTCCCCTGGCAACTGAACAAAAATGGGTTCACCACTCACTCGTAGGGTCGCTTTCTCGTATTCTGAGAATGACGGCACAGGGATTACTGCTTTGTGACCGCGAGGCAGAATCTCAGTTATCATGTAGATGAGTTCAATGGAGCCGTTACCCAAGAGAATGTTTTCTTCTTTTATGCCGCAGCCTACGTATTTGGCGATTTCCTCTTTGAACTCAACCGGGTTTGGGTCCGGATAGAACTTGATTAAACGGGAGTTCTGTTTTACAGCTTCGACAGCTTTTGGTGAAGGTCCAAGAAAGTTTATGGGTCCGCTGAATTCGAGCACTTCGTCGAGGGGTATGTTGTATTTTCTGCTAAAACCCCAGATATCTCCGCCGTGGCTAACGAACCTGCGTTTTTTACAGTTGCTCGACAAGTTTTTGCTCCTCCATCAGCCTTACAATTTCTTTCTCTACTTGTAGATGTGCTTTATAGTGAGCGTTGTACAGGTTAACAACCTTGTAGAGCCAGTAGATTACCCCAACGCCCAACGTAACTAAAGTTATCAAAACATAGGTTTTTATGGGTATCGTCTGCGGCATAAAAACTCGTTCTGGCAAAGTAGCCGCAAGAAACGCATCTTGGCCGCGTTCATGAACTATTAAATCGCGTGATAACAAGTAAACGATAATGAAGATGGGAACGATTAAAATGATGCTGACTGCCCAAGCCTTCGCATTCAAGGGTTTGAACTGCTCTGTCTTTATTGCGGGTATCTCTTTCCCCTGTTTCTGCAGGTAAGCTGCAACCTTATCCTCAAAAGCTGATTCGTTCTGAAAATGCCTATTCCTTCCATCGACCAAACGGTAAAACATGGGGAAAAAAGCCACACCAAAAGTGACAACTGCCCCCAAAAACCACATGGAAAACCAAACCTTACGGTCGCCTTCAACTTTAACTTTCAGAGTGGTTTCCATTTTGGGATCAAACTTTCCATTCGGTTACTAACAAGGTTGGGGTAGCCAAACTTTATAAGTTCTTCCTTTGGCTTCTTAAATAAAATGAGCCGACGCCAAATGCTGCTTTCCGTCATAATTCCCGTGTACAACGAGGAATTAACTGTAGGCAACGTAATCGACCGCGTAAAAGTTGCTCTTCAGAAAATCGGCTTGCAACATGAGATTATTGTTGTGGATGATCACTCCTACGATCACTCTATTGAAGTGGTCAGGGAACATAACAGCAAACTCTATAGCCTAAAACAACATATGGGCAAAGGCTACGGTTTGCGAGTTGGGTTCGCCAAAGCAAACGGCGACATTATAATCACAATCGACTCGGACGGCTCCCACCGCCCCGAAGAACTCCCCCGAGTAATTGCGCCAGTCCTAAAAGACCAAGCTGACTTAGTGATTGGATCAAGATATCTGAATCAGAAAAACGTCGCTGCAAGAAAACTAAATGCCTTCGGCGTTCGCATTTTCAACGTTCTAATTCAGTTCTTAACGGGAACTACCGTAACTGATTCTCAGTCAGGCTACCGCGCTATGAAACGGGAGGTCCTAAACAAACAAAAACTAAAGTCAGGCGGCTACGAGATAGAGTCGGAGATGCTCGTTAAAACAGCTAAAGAGGGTTTTAGGGTGGCTGAGGTGCCAATTAGTTTTGAGCAGCGAACGTATGGGCACTCAGGTGTCGACCCTGTTATAGATGGCTCCAAAATCCTGTTGTCAATTGTTTTAGCATATGCGAAGAGGTAAGCAAGTGGCTGAGACCCTTTATCCTAAGGTTTCGATTATAGTTGCAGCATACAACAGCCAAGACACTATCGAAGATTGTCTCAAATCCATTCTGGCATTGAATTACCCAGCAGGCTTTTTTGAGGTCATCGTTATGGACGGCGGCTCCAAAGATGACACAGTCAAAATCTCTCAGCAATATCCAATCAAAGTCGTTTCCATACGGCTAAACGCCCCAGCAGCCTACAATTACGCCATGAAAATCGCCTCTTTCCCTATTCTGGGATTCATTGATGCAGACGCCAAAATAGAGGTTGAATGGCTGAACAAACTCGTGCCTCACCTATCTGAACCTAAGGTTGCAGGAGTTAGCGGCAGAATAGAAACCTGGAACCGCAATAACCCATGGGCTAGAAGCATCGGATTCGAACTCAAAAACCGCTACCAACGCATAGGTAAGTACACTGGGCGAATCGCTACCATGAATCTTTTGCTCAAAAAATCTGTCATCGAGGAGGCAGGCGGGTGGGATGAGAAGCTGCCCAGTCAATATGACACCGACTTTGGCTTTCGTATAGCAGCCAAAGGCTACAAAATCGCCTACGAGCCCAGCACTGTCTGCTACCACTTTAATCGTCCCACATTGAAAGCCTATTATCGCCAGCAACTGCAGTACGGTAAAAACACACTAAAACTCTACTTCAAACACGGACACTTGGCAAAAGGTGACGAAATCACAGATGTAGGTATGAACGTACAACCAATCCTGCTCTTGGGAGTCGTTGCGTTTTTCTTTATAGGCATCGTGCCGCCGCTCAGGTTGATGTGGATTGTTTCGGGTTTAATCTTTTTGGCGATGATGGTTTACTTCGTTTATTCAGCGGTCAAAATAGCTGTTAAATTCCATGACCGTGTTGCCTCGCGGCTGGTGTTGCTCTACTTTGTGAGGGCTGGCGCATGGTTTGATGGCGCAATAATGACTACGGCAAGGTATCTTGCAGGGAAGGACAGGTAATGCCGCATAAAGTCTGTTTTATCTCACCCGAATACTGGCCGCTGACTGGTGGAACAGGAGCCTACGTCTACTACCTCAGCAATGAACTGATAAAAAACGGCTACAAAATCTTTGTCGTAACAGGCTCCAACCAAGCCCAAGACATACAAGTCAACCACCAACTCAACGTGTCCTTTCTAAAAATCCCCAAAATGCCCATCGTAAAATCCTTCATGCTAGCAGCTGCTAGCAATCGCAAACTCAGCAGTGTCCAAAACACCGCCAACGTCGACATCACCCATCCCCAATTGCCCCTAACACCCAACTTTGCAGTACCTCCCAACTTTGGTAAAGCACTTATCTGCACCGTCCACTCCACATGGAAAGGCGAAGCCGAAGCCATCCGCGGAGAACCTTACGCGCGATTAAATTCGAACGAGAAGTTTTTGGTAAGTTTTAATTGGTTTTTGCGGTTTTTTGAGGAAGGTATGTTGCATAGGGCTCGAAGAATCATCGCCGTCAGCCATTTCACCAAGTGGGAACTCACGAACTACTACAAGATTCCCCCACGCAAGATACGGGTTATCCACAACGGCGTCGACATCAAAAAATTCCAGCCCCCAATCGATAAACGCAAGGTCAAGATGGAGCTTGGGTTTAACCCCGACGACTTAGCCATCGTCTCCGTCGGTAGACTATACGCACGTAAAGGCTTATTCACGCTCATCGAAAGCATGCCCGCAGTCATCAAACGTTTCCCTACAGCCAAATTCATTATTTCAGGCAAGGGGCAAAGCGACGAAATGCACAAACTCATTGCCCACGCAGAGAAACTCGGCGTAAAGAACAACATCATCTTCACTGGTTACTACCCCGACAAGAAATTACCTCTGCTTTACCAAGCCGCCGACGTCTTTGCGTTTTCAACCTTCTATGAGCATCATCCCTTCGCCGTCTTGGAAGCGCTTGCAACAGGCCTGCCCGTTGTCACAACCACAGTGGGCGGCATCCCAGAAACCATCGAAAGCAGCAAAAACGGCTTTCTAGTGAAACCCTTTAACTCCAAAGCGTTCAGCGAAAAAATCCTCTACCTGCTCGAGCATCCCGCCTTCGCAGCAGAAATGGGAACATTGGCAAGGAAAACAATTGTGGAAAACTATGATTGGCACATAGTCGTCAAAGACGCAATGAAAGTTTACGATGAAGCACTTAGCTAGCCGATTTCGACTGGTTTGCCGCGATATGCCATGGTTGCCTTCTGGAACAATCTGACGATGTCCAGAGAGCAGAAGAGCATTTTTGTTAGGTATTCATGCTGGTAAATCATCATTTGGGCTTTCACGGGCAAATCTATTCTCGGTGGTTCAAACCGGTGCTCAACTTCCGATATTGATAAACCTTCAATTTGGATGTCTTCTTCATGCATCCCTGTTTTATTGGCGATGTAGTTGAGGTAGGTTTCTTTCCAATTGAGCATCATGATTTTGGCGGCAGTCATGTCTAATGCCAAAGCATCGTTGCCCGTCAGCATTAGCCCCATCCTGACAGGTTTGCCTTTGGTAGGTCCGTTGCCTTCGATACCTGTTCGTGCATCCATAATCGTTAACTGAGGTTTAAAAAGCGTGTAAAGCCGGTACATGACTTCTGGCAGGTAGGGGTGGAGATAGATGCGTTTATTGCTGGGAACGCAGCCGAAGAGGTTCTTGATAGCGCCGCTGTAAGCCATGAACTCATGAGTTTTCATCAAGGGCAAGTCGACGACAGCGTCGGCGTCAAGGATAGTTTTGGGCAGAAAAAGCCGTTTAAGAGGGCAACCGCCTGAAAACTTGACTTCGACGACCTTATCCTCTGATAGGTTGATAACTGTGCCACCTGCCGCTTTCACAGCTGCCTCAGCGCCCGTTTTGTCAAACGCCGTCCAACAGGGGTAGTTGAAGCCGTTAGATTCGCCCACAATAACTTCACTGTTACCATCCCGAAGCAAGCCAACCAGCTGTCGCATTAGTTCGGGGCTGGTTACAACGCCTGGCAAGTATTCCGGATGACTCAAGTTGGGCTTAACAAAAATCTTGCGTTTGCCCCGTAACCCCGAGTTTGAAACGGCCTCTTTCACAATTTCGCTTATGTCCTCTTTAGCACGGAAGATTTTAACTGTCTTCGATGGAAAATTAGGCATTTTTTGTATTCTTCACTCCTTGAAGGCATCCTGGGTCGCCGCTGAGCATGTCGCCGTTATGGTAGGCTGCTGAGCGTGCCCTGCATCCCCCGCAGATATACTTGTAATCGCATTTGCCGCATGATCCTTTGAGGTTGGATCTATTGCGGAACGATTTGAAGAGAGGTGCGTTTAGCCAAATGTCTTGGAATTTTTCTGTTTTTAGGTTCCCAACATTTACTGGCAAAAAGACGCATGGGTGAACGTCGCCTTGGGGAGAAAGCGAACAATAGAGTCTTCCAGCTCCACAGCCTCCGATAAAGTCTGCAAGCGGAACAGCCTTTTTAGTTACTCTTACTGTTTGCATGTGTGCCATAGACATAGTGACTTCACCTGTGCCAGAGGGACCCTGACACTGCAGTGCTACACGTGCAAGTTGCGGTGCAGTGGCGAGGATGGTGGTTTTGCAGCCTGCAGACATGCGGTTAAGCAGATACTGCATGACTTTTTCCCGCTCTTGAGGCGAGAGGTCTTGGTCAAAATGCGCTTTACCCCGTCCAGTCGGAATGAAGTTGAAGTAGGTGAACCTTTCCGCATGTATTTCTTCAGCTAAATCGATGATAGCGGGCAACTCTGCCATGTTGTTCTTGCCCACCGTTGTCGCAATGCAAACGCATAAGTCGGCTTCGACGCAATTTTTGAGTCCAGCAACGGCTTTATCAAACGTGCCGGGTACGCCTCTGAAGTCGTCATGAGTTTTGGCGGATGCGCCGTCTATACTAACGTCAAGATAATTGACTTTGGCTTGTTTAAGTTTCTGAACGTTTTCTTTTGTGAGTAGGGTGCCGTTTGATGCGACTGAAACGTAGAGTCCGCGGTCAGAGGCATGCCGCGCAACTTCAAAGAAGTCCTTTCGGGTGAGAGGTTCACCGCCGCTAAACGCCAACGCCGTCACACCTGCATCGGCAAGCTGGTCCACAACCGACAGCGCTTGATCGGTAGTTAGTTCTTCTTCTTGAACGGCGCCGCTGTTGGAGTAGCAGTGTTTGCAGCTTAAGTTGCATTTGTGTGTAAAATCCCAAACTACAAGAAACGGTGAGTAAAGTGACATGGGCTTTTTGATGCCCAAATAAGCAAATGACTTTGTTAGATTGAGTACCGCTCTTCTCGCGAATGGGTCAGTTAAGAGTTTCTCAACTTTTGCCCGTTTAAAGCCAAGACCTCTCCGCAGAAATTCAACCCAGAAACCAATAACCTGCGAATACAAACCGCTGCACCTGTCGCATTTGACATCGGTTTTGCCCGCGTAATCATCAAGCGCCGCTTCAAGCACAGTTCTGCCACATTCGCCGCATTTTTTTAAGGACATCTGGAG
This sequence comes from Candidatus Bathyarchaeota archaeon, assembly GCA_963809455.1. Classification (GTDB taxonomy): domain Archaea; phylum Thermoproteota; class Bathyarchaeia; order Bathyarchaeales; family Bathycorpusculaceae; genus Bathycorpusculum. The sequence continues at coordinate 213,179 of CAWEJP010000002.1, read as the reverse complement.
CATTTTTTTTGTCATAGGCATAGTTATGACTGCGTTCCAGAAACTGTCGTGGCTAAGGATGCTCATTGCGGTTTCTCCAAGCGGGTCTTGGTAGTTAATTGGATGCGTTGGATGTTAAATATTTCTCTAAAAACAAAAATTAAGCTTTAAAACAAAAATTGCTCTTTTCGCCTTTGAAACTATCCCAAAGCTAATAAGCGGTTGCCGACAAATTTCCCGGTTGTCCAAAGTGCCCACATGAAAAACAAATTAGTGCTAACGGGTTTCATAGTTGCTGTTTTTTAAACGCAGACAAATAACGCCGCGGCTTAAGGGCAAAAAACCGGTGTTTTCTGGTTGGGAACGCTTTTGTTTGTTTTAGGATCTTTAGCGGTTGTTCCATTTGTTTGGAAGGTGATCACAGATTCCCTGTTTCCCTATTGGTCAAAGGGCGTGGAAGTTTCTCCCTCCTTTTATTTTTCCTTTATTAGTGCGTTAATCTTCACAGTGGGTGTAGGTTTGTTCATGATGTGGATTGGCACTCACGACGGAAAAAATCTCGACAAGGCAAACGACGAAAGAAAACATCTTTTTGGGTAAATCACAAGGCGGCAAACTTTTTGCCAGCAATAATGGTTTTCTGCATTTGTCTGTAGAAGACCAACATCGCCCTATATCACTATCTTATCTATCTTTATTCTTGGGTTTGGAGTGTAAGCTTTGGGAAAAATTTATATCTCAAGGTTTGATTGTTCCGTTTAGAATCTAATAACTCATAAAGGAAATATTTGGTGAAAAATATGTCTCAAGGCGGAGGAAACATTCCAATTCTCGTATTAAAAGAAGGCACAGGCCGCTCAAGTGGCCGCGAAGCACAAAAAAACAACATCATGGCTGCAAAAATAGTGGCTGAATCAGTAAAATCCACACTCGGTCCATGCGGCATGGATAAAATGCTCGTTAGTAGCATGGGCGACGTCGCAATAACCAACGACGGCGCAACCATTATGAAAGAACTCGATGTTCAGCATCCAGCAGCAAAAATGCTCGTTGAAGTCGCAAAAGCACAGGACAATGAAGTGGGCGACGGAACAACAACCGCTGTCATCTTAGCCGGTGAATTACTCGCAAAAGCCGAAAGCTTGCTAGACAAGAACATTCATCCAACAGTCATAATTGAAGGCTACAAGAAAGCAAGCGAAGAAGCACAGAGAATTCTCGACAAAATAGCTATACCAATAGCTTTTGAGGACGAGAAAACCCTGAGAGAAGTAGCAATAACATCGATTTCCAGCAAAAGCATCAACGTTGCAGAAGACCATTTTGCAAAAATAATCGTTGAAGCAGTAAAGCAGGTTTCCGAAAAAGTTGACAACAAATACGTTTCAGACATAGACCTCATAAAAGTCGTCAAAAAACATGGCCAAAGCCTAGATGAAACCGAACTCGTCAAAGGTATGGTCCTAGACAAGGAAGTTGCAAGCTCCGGAATGCCCAAACTCATCGACGGTGCAAAAATCGCTCTCCTAAACGCTAAACTCGAAATCGAGAAAACCGAATTCGACGCAAAAATCAACATCGAAAGCCCCAATCAAATGAAGATGTTCCTTGACGAAGAAGAACGCATGCTAAAAGAAATGGTGACCACAATTACCAAATCCGGTGCAAACGTTGTCTTTTGCGAGAAAGGAATCGACGACATGGTTTTGCACTTCTTAAGTAAAGCAGGCGTTTTAGCTGTTAAAAGCGTAAGTAGCAGCGACATGGAGAAACTCTCAAGAGCTACTGGAGCTAGCATAGGTGCAAGCGTTAAAGATTTGACGCCTGATGCACTTGGCAAAGCAAAACGCGTCGAAGAAGTCAAAATTGGCGATGACAAACTAATCTACATCCGCGACTGCAAGAATCCCAAAGCAGTAACAATCGTTATTCGAGGCGCATCCAAAAACGTTATAGATGAAGCAGAACGCAGCTTACACGATGGCTTATGCGTTGTAAGAAACGCAATCGAAGACGGGAAAATCGTTGCAGGCGGCGGCGCACCCGAAGCAGAATTAGCAAAGAACCTACGCGCTTTCGCCGTAAAAGTTGGCGGACGCGAACAACTAGCAGTTGAAGCATTCGCAGACGCAGTCGAAGAAATCCCCTTAACCCTCGCAGAGAACGCAGGCTTAGACCCCATAGACATCATGGTAGCCCTACGCGCACAGCACGAAAAACCAAAAAGCGAAACCTTCGGCATCGACGTAACCACAGGCAAAATCATTGACATGCGCACAAAGATGGTTATTGAACCCCTCAGAGTAAAACAGCAAGTCATAAAATCCGCAACCGAAGCAACAAACATGATTCTGAAAATCGATGACTTAATCAGCATCAAAGGCGGCGGCAGCAAGATGCCCCCAATGCCCCCAGGAGGAATGGGCGGTATGGGAGGCATGGGTGGAATGGGCGGTATGGGCGGAATGCCCTACTAAACAACCCAAAATTTCTTTTCTTTATTGTTTAATAATTAAAAAAAAGTGTTTTAATTTAGTTATTTGTTTCTAGAAAACCTGACAAATTTCCCATCTGACGGAAAGCTATCGCTAACAAAAAAGCCTTTTATGTGTTGTGCTTGCCCTTTCGTTGTCATGAAGATTTTGCCTTCCGTTGTTTTGCCGATCAAGCCGCTTTTCTCCATGACATCCAGAATGGCGACAAAATTTATATTTGCATCTTCAAGATTAACCGCCGATTGTTCGTCGAATGCTTTTCTTTCTTTCAAAGCGGTTTCTATTTTAAATCGCGAATTTGTCATTGTACTTATAGTTTCCATCACACTATTTACCCCCGGTTTGCTGCCTAAATTTTTTGGCAGTCTTTTCTCTTCAACACAAATATTGACCTAATAAGTCTTCCGACTCAATATTGAAAAAATGCTGTGACATTAGCCAAAAATAACCAAAAAACAATTATCCCAAAAATAATTAAATGCCAAGCAACAATGAATTGAGAGAACACCATGAAACACGTAAAGATTTCTGCATTCGACCTTCCCGATGCATGGTTCAAAACACTAAGTCACATATGGAAGGAAGGCGACATTTTTCCAGTAGGCTTCGGTTCAGAAGAAACTGAAACCAAAAAGCTAAACCTCACTATCGAGATTGCTCAGCCTGACAACCGACCGCTCGTAAGCGATAAAGCACCGTGCGACTTCAAATACGTTCAAGGTTACGCATTAGAATATTTATGGTGTGGAGAAAAACAGGAAGATGAAACCTACACCTACGGCAGCCGCTTAAACAAACCAGTCAACCAGGTTGAAGAAGCAGTAAAAAGATACGTGGAAGAGCAGAGGGATAGACAGGTTACGATGGTTATTCGGCTTCCAAGTGACATTGAAAAATTCGATGAGAACCACAAAAAAAGTGAGCCGCCCTGCTTAAGTCTGATAGACACAGAAATTCTTGATAACCAAATGCATTTTACATGCTATTTTCGGAGTTGGGATGCGTATGGAGGGTTACCCGCTAACATTGCTGGATTGCAACTTTTTAATGAAGCCTTTGTGAACGAAATAAACGAACGAGGCAACCTTTCATTGAAAACAGGCAAACTAATTTTCCATTCGAAAAACTGCCACATCTACCAACGCCAATACAACCTTGTCAAGGATCTCTTGGAACCCAAAGACAATGCCAAACGAATGGCGAAGGCACTTAAGCCATCAGAACAATAAGGCTAAATCTCTTTTTTGATTGGATACCCAAGGTTTGTCCATGCAGTCAACCCGCCGAGCATATTACTGACATCATCAAAGCCAGCCCGCTCCAACATACTTAATGCAATGCTTGAACGGTTCCCAACCGAACAAGTAACTACAATCGGTTTGTCTTTTGGCAATTCCGCGGTTTTTTGGGGTAAGTCAGCAAAGAAAATCCGAGTTGCACCCTCAACATAACCATCTTCGATCCATTCTGGCGGATCACGAACATCCAATAACAAAACTTCGCCCTTAGCAAACCGCTCTTTTGTTTCTGGGGCTGAAACGGTTTTGTAGCTGCGGAAAGGCTTCCCCGCATCCTGCCACTGATTCATGCCGCCGCATAGGTAACCGCACATGTTGTCAAAACCTAGTCGCCTAAACCGTGGCGCTGCAATGTCGATGTCACTTGGGCGCTCAAGCACGAACATAATGTACTGGTTGGTATCAAAGAGCCATCCCGGGTAAACGCTGGTTCCTCCAAGCCACAGGCTGACTGAATTGGGTATGTGAGACCCCGCATAGGCATAGGGCATCCGGGTGTCTATAATAATCATGTTTTGTTCCTGCATTTCCTCTTCAAACTCAAGCAGGGAGAAAGGTTTTGGATAGGACATTTTGCTTAACAACGGTGGACCATTCAAGTTGAGTTCCTCTATTTTCTTAAAGTAGCGTGGCACCACCAATTCTTCGGAGGTTACTTTTTTGATAAATTCTTCTATACCCAACTGCAGGTATGCATTGGTTTTTTTCTCGAATCCGATTGTCGTTGGCTCCATTCCGCTTATTCCGTGGCCACAAACGCTTCCTGCGCCATGGGCAGGATAAACCAGAACGTGGTCGCCAAGTGGCAGCACCATTTCGTGAATGCTGCTGTAGATTTTTTCTGCTTGTTGGGGCTGGTTGGTTTTGCCGTAGAGGTCGGTTCGCCCAACGGAACCCGCGAAGATTGTGTCGCCCGTGAAAACGGCTTTAGCAATGTTGCTCTCTGAGGGATAGATGACGTAGCAAAGCGATTCGTTGGTATGTCCGGGCGTGCAGAGAGATTTTATCTTTATACTCGCCCACCTGCAAGACGTCGCCATCAGACAACTTATATTCTCCATACTTGAAAGGCAAAGCGTTGCTGTGGCCGATTTCTGCTTCTGTGAGGTTCTGCAGTTCCAGTGAGCCTACGACGTAGTCTTCATTGCGATGAGTTTCTAGGATATATTTGATTTTTGCGCAGTCTTCTTTGGCAAGTTGGGTGTAGATTTCGCAATCACGCCTTGGGTCAATAACGACGGCTTCGTGTTCGTCGGATAGGTAGTAGCTGTTGTGGGCTAAACCTTCAGACTTGATAATTTTTAATTTCCATTTTTTTAATCGCCAAAAAATGAATTGAAAAGTAACTTCGGTTCCCGAAAGAGAATCTGCAATTATCTAACAACACGGTTAAATGATTTATTTCTTTCCAAACCCTAACTGCCTGATTAACTCTTTATAGCGCAAAGCCCTAACATTTCAAGTAGGCGTTCATTATGGGTCACAACATGGCATCATGGAAAGTTCTTGAAGGTATGCTCATCGATTTAGAGAAAAAAGGAGTAATAATCCCGGAAAATATTCTGGCGGACTTGCGATCTGCGAAAAGTATGATAAAGCTCCATTGCACGCAAGCAATAGGAGCGGGTGATGCCCTTCAAAAAGCTGAGGAATTATCAGCGAACGTGGAAGCTTATCTGGCTGAGGAAGCGCAGAAAATTTTTGGATCTGAAAAAGTTGACGCGTGGCTAAGACGCCTGGAAGAAGCCAACGCTGAAATCTGCGAAGAACCATGCATCCGAAAACAAGTATGTGACGGGAGTTCCCAGAGACCAAAAGTGGGTAAGAGTAGAACCAATCAAAGACTTGCCAGCTGGACGAATATTGGAAATTGCTGAAAAACAAAACCTTCAAGTAAAATCGGAAAAGGATGGGCGCTTAGTCGTTTATGGTCAACCTGAAGGCATCAAAGCGTTCGTCAAGCAAATGACCGCAGAAGCAGCCAAAAAATAATTCTTTTAGAGTTCAAAAAGGCTAAAAAGCAACAAGAAGACCTAAATTCCATTCCAATAGGTTAGGCTTTCCTTTGTTTTTCTGCGTACGCTTTTTCGATGGCGACTCGGTGGACGTTGTTGTAGGCGCAGAATGGAATGATTTTGAGGTCTGGTGTGATGTAGTGGACGACACATCGGCGGACGCGGTTAACATCGAAGTTGTATGAGTCCATGAACGCCATGCACCCTAAGAGGAAGATTCTTCGTCGGATTTTGCCAAGTGACTGGTAAGATGGCGAGAGATGCATCTTCATTATTGATTTCATGAGGGTTGGCATGCCGACTTCTTTTGTTACCAAGAACATGTCCATCGACAACATCGAAGCCATGAACAGTGAGGAGAGCAACGAGAGTTTGCCTTTGGATTCGGCTTGTTCGGCGGTTTTGCGGATGCTGTTGAAGAAGCGGTCAAAGTTTACGAAGCGGTTGATTGGGAACATTTTGCCGCTTTTGGAAACATACACCCAATTGACAATGCCGCATTGTGGACTGCAGCTGAATAGCGGCCAGGGTTTCTGCATGAATTTACGCATTATCTTGATGGGCGAGGTCATAACCGACATGGGATACAAGTCAGTGGCTTTCACTTCACCATTCGTTTGCTTTTCAACATCCTCGGCGAAGCTCCATTCGCGGAAGTTTTCGCGGAACGGGTTCTCGGTGGCTCTGCCCGTGAAAGCGATGGGCTGGAAGATTAATCCTCGGACGATGTCGGTGTTTTTGGCGGCGAAACGTATCATGTCGCCGACTTCGGTGTCGTTGAGGCTCTTCATGAGGGTGTTGACGAGGATGATTTCCATGTCCTGTGTGCGGCAAACGTCGATGGCTTTTAGTTTCATGTCTAAGAGTTCTCGTCCTCGAACTTTGCGGTTGAATTCTTCATGGAAGCTGTCAAAGGACAAGTAAACGATGTTTAAGCCGCTGTCTTTGAGCCTCTTGGCCAATCCAGGGGTATCAACGAGGTGAGTGCCGTTGGTTGCCAGAATAGTCATGAATTTGAGTTTGTGAGCTGCCGCGATGATTTCCGGCATGTCTTCTCGTTCAAGGGGTTCGCCGCCTGAGAATAGAATTGCTGGGGGTTTGGGGTTTGCTTTGCTGCGAACTCGAGCATGTTTATGAGGGCTTCTTTTGTGGGTTCATAATCTGCTTCTTGATTTGGAAAAGTGCTGAAGCATACTGCGCATTTGAAGTTGCAGCGTTTGGTTACGTCGATTACGCCGATGACTGTGCCTGAGGCGTGTTTGTTGCAGGTTTCGCATTTGTAGGGGCAGCCTTCGGGGTCTTTGGGTGCGTTTAAGTCGCCAAGGTACTGGAACTGGTCATATTTTTGCATGTGGTTGTAGATGGGTACGCTTTGCCAGTGGGTGGCGTGGAATTCGCCGTGTTCGGGGCATTGTTTGGTTATTTGGATTTTGCCGTTGGACTGGGCTAATTGGGCGTCGATTTTCTTTTGGCATTCGGGACAGATGCTTTTGGTTTCGCTCATATTAACCATCCAAGGACAGCTTCAACGATGAGTGCAAGCGGCAGCAACATCATTGACATCGTTACCAACCGTTCATACTTGCGTATATCTGCTATGGTTGAACTTGACACGAACAAACGTATGGACGAGTAAATTAGCAGTACACTCCAGAGCAGAATCAACGGTAAGTAATACAATGTAAAGTGCCCTGCAAAGAGAGGCAGAGCAGGCAAAGGCGCAAGCAAGCCTGTAAGAAGGAAGAATATGCCGCCCACTTTAGCTGCGCTGATGGCGCCGATTTTCTGTGGTAGCGTTGGATAACCCACTTTTGAGTCGCCTTCCATGCTTAGGATGTCGCGTAGCACGTTGCCGCCTATTGTTCCAAAAGCTATTGGATAGAGGCTCAGAGAAACCAAGGTAATGGTGCCTGAAACAGTCGCTTGTCCAAATATGAATGCTGTGCCCGTCAAAATACCCATTAGCAGGTTAGCGGCGAAACCGGATTTTCGCTTCACCATGTACGAGTAAACCAAAAGCAAAAGTGAATCAATAGCTATTATTGCGAAACTTAACCAATTTATGAATGCTGAAAGAAGTAAACCTAATGCAAAGAGCACGCCCGTGACCGCCACAACCTGCTTCAGATTGAGGGCGCCTGAGGGGATCGGACGTTTGGGTTTGATAACTGCGTCGCTTTCCCTGTCAAAATAATCGTTTATTGCAAACCCTGCAGAAGCAATGAATGCCATCGAAAAGAAAGTCAGAAGCGCAACTAACCCAAAACTTAGAGTTCCAACTGAAGTTTGTATATTTGAAAAGTTGCCTTTTAGGATGGCGAAAGCCGTTAGCACCGCCAAACCGCCGGTCATCAGCCAGTAGGGAAGCCGCAGCAGAGCAACTAAGCCTCTAGCTGACCCGGCAGCATTCATTTCTTAATTTTCCTGTCAGCGATGACTTCTTTGATGCTTTCTTCCAAAGTGACTTTGGGTGTCCATTTGAGTTCTTTTTTGGCTTTGGAGATGTCAAACCAAATTTTAGTTACGTCGCCTTGCCACGAGACTCCTGTGGTTGAAACGACCGTTTTGTTTTGAAGATCAAGAATGGTCAGTATCAATTTGGCTAATTCTATTATGGATGTGGTTTTGCCGAGCCCCAAGTTGTAGACTTCGCCGTTAACATAATCTTCTGAACCCACCTTAACTAATGCCGCAACTACATCTGATACATGTACGAAATCGCGGCATTGCTGACCTGTACCTATGATTTCAAGTTTATTGGGGTTGTTGGCTAGTTTATCGAGGAAGTCATGGATAACGCCATGGCATCGCAGGCCGTAAACGTTGGCGAAACGTGTTATTACGATATCTAATCCGTATTGTTCTCGGTACATTTGGCAGTATTCTTCGCCCACAACTTTGGATAAGCCATAGCATGAAAATGGGTGAAAGCCGTATGATTCGGGAGTTGGAAACACTGAAGGGTTGCCGTAGACTGCGGCACTGGAAGCAAATACCACTTTTGCGTCGTCTTTGCGCGCTTTTTCTAAAACATGCAGTGTTCCTTTGGCGTTGGTCTCAAAATCGACGAGAGGGTTCTCCATAGAGTAACCCACGACGACTTGTGCTGCTAAATGGTAGATTAAATCGCTCTTGGGTAAACCGCAGAGCGTTTTGAGGTCCAATATGTCTCCTTTAATAAAGTTGGCCTTGGGAACATCCTTAACATTTTTCATTAGGCCGCTTGAAAGGTTATCATAAATCGTTAAGTCATCAGTTAACTGTGACAGTTTATTGCAAAGGTGAAAGCCTATAAAGCCTGCTCCACCAGTAACCAGCACTTTTTTCCCTTTCAATTCAGCCATCTAATTCACGACAAAGCCTATATTCTCTATTAATTAGGTTGTAGGTATATGTCGCCGGTGAAAACTATAAAAACTTTTAGGGATTTGCTATCTTTCCTCACCATTATTCCAGTTGGGGGAAAAGAAGATTTTATTTTCACGACGGCGGAGAATGTTTGGCTTTTTCCATTGTTAGGCGGCTTTATCGGTTTACTGGCTGGATTATACTTTCTATATTCAAGCGCGATTGTGGTCTTCTTGTTGGGCTTAATCCACAGCGTTGCGGGTTTGCCTACTTGGGTTTTTCCAACTTTAATTCCTGCAGCCATGACGATAGCTTTCCTAAGTGTGATAACTGGGCTACAACATTTTGATGGATTAATCGACTTAGGTAACGCGGTGGGTTTGCGGAATGTGCATGACAGAAAGATGGTTGCGCATGCTTGGACGGTAACCTATTCGGGTGCTGTTTTGGCGTTGGTTGTGGAATTTGCCGCTTTCATAGGTCTATTTTTCATAAATCCAATGTTTGCTTTTGGTGCAATTTTAGCGGCTGAAGTTTCAGCAAAGTTATCGATGGTTACGATTGTTTGGGTTGGGAAACCTAGTCATAAAGGGTTAGGATCGATTTTTCTCTCCAAAGCTAAAAAGAAACTCAACGTCGTCGCCTATGTGATTGCTGTTTTGGTTGTTTTTCCTTTGTTTGCTCTCACGATTAGTCCGCTGTGGGGTTTAGTTGCTGTTGGCATAGTTTTAGTCAGCATTCCAGTGGCATTTGTGATGGAGAAGGTTTCAGAGGGTGTTTTTGGCGGGGTTTCGGGTGATATGATTGGAGCAACCAACGAGGTTGCACGGGCTGTGACGCTAATTCTGTTTGCAGTAGTGTTTCTGGTGATGCTGTGATGATTCCTGCTTTAATTATGGCTGGTGGCAAAGGCTCGCGTATGGGTTTGCCAACTGAGAAGCCTTTGCTTCCGTTTTTAGGTAAACCGCTCATAGACTGGGTTGCAGAGGCAATCCTAAATGCCCAGAAAGTCTCGGCGTTTTATGTGATAACCAGCGCGAACACGCCCCAAACCGAAAAGCACTGTTTAGATAGAGGCTGGAAGGTTCTGCGAACAGACGCTAAAGGCTACCACAACGACCTAAAACAAGCCGTTCTGAAGGCCAATCTGATGGGTCCTGTGCTCACTATGCCCTCCGACGTACCAGCAATAACCGGGCCATTTCTTGATAAAATCGTAAGCGAATTTGAGGGCTGTGGAAAAGACTTCTTAGCCGTCTTCGTTCCAATAAAAACACGCCAGGACCTTGGGCTCTCCATATCCTCCACCGACGAGTACCAGGGCATCTGGTATGCTGTTTCGGGAGTGAACATTATCAACGGCGCCAAAGTTTTGGGGGAAGGCAAGATTGAAACCAGCGCAATTATTACCGGGGAAACTGAGGTTCTTTTGAACGTTAACACGACTAAAGACTTGGAAATAGCTCAGCAAATAATGAAAAACCTAATGAAATAATGCCTCTCGGCACCAAACATCTTGGCTATTTTGTTTCAATTGGTATTTATAGCATGCAAACCATATTTGCGCTATATTTTCAAGACGGGGGACGGAAGACGATTCAGGGGATAATGCGTGATTAAGTTGCCTAGCCAAGTTGCAGAGTACTTCCCCTACGACAGCGTGCGTCCACACCAGGACGAATTCATAAGCACCGTTTACAACGCCGTCGCTAACCGCCGTTCAGTCCTCATTGAGGGCAGCAACGGCTTAGGAAAAACAATCTCCGCCCTCTCAGCCGTGTTACCAGTCGCCATCGAGAAAAAACTCAAAATCCTCTATGTGGCAAGAACCCACCGTCAACATGACCGTGTCATCGAGGAGTTAAGGGCGGTTTTTAGGAAGCACCAGATTAGTGGGCTTTCCATTCGTGGACGCAATGAAATGTGTCTCAACGTCTTCGCCTCCAGAGGCGCTTTCGATTCGAAGTCGCTTATGGAAGTTTGCGAACTTCTCAAAGCCAAGAGCAGGTGTCCATATTACACTAATGTAGAGGAGCGAACTTACGATTACATGCAACTTCAACAGCAAGTCGCTAGTCGCCCTTACATGGGCAGTGAAATCCAGCGAATTTGCAAGAAAAAAGAAGTCTGTCCCTACGAACTTGTAAAGGCTGGACTCTCGGATGTCAAAGTCATTGCATTAAGCTACCTCTACGTTTTCGACCCCGTAATCCGCACGGCTTTCCTAAAGAACCTTGAAACCGAACTCCAAAAAATTATCCTAATAGTGGATGAAGCCCACAACTTGCCCGAAACAGCCATCAGCATCTCAGGCAGCACCCTCTCTTTGTTCGTTATGCGGGCTGCGGAGATGGAGGCTAACCGTTTCGGCAACAAAGACATCGAAGACTTCGCCCACTTCTTCAGGCTTGAAGTGGAAAAAATCACCGACAAGATTAGCCGAGAAGAAATCATTCCGGGTAAATGCCTAATTGAAATCGTACAAAAACAAGGCAACATTTCTCATCCAAGAGAGTTCTTTGAGCATATGCATGAAGCAGGCTCCTCAATCAAGAAAACCTTGCTTGCTGAAGGCAAAAATCCGCGGTCTTACGTTCATGCAATGAGTGAGTTTCTGCTCAAATGGTTTGATACATTGGAGGATGACTCCTTCATCAATGTTGCAAGCCGATACTTCAACAAAGAAAACAATAAAACCGCCAAGCTCGAGATAGTTGCGCTTGACCCATCTAAGGTTACGCAGCCCGTTTTCTCATCTACTTATGCTAATGTGATTATGTCCGGGACTCTGCAGCCGCTGGAGGCTTTTGCAAGAATCACACAGTTGCCCGATAGTACCGTAAAGTTTCTAGCGCCCTCCCCGTTCCCAAAGGAACATGTCTTCTCAGCTGTATCTTTGGGTGTTACAACTTCCATGGATAAGAGGACCCCTCAAATGTACCAAACCATGGTGGAACGCATAAACGAAGTCGTAAATAGTACTCCGACTAACACAGGCGTTTTCGCAGCTTCATTCCAAGTTTTAAATGCCCTGTTGGCTGAAGGCTTGGAGAATGCTCTTTTAAAACCCCTCTTTCACGAACGTAAAGGTATGACTTCTAAAGCCAACGAGAAAATGGTTCAAGACTTCAAAGCCTGCGGCGACAAAGGCGGCGCCGTATTCCTTGGTGTTCAGGGCGGCAGGACGTCTGAAGGTGTGGATTTTCCAGGCAACCAAATGAACTCGGTAGTCGTTGTTGGGGTGCCTTATGCGGAACCAACGCCAAGAATTAAAGCGCAAATCGACTACTATGATAAGCGTTTTCCTGGGTTTGGACGTGAATACGGATACGTTTTGCCCGCCATGAAAAAAGCGTCGCAGGCAGCTGGAAGACCCATAAGAACCCTAGATGACCGAGGAGCCATAGTGTTCCTGGACTTCCGTTTTGCCACAAACTACTGCAAAAACTTCTTACCATCTTGGATAACAAACGGGCTGAAAGTTTTGCCCGACAAAAAAGGTGTCTTAGCGACTGAAGTCAGCAATTTCTTTAGGACTCAGTCTTGAACTTCCTGAAACTTCTCGTTTACTAAAACTTTTCCTAAGAGAATTTTTAATGGTTTAGCCGAAACCGCTGTTTGAACCTTGAGAGTTTTACGAAGTTGATTAATTTCCCTTAGCACGCCGATTCCTAAAAATTTGCTTCCACGTCCACACAGACCTACAAGTAAGCCTTTTTCTGGTTCCTGCTTTTTCGGTATGGCGCCTCTGGGTTCGATTATCACTTGACTTTTGGGGTAACACTGCAGCTTCGCATTCTTGAGGTAACGTGCATAAGTCATTTCACGGAGGATTTTGCGTTTTTCTGGAGGACGCTGCTTGAGTGCGAAGGATGGTTCAACTGTGAACACTGGCGTCTGTAAGTTTGCGATTAAAGGAGCAAGTTCATCTTGCATTTGAACTGCAATGATGACGTCGGGTTTTAGAGCCTGTACCAAATCCGTTTTGTATTTAACAGCGATATCGCCGCTTACAAAACCATCTGTGTTAACCAAGACAAAATCAGCCTCCCCCTGCAAAACCTCAGCCTCAATAGCGGTTAAGCCCTCAATAGTTTTAGACAAAGCCGTTATAGGCGAGGTAACACCGACAAAAAAAGCGTTCCTCAGCCTTAAATTGTAAAGTTCAGGTATGCGTTTAGAAGTTAATCCGTAACCTATGGTGGCCGATGGACCTATGTCAGCTTGACCTAAGTCTCCATCAATGACAGCCACTTTACTTTTGCCGTCGATTAGCTTGTTTAAAAGGTATGTGCAAAGGCTACTTTTTCCACAGTCGATTCCGCCTAAAATCAAAACAACCACTGGGCGCTTCTGTAAACCCAAAATGGCTTCAACAGGCTTATCCCAAGATAGCGGATTTGTACTGCCCATAGTTTCAGCAACGCCAGAATTAGGGCCTAACGAAATGTCAAAAGTCGATTTTTCAGCGATAAAAAATGGGAGTCGTTTTCCTTCCAGAATCAGAACCCGTTGAGATTCCTTCATTGGGTAACTGAAGACTTCAGCTTTTCCCGCGACAAGCCGCACTGACGCTGGACCATCAACTAGCATTGTTTTGTTGGGTTCGATTGTGTGCTGCAATTATTTTTCTCCTTGGATAGATATTTCCTATTCTTCCAGCTATGCGTTTGGCTGAGGCTATATGCCTAACTCCTCTGCTACGCTTGTTTTCTTTTAAAGGTTTGTTAGTTCCCGCCTCGCCTACGACTTCCAAGACAACTTTCGTCGGCAAGGCTTGGTCTAAATCTTCGAGTATTTCCTTGTATGCTGGGACACCGTTGCCAATCTTAACAGAAACGCGGGTTATTGCCAAGTCAATGTTTTTTGTTATCTTTAGGATACTGTCGATTATTTCTTTATTGCTAAAACAGTTACCTTGTTCAATAACTTTTCCGTCTGCAAGCGCAACTAACCCAACCGCTATACCAGGGTCTATGCCGACAACAATTTTTTTGTAGGCTTCTTTTCCCAAAAGCAGCACTTTTACATGCTCAATTAAACTGTCAAGTTCCTCTTCGCCACATAAAACCAGGATTTTCTGGTGGTTAATCAAGGGTTTTTCCTGATCAGAGGTTATGACTACCTCAATCTTAGGCGGCACGGATTCTCCGGGCACTAAACTGATAAAGGGTATGTTCTGCTCCTGTAATTTATTAACTATGAGGAAGTAGGTTTTGCCTTGAACCGTTGCAACAGCAACTTTTTCAATCATAAAGCAACCTTAAAGTATACGTTTAGGTGCAAAACACATTATTATCTTCAAACTAATAATCCTGACGTGTAGACCATGGATAAAATCTCGACTGGTAGCAAATGCATTGACGAAGCAATAGGCGGAGGCATCTTACCTGACACGGTCACTTTGGTTTACGGTGAACCTGAAACGGGAAAAACAACCTTTGTCATGCAATGCGCTTTCCAGTGTGCGTTGCAGACACGAAAAGTGCTCTATGTCGACTGCGATAACACCTTCTACGCCAAGAGGCTCTCTCAGATTTCAGGCGACACATTCGATGAAGTTGCCGAACGAATTATTCTTGTTAAGCCTAAGGATTTTAGGGAACAAACTGCCGTTATAGACCAGATCCAAGACTACGCTACGGGCAACGTTGGCTTGATAATAATTGACACGTTCACCTCACTCTATAGTGCAAAAGTCAGTGAAACCTCAATTAAGTCAAGAGGATTTGGAGCTAACCGCGAATTAAACCGACAACTAGCTATTTTGGCTCAAGTCGTCAAGATCCGAAAAATCCCAGTTATAATAACTAGCCAAGTACGAAGCGTCCTAAACGATCAGAATGAAAGTGTTAGACCTGTGGCTACGCGGGTTCTAAAGTTTTGGGCTGACACAATAATCGCCCTCAAACCTACCGATAATCCCCAAACGATTAAGGCGGTTTTGGAGAAAACACGTGAGGTTGAACAGGGAAAAATGTGTTATATACAAATAGGTGAAAAGGGAATACAAGATACCAATTTCACAGTTAATGGTTGAACCTCATGGATGTCGCATTGCTAATTGTTGAAGCCCTAAAATTTATTTTTCCCGCCTACTGTGCTAATGCAACTCCAGTTTTGGTGGGAGGCGGCACCAAGATGGATTTCGGTAGAAACTTTGTGGATGCCAAACGTATCTTTGGGAACAACAAGACTTTTCGTGGGTTCTTCTTCGGTTGGGGCGTGGGCTTCGCCGTAGGGTTGATGGAGGGTTTTGCTTTCGGTTTTCAAAACTATCCCGTTCTGTTTGCTTTGCTTATTCCGTTGGGTGCGCTTCTGGGCGACTTGACGGGTGCCTTCATAAAACGCCGCATAGGCATTAAACCCGGAGGCTTGCTGCCCATTGTGGATCAGATTGATTTTGTGGTTGGCGCAGTGGTGTTTTCGCTTCCCTTAGCCTTGATCGGCTGGGAAGTGGCCGCAACGGTACTGTTGATTACTCCGCCAATTCACCTGTTCACTAACTTTTTAGCGTATAAAATGAAGTTGAAGAAGCATCCTTGGTAAATTTAAACTTTAAAAATAGAAGAAATTTTTTTTAGCGGAGAAAAAGAAATTATCTTCCGCCGTTTGCTTTGAACGAGATTGATCCTTCTAAGAACACATATGATAACAGCAAGAGAGCCACGCCGACAATCAACAGCATGTACGCTTGCCTTGGTTTATACGCGCTCTTTGTGCTTTGATAAATGGCGAGCAACCCAAAGAATCCCAGCACATAGAGTGTGACTGAAATTAATGTGTCGGATATGAATTGGGAACTTATGTCTGGATAGAGGAAGTAGAATTGGTTATTAACGTAGGCTGACGGTTGTGGATGATTAATTAGTGTGTACAATCCGCCGCCGAAGAGAAATACTGCATAGAATATGCCTACAGCTGTTATGAGACCGGCTGTTGGTGCATTCTGGCTAAGTTTTCGGAACCATCGGCTGAGTGAAAACGACATGGATTCTGAACTTTTCTTTAGTTTGCTGGTCATTTTTGGTTCTCTTCCTCAATTAAGTATTCTGCTACATCTTTAGCCCATACTCCAGTTAATGAATTTTTCTGAACCTCCCCTAAATATTGCGTCCAAGACACGTTCAAAGCTGATTCCCATACCCTGAATTTGTCAAGCACGTTACGGTAAGCCTTAGAGTGCATTGGGCAGAAACCATCTTCACCCGCCTCTCTGCAGCAGACTTTGCAGTTCAAGGTTTAGGCTCTCCTTTTGAAGGGCATTTCATGTTGAGGCAAAGTTTCCACGGATACCTTCCCCTCTTATACACTGCAACGATGGGTGAGCCGCAGCTTTTACAAACAGTTCTGAGTGGCTTAACGGTTCCAGTTTGCGGCAACGGAAACGTAATGTTACATTTGCCTTCAAAATAGTTTGTGCAGCCCACAAAGCGTTTGCCAGATTTTTTCGAATGCAAAATCACCAGTTTCCCATCGAGGCATTTGGTGCATGACCCAACGGTTCGCTCGTTAAGTCGCCCTTTCTGGAGTGTTTTGCTTAAACGTGCGCCTATTTCGGCTTCTTTTTCTTTGAGTTCGGACATTACAAGTTTTAGAGTTTCGGTGGTGTCTTGCAGGACTTTTTGTTTATTTTCCTTGCCCTGCTGGATTGCTTCCATTCTCTTTTCCAGAGTTCTTGTCATTTCTGAAGAGACAACAGTAGGGCAAAAACTTTGGAGGACTTCAACGACTTCAAAGCCAAGGTCGCTAACTGATAGGTTTGTTGTGCCGGTCAAATATTTGCGGTCATAGAGTGTTTGGATGATTGTAGCTCGCGTTGCTTTGGTTCCGATTTCTTCTTTCTCCATCTTTAGCAGTAAACTGCGGGGATTGTATCGTGCCGGCGGCTTTGTGAAATTATCGTTTAATTTTACGTGTTTAACACTGACTTTTTGACCCTCAATAAGCGATGGCAAAGACGCCTCTTTTGACTGGACATACGGCTTGTAGAACCGCATCCATCCCTCAAGCAATGTTCGCGTAGCATTGAGTTGGAAGATGTACCCATTGATGTTGATTTTTACATTGATGCTTTGTTGGATTGAAGGCTCGCCGAAAACAGCTAAAAACCGTTTAATAACCAAGTCAAAGATGTTTCGTTCAGCTGCGTCGAGGGTTTTTTCGGGCAAGTTTCCCGTGGGGTAGATAGCTGGGTGCGCTGGATCATACTTTTTGCCTTCGTTAGGCTTCAGCGAAGGCTTTGAAAGCAGGTCGGATGTGTGTTTAGTGTAAGCGGGGGCTTTTTGGAGTTTTTTGAGAATGTTTTTGTAGCCTATGGATGCCGGAAGTTTTTGGCTGCTTGTCCGAGGATAAGAAATCAACGCTTCCATGTATAGTTTCTGCGCAACGCTTGAAGTTCGCACAGGTATATGCTTGAAGATGCGGTAAGCTTCACTCTGCAAAGAACCCAAATCAAACGGCGTCGGAGGCAGCTGGCTGAACTCTTTTACTTCAACGGCCTCTATTTTGCCTTCCAGTGTTTTACACGCATCTTTTAGCGCTGTCGCCGCTGTTTTGCTTTCAAGGGTTTTTTCGTATTCAACTTCAAAGATTTTTTTGTCTATTGCTATTTTTGCCGTTATCGTCCAATAAGGCGTGGGGACAAAGCAGCTTATTGTTTTTTCTCGAACTTCAAGAAACTTTAGCGTCGGTCCCTGAACTCTGCCTGTGCTAATGGTTGCATATTGTCCGCTGCAGTTTTTGGCAGCCTGAGTTAAGGCACGTGAGAGGTTTATGCCGTATAACCAGTCGACTTCATGGCGAGTTAATCCTGCCTCTATGAGCGCAAAATCCAAGTTTGGAAGCAAAGTGGAGTATGATTCTTGAAGTTCTTCTTTAGTCAGTGTTGAATACTTCATTCGTTTAGCCGCTTTTTCTTTTCCGTTGCAAGCGTATTTTAGAATAGTGTAGCCTATGATGCTGCCTTCGATGTCAAAGTCGCAGGCATCCACAAACTCCTCGGCGTCTTTCGCAAGTTGAGCAATGACTTTTAGCCAAACCCGAATTCTGGACGTACCACGCTCAGCAAGATGCCTTGGAACCCATTTATAATCGAAGACGGGATAGGTTCGCCCTTTTTCTTTGCCTGTAATCGTGTATAAGTGTCCCAGCGCCGGAACCACGACTATATTGCCCTCTCTATATGCAAGATAGTGCGGCACACCATTGCTCACGGTTTTTTTCGGTTTTCCCTCAACATCCAACGCTGCAGCTATCCTGCTTGCTGCATCAGGTTTTTCTGTGATGATTAAGGTGTACTTTTCCAAGCGCGGTTAAACCACTCTTAACATTCAAAATGTCTTTCCAATTAAAAGCTTTACAGCAAATACAGTCTTAACCAAGACCCAAAGTTTTTAGCAACCAATAAATATCTCCCATCCCCTGTAATTATGGGGGATTTGGATGCCGCAACGAGTAATTTGCCATGGATGCAAACACGTTTTATATGAGGGCAAAGACCTTAAACCACCAGACGAAATTATTTCGATTCACGGGGGAAAATGTCCAAAATGCGATCGGAAACTTTCTCTTTTGCCTCAAGATGTTGAAGTTATACCCATAAACAAGCATTAAAAGCCTGATATTAAAATTGCAGGTAATGCCTGTCTTGTCCACACATTCTTTGTGTGATTTTTGTCTTCCATTTTGCTAAGTTATTATTTTGAAAGTCCAATGTTCTTAGAAACTGTTCTAATTGGTCCTTATTTTTTTTAATTATATTGGTCGATTTTTGGATTATATTAGGCTAATGTGATTTAGAAATCTGATTGGAACATGTGAAACTAAATGCGTTCGATATGTTTGTTCATTATTTGGGGGTTTTGGAAAGCCATAAATAAATCGCCAATGTGTAAAATAGTACAATCGCAATATACATTTGGAAGAGATGGCTTAAAGTGGGCGAAGGAATTAAAGAACGACTAGGTAGCTTATCCGTTTTCAGCAGATTAAGACTTCAAGTTAGCCACGGTTCAATCCTTGCGTTTGCAGCATTAATCACGATTCTCTTTGTTGCATTCACAGTGCGTATTCTACCGTTACGTTGGGAAAACCTTTCTGGAGGCACTTCTCTTCTAAACGAGTTTGACCCCTATTACCAATTCAGCATTACCCAGCATATGGTTCAAAACGGCTTACTTTCACCCTACTGGCCAACCCATTGGATAAACACTCAGAAATGGTATCCAGACGGATTAGACATGTCCACAGCGTTGCCAGCTCTGCCAATGTCAGCCGCTGCAGTATTCCAAGTTATATCCTTGTTCGGAGCAAAAATTGATTTAATGACCTTTTGCGCAATATTCCCCGCTTTAGTGGCTGTAGTTTCGTGCACAATTCTATACCTTATTGGTAAAGATATGGGTGGAAAAGCAGTTGGTCTCTTCGCTGCCTTATTCCTCGCTATGGCACCATCATTCTTACAAAGAAGCTCTTTAGGATTCTTTGATACAGAAGTGCCTGGCGTACTTGGGCTAGTATTGTTTATTTTCCTTTTCTTGCGGTCTATCGACAGCAATAGATCCATGCGTGCTTCATTACTATATTCGTTAGGTGCGGCTGCTTCATTGGCATATTTCATTGCAGGTTGGGGCGCAGCTTACTACTTGATTGATTTATCAGTGCTATTCGTCTTTGTTTTGGTCTTGCTAAAGCGGTACACCCCAAGAATGCTGGTTAATTACAGCATAACCTTCGGCTTAGCCCTGTTTATAGGAACCAGAGTCCCCTACATCACGTCGGCCTATGTAACTTCCGGTGCAATTCTCCCAGTGGCCGCGGTGTTCATCATACTCATAGTTGCAGAGGTTCTGCGAAACAACATATCTATGAAAACTAAACTTACATTAGCCATCGGAACCATGGTGGCTATAATCGCAAGTATTGTTGGTTTAGCTGCAACCGGGTTAATCGGCGGAATCACAGGTAAATTCATCACCGTCTTAGACCCCTTCATTAGGGCTGGTTCACCCCTAATCGATTCAGTAGCAGAACAAAGAATCGCTGCATGGGGAAACCTCTACCTTGAAGTTGGCATTACCGTGTTATTCTTCTTAGTAGGCTTATACTTTACTATGAAGAACCCGACTAACCGCAACATCTTCATGCTTCTCTTCGCAGTAACTTCACTTTACTTCGCAGCCTCAATGATTCGTCTTCTAGTTCTCTTTGCCCCAGCTTTCGGCATAATAGCGGGCTTAGGAATCGTCACCATGCTAAAACCGTTTGTTACACTGCTGAAGGAAGCGCCGAAAACTTTGGTAAAATCAAAACGGCGGATGCCACGTGTAAGCAAAGAATACAGCGGTGTCGCTGTACTCATTATATTCATGCTTCTGGTGACAAGTCTGGCTTTCTCACCTCAAACAGGCGGCGAGCCTCGGTCAATATCGCAAGCTTATACACCAACAGCTATCAGCGGCTCAAGCCTTCCAGTTGGCGGTGCAGGTCTCACACAACCAGTAGGCGCCTGGCTTGACGCAGTAGGATGGATGAAGAGCAACGTTCCCTCGAACCAAGTTGTCGTTATGTGGTGGGACTATGGCAACTGGCTGTCTGACCTTGGAAACGTAACCAGCTTAGCAGATAACACTACCACAAACAGCACTCAGATAGCGAATGATGGCTTCATATTCATGGGCAACGAAAACGAATCGATGAAAATGCTAAGCAGCTACGGTCAAGATCGCGTTAAATACATAGCAGTATTCGAGGTCTTAGGCATATCTCAAGCCAGCAGTGGATCTTCAAGTTACACAGCATACCCAGCCGGATACGGCGATGAAGGAAAATGGACCTGGATGGCAAGAATTTCAGGAACAGATCAACAACGACTGATAAAAGAAGGATTCATGGACCCCGCAACTGCATGGACTAACGAAACAACATTTGGGGCTGTCGATCCACAGAGCAATAAATGGCAATGGAATGACCAAGGCTTAAACTGCACTGTTGAGGAACTGCTGAACTACGCGGAAGTACAATATTGCAGCACAATAAATCAAGCGACAAACAACCAAATCAGCGTTTCCCCCGACATGACGACAACGGAGCCTACTTACTTCCAAGAAGCATTCTTCGCTGGACTCAACGTATCACCAACACAATATGGCGGCTTAGTTCCAGTAGTTGCAATCTACAGCATCGACTGGGCAGCATACGACGCAGCAAACGGCATAACAGCGCCCTAATAAGTGGAAATAGCAGGAAACAACTTTGCCTTTCCCAAAGGTCCCCGATCAGCACAAAGTTGGTCGACCCTTAATCCCAAATGGGTTAGGCGTTTTTTTCGTTCTAACCACCACAGTTTATCTTTTCTCGATTTACTTTTTGAATAGAGTTTTCACTTTAGGCCTAGACAACTCGGCGAACGGCGTTTCAGCCGCTTTGACACTTGCAGTGTGCATATTGTTCGGGGGTTTTATGGGTCTCCTTGATGATTTTATGGATTTGAAGTGGCGCTATAAAGCGTTCATGCCTTTGATCGCAGCCCTACCGCTGATGTATTATACGTTTGAGGGTCTACAAATTGGGGCTATAAGAACTTCAATATCTTTCCCATTTCTGGGAACTTTGCATTTTGGTGCATACTACGTTTTGCTAATTGTCCCACTTATCGTAATGATTGTCACAAACACAGTTAACCAGCTTGGCGGCTTAAATGGTTTAGAAACCGTATGCCCGGCCATAGTCATCTTGGGCTTAATGGCGTTTTCACCCTCGTTTATCCTCATGGTTGGACCCTTACTTTTCTGGCTAATTTTAGCATACTTTAATGTACGAGGCAAAATTTTTGTAGGTAATGTAGGGTCATTTGCCATCGGCTTAACGATAGCCTCGTTTGCAGTGATCTCTGATCTCAAAGTTTCCTTGTTAATATCCCTCTTGCCCTACATCTTTAACTCAGCAATCATCCTGCTCGCAGTATTCTTCACGCGTAAACGTGCAGGAGTCAAATTCGACGGAGAAAAACTCAGCTCAGACGCGAGAAAAAGCCTTGTAACAATAATTTGTTACCATCGTCCCTTGACCGAAAGACGAATAGTGCAAATAATAGCCGCTATAGTTGCCCTCTTCACGCTGTTGGGTGCAATAATCCAGTTTCTATAAACCGTTAAGCTCCAAGGAAACTTTCAAGTCTAGTTAACCCGATAATCTCCTCAAAATTCAAGCCCAACGCATCCAAAACCTGATCGAAAGGTAGCTTTGCAAATACGCGATGTATTTGTCAACGTCCACTTCGTTTCTGGACGCCAACTCGACGGGTTTCACGTGGTCTTTGTTGCTGTTGACTTTAACGAAGCTTATCAAGTCTCCCGCACGCAGTTCCTTGCCGCTTGCCTGAAGAATTTTGGCGGCTTTTACGTGCTGAGGCGTCGTTTTAGTGTAGCTTGCAACTTCGTCGCCTAAAGCTACGTGGAAGGCGAGTTCGCTCATGTCGCCCCATTCGCGTCGTTTAAGAATGTTGTAGCGTTCGCGCACTATATTGGCAATGTCTTTTCTGGCTTTCTCGAAGTCTTCGGGGTTCTTAACTTTTGCTAGTCTGTCTTTCATCATGTTGAAGGCACCTTTGATGAAGTTCGGGATGTGTTTTTTCTTGCCTGTTAACCCTTTAACGTCAACGGTGCCATCTTCGAGGACGCCAAGGTAGTTTTTCTTTCGGGAACTAAAAACTGCGTATCGGTATGTTTTGTCGACGTCGATGCCCATTCCCAGTTCATGTTCGGTGTAGTGGACGACGTCTTCGATTTGTTCCTTGGTGGGGTTTTTTAGGAATAAGCTGTCTGTGTCGCCGTAGAGTACTTGGATGCCCACGGTTTTGGCATGGTTGAGGATTTGGGTGATGCTGTAGCGTCCGATGGCTGCTGTGGCTTCTGCAACTGGCGGGCAGTAGAGATCAAAGCTGTCAGCGCCAAAAACGCCGTAGCTCGCGTTCAAAATAACTTTTAGTGCTCCCTGTGTGATGTTGTACCAGCTTCGCAGTTCAGGCGGCAGTGTTTTGTCTTTAGCTCGGCTCTTGTACCAGCGCACACGCAGGTCTCGTAGCGAACCGATCAGTAGACTTTCTAATGCGCGTTTTTCGGTGCAGACCCAATGGGGTGTGTCAGGTATCATATGGCTTCTGCAGCCGGGATGTTCGCAGCAGATGGACTGGTAACCTAGATTCCAGACTTTGATGATTGATGGGTACAGGCTAGGGAAGTCCATAACGGCCACGTTGAAATGAACGCCGGGGGTGGGTTCCACGACTATGGCGCCCTTGTACTTTTTGCCCTTAATCACGGCGGTGGAGGTGGTTTTGCCCTTCTTGGTTAAGATGTCTTCAACATTGGGGATGAGCATGCCACGTTTGCGGTGTTCACGGTGCATAAAGTTGCGAATCCAGCGGCTGACTCCCTGGCGGCTCACGTCCTCCATGGGCATGCTGCTGATTCTGGAGAGCACCAGAATGAGTTTCATGGCGCTGTCATCTTCAAAACTCGTCAGTTTATATGTGATTTCCGAGTCGCGCAGACAGTAAGCTGCGAGTTCACTGTAGTTGAGGTCGCCGAAGGTTTTTTCTAGATGGATTTTTTCTACGCCTAAAAGTGCGTTGCCTACGTCTCCGAGGCTTACATCTTTGTAGCGTCCGCCGTAAGCGTAGATTTGGATGCTGCGGTTGAAGAAAAACTTGTAGAGGTCGATGTGGATGCCGTACTTGAGGCTGCAAGTTCGTTTGCCAATTTCTATTGGAATATCGCGTTTACTGAAGCCCAGGTTTGCGGCTCTGTGAGCTAGGTATCGGAGGTCGAAGTCGTCGCCGTTAAAAGTTAAGATGAAGGGGTAATCGCATAATACATCGAACACTTTGCGCAGGAGGTCTTCTTCGGTTTCGCAGTATTCGACCTCGATGTCTGAGGTTAAATTCGCGTTACCTTCACGCATTGCCTCTCGTCTGAGTACGAGCACCCGTTTTTCGCCGTCGGAACTGTACACTGAGCAGGCAATCACTGGGCAGGCGCCTTCACGCGCATCGGGCATTCTTGTAGATAGAGGTGACAGAACTTCAATGTCTATGGCTGCCCGGCGGAACTTGGGCGCGGGATACTCGAGCAGCTTAGCCCACATCTCCGCATATTCGCGTTCCTCATCAGTGCATTCCTTGAACAGGCTTCTGATTTTGTTAAGGTTCTCAGTTGCTTCCTCAAGCACCTTGGGCACAAGATTGCCGTCTTTCACCTCGTAAATCATGCCGGGCTGCAATTGTTTATCGTAGATGTACGATTGGTAATACTTGATTTTGGACTCCCAAATCTTGATGTCTGATGGTTCGATGTGGGTTTCGCAGACTCGGGTGTAATCTTCTGGCACTATGTCTCGGATTGTTCCCTGCGGTCTGCCGCCGATTGCCAAGGGGTCCTTAGCGATTATTTTTGTGACTTTAACTGTCTGGTTCTTCAGAGGGTCGTATCTTTCAGTGACTTCAAGGCTGTCAAAGCCTTCATGATGGGTTAAGCTTTCGATTTTGTTTAGTTCATAGGGTGTGAGGTTGGTTAAACAATAGGGTTTGTGACCCGTGTTGTCATACCAAAAATAAATTTGGCCCGATTCCGGCTCGTAGAGTTTGATTATCGCCTTCTTTTGGCGTCCATCATAAGATGCTGAGACAAAGTAAGATGGAGGAAGGTTTTCTGGGCAAACTGGAGGATAAGGTTGGCGTTGGCCCCGCTTTTTGGGCTTAACCACCGAAGGTTCCTTATCGGTGCTTGGTTCTGCTGGAGCTTGCGCTTTAACCTCCACTTTAGTGGGCGGTTTAGTTTGTTCGCTGACACAGTAGTCTAAGAGAGTGCGCGCCATCCCCAGTTAACCTTGCCTCTATATGGAACAATGATACTAAAAACCTTAGTGACTAAAAAAACGCAAACTTACCAATGAATAAAGAACCAGAATCTGCAGCTAAAAGCCCGAAAAATCATCAATTTGGAGCTTTTGCCCTAGGAGTTTTAGCTGATTTGGACTTCGTGCATGATGTACAGGTGGCGATCTACCCTTTTTTTGTGTTAAAGATTTCACTGCATTCTGGGCACATGTACTGTCCCGCTTTAGTTTGAGGTGTTCTCTTGCGTTTGATGATTTGACTCAATTTTTATCCCTTAACCAAAGAAAAAGGAAAAGTGACTTAAGCAATTGAGTGCGACAGTTTAGTTACGCCCCAATTCGCATTTCGAGGGTTTTTCTTCATTGATGAGTTCAAGACCTTTTGGCTTCCACTTTGCACCGCCCAATTTGCCTGTTTCCTGAGGAGCCATCTTCATTTTTATTTCCGTGCCCTCGTTTCGGTACGTCTTCTCGACAAAAACTTGCCTATATAATTGGATGATTTTTAAGGAACACGAACAAATAATTCAGAAACATAAGTGGCTGTTACCATGATGGAACATCTCCGCCGTTTTGAATTCTTATTAGGATGCCTGTGTTTTTCATTGCTGTGAACCTGATTTGTTGCGTGACGCTTGGACTGTTGCCATAGAGACTCTAAGTTGGATAGAAATGCGCCGACTAAACGAGCGTTCAGCTCTGATGCGAACAGTGAAACAACTCGGTGTCAAAGATCCAAGCGCAATTCGCTTCGCCTATGGCTTAGTGGTTGAAACAGAAAGAAGAAAAAATCTTATAGACAAATTCATAAACGAAGTGGTAGCGCCAAAAAATATTGGCGAATATACTATGGGTATCCAAGCTTTTCTACGCCTGTACGTTTACCAGACGCGTGTTATTAAGAACTGGAGTAAAGTGAACCTCAAAGAAGCTGAAAACGTCGCAAGTATGGGCAGAGCTATATTGGGCTGGCAAACTATGCGCGAAGTGGAAGGCATTTTAGGCTTTTTGCTTACCAAAAAATTGGCGCCAATTATGGAAGCCGCAAATGAAGTGGAGAAGGTTAGTCTGCAAACTTTCCATCCATTATGGTTCGTGGAATATTGCTTCAAGCTCTTTGGGCATGACGAAACAATCGTGTTTCTAAATGGCAGCATGAAAGCGCCGCCTGGTTATGTCCGAATCAACACCTTGGTCGCACCCGAAGAAGCAACCTTGGAAAAGCTCAAAGCAGAAGGCGTCGAACTCGAAAAATCGGTTCCTCTCAACTATACTTACAAAGTTTTATCATCCAAAAAACCGTTAAATGCATTGCCAAGCTACGCAGAAGGCCTATTCTACGTCCAAGATAAAGCCAGTTGCTTTGCCACTCAAGCTGCAAACCCTAAACCAGGCAACACAGTGTTTGACATCTGTGCGGCTCCGGGTGCCAAAACAACCTTCATCGCTCAACTTATGGGAAATCAAGGCTCAATCACTTCAGTGGATTTCTCGGCTAAACGCATGAAAACATGGAAAAAAGAAACCGCTCGCATGGGAACCAAAAATGCAGAACCTCTAGTGGCTGATGTCTCAATATCTGTACCTTTAGTCGGTGAAGCAGACCTTGTGATTTTGGATCCTCCATGCACCAGCACAGGAGTGTTTGCTAAGCAACCCTCAGCGAAATGGCGTTTGAGCCCTAACTCAATCCGCAACATGTCAGAGCTTCAGTGGCAAATGATTAACAACTGCGCCGAAAAAGTCGTGTCAGGCGGCTTCTTAGCCTACTCAACCTGCAGCATAACTCTGGAAGAAAACGAAGGTATAATCGAGCGGTTCCTCAAAGAACACCCAGAATTCACCCTCGCCGATATCGAACCCAAAATCGGCATGCCAGGCCTAAACGGCTTAACCAAATGCCAACGCCTCTACCCACACATCCACCAATGCAATGGCTTCTTCATAGCAAAACTACAAAAACAATAGACCTCATTTTTCATCTCGACAAAGCGACAGCTTTTCTTTGTCAAAGCTTTCTCTTGCGAAATAAAGTCTTCAGATTCGATGCTTCAAATCCCTCCCTTGCTTAAGAATTGATCTTATCTACTGTGCCCATCTCTTTGCAAGTGATGGTTTAATAACAAGAGAAGAAGTAGTCGGCATTGAAGAAAATTTCACTTCGACTACTACTTCTCTTATTAATCGAGCTTAGTGCACTTGAATTATTGGTTACTTAATTACTGCTAAAATCCCTAAGTGTTCTTTGTGGGGTTTCTTTGGTGTATAGTGGGTAGGTTATTTTTGTTCCTTCCACATGGGCAAATTCGGTTAGTTGGTGGTTAATGGTGCTGTCTTTGCTTATGATGTGCTCAACTTTTAAGTGCCGCACAACGAGGGCGTCGGATAAGAGGTTTCGGTGGCATTTCCATGGCAACGCCTCTGCACACATCAGTGCCAGGCAGTTTTCTCTCGCCAGCGCCACGATTTTTAGGAGGTTGTCGGTGAATTCTTGGGTTTGCATATAGTCGGCGTAGCCGCGGAAGCCGCTGTTTTTCCATGCAAGGTTGATGGAATCGCGTTTTGGGTGACGTAAGCCTCCGATTTCAGGCATGTGAACGTAGCGGATGCCGTCTTGTTTGAGGCTGGCTGGAAGGGGTTCTTTGTTGAATTGGGGGTTGTGTCGTGAACGGGGGACTGTGCGTACATCCACGAGCAAGTTTACACTGTAGGCTTTGAGTATCTCAACGAATTCTTCGAGTGTTCGGGTGGAGTGCCCAATCGTGAAAACTACCCTCGATTCAGCCGCTTTAGCCATCTATCAGCCCTTAAAATCTATTATGTGTGTTAAAATATAAGAATCCTGAGCTACATTCGCACACAAGAGATGCAAATGGCCAAAAAACCAAATTTTTTCGTGCAAACGATAGGGTTAACTGATAACTTTTCGTTAAGGCAGTAAACTTATCGGACCTAGCCAAATACATTAAATTTATTAATTAATCCCATACTGCTTAAGGTAAAGGCGAAGAATCTGTGCCCCTTGCAACTAAAATAAAAACCTTCAAACCCCTTGAACTATTATCCTTAGGATTCTTTGCGCTCACAGGTTTAATCCTCCTATTTACCCTGCCGTTGACGGGTTATCCACCACACGTTGGCTTCCTGGGAATCCTCAGCCTCATAACTGCTTACAGCCTCTTTGCGAAAAGGGCATGGGCACCCTGGCTTGTCGCTATCCTATTCATAACCATCACTGGTTTCACAGTTGTCACCCTCACTTCAGCAGGCTTCAGTAACATATTAGTTGGCTTAAGCATGCTTGGCTACTTCATCTTAACATTGGTCTTTGCTGCGTATCTTTTGCTGAGACGGAAAGACTAAGCTTTTGCTGCAGAACCGCGGAAAAGTACAACCGTGACTTCTTGGTCAACATCGATAAATTGCTCGTTTTCTGCTAATTCCACAAAACCATCAGCATTCGCCAAAGTGGTGATTGCCCCTGAAGCACCAGATTCAACTGGTTCAGCTATTAAACGGCACTTCTCATCAAACTCTAAACGCACCATCACAAACGTTCGCCTACCCTTCGCACTAAACATCCGTGACCCAGCAAACGCCCTAACCATCCTCATCGCGCCCACTGGTCGACCAGCCAACTGCAAAATTAGGGGTCTTGCAATCAAATAGAATATCAGAAGGGCTGAGGTCGGGTGACCTGGCAATGAAAAGATGGGTTTGTCGCCCACAAAACCGACGGTTGTGGGTTTACCGGGTTTAACGGCGATCCCATAAACTACGATGCCTGGTTTGCCAAGCGAATCCACGATCTGGGGAGTGTAATCGCGGGGACCAACCGAAACGCCGCCCGAAGTTATTACCATGTCGGTTGAAGCCACCGCCGTCTGCATTGCCTTTGCTAATGCGGCTTTGTCGTCTGGGACCACGCCGAAGTACACTGGTTTGCCGCCGCTTTCGATTACGGCCGTGCTGATGCTATAGGCGTTGATGTCGTAGATTTTTCCCGGAGTCAACGGTTTGCCGGGTTCTGTGATTTCTGCACCTGTAGAGATGACTGCAACCATGGGAATTTTGAGAACCTTAACTTTGGTTAAACCCAGTGCGGCTAAAACGCCGATTTCGCTGGAACCCAAAACCATCCCTTTCTTAAGCACTAAAGCGCCTTTTTTTAAGTCAGAGCCCTTCTTCATCACGTTTTCGCCCGAAGTGACGGGTCCAAAAACCTGCAAATCGGCATCTTCACGCTGAGTGTCCTCAACCATAACGACTGCATCTGCGCCTTCAGGAATTGGTGCACCAGTAACGATTTCGACGGCTTCGCCCTTCCCAACCTTGACGTTTGGAGGCTCGCCGATGTTTACGGCGCCCGAAGCCTTCAAAGTCGTAGGCGTGTTCTCTTCGGCTTCAAATGTGTCTTCAGCTTTCACTGCGTAGCCATCCACGGTTGAACGATTAAAAGGTGGAATATCAAGTGTAGAAACCACGTCTTCGTTGAGTACGCGGTTGTAAGCTTCCAAGAGCACCGCTTCCTCTTCACCCAGAAAAACAGGTTTGAAATGTTCGTCGATTTTTTTTTGTGCTTCCTCAAACGTCAACAGTTTCCTAAACAAGTTTATGCAGCCTCCACGACACCAAACATTTGGACGATTACCGTTTCGCCTTCAGCGACGCCTTCGCGGTTCTCTGGAACCACAACGTATCCGTTGCTCTGCGTCATTGTAGATATTGAGCCTGAACCCTTCGCACTTACAGGCTCAGCAAACAACTCGCCATCTTTTGTTGTGACTCGAACTCGAACGTAGGTTTTTCTTCCCAACGCACTCGTGACTCTTCTTGCCAAAACCGCTTTAACGATAGGTCTTGACTCTTCTCTGTACATGCCGAGCATCTTGCAGATAAGGGGTCTGCCAAAAACTTCAAACCCAATCAACGCAGCAACCGGATTGCCCGACAGAATCAAAACAGGTTTACCATCCAACATCCCAACGGCTGTTGGCATCGCCGGACGCAACGCAACGCCATGTACGATGACGCCTGGTTTTCCCAACTTGTTAACGGCGTCTGGCACCAAATCTAAGCCGCCAACGCTAGTTCCGCCTGTAGTGATGATGGCGTCGTGAGTTTTGAGGGCTGCTTGGATTTTTTCTGCGATTTCGTCCGTGTTATCTTTGGCGATGCCGAGGTCGCTTGTTTCTGCGCCGAGTTCACGGCACATGGATGCGACCATGGTTTTGTTTGAATCGTAAATTTGGTTGCTTGCGCGTTCTGTGCCGACTTCAGCTATTTCGTTGCCTGTGGCTATGATGGCGATTTTAGGCTTCTCCGCGACCTTCAGCTGCAAATTGCCCAACGCAGCGGCTAAGCCCAAATGGTAGGGGTTCAATCGGTTGCCCGCTTTAACCACAAGGTCGCCCACTTTGAGATCTTCTCCGACCTTAGAAACGTTAGTCCAGGGCGCAAGTTGGCTCCAAACCTCTACGTTTTCTCCCTTCTTTTCAGTGTTTTCAATCATGACGACGGCGTCAGCACCTTTGGGAATGGGGTTTCCTGTCCAAACCTGTTTAGCCTGCTTAGAATCCAGTAAGTCAGATTGGGTAAGTTGGAGAACCACTGGCTTAGACTGGGAAGCACCTGCCAAATCCACAGACGTCACAGCGTAGCCATCCATAGCTGACTTGTCAAAGCGGGGCAAAGATTCTTGAGCAAAGAGATCTTCAGCCAAAATACGATTAAGCGCTTGATTTAGAGGCACCTGCATCACTTTGGGTTTGCCAATCTGCAATGCACTAAACCACGCTTGCAAAGCCTTGTCAACTAATGTTAATTTTTGAAATCCCTTAAGTTTCACCAAAACGGTCCCACCTAAGCAGTAACGATTTACCGTAAAAAACATATCGAACCCTTAACTCGTCTGCCACGAAAAAATTATGAGTAAGCACTAACCTGAAGGTCTGCTGCGACAAACACCTGATTATTTGACTTTACCGGCGGCAAGACGTAATGGTCAAATTGCTGAGTTCTAACTATGTTGCCTGTTGATGCGCTAAGAACCCAAAAGGCATAGTTTTCGTTAAGATATACGAAATCCTTGTTAACCACTAAACCCGGAGAAAATCCATAGAATACTCCATTGTCATCTAATTTTTTAGTCCATAATAACTTTCCATTTGCCAACTCAAGACTGCAAACGGTTCCATCGTAGTGGTCATGTTTGTTTGCGCTGCTTGTTCCAAGCTGCTGAGTTACACCAAAACTCCAGTATAACATTTGGTTTTGGGAGTCCATTTGAACAGGGTACGTAATGAGAGTTATGTTGTCGTTGTTCACTGTGGATATTAGGTTCTGATTGTCCACTTTTGTTTTCCATGCTATGATGCCGTCTTTGAGGTTTATGGCGTAAAAGTTGCCATCTGAGGCTCCAAAGAACAATGTGCTATTATTGATTGTTGGATGGTATATGGATCCATCGATGTCGGTGCTCCAGAGTTGATCGCCTGAAGCCGCATTGAGGTTTAGGATTTGGTTGCTGTTTTCAATGATGACTTGTCCCTGATACATTCCAATGACGCTTACTTCGTTACCGCTGTAACCTGGAATAGCTTCAGGATAAGCAATGGGAACGCTTGTGAGGGTAATGTTACTGCTCCAGACGAAACTGCCCGTTTCGAAGTTGAATTTGCTAACGTATGGGGTTGAATAGTTACCAGATAATACATAGACAAAGTTGCCGTCGAAAGAGTTTCCGTCGAGTGGATAAGCCCCAACCCACCATTTGTTAAGGTCAGTCAAGTTTCCAAAAGATGCAACAACATAGTCTGGCCGCGAAGCCTGCCACAAAAACTCTCCCGTAACCGCACTGTGTACGTTTACTCCACCGTCAACCGAGGCAACGCTATTCCCTTCAACAATGACGTTATCGGGTGCCCGCTTCTCCCACAAATCCGTCCCTATTTGTCCATCGAAGCGCCATTGAAACTTTCCCGTTGCCTTATCAATGCAGCCTACAGAAGCCACTGATCCGCCACCGTAAACTTTGTCAAATGACAGGTAAAGTCCTGAAGAAAAATACCCTGTTTGGGAGCTTGTATTCCAGATAGAAACGCCACTTTGCGTAGAGTACGTGCTTACTGTTCCAAAGTTGTCCATGACGTAGACTTTGTCGTTGTCGGAGGCTAAGCCAGTTGCAAAGTTTTCTAAGGGCCGTTGCCAAGAACCGCTTGAACCTGATGGACTAACAACGCTGTTTTCATAAATTACTAAAGATGTCGCAACTATGATTGCAATCAAACCAATGACGATAAACAGTAATGAACGCTTATCCATGGCTTTCTAACCATCAAGCCATCGTATCTTGATCCCCCTTAAATGAATTGAGGTTTTTTTAGCGCGACTATTGTGCTTTTATTATGTGATAACCTGAAGCTTTTCTAAGCCTATTCATAACAGCCAAACCAAGTCCCTCTGAAGATACGCCTTCCGCGATTATGATATCAACGTTTTCTGCGTCGACCTCGCGTAGCAAGCGAAATAGGTTTTGGGCGACAATTGCCAAGTTAGCGCGGCTGCCAAGCGATTTGACAACATCAGCTTTGTAGGCTGTTTGAGTTTCGTCTGTGGCGAGAACTCCGACTTTTGACCCTTGAAGTTTATAGGATTCAACTAAATCCTTGACTTTAGCCATCACAACCAAAAAATTTCCTTCAACCAAAATAACTTGGGCTTTGGGCGCGTAATGTTTATGCTTCATTCCTGGTGACCGTATTTCCTGCAGTGATAGTTCTTGTTCTGCCTGAACGAAAGGATGAAGTTTCAAATCGCCAAGAACCTTCTTTAGCGCTTCAAAAGGTGTGCCTCCTGGACGAAGCAGCATAGGCGGGTCAACACTCATGTCCACGACGGTAGATTCTACGCCTATGTTTGTGGCTCCGCCGTCGAGGATGGCGTCGATTCTTCCGTTAAGGTCTTCGTAGACGTGCTGGGCGGTGGTTGGGCTGGGTTTGCCAGCGAGGTTTGCACTGGGCGCTGCGATGGGGCAGCGGCTCATCCTGATAAGTTCGAGGGCAACTTTGTGTTTTGGCATACGGATGGCAACGGTGTCTAAACCCGCAACCGTCACCTTCGGCATGAGGCTTGAGCGTTTAAAAATCAATGTTAAAGGTCCGGGCCAAAACTTCTCCATGAGCTTCTTGGCATTAGGCGGTACTTCCAAAACTAATCTGCCGACTTCTTTTAGGTCGGCGATATGGACAATCGGCGGATTGTCCAGTGGACGCTTCTTAGCAACAAATAACGACGAAACCGCCTCCGGGTTAAGTGCATCTGCTCCTAAACCGTAAACTGTCTCAGTGGGAAAAGCCACCAATCCACCCTTTCGAATAATATTTGCTGCTGTCTGAATGATTGTTGGGTCAGGATTTTCTGTATCTACTTTTAAAAGGAGGGTTTTCATTAGCTTTTCCCTTTGTATTCGAGCACTATTGAGGTTGCAACTTGACGTTCAGGAATTTTCCAGTACTTCTTGAGTAGCTTATTGGTTTCTTCCCTCGAAAGCAGCGTAAACCCGTGTTTTTGGTAGAATTTGATTGCCCACGGTGCGGTTTCCCATGTGCCAACAAGAATCCTGTCGGTTTGGGCTAAGCTGAGCAGGTGGTTTAGGAGTTTTTCTCCCGTTCCCCTTCGCTGCTGGCTTGTTAAAGTGTAGGCATGCCGAATTAAAGTAACATCACCAACTGGTTGGATTCCCATAACAGCGATTAGATCGCCATTTTCGGTGTAGCCAAAGAATTGGATTCCGCTTTTGATTTCTTCTTTTAGTTCTTCGGCGGGCATGTAGGGTTCTTTCCATCTGTCGGCTGG
Organism: Candidatus Bathyarchaeota archaeon; assembly: GCA_963809455.1. Lineage (GTDB taxonomy): Archaea > Thermoproteota > Bathyarchaeia > Bathyarchaeales > Bathycorpusculaceae > Bathycorpusculum. The sequence continues at coordinate 179,291 of CAWEJP010000002.1, read as the reverse complement.
AATCTTGCCTTTGTAAGCTACCGCAGCATCGTTTACTACCATCAAGATTTCTTGAAAATCTGTGTTTATTAAATTGCGAATCATGGATGCGCACACGAAGCCTATATTGCCTCTGGCTCTTTTTTGCCCTCGCCCTTGAGGACCTTGTCGATTAAACGCATAAAGAACGCTTGCGCCTGCATCTCCCCCATCTTCTCAAGGTAGATGGAGACCATGGCGATTTTGCCCTTCTTAGCTGCAACTAACTCTGCAAACATCCGCGCGGTAATCACGTTTTTATCGCCTAAAAGTACTGACGAAGTAACGGAGCCTATGAGGTCTTTGGGTTTTGGAACAGCGATGGCTAAGGTGCCAAGTTTATCTTCTCTCTCGCTCAGCATTATCATCACTGAGTTTTGGGCTTCCACATAAACCGCTAGAAAACGTGTATCTTTGTCTTGTAACTCTTCTTTGGTAACTTTTGCACGTTCGCGTTCCATATTCGTTTTCTCCCCACATGCTCTTAGTGCTTTAATTACTTAAAAATACCTCGCAAAAACAAGCAGTTTTATAAGCGCTGGCTACGGCAAATAATTAACAACAATTCAAGGGCGCTTTCGATTGGAACAGAACGGTTTGGAGCAAAACAAGAAACTTGCTATTCCAGTTGACCTTATCCGCACCCTTGCTATCGGGTTAGTTGTTCTGCTTCACGCATCCAATGAGGCATTGCAAGCTTCTTCAGTGTCAATGCCTTATTGGTGGACTGCGCTTGTCTACAAGAGCTTAGCACTCTCATGCGTCCCCCTGTTCGTCATGCTAAGCGGCGCACTTTTGCTTCAACCAGCTAAACTCAACGAACCTATCCGCGTCTTCCTAAAAAAACGGCTTACCCGCATCGGGTTGGCGTTCGTGTTCTGGAGCATGGTTTACCTCGCTTGGGGCTTCTTCGTCTACAAAGTACCAGTTACCCTTGATAACATTGTGCAGGGCATCGTAAAGGATCTGTTTACGGGCGCTTGGTACCAGTTCTGGTTCATTTACCTCATCATCGGTCTCTACCTAGTTACCCCCATCTTGAGAGTAATAATCGCCTATGGAAATCCAAGAATTACGCGCTACTTGATTGCCCTTTGGTTTGCAGGGGTAGCCATCTTGCCTTTAATCCAACTCGGATTTGGTTACACTTTAGACGCCGGTGTCTTCGTCCTCGGCGGCTTCATCGGGTACTTCCTCATGGGCAGCTATCTCCAGAAAATTACACTGCGAAATGCCATACTCTATGGGCTGTTAATCGCCAGTTTTGTTGGCACAGTCCTTAGTGTATGGCTTATGACTTATCCATTAAGCGGCTTAGGGCAGAACGACTATTTCCTAGGATACTTAACCATAAATGTCATCGTTGGGTCCACGGCGCTTTTCTTGCTTCTGCTCAAAGTTAAGCCCGATTGGCCAGGAACAAACAACCCCCTGCGCCCCGTCGTCCAAGCCATAAGCAACAACACTCTCCCCATCTTCCTCTTCCATGTAATAATCCTTGAAACATTCGAGCGCGGTTTACTCGGATTCAAAATAAGCTACACAACTCTAAATCCCATCATAGAAATCCCCCTGCTCGCAGCTCTAACATTCTTCATCACGCTTGGCTTGATTTTGTTGATGCGGCGGGTGCCTGTGCTTAAAAAATTGATTGGTTAAGAATCCTTTGAGTTCATGGTAATGGCTTGGTAGATGGTGTTGGCTATTATTTGGGCTCCTTGGCTGTTGGGGTGGACTCCGTCAGGGAAATACTCAGGATGATCAATCAGTGGCGTATAAACATCGATTAGCGGCAAACCTAAGTCGCTTGCAATCTGTCGTATTCTTGGAATTACCCCGTTCACGTAACTCGTAGAATTCAAGTCGAGTGTATTGTTGAAAATCGGCGGAGGAATGACCAGAAAAATCTGCTGTGTACTGTTCCACCGTTGAGTCCGATTTAACAATCTTTCGTAGTTAGCGGTGAAGTTGTTGATTTTTTGGTAATTATCTATTCGCGCATCGTTAGTCCCCAACATAATGATAACTGTAGTTGGCAGAAAGTTTCGGGCATCACGGTAAGTTAGGTCATAGTAGTAGGGGTTGTTGCTGTTCAAATTCACTGTTGCTCCATTAACCCCAAAATTACCCACTGCCGAACCATTGCCTAAAAGAGACTGAAGCTGCTCTGGGTACCCTGTAATGTTTGTGATGCTGTCGCCAAGGCAAGCAACACGCGTCAGCTTGTTGCTAGGGTCGTTGACCGAGTGGGTTGCAAGATTTTCTGAAAAAACAACGGTTAAGCTTAGAGCTACTAATAGAACTACGACGGGAACAATAATTATGCTCTTTCTTTTTCTATTCATTTTTCTTACTTGCTATATTGTATTACCTAAGGAGATGGAATGATTAATGGGTCGTTTGCAGGCTTTTTTGTTTTACGGTTTCCGAGGAAAAATAAAGGTCCAAAATATAAAACCAATATTTTTCTTCTAAGAGAAAAAGACAGTGTTGTTTGAAGGTTACTGTCTTCTTCTTTCAGTTAACAGCTGGTTTTAGCATTTTTTCCATCTCCTTTTTTTGTTGGAAATGCTTAATTAAGAGCTTATCTTATTGCTGGTACGGAAGGAATAAAACGTGAGTGACGAAATTTCAAAGTTACCGCCTAATGTTCAAGAAAGGCTTCTTAGGTTACAGCAACTGCAACAAACCCTCCAGTCAATCTTAGCACAGAAACAGCAAGTTGAAATGGAAAAAACTGAGGTAGACCAAACCATTGCTGAATTAATTAAAACCGCTGACGATGTAGTGGTTTACAAAGCCATCGGATCACTTTTGGTTAAAGCAGACAAAGCCAAAATTAACGAGGAACTAGCAGAACGCAAATCGCTCTTAGACACCCGAAGCACAGTCATGGCAAGACAAGAAGAACGCATACGCAGCCAAGTAAAAGAAGCACAAACGAAACTTCAAGAAGACCTAAGCCCAGTCTCTGGTCAACCACTATCCTAAGGGTGATGCTTGTGGGTGAGCTCGGATTTCCAGAGCTAACCACAGAGCAAATCGAGCTTTTATGTTCCACATCTGAACAAGCAGCCAGAAAATACATTCTCTCAAAAGTTCCGCAGAAGGAGATTGACCGCTTGGACATCAGTGTGGAAGCAGACGGCTCCAAACCAGTTAACGTTACGGTTGAAATCAACCTTGTTTTATCGCCCCAAACAAAAAATGTTGATGCAGAAGCTCTCGTCAAGGAAGCAGTCAGTGAAGCTCACAAAGCAACGGAAAATTTTTTGAGAAAGATAAAATGAGCTTCAAAGAACTACTCAAAACTTTGGAAGACACAAGGGCTTCTTTTGTTCTACTTCTCTGTCATCGCAGCGCTGATGCAGACGCTATTTGTTCAGCTTATGCATTGCAAGGACTTTTGAAACGATTTTTGCCCGATGTTGTCGTTGAGATAGGTTGTCCGCAGGGCGTCAACAAACCAGCTAAACAACTCTTCGAGCACCTGCCCATAACTGTTAACCTTAAACCAAACATCGAATCCGCAGAAGTTATCGTGCTCTTAGACATGAACACCGTCGAACAACTCGATGAAGTCGCAGACGTAATAAAGAAGTCGCCTGCACCAAAAATCATCATCGACCACCATGCTCCAAACGCTGATACCATGCAAACGTGCAAAGTCTGCATAGTAGATGAGAAGGCAGCGGCAAACTGTGAATTAATCTACAGACTTTTCAGTCAAGCAGAAGTTGAACCAACTCTAAATGAGGCTAAAGCCCTCTTTGTGGGTATCGCCTTTGACACGCGACACTTTGCGTTGGCTAATTCGCCGACCTTTGAGATTCTCGCTAAACTAGTTGCAACAGGGATAGATGCTCAGCCAACATTAGCGTTGTTTGCAATGCCTATTGACCCTTCTGAGCGCGTGGCTAAGTTGAAGGCTTGTAAACGCGCAAAAATTGTGAAGGTGGAAGGCTGGATTATTGCACTTTCGCATGTCAGTGCTTACCAAGCTCCGGCAGCTAAAGCTCTTGTAGATTTAGGTGCTCATATGGCGGCTGTAGCAGGCAAAAAAGGTGGGAAAGTCGAGTTAAGCCTACGTTGCACAAGGCAATTCACCGAGTTAGCAGGTGTACACTTGGGAACCGACATCGCTGCACCGCTTGGAGAGTTCTTGGGCGGAGTCGGCGGAGGTCACGCGATGGCTTCTGGCGTGAGCGGCACGGGAGAAATTCAACAAGCACTCAAACAATGTCTGTTACTTGTAAAGCAGAAAATAGCCAAAAAAGCGTAGCTACGCTTAAATGAGCAAACTCTCACGCTAAAGGTGAGCAGGCACAAAAAACATGGCTATAATTGAAACAAAAAACCTCACCTACACCTACCCCGGCGCCACAAAACCGTCAATTGTGGATGTCTCAATCAAGGTGGAGAAGGGCGAGTTTGTTTTAATTACAGGTCCAAGCGGCTGCGGAAAAACAACGTTATGCCGAACCTTCAACGGGCTCGTACCCCATTTCTACCAAGGCGAATTAAAAGGCGAAATCAACGTTGCAGGAATCGACACGCTCAAACATCACACTTACGAAATGGCAAAGCACATTGGCTTGGTTTTTCAGAACCCCGAAAACCAGCTTTTCGCGCTTTCCATCGAAAAAGACGTCGCATTCGGCTTAGAAAATGTCGGTGTTTCCCGAGAGGAAATGCGACGAAAAGTCGATTGGGCACTAAACCAAACAGGTATTTACGACATAAGGGAACGTTCACCCCACGAAATCTCAGGCGGGCAACAGCAGCGGGTGGCAATTGCATCGGTGCTTGCAATGGAGCCCGAAGTCATCGTTTTGGATGAACCAACATCTTTTCTTGACCCGCTCAGCGCCGAGAAGATTTTTGAAGTAATCTACAAACTAAACAAGGAACAGGGAATCACCGTTATCCTCGTTGAACATCGCTTAGATCTGACAGCGAAGTACGCCAACCACCTCATCGTTATGGATGAGGGAAAAGTGCGTTTTGAAGGCGAACCACGACAAATCCTAAGCAGCGAAGAAACCCGCTTAATCGGTGTCGGAATACCCAAAGCCACCCTGCTCTATCAAATGCTCAAAAAAGAAGGCTTAGACCTACCCGACAAAACGCCGCTATCTTCCGATGAGTTAGCTGACCAACTGTTGGAGGCGCTAAACAAGCAGTGATTGAAGCCCAAGACATACGCTACGCTTATCCCAACAAAGTGGAAGCCCTAAAAGGTGTCTCAATAAAAATCGAGGACGGCGAATTTATAGCCATAATGGGTCAGAACGGCGCAGGAAAATCAACCCTTGTCAAACACTTCAACGGGCTCCTTAAGCCTTCAAAGGGAAAAGTCCTGATAGACGGCGTAGAAACCACTAAGTCAAGCGTTGCATCTTTGGCCCGAAACGTCGGCTTCGTCTTCCAAAACCCCGATCACCAACTATTCAGCGAAACAGTTGAGGAAGAAATTGCTTTTGCCCTCAAAAACTTCGGTTTCAAACCAAATGTCATTGAAGACCGGGTTACATGGGCTTTAAACCTATTATCATTAACTCAATACCGAAAAACCTCACCCTTCTTGCTAAGTGGTGGCGAACGCAAGCGTGTTGCTTTGGCGTCCGTTCTGGCATGGGATCCCTCGACTTTGATTTTAGATGAACCTACCATCGGTCAGGACCATGAGCAGAAGGAGAGATTGCGCCAATTCATCCTGCAGATGCAATCCCAGAAAAAAACCGTCGTAATTGTTACGCATGACGTGGAGTTTGTGGCAGAATGTAATCCACGGGTGATATTGATGAAGGAGGGCAAAATTGTGGCAGACGGCGAAGGAAAAGAAATCCTCACCAATCCAGCACTACTTGCGCTGTCATCGATTGTTCTGCCGCAAATCGCTCAAGTCTTCACTAAATTAGAGTCACTGGGCTTCCCCAAGGACGTTATTGACATTTACGAAGCTAAACAAATCATCCTAAACGCTAAGGAGAGACAACGCTGAAATGAGCGTTTTTGACGGCTTAAGATTCAGAAAAGTCTCCTCTCCAATTCACAACTTAGACCCCAGAATAAAATTCGTTTACGTCATCGCCATCTTTGTTGTAGCCATTCTCTTCTTCCAAATTATCCCTCTTCTTATTCTGTTCTTTATGCAACTTCCTTTTGTACTTTTGGCGCGTGTGCAGCGGCAGTGGCTGCGTTCATTGCGTGGAGCAGCATTCTTAGCAATATTCATCTTTGTTGTAAACGTTGGTACAACCTATTTCACCTCAGGTTACCATTTATTAGCTCCAAACATCGAGAATGCGGCGGCAATGACACTGCGTTTCGTAGTGCTTGTTGAGTCATTCTCAGTTTTCTTCTTAACTACCTCGCCTGACCACCTAGGCTTAGCACTTGAAGAGTCTCGCGTGCCCTATGAATTCGCTTTCGCCTTCACAACTGCAGTGCGCTTTGTACCTGTTCTGGCGGAAGAAGCCCAAACAATTATGGACGCTCAAAAAGCCCGCGGGTTAGAGCTTGAGAAAGGCGGCTTACTCAAACGAATTAGAAACTACGTCCCCGTACTTATCCCACTTATAGTTAGCGCCATACGGCGAAGCCTCGAATTGGCGGAAGCGATGGAGTCCCGCGCTTGGGGAGCTACAAAAAAACGAACAAACCTCTACCTGCTAAAATTCCACAAAGGCGACTACGCACTACTAGCAATCACCATAGCCATCCTAGTCATTTCAGTTTACATCCGCTTCTTTGGACCCGCCGTTCCAACCATAACCAGCCTATTATAACTTGAATTTTTGTCCTACCGCATTTTTTAAGTACTTTTGTCAATGCATAAATCCTATGGGAGAAGTTTCAGATAGAATAATTATAGATCGCGAAGTTCCGAGTGGCAAACCTGTAATTAAAGGAACCCGCATCCCAGTTTTCCTCACTATTGAACTTCTTGGAAATAGCATACCTGAAGAAGAGATACTAAGCGAATATCCTACACTAAAGAAAGCAGATGGTAATGCGGCTCTTCTATATGCAGCAAAAGCATTTAGATAAAGAATCCCAAAAAAAGGTGATTAGATGACTGAGCGCACTCGTTTTGGTCCTGCTGGTGTTCCGCCAATGTTTAGATTAATGGGCGCAACCACAGCTGACGTGCCAAAACTTTTGCATGAAGAGGGATTAGACGCTTTTGAGTATCAAGCTTCCCGGTGGGGTCCAAAGCCTCAGATAAACCAGGGTGACGCAGTAAAGCTCGGCGAGGAATGCCGCAAAAACGACGTTAAACTCAGCATGCACGGCTCATACTTTATTAATTTTTCAGGGAAAAAAGAGGTTGTGGAAGCCAGCAAACGCCGCTTAATTGCCTGCGCCACCGCCGCCGACTGGATGGGTGCATACGTCGTGGTTTTCCATACAGGGTTCTACGGCAAATTAGAAAAGAGCTTCGCCTTCAATAGCGCTCTAACTGCACTAAAAGAAGTCAGGGCAGAAATGAAATCATTGGGTTTGAAAGTGAAACTTGGACCCGAAACCATGGGAAGAAAATTTCAAGTCGGCACCTTAGACGAAATCGTGACCATCAATCAGGAAGTCGAGGACACGCAACTGGTCGTCGACTGGGGACACTTACACGCTCTTCACTTGGGAACCCTAAAAAAAGTCGAAGATTTCCGAGTCGTAGCAGAAAAAATTGAGCAAAAACTCGGCACCGAAGCCCTAAAAAAAATGCACTGCCACTTCTCAAAAATCGAATTCGGCAGCCAAGGCGAAAAACGCCACCACACTCTCGACGAAGAAAGATACGGGCCAGAATTCCGCATGCTAGCAGAAGTGATTGTGGATTTTGGTTTGCATCCGACTATGATTTGTGAGTCGCCGTTGCTTGATGTGGATGCAAGAAAAATGAAGGAAACGCTAAAAGAAGTTATCGAAACTAAACAACAAAAAACCCCATAGCACCATTTTAGACTCTAATATCCGGGGCATACTGGAAACCTATAGAGTAACTTTAGAAGAGAAGTTGTTGTTGTTGTTGTTGTTGCAACTGCATTCTGCAAAGCGGTAGCATCAACAATCAGAATCAAAAAGTTACCAGGGGCATCCGAGAAGTTGCTGCTGCTGATGCTGCTGCAACGCGATTCTGCAAATCAATTGTTGCATCTACCAAATAATAAACCCAAATAGCGGACTGACTTTTTGATGTTTATTATCTTAATGGGCAACATCAGGATCCAAATTATACAATCCATTTGGAAATGATTGAGGGGATTTTGATCCGTATTGGCGTTTTCAGCTTATTCATAAGTTGAAATTTTGTGTTTATTATTAAGGCGAGGTTGCAGAGAAAGCAAGAGGTCATTTTTTACTAGATAGCAATCGTTCTGCAAGTTGGAGTTCCTGCACTGTGTTAATGTTTACCGCTAATTCTTCGTTATTCATTAGGAAGATGTCTTGGTCGAGCCATTCGTCACCATAGCGTTTGCTTCCATCAATGACGTTTATGCCAACCGGAACAACTTCACGACCGCCCTCTTTGAAAGAGTACTCGATGCACATGCCCAACCTTGCCTTAATTTTCAGGGGAACCGCCACAGTTAAGGCTGGTTTTCTGCAGCGTTCATAACGTTCCACGACGGCATCTATCATTTCACCCCTAACCAACGGCAAATCAGCCGCGACGGCTAAGAAAACGCCAAGTTTGAGAGTTTGAACAACATAGCCCATGTCAGAAACGTAATCTTTCCCCGGGGTTTCGATTACTTCCACACCTAGCCGACGCATAAGGGCAGTGGTTTTTGGTGTGCAACTGGTTGTGGCAACGATGACTTTGTCGATTTTTTTAGCCTCTCTCAAAGCCGCAAGGACGTATTCGATGACAGGTTTCCTGCATACTTTAATTAATGGTTTTTCTTCGGTGAGTTTCATGCGGGTGCCCTTGCCGCCAGCCATAACAAGTGCAACTACACCCATGCAACCGCCGCCAACAAAACAACCACACAAACCATCCGTGACAACTCATTAGTCGCGCCAAATACGTCGCCAGTAACACCGTTAAAGTTCTTGTGGGCAATTCCCACCATAACAAAGGCTGTTAGCACCGCCGCCAAAATGATAAAGATGCCTGCCCAACTAAGGAGCAGCACTGCAATTACTAGAGAGATCGCCAAAGCCGCAATCAATCGTAGGTTGCCTTTGCCACCGCGCATTGCCGCCAGAAAAGCTGAGTTCATGCCTTCATGGACGGATTTACCTGCCCAAGCCACAACGACCATGGATAATTTTGCACATAATTCTGTTACGATTAAGGCTGGGAAAATCAGGGGAACAGCAAAATTCCCATAATATAGTCTAATACCCAATTCAGCAAATGCGAAAGCAGTAATTATGTAAGTCATCAGCGTTAAACCGATGGCTCCTGCACCAGTCAGCTGGTCATGCATAACCTCAATTTTTTTCTCGAATGACCCATGGACCATAATGCCATCGCCAAAATCTAGTAGTCCATCAGTATGATGCAAACCAGTCATCCACAAAAGCAGAGCCAACGCCAAAGCACCGACCACGAGGCTGGGCAGAAACTGCAGCGCCACCCAGCCGAAAACGCCCGCTAACAATCCAAGGAACGCACCGATTAAAGGAAAAGCCCACATGTTTTGGGCGCAATCCGTAAGCAAGTCTTTGTCCATGGCGATTGGAAAGACAGTTAAGAAGGATAGGAGGTTTTTTAGTTGTTTAACGACCAATTCTGAGTCACTTTTTGCTCATCAGTAGAGCATAGTTACGTTCTATTTCCTTAAGAAGTATATCCTTCGTGACAGCACCACCTGTCTTTGCCATGGCAGCGATTGATGCTCCGCCCGCTCCGACACCTTCTTTGACCAACCCCGTTTCATAGATTCGTAAGCCCGGATACTTTGAGGGTCCGAAGTCTAAGTCAGCTGCTAAAATGGGTACTTCGCAGAACTGTTTGACTATGCCACAGATATCAGATTTTACGTCCTTTGCAACCCACCGAGTTGTGCCTATGGCGACGTTGCAGAGGGATTCAGGGCTCAAAGCGTTGATTACCGTTAAGACTGCGGTCATTTGGGTGCCACCAGCCATCAGAACAGGTCCCTGCCGCGCACCACCGATGACTAAACCAGCCATCGCCGCCATCATTGGGTCGCCAACACAAGAAACCGCTTTTATTGGGTTGCCTTTTAGGCTACCGAATTTTTCACCTGCCGCTTTTAGACCAGCCGCAACTACCTCCGCTTTCAAGTTGTGGGGGTTTTCGGGGAGGGTGCTGCTTACTTTGCCCTGTGCATTTATGCCCAAAGCAGACAGTACACCAAGCGCTGTTGTAGTGCCGCCCGGAATGCTCTCGCCGATAACCAGGTAATCCGACGCTTTAGCTAGTTGTTCACCTAAAATCTTAGCGCGTTCGATAACTTCTTCAACATTATCAACCGAGTTGCCAGTGCGTATGTCGCGCCCAGAGCTGCCGCCTAAATCTACGAAGGGAATTTGCGGCTTAACCTTCACTCCGCCGTTGACAACCAGCACGGGTATATCGGCTAAATGCAGCGCTGACATAGTAATCAAGCCAGGTGTCGGAATTCCGTCGGGTGTGATCGGTACGCCTTGAATGGATTTGCATTTGCCAAGCAAAAGTAATTCGGCATCTGCAGGCGGTGTAAAATCGGTGAAGTCGGGGTTTGCCCCAGCAGCTGACAACCCTGGGATTTTTCCGGTTTCTGTGGTGGCTATAGTAACGATGAAGAGGGGCTTCTTGCTTTCGATTTCGTCAAGGAAAGCTTTTGCTTTAAGCTCGTTATTTGCAATTAGTACGTCCATAATGTTTCACTTACTTAAGGACGACTTTCCACTTTTTGATTTCCAAGTATCCAAAGCCGCCATCCAGTTTATGCTTCTGTGTTTCCTCAATTTCAATCTTTTTCTTGAATGTTAGGCCGTCTGTTACAACGGTGTGGTATTCGCCACCTTCGCCGCACGGGTCAACGTTGCCGAGTTTTAGGATGTCATCGTAGAATTTGCGGTCTAGTACACGTCCAAGCCAGTCGACGCCGAGTAAGTCTATTTTGGTTCGGACTACAGTTGCTTTGAATCCGGTTTTGAGGTAGTCGAGGTAGATCTTTTTTGTGTCGCCCATCCATAAGGGTTTGACGGGTGTTAAGCCGACTTCTTTGCATACTCGTCCAAGCCAGCCCTCCTCATGACCAGCAACCTCATAAATATCGCCTGTAACCAAGCCCTGCATCCCCCTTGCCTTGCACTCCAATAGGACTGCTTTGAAATCCTTTTCATAGTTCTGTGGACTAGTGATTTTTTTAATCAACGGAATCCCAATAGCTTCAGCCTGTGCATCGAGAATGGCAGAAGGTATCATGTGGAAGTTAGATTTTTCCTCACTCATCATCATAGTGAACAGGTTCATTACTTGGTGGCCCTGCTGAGTTGCAAGGTATTGTGCGTAGCAGCTGTCTTTGCCGCCGCTCCATGAAGCAACAACTTTCATACAGTTTTTTCCTCCAAAATTTCCTCTTTCTCACAAACATTTGAACGCAAAAATCCGATTTTCTTAATCAGGTTTTTAGATAATTTGCCTTTTGGTAAAATTTTAGCTGAAATAGCCTGTGTTTTCTTTATGTTTAGCAAATTATCAACCTGCTGTTGGTTGGTTTATCCAGCCTTTTTCATATAAGTTTATCGGTAAAACCTGTCGCACAACACTTAAAACAAACTTCACCACTAAAATTGCGGTTGAATAGCATGAACACGCAAACTCCTCCACTGCTAACTTACCTAGAAGCTAAGGGCATTACAATGCAAAGTCTAATTGACTGCGCCCTCGAAATGTACGTGCCCCACCCCGGCATAGAAACCGAGAAAAAAGCCATCGAAATGCTCAAGGAGGAACTTCTCGACATCCTCTCAGATGTCAATGTTTCCATGCTGGAAGTAGCTGCATTTTCTGTCCAAGAACAAGCAGAAAAGGGACAAATTCCAGGGTTAACGCAAGAAAGGTTTAGGGGGAGACCCGGTCCAGTCGCTGACGAAATCTTAGGGTTGGCAATCGCCACCTATATCGGTGGAACCAGAGGTGTCTTTGAGTATGTACGCTTTGACCAAGCCAAACCTGGAATTCTAAAAACATTGGGTTCCTTAACAAACGACGCCATAGGTGCTTTAGTTGCGGGTGCATCAGCAAACGTTTATACGCGCGCTGTGAGGAATGCAGGCATAAAACCGTAAAATGCCATGTTTTTGTGCAGTTTCAGTCGCGTCAGCACTAGCCTTGACTTTACCATAAGATTATAATACTATGCCGGTTGAGGATTTAGCCTGTTGGGCAGCATGGTTCAAACAAAGCTCTGCATTGTCACGCACACTTTTCTGCCGCATGTTGGTGGTATAGAAAAGGTGGTTAATGAACAAAGCAAGCGGCTGCGAACGAAAAATTTTGCGCCCATGATCGTAACTAATAGAATTGGTACACCTCAAAAATACGTAGTTGATGGAGTACCAGTGGAATGCTATGAATCACTAAACACTGGCTTTAGGTTGGGGATTCCCTATTCGATTCCAACGGTCACGAGTTTTCCCACTTTTCTTAAAGCGGTGAACCAGAGCAAAATAGTCCACGCACACGGCCACCCCTACTTAACCTCTCTAACCGCAGGTAAACTCGCAAAAATATACGCTAAACCCTTTGTACTCACCCAACACAACACCTTCATCGAATACAACAACATCTTCGACGACATTGAAAACTTAAACGACCTAACTGTCGGCAAACAAAACCTCCAAGACGCAGACAGAATCATCGCAGTGAGCGGCGCCACCAAAGACTATGTTCTTCGTTTAGGCGCCAATCCCAAGAAGGTCGAGGTTGTGCATAACGGAGTTGACTTGGAAAAGTTTAAGCCTATGACTAAAAAACGAGAAGAAATAAGGCGAAAGCTAGGAATTCCGTCGGATGCGGTCGTGGTTTTGACCGTGCGGCGACTTGTTTACAAGAACGGTGTGGACACCCTCATTGAAGGCGCTAACATTGCGGTCAAAAAGAACCCGCGGATTGTGTTTTTGGCGGTTGGTAAAGGTCCCGATTCCGAAAGCGTCAAGTTAAGAATTCATGAGTTGGGGATTGACAGGAATTTTAAGCTTGCAGGCTTTGTGAGCGACGAAGATTTGCCTATCTACTACAATGCCGCAGACATTTTTGTACTGCCTTCAAAATCAGGTGAAGGATTGCCGCTGGTTGCGCTCGAAGCTATGGCTTGCGCGTTGCCAGTAGTCGCAACGGACGTTGGAGGAATAAAAGAAATCCTCCTGGAAGAATACGGAAAACTGGTGCCGCCCAACCAGCCTGAACTGCTTGCAAAAACCATATTGGATTTCGGCAACCAAGATTTTTCTTCACGCAAAAAAGAACTCCGCTCCATGATGGAAGAGAAGTATAGTTGGGACAAGAACGTTGAAAGACTCGTGGAGATATACGAAGAGCTTATTTAACCATCTAACGGAAACATATTAGCCCTTTGAAATGGAAGTTAGCTGATGACGTCAAAAGTCGAAATGGTCTCTGTGGTAATTCCAACACTCAACGAAGCAGGTAACATTCTGGAAGCCATAACAACCATACATGAAGATTTATCTTATCCCAAAGAAATCATCGTCGTCGACGGGAACTCGACAGATGGAACCAAAGAAATCGTTCAGGAACTTGGGTACTGCAGACTCATCGTTGAACCTCGACGTGGCTACGGCTTAGCTCTTAAAACGGGCATGAAAAACGCTAAGGGCAACATCATAATCATGGTTGATGGTGACGGGACCTACGAAGTGCGACACATCAATCGTATGATAGCTAAAATGATTGAGCAAGACGCAGACATGGTCTTAGCCACCCGCATGTATGACCCCAAAAAAGCCATGGGCATAATGAACTTCATCGGCAACAAAGTCATCACTTTCTTCTTCGACTTCGTTTATAGCCAATTCCTCAGCGACACACAATCGGGTTTCCGAGCGATATCCCATGATGCCATCAACAACGTCAATTTAGTCGAGGGAGACATGGCATTTGCAACAGAGATGCTCATAAAATTCGCTAAGGAAGGCTACAGCATGATTGAAGTTCCCACTACCTACAAAGCCCGAAAGTACGGCAGACCTAAACTGCGAAGGTTTAAGTCAGGTATCGAGATATTTAGCACTATATTCAAGGGGTCTTTGGATGCAGATACGATTAGAAAGCGCGAAGCGGCTTGGAAGAAAACTCGGGCTTAATGAAGAGAAAGGCTTTGCAATCGCCATTTTTCTTGTATTACTCATCGTTTCCGTTGCAGTTTTGAGCTATTTTGTTTGGTTTAGGCCGCCCGCAGAACCATATAACAGCATTTACTTGCTCGACTCCAACAAAAAAGCCGTAGATTACCCTGAAACCTTATTGGCTAACCAGAACAGCACATTCAACGTTTATGTTGACGTAGTAAACCATCTGGGACATAGTGCTTCGTATCAGGTGCAGGTGAAAATAACAAAGAACCTCAATACTTTTCCGGTTGATGTTCCAGCAAGCCAAGTTCTCCAAATAAACGGGTTGAGCGATGGAAAGACTATTGAAAACACGGCAACTATCACGGAGAATGCGGTTGGAAGTTACTCTATAGTTTTCGAATTATGGCAACAAAACTCATCAGGAACTTACGAGTTTACTCAAAATTACTGCGTTTTACCCATCCAAGTAAGCTAAAATCATTTTACTTGTTTTGGTAGCAACCAATTGAGCAATAATTCGTTCCACATTTCACTCAAGTCTCAGTTTATATATGCGGAGCTATGTTCTTTTCAAGCAACAGACTTAATGACAAAGAATTTTCCATGCCTAAAGTGGTTAAGGCCGCTTTCGAACTTTCAAAAACTTGCTGGTTAGGTTTTGCTTTAATAGGAAAGGTTTTTAGTGTAGTTATTATATGAGACTGTGAAAAAGTGTATAGTGTAAAGTGAGGTTAACATTATGTCTGTATTTGCAGCACCAGGAGCATATGACCGTGCCATTACCGTTTTCTCGCCTGATGGACGACTCTTTCAAGTAGAATACGCAATGGAACTTGTGAACCGCGGAGCCACCATTATCGGCATCCAAAGTTCAGAAGGATTAGTTCTCGGTTCAGAAGAAAACATAGAAGTCCTCGAAGAAGCAGGTTACTCATGGAAAATCTTCCGAGTAGACGACCATATTGCCGCAGCCATAGTTGGGTTAAGTTCCGACGCCAGAATCCTAATTGACCAAGCAAGAATCTACGCTCAAAGCAACAAACTAACCTACGACGAACCCATCGACGTAGAGGTTGTAACCAAACGCATATGCGACATCCAACAGATGTACACGCAGCATGCAGGTGTTCGACCTTTTGGAGTCTCAATTATCTTCGGCGGAGTCGACAAAACAGGAACACGCGTCTTCGGTACGCACCCAAGCGGAACCTACCGCGGCTACAAAGCCACAGCACTAGGCGCAGGAAGAGAAACAGTTCTAGCAATCCTCAAAGAAGAATACAAAGAAGACCTAACCCTAGACAACAGCATAAAACTAACAGTCAAATGCCTAGTTAAAGCTCTCGAAGCACGCCAGCTACCACCAAGAATAAAAATCGCAATCATCCCAGCAGCAACACAAAAAATGGAAATGTTAAACGACAACACAGTGGAAGGTTACATCAAAGAGCTGGGTTCAAGCAAGTGAAAAACTAATGAGCGAAAAGTTCACAGTCGCGCGCTTAACAAGAGAAAATGAGCATTTTGAAATATTAGTTAAACCCAACAAAGCGCTCGACTACCGAAACGGCAAAATCTCAGGCATCACTGAGGTTTTAGCCGCTGAAATGATTTTTTCTGACGCAAACAAAGGCACTAAAGTTTCTGAAGAAGCTATGAAAAAAGCCTTCAAAACATGTGACCCACTAAAAATCGCAGATGAAATCTTAAAGAAAGGAACTTTGCAACTAACAACTGACCAAAGACGGAAAATGGTCGAAGACAAAAAAAGGCTAGTTATAGATTTTATTTCCCGCCAAGCAGTCGACCCTAAAACAAATTTGCCGCATCCGCCTGCGCGCATCGAAAATGCTATGGAGCAGATTCGTTATCCAATTGACCCATACAAGTCTGTGGAAGAGCAGGCTAAAGATATAGTTAAATTGTTACGACCTATTTTACCCTTGAAAATAGAACAGGTCACAGTTGCAATCAAAATACCCACACAGCATGCCGCAAGAGCTTACGGCACGATCAAAACGTTGGGTACTATTAAACGGGAAGAATGGCGCGGTGACGGTTCATGGTATGGTGAACTTGAGTTACCTGCAGGATCGTACGCTTCGCTTTTGAACAAGCTTGGTGACGCAACCAAGGGAAGTGGAGAAGCAAAAATAATCTCTTAGAGTAATAAAAATATGGAAAATGTGATTTTATGCCAACATTCTTTGAAAAAAAACAGCTCGTGACCCCAGGCGAAATGCTCGCTGAAGGCGACTATTTACCTGGCGAAAACACGTATGTGGAAGCAGGCAAGATTTATGCCTCAAGGATTGGACTCGTAGACAGTGACAATAAAAAAGTAAACGTTGTTGCATTAAGGGCTTTTTACGTCCCGAAAATGGGCGACATAGTTATTGGAACAGTCACTGAAGTAGGATTCAACGGCTGGACCGTCAACATTAAAGCACCCTACACAGCAATGCTGCGTGCATCAGACGTACTCAGCAGACCCTTTAAGCCACAAAACGACGAGTTATCAGCAGTCCTAACTGCAGGCGACTTAATCGTTGCCAAAATAGCATCCTTCGACAGAGCACACGACCCTCAATTAACCGTGGGCGAACCTGGACTGGGAAAGATTACTCGCGGCCAAATCCTACATGTTACACCAACAAAGATTCCCCGTATTATCGGACGCAAAGGCTCAATGATTTCTATGATTAAACAGGAAACCAACTGCCAAATCATACTGGGCTTAAACGGCGTTATATTGGTCACTGGCAAAACTCTGGAAGAAGAAGAACTTGCCATAAGCGTGATTCGAAAAATCGAGGAAGAATCTCATACAAGCGGTCTTACTGATCGCATAACACAGTTGCTGAAAGAAAAGAAATTAGGTAAAGTGGAGGAAAACAAAGTTGAATGAAAAAACAGAGAAATTAATCGATAAGAAAGGGATCCGACTTGACGGTAGAAAAGCGGATGAACTTCGCCCTGTAAAACTTCAAGTAGGCGTACTCTCAAACGCTGACGGCTCAGCCTACATTGAACACGGAAAAAACAAGATTTTAGCCGCAGCTTTCGGCCCAAGAGAAGTGCATCCAAAACACCTCATGCAAGCTGACCGCATGGTCCTAAAAGTCCGCTATCACATGGCACCCTTTTCCGTTCAGGAAAGAAAATCCCCCGCACCCTCAAGAAGAGAAGTTGAACTCTCAAAAGTAATAAAAGAATCCATAGAACCCGCACTGTTCCTTGAACTCTACCCACGCACAGGCGTAGACGTATACGTTGAAGTCTTGCAGGCAGATGGAGGAACACGATGTGCAGCTATCACCGCAGCCGCATTAGCCGTTGCAGATGCAGGCGTTCCAATGCGCGACTTAGTCGTAGGATGCGCAGCAGGCAAAGTTGAAGACACAGTAGTTCTTGACCTCTACGATGCAGAAGACAAACTCGGCGCCGCAGACGTTCCAGTTGCTTACATGCCAAGCTTAAACGCCATTACACTACTGCAGATGGATGGAATTTTGGAGCCAGCTGAATTCGAAAAAGCCGTAAACATGGCAATGGAAGGATGCAAGAAAATCTATGAAATGCAGAAAGAAGCACTTAAGACCAAATACATGGTCGTTAAAGAGGTTGAAGAATAATGTCATCACTCGTAACTAAAGTTAGACTAAGACAAATTGAACAATTAATCGAGAAAGGCAAACGCCTAGACGATAGAGGCTTACTCGATACCCGCGAAATCAAAATTGAACAAGGCATAATCGAGAAGGCTGAAGGCTCAGCAAGAGTTTTCATGGGAAAAACCCAAATTCTCGTAGGCGTCAAAGTCGGCTTAGGCGAACCCTTTCCAGACACACCAAACGAAGGCGTCTTAACAGTAAACGCAGAGCTTGTGCCAGTCGCTTCACCAAGCTTTGAGCCAGGTCCACCAGACGAAAACAGCATCGAACTTGCTCGAGTAGTTGACAGAGGTATCAGGGAATCAAAATGCATCGACAACGAAAAACTGTGTATCGAACCCGGAAAAAAAGTGTTCGTTGTATTCGTCGACATTTATGTTCTCGACCACGGCGGAAACCTCATTGATGCATCCGCAATCGCTGCAATGGCTGCATTGTTGAACACAAAGATGCCCAACTATGAAATCAAAGACGGCGAACTAAAAATGAAACAAGGCTACACACCATTGCCACTGAGAAGCCACCCCATAACAGTTACCATCGGAAAAATCAACAACAAACTAATCACCGACCCCATAGCTGAAGAAGAACAAGTCATGGAATCACGCATCACCTTCGCAACCAAAGAAGACGGAACCATTTGCGCCATACAGAAGGGCGGCTCAGGCTATTTCACACCGCAACAGATTTTAGAAGCCTCAAAGATTGCTCTGGACAAAGCAGCAGAACTGCGCAAGAAACTAGATTGGTGAATAAAAGTTGCCTAAGAATGAAGAAAGTTGGTCCAACACGAGGATTAGGCGTACGATACGGTTCAACCGTTCGAAAACGCTACATCAAAGTAATCACTGAACTCAAGAAGCCCCACAGATGCCCAAACTGCGGCTTTACCCGCGTTAAACGCGAAAGCGTAGGCATCTGGAAATGCAGCAAGTGCGAGTACACTTTTGCAGGCGGAGCATACACGCCAGTGACCAAGCTGGGTGTTGTGGCCAAACGTGCAGCTAAAGGTGCGCCAGTTGAAGAAACAGCGAAAGCCACTGCAGCTGTCGAGTCGGCAACTGAAGAAGAAACAACCGAGTAAACCTTTCTTTTCTTTCTTTAATTTTTTATTTTTTGTTTATTACCTTGAATTTCCTGTTTAGCGTAAGGAATTCCAAATGGCTACTGGCGCAAAAGCATCCATACGCTTGAAATTTGCTTTCGAAAAACAAGTCTCCACGCTTATTGAAGCCTTAACGCCTGAAGTAAACGCGCCAGTAACAAGGCGTGCCAGAGTAAAACTTCAAAAAGACGGCTTATTTCTTGTGTTAACCGTTGAGGCAGATGACACAGTTGCCCTCCGAGCGACTTTGAACGCTTACCTTCGATGGGTAAACTCAACCATCAATGTTATTCAAGCCACTAAACGAATAAGTCAAAAAATTCGGTTTAATTTTACTTGTATTTTATTTTGAAAAATAGAATTGCTACGGCTTGAATGAAAGCTAGGGAATTTGCAATTATTATTGGGAAATTGTTGACGAACATTCCGTAAATAAACCATGCAAGGACCCCTGCAGAGGTCAGAGCGAACATTCCTGTGGAGATGTCTTTGGTTGATTTTGTTTTCCAAACTCTGAGTAACTGTGGAAACAGGGCGCCTGTAGTTAATGCGGCTGCTATTAAGCCAATAATCATTACGTTGTCCATTGGGTTTCTTAGATGTTATTGTGTTTTGAACGGTATTTAGGTTTCGCAGAAAATTACTTGTTTCCTTTTCAAAAAAATGTTGACGTTTTGGTTTTGCTTCAAATATGTATTAATTTTTTACATTTGGACGCTCGTCGATATTTTCTTATAAGTTATGAACAATTCATAACTGCATTTATATTTATCTGAGCAATTAGCTATTTAAAAAGACAATATGGTGAAAATATGTTTGGAGTATTAGATGTAGCGTCAATAGCAGCAATCGTAGCTTCATTCGCATTTGTCGCCTATAAAATTAGAGCAGAACTCAAAATCAAAGTATAAAACAAAAAACGGCTCTAACCCCCAAAAACATGTGAAGATGAGAACATGAAATTCAAAAACATAAACGAAGCCCTAAGATACATCACAGGTCAAGCAAAAGCCTACCCCGGTGAGAAAGATTACTATTCGTCTGAAGAATACAAAAGAATCTATCCTGAGCTTTGTCGCGTGAACCGTCTACTTCAGGCTGCGTACAACGTTCATCACGAAAGTTCCGGGGTGGACTTGCGATAAGGCATCGAATGATTTTTCGCTCTACAGTCATCCATTAGGAAAAAATACTTTTTTAAATATAAGACAAATTAGAAAACCGTTCTTTCGATAAGTTGAGAATTTATATAACATTTCTCCAGGAACGGTTGGGTTACAAATCAGAGGAAGATTAGTCAACAATACTTTTACTACTACGTTTTGAATTTAGAGTTCTCTTATCTTATTCTATTCATGACAAATAGGATGGACTCGAAGTCAAGGGAAGGTTTAAATAAATACCGTCATATTTCGTATATGCTTTAAAGTTAAAAAAACGGATGAAAATTTAGCATGTCACAGCAGGAATATCGCTATATACTTCGTATCATGGGTACAGACGTTCAAGGTACCTTAAAGACTATTTACGCTGTAGCGCAAGTCAAAGGAGTAAGCTCCGCGCTCGCAAACGCAGTCCTCAAAAAGGCAGGCGTAAACCCTGACTTGCGAGTGGGCTTTATAACAGAATCAGACATCGGAAAAATAGAAGATGTCATAAAAGACCCAGCAAAATATGGCATTCCAAGCTGGATGTTTAACCGTCGAAAAGACACAGAAGTCGGAAAAGACGCTCACATTTTAAGTGCTGAACTTAGCATTAAAGATTAAGACTGATATTGATCAAGCCAAAGAAATCAGGTCTTGGCGTGGATACCGCCATGCTTACAGCCTGAAAGTACGTGGCCAAAGAACAAAAACCACTGGAAGAGCAGGCAAAGCCTTAGGAGTTAAGAAGAAGACTCTGATGCAAAAGCCCGGTGGAGCACCAGCTGAAGGAGGCAAATAAGCATGGGAGATCCAAAGAAACAGCGTAAGAAATTTGATACTCCACGTTTCCGATGGCGAAAAGATGTTCTCCAAGAAGAACTTAAACTTCTGGGGCAATTTGGCTTAAGAAACAAACATGAACTCTGGCGCCACAAAACCACCCTATCCAAGACCAGAAGCATCGCCCGTTCACTCATCAGCAAAACCACTGAAGAACGAGCAAAGATGGAAAATGAATTACTCGCCCAACTCAAAAAGAAAGGAATCCTGCAAGAAACCGCAGTCCTCGATAACGTCTTAGACTTAACCATCGAAGACATCTTGGAACGAAGATTACAAACAATCGTTTTCCGCAAAGGCTTAGCAAGAACCGTCTATCCAATCACGCCAACTAATCACACATGGACACATAACAATCGATGGACGCAGAGTAACAATCCCTGGTTATATAGTACCAAAAGAGGCTGAAACAAAAATGGTTTACTCACCTGAAAGCGCAATAGCAAGCCAAGAACACGCACTACGAGTCGGCTTGACAGTCGTAGCGAAACAAGTAGAAGCTCGGCCACCTAAGCAGAGGCCGCAGAGGCGGACGCGGAGGCGGCAGATTCTGAGCGCTCCCAACAACAAACGTAACGAGAAGTGGGCAATCGTTCACATCTTCAGCAGCTACAACAACACCTTAATCCACATCACTGACATTTCAGGTGCAGAAACAATCGCTCGCACCACAGGCGGTATGTTCGTTAAAGCAGACCGCATGGAATCTTCACCGTACGCAGCTATGCGTGCATCCACAGGAGCAGCCGAAATCGCACGAGACAAAGGAATAACAGCCATTCACATCAAAGTCCGAGCTCCAGGCGGCGCAGGACCAAGAACACCTGGACCAGGCGCACAAGCAGCCATCAGAGCATTAGCCAGATTCGGTTTCCGCATTGAACGCATCGAAGAAGTTACACCAATTCCCCACGACGGAACAAGAAGGCCCGGTGGCAGAAGAGGCAGAAGAGTCTAATCTGCAATATCCCTCTTTATTGAAATAATTTATTGGAGTGTCTAGCAAGTGAAAATAGAAGTCCTTGAAAAAAACGATACTAACCTCCGCATAGTCGTCAAAGATGCGGACGTGCCTTTAATGAATGCTCTACGACGTCTAGCACTTGCTGAGGTTCCCTGCATGGCAATCGAAGAAGTTGTCATGATAGAAAACTCTTCAATTCTCCAAGACGAAATAATCGCTCACAGACTCGGTCTTACTCCACTGAAGACTGATTTAGATGCATACACTCTGCCTGAAGAATGCGAATGTAAAAGCGAATTCGGCTGCCCACAATGCCGAGTAACCCTAACACTTGACGCAGAAGCACAGAGACGGAACAAGAACCGTTTATTCAGGAGAAATCGTTTCGGAAAACCCCGAAATAGTTCCTGTCTCAGACAGAATCCCGATAGTTAAGTTGGCGAAAAATCAGAAACTAAAACTTGAAGCCTACGCAAAGCTTGGAAAAGGCAAAGTCCATGCCAAATGGCAGCCCGTTTCCATGTGTGCATACAAGTACTACCCAAAAATCACCACTCCAACCGAGAAATGTGAAGAGTGCCAAAAATGCGCTGACATATGCCCTAAAAAAGTTTACATTGTCAAGGACGAAAAAATCGATGTCCGCGACCTATTGGCATGTAACCTCTGCATGGACTGCGTTGATGCTTGCCCACAAAAACCCTCACCGTTGAAGGTTGAATGGGAAAAGAACGCTTTCGTAATGAACATAGAGTCTACAGGTGCGCTTCCTCCAGAACGAGTCTTAAAAGAAGCAACTAAACTGTTAGGCAAACAACTAAACGAGTTTGAAGAACAAATAAAGGCTGGACCACAATGAGAGAAACAAAAACTACAAACCCACAATTAATCGATCTTATTGGTCTTTTAAAGAAAGAAAGCAGAGAAAAACAAGCACCCATCTGGCTAGATGTCGCTGACCACTTAGCCAAGTCACGTAGCCAACGTGTCGCCGTTAACCTGAGCAAATTAAACAGGCACACAAAGAAAGCTGATGTAGTGATTGTTCCAGGCAAACTCTTAGCTTCAGGCAACATCGAACACTCCGTGACCGTTGCATCCTTTGACATCTCAGACAAGGCTAAAGCAAAACTTGAGGCTGTCAAAGCAAAATACATCACAATCCAAGACCTGATGGAGAAAAACCCCAAAGGTTCAAACGTAAAAATCATCCGGTGAATAAGAAATGGCAACCACAATACAATCCCCAATAACTTTCGTGAATGCTGAAGGCTTAATCGTTGGCCGAATGTGCAGCAAAGTTGCTAAACGATTGCTAAACGGCGAAGAAGTAATCATTCTTAACGCGGAGAAAGCAGTGTTCTCTGGCAAAAAGAAAAGCAAAGTGTTAGAAGCACACAAATTCCTCGAAGTTGGTGCTCCAATGCGTGGACCATTCCATTACCGCAGACCCGACCGGTTCCTACGAAAAACCGTCCGTGGCATGGTTCCCTTCAAGCTGCCTAAAGGCAAAAACGCCTACAAACGCCTGAAAGTATTCATGGGCGTCCCACTTGAGTTCAAAGACCAAAAAATGATAACATTCGAAGAAGCCAATTCCGTAAACCTGAAAGGGCCACACTTTACCCTTGGCGAATTGGCAACTGAAATCGGATGGTTCAACAGGATGGAATAATTATGCCCGCAAAAAAAGTCTTAGTTGTTAGTGGAAAGCGAAAAACCGCAGTTGCCCGCGCCATAGTTAAACAGGGCGTTGGCAGAGTACGAATAAACCTAACTCCAGTTGAAATTTACGAACCCGACATAGCTAAAGCAAAAATCATGGAACCCCTCCTGCAAGCAGGCGCAGATGTCTGGCAACAACTAGACATGGACGTTAAAACCAGCGGCGGAGGCTACATGGGACAAGCCGAAGCAGCACGCATGGCAATATCAAATGCTCTCCTAAAATGGACCAAGAGCACACACCTACGAACAGTCTTTAATGAATACGACCGAACCATGATTGCAGGAGACAGCAGAACTAAAGAAACCAAGAAAGTCGGCGGAGCAGGCGCACGGTCTAAAGAACAGAAAAGCTACAGGTAGGAGAAGAAGACAAAATGATTATTCCCGTAAGATGCTTCACTTGCGGCAAACTCGTTGGAGACCGATGGGACGAATTCACAAGACGCATAAAGACAGGCGAAAACGCCAGCGACGTTCTGGACAGCTTAGGCTTGAAGCGGTACTGCTGCAGACGCATGTTGCTCTCTAACGTAGAAATCATCGACGAAGTTCTGCGGTTCTACGAAGAAGCAGAAAAACGCAAAGAAGCCCGCAACTTCTACTAAATTCTTTATTTTTCATTTTTAGTTCATCATTTTAATTGTAAAGTTGGATAAACTTCGGCGTATTTGGGTATAATTACCAATTATTAAACTATCACCTCTATAGAAATTGGCGCGGCACCTATCTTATTTGGTTCTTATGAGATACTCCGAAAAAAATTTGGGCTTCAGTATTAATGAATTTTTCCAGGCCCTTAACATGTTGAAAAACTAAAAACAGTCAAAATCATCGGCTATTGCAGGATTCGTTTTATTACCGAATCATGTGGAGCTTTTTTGTCCATGAACACGCAGACTCGATTTTCTGACCTGTTCATGCAGAGTACCTTGATGGTTTTACCCTCCGCCATAACACTTTCTATATCTGTCAGGTTGAATTGCTTTGCCATTTCGCTGCATGATTCTTCGATTTGTGATGATAAGATGGCGTAATCGATTATTTTTTCTTGTTCAGATAGGTCGATTATGGCTGAAGTGTCGCTTCGAAGAATATATCCCCTGACACCATCGAGTTTACGTATTTCCGCTAAACTCGCAGCCAAATCCGTAAAAACGGAATCATCATTCCCAATGGTAGTAACTGCTGTATCGGGAAATTCGGTTTCTACTTGGCTGGTAGTTTTCTGTTTCAACATAATTCCTCAGCTTACTCGATTACTGGCTTAACCATTACCAGTTTGCCTTTTTCCGTTTGCAGGGTTTGAAGAATTTTTTCTGGAATCTGAATTATTCCCTTGGCGCTGTTCTTTGAATCTTTGATTGCTTTAAACTTGCAGGTGGTTTTTTTTCCATCAAGGGCTTCAACGATGACCATGTTGAATTGTTTGCCTTCATAAATCTCGATCCAACCCGCTACCACTTCTCCGTCAATTCGAACAGTGTCAGCAGCAACTAGTAACCCGCTGATTTTTTCTATCATGAACTGATAGGTGGGTGTTTTGGGTGGGACCGGTTCGAATGTCGGTTGCAGTTCTGGAATTGGGTCTACGGACAGTTTAGATTTTATTGATTCTGACAAAGCCAGTTCTTCGTAGGATTTTTCTTCAATTTCTTGGGCTTTCAATTTTTCGTTTTCTGTTTGAGTGCCAATCTGGTTGACCAGTCGCACAACTGTGGGAACGATAACTTGGGTCAGTGACTTGAGGATTTCCTGGTTTGCTGTATGCGAGGAAACCGTTGCCAGAAAACAATCGTCCACTGCAACGATATTCAATTGATTTTCTGCCGCTTGGATAGTGAGGTTTTCTATTCCGCCAATTGTTTGTGCATGTACTGCGATGTTAACGAAGTTGGACACGAATTTTTTGGATTGATTTTCGGTTCCAGTTTGAGTGACTGGCAATTGTTTGTCCGTTGCTCCGGAAAATTAGGGCATCGGTGGTTTCGGGGCTTAGATTTTTGATTTCTTCTACGATTGTTTGGAGCGGGTTTACCTCAGCCTCAGTCACCGTTTAATCTCCTAGCTGGGTTAGGATAGTTTGAAGAGGATCCGTTCTGGGATGCCTTCATCTTCCACCACTAGGTACCTGAGGCCTTCCGTGTCGCCGAGTTGGTCGAGCCATTTGAGGGCTTCACGCACCTTCTGCAGAACCAGTAGGCGTTCTTGGTGGCTGCGGACGACGGATTCTATGGCGCTTAATTCGTGGGTTGGGTTAGCGTCTAAAACAATGTTTAACGTGCCTACAGTGATTTCGCTTGTATTCTCGGTTGGGGCTTTTTTGCCTGCGAGTTTGAGGACGACTTCACGGACTTTTTTGGATTTTTCCGCTAAGGTGCGGATTTCATCTAGCTTACGCAGGTACTCGCCAAGGACGCTTTTGGTTTCGGACAATTGCTTGTCCATGGCATCGGCTATTGCCTGTGCGGATGTATATTCTTTGATTTGTGTTACCATGATTTATGACTCCTAAATTTTTTAAAGAGAGAAAGAGGAAAGTTGGGTGAATGTTTGCTTCACCTTACCCCCTATTTAGATTTTCAAATGTTGGATGTTTATGGGTTGAATGTTGCTGTGTTGACGACTGATGTGCCCTTTTGCTGTAATCAGTTTAACTTGGTATGCACTGCCCTGCTTGGAAATAGGCATTTGCGCCTAGTATCTAATGTGACTGTTGCTGATGAGCTTTTTGCGATTGGTCCACTTGCGGCCACGGTTACATGCAGTTGTCTGCTACTGCGACTCCGTTAATAAATGCTTTCTAATGGTTGCTGGTGTGCTGCCTGAATTAGTTACCATGACTTGCAATTGATCATTGCACCGGATGTACCTGTTGGACGAATGCGATGTTTGTTACTGATACTTGTTCTGCGTTGCCCATGAATCCGATGGTCATTCCACCCATCCATGCTGCGACGACGACGCTGACTGCGACGGTGACGGCGATGAGGATAATTGATGCGATGACGGGGCTGAGGGCTTTTGAATTTTTCTTTATTTTTCTTAGGTATGTGTTCATTTTTTTGTTTCTTCCTTATGTTGCTTGTAATAGGTAGGTGTCAAAAAGCATCTTTTAAATATTACGTCTTACTATACAATACTATAGATATGTTGAACACAACCACAGAAGCCCAAAAAAAAATAAACAAAAGGAAAGAAATGGCTAAAAAGCCAAAAAAGACTAACTCTTAGACTCGAGCGTGTCAAAAAAACCGAGAAGAAGTTTCGCTACTTTTTCCCCGAGTTCAGTCTTAACATAGTACTTTTTGAGTGGGTCGATACGTTCACTCTTAGCTAAACCCAAGGATTCAATCTCGATCATTCTAGCCCTAAAGGTGCCGTCGCTGAGTGTTAAGCCATTGTCTTTCATGAAGTCTTTAGCATCCTTCCATTTGCCGCGGCCAACGTGGAGCAGCAGTAAACAGTCAATTGCATGGTCTTTCTCGAGCATCGTTTTTACGGCAGCTAGCTTTGGCTCAGTTAGCACGCGCTTAATCTTTTCTTCATCCACATTCTTCACCATTTTTCAAGTCTCCTTTCATTTTTGATTATTATTGGAAAAGACGTCTAAGCATTTAAACTATATTACGAAAGACGACACATATCTCCTGACGCCTATCTCCCGAATAAAATTAATAACAACAACCCCTTTATAAATCTGCAACCAAGCGAGCAAAAAAATAATCATCCACACCAAAATTCCACGTAAAAATAGAATAGCATTCACAATAAATCAATAATTAATGAAATACCAAAATTTAAGCAGTGAGTAAATTGCATGATCATCTGTGTAATCGAAAGGCTTAACAGAAGCAAAAAACGTACTCATCCTCTAAAAGAGGTTTGACGATTGGCTGGCAACATCGAATATGAAGTCCCAACATGGAATCAAATATACGAGATGCTGCTCGGCCAAGCCCAAAAAATTTTGATCCAAAACTACCTACCCGACATGGTTATTGGCATATCCCGCGGTGGCATAATACCTGCCCGCATTCTAGCTGATTTGTTGGAAACTTCAGAGTTCGCAACCATCCAGATAGAATTCTATGTTGACATAAACCAGACAAAGGCTGAGCCAACTCTAAAACAACCGCTTACAACAAACGTGGCGAGCAAAAAAGTGTTGTTGGTAGACGACATCGCAGACAGCGGCGAAAGCCTAAAACTCGCTAAAACTCATCTTCAACAGCAAGGCGCCAGTGAAGTCAAAACAGCCACCCTCTATCAAAAACCTCAATCCATCACAATTCCTGACTTCTTCGAAAAACAAACAACCAACTGGGTTGTTTTCCCGTGGGACACCAAAGAAACTCTGCGAAAAATAATCCAAAAACCTCAGGGCAAACGAGTCTTAAATCAGGACGTCGCAAAACTCGTGAAGGCTGGATTGCCAAAACAGCTAGCTGAAAAACTCTTAAAAGACATGCATTGAGGAACCTTAGATGTTGCAGTACATAAAAGAACACGGCAAATACGTGGAAATAACAGGTTACCGAAGCATAGCATTCGATAAAGCAGAAGCATTCTTAAAAGCAAACCGAAAACAAACCCAAAACGTCGAAATCCAATTCTTCGACGCCGAACTAATCGCCACACAAGAACATCTCTACTTTGCTATCCTAAACGCATTGCAAGCATTCAAAAACAAAACCAATCATTCAAAGAGCCTCGCAATGGAAACAATACTCTACGCTTCGGCACAGCTACAAATACAAAAAGCCATCGAACGCTCCGGAATCAAACCCAAAACAAAAAACATGGCATTGACAATAATTGGTGAAGACCCATTACAAATCCAAAATACACTTGAAGCGCTTACCAAATGCGTCGGCACAGACCCGGATGAGGCGGTTCTTGAAATGACCAAAACCAAGGAAACAAAAATCAAAAAAGCTTTCAACATCCAAAATGAAGAATTAAAAATCCTTGAAAACGGTGACCAGAAGAAGGTTATAGTTAACTTAGTTATCGAGGAAGTCGCCTTGTTGTCAGTAAAGTGATTAAGAGAACACGGGAAGATTTTGCATTCATTTTAAACAGGGTTGTTGATGAGATTTCGAAGTCTATAAATGAACTTTACCCAACAATTGAAGGTATAACAAAGCTTGAGTCTGAACTTTAACTGTAACTCATTTTAAGAGAAGAAGTTGCAATTCACCAATCTTCTTCTTCTACCGTTGAGTAGGTTATTCCCTTGATCGGGAGAACCCCAACAACAAATGGCAATGAGGTGTTGTTGTTCTTTCAATCAAGTCGAAAGAAGAAAAAATTGCTGTTAGCGAGCATCGCTTTTTTTCTTCTTCTCTAAAAGAAACGCTCAACTATAAGGTTAGAGCATTTTTTCTTTAATAACGGCTAAAACATCCGAGGGCTTCAACAACGACAACCCCGTTAATGCACCCAAAACCTCAACCAGTAAAATTTTATCTGGGTTTTCAAGGTCGGCTTTATTTTTAATTTCTCCCACCGCTGCCTCAATTAGGTCTTTTGTATGGAGGGTAGTGAAGCGCTTTTCTATTGTAACCCTGAAAGTTTCGTTTTCGCCTATTTTTAATAGCTAATTCGGCGCTGGCTTTTTTGATTTCTTCTAAGTCAGTTTGCACAACTCGTTCGATAGGAAGAATTCTTAGGGCGTAGCGGAATTCGTAGGGGCGTTCTTTGAGGATTGCTCGGAATTTCTCTATGACAATGCATTGATCAAGTGTGGTTTTGGCGACTATTAAGCCACGGATTTTAGTTTTTGCGGCCTGGGCTTCGGTGTCGCCCAACTCATCTTTGAGCAGATATAGAATCTCGTTGATCATTGGCCGTTCGTTTCCGCGGGAAGTAGTTGCCATTAGGTTGAAGCCGCTAATCACAGTGATTCACAGAAAGGGAATGAATAGTAACTGGTTATTTTTGCTTTGCCTTCTCCATGTACATTAATTGTTTTTTGATGATTGAAGGCTTTGCGTTCGGTTTTATCTTAAAAGTGCAATTCGCTGATCGCAATAATTAACCGACCCATCTAAAATAGCATTAAGCGAGTAAGAATGAAATGTTTCAATCCAAACTTTGCGATCTTTAAAACTTGAATCATCAAGACCGCTTCATTGCAAGGGTAAAAGTTTATATTTCCGTTGGGGTTTTTGCATCATTCCGTATTAAACAAGGTTCTAGTAAAGTAGGTATGATAATATGGCGTATTTAACAACAACAGGTTCAGGACAACCAGTCCTCATCCTTAAAGAAGGAACAACAAGAAGTAGAGGAAAAGAAGCCCAGAGAAACAACATCATGGCAGCCCGCGTAATTGGCGAGGTACTGAAAACAACCTTAGGTCCACGAGGCATGGATAAAATGCTCATCGACAGCCTAGGCGACATCACAATCACTAACGACGGCGCAGCTATCCTCAAAGAAATCGACGTTGAACATCCAGCGGCAAAAATGATGGTTGAAATCGCAAAAACCCAAGATGACATGGTAGGCGATGGAACAACCTCCGCAGTTGTTCTCGCAAGCGAACTACTCAGAAAAGCTGAAGAACTCCTTGACCAAAACATTCACCCAACCATTCTAGTAAGTGGCTACCGCAAAGCCTCAGTGAAAGCTATTGAAGCCATTGGAAAAATGGCAGTACCACTAGACGTCAAAGACCGCAAAACACTCCTTAAAGTCGCATTAACCTCAATGAGCAGCAAATCACTGGGTTCAGCAAGAGAGCACTTGGCAGAAATATCCATTGATGCAGTTACACAAATCTCTGAACAACGTGGAGACAAAACACTCGCTGACATAGACAACATTCAACTCGTTAAGAAAACAGGCAAAAGTCTCCTTGAAACACAATTAATTCAGGGCATAATAATTGACAAAGAAGTCGTAAGCCCAGGCATGCCAAAAATTAAGGAAAATGCCAAGATTGCACTGTTAGATTCAGCCTTAGAAATCGAAAAAACTGAAATCACCGCTGAAATCCGAATCAAAGACCCCTCACAGATGAAAGCATTCCTTGACCAGGAAAACGACATGATGGAAGATATGGTTACCAAAGTTAAAGCCTCTGGCGCAGACGTAGTCTTCTGCCAAAAAGGCATCGATGACATGGTTCAGCATTTCTTGTCTAAGGCAGGTATAATGGCGGCAAGACGTGTAAAGGAATCAGACATGGAGAAACTCGCAAGAGCCACAGGCGGAAGAATAGTCAGCGACTTAGATGACCTCAAGAAAGCAGACCTCGGCTTTGCAGGACACATTGAAGAACGCAAAATCGGCGACGACAAAATGATCTTCGTCGAAAAATGCAAAGACCCCCACAGCGTAGCAATCCTAATCAGAGCAGGACTCGAACGCCTCGTTGACGAAGCCGAAAGAGCAATGACCGATTCACTCTCAGTCGTCTCAGACGTTTTAGAAAACAACAAAATCGTCGCAGGCGGCGGAGCAGTAGAAATTGAAATCGCAAAAGAACTACGAAAGTACGCAACCAAAGTCGGCGGACGCGAACAACTCGCAGTTGAAGCATTCGCAGACGCAGTAGAAGTCATCCCACGCACGCTCGCAGAGAACGCAGGCTTAGAGCCAATCGACATACTCGTTGAATTACGACAAGTGCATGACAAAGAAACCGGCAAGTTCATGGGAATCAACGTATTCACAGGCAAACTCCAAGACAGCATTGCAAACGGCGTTATCGAACCGATCGTTGTCAAAGAACAAGCTATTAAATCTGCAGCCGAATCAGCAGCCATGATACTACGCATCGACGACGTCATCACCTCCAAGGCGCCGAAAGGCGGTCCAGGTGGCCCAGGCGGAATGCCGGGCGGCATGGGCGAAGAATAAACTTCCCCCAAATAACTTCTTTTTTAATTTTACTAATTTTGATGAAAAGCACTCTTTTCTAACATTTTAATGGCTTGGGTTTTTAGCCAACATTGACATCGTGGGATCCAAATGAAGTGAGAATGACTTAGAAGCAAATTTTATTTTTACAACAATAAAATCAAATGTTTGTGGGTTTATTCTTTAGCGTTATCTTAACAAGGGATTGTTTATCAAAAAACGTTTTATACAATAATGCCATAAATTGGCGCGTGCTTGAATCGTGTCACTAGTTGAGTCGATAGCCATCGTTCTGGGTTTGGTGGTATTCGAAGTTGTCAATAGCGTCGACAACGCCGTTGTGAACGCCACAGTTCTGAAGACGATGAGCGTGTTGTGGCGCAAACGATTCCTCTTGATCGGCATTGTAACGTCTGTGTTTTTGGTTAGGTTCATTTTGCCGTTAATCATAGTTTGGATTTCTGTTCCAAACATAAGCCTCCCCGAAATGTTCCTTGCTTTCTCAGGACAAAGCAACATCGCTGCACAAGCTATCGAAATGCAAAAGCCAGTAATTCTTGTCTTCGGAGGAATATTCCTATTATTCCTCTACTTCCACTGGTTGTTCCTCGAGAAAAAAGATCCGCTCTACTTAGAGAGGTTCTTAAAGGAAAAGTACGGCGTCTGGTTCTTCGCTGTCGCCGCTCTTGTGTTGGTAGTTGTATTATACCTTGCAAGGGCTAATTCCACTATGATGTTGGCAGCTGCCATTGGGAGCGCAACCTTCTTCATAGTTTATGGGTTAAAGGAAACTGCCGAGAAAAACGAAGGGCAGATGATTGGAGGCGGCGGCAGCCTTGGTGACCTTTCAAAGTTTGTTTACCTTGAAGTTTTAGATGCAACTTTCAGTTTTGACGGCGTCGTCGGCGCATTTGCCTTCACTATAAACCTTCTACTAATTCTCATTGGCTTGGGAATCGGCGCCATCGTAGTTAGAGAATTAACCATCAAAGGAATAGATACAATCAGCAAATACAAGTACCTCAAGAACGGCGCTTTAACTTCAATCGGTTTCCTTGGAATTTTTATGCTTGTTGAAAGCTTTGGTTTAGAGTTGCCCTCGTACTTACCTACAATCATTACGTTCATCGTCATAGGTATGGCGTTCTATGCGTCCTACCGACTGCTTCCAAAAACAGCCCAGAAAAATCAGCTGCGGCAGAGC
This sequence comes from Candidatus Bathyarchaeota archaeon, assembly GCA_963809455.1. Classification (GTDB taxonomy): domain Archaea; phylum Thermoproteota; class Bathyarchaeia; order Bathyarchaeales; family Bathycorpusculaceae; genus Bathycorpusculum. The sequence goes on along the minus strand of CAWEJP010000002.1, from coordinate 146,455 downwards.
TGGACGAAAAGACTCCGGTTCTAGTTTGCGGCACAAAACCTATTTATTTCTATTAGAGAACCTTTTGTTCCGAGCTCCGGTAGTATAGTCCGGTCAAGTATGCCGGCCTCTCGAGTCGGCGACCCGGGTCCAAATCCCGGCCGGAGCACCATTTTCTCAAAAAATAAATTATTTGGAAGTGAGTGTGGAGCAGAGTTCTTCTACAGTACGGTTGAGAGTTAGTTCTGCCATGTTGCGGCTGTAATCCATGATGCGTCTTGAACTGTCAAAGATTAATCGAAGAACTGAGGCGATGTTGGGATCGAGTTTTTTGCTTGACATGAGCATGATTAATTCGTTTTCCAGTGGAATTAGGGCTTCTCGTTTGGAAATTAATTTTTCTGCGTCTTTATAGTCGCGTTTGAAGAGAGCTTTGATGGAGTCGTCGTAGAGTTGGTGGGCTTGGGTGCTGAAGTAGACAAGTTGGTTGTAGATTTCTTCGTCTATGGGGTCTTTGACGAATAGGGTTTCGTTGTCGATTAATTTTTGGAGAGCGCCTAGGTTGTTTATGATATTCATGGCGTTTTGGGCAATGCTTTCTACGTCGTTAACAGCTATGCGGTAGAGTAAGAATTCTTTTGGGGTTCGGAACCCGAGTTCACGGTAGAGGTTGCGTTCTATGCCATGTTTGAGTTGGCGTACGATGTAGAGTCCCAGTCGGTTGACGTCGTTGTGGGCACTGATTACGCTGTCAAAGAGGGTGGTGCTTCGGTCTTTTAGGGCGGCGATAGCGTCGCGGTTTGCGGCCAACGCTACGATTGCCATGCGGCGAACAGCTTTTTCGAGCGGGAACTCGGAATGTTTTATGAGAATTTGCATGGTGATTTCGTCTGGGGTTTCGTCGATTATTTCTGAGCCCAAGAAGTTGTCGCGAGCGAGGTTTTTTATGTCATTTTTGTTTTTGGTGGCATCTGGCGTGTTTTTGAAGTGGACTCGTATGATGTCGGCGCCTATGGCGTAGAGTGCACGTATCATGCGTATTGTGGATTGTGGGGGTTCTTTGGGGTCGATGTTTATGTAGTATTCTTTGGGTTTGGCGCCGTTTTCTCTGCCTTCTTTTTCCATGATTTTTCTAGGAACCAGTGTGAGGGTTGAGTCGGGTTGGATGTTGAATGCGATTTCGCTGCCTCTGTTAAGACCTATGTCTTCTACCCACTCTTTTGGTAGGGATATTATGTAAGAGCCTCTGCCTGTGCATTGAACGCGCCTGTATCCTAGGTCTTTTTCAGCCATTACCATACACCTATTGGTAAATGTTTCATTTAGATTACATATTTCCTTGCGTTACATATAAATGATTATCAACAAAGTTATATAGAATACATGCTATTGAAAGGGCACTCCCAAAAAAGAGAGAAAAAAAATGCCACTTAACAGTTGCAAAATAGTGATAAAAAACGGTAATCAACCAACCACAAGCAAGAGCATTCTATGCACAAATGACATTGAACTCCATGTGCATATGCTTACTTGTCCACGCCAACCGTGATGGAGAGAGATTAAGATGAAGAAAATAATCGCAAACCAAGAAGCATGCATGGGCTGCGGACTATGCGAAGTCTACTGCACCACTGCGCATTCAAAATCCAAAGACATCGTCAAAGCCTACAATAGCGAACGCCCCAAACCCATCGCCAGAATCCGACGCGAAGTAAACAAACCCGTCTCGTTTGCAATTCAGTGCCGCCACTGCGAGGACGCACCCTGCGTTGCCGCCTGCCTATCAGGTGCAATGCAAAAAGACCAAAAAACAGGCGAAGTAACCCACAACAAAGACAAATGCATAGGCTGTTGGACATGCGTCATGGTCTGCCCATACAGCGCATTAATCATGGATAAAGAGGGTCACGTAGTAGCGAAATGCGACTTGTGCCAGGGCTTAACTGAACCCGCATGCGTAGCCAACTGCCCCAACCAAGCATTGGTATTCAAGGAGGTTAAACCGTAATGGCAAAGTACGTTATCGTTGGTGCTTCAGCAGCAGGCATAGCCGCAGTTGAAGCCATAAGAAAAGTAGATCAAATAGGCAACATAGTGGTAATCACTGAAGAAGCATGCGCACACTACAGTCGCCCAATGATTAGCGATTTAGTCAGTGGCAAAGCCGACGTCCAAAAGATGAAGTGCAAAACCGACGATTTCTGGAAAACAAACAATGCGGAAGCGCGCATCGGCAAGAAAGTCGTAAGCCTAAACCTAACTGAGAAAGCCGTCAACTTAGACGACGGAGAAAAAGTAGCCTATGAGAAGCTTCTGTTGGCAACAGGCGGCAAACCCTTCGTGCCCAAGATGGAAGGACAAGAAAAAGACGGTGTATTCACTTTCACCAACTTAGCTGATGCCCAGCGTTTAGCAGCCAAAATCGACAGCATCCAAGCGAAAAGCGCAGTAGTTATCGGCGCTGGCTTAATCGGTATAAGCGTTACCGAAGCCCTTATGAAGCGTGGCTTAAAAGTAACCGTCGTAGAACTCCAAGAGAAAATCCTAAGTTTACTCTTGGATGCTAAAGCCTCAGACATAGTTGAAGCCATCATAAGAAAAGCAGGCGTCAACTTTGCCACTGGGCAATCCGTCCAGAAAATCATTGGCAAACCAGAAAACGAAGGTGCAGTGGGCGGAGTAATCTTAACCAAAGGTGACCAAGTACCCTGCGACCTAGTCATCGTGGCGATCGGCGTTATTCCAAGAACCGAACTCGTAGTGGGAACCGCAGTGAAGCTTAACCGAGGTATTGTTGTCGACAACTTCATGCAAACCACGGTGCCTGACGTTTACGCCAGCGGCGATGTTGCTGAAACCTTCGATTTCATTCTAAACCAGAACCGACTCTTACCCCTCTGGCCACTGGCGGTTTTGGAGGGCAGAGTTGCTGGCTCCAACATGGCAGGCACCAAAGTCACCTATGAAGGCGGAACTAACATGAGCAGCCTCAAGTACTTTGGCATACCCATCGTCTCAATCGGCATGGCAAACCCCAAAGAAGACCCAACGCTGGAAATCCTCGTAAAACAAGACCTTCAGAACAACGTGTACAAGAAACTGGTCCTCAAAAACAACGTCATCGTCGGAATGACATTGGTCAACTGCATCGACCGCGCAGGAATCCTTTTCAACCTAATGAAAACCCAAGTTAACGTGAAGAAATTCAAGCAAGACCTACTCAGAGACGATTTCGGCTTAGCAGTCTTGCCAGTTAGTCTGCAAAGAAAAATGAGTGTGATACAATAATGGACCAAAACGACAGAAAAATAATCAATCCCTACGGCGACGACAAAGATTTTGCAGCCTGCGGAATCTTTGCAGCGATAAACACGGAAGGCAAACGCTTCGGCAGCAAAGACCCTGTTCGGGCTATGGCAAACATGCATGACCGCGGCAACGGCTTAGGCGGCGGCTTTGCAGTCTACGGCATCTACCCCGACTTCAAAGACTACTATGCATTCCACGTCATGTACCTAAGCAAAGACGCTAAAGAAAAAACCGACCATATACTTGCCTCAAAATTCGACATAGCATACGATGAAGAAATGCAGACAAAACCAGCCGACGTTCGTGACCCACCACTGGTTTGGCGGTACTTTGTTGAACCCAAAAAACATCGACCTGAAAACCAAACAGAAGAAGACTATGTCATAGAAGCCATCATGCGTATCAACACTGAAACAGGCAAAGCCTTTGTCTTTTCAAGCGGCAAAGACATGGGTGTCTTCAAAGGCGTTGGTTTCCCCGAGGACGTAGCAGAATTCTTCTGTTTAGAAGACTATCAAGGCTATCTGTGGTCATGCCACAGCCGATTCCCAACAAACACCCCTGGATGGTGGGGCGGAGCACATCCATTCAACATCCTAGACTGGACAGTAGTACACAACGGTGAACTCTCATCTTACGGGATAAACCGCCGTTTCCTGGAAATGTACGGTTACAAATGCACCATGCAAACCGATACTGAAGTGTTAGCTTACGCGGTGGATTTGCTTATGCGAAGACAGCACCTGCCCATAAACTTGGTAGCTCAAATCCTTGCTGCGCCGATGTGGAACGAAATCGACAGTATGGAGCCAAAACAGGCAACTTTGTTACGGACATTGCGCCAAACCTACGGCAGCCTACTTATGAACGGACCATTCGGCATAGTCATAGCCCATCACGGCGAAATGATCGGTTTATGCGACCGTATTAAGCTGCGTCCGATGGTTGCAGGCATACGTGGCGATTTCCAGTACATTTCATCTGAGGAAGCTGCAATGCGGCTAGTCTCGCCCCAGCTTGACAAGTTTTGGGCGCCCCGTGGCGGAGAACCCGTTGTATGCAGACTGAAAAACATGTCCACAGGAGATCTCTAAAAATGAAAACCTACGTCCAACCAGAATACATAGTTGAACGAGACGAGAAACGTTGCATACGCTGCAAAGTCTGCGTTAACCAGTGCACATACGACACCCATTTCTACGATGCCGAAACTGACACTGTCTGCAGCAAAGATGAGAACTGCGTTAACTGCCAGCGATGTGTAACCTTCTGTCCAACTCACGCATTAACCATAAAGAAGAACCAGAACGTCAGCAGAGAAAATGCTAACTGGAAAATGGAAGCAATCCGCGACTTGAAACGACAAGCGGAAAGCGGAGGTGTCATCTTAACTGGTATGGGCTGCGACAAACCAGAATACACCTACTGGGACCGATTGCTCCTAAATGCAAGCCAAGTCACTAACCCCTCAATCGACCCGCTAAGAGAACCAATGGAAATCCGTACGTATCTTGGTTCAAAACCTGACAGAATAGATTTGGCAGTGGAAAACGGTGAAACTGTTCTTAAAACTCAACTGACTCCACAGCTCTGCTTGGATACCCCGATAATGTTCTCTGCCATGTCCTATGGTGCCATCAGTCTAAACGTGCATGAATCGTTAGCGCGTGCAGCCACGGAGTGTGGAACTTACTGGAACACGGGCGAAGGCGGCTTAGACAAGAGCCTTTACAAATACGGCGCTCACACAATCGTGCAGGTCGCTTCAGGCAGATTTGGCGTCCACAGCGAGTACCTCAATGCAGGTGCCGCAGTCGAAATCAAGATTGGGCAAGGCGCAAAACCGGGCATAGGCGGTCACCTTCCAGGCGAAAAAGTCACTGAACATGTCTCCAAGACACGCATGATTCCGGAAGGCACAGATGCACTTTCACCCTATCCACAACACGACATCTACTCAATCGAAGACCTACGTCAACTCATTTACGCCCTCAAAGAAGCAACCAACTATACCAAACCCATATCCGTCAAAATCGCTGCAGTCCACAACGCCCCGGCTATAGCCAGCGGCATGGTTCGGGCTGGAGCAGACATAATCGCTATAGACGGCGTGCGAGGCGCAACAGGTGCGGCCCCCAAAGGTATCCGAGACAACGTAGGAATACCCATCGAATTGGCATTGGCGCAAATTGACCAACGTCTCCGTGAAGAAGGCATACGAAACCAAGCAGGCGTGGTTGCGGCTGGAGGCTTCAGAAGTGCAGCAGATGTATTCAAAGCCATAGCTCTGGGCGCAGATGCAGTGTACATTGGCACGGCAGCTTTGATTGCCATGGGCTGCACAGTTTGCCAACGCTGTTACACCGGCAAATGCCCTTGGGGCATCGCTACCAGCGACGCTTGGATCAGCAAACGCATAAACCCCGACATCGCCTCCAAACGCCTCGTCAATCTGCTTAACAGTTGGAGCATCGAAATCAAAGACATGATGGGCGGTATGGGCATAAACGCCATCGAAAGCTTACGCGGCAACCGACTTGCACTGCGAGGCGTCGGCTTAACGAAGACAGAGCTTAAGATACTTGGCGTTAAAATGGCAGGAGAATAAACAAATGCAAACTCAAAACACACCCGCAGAAATCGACTCTAAATACCAAAACCGAATCACAAGAGAAGGCAAAGTCGTCAAAGTCGACGCAGAAGGGCTCTACTACAGAGAACTCAACTGTCTGCTACGGCAATTAATCAGAGCTGACGGCGTTGAACGCCTGGAGCTACACAACGTCTGCGGACAAAGATACATCGGAACTGACCTTGCAACATCAATACAAATTGACATTTATGGCACACCTGGCAACGACCTAGGCGCCTTCATGTGCGGACCTAAACTGGTAATTCACGGCAATGCCCAAGACGGCTGCGGCAACACCATGAACGAAGGCCAAATCATTATACATGGACACGCCGGAGACGTTACAGGCAACTCTATGCGCGGAGGCAAAATCTTCGTTAAAGACTACGTCGGCTACCGCGTCGGCATCCACATGAAAGAATACAAAACAAAGATACCTCAGATAGTCGTGGGCGAAACTGCAGGTGACTTCCTCGCAGAGTACATGGCTGGCGGAGTCATCGTCATCTTGGGTTTAAATCTTAAAGAAGGCGAAAAATGCAAAGCAAAATTCGTAGCTACAGGCATGCATGGCGGAGTCATCTATGAACGTGGAGAAATCCTTGAACCCGTTAAAGGTACCAAAACCCTGCCAGTTGGCAAACGCGACATGCAAGTCATCGAGGGCTTAGTTAAAGAATACTGCAGCAACTTCGGCGCAGACCCCCAAGTAATCCTCAGCGGTAAATTCAAAAAGATACTCCCTCTATCAAAGCGACCCTACGAAAAACTCTTCTCCCACTAAACTCTTTCTTTTATTTAATTTTTTTAGCTAATGACATTGAAAGCAGCAAATACTACGTGCCCGTCTAAGGGCTTTACGCCTACCTCCTATAGTGTTTTCAATCATATCTTATTATGATCCATATGCTGAAAAAATTCTACTTGTCACCGAGAAAAACAGTAACCGTGTAGTATGGAAGCCAATTGCGGTTGCTAACCTTTTTAAAAGTATCAACAAAACGAGTTTGCAGAGCAGAGGACAGTAAAGTTAAAGTAAAAATAACCCAGAATTAAACTTAAGCTCTCTGCATTTCTTTTTGCTGTTGCAACAGTCCAGCTGCCACGGTAGCCAAGAAAACAATTGCGACCGCAATAACTCCTATTCCTATCTTTAACGTAAGGTCGATGTTAGTGGAGAAAATTGCAAGAAAAACAACAAGCATTAACACTAAAACAAGGGCTTCTTGAACCTTGCTAAAAACCTTCATTGTTCCAAAACTCAACTTTTGATTCACCACTTTCTATGCTCCTTGTACATGCGCAGGATATTAATTTTCTGTCCTAAAAGGGATAATTTTCAGGAGCTAAAAAATCCATAGGTAGACATGAGCAACATTTTTTTTGCTTTAAAAAACGATTCACCGTTTTAGCGCTAAAACTTATATTGAATACTCTCTTGAAATACAGCATTAAACTTCAAGGGAGACCAATTATATTTGTTGAATCTAAAGGTTAGGATGCGCGAGGCTGTTTCTTCTGAGAACGGCAAAGTCTTCCTTGTTGGTTTATCTTCCAGACTTCTTATTTTTGCTGTTGCGGCAATTGCAGCTCTTTTTCCTTCTTCAGCAAAGACAATGTCATCAATTTCAATTGTTAACTATTTCAGTCAGTGGGATGGCGGCTGGTATAGTCAAATCGCACTCACAGGTTATCCCGCTGGAAATAACCCTGTTAGCGGAAACTGGGCTTTCTTTCCCTTATACCCAATTTTGATGCGTGTATTTGGAACTCCGCTATTGGGAATCATGTCTGTTGACCAAGCGGTTCTGGTTTCTGGATTCGTAATCAGCAATATACTTTTTTTTGTCAGCTTATTCCTATTTTACAATGTAACCAAACTTGTTTTTTCTAAGAGCAGTTTTGCTTTAATATCCACGGTTTTCTTCGCATTTTGGCCGGGCGCTTTGTTCTATTCGAGCGTTTATTCGGAGAGTTTGTTTATGACTTTTGCTTTAGGCGCCTTCTTTTTTTTGGAGAAAGGTAAATCGGTGAAATCATCTGTTTTAGGTTTTTTTGCTTCCCTAACACGTAGCAGCGGTTTTCTAATTTTGATTCCTTTTGTCTATAATGGGTTGCAAACCCGTAAGTATGGAACAGCGATTAGCCAGGCAATTGTTATTGCTTTGCCATATTTTTTATTCAATGTTTATGGTTACTTCTTGACTGGACTGTTTCCTGTCAGAGAAATTGTTTACAACCATGTTTGGGGAGCTTCAAGACTAGCACTTACCCAAGTAATCACCGATCAATTGGGTTATACAGTTCTGTTTTCAGCTGAAACCGCTTTAATTCTTGCTCCGTTTCTATGGTTTCTCTTAACAGAGAAAGTTCCAATAAGAGATTTCGTTAAGGGAACTGTTAGTGAGCGGAAGGACCTGAAGTACTGGGCTTTTGCAATTTATACTCTGTTAATGCTGGCGTTCTATTCTGACCCCAAGAACCTACATAGGTATGCGTTGCCTATATTGCCCTTATACTGGGTTTCAGCTTTAGTTTGGGGTAAAAACAAGACAGCTGGAAAGTTATTGCTAATCGTTTCGACGGTGATTTTGATTATAGGCACGATTTTGTTTACGACTCGTCAATTGTATTTGTAGAGAAAATTCATAATGTTGCACCTTTTGTTTTTAGGATTTTTAAACTGAATTTTTACTAGGATTTATAGGGTATGTGATTATCAAATCTAACCTTGGGAGGAAACCTGCCGTTGGAGGTAATTGTAACCCGAAACTTAACCAAAAAATACAAGGATGTTTGTGCAGTAGAAGACCTAAACCTCAGCATAAATTCGGGTGAAATCTTTGGTTTTCTGGGTCCCAACGGTGCAGGCAAAACCACAACCATCCGAGTCCTCACGACACTAACCAAACCCACCTCAGGATCCATTTGGATTTCTGGGTTTGACGTGGAAAAAGAACCTGCTAAAGTCAAAGAATTGATCGGTGTAGTACAGCAGCATTTAACGTTTGATTTGGATTTGAGCTTAAGAGAGAATATGGAGCTTCATGCACGATTGCATCATATTCCTTCGAATGAACGCAAGCAACGTATCGGTGAGCTCTTGGAATTTGTGGGCTTAACCAAGCAAAGCGAGAAAATGGTTGAAGAATTGTCGGGGGGAATGAAGAAAGCCGCTATGATTGCTCGCGCTTTGATCCATAAGCCAAGGGTGCTGTTCCTTGATGAACCTACTGTAGGGTTGGATGTTCAGGTTCGACGTAAAATGTGGGATTTAATTCGCAGTTTAAGCCGAAACGGCACAACAGTTTTTTTGACTACTCACTACATCGAGGAAGCTGAAGCGTTGTGTCAAAGAGTCGGCATCGTTCATCAAGGTCACTTAATTGCGTTGGGTGCACCCTCAGAGCTTAGGCAAAAAGTGGGTATGGTGACTGTTGAGATTCTTGTTGACGGCTCATTTACCCGTTATGAACACTTCGCTGACCGAGAAGCCGCCAACCGCTATGTGCAGAATCTTTCTTCAGATCATAAAACCATCATAATTCGTGATTCAAACCTTGAAGACGTCTTTGTCGAGTTAACAGGTAAAAAGGTAGGCGAAGACTAATGATGGATACGCTGCGAGACATCTATGCAGTGGTGTGGGTTGATCTGCGTTTTCTCAGCCGCAACTTGGGCAAAACTATGGCTCTAACACTTGTCGCACCCATCCTGTACCTTTTGGCTTTCGGCTATGGATTAGGAAGAGGTGCGAACATTGAAGGGTTTAGCTATCTTCAATTTGTTGTTCCAGGAATCTTGGCACTTACGGCGATGACCACAGCTTTTAACACCTCTGGCTTGAAGTTGCATGTGGATCGCTTGTTCTTCAAATGTTTTGATGAAACATTGATGTCGCCTGTCAGTGCTTTTTCGATTATTGTAGGCAAAGCCTTAATCGGGGTGCTGCGTGGGCTTTTGAGTTCAGCGGCTCTGCTTTTGGCGTGCCTGGTCTTTTCACCCTTGCCAGCGGTGAGTTGGCTTTTTCCTCTGAGCTTGGTCGTGACATGTTTTACTTTCTCGTTTTTGGGTGTTATAGTTGCTTTGTTGGCTAAGACTCATCAGGACATGACTTTGTTTATGAGTTTAGTAGTTTTGCCAATGGCTTTTCTAAGCGGTACTTTCTTTTCTTTAAGCCAAGTTCCAGAGGCATTAAGAATTATCCTGAACCTTTCGCCACTGACTCATGCTTCTCTTATTCTGCGAGCTTCCGCCCTTGGACAACCGTTTCCATGGATATCTTTGTTTGTTCTCTTAGGTTTTGGCGTTGTTTTTTTTGGGCTCTGTTTTGTCGCTCTTAAAAGAACCAACAAATGACATCAACTAAAACTTGAATATCCTATTCTGCGTGCTTCTGAAACTTTACCAAGAAAGAAGCTTAAAGCCAGAAAAATGAGAGAACAACTTGAAGAAATTGGCAAACTTATCAAAAGAATCCAAAGCGTCTCATTAAGATGAAAAAACGAAAAGGCAGTTGTTTTCGTGAAGCTTAACTTAACCGATTAAGTTGTTGTCGTAGAGTAGCTATTGAGAAGGTCTTGCAAGCCAAAGTGTCCAGTTCTCCATAACATTTACGCACTTAAACACATATGCCTATAAGCGTGTATGTGCATATATGTTTATATAAATAAGCGAATTAAAAATAGTGAAACAACCCGCAATTATCGATAACTCGCTTATATCAAAAGATGGGAACAAGTGACTAAAATGGGCCGCATTAACGTTGACATATCGGATGAATTAGAAAAACAGCTCAGATTAAAAACTGTGGAAAGATTCGGCGGCAAAAAAGGCGACTTATCCACGGCTGTTCAAGAAGCAGTAAGAACATGGATTAACATCAAACAATAAAGTCGAGTCCTCAAAATACTGATAACTATATTATAAGAAGTCTATGTAAAAGGCAAGGGCAAGCCAGTTAGCCTGGAACTCCTCGCATGAGGAATATGGGCAATCTAGCTGGAAAGCTCCCTCTGCAAAGTAGTTCCAGGCAAAGCTACAACATTATTGTTAGCCAGTTCAGAAAGAAAATTCGAGAATGTTCTCGCAGATTAATATTAATTGAATGGAGTCAGAAAAAATGAGTATAACCCAAATGAGTATAACCAAAGAAGTTCCAATAATTAATTCTCACTTAGTTGATAAGTGCCCTGAATGTACAAGCAAAAATCTCGTTCACGACAACGACACAGGCGAAACCATATGCGGTGACTGCGGCTTAGTCGTCTACGAACAAATGATGGATAAAGGTCCTGAGTGGCGCGCTTTTACTTCAGAAGAAAAAGCATCAAGAAGCCGCGTTGGCATGCCAACATCATATTCGATTCATGATAAAGGATTATCAACAGTCATAAGCCAAGTTGACAGAGATGCATTTGGAAGAAAATTGCCGATGTCCACTAGATTGCAGATGTGGCGTCTTAGGAAATGGCAAATACGCAGTCGAGTACATTCTTCCGTCGATCGAAACCTCGCACATGCAATGGCAGAACTTGAACGTTTATCCAGTATGGTTTCTATCTCACCGCCAATAAAAGAGAAAGCCGCCGTCGTTTACAGAAAAGCACTTGACAAAGGCTTAGTTCGAGGAAGATCAATCAACGCCGTTGCCGCGGCGGCACTTTATGCTGCTTGCCGGAAAAGCGGGTCGCCCAGAAGTCTTAGCGAAATCGCTAAAGCAAGTCTTGTCAATAAGAAAGATGTTGCAAGGTGCTATAGGCTATTGCTACAAGAGCTCGATTTTCATATGCCAATTTCTGACCCGCTTACATACGTTTCAAAAATTGCAGAAAAAACAGGAATCTCAGGCAAAACCCAAGGCGCAGCTATAGCAATACTTAGGGAGGCTAGGCAAAAACGGTTTTCAGCAGGAAAAGACCCAATGGGATTAGCTGCAGCCGCACTCTACATTGCATGCCTACAGAACGCCGAAAAAAACACCCAAGAAGACATCTCAAAAGCATCCGGAGTCACCGAAGTTACAGTTAGAAACAGGTACAAGGATCTAATAAAGCAGCTTCGCATAGAAATTCCCGACCGAAAAACTTGTTTCTAGTTTTGTTTGCCTTTTTATTATTTTCAACAAAAACAGGTTTCAACACACGCTCAACTTTTCGATATTAAAGTTACAGAGAAAAAATTCATAACATCGACCCACTTTCTTATGTGTAGAGAAAATGAATTTTTATGAGCCCATGCTTGCGAAGTCCATTTTGAATGTTTCAAACTGAAAATTCAGTTTCAAAAGGTAAGCAATTACTCGTTCATTCTTTAGAAAGTTCTTCCAAGAGCGAGAACCCAATTAAATGAATTTGACTCTTACACTTATTGCAGCAAATAACTATCTCTTCCAAACAATGATCATTGACTTTGGGCTCTAAAATCGAATAAGTTTCTTCTGAAGTTTCATCAGGTGATATGATACTTTTACAACGTGGACATGGAAAGTCCCGTTTTCCACAAATTTTGGTCAAATCCAGTTTGTACGCTTGAGTTTGTTCCATTTCTTTACCCTATTTTACACTTGAATGTTTCAGTTTATAAAACTAAGTTGTTACAATGTGGAGTAACACTCAACGGTGATTGGCTTTAAAGGCTGAAGGTTATAGTTGAAATAGAACGTAGGTTAAAGTTGCTGAGCCAAAACCGTTAATGGAATGAAGAGTAGTGGTTGTGGAAAATTTTTCGTATTAAGAGTATTCACCGATTTGAGAACAATTTTTATGTAGAGTGCTTAAGGAAAAAGTTTGGATGAGACAATGAAAAAAATCTCATCTATCTAAATCCCGCAGAAAGACAACAATAAGAGTAGAATATTTTAGCAAGAAAAATGAAATAAAAATTGAGAATATTTAAGATTAGATCAAATGATTTTAAGAATCTACTAAATGGGCTGTACCATCGGGGCAGAATACCTTTTCGCCGACGTTTACTTTTCCAAAGCGTTGTTTGCACTCAAACATCATTCTGGAGCAGCCATCACAATCGCGTGATAACATCTTTTCAGTTACACCTCTATACTATATTGAATCTTACTACATATCGAATACGAGGAAATAAGGGTTTTCCTCAAAAATAACTTTCCTTGAATCACGTAAACATTATATCAATAGATCATAATCAGTGATATGGTTGCAAATGCGTTCATTTCAAGTAGAAAAGTGTCAAGTAGTTTGGTCAAAAGAGTCTTCATCCAAAAACGATAGACAATCCATAATGAAAGAATTAAGAGAAATGTCAATGGAAATCCAGGAAGCTGTTGAGTTCACTAAAAAGTTAAGTGAAACAAGAATGAATGAAGCCAAGTTCTGGCTTAACGCTAACCCTGAAATTAACTATACTCTGTCAATTTATTATGATGTTCATGCGGCAGCATGGGGTATGCTTCTTGAGGAAATAGATGCAAAAAATGGCTCCCCTAAAGTCGTAGGCGAAATTGCCTGCATGGACCCCATGACTTTTAGCTTTATTGAGGAAGAGAATATTCTTAAAATTGAACCCTTGTCCAGTCTTTAGTTCATAATTGAAAAGGTTTGGAACAAAAAAAATGATACTTTGACGCCTTGGAAAAACTAAACCATATAGAGTTTAGGCTAATATCCATAGAAAGTTAAATCTAAAGAAAATAAAGGGTAATTTATGATTTTTTAAGGGAATTAGATTTTCTGTTTGCTGAGTGTCGTCCTGAAGGTTTTGCCACAGCACTCGCACAAGCCTATCGTAAGTTCCATTCTCTTTCCAGCTTTATCAGGCCTGCCAGCCATCTTCCAAGATTTTTTAGGAGCAACTTCCTTACCACACGTTGGACATTTCGCCATAAGTTCGCCTCCATTAAAAAGTGATAATAGATTTGTTGACCATATGTATGGATAAAACTTTGCTAAAGAAAGGATTAGAAAAATCGAAAGAACAATAAAACGCGTGCTTTCCTAGGCTTTGTTTATTTGCCCATGGTCTTTTTCCATATGCAAATCAAGATCAGCCTTAGTGCTGAAATATTTTCCGCAAACAGGACAAATAAAATCTTCTGCCTCCGCTTTTTCACTGGGTTCCATGATTAGGCAAAGGGTTCTTTACGTCTGGTGATGGTGGGACAACTTCATTTGTTTCTGGAGGAATTTCCGGTACCGGTTTAACATAGGGTAAATCTGGTTCAGTCATATTAAATCAAGAAATGTTAGTTGGAACTCTTTTTCTTAAAGATATGTGATTACCTTCTTACAGCAACAAATTATCTTGTCGGTTACTTTTATAATGTTGATTGTTCTTAACTACGGTATTCATAGTTAAGGTGTTTTAATGGTTTTATCACGAGATTGTGACGGATGCGAAAGATCCTTCAAGTGCAAAATTCGTTATCAACAAGTTACTGTTGGCGAGAAAGTTTATTGCCCAGATGGGACAGTGCACCTGGTAGATTGTTAAATTTTTCGGAAATCGTTATTGCCAAGGCACTGCCACATTTCCTTCAGCTATTTTGTTTGGGTGATAGGTTCTAAAAGTAGTTACCATTCGTCTCTTTTGCTTATTGCTTCCTGTTTTTGATCATGTTCTATTTCACGATAAATTTCTTTTGCGGAAGATGTAACAACCGTTAGATCCGTACCTGCAACACTCTTAACTGTTGGAATTTTCACTAATTTTCCTTCTCTAGTCTGAGGTACATATTGAACAGCGATTTCTTTTGAGGTAAAATTTAGCTTTTCACCTGAAGACCATGGTTCATACATTTCTACCCTAAACAGGTATTCCTCTGCACCAATTCCCTTCATATCCACGATTGCGAGAAATTCAAAGGTGTCATTTAGTAGATTACTTTGAGGTATGCTAATTGCAGTTGAATTGAGCAGATGCTCTTGAAAATACAGATCTAAGTTAACTTTTGAAAACGATGCCTTTGAAGGCAGTAAGCTAAATTCTACTTTAAAGGCTAACTCGTCTTCTTTGGTTGTCTCAGAGACGCTATTGATCACTATTTCTTTTGTCGACTTAATTGACTCTTTATTTCTGTTAATGTTGAACTGAAACGAGAGATCTTCAAGCGTCGATTGCTTCATCTGCTTAACATCAACCGATATTATCTCTCTTTTTTGCTGATTCTTAGATAATCTAACCATTCTCAAATCAACTTTTCATTTTCAACAGGATAATATATCAGCCAATGTTTAATGGCATATCCTCTAACCAGTCTTGCATAATACGCTTGTGATTGTTAGCCTCATTTTTGGAAAACGACTTTGCCTGTTTCAAGTTTCCGACAGAACTCGACATGTCAAAATTCAAATACCAAAACCCTGTAAAAGGTGCTTATGGCTACCTACCGACAAATTCAGCTCCACAGTTGAAGCTAAATATGGCTTTGTAACTCAAACAGGTAATGCTGCAGAAGTAAAAGAACTCTGCAATATTCCCATCTACACGAAGCACCCAACCGTAAAGGTAAAAAAAGAGCTACCCCTGCACAAATGAAAAAGCCGCCTGCATAAAAACTTGTCGCATCACAAGCTTATTCTGAGCTGAACAGCTTCCTTTCCAGAACTGAGTCCGAACGGTTTCATGGATGAATCTAAAGGTGTGGCTGCAAATGGGGCACTCCATCGGATTTTGCTTTTGCATTTTCATCAGATGGAATAGGCATAAGCCTTGGAGTTGGCTTTTGTATTGTGGGCAAAATTTTAATCCATCGCCAACCATGGGACCGCATGCAAATATTTGGAAATAAGCATCTTTGCAGTGTGCGCATTTGGCATTGCAGAAAATTCAATGTATTAACGGAATTTGACAGGCATCATTCAAATTTGTTCGCCGCCCGTCACTGTGATACCAAAATAAATTGAAACTGCAACTATAATTGTTAAGCTCGCTGCTGCACTGAATAATGCTGCAATGACAGCTATTCCCATGAATATGGGCGCTATAATGTATTCACGAGTTATTTGTTTCACGCAGTCTTCTGAGACGTCTTTACTGATTAAATTGTGAAAATGAATGGCATTATGCCAAAGCAAGTTCCAAAGAACTCCAACGATAAAGAAAGATCCTGCATATACAAGGGCTGCAGTGTTTGCTTGGCTATCGAGAAGGTGTTCAGAAACTAGAAGAGTTGTAAAAGGAGTGATGACAACAAACAAAAGAAGGACACCGTTAAGAAGCATGAACTCTCGGCTAATCCGTTCAATATAATTAAACATATTATGGTGATTTATCCACATTATGAGAATATTTATAAAGCTAAGAACAAATGCAAAGAAGGCAGGCCATTCACCTAAAAGTCCATTTAAAAGATTGGTGCTGCCTCTTGCAATCGGATCATAAAGATTTAAAACAAGCAAAGTGACAGCGAAAGCAAATATACCATCGCTAAATGCTTCAAGACGGTCTGTTCCTCGCTTCCTAAAAATATCATTCATAAGAAAACCTACTATAGATTCTAGTTTCGGCAACTTAAATATGAGTCTAATTCTGCTTTCTAATGCAAAATAAGATCTGAGATTTGCCCGAAGACCCCTCTCACGATGCAGACGGATGATTAAAAGTGACGTAAATTAAGGCATTTGTAATTCAATTTCATTCACTGAGAAGCATTGAAGTTTATGCGGTTTTATTAAGCCAATTCTTGCTAAGCATATTTCTGAGGCATTTAGAAAGGCAATTTTGAGTTTTTAAACAGTAACTGTAACTCCAAAAGAATCATTGAACACTGTAATCTGCGTGGAAAGTAAACGCAATTCAGGCAAATTATCTGAAAATCATTTTTGCATACGAGTTTTTTGAAGCGCACGAGCTTTCATAATGTGCATGAACATAAAGGAGACTAAAATTCCACATGAAATAACAATAAAAGCGTATATTTCGCTAACATCGGCGCTACTTACCCCTAAAGAATCAGCTCTGCAAACCGATAATGACATTACCGATAATAGACTTGTTATAATTAAAGTGCTCATTGCAAGCATTTTAGTGACCAACTAACTTCACCATCACTTCTACCGCTATTTCAAGAGATATAACAATTATTTTGGTTTCTGAAATATTACCGATAAAGGAGCATTCGCTATTCTATTTTGGCTTACGAAATAACTCAAATCATCAATGTTTCAAGTATCGAAGAAAAATAGAGGTAGCCTTCAATAAGCAACTCTAACTATTCAAGTTCTTCACTTGAAACAAGAAACACTGGATACTCTTGTGAACCAGCTGCTTTGTTACTAGTGTTTGTATGGCCTTTCATACATCTCATTCCGTATCTTGTTTTAGTTTCATTTTCCCAAACCTTTTCAGTTGATCCACCACATATTGGGCACTTAAAATCTTTCATATATTTTCACCAAAACCGAAAAAGTTAAGAATAAATAAATCGTCGCTTTGTTTTTTCAAGTTCTCCCGCTCTACATGCGTATTGTGTTCGCTTGTTTCTTTAAGCCTTCCTATCGGTTTTTCCCTCTTCTTTGTCAGACTTAGAAATTTTTTTAAAATGAAAAGCAAAGACAGAAAATCAGCGTTTTGTACGTCGTGTTTCCGGCATAGGTTCTCGTAACTCTCTATTATTTTTAATTTAATTGTTTTAAGCTCTATGACTTTAAGGTAAAGTTCAAACAAGTTAATCACTATGATCCAACACGTTTGCAAGAGTTTCAGAAAGAATATTGCTAACAAAATACCGAGTAATTCAGTCAACTACATTCGAATTAGAAAAGATGCGCTGAAATCCACAACAACCACCGATTACTGTCAATGGAATTTCGAACCTTCAGACATCTTGGAGGCAGCATGATTGCAAACTGTACTAATGACAATGTTCTTACCGTGAAGAGCTACTGCGGCACGAAACGATTTGAGAACACGATGAAGTACATCAGTTTGATCCACTTTTGACAAAGACTTCGAAATTGCCAAGATCTTCCCAAATTATGGTCCCATAGAAGAAAATACGATAAATTATTTCGAGGTTGACTAAATCCTATATGCTCCATATTGCGGCAGGCTTTGCCTTTGAAGTTACCTTAATCACCGCTTGCTTTAGACTAAGAAATTGGTTCTTAGGAAAAAAAATTCACTGTAACTTGAGCCTTTTTCCTCTCTATGTGCATTGGAGAGGCTGTGTGCGTGCGGAGATTTTTGGTTTATGTCCTTGATTTAGAAGTTCTAGGGCCTCATTGTTTGTTATTCCGAATGGAAGAATATCTTTATGAAAACTTTCAACATGTGACCGTACCATGGATATGGCTTCACATATGCTACCTAAGATTTCAAAACTATAGCCGCAAGGACATTGGCCTTTTAGCTTCCTTTTCAAACCCACCATCTCCTCAATTAACTCAAAGAGGTATAAAATATAAAATGAGATATTAACTTCTGTGACTGCACAAGCACAGTCACAACATTATCATTTGGAAAGTTAGTCTAAGCCAACCAAGACCTTCCAGAATTTAGCGATAGAGCGGAAAGGTCTTGTCGAAAAACGCTTTTCATTAGAACAAATAAAATATAAAAAATAAAATTGGGTGGATATCCTCTATCCTGGCTCCAACGGCGACAGACCTTTGCCCAAAACTTGTATTCACTGTGTTGGATCTGCTAAAATTCAACTGATTTCAAAGAGAATTATTATTCAACCGAGACCTATCGACTAGGTATGAAAATACTCAATGTCGGGTACAGATCGGTCAACTGCTACCTGATAGTTACGGAGAAGGCAAAGCTCCTCATAGACGTCGGTTGGCCCGGAGGTATGCAAGAGCTCAAGTGGTGTTTCGCTTCGCAGGGTCTGTCTGTAAAAGATGTAACCCATGTGTTGATTACGCATTATCACATTGATCATGGTGCCATCGCTCAAGAGATGAAGGATAAAGGCGCCAAGCTCATAGTGATGAAGACCCAAATAGAACATCTAAATGACCAAAAGAAATTCATCAAACCCCCGCTGGTATTCCACGAGATCAAAAATGATGGCAATATCCAATTGGCATTTGGGGATAGCAGAGTTTTTCTTAAAGCACTCAGCATTCATGGAGAAATCATCTCTATCCACGGGCATAGTCCAGACCATGTTACGCTTGTTCTCGATGAAGGCATTGCTTTTACAGGAGACCTACCCCCAGAGAATGGCTCGCCAGAAGGGTCGGACGCCTTCAAAGATTGGCGACGGCTTCGCACAATGAAAGTAACTTATGTCTTCCCTGCTCATGGGCGACCATATGATTTACCACTCCAAACCCCAGAATAATAATCGCCCCAACTGTTGAAGGTCTTTCAAAATTAGGGTCATTTAGATGAAGAGAGGTCTTTCGGAATTTATCTAATCATCAGAACATATAAAAAATCAATAATATTATTTGGTTTCTCTTACTCTATACCTGCCAATTCTTGAAAGGTCTTCATTATTGCAACTAACGTACGAGTTTCAGCGGTAATTCGTCTAAGGGTGGAGCATTGTTGGTTAACTTTGAGTTTCTGCTATTATGGGCAGTTCTTGGGGAAGTTCTCGGAAATACTTTAGTACATTTTTGCCGCGTGACGTGATTGCGAAAACCATGTGCTCCTTTTCAATAATTTGTTTTTCGACTAGCTCTTGTTTGATTAGGAAGTCTAAATATTCATTGAGAACGTTGCAGTTGACATTAGCTTTGTACGTGATGTGCGTCGACTTTAGTGGTCCCCTGTTCGTCAAAACGTTGAGTATGTCAATGTACCTTTCAAGTTTCGATCTTCTCATCTTGAGCCCTTTCCATCTCAGTTTATCGTATATTCTGCATGTTATCTACACGATGGCTATAAAGATTTGCTATTTTCTATTGTTTAATTCAAGCAATTATGCCTTTTATTAACATACTTAGTATTATCAGGATATTGTGAATTAAATGACGCATAAATAATAATAATTATTATTAAATTATAACATGTTTGTGACTGTGCCATGCCTATCACAACTTCTTATGAGTTGAAATGGATATAAAAAAGTCCACCTGCAAAGAGTGATTCGAGATGGCAAAGGATCAAGAAATTAACTTCGCTTCAAGCCAAGACCGCAAAAACAAATCCGCCAAATATCGAAAAGGACTGCCTACAATCAGATGCATGTGCGGCTTAAGAATTTTGATTGTCCCAGATTTAAAAGCTATGAACCGCGCAATAAAGAATCATGTAGCCGAACATCGACAAACGAATTATGGTTTAGGATTTGACTCGTTGGAGGGGTTTTTGACAGAGCAGATTCTGAGGGCGGCAAGCAAAATGAATCCGCCAAACGTAAGTTAATCCTGAATAATCTGAAAGCTTATCATCAGCATCTTAAAAATCAAATAAATAAAATCAAACGTATATACTCCATACTCGCCAGTTTTCAGAAGACCTCCTATCAGGGTAGGGTATTGAGTTTACCCGAAGTTTTTCCCAAAAAGTTTTGGACATGCATAAGTTAGACCTGTTTTTTGGAGTTTTTGGGAACAGCCCCATAAGTCAAAGAAATAGAGTCGCCAACATGCTTTCACCCTCACACCCCATTACACAACATAGGTCCCATGTTGAACTGTATGGAACAATTCCTCTTCCGCCACTCAAAATACAACAGGAAAGCAACCTAAATTAAGAAAGCAAACGTTTCCAAAACCACAATTGTGGTGTGCAGTTCTTAGGGCACCACACTCACACAAAAAGAAAAAACGGAACCCAAATGCATTTTTACAAAAAACCTAAAGGATTCTCGAATGTATAGCATTCTGATCGTAGTGATAGTGTATAAACGCAGAAGAAACGCTATAAGCTTTTATAGATATGTTGATGAGAGATGTTAAAAAGGAAAACGTTGCTTCCGAGAGGATAAAGACTAAATGCCCTTCATAAAAAAAATCGAGTTAAAAGGCTTTAAGTCTTTTGGGCCACAGACAGTTAAGGTAAACCTCGATAAAGGTTTTACAGCGATAACTGGACCCAATGGAAGCGGCAAAACCAACATAATGGACGCTTTGCTTTTCTCACTTGGAGAACTTAGCACAAGAAGGCTCCGTGCAGAAAACTCTGCTAAACTAATTTTTCACGGCTCCGAAAAGGCTGGGCAAGAAAAAGCAAAGATGGCTAAAGTCGTGGTTCAATTCGATAATTCAGACGGCTTAATGCCCGTTGACACCACCACCGTTACAATTTCGCGAGAAGTTTATCGCAATGGACAGAGCATTTACCGATTAAATGGGCGAAGGATGTCACGTGCCCACGTAACCGAAACCCTTTCTATGGCTGCCATCAGCAGCATGAGTCAAAACATCATCCCTCAAGGCACAATCACAAGATTAACCGATGTAACTCCGATTGAGAGAAGAAAAATCATCGAAGACCTTATCGGTATCGCCCAATACGACGATGAAAAAGTTGAAGCAGAAGAGAAACTGCGCGCCGCAGATATTTCAATTCGAACCGCAATGGGCAGAATCGATGAAGTTCAAAAACGCCTCGATGACCTTGAACGAGAACGCAACCAACTTTTACGCTACAACTTCATCCAATCCGAAACCAAGAAGTTCCAAGCCATCAAAATCTCAAACGACATAGCCCAGCTGAACGCAAGAATAAACGAAAGCACGGGGCAAACCGTTAAGGTCAAGGAAAGAGTCGACAAATTAAAAGAGCAACGGGACCTTCGCAGATCCAAACGCCACGAGATTGAAGGTGACTGGCGCAAACTCAGCGGCGAAGGACTTGAGCAAGGCGGGTCAGAAGTTCTAAAAGTCCAAATTAAGATTGGCGAGTTAAAATCTAAACTTACCGAGTTAACGACAAAAATTAGTTCTGGACAATCAAGCCTTGAAAGTTTCAAGCGCGTCCGCGAAAACAGCATTACCCAACATGAGAACCTGAGAAATGAGATTAGGGATAACCGCTTAAAAATCCGTCAATTCCGCAGCGAACACGAAAAACTAAAAGCACAAATAGTTGAAAAAGAAGCTTCGCACGGGGTGTTGGCGCAAGAGACCAGTCAACTTTGGGGTGGACTCGACGACAACAACCTAAAAATACGTGCTTTAGAAGCTCAAATCGAAAGTCATGTCAAACGAGTTGCCTACTTACGTTCCGAATACACTCAGGATAAGTCTGCTCTTCGACTTTGTGTTGGAAGAATCAAAAACCTGTCTGTTCGAAAAGAAAGATTCCAAACCAGCCTAGTCGAAATAGAAAAATCCCTATCAGAACTCGAACAAGTTCAAAGAGAACAAAAAACCCAACTCAAAAACCTTGAGCACAACATTGAACGTAAAACACTCCAGAAGGAAACAGTTCAAAAAGAAATCACAGAAGCCGAAAAAATCGCGAGCTCCGCCAAAGACGCCGTGGTAGAGTTTGCTACACAAAGAGACCTCGCAGCTACCATCGCCAACGAAGAAAAAGCGCTTCGAGGCATCGAAGAAATGAGCGACGTTGGCGCCATCGCTGGAATCCACGGAAGACTAAGGAACCTCATAAAGATTGATAAAGGCTACAAGAAAGCTGTCGATGCCGCCGCCACAGGATGGCTTGACGCTTTAGTCGTTAAAGACATAGACGTAGCCTTCACCTGCATGGAAACCCTCAGACGCATGAAACTGGGCCGAATCAAAATCATACCCCTAAAGGGCGCCATCACCATAAAAAACAAGGAACCTCCCAACCAGGAAGGCACAGTTGGCCCCCTTGCTAACCTCCTGAAGTATGATGAGACCTATGCGCTTGCCATTAACTATGTCTTCGGAGACACCGTAGTTGTCTCAAATGACAAAGCAGCTTTTGCGCTCTCAAACGAAGGGTACAGGGCAGTTACCGTTAACGGTGACTTGTATGAGCCAGGAGCTTTTGAAAGCGGCTATTACCGTGCACCGATCGATTTCTCAACGATTATTCCAAGCGAAAACGCCCTAAAAAGCTTGAACGAGGCAGTTAAAGCGCTCCAAAGCCACCTAACGCAACGGGGCACTGACATCGTTGGAATCGACGAAGAACTCGAGAACACAAAAATCGCAATTACAAAACTCACTGAATCCGTCGCCATGCTTGAGAGAGAAATAATCAGGGTAAAACGCAGCGTTAAACGAACCCAATTCAACGTCCATCATATAGAAAAATACGGTGGCAAACTTGAACGTGAAGCAGCATCTTACAAAGGCCGCATGGATGTCTACCGAAACGAAAGAAATAACATCCGACGAAACCATCAGAAAATCCATGCAGAAATCGCAGCCCTAAGGCTAAAAACCGATGTCGCACACATCCAAGAACTTGAAGTTCAACGCGAAAAAGTCGGCGAAGAACTAAACACCCTGCGGCAACGTTTAGGTTCTGCGCAAACTGAGATTTCCACTCATCAGTCACAGTTCGATCGGGTTCTTAGGATAGGTTACAAGAACACAAAGATTCAGGTTGACAAAATTGATCAGCAAAAAGGAAAGCTGGAGAAGGAAGTTGCGGATGCAATTTTGGAGCGCGACCAAATCAAGAAAGAAGCCGACGAGTTGGAGAAGAGCCGCGTTGATCTTTCAAAGGCAGTGTTCTCGGCGCGTGAAGAATCTAAAAAGTTCACTTCCCAAATTGACTCTATAGACTCTGAGTTGCGCTTACTGGATTCGGAATATGAGCAGGCTGATCGGCTTCTAAACCAACTACAATTGGGTATCGAGACCAGCCAGATGCGGTTGCAGCAGCTTCAGGGTCAACTCCGAATATTCGGGTATGAGAAACCGCTGGAGACTAATCCACGGCTAGTACAGGAAGCCGAAACCACCATCCGAATGATGCAGTTTGAAATGGAACGCATCGGTGCCATCAATCAGCTAGCTTCCTCGCACTATTCAGAGCAGATTTCGCGTTACCGCGAATTGTCCGTACGCTTAAACGAATTGGAACGGGAAAAACAAGCCATAGTGCTGTTCATGGATGAGATTGAATCTAAGAAACGCAAAATCTTCATGGACGCATTTGAGAAAATCAACGCCAGCCTAAAAGTTTACTTTTCTAAGCTCACAGGCGGCGGAGAAGCAACACTTAAGCTGGAAAACCCTGAGACGCCCTTCAGCGGCGGCATTGACATGTTGGTGCAGTTCCCAAATAAACCCTCGATTGTTGTCAGTGGAGCCAGCGGTGGCGAACGCTCTGTATCTGCAGTTAGCTTCATCTTCTCGCTCAAAGAGTTCACGCCTGCAGCCTTCTACATACTTGACGAAGTTGACGCCCACTTAGACGCTTTCCACACCACAAAACTCGCCGAAGTACTGCTTGAGGAAGCGGGAAAAATCCAGTTCATAGTTATTAGCCTCCGACCCGAAATGGTTAACAAAGCCCAAAGAGTCTACGGAGTATACGAACGCAACGGAATCTCAAACGTGGTAACAGCAAAGTTCCCACCGGAGGCACCAAAACAATGACCTCGCCGCCACCAACTATTCCCATGAGACGACCCTTCTACTTGCGCCCACCATGGAACATCCTCTTCGAAATCAGCAAACTCGAAAAAGTCACCCCATGGAACGTCAACATCGCATACTTACTCAGAACGTTCCTATCAGAGATGGAGCGAACCCACCCCGAAAAGGTAGATTTCCGAGCATCCGGGGTCGCTTTGGATTCTTCAGCGTTGATTTATTTGATGAAGTCTAAGCTTCTACTTACATTGCAGGAACCGCCCGCCGTGTTGCCTAAGGTTCCTACAGATTTCGTTCCACCACCCCTATTCCTGCCATTACGTCACGAGTTAACTTCTACCACTATCCAGCATCTGCTCGAAGTTTTGGATGACGTGTTGAAGGGTGAAAAACTCCTAAGCCTAAACCATGTAATCGAGCAGCATCCAGTTTTGCCCGCCGTCACCGATTTGTTGCCTCAATTCGACAAGTTCATCGCCGAACTCGAACTGCAAGTCGACCAACTCTATGCTATACTCATCGAGAAAACGGGTGGTCAAGGCATAATTGATTTCTCAACCTTAACCAAAGGCGCAACACGCATCGAAGCGCTGAGAATGTTTATTTATCTGTTGTTCCTTGCGCAGGATGGCTTAGTTAGCCTGTGGCAGAACGAAGAAACCGAGGAACTCTACATAGCTGTGGGGAAACTGAACGTTGGAAAAGCCGAAAAACCCATTAGTTGAGCAAAGTCAACCTCCGAATCCTGCGTTTGAGCAGGTTCAGGAAAACGAGCGAAAAGTCCATCATTTAGCACTCTTAGAGGCAGCTCTATACGTTGCTGGCCGCCCCTTAGACTTAAACGAGCTATGTCAGGTTGTAGGCAGCCGATCCAAGAAAAGAACCCAAACCTACGTTGAAATCCTCATGAAAGAATATGTTGCACGCAATACGGCGTTGGAGATTTTGCCCCTTAAGAATGAACGTTACGTTTTGCAGGTAAAAGCAGAATTTACTCACTTAATTAAGAAACTGGTGAATCGCCCACTGCTATCTTCAGGTCCACTCAAAACGCTTTCCTACATCGCATATCGTCAACCCATTTCACAGAAAAGAGTCATAGACGTCCGAGGACAACACGCCTACGGACACGTAAAGATGCTTAAAGACATGGGCTTAATCATGTCTGAGCGAAGTGGCCGAACATTAGCCCTCAAGACCACAGATTACTTCTCAGACTACTTCGGATTAACAACAGATACAGCTGTCATGAAGAAGGACCTCAAGAAGATATTTGGAGAAGCCATAAAAGAGGACTTGGCAGAACGTCAACAAAAAGATACAGAACAGGAAAATCCTGAGAACAACGCTGAACAAGCATAGGCTACACCTGCTTGCACAAACTTGAAAAACAAAAAAACAAGCCAAAATCGCCTAAATATTAAAACTCAGTTTTTTCAACAAACTGTTGGTTATTGTTTTATCGGGTTTTCTCTGAACATTCATGAACAAAAATCCAGAAAACCCACAAAACTTTGCCTTTAAAACAGTATGTTTATATTGGAATCTATGATTTTAGTTGCTACTCGAATCAAGGATAGGTAGAATATGTCTACTCATAGTAGTTTACGTAAAAGAAAGCTTACCGGCGGCAAAAAACGAGCTTACCGCAGCAAGAAAAAGTATGAGGCAGGCGGCTACGCTGCAGAAACGGTTTTGGGGGAACCCAGACGCAAGACCACCCGTGGAATGGGCGGCATCTGCAGAATAAAGGTTCTCGCCGACAAGTTCGCTTCCGTAACTGACCCAAAGAGCGGCAAAACAGAGAAAACCGAAATCACCCGAGTGGTTAAAAACGGCGCAAACGTTGACTACAATCGCAGAGGCGTCATCACCATGGGAGCTGAAATCGAAACTTCTTTGGGGTTAGCGAAAGTGACGAGTCGACCTGGCAGCGATGGCGTAATCAATGCTGTTCTGATAACCAAAGAAAAAGCATAAAATTTCTTTTTTTATTTTAATGTCTTGCTGACAGCTGTTGTTGCTGGCTTTTAATCTTCATTAGTTGTTTTGCGAGTTTTTGAATTATCTTTTCTTTCGGTTCATTCTTCTCAACCAACAGCATCCCTGACTTAGCCCACGGCGCTTTGGGAAAATGAGCTTCAACATTCATTTCGTTCTCTAATGATAGTTTGTCAGCCGCTTCTTTGATTTCCAAGATTTTTGGCGATTGCACGGCTATGGTCTTTGGGACTCGGCGTCCATCCTTTCTTGTTTTGTTGCAGTCGAAGTAGACTGGCCAGATTATTGCTTTATCGAGTTTCCTCATGTTTTTTCACCTATTTGTGTGCGTAGTAAGAGACCATTTTTTCACCGACTTCATTTACACGCACGAATCCGAAGCGTTCAAACTGTATGATGACGTCTGGCTTTAACTTTTTGCAGTCAGCTTCAGAAAATCCTTCGGTAACTGATGCGTCTGGCATGACCACTTGGCTTGAGAACTCGGTGCCTTCTGGGATCCACTGGATGAGTTGGACTTTGATTTTGCGTACGTCTTCGTAGGATTCGCTGGCAAACTTTGCGGTCACAAAGCTGTCATTTTTAGTTTCGATTTTGACGTTGAAGAGCTCCATGAGTCTGAAGACTTTTTCGGGTTCCATCGTTTCTGCGTCCTTCTTTGAAACCCAAAAACTCAGTTGGTCATTTTCTTCATGATTTATAGAATATTCTCTGTACTGACCGGGTTTGTCAGGCTGTAATGGCAATAAAACATGGAAACTCCGTTTCGGCACCTGCGTAACTTTGAGTTCAACCGGTTCAGCCACGAAGAAGTAGCGGCTGCTTGTTGTATCGAGGATTTTACGATTGTATGAATACAAGTTTTCCCAACTCAAAGTAACATCGTTTGGTTTTATGCCCACGTCGATAATCATTTTTTTAATAGCTTCAGGGGTAATGCCTCTTTTCCTCAGTGCAGCAAAGGTTCCCAGTCTTGGATCGTCAAAGCCCGTGTAGCTGCCTGCTTTTATACCTGCGACAATTTTGGATTTGCTCAAGTCGGCGCCAGTGATTTTTAGTCTGCCGTAATGGATCGCTTCGGGGTAGGTCCAGCCAAGGTAATCGTACATGTATTTTTGACGGACCATGTTCGTGTAATGTTCTTTGCCACGGATTATGTGCGTCATTCCCATCAAATGATCATCTAAGCCTGCAGCCAAATTGTACAGCGGCCAAACGATGTATTTGCTTCCCACCCGTGGATGAGGATACTTTTTAGTGTCGATAATGCGTAGTGCTGGCCAATCTCGAACGGCTGGGTTTGGGTTTTCAAGATCAGTTTTCACTCGAACCACTGCTTGCCCCTCAGTATAGCCGCCATCCAGCATTCGATGCCAACGTTCCAGATTCTCAGAGGCTGGTAAATCTCTGCAAGGACACGCCTGTTTTTCAATGATCATTTTACGAAAAACATCGGGAATGCATTCACAGACGTAAGCGTTGCTGTCTCCGATAAGTTTCTCAGTGTATTCATAGTAGATTGATAGCCGGTCGCTTTGGATGTATTCCTCGTCGACAGTGCAGCCTAGCCACTTCAAATCTTGGCGGATGCTATCATAGAACTTCAGGGATGGACGTTTGATTTTGGGGTCAGTATCTTCGAATCGAAGTATGAATTTGCCGTTGTAGATGCGAGCATACTCGTGGCTCAACAGGATGGCTCTTGCAGAACCCAAATGCAAAACGCAATCTGGGTTCGGGGAGAAACGGGTGACTATTTGTTTGTATTTGTCGACGTTCGGCAGCGACGGCAGCTTCTTTTCTTCAGCTTCATGTTTCTTTTGGGTTTCGGGCCAATTCGCTTCAACAATCGCCTTCTGCTCAGATGGCGACAAACTGTTAACCTCATTTACAACAATGTTGATTATTCCTGCGAGTTCTTTGACGCGGATTCTAAGCTCTGCCTTCTCGCCAAGAATCTTACCAACCATCGCGCCTGCCTGCGCTTTCCCATCATGCCCAACAGCGTTTAGCAAAGCAGCTTTACGAATAAACTCACGCAGTTCACTATCGTTATCTAATGCCAAATCACATACGCTCGCTGAAATGTTACTTGTTTCGTTTTATCAAGAATTCGGCGAACGCTTTTAATTTTTCCTTAGCTTGCGGCGTAGGCAACAGTTTTTCTGCTTCACTCCAGCTTTCCATAACCATTCTTTCAGCGGTTTGTTTCACATGTTCAAAGGCGTCATATTTTTTCATGAGAGTTATGGCTTCGTCGCGGAGTTTTTGGTCGCTAGTGTGCATGTTGAGGATTTCAATTAGGCGTTTCTTATCTACAGGTTTTGCAACTTTCAGGGTGTAGATAGCTAATAGAGAGCGTTTGCCTTCGGTAATGTCTCCTCCAACGCAACCTTTGCTTTTAGCGAACTCTTCCCCGGTCAAATCGAGGATATCGTCTTGCATTTGGAAGGCAACGCCGATGCTTTCTGCAAAGCGACCCAGCTTTTCTACTAAGGGCCTGTTAGCGTCCGACATAACTGCCGCCATTTTTGCTGCCATCCTCGCAAGAGTGCCTGTTTTGTAGGCACACATCTGCAGATAGTCTTCTTCCTCCAAGTCGTCGGCGTTAGCGATTCCTCGGTGCCAAGCGATGTCCATGGCTTGCCCCATGCTGAGGTTAATCATTTCTTGAACGTAAACCTCGTAAACATCCCGTTGGACCTCGGGTGAGATTTTTGTTCTTTGTGCCATCAATGGCAGAAGCGGTAGATAGTACATGGCGTTTCCAGCGTTTACGGCGATGTCCATTTGGAAAATCTTGTAGGTACAGGGTTTACCTCGGCGTATTTCCGAGCTGTCTTCGATGTCGTCGATGACTAGTGTGCCGTTGTGGATAACTTCGGGGATAATTGAGAAATCTAAACAGTAATCCGCTTTTTGTCCGAGGGCTTCACAGATTAGCAAGAAGAGGGCTGGGCGCCAACGTTTTCCGCCTCGGTCCAGCATATCCCAAATTGGGTCGGCAATTGCCTTATTGAGCGGTTCAAGGGTGTAACTGTACATGGGCGGGTTAACTTTGAAGAGAACTGCGTCTTTGGCAAATTGTCTTGGAATGTATTTTTCGATGGTTTTATCGATTAAAGGTGCAGTGTCTTCTAGAAACTTTTCGATATCCACTTTAGTGTGCTCCTCTTTTAGCGTATCTTTGCAGATTAAACCCTCTGGCTTGCAGCCACTCGCCAGTCTTGCCTGTAATGACGACGGGTATCTTGGCTAAATCAACTATTTTTTCTGCCCCAACCAAAAACAGGGCATTGCGTAATTCCTCGATTAAACATGAAAGTTTTTCTTCAGTTTCTTTGGCGCCTTTAACTGCTGTTTGAAGAATTGGTTGAGAGATGCTTGTCAACGTGGCGTTTAATGCTAAGGCTTTGGCCACATCGGTGCCGCTTCGCAAGCCACCTGAAGCGATCACTGGCAACTTTACGGTTTGAACCGTTTCTATCAAGCTCACTACTGTCGGGATGCCCCAGTCCCAGAAAGCTTCCCCACACGAAACCTGTTTAGTCGAAGTGCGATGATATTCGACTGCCGCAAAACTTGTGCCACCGACCCCGCCTACATCGATGGCTTTAACCCCCGCATCTTCGAGCGCTTTGGCATCCTCTGCAGAAATTCCTGCACCAGTTTCCTTAACAATCACTGGCGTATCAAGTGCTCCTGCGATTTCAGCGATTTTACCTAAAACGCCCTTAAAGTTAGTTTGACCTTCAGGCTGAACTGCTTCCTGCAACGCATTCAAATGTACTGCGACAGCATCAGCCTCTATCATTTCAACGACTTTTCGGACTTCTTTTAAGCCATAACCATGAACAAGTTGGACTCCTCCAATGTTTGCGATTAAGAACGCGTTTGGCGCCATTTTTCGGGTTATGGCGTAGGTTTCTTCAAGTTTTTGATCTTCGATGGCTGCCCGTTGGCTTCCAACTCCCATCCCTAACCCAAGTTTTTCGACGGCTTGGGCGATTGCAGAGTTTATTTGTGTGGCGTGTTCTGTTCCGCCTGTCATGGCTCCGACAATTATTGGGGCTGAGAATTTTTTGCCCAAAAAAGTGGTGGCTAGGTTGATTTTGGCTTTGTTAACTTCTGGCAGCGCACGGTGGACGAGTTGGATGTCTTCGAAGCCTGCAGTAGCGTTTTTGGCTTGAGCTTTGTTGCCCAAGCAGATTCTTATGTGGTCTTCTTTGCGTTTGCCTGTTTCTTCTGCCATCTTAGGTCTTCTCTATTTCAGTGCCTAACACACTTTGGTCTGTTAAGGCTCTGTAAATAGATAACCCTTTTGTGGCACCCGTTACCGTTACATGGATCCCTGCCTCGACTGCTGGGATTAGTGCTGCGATTTTACCTGCCATGCCGCCCGTTACATCTTTGCCTTGAGCTTTGCCAAGTTTAGGCTGAATCGCTTTGAGTTCGGCTAAGGTGAGTTTTTTGTATGGTTTGGCATCTGGGTTAGTCTTTGGGTCTGCATCGAAAATGCCGTCTGTGTCCGTGCCGACTACAATTTTTGATGCATTGTACTTTATGGCTAGGTAGGCTACGAGTTGGTCGCCTGAGAGGATTGTGAAGCCTAACTTTTCATCTAAAACAGCGTCGCCATACATGACTGGTGTGAAATTCATTTTTTGCATGGCTTTGAGGACGGTTTCGTCGAAGAATTTGATTTTTCCATTCTCCGTTAAGAAGCATGATGATGGCGCTATGCTTACGGCTGCGGTTTCATGCCAAATCATGGCGTCCATAACTAAGCCATTTAAAACTGTCATGACGTGATGGGTTTCGGCGAATCCTAGTTTTTGGTTTGGGTCTTCATTGTAACCGTCTTTTAAGCCATATTTTAGTGCAGTCGGATGACCAAAACTTCCGCCTCCATGAACAACAATCAGGTTGTCAAGGTCAGCCCGTTTAATTTCTTCAGCTAAGCGGTTGATAATTTCGGTTTTTGCCGCTAATTCTCCAGTTTTGTCGGTGATGGCTGAACCGCCAATTTTCAGGATGATGGGTCTTGAATCGCTCATTGTAATCGTAACCAACTATGTCTATTTGTGTTCTGCTAATTTAACATTACAGTTTATTGTATATTCTTGTGTATTTTGATGTTGCTCGTTTTCTTAATCTTGGATGTGTCAATTTTGTTATGTACAGAATTCAATTTTAAAAATCAATTGAATAGAAAAATCTAATGTAAAAATAAGGAATGGCTCATTGAATCTTGATGATGTCGTTTTCTATGCTGACTTTGTCGCCTGTTTTTATCTTGCAGATATCCACTTTGTCTACGGTGGGGATTTCGCTTATGATGGCGCCGACAGCTATGATGGTTTCGGTTTCTTTGTTTATCATAGCTGCTGGGGCGGTGCCGTTTTTCTTCATGCGGTAGAGCGTGTAGCTGCCGACTGTGCTGCCTTTGCCCTGTGGGAACACGAGGATTTTGCCCTTGACGCTTTGACCGTTTAGTTGGTGTCCCTTCTCGATGACGACGCCAGTATTTGGGTCCACGCCGCCATAGAACGAAATAGGCATCTCCGTAACTAGCGCTTCGCTTTCTGCTTTGCCTTTGTAGATTATTCTGCCTTTTAGCTGTTCCATTTTCCAGTCACCGCTGCTTCTACGCATTCTTTCATGCTGCCCATCTTGGTTTTCATAAGATTCTGTCTCGAGTAGAAACATCCCTTCGCTGACGTTGTCGCCAATGATTTGAACCTGCCTTTTAGGGGTGCGACTGCCATGCATGTGTCGCAGGCAAATTTGCCGCCAGCCGCCTCGATAGCTGAAGTGTAGCCCCGTTGGTCTGAGAGGTTTTTTGCACTTCGGGATGTGGCTATCCAGAACTCTGTTCCCTGCGCTACTTTTTTGCCTTGGACTAACTCTGCGATTTCGGATATTTCCTTGATTGAACAGTGCGGGCAACCTACGCAAACTAGCTCAATTTCAGACACTTCGTCGTTGATGTTATCGTAAGCGTTTTTGATGTCACTTTGCTCAATTACCACTTCTTCTTTGAGTTGAGGTTGTTGTTCAGCTCCCGGCGTTACGCCTTTCATGTAGAAGAGCGGTTTTGCGCCATATGTCACAACTGATGCGCAGAAGGATTTGAGTTCGTCGAGTTCTGCTGCTTTTATGCCTGTGATGTAGGGGATTTTGTTTTCGGCTTTCTTGCCAATAGCGTAACCTAGAGCTCCCCAATCGGAGAGTTTGGTTAATTCTGCGTTAACTTGAACACGTACATCGGGTACACGATTTTCATCCAAATGCAACCCGTAATTGGGGGTTTTTCCGACAAAGGCTGCTGCAAGTGCGGATGGTCCTCCTTCACGGTTGGTTCTTGCGCCCAAAACCGAGTTTGCAAATGTGACTGCGCTGCTCTCGGACCATGCGAGGTGTTCTCCGTAGAGTGGCAAGTTGCCGATTAGATAGGGCGTGCAGGTGCAGCTGATTAGGATGCCCATGTGTTTGAAGGCGTCGATGACGAGGTTTTGTTTTTCGGCGAATTCGGCACTGATTCCGAGTTGCTGCCAGTTTTCCAAGTCCATGCCCGCTGGGTTGAGGGTGGTGAGTACTTTGACTCTGCCGTCCACTGCGAGTTTGTTTAGGAATTCGAGTCCTGCATCGCCAAGGTTATGGTAGGATACTCCCGCGACTTGGACGCTGCCAACTTTAATTAGGTCTTTTGCCCCGAAAATCTCGCCGAGCGCAACGAGGATTTCCATGCTTTTGCGTACGGCGTAGCCTTCGTTGCCGTCGAGCATAGTTTGTTCTTGTTTAGTCAGTTCCATGCTAATCACAAGTACTTGTTTAAATCAACTTTAACGTAGTCTACTTTCTTAAAGCCCTTGCCCGTCGAGACCAGCGGTGCCGTAGCATCTAGGCCTGCTTTGGCGGTGGTGGCTTTTTTGCCTTCAGAGAGGTCGCCTGAAGGATCCAATGATGAACCAGGCTGGTTAGAGAGGATTACAACGTTCTTGTCGGCTTGTAGTCTCGTGGCGATTGCCCATTCAACGTCTTGAGGGTCGTAGATGTTTATGTCATCGTCCACGATGACGCAGTGTTTGAGGGATCCGTGTCCTTTGAAAGCGGCGGCTATGGCTTTTTTGCCGTCGTCGGCGTTCTGTTTTTTGATTTGTACAACTGCGTGGAGCCAGCTGCATCCGCCCGGCGTAACATAGACGTCTTTAACTTGGCAAACTTTGCCGACTTCGCTGTAGATGGTGGGTTCTTTTGGCATACCCATAAGGAACTTGTGTTCGTTTTTGCCTGCGAGGATGGTTTGGTAGATGGAGTTTTTGCGGTGGGTGATGCATTTGATTTCGACGACAGGTTGTTGGCGTTCGCGATCAACGATGCCTGTCAAGTCGAGGAAGGGACCCTCCGTCGCTTTCTCTTTGGTGATGCGCCCTTCCAAGATGAATTCGCTGTCTGCTGGAACTTCAAGGTCCACAGTTTTGCATTTGACCAAATCGGTTTTTTCTAATGCGTTTGCCATTCCCAATTCATCTGCGCCCATTGGTAATGTTGTCGCCGCTGAAAGAAGGACCGCAGTGGAGTTGCCAATGCAGAAGGCAATGTCGAGTTCTCCGCCAGCCTTCTTGAGCGCTGAGTCTGTGCCTCGGTTCTCGACGATTCGGGCGACAAAGTGGTTTTTGTCTTTGAGCATTAAGCGGTGAAAGCACATGTTTGGGCCGAGTTGTGGATCTTTGACAATAGATACGGCTGAGGCGATGTATTTTCCGCCGTCTTTGTCAGTGTAATGCATGATTGGAAGCTTGGTTAAATCAACGTTTTTCTCGACAACGTCCTGACAAGGTGCCTTCTCAACCATCTGTGGTGCGATAGGCTTTTCGATGGCTGAGAGCAGTTTTGGGAGAAGTTGCTCTTTGGTTATGCCCATTGAGCGGCAAATCAACTCTTTCGAGGAAACTATCCCAGCCACCACAGGGATGCTGGATTCTTTAATGTTCTCAAAATAAACTGGTTTCTCGCCTAAAGCAGCGATAATGCCTGCCATCTCGTATTCGGTTGAGACAGGCTTTGTAATCTTTGTTAATTCACCCTTGTTTTGGAGTTGTTCTATGAAGTTTCTTAAGCCCACTTTGATTCGCCTTAAATCCAATTTACCTTTTGCCTTCTTTTAAAACAATCGCAATTTTCATTTTGTTTTCTTTGTGTGAGTGTGGTGGCGTAGGATTGCACATTACACTTGGGGGTTTGGGTTTGTTTGGTTTTTTGGTTTGGGTTGTTTCTCTGTTGTGTTTTGTGTGTGGGTGGCGCGGTTGGTTCGCGCAGTCATGTTGGATTCTATGTTGGGGTGTGTGGGTATAGTGTGGGTGTATGTTGAGGTTTGTGTTTCTGTGTCGATGGGCTTTGTAATCTCAATCGAGTAATAGGTATAGTTGATGGTTGGAGCAATAGGGTTTTGAGGTTCTATTCTGCTTTATGAGCGTTGGAATTCATTGTCTTGAATGAAGACTGCTGTCGATGCTGGCTTGGAGCTTCAAAATGATTTTGCAATGAATAAGTCCATTTACTCATAATCAATTTTTGGGCACGTACCAAGCAAGCAAAACCCTTAAATCTCCTTGGACGCTACCCGATTTAGAAGGAAAGGAGAGTAATATCTGTGAAGGGTAAATATTCCAAGCTTATGGTTTTAGTCTTCATTGTAATCTTTGTTTTGTCAACAGTCAACATGGTTAGTGCTCTGGGAGTAACTGCAACAATACCGGTTGGAAATACTCCGCAAGGCATAGCGTATGATTCTGGTAAAGGCGAGATATTCGTAAGTAATGGTCAAGGCAACACTGTTTCGGTTATTTCTGACAACACAAACACCGTAATAGCAACTATACCCGTAGGAGGCTACCCCGATGGAGTAGCTTATGATTCTGCTAAAGGCGAGATATTCGTCGTTAATTTACATGATAACAATGTCATGGTTATATCGGATAGCACCAACGCCGTAG
Source organism: Candidatus Bathyarchaeota archaeon (assembly GCA_963809455.1). Taxonomy (GTDB): domain Archaea; phylum Thermoproteota; class Bathyarchaeia; order Bathyarchaeales; family Bathycorpusculaceae; genus Bathycorpusculum. The sequence goes on along the minus strand of CAWEJP010000002.1, from coordinate 111,113 downwards.
TTGCTACCATACCCGTGGGACAATCCCCCTACAACATAGCTTACGATTCCGCACAGGGCGAATTATTTGTAACCAATTCTTACGACGGCACCGTCTCAGTAGTATCAGACACAACAAACACCGTCGTGGCAACCATACCCGTCGGAGTCGAACCTTTTAGCATCGCCTACGATTCTGGCAAAGGCGAGATGTTCGTATCCAATTATGAAACTGACTCCAAGAATTACTCTCTCTCAGTCATATCTGATAGTACCAATCAGGTAGTTACGACTTTGCCTCTGCCGGGTGCCCCTCAATTTGTAGCCTACGATCCTGCAAAAGGCGAGATATTAGTAGCCACAGGTGTTGGCGGAGCCAACGGAAACCCTACCGTTATCACAGTTATTTCGGATAGCACTAATGCGGTGGTTGCAACTATTTCGGACTTGAATCATGAAGTTCAAGTTGAAGGGTTAGTTTACGATCCCTCTCGAGGCGAAATATTCGTAGCCCTTCATCAAAGCAACAAAGTCGTAGCAATATCAGACAGTACAAACAAAGTGGTCGAAACCATAGCTGTGGGTCATTTACCTTGGGCAGGAACCTATGACTCAGGCAAAAGTGCAATATATTTTACCAATAGCCAAGACAACACTGTGTCAGTTATAGCTGGTCCCTCCAGTGCATCTTCATCACCAACCCCGAGCTCATCTGGCTTCGGATCAATTATTTGGATCATCTTAATCATAATTATCATCGTAATAGTGATCGTCATAATCCTCATATGGCTCAGTCGCCAACGCAAATTTACGGTGACAGTGAAAAACGCTCAAACTCAAGCTCCAATTTCTGGGGCAACTGTATCTGCTAGCGGTCAACAAGATTTGTCGGGCATAACCAACAACAAGGGACAAGCTGTTTTCGACGATTTCAAAGATGGCGATTACTCGATTAAAGCCATTGCTATAGGGTACATTGCTTCAATGCCAATTTCTGTTTCAGTGAAAAACAAAACTGAAGTTGTCATAAAACTGAACCCAACACCATCTGAAGCACCGAAAGTAGACAGCAGCGGAATTGGCCCTGACAACGAAGGCAAAGCAACTTTTAGTGTAGCCAAAGAAACCCAACAAACCCAAGCCCCAGCACAAACTACGCCAATCATCGCTCCAATTCCCCCTCCTCCACCAAGCCAACAAGAACCAACAGAGCCGCAAGGCTGGCGAGATGAGAAAATTCAGGAAATTATCCAGAAATTCCAAGAGAAAGGAGCCATAAGCCCCCAAACCGCCCTGACAGCTAAAGAACTGGGTTTGTCACGGATAACTGTAAGAATCATGGAGAGGCGTAGAGAAAAAGCAAAAATGTTCGTTGAAGTCAACGGAAAATACTATCTCGACCAAAATGCCCTTGAAAGAAAAAACCAGCAGAAATAAGGCAGCAAATCGCCTATCGGCTTTTTGCTAGCATTTTTTTTCAAACAATAGTATGTATTTCCGGTCGATTAAGAAATGTGTTTTTCGTGACTTATCAAAAGTTGTAATGGAAAAAATTTTTGTAAAATAGAATTGGAATGATGATGAGATTTCCATATTATAATGCAACCGCAAGCAAAAAAGCACAATAACAGTTATGATGAATAATATTAGCGCTTGCTCGTTAAATAATTGAGGCGATGGGGCACGTTTTAGGTTTAGCTTTGTCAACAAATTTGATTTAGTAAAACTTATTTAGTCTAAAAATACACACAAAAAACCTTTTATTTTGACTGATTACAAGACAAAGGTATGGGCATTAACAAGCTGGTCATAGTAGCTCTGGTAATCGCTATAATAATCGTTATGGCAGGAATGATAACATATTTCAACAACGCCGTAAGCCAAAAAGACGCCCAGATTGCATCATTGGAAAGCCAAATCCCTTACCTAAACCGCCAGATTTCAAATATCGAAAATCAAATAAGCAATTTCACTTCTCCAAACATTGTTTCTACACTCACAACCCAGGAAATCTGGAAGTTCTCTCAAGAATATCCCGGCGGTCCCAACTACACAGTTCCTTATGATTTCGTCCAGATAAGCGGTACCGTAACCAATACAGGGGGAGGCACCGCATTCAACACAGGTTTGCGCGTCATTGGATATGACATGAATGGCGTTTTGGAAACCAATGTTACTGTTCCTTTAGGCTCAGGATTTTTTGGAAGTGACAACTCAACGAACGAATATGCCGATGTTTCTTCGTTAACTAGTACTTTAAGTAGCGGACAAATTGTAACAATCAAAGAGAACGTTATTCATGAAGGTGTTGCTTACAATTGGACAGTGACTCCAGTTTGGGCAAACTCTCCAGCTACAGGATGACCTGATTTGAAAGAAAGCCACAAACTTCCAGTAATTGCGACCCTTTTGGTTGTACTTTTTGTTAGTTCAATTGTTGGAACTTTATTCTATTATGAGGGGATAATTCAAGAGAAGGATAACCGAATTGCTTCAATTAGAAATGAAATAGCCAATCTTAATAGCACAATTTCAAATCTTAACAGTCAATTAGCTGACTTAAGCGCTAATTTAACTACTCCACATCTTGTCAGCTCAGTAACGGCCACAAATTATTCTGCGCTATATATCGCCCAATTAGGGGGTGGTTTTCCGCCATCTAATTTTTTAGAGATCACGGGATCAGTAACTAATTCGGGCGGTGGAACGGCATTTAACGCTGGTTTGCATGTTTTAGCCTATGATGCAAGTGGAAACGTACAAATCAATATGACCGTGCCGTTAAGCGGAGGAACTTTTGCAACTGACGACAAGATTCTTTCACTCTTCAAAAGTTATCCAACAATGAGTGTTTCTTCCTCGCAACTTGGAAATTTAACAAGTGGCAAAACAGTAACAGTAACCATTGATATTTATCATGAAGGCGCAGTTAACAATTGGGTAATAACACCAGTTTGGACGCGCACTCCAAAGTTCCAATTTCAAACTTTTACGGGGTATTCTCCTAAACCCATTATACTTGTTGACTTGTCAACCAATCGCAAATTAACTTCAAAGAGGTACGAACAAAATTGTGTTCACATGAAGAGCAGTTTGATAGAGAAGGGCACCGTTAAGTTTTCTTTGGATAAGCCAATTCCCATAGATTTGATAAGAGATGGTGAAGTTCAGAGTAAAGGAAAACCTGAAAGAAACAAGTGGTTCTAAATATTCATGATTTCAAATTAGACTTGCCAATCTCCATATTACTACGAAATATACCATCTGTGTGATCTGTATCAAATTGCCACAGGTGTCATCCAGTACTGCTATGGTCGAAGGCGTACCTGGTAGCTTTGTTGGCTGCATGGTAAACTTCACTCCAAGCTTTTTTAATCGTTCATATTCTTTTTGGATATCATCCACAATGAACATTGTTGCGCGAATACCCTGCTTGAAGAGAGCTTCTTGATATGCCTTTGCAGCTGGGTTTTCGTTTGGCTCAAGAACTAACTCGACACCATCCTGGTCTTCAGGCGAAGTAACAGTCAACCACCTGTATTTTCCTGCTGTTATGTCTGCCTTTTTTATGAAACCAAGGACCTCGGTATAAAACTTTAATGCTTTGCCCTGATCGCTAACGTACACACTAGTATATTTAATCCTCATAAAAACACCAATTATAGCTAAGGTTCTTAAAATTAATAATCTTTGCGCTAAGTTATAGAGAAGTCAAGCTTTGCGTCACTTAACGCGCTTCAGACGGTGGGCATTTTTGTTTCTGTGTTGATTGGTTTGCTGTTGTACAGTTCTTGTTTTTTGGGTCTGTAGCTAATAATTTATAAGCTCAGTTGGCGAGCAAACAATCGGGTATCAATCGGTGACTAATCGCAAAAGATGGACAATCCAAGAGGAGACAGAACTCAAGGCCCTCGCGGAAGGTAACGTATCTATCGCTGAGATTGCTGGTAAACTGCAAAAGACGCCGGGAGCTGTGATTGTGAAGTGTCAACGTTTGGGTTTGCAGTTGCAGACTCAAGGCTACGTTTGCTCTTCGGTTCCTCTTCCCAGGGATTTGCCTAGTGTTGAAGAAACAATCATGATGTTGGCGGGTGCTCTAAAAGCTTCTATTAAGCCTGGGCTAAACAGGCTTGAGGTTCAGCGTCTACAAACAGTCGCTAACATTTCTAAAACTTACAAAGAACTCGTCGTCGATTATGCCCATTATCGTGATGTTGAGCAGAAAGTAAAGGTGATGGAAGAACAAAATGCACAACTTAAACAAGCGCTCAAGGAAATCCAAGAAAGAACCCCGAGCACTCCGCCCCAACCAGTTCCTAGCTAAATGGCAAGGGATACAAAAAGAAAACCTCCAACTAAAACAAACCGTTAGGGAACAGACCGAAAAATTAAGCACCAACACCCTCGACTTCTTTGAACGCATTTTAGATTTTAAGCCCTACAGTTACCAAGAAGAATTCATTAAAATCTTTGAGGAAAACCAGTTTATTGCTGCACGTTGGTGTAGACAAAGCGGTAAAACCGAAACCATATCGGCGTTACTTCTCAGATATGCTGTTACGCATCCCAAAGTTGCAATCGGAATCGTCGGTCCTTCTTGGCGGCAAACCAAACGAATCATCTCACGCATCGCGGCCTTTGCCCATAAACTACCCGCCGGCGTAGTTCTAAAGCCCCAAAAAACCTTGATCAACTTTGTCAACGAAAGCAGCATCGAAGCATTCCCCAACAGCCCCGAAACTATCCGAGGACCAACCCTTCATGTGGTCTATGCGGATGAATTCAACTTCGTGGCAAACAACGAAGATCTCTACGACGCCATCCTATATACGCTCGGAACGACCGACGGCAAATTCGTCTGCAGCAGCACGCCTTGGAGCACTGATAACATCTTCTACAAGATCTTCACCGACAAAAAATATAGCCACTATAAAACCTCTCATGTCACCTACGAGCAAGCCCTCAGCCCAAATGGACCCCTAAAACCCAACATCATAACGCAAATCAAGACGCAGATGGGCGATGATCAGTCGCGTTGGCAGAGAGAAATGATGGCCGAATGGGTAGAAGACGACAACGTCTGGTTAAACCAAAGCTTAATTGCTCGTTGCATCGGCACAGCAAAGAACATCAACGAAGAACTCGAAGTACACGACCCCGAAGTAGAGCAGAGTGGCGAATTTTTTGGTGGTTTAGACCCTGCTCAAACCCGAGACTACATGGTTTTCTCGGTTGTAGAACGCAGAAATGACACCCTCTTTCTGCGTCACCTCAAAATATTCAGCCAACCGACAAAATACGCCCCCGTTTTAGGTTATATCAAGGCGTTGCAGGATCGCTGGGGAGGCTTTGAACGCATCCGAGTAGATATCACCCGCGAAGGCCCAAGTTTCATCACCGACATGGAAAATGCAGGCATCAATAACGCGGAAGGCGTCATCTTTAGTGTCCCCCGAAAAAGCGAAATGGCCAGTGTCCTTAAGCAACGCATGGCAAACGGCAAGTTCTACTATCCCCTGCTAAACTGGGAAAAACCCTACCGAGGAGACATATGTAGCGAACTAAACGTCGAACGCTACGAACACCGAAATGATGGGACTATAGGGTACTCTCATCCCAACGGAACCCACGACGACGTTTTCTGGAGCATAGCGCTAGGCAGTGTTTGCATCCATGCAGATGGAGCCTGAACAATTTGTGGCAATGATTCCCCGAGGCTAAAGACTAATTGGCTTTGTGCGTAGCTTGCAAAATGTGGTGAGGCCGCTGGGTCTCAGACCCAAATCAGACTGTGTTAAAACTCATAGCTAACTCCTAAGGGCATTTAGCATCCGAACTATTATTTGCAAGACTCTTTTACTTGTGTCCTGTTTCTTACTTATTCATCAAATTTATTATCGTTCCAACTCCAAAAATATTGATGACTCGTCTCATGTTGTACGCAAGCATTGTAAACCCCACCTCTCCCCTAACCTTCCTAAACCCCTTCAACAATAAATAACCCTGATTGAAAGCCCGCTTAATAGTCCCAAACGGATGCTCAACAATCGTCCTTCTTAAACGACACTTCTCTTTGCCTTCAGAAGTCTCCAATCTCGCCCTGAGACGATCAACAGCCCCATCAAACTCTCCTCTAAACATATACCTTCCACGCCTATTCCTAGTGCATTTATCCCTCACAGAACAACAAGAGCAAAACGCTGTTCGATACAACCTGCCCTTAAGACCGCCTCCTCGTCCACCAAGCTTCCAAAAAGACAACTCCTCTCCAACAGGACATACATAAGCGTCCTTATTCGCGTTATAAACGAACTTGTCAGAATAAAACTCAGGCGCAGGAACCCCAACACTCTTGTATGGACTCAAAACTGCAGGAATGGGCATGAAAACCCTAATGCCATTATCCTCACAGTCAGAAACATCTTTCTCAACGTAAAATCCCTTATCGCTCAAAACATCAAAGCTGTCAACACCCAAAGTCTCCTTCGCTGACAAAGCGTCCTTAACTAGCTGATGATGATCAGTCGAGATATTGATCACGTCATAATCGACAATGAGATGCTGTTTTGCATCAACTGACGTTTGAATATTGTAGCCAACTTCAAGCCGTTGACTGTCTACTCGCATTAAACGGCTATCTGGATCCACAAGAGAAACCTCCTTCTGGCCTGTTGCCTTCATTTGATCTTGAATTTGCTCGTATCGTTGCTTTTCCTCTTCAAGCTTGCATATTTTCTCCTTAAGATCATCGATATTGACGTTTTCATCTTCATTTGAATCAGCTGTGTCGTTTTGGTCCATTTCTTTGAGGTACTCTGCTATCTTTTCTTCTGTTTTCTTAAGCCTTAAAGCGACTGTCTTCTCGTTGAGGTTATTACTTCTTGAGTTCACTGCTTTGAATTTGGTGCCATCAATGGCAACGAGTTGAGCACCATACAAATCGAGTTTTCTACAGAGGTAGACGAATTCTTTGAATACGGGTTTAATGCAGTCAACGTTGTCTTTTCTGAAGTCGGCAATGGTTTTATGGTCTGGAGATAGCTTCTTCATGAGCCACATGACCTCAACGTTTCGGTGGCACTCTTTCTTCAGTTTCCTACTGGACCTAATCTGATTGAGGTAGCCGTAGACATAGAGTTTTAGCAAGTCTGAAGGATCGTAGGAAGGTCTTCCTGTGTCAGCCAGTATTGAGTGTTTGAAACCAAGCTTTTCCAAGTTGAGGCTGTCAACAAAAGCGTCTATGAACCGTACAGGGTTTTCTTTGTCAATATACTTGTCGATAGTGTCAGGGAAAAGCACTGTTTGGTCTCGGTTTGTTCCGTTTACGTGTTCGCTCATGGCTTTCAGCGGCTCTTTAGTTGCTTTAAAACCAGTCTAGATTTAAGGTTAACGGTAAATATGCAACAAAGAAATAGACTTTTTACACAGTCTGAAATGGGTTCGGAACCTCACACATGAAGGCAAAATTGCCTTCGCTTAAACAAACGCAAGTTATCAGAAATATCATAAAGAGCTCTTGGCGAAAAAATCGTAGTGAGAGAGGTTGGCACTGGGCACTAACCAGCTTTGCGGTAGAAATCTGGGGTGAACCAGCAAGCGACTCTGTAGCCAAAACAGATTTTTGTTCTTAATTGGTTTTTCAGTAATTTTTTTTGAAAATCAATCATACAAAGAAAATGGTTAAAGCATATGCCAATTTCTATACGTCTCGACGCCAAAGGCAACAGAGGCAGCCAACGTAAACATAACAGCCACTAAATACTCCCTCGTAATGATCGGCGGAAGCAGCACTGTCAATTCTACTATAAAGCCAAAGGTGAATATCAAGAAATAAAAGAAAAAACGAGGAATTAGCATATTTCTAAATCGTACAAGATTTTTTAAAATGACTTTATCCGCTATATATCCGCCTGCGTCTTCTTTTATTAAACCGTCATTCTTCAGCTTGTCTAAGTGATAATGAGCAAGAGAGGGGCTGCTAAACTTTAGTTTCCGCTGGATTTCTCTCACTCCAACAGGTTCATTTTGGGCTATGATGAATCGGTAGATAAGAAGGGTTTTACCATGCAAAACCTCTTCGCTCTTTTTTTCAGTGCTTGAATCTGTCATTTATTCAGTCACATCAACTGCTCACTGGTATTGGGTTAAGCCCATTACCTGATAATACGGTTATAGTCGTTAATGCGGTAAGTGTTATCGATCTAAACAGCGTTGTCGACTGACCTTGTAGCGGAGGATAGTATCCGATGTATGCTCGTACCCAATAAGTGCCTGACTGAATGTTCGTGAGGTTCCAGTTGAAGGAATAGTCAATCTCTTGGTTTAGCTGAAGACTTACAGTTTTGTTATCAAGCGGATTATCATATTGGAGGAGATTGTCATTTGAAGTAATTATCTTTCCGTTTAAGAAGGTATAAAATATGCAATCTTTAAAAAGTGAAAGGGAAACATTAGAAGGTATGCCGTTTGATAACGAAGGGTCGTTTATTAAGCGCACGGTAAAGTTGGCGTTTTCCCCAATTACATATTGAGGTTTGTTTGAAGTTACGTTAAGGGCAAGCGGCAAATCTGCAGGTACCGCTCGCCATGCAGGGGTAGAAGGGCTTGGAAATTGGGGAACCAATTGTGCATGTGTGTTAGGTAAAAACTTAAGATTCACGAAATCACCAGGGGCAATCATATCCCAATCTGCTTTGGAAACCATGTAAGCGTATGTTTCTCCACCCGAGAAATGATTAACTGGGTCATTGTTTAACAACGTAACGTTAACCAAGAACGTTGTCAATTGACTGCCATTATTTTCAGTGTCATATCCTAAAGTTTTGTAGTAAACAACGCCTCCACCGTAGAACGAGGAAAAAGGGCTAATGTAAATTACCTTTGGAAGAACATAGATGCCTATCCCACTTATCAGAAGCACAAGAATAAACGCTGCAATAACAGGCTTAATTAAACTCCTCTTAGGTAAACTCATGATTGGACACCTGTGCCTTTATTCATCGGTGAAATGTATAAGCCTATACTTTTGAACACTGTTCAAATTGAATTGAACAGACAAGCTCTATCCTTTCTAAAGCTTACTTTGCGGAGAGACCAATTGGCATTAGGCACTTATCAGTTTCGCCTTTGAGGCATGGAACGATATTGAAAAAATGTGACCTGCTAATTATTAAAATAACAAACTCCTGCCTAAGAGAATGTTTTTATTTCTTAGCTCTGTCAAAAAGGGAATAAGACTTCTTGAAAAATTGCGATCCTTGTTTGCCTACCAATAATCGTTTGCCCTCCCCCAAAAGAGTTGAACGGTAAATTGACCTACAAGTAAAAAGTAGTTTCTTAAGAAGATAAATATTCTGCGCATTATATTTGCTAACATTAGCTCTATTTGTTTATATTTTTCTTAATTCAAGCATTGCTTCGTAGTTCTTCATTGAAACAAGGGCGCCTAGAATTATGTACAGTATAGTAACGCCTACTGGGAGACCCCCGGCAACCTCAAGATTCGGTTGAGTGCTCACGGCTACTCGGAGAATGACTCCTAATGCCCCCAAAATTGAAGCGCCAGCGTAACTCCAAATTTTTCTCCTCCGACAAAAATAGATGAAAACAACGCTCAAGATAACTATGGGAGTTATGAAGACTACTGAGAGAAGTCGCATTTCAGTTGTGCCAGTTAAGAAAGTAGCTAAGAAAGCAAGAATAATTGCCACAAGAAATAACTCTAGTAAACCGATTGCAGTTCTCATGTTAATGCTGAGCGATTCATTAACAGCCTTCAAAGTTATTCACCGCTTGCATAAACTAGTTCAATACTCACTCATTAAACTTCAGTGATATTTGAGGATCAGAAAATTTTCGTTAAATGCAATAGATAGTTTTTAAGATAGACGTTACATCTTCTGCGATGAAATTTAGGCGAGTCAATGCTCAAGCTCCTCGGTCTTCGCTTACACTCGTTTTGAGGTAGATCGAGACCCTCCTTGCTTAAGGTTTTTTAGTTGTTCTTTGTCGTTGAAGATTTCTAAGAAACCTTTCATTTTCCAGTAAATGTCCAGGAACTCCAGCCCACGCGGGGTAGCAAAATAGAGGTTTTGCTCATCTGCGGTAAGTTTTCTTGTTAGGCCATAGTTGCTAAGGGCGTCCAGAATGGTTCTGAGCCGATCAACGGGGACTCCAACACCATAGGAGATGCGGGTAATTTTGCCGCCTTCAGGGTAACGAATGAGTACTTCTAGAACTTGGGCGTACAGGTCCGTTTTAGATCGCTTAGATTCTCGCTCTCTCATGGGTACGCGTCTCCAGCATTTTTTTAAAATGGGGGTTTTGGAATATTAACGACTTTTTGGGGTGGTTCGCTTACGGCTGCGCCAGAGTCTGTCCTTAGTTCATTAGTGTAAGTTACTTGCGCTACAGCTGAACCTTGCTCTAGCTTAACTGTCTCGGCAAATATTCTTCCTGCTCTGGAATTTGGTCCTATCACAACTTGCTTTGCATAAATGTCGTCCACTTTTGCCATTGCTCCAGCTGCTGCCAATTTTGTTGCCCAATTAACTACCCCGCTACCATAGGTTAAATCTGAGCTTTTGCCAATTTCCACTCGTTCACCAATTAAAACACCTTTACATTGGCTACCGCTACGAACAATCAACAGTTTAGCTTTCAAACCCTCTTTAGTTTCCACTTTACCGCTGATATCTGCCTCTTCTTTGACCAACATTTTGTTTGAAATAAATTTGCCGCTAATTCTAACATGTGCACTTTCAAAGTTTCCTCCAACTTCGGTTGAACCGAAACCTTCTAACTTATCTGAAACTGTTAGCGCTCCAGAGACATCAAACTTTCCGCCAACCTCAACATGTTCTGCGTTGCAATCGCCATTCACAGCGATGAAACCGGCAACCTCAAAGTAATCACAAGTTATGTTTCCGTCAATTTCAAGTTTACCGAATGTAGAAACTCCGCGTCCTTTACAGCCTGCAGGAAGGAAGCCTCTGCCATAGACTAATAGTTCGCCAAACTCAAGAGATGATCTACTGATGAATTTTCCGCCTACTCGAATGTTGCCTGTTATGAATCCTCCGCCGACCTCTGCTTCGCCGCCTACATGAAGGTCTCCTAGTTTAACTGTTCCAAGAGCCAGTACTTTGCCGCCCACATCAACGCTTGAGGCTTCAAACTCATTCTGGATTTCAGCACGTCCACCGACTCTCATTTGTTCGCATTTGATGGCGTCGGCTTGTATTTTTCCACCTATGTCGATGTCTTTTGCGTTGATTGCACCTGTTACCTTCACTATGTGGCTTATGTTGAGTTGTTTGTGGACAATCAAATTACCTTTTACTTCAAGCTGACCGCTGTATCTACCCGTTAGTTCAAGTCTTGCCCTGTTAGAACCCAAATTAGCCTGCTTTAGTTTAGATAGGAAAACTTTGGATTGCAACAATTCGCATTCCAGATCTCCGTTCACATATGTTTTGCCTTCAAGGTAAACGCCTTTGGTGACGATTATTTTTTTGCCGTCTCTGGCTTCTATCGTTGCGTTGTTGCCAACTGTGAGTTCTCCGTCAACTAAATCAAGGGTGACAGTTTGTCCGCGTGGAATACGTAAATTTGCCATGGTTTTTAGTATACCTCCTCTACTTTTTAAGGCTGAGTGCCTAACTTTTTCAGCCATATCTCAAAACCCACATCTTCATCAATAATTTCGCACTGTTTAAATCTGGATTGTGTGACGATATTTTGGATTTCACTTTTTGTATAAGCGGATTTCACTAAGGATTTGAATGTTAATTTTGTAAAATATGAATCAATCCTGTTCAAGTTCATGCGGTCTATATACTCATTAATTCTCGCCTTTGGAACATCCTTATTCAAATCAATAATTAATGCCTTAGCACCTGCCTTTAAAACTCTAAATATTTCATCAATAACCTTCACAGGCTCTGGGAAGTTTTTGAAAGCAGACGTGCAAATTACGAAATCAAAAGCATCATTTGGGAAAGGTGTGTAAGCAGCATCGCCTTGACGGAATTCAACTTTCACTCCTGCGTCTTTGGCCTTTTTTTTGGCTATTTTTACGAATGTTTTACTTATATCTAACCCGGTTAAGTTGTAGTTGCCAAGTTTTGCGAGTTCGACCGATAAGTAGCCTGGACCTGGTGCTAGTTCAAGTACATTACTGGCAGATGCGATATTGTCGCTTACAAGCTTAGCCCAAGATTTGTATTGTTCAATCATATTCTTCTGTATTCTATTATACTGCCTAGCGATAATGCCTTCCATTGCGATGCCCTTGTAGGCTTTTCTTTTGGTTTTCATGTCTATTCCCAAGAAAAGGATTAGCAGCCGTAGCCTAAATAATTGGTTCACTTCAAGTAATCACAATATGTGTGTTCTACGGTTATCATTAGCGAGCTAGAAAATCGAAAATCTCTTGCTAATCTCTAAAACCACCTGAAAATGGCTAGTTTAATTTGGAATCATGAATGTTTGGAATCGTTTGTTTCTTTCAGGTTTTCTTTTACTCTGAACTTTAGCATTTCCTTTATCAAATCTAACGGAATTGGTTTATCCAAAAGGAAACTTAACGGTGCCTTGGACTTTGCTTACGTCATAGACTGACAGTTTTTCTTTGAATTCCTCGATTGCTGACTCACTAGGATAGAAACCGATGTGATTCTTGAATGCTCCAAACCAGACCAAGTTGCCATTCAGTTTGAACGTTGGCATGTTATAGCTAATTGCTTCTTCGGCTTTGGGAGCCGCGTCCTTGACGGCTTGCCTTATTTGTTGTAAGACCATTTGAACATTTTTGGGAAAGGTAGCTATGTATTCATCAATGGAGTCAAAATTCTTCATGCTCTAAATTCCTTCTACCAGAAAGATCCTGCAGGGTTTGGCGTGTTGGGCATTATGTTTTGCGTTATATCCCAGTACTCGACTATTTTGTCACCTTCAAAACGGAATAGGTGCACTTGTCGCAGTCCGCCTTCAGCGGGCTTAGTTGGAGAAGCCATAAGTTGAGTGTAAGCAGCCACAAAATCCCCATCTGCCAATACTTGTTTCAATGCGAACTGTGCCTCTGGGTATTTCGGTCCGTAGTCCTTGTTGGCTGCAATCATTGCGTCAATTATGTTCTCCATGTTGCCTGCCACAAACGGGTTATGAGTTTTGCAATCTGGGACAAAGAACCGTAAGCCTTCCCTAAATTTTCCTTCCATAATTAGTTTGAAGTATTCTGAAACGATATTCTTTTGATTTTCCTTTCTTTGTATATCTGACATGGTGGTTTTTTCCATTTTAGTTACCTCCAAAAATAGACATTTAGGGGTAGGTCGCATGATCTAATAAGCATTTCTTTTGGGGGTTATTTTTAAACAGGTTGGGCAGGTTTTTCAAGTGATTTTGCTATAACTTAGTTCAACAGCACCTGAATTGAAGGTCTTTGTTCCAATTAGTTTCAATTTTTGTCTTACATCCAGATCTTTCAGCAGCAGTTTGCCTTTCCCCAGAATCACAGGATGAACAACAATTTGATACTCGTCGATTAATCCACGTTTTGCAAGAGTTTGAGCTACCATCGCGCCTCCGGCAACAGCAATGTTTCTTCCGGGTTGTTGTTTTAGTTTTTGAATTTCTTCAGCAATATTATCTTTAATTAGCATGGTATTTTGCCAGTCTGCTCTCCCTAGGGTGCTTGAGATCACAATTTTCTTGGTTTCATCGGCAATCCTTGAAAACTTCTTATCACTATCCGTGCTCTGAGGGTTGCTTCCCGCTGCAGACCAGTATTGTTCCCATATCTGATATGTTCTACGTCCCAAGATGAAAGTGTCTACAGATTCGAGATTTTTCCACATTTCTTCATGAAGGTCCCTCCAAATGTTTTCGTCAGTGAAGGGCGGAAGATAATCCATTTCGTCGTTAGGTCCAGTTGAAAAGCCATCAAGTGTCATCTGCATTGACAAAAACAATTTTCTCATTCTATATTCAGCTCAATAGGGAAAGATAGGCAGATGAGTTAAGCGTTTGTGATTGTTGTTTGACTACACAGCATAATTATATCCTATGTCCAGTGGCGAGCTCAGTCTTCAGCGCACCGCTTTTTTCACGAGCGCGCCGATCCTTGCCTTTACCGCGGTCAGTCAATTCCTTCAGCGCGAAGGTGATCGGCCACATGTGGCCTTCGTCGATGTTCGCCACATCGTTGAAACCGAGCGTTATATACCTCTCTTGAACTTCTGCCCACTTCAAAAGAAGCAGACGACCTTGCCCTCTTTGACATACGCAGGCATCCCATGCCATAGTCTAGACTAAAAACCCGTTTTCTCAGCTTCTTTTGAATCTATCCCTCATACGCTTTTTCCAAGTCTTTAATGATGATCTTTTTCATCTCAAGCATTGCATCCATGACTCTTTTTGCTTTTACTTTATCTTTGTCAGATAACAGTTCGCCCATTCGCTTCGGAATAATTTGCCATGAGAGACCATACTTGTCTTTTAGCCAACCGCATACCTCAGATTCTGGAACCGCTGATAGTTTTTCCCAAAAGTAATTAACCTCTTCTTGGTCCGCGCATTCCACGTAGAAGGATGTTGCTTCTGTGAACTTGAATATTGGGCCTCCGTCAAGTGCCATAAATCGCTGTCCGTCAAGCTCAAAGATGGCTGTTAAGATCTTTCCTTCCATCCCTTTTACTGGGATGTTCGATGGTTCTTCTGGGTAACGTTGTATGCTTACAATGTTTGAGTTCTTGGCGCTGTAAGGCGCAGAATTAAAAATCGATATGTAGAAATTTATTGCTTCCTCAGCTTCTTTATCAAACCACAAACATGGAACAATTTTTTGCATCTTTATCGCCTCGTTTTCAAGAAAATCTCAATATAAGAATGCATTAATTTTTTCTTACTTTAATGTTTGTAGTTGTAGATTCACAATCACAACTTAATTTCCTTTTAAGAATGCCAATTTTTCAGCAATTATTCGGGGGGGATCCCAGCACCAATTTACCAGTAAAAATGAAATCGCCTTTATCGGGCATTCTGGTCTAGTTCTTTTGCAAACTCCTCCAGAAGGGTCTTTTGACGTTGAGTTATCTTTTTAGGGACAACCACATTCACGCGGACGCGCAGATCACCTCTGCCATATCCACCCATTCTCGGCATGCCTCTGCCTCTAACCCTCAGAATCTGTCCAGGCTGTGTTCCAGGATGAATTTTCAGTCCAGCCTTTCCTTCGATTGCCGGTATGGTGACTTCCGCGCCTAATGTGGCTTGAGGGATGCTAATGTATAGATTGTATAAGAGATCGTCGCCATCTCTTTTGAAGTATTGATGAGGCATCATGTGAATCATTATGTATAAATCTCCTGAGGGGCCTCCGTCCTGGGCTGCGTCTCCTTGTCCTTCAAGCCTTAGCTGGTATCCTTCAGATATGCCAACTGGTATTTTTACCGTAATCTTTCGCTCCCTTTTTACAAGTCCTTTTTGGGATCTCTCAATTCTTGGGACCTCAATTTCCTTTTCAACGCCCCGTGTTGCTTCCTCAAGGGTTATGTAAACTTCGTAGCCCAAGTCTCTGCCACGGATAGTTCTTTTTCTTTCTACAAAGTCTTGACCATCAAAGAAAACACTAAAAAGATCCCCAAAGCCTGAGCTGACGCCCATGTCGCGAAATATCGAGTCAAAGTCAGCCCCTCGGAAAATGTCCTCTCGACTATATCTTTGATCAAATCCAGTGCTACCCAAATTGTCAAACTGTTTTCGTTTCTCATCATCCGACAGCACTGCATAGGCTTCAGATATCTCTTTGAACTTCTCTTCAGCTCCCGGAGACTTGTTTCTGTCAGGATGATATTGCATGGCTAGTTTCCTGTAGGCGTCTTTTATCGCGTCTTTGGACGAGCCCTTTGGAATTCCTAGTATCTCGTAGTAACTCTTTTTTTCAGCCATTAATTTTTCCTTCGTATCTTATGCTGGCAAGTGTGTTTGCTCTAAAGAGATTAGTTCAGCGCCCTACAAATAATCTACTGAGTAATGCGCGATTTTAAACTCTGTGTGCGCGCTAATGCAGGCGCACTTTTAAAATTCAAACCCTTATGTTGTAACCATCAATCGTTTGGATGATAGAAAATGGGATTGATTAGCTCCATTATGGTGCGGTTGCTTAGAGCACAACCATTTGAAATGCAAGATCTTGATTCACTATCAGAGTGTATGAAAGCAACTTCAATCCTCAAAAAAGATAGGTTCCACCGTTATTACAAATCAAGTATTCTTCCTATCCCATGCTTAGCCTACTCTGACGCACTTGTCTTTAACTCCAATTATTACCAAATGCTCTCGCGCGATGAGGTTCTTGCCATTGGCGCCCACGAATTTAATCACATAGCGAAAAAGCACATTGCAAAGAGGTTACCTCGAACAGTTCTTCCTGCTAGCAGTGCTTGCCGTTTTGATAAGTTATCTGTTTTTTATTAACTCTGCCTCATTTCTGTCCATTGCATCTACAGTAGTTCTGTCTTTCTTTTTCTTTTTGTTTGGTTCGTACTATGTTAACGCTAAGTGGTTTAGAAAACAAGAAACTGAATCTGACCTTAGTGCCGTTGAGTTAGTTAATGGATCCGCCATGATTTCTGCCTTGGCAAGGCTTCGCCCACAAAAGATAAGTTGGCTATCTAAATTAATTCCTCATACCATCCAACCATAGAACAAAGAATACATAATATTCAAACTGTTATGACCACTAAAAATTCATTTAGCATTACTGTCACTTTTGGTGATGGGTCGCAGTCTAGTTTGGTCTAGAATATGAAATTACATCTGATGTCGTAAATATAGATAAGCTACTTTTGGGAAAACATAAACTTGGTGTGAGAGAGATATTTTTTGAAGAAGAGAATCCTGAACCAATCACGGGATATATCGAAAAAAATCCATTGCTAATATTCAAAAGACTTGCTCAGAAAACATGAACAATTTTGTTCTCAATGTGAAAAATTGTCACCTATGTTGATAACTAAATTATTTTTCCTTTCGTTTTTTTAACGCAGATTCTTGTTTTCTTAGGGCTTCCTTGGCGTCGCCTAATGTAACAACTTCAACGGTGTTTCCAGCGATAACGACTTTAAATGCTACCATTTCTAATCCCATTTCTATTCACCTACTATGTTCGACTTAGTTTAACGCTTCCTTGGGTTCAACGCACAGCCTTCACAGATACATTGACGAAAGCATTCCTGTTTATCAAAACAAACATATTCGGGCTTGGGTTGCGTTCCACTAAAAGATACAAAAGATTCTTCTACAACCAATTCAACCATATCTTTCTCGTCATGTATCAGTTTTTTCTTCATTCTATATCAAATATACTGTTTTAGTTAGCAACTTAAGACCTATGAACCTGGAATCAATATTTGAAATAGACAACAATGCAACCAAAGCGACCAAGACAAAAGCGGCGTGATAGTTATATTGATAGTAAATTCTTTTTTCGGTTGAAGAAATCGAATATGCTTTAGTAAGTTGCTGTTAAGTTCTGTGATTGTGCCACGATCGGCTCGATCAGAGCTTCCTTTTGACTTTTCTGCACAACCCTTCTTTTCTTCTTCAAGCCTTGTTCAGAGTGAACGTAGAAGTTAGCTTCGTCGGAAAAGTAAATGAGGTAGATTTATTCCCATCCTTCGTCGTCGAACTCTTCATCTTCAGTTTCTTCCCATTCCTCTTCTTCATCGAATGTCATATCCTTTTTCACCTAAAACAAAACTGGACAAGTTACTTACATTGAAAGTCATAAGCCTTTACTTTCGACAAACGACGTTGAAAGTCACATAGGGGAAGGTTTCCGAGCGATGTCAGTTTTTGTACTGGGGAGTGGGCTTTTGAGTTGAGGTTCGAATCTCTTCCCTGGCGCTATTTTTTCAAGACTGATCAGGAACGAAGTTGAACTGGACGCCTTAATGGATAAATCGGGTTCGAACCTGAACCAAGGTAGGTCTTTATGAACTTGAACCCGAAACGGTTTGGAATCTTGAATGAGGCCGCTGGGATTTGAACCAGACTTCATGGAGATTACCCAGCATTTTCTCTTTCTGTAATGCTGCAGAAGTCTACAGTTTTTTTTATGGTTTATCCATTAAAATATATTGGGATAAGTGATTAATCAAGGAACTGAAGGAGAGTATGGACAGACAAATGATCTTACCCAAGAAACGAGACCCCCGACTTGCCACAATTCGTCGTGGTGGCACCTTACTGGTCGCCGATCATCACCTTCTTGCATTGTGGGCGGCTGATTGTGCAGAGCATGTGTTGCATTACTTCGAGGAAGCGCAACCCTTGGATGGCCGTCCACGCCAAGCGATAGAGTTGGCACGTGCTTGGGCGCGGGGCGAGATTACGATGACTCAAGCCCGGTCAGACGCCAACGCGGCAGCCAGAGACGTAACTGGAGCAGCGAAGGAGGCGGCGCACGCCGCAGCACAAGCAGCCGCGGTGGCTCATGTCGCAGCTCACGAGCTGGGAGCGGCAGCATACGCTATCAGGGCCGTTCGTGCGGCGTCTCCTAAAGACGAGCGTGACGAGGCTGGTCGCCTAGAGTGCCAATGGCAGCGTGCAAAGCTTCCAGAAAAGATCCGTGCACTTGTGCTTGATGACGAGAGGCTGCGCAATGAGGTGTGCTGGTTCTTGTTCGATTGCTAACTGGCTCGCCTGAACCAATACGTTTGCCCAACAATCGCTCAAGCCTGCAGTCCCTATGTTTTTGAGGTTTATAGCCGTAGAGTTATGTGTGCTTTCAAAAACGCGCATAATGACTTGAGAGCCAAAACAGGATAATATCTTAGAAGAGATATAGCAAGCTACTTGGACTTCTTCTTACCTCCACCAACTTATCTCCAAAGAAAATTTGCGTTTACAAACCAACCTTCTATTTCAATTTAAATTTTTTAGGTTTTTCGCCTTTTTCCCAAAAATAAAGGTTAAGATCTGTGAAACACTTTCTGAAAGCGGGGTCTTTACCGAAGAAAGCTACATAGTCTGGTTTGCCATCAATAAAAGAAACGATATTACCGCTTCCTTTTCAGTAATGATCACAATTCCAGAGGTTCTTGGTAAATATCGCCGTTCAATGCAGTGTTCTACTTCAGATTGATTAGCTTCAGCATCAATCAGGCTCTTATCATGCAACGACATAAACTTAAGTCCTATCTTACAACCCTCCACCATAGCACGGCTATGGGCAGCCAAGACTCTGCTTGTCAATACCCACAGGTACTCTTTGGAGTTCGTGGAAGATGAACCCATAAGTAACCCGCCTCTAACCGAACTTTTAGTAGACATGATGCCGCCAAAGCCAAGTTCCTAAGCTGCATCTTCATAACTTCGAGCGTTTTTACTATTGAATAGTGTAGAATTAACGATCAAATCCGACCAATAGGATTTGTTTAACATTCCCTTGAATTTTATCAAGTTATTTTGTGGGTTTGTGGCTCTTGATGAAGGTTCCCTCTTCGAGTTCTTCGAACGCTTTATCCAATTCCTCTTCGGTATTCATCACAATTGGTCCTCTCCACGCAACTGGCTCGTTCAACGGTTCACCTGCTACAAAAAGAAATCGAGTACCGGATAAACTTGAAATTTTAACTGAATCGTCTCGACTGAAAACTGCGCATTGTCCATTTTTAATTTTCTGATCATCAACTTCGACAGATCCATTTATTATGTAACTAAAAACTGTAAGTTTTTTGTGCGTCAAGTGCTGAAACTCTTTTCCTGCAGCTAATTCAACGTCAAAATATTCTGTTTCGGTAGACAGGTCCCGAACTGGTCCTTCAACTCCATCTATTTTACCTGCTATGACTTTAATCGTTTGACCGTCTTTCTTGATTATAGGTATTTGGTCTTTCGTTATCCCCCGATATTTTGGGTCAATCATTTTCTTTTTAGCAGGCAGATTCACCCAGAGCTGAAATCCCTGCATTAAGCCTTTGTATTTTTGGGGCATTTCTTGATGGATAATGCCTGACCCGGCAGTCATCCACTGTACATCTCCAGATTTGATTACGCCTTTATTGCCCATACTATCGCCATGTTCAACTTCTCCCGTCCACATGTAAGTGACTGTTTCCATTCCTCGATGAGGATGCCAAGGAAAACCTTTGATGTAATCTTTAGGATTTTCTGTACCAAAATGATCTAAAAGCAGAAACGGATCAAGCGTGGATTCATCATCATTGCCTAGAACGCGTCTTAGTTTCACTCCGGCGCCCTCAAGAGTTAGTCTTCGTTCCAAAATCTTTTCGACTTTTCTTTCCAACAAAAACAGCTCCCATAAAATACTACTGCTAAGCAATAAATAACGATTCTCAAAAACAATTTAAAAAAGAACTTTGAAGAATCGTGATAAACGATTTCGAAGTTGAAAGCTATGCTTCTAGTCAGTTGGCAAATTAGTTTTTAAATAGTGATTCGCTGACTAATTTGGCGATATCATTTGGCTTCTTAGCAATCTTAACTCCAGCGTTTGAAAACGCCTCAATTTTGCTTTGTGCAGTACCCTGTTTACCCGTAATTATTGCACCTGCATGCCCCATTCGCTTGCCAGCAGGCGCAAATCGGCCAGCTACATAAGCCACAACAGGTTTAGGATATTGCTGTAAGGCCAAGTATTCTGCTGTTTGCTCTTCCATATTGCCTCCGATTTCGCCAATTAAAACCACCGCTTTTGTTTTTGCGTCTTCTTTGAAGAGTTTCAATGCATCAATAAAATTCAAGCCAACAACTGGGTCGCCCCCCACGCCAAAACAGGTTGATTCTCCCAAACCTTGGGCTTTTAGGTCAGCAGCTATTTCATAGGCTAAGGTGCCGCTTCTAGAGACCAAACCAACTGCGCCTGGGCTAAAAATGTTGGAAGGCATTATTCCAAGTTTACACTCTCCGGGAGTTATGATTCCAGGTGTGTTTGGACCAATAATGGAAATGTTCGATTGCGCCGCATTGGCGATCATGTTTATTGAATCTTTTATTGGGATATGTTCAGTGATTACGATAATTTTTTTAACTCTATTCGCAATAGCTTCCAGGACTGCATCTTGAGCATATTTTGCAGGAACAAAAACGATCGAGGCATCTGGCGAATATGAATCAACTGCTTCTTCCACTGTATCGAAAACTGGCAGTCCCTCAATTGTGTTTCCTCCTTTTCCGGGAGAGACGCCGGCTAATATTTTAGTGCCATAATCGCGCATTAGTTTTGTTTGGTAACTGCCTTGTTTTCCCGTTATTCCTTGAACAATTGCTCTTGTGCTAGCCCCAATTAAAATTCCCAATACTGTTTCGCTCCTTCTGCAAACTTTACTGCCTGTTTAGCAGCTTCTTCCATACTATCCACGGCACTTATTCCAGCGTCGGCGAGAATTTTTAGACCTTCCTTTTCGTTTGTGCCAACAAGCCTAACAGCCATTGGCTTTTTGACCTTGACTTCTCGGACGGCTTCAATTATACCTCTTGCAACCTCATCACAACGAGTTATTCCGCCCAACACATTAACAAGAACAGATTTGATATCTGAATCTTCAAGGACAATTCGAAGGGCAACTCTAATGGCTTCCACGTTTGCGCCACCGCCGATATCTAAAAAGTCTGCTGGTTTGCCTCCATAATAATTTAGCAAATCAAGAGTTGCCAATACCAAGCCCGCACCATTGCCAACTACGCCTATGTTACCGTCAAGTTTGACATAAGCCAAGTTGTTCTTCAAAGCCAAAGTCTCTATCAACGAGAGCGCTTGAGTTCCTTTATACTCGTATTCAGAATGCCTAAACAGAGCGTTGTCATCGATTACCATTCGAGCATCGGCAGCCACAAAACCCGCAGTCTCTGTTTCTATTAAGGGATTGATTTCCGCCATTTCAGCGTCGTTTTCAATGGCGGCTCGATAGAGTTTCTGAATGATACTTGATAATTCTACCAATTGATCGCCGCCATAACCTAGACCTTTCGCGATCGATAATGAATCAAATGAACGCAATCCTGACTGAACATCAACAGGGGCTCGGACGATGGCTTGCGGAGTTTTTTCTGATAGTTCCTCAATATCCATGCCGCCCATTTTGGAGGCTAACATAACATAGCAACGGTTGAATCTATCAATAGTAAAACCTGCGTATAGTTCTTTTTTGGTTGCAAGTTTTTCTTCTATTAACACTTGACTAACAAGAAAATTCTTTATTTTGGCTCCAATAAGTCGTGTTACTGCATCTTGAGCCTCAAGTATCGAGTTGGCAGGTATTACCCCACCTGCTTTCCCTCTCCCGCTGACAGGAACCTGAGCCTTAACCATGTAAGGAGGCTTTAAGTTATTCAAGGCAGAAACGGTCTGCTTAGAGTCTGAAATTAAAATTCCATTTGGAATCGGAATTCCATAGCTATGCAGAATTTGCTTTGCTTCAAACTCACTTAAGTTCAAAATTATCAAATAATACTTGCAATTTGGGAGATAAGAATTTTTTTGGCTTAGTAGGACACAACACTGAGTCTCTGCTCTAATCAGATGAGAACTCTACGCTTATCGGATTGAAATTCATATAAACACAATTTAACCAAATAAGAAATGAGTTGCAAAGAAAAAATGTTCGTTTCCCAAATCATGAATACTTCAGATATTGATTTCGTATTCCCTGTTGGTTTTTCTTTCTTTGAACCTTATCTTAATTATCATATCAAAGAAATTCTTGAAATTGGTGGCGAAGCCTACGTATCTAGAACATCTGAAGGCACTATTTCAGGCATTTTCATATACGACGACTTTGAGAAAGGAGGAACAATTTACACAAGATCAAAGGAAGCATTTGACTATTTTTATAGTTTAAAAAGGTTCAACTTTCTATTCTCAGAAATGAAAATTGATCTTGAAAATGAAATCTATGACATTTACTCCATAGATATTGAACATCTTGCCCTTGCACATAGGTTCAGCTTTGAAATTTCAACAATAGACAAACTAAACGAAAGTGAGATAGAACAATTCATGTCTTCAACTCATCCAGGAATAAACAAGAAGTGGGTAAGAATTGCACTCAAAAACGGAGAAAGATGTTACATTGTCAGGTTAAGCAACGAAATTGCTGGGTTGGGCTGGGTTTCACTTGTAAACGGTATTGGACGATTGCATTCTCTTTACGTGAAACCTCAATACAGAAGGATAGGCATAGGCGAAGATATCCTAAATGCGCGACTTCTTTGGCTCAAAACAAATAATGCCCGATCGGTATTTACTGAAATTTCACGGTATAACATCCCATCTTCAAATAATGTCATGAAAGCGAAAATGAAACTGTCTGGACAGGTTTTCCAATACTTTAAGCCGGAATCAAACAAAAAAATGAAAAAGAGTGACGTCTATGTTCTGGGAGCTCCACATATGGGGCAAGTCTCAGCTGTAGAGTCTATTAGAGCTCCGCAGTAGCGGCATTTTACTTTCACAACTTCTTTAATCACTATCTGCTGTACTTGCGGCTGTTTTGGTGTTAGGCTAATGTTCTCTGGAGGAGGACCTGGCGGTGGAGGGGGTTGTTGGTATGAATGTTGTGGGAGCGTTTTCCTGCCTCTTCTTGAAAGAGAATAGATCAGAAATACAATTACTACAACTACAACTAAGAATATTCCCACTAGTGCAAGAAAACCAAGATATATGGTCCGGCTTGGATTTACTGTGGTAGTGCTGACCATTGGGGTGGGTGTTCCTCCTCCTGTATTGTTTGGTTGTCCAACGGTTAATTGATAGCTTGTTGTATTCACATTCAGGTTTTCGGTGTAGGTGAACCCTGTTCCTGAAGGATCAGTGTCTTGTTCAACATAGTTATATCCCACTATGTATCCTGTCGATGGATCAAAATAGGCTTGCCAGGTATAAGAGGCACTGAATTGTCCATAGACGTCGTTTCGCTCGTAACTTGACTGTCCTTGAGTAAAAATCACAATTACGTTTTCATTTTGCGTTGGAAGATAGTAACTATAATTCTTGGACATGACCGTCATCTCAGTGTTGAGAAGAGTAAAAGTGCCGCCTACTGAAAGTGAGTTATCCATAACAAACCAGACAGTCGGATTATCGTATCCCGTCTGATCGTCGGTTCCATTAATGTAAAGAAAGGTGCCCGGTGAAAAAGTGAAATCTCCAGACGGACTCCCAGTTTCTACTGTGCCAGTGCTGTTTGTCCATGTGTAGGAGTAACTATAGTGGGCTGTAACGGACCCATCAGAATTTATAGCGTTAATTGTTTCTAATCCATTGTATGTGGCTTGTTCAGTGTATCCAGTATAATCGCCGGTGCCGCTACCAAGATTTGTAGTCTCATTGTAGCTGAAATGGTCTCCAACGTGTGGAACATAAGCAACTGATAGGGGTACCATAAAGAGAGCTAAGAAAAGTATTATCGTTATAACAAAGGTTTTTGTGTTCATCCCATAAAGCCTCCTACACCGTGAACATGGGCAGGATGATATCCGCCTATGCCACTGAATGTTGAGTGATAAGATGAGTGCGCAATGATAAGAGGTGCATAGTAGAAGAAGAAAATGCTTGTTGGCATATAGGTGAACTGGACTGGTGTATTCACAATGGTTGCGGTTGGATCAAGTTTCTTGACAAGTTCATTTTTGATTCCGTGAATCATCCTTACAGCCAAACTTATCACTTCAGATCGCTCAAGATCTCTAGTGTACGACCCAAGCATAAATGATGCTTTTTCCATTAGGTCAAGAGTCTCATTAGCTTCAAGGGTCGATATTGATGCAAGTATTGCAGAAGCCACAAGCGGATACTCAAGATAATTTCTAAGCCCGTTCTCAATTATAGTTAACTTTGATTGTACGTCTTGGGGTCCCAAATCGGAAGTCGCTAAATATGCTGAAGCAAGCTCGGTATCCTCAGATACTTCAAAATTCCAGGAATTAAAAAGCAGTCTATACGATTGAAACTTGCTTACCAATTGATCTGAAGGCACATTAAATATGGAGAGTATCGCGGCTGACTCATATGAAGAAGTCATTTTAGAAAATTCCATGAATCGATCAGTCGGAAAAGTACCGTCATATCTCCGCCCAAACAACATGGTGGCAGCAACACCCACTGACAGAGGACTGGGAACGTGCGCTTCATGTTTAAGTTGGTGATCTAGTTTTGCTAAAGTTTCCGACAAATTTTGAAGATCAGAATTTGTTGAAGGTTGTGAGGAATCTGCTCTAGATGAGTCCATAATTTCGGCTGCCATCATCTTGTTTTCAAGCGTGCAATCAAAATGTCGAAGGAGGTCAAGTGCAAAAAGAAATCTTTGACCAATTTGGCTGGGATCGCCTTGAAGCTTGGCTAAACCAATCGATACACTCCAGAGCTGAGAGAGGTCCATTTCTGGAAAACTAACCTTCAGATTAGCAACATGATAGTTGCCCCGTTCTGCAATGGATTGCAGTTCGCCGAATGTAGTTTGAATTTCTTGAATAAAATCGGAAAATTCTTCATCAGAAACCCGATAGTTTCTCACGTTAAGATCGTTTAGCATCATTATTCCGATGCCCGTGAGTGACAAATATTTTCCGTCATATGGGACCATTCTGTCCATTTTGGATTTCTTGGTAATTAACTCGTTAATCTTGGCCTGTCTTTCTGATACGTCAGCATCCATTTTTGAGACAAGAGTCTTTGTGCCTTCTAATTTATTTCGTTCAGCTTCTTTGTTCTCTTTGTCTTCAAAAAGAAAGGTTATTGAATGGGTTTTTTTCTCCTCTCCGTTCAAAGCCTCCTTTGCGCTCCTATCAGCATTCCATGCATTCGATAAGTCTATATTCATCTGTGTGAGGTTTGAAAGTTCAGCGACTGCTTGATCATAATCTTCTTTTTGCATTACAGAAAGGTACCCTTTGCTGACGAGAAAATCCATCTCGGAAGATTGAATTTGCATCGAAACGGATTTTTCAGCTATTTGGGAAAAGAACATCCTTACATCTTTGCATTTCATTCAATCACCGATCCAAGATTGGAAATTCCTTTGTTAAACGCTTTTCTCCTAATATATTACCTATTACAAGTTTAAGGCTTTGTCCCTCACTTACAAGGCCAACAACCTCATCATCCATAAGAGCATCTTTGAGAAGATACTCGAACTGTACTTTCCTATCCGTAAAGTCACCGAACCTTGCTGATCGTTCCCGTTCTATCTGCTCATAGGCATACATGAATTCGTACAGAGATCTGAATATCTGGTCGTCTATCTTTTCCGAGATTTTCTTTTCCTCTACAGTTATCCACTCCAAGCCTTCAAGGTCAACAAAGAAAATGGTGCCATCAGGAGCGAGAACTGCATCCTTATCGAGCCAGACATCATAAAAATCTAGTCCACTGAAAGTTCCATCCATGTTAACTTTTAATGACCTCACAAATAGAGTAAGATATGCAATTCCACTCTTAACGAAATTTCTCAGAAACGCTAATGCTTTATCGTTCTTGTCTAATTCAAACATGCTAAAAATTGATTTTATGTTACTGCCGATTGTACTTCCTGAGTGAAAATAAATCCTCACATTAGACGGAACCAACCTTGTTTCCTGAACCATCCTTCCTCTGAATTTGCGGTACCAGTATATTTTTTTGATTTCATTCTCTAGATCATCAGGTAGAAAAGCAATTTTCACGAGGGGTGCAATTCGGAATCCATGGATTGAGGTAAGGTCGGCCATTTCTGACACTCTCATTGATGTGGCTGCGTGTTCAAGTCCCTGTCCCCCATATGGGGAACCTCTTAGCCATAATTCCCCTGTTAAGTATCGTGGAGCTGTTTCTGCTGAATTGATAATCCTGTCTTTTATTTTGGAATCTTTCAGTAGGCTACACACTTCATCTTTCCCGAGGAGCCGACGAGAAAAAGGATTGGTTGTTGAACCGATTCCCTTAACTGAAAGGTAGAAGTCGGTGCCGTCCATCTTTAAGGAGGGCAAAGTGGAAACTGCTCCTCTATTATCATCAACGACAAATTCTTTGGTAGCCAAGGGGTTGAGATCTGTGAAAGGCTTCATGCTCTCAGGAAGGTGAATTTTTTCGAATTCATTCATCTGGAATTCCTGAAAATGCTTGTTTGTTAACATTTCAGAAACTTCATATGTATTCAGATTGATAGACGAGCCTTTCAACTTCATGGGCGTTCGGCTTTTGTATGAATGGTTTAACACTTAAGCCTTCTTGCCTGATTATCTTACCGGCGCAATAACTCTTGAAACTCAAATAATAGTTCTCTTACCACCTAGCAGCAAAAAATCGCTAATAAGTTGTTACTGCCGGGTGCGTGATTTGAACTAAAATGGGCTCAAATCCCGCACGATCCGCTAAATTATTTTGATATTAGAGCGCTGTCGAAAAGTGTGCTTGTTACTTTGATTGGAACTCTTTTACCCATGATAAAAGTTCATCTGAGAGATCTTCTTTTTGTATAACCGCTTCGATTACCGAAAACTCTTTGTTATTCTTGGCTTCCTCAAGTGATCTGTAGAGCTTTTCACAATTATCACAGAAATATCCTTTACCTCCCCACAATTCCGCCATCTTTGAATAAGACCAATTTACGAGCTCATTAAACTTGGCTGTCGGATAGAAAAGTTGCTGCATTCCCCACCGTCTATTGTTGAAAACTATGAATATGGGATTTATGCCAAAACGGGGGCAATGACATATTTCTTGTCCAGTCATTTGAAAACCTCCGTCTCCAACAAGAACTAGTGGTCGTTTTCCAGTAGTAACCGCGTAGCCGATAGCCGCGGGAGTTCCAAATCCCATGGATGCATAATATGGTGTAGCCATTACTGAGGGCGCTTCAATCTTTGTTGTTACAAAAAGGCAATCTCCAGTATCTGATATTATTGGCATTTCACCGAATTTACCGAAAAACCAGTTGATTGCATCAACTATTTCCTTGATGGTAACGAACTTTTCTTCATATTTGCAAGCCCTGTTAAGGATAAGTTCGGATTTTGGAGGAAACTGAAGACTTTTCTTTTCAACCTTTCTTTTTAGGAGCTCTTCAATCAAAAGTTTTAGTGGTACATCACTATAGGTATGATGCCCAATTAAGACCTGCCGTGAGAAACCAAGAATTATATCTTCCTTTTTTTGCTTCTTTAGTTTCATTCCTAGATTCATATCAGCAAGAATCATGCCCAGCATTAAAAGACAGTCAGATTTTTCAACTAATATATTCGCAACTGGATTTCCCGCCATACCTAAGTAAGTGCCGAAGTAATTCGCATCATCTTTAGGCATGATATCACGACTCAAGAAATCGGAGACTATGGGTATGTCCAATCTTCTTTGCAAGAGTTAAAGCCAAATCATTCAGATTGAAACGATCAACTTCAACTCCCACGAACATAAGAGGCATTTTAGCCGCGGCGATCCTGAGCAAAATTTCATCAGCCGCCGCGTTAATTGCACTTTCATCTGGTAAATAAGATTCTTCTTTGTCTTCAGAAACGACTATTTCCTTGTCAACCATGTCTCGAGGAATTTCAATGTAGACCGGCAGCATATACTCCTGACAAGCCTTGATAGCCTTTTGGATTTTTGAACAAGCAGTATCTGGGCTATCCAAAATCACAGCTTCCTTCGTCACTTCTTTGTAGATTTTCAGCTGAGAATCGAAATCCTTTACCATATGGTGAAGGAAAGCATCTTTCACCTTTTCTCCCTCGCCCGGACCTCCTGAGATAACAATTAACGGAGTTTTCTCCGCGTAAGCGCAAGCTACGGCGTTTAACATGTTAAGTCCACCGGCACCGTAGGTAATGCATGCTACAGCGGGCTTACGAGTAGCTCGGGCCGAGGCAACAGCTGCAAAACCAACTCCCGGTTCATGAGAAAAAGTGTACAGTTTCAAATCAGGATCATCTTCTATGACTTTGAAGAACCTGATCACCATATCTCCTGGAATGCCGAAAACAGATTTCGCGCCTGCATTTTTTACTGATTGAACTAAAAATTCGCCTACTGTGAATTTTTTTGACATTATTTTTCGGACACCATTCACATCTATATTTGAAAACTACTAAACGTGGAAGTAGTTCTTATCCTTAAAAACTCAAATAAATTTAACTCTTCGAAACCTATAACATTTTCCTTTCTTCAGTAAATCAACCGTCTTTTGCAACGCGGAAGCCGCGGGATCAAATCCCGCCCGTTCGAATTTAGAGATCGCGTCTGCGTCTATCAATTTTACTCCAGACTTCTTAATGCTCTCTTCAGTCTTTTCTATGAATTCTTTATCGGGTTTTACATTTCCACCAGGACAAAATTCTAACGTATGCTTAGCTATAACCATAAAAAGTAAACAAAATCACCTTAATTGTAACATTAATGTGTCGCCTTTTAAGTTATGTGGCTGTCTATAAACAGTTAAAGCGTCAAGGATTGAACAAGAAAAATTGAAGTGTTTTTCACGCTTTATCGCCTTACATCATGAAATCATTTTAAGTATATTTTTAGGCATGCTTAACTTCAATTTACGTGGTGTTGCTTTTGGTTGGAGAAAAGAGAGTTGGAGATAGAACTGTTTTTCTCTGTGATATTTGTGGTCTTGGATACTCGGAAAGGAGCACTGCTCAAGACTGTGAAGATTATTGTCGAGCCCACGCTGGCTCATGTAGTGCTGAGATTAGTAAAAAAGCGGTTTATCTTCCAAATGCGCAAATGTTGCCAGAGAAAGAATAGTTAGCGCAGATTTATGCATGATTTCTCACCCACGTTAATTAGGCTCGTGTCCGTTGGGGGCAATGAACCTCAAATGGGTTTGGAACCATTTTTTAATTGATGCAACTCCAACAGCTATGGCATAATTAAAACGCGGTCTTCATACTGAGACAGGGGCAGTCCAATCAGAAATCCCCTGGCGTGCGAGTTAAGGGGAATACTAGCACCAATTTACCAGTAAAAATGTATTGCGGTCCAGCCATTAGATGCTACCTAAATAGCAATGAATTGGATTCGGGAGTTTAGTGGTAATCTTCAACCATTTCACTAGTAAAAGCGCGGAGACCATAACGCATGAAGATCTAGCTTACGAACTTGTCTTAGGCGGCATCATATCTGCTAACAGTTCGGTTAGAGGAGGGTTACTTATAGGTTCATCTTCCACGATCTTTCCGTTGACGAGACGGTAATAGGTGATAACTCTGGCAGAGGCCTTTTTCCCGCTGGCGAGGGTAAAGTTCATGTTGCCCCGAAATACGACTGAATCGCCTTCGGCTACTAAATCCTCGATTTCAAAATCGCGTGTCGGCGCAGAAGCCTTTAGGCCAGAAATCACAGCCTTGAAACCAGTGCGATTGGTGACTCCCATACTCGGATTCATATAGTCTGGTGCAAGCAATTCGTAGATAAGGTCGGTATTGGCGCCTCCCAACACTTCTTTGATGAATCTGAGGACAATGGCTTTGTTCTCATCGGTGGTCATTTCAAAAATTCTCCCATAATTGAGATGGTTGCGTAGTCAATATAACTTTATTGGCTCACATTTCGTTACAGCACAATGATGTGATATTTAGTTAGTTGTGAAACGAAAAAAGTGGAGAACGCATGTACTATCCCCTGAAGAACTCTTCCAGTACTGGAGCAATGGCTTCAGATGCTACTGCATGCGTTTGACCTTCGATTGTTCGAAATTCTGCCTTGGGGATTGCTTTGCTTAGGGTTAGTGCTGTTTGTTTCATGAAAGGAACACCTGCACCGCCGTGCATGACAAGTGTTGAAGCAGTTATGTGGGATACCCGTTCAATGGGTACCTTGCGGTCAGCACCTATCGCGGCAGCGTCATTCAACAGGGTTGGAGCTACAGACTCAAGCATTGACCACATCGGTGCTTTCCGCATGGCCTCTATCTGATCAGGTGGTGTACCAACAAAACTCATAAAGAGCGCCACTGCATCTCCTCTAAGATTCTTCGCCAAGAATTCCGTAAGCCGTTGGTTGTATTCTATCCATTCTTCGAGGGTGTTCTCTCCAGACTTGTATGGTGGTTCATAGAGCGCTAACTTCTTGACTTTAGTGCCTAGTTTGATTGCTGCTTCAATTGCCAAACATGCTCCGGAAGAAACGCCATACAAGTAAATCGCTCCCCCAACGTCTTCCATCAATGCCTCGATATCCTCGATTTCACGCTCAACTGCAAAGGGCTTAGTATCAGTGCTTTCACCTCGCCCCCGTCTATCGTAGTCAATTACGGTGAAATTTGTCGAGAGTAATTTAGCTAATTCTGGCATTGGTCCGAATGATCGAAAACTAAGGGCGCCATCGATGAGTATTACTGCTGGTCCTTGTCCTTGTTTGTCATAAGCGATTTCTGTGCCGTCTTTCGAAACTACTTTGTTCATGTTATTTTCCTCTCATTTTCTCCTTAGCCAGATAGACGTTATGATTGAATAAACTCCTTTAAGAGAATGCTCCAGCTGCGTTAGGTGCGTTCTCAGGTACCATTTGTGTAATATCCCAATATTCTACAATTTTGTCTCCGCTGAAACGGAAAAGATGAACTTGCCTTAAACCTCCTGCGCTTGGATTGGAGCTTGATACTTGAGTATGCACTGCAACCAGATCACCTTCAGCAAGAACTTGTCTGATAATGAGTTTAAAATCAGCCGTTGACCCCTTTACAATTCCTTGAGGTCCTTGTTTTTGCTCGGCTATCATTGCGTCAATTAATTCCTTGATGCCTCCAACGGTATATGGATTGTGGGTCTTACATTCTGGCGAAAAAAAGGGCAGTCCATCTTTTGGTCTTCCCGAAGCTATTAAATTAAAAAATTCGACCGCAATTTCCTTATGGACTCTATTAGCATCGTTTTGGGGTACTTCAAAAAGTGTTTTGTTACTCATTCTTACACCAAAAAAGGGTTAGAAATAAAGAATATTTAAGCATTCTTTAGACTTTTTTGAACCGTTTTTCAAAGCAAGAACAACTATTAGACCAAAAATTTTATCAAGGGTAATAGAGAAGAAGAGGGCTCGCAGAATAAGCACCCGCTAAAAGGATCCCGTTTTTATCGCTCCATCCCGAACATATGTGCCAACTATTACGCCTGTAGTTGAAGTTTTACTTTCGAGGAGTCTGAATGAGGCTGGTATTGTGCCATCTCCGAAAAGGCGTTTACCTGCGCCAATCGTAACTGGAAATATCTTCAAACGTAACTCATCAACAAGATCATTCTTTAGCAGCGTTTGGATAAGGTTGGAACTGCCATGAACCTGTATCTCGGGACCCTCCTGATTCTTGAGTTTCTTAATTTCTTCAGCAACGTCACCGGTGACTATGATGGAATTATTCCAAGAGAGTTTCCCAAGGGTTGTTGAGACAACATATTTTTTAGCTGCATTAAGTTTGTCGGCTCCAGGCTCTTTTGAATTTGGCCAGTAAGTCTCGAATATCTCGTAGGTTTTGCGGCCAAGAAGCAGATCAAACGGGCTTGCCATTTGCATCTCCATAACCTTCCCTAGAAAATCATCCCAGTAACCAACCGACCATCCACCATACTTGAAATCGCCACTACTATCCTCTTTTGGTCCTCCAGGAGCGTGCATGACGCCGTCGAGCGTTACAAAAGTTAAAACAACCAATTTTCTCATAATATCATCCTTTTTATGCCCTGTCTAAATACTAATTGATTGTTACCGATGGCTCGATATTTCAAGATATGTGACTTCATAATTACAGCTACAAAATCCAATTCGGATTTTTTTTTGGACATTTCAGGAAACATTTTTCTAACAAAAAAACAGAGAGAACAAGATAATCCCGTAAAAGAAAAAGGTAGAGCGGTTTAACCGCATCTTTTTTAATGCTTAGCTACGACCCCGATTTTAGTAGCTAAGAACTCGTAGCCAGCCGTCTTGAAGGCAGATGCAACTTTACCCTGCAACTCTTTACCCGGTGTCAACGCAAACATGCATCCTCCACCTCCGCCGCCTGTTAGTTTAGCGCCAAAAGCTCCCTGTTTTCGGGCTACTTCAACTAGTAAGTCTAGTTCTTTGCTTGAGACTTCGATTTCTTGGAGCAGATGGTGGTTTTCGTTCATGAGTTCGCCGACTTTTTTTAAGTTATAGAATTCCAATGCTGCTCTGCCTTCGTAGGCAAGTTCTTCGGCTCGTTTGAAGGCAGCGTTGTATTTTTGGGGGTTTTTGCGTTTGCGTTCATCGACACCTTCTACCATAGCTTTGGTGTTGGCGACTTTGCCGGTGCTGCCGATGACGATTTCAACAGGTGCCTCGATGCTTAAATGTTCAATCATGTCTTGACCGCCTGCCATGTTCTTTTTAAACCACATCAAACCGCCGTAGGTAGCTGCGGTGTTATCTATGCCTGAAGGGTTACCTGCATACGCTTTCTCGGCTTCATATGCAATTTGATTAATCTTCTCTTCAGCAACCTTCATGTTTAGTTCTTGAGCGATGGCACGTGCGATGGCGACGCTGCTAGCTGCTGAAGCGCCAAGTCCGCTGAAACCTGGCAGGGTGCCGCCAACCCAAATGTCCAATGCGATTTTAGGTTCAATGCCCATGGCTTTGAGCATGTTCTGGATTGACTCCAGTTGTTGAAGTCGTTTTTCTTCGCTGTAGCCTTTTGCGGTTTTTCGTTCGTCGCGAACGTTGATTCCTTTTGTTGCTTTTTTGACTTCTGCATCGGTTGTAGAATCAATGGCAGATACGATACCGGGAACACCGTGGACGACGAAATGTTCGCCAAATAAGATTACTTTCCCATAGCCTGAGCCTTTACCCATGTTTAGCACCTGAATGTTAACTATAAACGGAAACAAAATAAAAACGTTCTTTTGCAAAGTGATAGTTGTCAAACTTTATGAGATAAAACGTTAACTGTATCTATAGGCTATTGATGCTGAAAAGGCGGCGGGTTTGCGCAAGCATGAGTGAAGACATAGATGTCCAGATTGAACGAAAAGAGACGGTTCTTCTGCCTCTGTGTCAGTGCATGGAAGAATTAAAAAACAGATTCATCAAGGAAACGGTGGATTTTGCTTCTGAGTGGTACCGAAAAACAGCTAAAGCCTACGTGACAAAGTACCCCGAAGTTACCTTAAACATGAGTGAAAGTAAAATTGCCAAGATGAAAGCCCAAGTTAACCAATTAGCTCAGGAAACAGAGAAAACAGTTCATGCTGAATTGGAGCAACCTTTGTTATGGTGGCATCTTAAGCTCCGACTGCATGACTCAATAAACCAGTACTTGCAAGTTGGTGATAAGCCCCCTGAAATCCTCGACCACTCCCTTAGACATGTTCTGGGGCGTTTGGGCTTGATTTTGGAAGAATACAAGTTTAACATCTCATCCAGGGGCAATACTGGTTCTTATGGAGAATTCTGGTTTGACCACCCAGCTGGCGAGGGCTCAATGTCTAAACCCTACTATCCGCACTTGCTAAGATGGTCTGAGAAAATGCAGGAAATCATTCGTAGCTACAACGAACAATACATAGCGGCATTAGCAATATTTCAAGAAATTCAAAAGTTAAAAGAAGAAAAGAAAAGACAGCAAGCCATGAACCGCTGGGACTCAATTTAGGAACGAATCTGACCACTTGAACGATTAGTTTTGTTTTCCGAAACCTAAAATAAGTGCGCAACAAAATTATAGCGACTTGAGGTTTAATTACCCCGTGTCATCCATCATTGAAGACCTCATTGCTAGAAAAGTTTTCAACAATCGTGGAGAAGAAACCATAGAGGTCGATGTAATCACTGCTTCCGGGTTCGGAAGAAGCGCTGCTCCAGCTGGCAAAAGTCGCGGAAAAGCTGAAGTGGTCTATTATCCGCAGGGCGGCGTTGAGGCAGCCATTAAAAAAGTCGATGATTTAATTGCCCCTGAATTGGCAGGGTTAAACGCTGATTTTCAAGAAGAAATCGACAATACTCTACATGAAATCGACGGCACCACCGATTTTAAGAACATCGGCGGAAACACAGCGTTCGCAATATCTCTTGCCAACGCCGAAGCCGCCGCAAACAGTCACAGTTTACTATTATTCCAGTTTCTCGGAGGAAACGCCGCAACAACCATGCCTTATCCTTTGGGTAACTGCATAAGCGGCGGAGCACACGCCCGTGGCAAAGCACCAGACATCCAAGAATACCTTGCGTTGCCTCATGGTGCAGAAAGTTTTCTTGAAGCCCAAACTGCCAACACACTTATTCACAAAAAAATCGGTGACTCGCTTAAAAAGAAAAGTAGCACTTTTAACGGTGGCAAAAGTGACGAGGGTGCATGGATAGCCAATATCGACACTGTTGACGCCTTTGAAGTTATTGCGAAAGCATGTGAAGAAGTTGGCAATGAACTGGACTTCGAATGCGGCTTTGGCCTTGACGTTGCAGCCTCCTCGTTCTGGAAGCCTAAAGAAGAAAAATATATTTACGAGAACTTGGGCAAAAAACTGGATACAGCAGAACAGCTAGAGTTTATGCTAGAGTTAATCGAAAAGTACCACTTGGCATACGTTGAAGATCCTTTCAATGAAGATGACTTTGACAGTTTCGCAGAGTTAACTCGCAAAGCCAAGAATTGCCTGATTTGCGGAGACGATTTGTTCACAACCAATACTGAAAGGTTAAATAATGGAATTAAGATTAACGCTGGAAATGCCATCATCATAAAAGTTAACCAGATAGGCACCTTAACCGATGCAGCTGATACAATCGAGGTAGCGCAAAGGCACGGTTATGATACCGTTGTCTCTCATCGCAGCGGCGATACATGTGATTGGCATATAGCTCATTTAGCAGTAGCATACAAGTGCCCCATCATCAAAACAGGTGTAGTTGAGGGCGCCCGCATAGCCAAACTGAACGAGCTCATTCGCATTGAACATTTCCTTGGTGACAGAGCCAAAATGGCTGATTTAAAAATACGTTAAGAGAAGATGAAACAGTATGTCTGAAGATGTAGGAAAAGAAAATCTACCAGTTGACGACCAACAAGAGGAACCTGAAGAAGTAGAGGTCCCCATAGAAGAAGCAACTGAAGAAGTTAGCACAGACGCCGAGGAGGAAGAAGCTGAAGAAGAAACCTCATCAGCTCAAGCTCCAGAAGAAACCCTTCTACTACCCCGAGACACTCTACTGTCCGCAGGTATCCACATCGGCACCCGAATGAAAACCCTCGACATGGAACCATTCATCTACCGCGTACGCCCAGACGGCTTATTCGTTTTAGACGTTAAAAAAACAGATGACCGCATCCGAGTTACAGGAAAATTCCTATCCCGATACGAACCTGCACGCGTAGCAGTTGCAGCCACAAGACTCTATGCTCATGAACCAGTCAAAATGTTCTGCAAACTAACAGGCGCAACACCACTCATCGGGAGATTCATCCCAGGACAACTCTCAAACCCACAATACTCCAGTCGCATCGACCCTGAAGTCATCCTCGTATGCGACCCAAGAGCAGATGCTCAAGCAGTCAAAGAAGCAAGTAAAGTTGGAATACCAATAGTCGCATTATGCAGCACTGACAACGAATTCACAGGCGTAGACCTAGTTATCCCAACCAACAACAAAGGCAGACGCGCATTGGCAGTCGTATTCTGGCTACTTGCAAGACAGGTTCTTCGCGAACGAGGCGAACTTGGTCCAGACAAAGACCCACCAGTAACCATCGAAGACTTCGAAGCTAAAGTGACACGCGAAGACGACGAAGAAGGCTAAGAGTTTGCCAACGATTCGGCGTCCAGTTGTTGCTTCTCAATTTTATGAGGGCGACGCCGAAGCGCTAAGGGCACAAATTACTTCTTGTTTTCTTCATCAACTTGGACCACAAAAACTTCCTCAAGTCAATTTTCATAGTCACTCACGCAATGTCGTGGGTTTAATTTGCCCCCATGCAGGTTACGTTTATTCTGGTCCCGTGGCGGCGCATTCTTTTTATGAGTTAGCCATCGATGGCAAACCCGATACGGTTGTTCTTTTGGGTCCTAATCACACAGGTTATGGCAGCGGGTTAGCACTTATGCGAGAAGGCATCTGGCGCACCCCTCTCGGCGATATTGAAGTTGATTCAAAAATCGCTGATGCAATATTGCATGAAACCAGTATTGTTGATGTAGACGACGTTGCACACCGTTATGAGCACTCAATCGAGGTTCAACTACCCTTTCTGCAATTTCTCTTTGGCAACTCATTCAAGATTGTACCGATTTGCTTTTTGATGCAGGACTACGATTCAGCCCTCGAAATCGGACGTGCTTTAACCGAAGCTTTAGACGCTTCAAATACGGTTGTTATTGCTTCTTCAGACATGACTCACTATGAACCAGCCAAAACTGCAGCCTCAAAAGACCAAGCTGCCCTCAAAGCGATAACCGATATGGATGCCAAACGCTTCTACGAAACCGTCGAAACTCAAAACATAACTGCCTGTGGCTATGGTCCCATAACGTCCCTAATTACCTACGGCGTAGGCGTATGTGCCAAAGCCCACCTGTTAAGCTACCACAACAGCGGCGACATCACTGGCGATCACTCAAGCGTCGTTGGCTATGCCGCAGTGAGCTTTAAGAAATAGTTTTAATTTGGAAATTGCAGTATGAATTTTGTACCTTTGCCCTTTTCACTCTCAAAAGTCACTGTGCCGTCCATTGCTTCCGTCATTCGTTTAACGACTGCCAAACCAAAGCCTTGACCTTTCGATTTAGTGGTCATTAATGGCGTGAAAAGTTTACCTTGCACTTCCACGGGTATTCCTTCTCCTGAGTCTTCTATTTCAATTTTGGTTTGTCCTTTTTGGCTAGTGACGCCAACTGTTAGGGTTCCTCCGTTAGGCATAGCTTGTATGGCGTTTTGGATGAGGTTTATGAGTATTCGTTTGATAAAAGTGGAGTCAAGGATGAATTGTGGAGAGTCTTTTTCGATTGAAACAGTTATTTTAACGATTGAAGGAACCGTTATCATCTCTAATGCTTCGTTGATTACTTTTTCCACGTTTAAATGTTCTTTCTTCGGGTTGAGGGGCCTAGCGAAATCCTGCAGGTCAGCTACAATCTTGTTGATGTAAAACAGGTTTTCTTCGATGCTCTGGATGCTTTCCAACAGGTTATTTTTTGCTTCGCCGTTTGGCAACGTATCAATTTCCAGTTTTTCTAAGTATAGTTCACTGGTTATCGCTTGCAAGGGGTTCCGTATGTCATGTCCAACCATGCCGGCAGTTTGACCAATCGCAGCCATGCGCTCAGCATCTTTGAGTTTTTTCGCCCTATCTTCAGCTAACTCTTCCATTTGAGACGCGTACTCTTCGACTTCCGCAGCTTTTTCTTCGAGTTTTCCCTGCAGCTCTTCTTGGTTGTAGAGGGATTTAGCTAATTTGAGGTTAGAGTGACTTATTTTTGAAATCCACTCTGACATTCTCGAATAGAAGACCATTAGGTCTTGGATTTCTACTCTACTAAACCTTGGGATATCATCAAACGCCGCAAGATATTCTTGTTTGTCAAACTCGTATTGTTCTGCTTGAGCGGCAAATAGAGTCCGGTCAACTTTTTCATCATCGAAAAAGAATTGACCAAAGAACACATTAGCCACATGTTTCTCGCCGATGAAAAGTGGTGTAGCTACGTCCCACATGTTATTTTTGCATTTATAAAGGCGGATTTCGCCGTTTTGTAGTCCAGTTGTAAGTTCAAGGTCGCTTTCAACGCAGTTTTTGCATGTTAATGGGTTGACACGGTGGAATTTAGTGCATATATCTTGCCAACCTGTGCCTACAAGTACGTTTCCTCTGAGGTCTATTAGTGCAAAGCCCATGTTTGTTACTGTGTAGAGGTGGTTCATGGTAGCTTGGAGTTTTGGTACGTCTATTATGTTGGATATGTCTTCTTCCCCTATTTCTACGTCTGGAGAGAGCACAGAATCCAATTTTAATTTTAGATGTTCTTCGCTTTTTCTCAATGCCAATTCGGTGGCTTCGCGCCCAGCAATTTCCTCTTCAAGCTTCTTGTTTATTTGTGTTAATTCTTTTGAATGATTTGCTAAGGCTGTTTCGTTTTGTTTGAGGTTGCGGAATAAGAGTTCGTAGGGTTTAGTGAGTCCAGTTTGGACTAGTGCTCTATAGATGAAGTAGAAGGATACAACGTTTAGCAGGTGCCCCACCATGTTTGCGATGCCGTAAACATCTGAATATAGTGTAAAAGCCATTTCAGTAGCTACTGCTAATGCCATGGCGGCTAATAGTAGCTTGTAGATGTCGGCGCTGAATTCTTTGCGTCTTTTTATCAATAAGCCGATTGCTGCGAGAATTATGATCGATATGCCGTATTCGCTGCCTATCTTGAAAACCGTTAAGCTGAGAGTATTGCTGTCGTAGGCAACAGGGAAGTTTTGCCAAACGAAGATTGAAGCCAAAAGCAAAGCCGAAACTATACCGTAGCCAACCAAGATTATGGCTGGTTTAATTCTACGTTGAGCAAATAGTAACGGAATTAGAAAAGAAAAGCCAAGAACATACCTTGTTGCAATCCAAAGTTGAGTTGCAAGGTTGGAGCCAACAAAACTTGGAAAAACACCCATTCCCTTGTACGCTAAAGTGTGAAAAACATCCAGTCCAGCAACGAATAGGAATGCTATGCCGATAAAAATGAAATAATTGTTATCAACTATTCGTCTGCTATTCCAAGCGACGGCGAAGATTGCAAAAGCGATAACTATGCTGAAGATTTCAACGATGCTGTGGAAGAGCAGGTAGTTTTGGCGGCTTAAAATGTATAGTAATCCTAAACTTACCGCCCCCGCAATGACTAGGAAAGTGTTCCTTAGGTAAGCTGATTTTTTGGCTTCTCGTCTTTTGTTTTGCCCATTGCTGTCGTTAACACTTTGGTTTTTAGAAGACATTGAGTTTTTTATGCTCTCCACTGGTAAGTATTTTTGAATAGTATTTGGTTTAATGGTTTAAAAATGTGCCCAAAATAATTCTAAAATTTCTTTAACAGTTTTTCGAAGAAGGTTTTGCTTTTAGCGATTTCTTCCATGGAGGTTTTGTGTTCCAGTTCCAATGTTATCGGTCCCTCATAGCCGTAATCATGAAGTCTGGTTAAAAAAGCCGTTAACTCGGGGGTTTCTTTTGTGAAGGGTTCGTGGGCTTTGTTTGCCATATGAACGTTGCAGACGCGTTTGCCGTAGGTCTCAAGCAAATTATCCATTACTTTAGTTTCAAGGGCATGGCATAAATCAAACGTTATCCCCATTTCGCCCTTTGGGTCAATGACGCTGAGGACCTCTTCAATCTGCTCAACGTTCTTGCCAAATCCCGTTGAATTGTAAGACAGGTTTTCCAAAGATAGTTTTATTCCTAACTGTTTGGCGAAGGGTTTGATTTCTCCAAAAACCTCTCTTAAGCACTTCTCTCTGACTTCTCTGGATAGCTTTTTTGAAATATTCGAATGCACGGTCACAAGCGAGGTCCGTAGCGCACGGGCGCATTCAAGGGAGATTTTGCCGTAGTAAACCGCTTGGTGAACTTCGATGGGGTCTTTCACATGCAGAACCGCTGAATGAAGGGTTAAACAGTTTAAGCCTGAAGCAACTAACGCTTTCTGTTCGCGGTAAACGTCCGTGTCGTGCTCTTTTTTGATGGATTTCATGTTAAACTCGATGTTTTTAAAACCAAGCTGTTTAACCGCTGCGAAATTTCCCTCTAAGCGTAGCTTGCTGAAAATCCCATTAGACAAACTTAGTATCATGCCTAAAGCCTTCTGTCAATTCTTAGTTGCTTCAGTGTTCGTTTAAAGTTGTTGGAAAAACTAAATCTTTTCTTGTCGGCGTAATCTCTTTATGTGCTCGTCGTGGCTTGGGTCGCTTGCTTCATTCATCGGAGGCTTAAAACCCCGAATCTTTGGTTTCTTCTTTTCTGTGCTCATAATAGAAAAGCGGTTTCTTTGCTGGATAAAGCTTTGTTGTATCAGACTGTTTCACCAATCAGTTGCATAATAGTTAATTTCTTCCAGCTGCAATATTTTGGTGGTGCATAAAAATGGAAGTCACAGTTCGATTCTTCACAAGCTTACGCGAAATTGTCGGGAAAAGAGAAGAAATCCTTGTGTTTTCTGAAGGTGAGAGCGTCACTGTTGATTTGGTTCTTAAAACGCTATCCAAAAAATACGGCACCCCATTCACCAAATACGTTTATGATGAAAAAACTGGAAAACCTAAAAACTTTCTCCAGTTCCTCGTAAGCGGAACCAGCACATCAACCCTCAAAGGTTTAGAAACGCAACTTAAAGCTTGCGATGTTTTAGCTATTCTTCCACCTGTCGGCGGAGGCTAAAACTCATTTTTTGCGGTTGTTACATTGCAGAACTTTTGGGCAAATCAAACATTCATCCGTGCTTCCCGACGGTGTATTAAGTAGCCCACTGAAGTGTGCGCATTTGGCTGGGGAATCAAAAACCATGGGATACTCAGTTGCTCTTACACTAATGACTTTGGAGTTCTCAGCTGCTAAGTCAAGTTTTGACATGCAGAATGGGCAGGCATAATGCGTTTGGCGCGGAATTACAGAGTCATCTGTAATCATCGTGGGCTTATCAAAGCGTTTTTCGCAGCCTTTGTAGGGGCATTGAAGCTTTTCGCTTGATCCGTGCGAGTGGAAAAGATGCATTCTGCTCCGCCTTCAAAAAAAGTTCATGTCGTAACATTTAATAAACCTTATTGCAACCTGCTCAACATCAAAGATTGCACAACACAACGACACAAAAAAGCCAAAAAGCCTCGAGCGGGCTTTGCTCCCGCGGCCTGCTGCTTACGAGGCAGCCGCTCCACTGGGCTGAGCTATCGAGGCACCACAGACGCTTATCAACACGGAACCAATTTTTAAAGTTTCACAAACCCCAAACTTAAAAGCAATAAACAACCCAATAAAAATGGGGCAACCACAAATGAACCCGCATAGAAATCCAACAGCAAAAAGTTTAGGCGAGCACAAGATAATCCAAATCATCCAAGAACATTTAACATCCATGCCCTCGATGCCTGTGCCATTTGGAGACGACGTTTCTGCTGTAAACATTGACGAAAAACGTGTTGCCGTCCTCAAAACCGATATGCTTGTAGCAAAAACAGATGTTCCCGATGAAATGACTCTTTTTCAAGCCGCAAGAAAAGCCTTAATTATGAACATAAGTGACTTCGCCTCCAAAGGCGTCCAACCCACTGCTGCCCTTGTTGCATTGGGGTTACCAGCCGGCTTTACCCAAAAAAACATCGAGGAAATCGCAGACGGCTTGAACGCTGGAGCGCAAGAATATGGCGCTTACATAATCGGCGGTGACACAAGCGAAACCTCCGACCTAATAATTTCAATCTCACTCTACGGAACCGCACAAAAATCGGCGATTATGCTTCGCAGCGGTGCAATACCCGGTGATGTTCTGGCTGTTACAGGCTTCTTCGGCAAATCAGCGGCGGGGTTACGTTTGCTACTCGGTGAATGTGTAGCTTCCAAGAATGCAAAGGACCTCTTAAATTCAGTCTTCATGCCCAAAGCGAGGTTAGCGGAAGGTTTGGCTCTTGGCGGATGTGGTGTGGTTTCAGCTTCGATGGATTCCAGTGACGGCCTAGCTTGGACTTTGCATGAACTTGCACATTTAAGCAACGTAGGGTTTGAACTTGACATGGTTCCAATTGCTCCAGAAGTTAATCGGTTTGCAGAACTAAACAGCTTTGACGCTTCGGATTTGGCGCTCTATGGCGGTGAAGAATACGAGTTGGTTGTTACAGTTAAGCCTGAAAAGTGGGATGTTGCTGCGGCGGCGGTTGAAGCCGTCGGCGGAAAACTAATACCCATTGGAAAAGTCAACGAAGAAAAACGAAATCCTGCTACGCACCGAGGATAAGCTGATTCCGATAGAGGCGCGTGGTTGGGAACACTTCAAAAGCCAATTTTAACCTGCTTATCCAACGTGTAATTAATTATTGTGATGCAGGAAGCTGCCAGATACGGCTGTTTTCCCAAGCTGATTTTTTCTCCAAATCGCTGCGCAAAGAGTTCAGCTTTTTTTGGCAACCCAACATGGTCTCCGAGGATGAAAACG
Organism: Candidatus Bathyarchaeota archaeon; assembly: GCA_963809455.1. Classification (GTDB taxonomy): domain Archaea; phylum Thermoproteota; class Bathyarchaeia; order Bathyarchaeales; family Bathycorpusculaceae; genus Bathycorpusculum. The sequence continues at coordinate 68,013 of CAWEJP010000002.1, read as the reverse complement.
CTGTTCTCGTCAAGCGCGACTTCGCCTATGTCTTTGCCGTCTTCTTCTAGAACGTAGATCTTGTGAGTTTGGGCTTTGGCTTTTAGCAATGCCTCGAACCCTGTTTTGTCCTTGGTTATGCCAGGATGAGATTTGCCCGCGAGAGTTTTTTTGAGGATTACTTGCCAAGTGTCCATGTCGGTTCGTACGTCGTAGAGGGTGTTGCCATCGATTTGAATGTGTATGGGCGGGTTTGGAGGACCGTTTAGAATGGCATTGAAGGTGACATCTCTGCGCAATCCGTGGGAAAGAAACAGACTGCTAACAATGCATTCGTGGACGATGTCGAGTCTACCTGCATCGTGGAGGCTGTGAAAGTTTGAGTCAGTTTGTCCTATGCGCGAGAAAAGGATGAATTCACGTGGCAAATCAGTCACTGCATACAGCTATGTACTGGTTGCTTTAAAGCGCTTTCTTACTGAGTTTTAACATGCTTATGGCCCGCTAACAAATCCAATACTGACCGATCACTCTATTATTTCTACTATTAGTTTCTAATAGCTCCAAATATTCGCGCCGAAAAAAATGAAACATAAACTTGCAACCCATAACTCTAGTTCATTCATATTTCAAAGGCTTTATTTTAGATAGTCAATTATTGACCACCCTATCTATGACTGTGCATTTTTTATCCAAATTTTAATAAAATCACTCGCAGGAAGACTAAGCAGTTAGAACTTAATTGTATGGTGGGAAGCGGCGTTCTCACATTTTGCAAATTTGATTTGGCAAGAGGTAAAGAATTCTTTGCAGATTAGGCGAATAAGTTTTCTTAAGAAGCGTTATTTGGCAATAAAGACACTGGATTTAGACTGTACGTATAGAAGGTAAACTATGCAAATTAAAAATATGAACAACCACAAAACATCCCTTGAAAACAAAAGCTACTACGGCGGCATCTACATCTACTTCATGCAACAAAAACTGCTAAAATCAAAGAAGAAAAAACAAAACTCAAAAGGGGAATAAATAATAGATAGAGTTCAAGCTATGAATCTTCTCAAAGAAATTGCATTCAAAATTCCAGAGTTGGGCCCACAAGCAATTTCTATAGTAGAAAATGAACCCAACACTTCAAAGCAAAACGGGTGCACAATACAATTCAAAGGATTATCCACTGATAGTATAGAACAAATCAAGATAATTGCAAAAAACCATTCTTTAGCAATCTTAGACAATAAAATTGACTTGGCAATCTACTCTCCAGTTAAAGAGGAATAGCGTGTCATAAACCGACCAACACTAAGAGCAAATAGGGCACAAGTAACACTCCAGCCCCGAATATCATCCTCAAAGCATAGAATCTCTGAAAACTTTATTAAAAACACAATCTATCTCTCTGACAACTGAAAAGGCAACAGATGGTCAAGTGGGTCACTCAACTAATGTTGACCTATTAAATCTAAAAATAGCCTTAATCAGCAAAATAGTTGGGGCTCTCGGCTAGCTTGGTCTAGGCTTGTAGACTTGGGCTCTATAGACTCCGGTTCAAATCCGGGGAGCCCCACCACTGATCCCAATTTAGAACCTAATTCTAACCCATTTTGACCAACAGATTCAATATCACTAGCTTGACAAGGTTCAATGTTAGATAGTTCTCCAAGTTTTCTATTAGCATATTCTATGCTTTGTTGATGATAGTAGAACTTCCTATCTGCTCCATAATGTCTAGCCTTTCATAAGATACCTCTCCGTTATCAGGGCTAAATCTGCTTGTTAATTAGACAGGACTCATCTTTTCTGTACCTTGTAGATGGAAACTTCGAAAATCTTTTAAACAAAATGAATCAAATAAGACTGTTAGGTATTCTTTATGACAAAACTAACTAAGAGTATTGAAATCCAAGCATCCCCTGAGAAGGTATTTGCATTTATGCTTAGCGATAAGATGAATGATGTATGGGGTCAATGGATGGAAGGCAAATGGACATCTGAGGGACCTGTTAAAGTTGGCTCTATTTCTCATTGGACTGCAAAACCAGACTTTAAGATAAAAGGAGAATGGGATGAAGTAGTGACTGAATTTGAGGAAAACAAGATGATGACAATGAGGACAGTTGAAGGGAGTAAAATGAAGATGGGCGTAACAGGTTTACTTGAACCTATTGCTAACGGAACAAAAGTAACATATACTGAAGAGTATGAAGTGCCCTACTCTGTTTTAGGTAAGTTAATGGATAAGTTGAGTCTAAGGAAGGAAACAGAAAAGTTTATGGAATCATTTCTCGAGAAACTTAAGAAAAACATCGAAACTTAGGCTATCTTCAACTATCTTCTTCCACATACTGGCAAAGCAAAATATGCTCAAAGAAACTTTTTTAGAATATTCTCTAAATAGGCTCTTCAGCCTAGTTAGGCACTGCTTTAAGCATACTATAAACACCCCGAAAGGCTTGGATGTATTGCTAGACCTATTCATCCGCTCTTCTTCTTTATGAGCATATGGTATTTCCTCAGCTATTCACGCAATCCAGACTCGTTGCGAGAATTAAGACTCTTTGTTTAGTGAGTGAAGATTCAGCAATATGGTTGCTCATTATCTTTAAAACAGCGAAGATTTCATAGAGAAAAATAATCCCGAAGATTGTCAGGTCATTTAACTTTTAAAAGTTCATCCATTAAAGTAAGTAAGAAATATCCTTGTTCTTTGTCTAATTTAGTGCATGATAAACCATGAAGTAAGTGATAGACTTGGTCACCATATTTCTCTTTGATTTGTTTTCCATTGTTCTCTATAATCTCAGTGCTTGTATTTTTACTCATCAAAGTCCTCACTTATTTAATCTACGATTCAGATTTAAGATTTGTCTTTAAGAAAAAATATCCAAGATACTTAGAAACAAAATGTAGAAATAACTAATTTTTTTCGCCTTGAGTATTTTGAGCTAAATTAGGTCTTACGTCTCAATATCGTTCAAGATACTTTTTCATCCTTGGCTTTTCTGAACATTTTCAATTAAACTCTTGATGTTGTTGTGTGTGTGCAGTCACATCATTATTTATTGTCAAGAATCAAGTATTATGATAAGTAGAAGTTACCTTGGGCACAGGCATTTCTCTCTCTCTTTCTGATGTTTGTGTCCAAGTTAACTCTACTTTCTCTCTTCCAACTCTTTTTGATGGTTTGATGATATAAAAAAGTGGCGGAAAGCCATTTTTTTGATCTCTAATTGCAAGCAAGTTAACCAACAACTAACTAGGTCTCACGTATTGGTACTTTTCTATGGTACTTTTTCGCATTTGACTCAACAAACAAATTTTGAAATCAAAATTTGGATAATGAAATGTAAGAACAAGGCGGTTGTCAAAATTTAGCTGGGCAAAAACCTGAGTAAATAATCATCTTAATGTTGGCGCTGATATCTGGACCATAAAAAGTGGGAGGAAGGAAAGAAGCATATGTGAACTCTTTTGATAGCAGAGCATTCAATGCTATTCATAGGAGTCTTTTTCTAATTCTCTATTTTTTTAGGAAGATACTCTTTCCTTGTTGCTCTTTACTTCCAAATTATACTCGGGCTTAAACCGAATTTAAAATTTGTGTATTGTACTCCTACTACAACAAATAATAGGCTCTCTTCAGAGGAGCATCGCAGTTTAAACAAAAAGACAACTGAAAACTGTTTGAACTCTGGAAGAGAACATTAAGGCAAACGCTGAATTAAGCGAATCGATTTTTTTCCTCTAAATGCTTAATTCTTTCTGCAAGCCTTCTGTCTCTTTCTTTCTTCTCAAGCCCCGACAATGGAGCTATCGCAAGAACAGTAAGACCGCGCCCTATTTTCCTAAATACGTTCATGATATATCCACCATTTGATATATCGTACTACTTCATACGCTTGCTATTAAGGGGAGTTTCAAAACTGGAAATATGTCCGACAATAGACTGTTAAACAAGTTTCTTTAGAACACCCTCCTTGATTGCCAACTCGCAAATATTTCCGTATAGCTGAAGAAACCAAAGTTCGTTGGAACAAATGCTAAACTCGCTTCAAAGTAGTAACGTTTTTCTCTACCAAATCAAAATAAAAAGTATGTCTGCTGAAAAAAAGAAGATGACTCTTGAATGGAAAGGCAACTTTCGTTTTGAAGCAAAAAACCCCAATGGACTCACGGTCAACTTTGACGCGCCCAAGAAATATGGGGGAGACGAAACAGCGCCTTCACCTATGGAAACCCTTTTGGCTTGCCTAGCTGGGTGTACAAGTTTTGATGTTGTTAATATTCTAAAGAAGAAGCGTCAGAGCATTTCCGGTTACAGGGTTGAAATTGAAGGAGAGAGACGTGATGAACCGCCCGAAGTCTACACAAAAATCCATATAAAATATGTAGTTAAAGGGAAAAACGTGAGTCGAGAAGCTGTGGAACGAGCTATTGAATTGTCAAACGACAAATACTGTTCAGTCGGAGCAATGCTCAAGAAAACAGCAGAAATCGCAACTTCTTATGAAATAATACAGGAATAATCTAAACTTATTTCAACCGCCATATGGAAATGCAAGATATCTGAGAAGGTGACGCTCTCAAAGCCGAGTATTAACCAGATTGATATTTCGATTTAACACTCTGGAAAATAAATTGTCGAGTAATAGCACGTCAATTGGAGAAGTCTAAAAGTCTCGATAGTCACGCCTTTACTTTGCTGGTTGCCTGGAAATTGATTTCAAATGTTTCTTTTTTTCTTGGCTTTTTAACTCTTGCTATCTGAATTCCGCATAAACGGTCCATCCCGAATTTCTTATTACCACAAATCTTAAAACTAAATCCAGTTTAATGTTGTTTGAGGAATTTTATTGGTTTATTGTAGCAAATGTGGTACCCAAAACCCAGACACAAACATTAACTGCACAAACTGTGGGGCCCCTCTGTACACGGTCGGTCAACGCTACCCTGGAAGCGAACGAGAACACTATCGACGCATGGAAAACGAATGTTTTGGTTTGCCCAACGGCGGTATGATTGTAGGCATCGTATTTGGCGTCATCATAGTCCTTGTGGGGTTAGGTTTGTTCTTACAAGCTTCAGGCGTAACTGTGGATTTCTGGCAATTTATCTGGCCATTCATAATAATCATCTTCGGCTTGCTCATCTGTGTTAGGCGCTCTTTTTGGAAGACGCAGACGATATGGCGTCCCTCCTAACCCACCACCCTAAACTGCAGCGTCCACATGCCAAACAGGTTCGCTTATTGTTCCATTCTGAGAGCAAAATCCTAAACCACAACATAAACACAATTAATCCAAGTACATACACGTCGACAAGCAAGCTCTGTCCAGCCAAGTCTGCCTCAACCAACATAATGGCTGAACCAAACACAAAAAGAGCATTCACCGCCAATTTGACGTATCCACCTGTTTTTATTTGAGCTAACCCCACGAGCATCAAGACTTTCTCCACCTGCAATAGCCCAAAAGCTCCCCGCAGCCAAACTGAAAAAACCTAAGGAATACGCAGCTACCCCTATGATGGCGGCTATTGCTCCTATCAGCAACCCACTGCATGCAGCGACAAAAAGCCAAGCCTCTGATTGTGATGCGATTGGCTGTGAAGTTTTCGCAGTCTGGATGGTGCCCTCTGAACTCTAACAGTTGAAGCAGAGGGTTCGTTTAACCTTGTGGAAGATACTGGTTTTTTGAACATCATGCCACTTGTTTGGATAAAACACTGCCACTATTCCTCCTACGCAGACAACGGTGTATACGGCGCTTATGAGTGGATGTCGAAGGCTTGTCTGGTCTGTTTGCAGGTTAGGCGGAAACCAAAAGAATAGGGATGAGTGCCAACGCAGCGAACGGCAATAGCTACCAGAAACAACAGGAAGAACTTGGAGGGTTCAGGTTCGGTCAAAGTTTTCACCTAGAACATTGATTTAACTTTTGCCCAGCACGCCCCACTTGCCATGTGCCAGAATGTGCGTCGTTTCATAGGATTACTTGAGAATAAACCGTGAAATCGTCTGCTCCAGGAACCATAGAAGTCGCGGTAGCAGCCATAGAGTTCCTCCTGTACTTGATGGGTTGATAAGCGTTTCGGTTGGCATTATGGCATGAATCATGTCGTAGTGATTCCAGTTGCGGTCTTCTATCCATCCGTTGCGTTCGTGCTTCAGCGTAGACTTCTGTACCGGGAAAAGGTGTTAGAATGCCGAACATGATGAAGTCTGGGTCTAAATCGTTGGCGAATTCACGTAGTTGAAGGATGGATTTGTGGGTTTCTTTGCGGTTGCCGATGATGACCATGGCATGGGCGAATATGCCGTTGTCCTGCAGCAGTCTCACCGCCGTCTTTGGCGTCATTTGGTGTGATGCCTTTTTTGAAGTAATCCAACGTGGCAGGATTCGAATTCTCAACGCCAAGCAGCACCCAGCTTAACCCTGACTTAGCCAACCTCGGCAGAATGTCTTTGTTTCGGATAATGTCGTCACATCTCGCCTGAACAAACCAAGTCACATCAGGGACTTGTTTAGCGATGATTTCCTCAGCAATTTCCGTAGGACGTTGTCCAGTTCCAAAGTTATCGTCAGTTAACCAAATCATCTCACTTCCAAACTCACGGTTAACATACACCATTTCATCTGCAATACGCTTAGCCGACTTGAGTCGCCAGCAGGCTTGCCAATGACGCCACTGCGTGCAGAAGGTGCATTGGTGATTGCATCCGCGTGCTCCTTCAATAAGTGCGTATGGCGCTCTTTTGCCAGCCATGACGGAGAAATGGTATTTAGTCATGTTGTCTTTGACAAGGTGGTAACCTGGAAATGGCAAATCCTCCAAGTTAGCAATCAAAGGTCGCGAAGGGTTATGAACGATTTGTCCGCTGTTCCTAAAAGAGATGCCCTCGAATTTTTGAAAATCTGTCCCTGTTGGCGGGCTTTTACCAATTCAGCTAAAGTTTGTTCTCCCTCATTTCGAATAATAACATCGATTTCTGGGTAAAGTTGGAGGCTGTCTTGAGCGGTTGCGGTAAAATGTTGTCCGCCTGTTACGGTGAGAGCGTTTGGTGCCATGCGTTTTGCGGTTTGAAGAGTTTTTGCGACAGCATAAGTGTTGCATGTAGCCAGAGAAGCACAAGCCACCACATCTGGGTTTGAAGCGGCAATGCGTTCCTCCATCTTTTTCCAATCAACTTTCTCCGCGTTGCAATCTAGAATCTCAAGTTGGACGTTTTTGTTTTCTCTTTCCAGATAGGCGGCAAGTTGGATGATGCCGTAGGGCGGAGGCAGGTATTCGCCCATGACAAACCATATGTCTTTAGGCGGCTCAATAAACATGACTTTCAAACGTGGTTCCCTAACCATTGATTGGTTTATTGCGCTTATTAGATTGCCGGGTTTTTTTCTACTTGGAAGTTTTTAGTGTCAGTTTTAGATCCATCTTCTTAGCTTGAAAATCAATGCAAGAATAGACGCAACAGTAGCCATTATTCCCAGCATTATATAGAAGCCGTAAGGGGTTCCTGTTTCTGGAATGGCTCCCGACGTGAAGTTCGTGCCGTAGATTCCAGCTATCAAAGTTAACGGTAAGAAAATAGCTGAAATTATAGTGAGAACTCTGATTATGTTGTTTGTGTTTATTGTTTGAACGTTGACCAAGATGTCTCTGATGTTGGCTAGGTCTTCTCTGTGAGCGTCAACAACCTCGACAAGCTGGATTGTTCGGTCGTAGAGGTCTCCGAAACGGGGAAGGTTAAGTCCCTGTACCAACGCAAATTCTCCTCTTGTGATTCTGCCCATAATTTCTCGAAGTGGACTCAAGCTCTGTCTTAGCGCCACAAGTCTTTCCCTGACTTCAATTAATTGCAGTCCAAAGTCACCGTAGGTTTGTCTTGATCTTTCCCGGAAAAGCGTCAACGCCTTTTGGTTGAATGCTTCAAGCCTTTCAAATACTTGATCTGAAACCGGGTAATACTCGCTAGTAACCAGATCCAATAAAATATACAGTAAAATGTCAGTAGAGGGTGCTAATGACAGAGAGAAGTAGCCGTGAGTGCCAATTTTTTTGTAAACCGCACAAGTCAAATCTGAATAGCCCTTATGCACAGTAATAATCCAGCTTGAACAAACAAGCATCGCCAACTGATCCATTTTTTCCCCGGAGACAAAACTTTCTCGATTCGGGAAATTGAGGAGACAAAAAACGCGGTCCTCATGTTCATCGATCCTTGATCGTGCCCCTTCTTGGGTAAGCTCCTCTAAGTTATGTTCATCTAAACTAAAATAATCCTTTAATTCATCCAATTCAGAATCCGTTGGGTCCTGGGCATCTACCCACAACACTTCTTTTTTATTGATTTCGTTTGGCAAATCCTCAAGGTTCTCCGATTGCCATCTTCCTTCTTCGTGTTGTTTGAGCAAAGTGACAGTAAGCAACCGCTTATTCTCCAAATTAAGTTATGAGTGTTCTTGTTTCTAAACTTAACCTTATTTCACAACCAGAAAATTTCAAAGTTGTGGTTCTATCCATATAAAGAAAGTAAATTAATTGTGTACGGCACGGAAAAAAGGAAAAACTTCAAAGATATTGATTTTGAAGGAGTAAGAAAATAAATAGATGTAGATTGCGCAGCTTAACTTATTTTACCGCTTCAACCTTCTGTATCTCTGGCACGCGTTCCTTGATTAGGGCTTCGACACCGTTTTTAAGCGTCATCGCCGACATTGGGCAACCCGCACAGTGTCCAACTAATCGGACCTTCACAGTCGATTCTTCAACTGCAACAAGCTCCACGTCTCCGCCGTCAAGTTGGATTTGAGGTCTAATCTGGTCGAGTGCTGCTTGAACTCTTTTTTGGACAGATTCAGTCATACAATTTCACTTTCCTTTGATGAAGAGAGCTATTCATTATAAAAGTTCCTATTTTACAGCATATTTTGAGATGAAGACTAAATTGCTGACTCAAAAGCATTCTTAGTTCAATCACTTTTCAAACTGGTTGAGCGTATTCCATCATCACTATCGATGCTCTCTCGCTTGATATACGAGTTTTTTCGTTATGGGGTTTGTTTTCTTCTTTACCAAAACACTAATTATGCACCTTATGGTTTCTCAAACGAAATTGTCTGTTCTTTGATGGGGGATGACTTTAAAGAATACTCAACCAGATGATGGTTCGCCGCGTTCACGTTTAATATCTGAATTCAACTACCTGAAAATTTTTGCGTTAATTCTGTTGCTTTTCGTTCATAGTGACCTCATCTTCGCTTATCCAAGTATCGTTTATCCTGTTCAATGGTTTTTGTTGAGCGCTTTCTTCTTCATAAGCGGGTTTCTCGTATACGATTCATTTCACTTTCGAGAAAACAGCCTTCAACGTTTCTTTAAGTCCAAAGCCAAAAAGCTGTACGTCCCTTTCATGGGGGCAACAATCTTCTATTTTATGTTTCAAAACATTCTGGGACAAAAAACTTTCGACCTAATTAAACTTGGTTCCCAGCTTTCGATGCTAAATATTTTTGATCGCTTAAATTCAATCTATAATTGGGCGTCGTTGTGGTTTATTCCGTATCTTTTGGCGTTTATGCTGGTTATTTGTTTAATAGAAAAATATTCCAAGAACTTAAAAATTCAGGTGCTCGCAGTTTCGTTGGTGTGGCTGAGCACCATTACGCTTTGGGTCTTCGATTCGCCTTTCCGGTTTGGTCAACTGTTTAGCCAGTTTCTCTTAGTGTTCATTTTTGGTTATTATGTGAGTAAATTCAAAATTTACGACCGAATTATGAATTTTAAGATGGCTGTGTTAGTAATTCCAATAGTCATCTTTTTTTCATTTGATTTTTCAGGGTTGTTCACTTACGCTAACGTAGTTGGAGGCTTCGAGTCACAACTCTACTTTAACGTTAGAAGCATCGCACTAACTTTAGGCTTAGTATTGTTAGTTCTGTTGTTGCTAAGAAAAATGAAAGTTCCGAAAAACGGTTTCGCAAAACAGATCGCAACTAGAAGCGCCTTTATCTATCTATTAGAGCCCTTCATCAGTTACCTTATATTGACCTACATTTTTGGGGCGTCGGACAGTTTCTTTTTAGATGGAGGCGTAGAATTTTATGCTTATCAAGCTGTACGAGTTGTTGTTTTGCTTTTTGGGTTACCCCTTGTATTCATCGCTTGGAAAAAATATCATAAAACTGGAATGCCTGCACAGGTTCCTGCAACCGCTATGCCTAGATGAAGAGTTTTGGGTAAAACAATTAAGTTTGAAGAATTGAATATAGGTTAGGGAAGCAGTGTTCGGTTCAAGGAGAAAACAAGTGGTGAAGACCAAATTTGTCGTATCTGCTTTGGTCCTTCTAGCTGTTATTATGCTGTCTCTGCTTGCGTTTTTAGCTAATCAACCTGTAAATTCCCCTTCAACTAATGAAAACGTTGCAAACTTGCTTCCTGAAATCACAAACTGCACCGTACAGATTGGCGTTCCATACTCAAACGATTCTAACCCATACCATCTCATGGATGTCTACCTTCCTGAAAGTCAAGGACCTTTCCCAGCAATAATATACGTCCATGGCGGCGGGTGGACTGGTGGAAATCGAAGCAACTTCAACTACACCGCGGCTTTCTACGCTAAAAGAGGCATAGCAGGCTTCGCGATAGACTACGCTCTATCGACTGCTAACGTATCTAGTTGGCCAGAAAACATCCAAGATGTGGTTGAATCAGTTCGGTTCATCAGGGAGAACGCTCACCTTTTTGGAATCGACCCTAACAGGCTTGCTATTCTAGGCTACAGTGCAGGGGGGCAACTTGCCTCGTTAGAAGGTACCCTTTCAGGAAATGAATCCTTCATTGTAAGCTCAAGTGGAGACGCAAAAATAAAAAGTCAAGTCCGTTTAGTTGTTGATTACTCGGGCGCTACAGATTTAGAGTATATCGGAAAATATCAAACCAACTCCCTTATCTATAATATAGTTACCACTGCTTTGGGCAACGTTAGTTATAGAACGAACGCTGATCTTTGGATTGAGGCTTCGCCCGCAACTTACATTTCGTCGGATGACCCTATTTTCTGCATAATTCACGGAACCAGCGACATGGTAGTTCCTGTACAAGTTGCTGAATCATTCGTAGCTAAGCTTCGAACAGCAGGAGTTGAAACATACTTCATTAAAATTCCAAAGGGTGACCACGAAATATTAACGAATTATAACGAGAATTTGATAGCGCGCTATACACTGGAACCGCTGCTGAAAAAAGTATTTCAACTTGATCAGCCAACGTCCGTGACAACCTAATGTAAACTCAATGTTTTGAAAATAGTGAAAAATGCTGTTCTAATTTTTTATGAATAATGGTTTAAAATGCCAATTTTCTATTCTTTTAGTTTAGGCATTATCTTTGTTGCCCATTCAGTTTTTGTATTGTAGATTGAGCGTAGTTTTGGAGTGGATGTGGAAGTCAACTTTACTTTTGCAAGCATTCGGGTTTTAGATTTGCTAACGGCGCTGTTTCGTTTTGGCTTGTTTCTTATCGACTTATAGTTTTCTGGGTTCATATCGATCTGTGCTATTCAAACTTGCACCTGACATATAGGAGTTATGCCTCTTTTCCCCGCTAAGGGACTATTTTAAGCTTCAGATTCTTAAGACCCGCTTTAAATCCAAAAGAATCGGCGGAAGACTTAAGCGCTCAAGTCTCTATTTAAAAGTAAAATAGAACGAGGTTTTGGATTGGTCCATAGAAGAGTTCGCGGCGGCAAATACAAAATTAATCACGCTGAGAAAAAAGCCCCCGTTGATGTAGGAGACGAATTAGAAGTCAACATCATCGACCTATGTCCAAACGGAGATGGTATGTCCAAAATTCAAGGCTATGTCATACAGGTTCCAAAAGCTAAGCCAAGAGACCGCGTGAAAATAAAAATCAATCAAGTCGGAAAAAAAATAGCGTTCGGCGAAATAATTACATAATTCTAATTTCAACTTAGAAAGGTTTACTGGTCACGAACTTTCAATGACCTCGACGTGTCAATTGAAGTTCCCGCTAATATCTTTCCAAAATAAATTCGCGCTACATATGGAATTCGATGTTTCTGTCTTTTAGTTTGCTGTCGATTACGCTTAACAATTCGTCTGGGGCAATGGGTTTTCTCAGAAGGGCGTCTGCGCCTTCGATGTTGTTTTGCCCGAGCATTTTTCCTGTGAGCATAATCTTTACTGTATTGGGTGAAGTAAGGTGGATTAATGGAAAAAGTGCGGTTCCCTCCATGTCGGGGAGGCATAGATCTATCAACGCAACGTCAAAGTGACTGCTTCTTATTTTTTCCATAGCTTCTTTGCCTTTTTCTGCAACTGCTACGCAAAAGCCTTTCAGCTGAAAAATCTTTGTGAAAGTTCTCAGAATGGCTGTATCGTCATCTATAATTAGTATAGATGGCTTGTTGGCAATAAACAAGCAAGAAAACCTGCATAATATATTGTAGATGTTTTATTTATAACTTTTGCAAGTGCTAACTGAATTGTTTGCTAAACTGTTGTGTTAACGCTTGTTTGATCTGATTTTCTTTGAGAATTAGAAAATGTTTGCTGGTTCCACAACTTTTTAAGTTTAATTCATTGTTGGTGGAGGCGGTAGAGTCGAGTCCACCTTTACTTTTGGATGGTAGAGCCTTGCAGCAACACATAATCCAGCGACCACTATTGCAAAATAGAACGGCCACCCGAACCCTGCTGAAACAGCAACGCTAATGCTGACACCATCAGGAGCCATACCCTGCGGAAGCGAGAGAGAACTTGAACCCAATAGTGGAAAAGCAAAACCTGAAAATCTCTGCACCAAATAACTCAACGCAAACATTGAAATGATGAAAAGGATCACTGCGTAGAGTGGTTTTTTGTATCCGAACCCAAGCAATTTGTTCGAGTAAGGTTGGTTGGGCTTGACTGAGTAGATGAGCATTACTATGCCGCCGGCAGCTAACGTCAGTGCGCTAGCTATATTCAACGCGTAAATTATTGGAATCGTGAAGACGTTGCCTAAGAGGTCGAGATTCAAGTTAACGGGAGACACGCCAACTGAGGCAATCGCTGGGCTTCCAATTGCCAGTTGCCACCATGGAACAAAAATTGAGACTACTATTAGAATAAGGGTTGATGTTCCAGCAATCAAAGCGAGGATATTGATTTTGTTCTGCATCAACTCACCCTAAGATGTTAAACGGAATATTTCCTAAGTCAATAGAGCCCGAAGACTGGACAGTTATACCGTTAATGTTTATCGATACATCACTCACGTAAATCTCAACTGATGTCATGCTTGGAAAGTTGGCTACCATGTAGTCTTGAGCTTGTTGTGACCATTGCCCTGAAATGGTTAATTGAGTAGTTTGACCCGGTTGAACCGTGACTGGGTTGGCGAGGCTAACGCTGCCTGCAGGTATTTGTTGCTGAGTGATTTGAGCGTTGGCGTTAAAACTGTTTAACGTTAAGGGATAGTTGAAATTGTTAGTGACGGTGAAAATTCCGGTGAACGTGTGAGTTGATGGGTCACTTTGAGCGCTTACAAATGTTGGGCTCATTAATCCACCCAAATCCGAGCCGCCGCCATTGCTGTTTTGGTTCCCATTGTTGCCCTGGGGGAAGATGTTGCTGTTACCGTTCATGATGTCTCTAATTTGGGGTGTTATAACAAGCTGTGATAGGTCGTCACGATAAACGATTACTGTTGCTCCAACGGGACCAACAATTGTTCCGACACTGATTAATAATAAGATAATGCCTATCGCTTGCATTTCTGCATCTTCCTATGTTGGGAGTAGCGCATGTTTAAGGATTTAAGTTTTTTTCTGTCATCTTTCAGACAGACAATTTCGGATTTTTGATTGAGGTTTTGTCTTTGATTGTTGTTGCAACCGGTCTGCAGAATGCAGTTGCAACAACAACTTCTAACGCACGTTGCTAATGGGCAAATTATTATGGTAACTTGCCGTTAACTGCCAGTGGGAAAAGTCGGGCTTAAACTCACGTGCTTGTTGAAACTGTTGCCAACCGCTATCAAACCAAACAGCCATTAGAATTTAGGTTTCTGGCTGTTTTATCCAAACTTTCACTTTGTTCTGCACTCTTACCCTTGACTCCGTCTGCATAAGCTTAATTTGTGCCTGAACAAACCTGTCGTCGTCGGCATTAAATTCTTTTTTAATGGCATCTTCCAGTTTAGGTACGTTAATGTGCTCGGCTGCCCCAACGATACTCCAAAAGTGCGTTTGGATTTTTTCCCGTTTCTTCTGCGCTTCAGCCTCGGAGCATTTAGCCATGAAGGTTACCTTGCGCAATATGGATTTTCATTCTTTTCTTTATGATGACGTACGCATTCTGTGCAGTTGCTGCGGCGGGGGCAATCTTTTTTTGGGCAGGGACAATTCGGAGCTCTATCACTCATACCCTAAAGTTGGCTAACACCGAATATAATCGTTGCTAACATTGATGCCGCTACTTAGAAAACTATAGAAATACCCTCAGCAATAATGCAGAGGAAGGATTACTTTGGCAAGTATCTTTAATTCCCTCAAGAAACTGGCGGCTTTCCTAATCTTAATGGTAATCCTAGCCGCTGTCACCATAGCTTTCTTTGAACTCTTTATTGCAGGAGCCTTAACCTTGCCGACCTTTTTGCATCGATTAGCCGACATAAGCATAATTTTTGTTTTCTCTTCAATCGCCCTCTTCTTTTTGCGCCGTATCAAAGCACTTTTGACGCCATTCATTGGGCTCCAAGTGGCGACCATAATTCAATTTCTCTCATTTGGGCTTACGGTTCTTGTCGTGTTGTTTATTGTTTTGGGCATTTTTAACGTGCCATTCACAACACTGTTAACTAGTGCGGGCATAATCTCGGTAACTGTTGGCTTGGTCATCTCAACTTTCGTTGGCGGTATACTGTCAGGTGCCCTTGTCTTCACCACTTACCAGTTCAAGATTGGTGAAGATGTGATGGTGAACAACGTGCCTGGAAAAGTAGTCGACATGACGGCTCTTGTTATGCGTATAAGAACTGACGTAGGGCAAATCACAATCCCCAACAGCGCAGTCGCTTCGGGAGGAGTAATCATAACCTCAGTTCGCAAGCCTGAGCCTGAGTTCGAAAATAGACTGCATTACGGGGTAGGCGACAGAGTAATCACATCCTACATGAATGAGCAAGGCACCGTCAAAGAACTCACTGGTTTCCATACAACTGTACTTTTGGATTCAGGTAAAGAGATAGTTTTCTTAAACAACAGTGTCCTCTCTGGAACGGTTGCGATTGCAAAAATATCGGGCATGCCAACCCAAACACCAGAAAAGGTGTCGCCAACTTAATTAGCAACCGCAAACTCCCCATTACCGGCACAAGGCAAAAACCATGACCACCGCTCCCCTTGAAAGCACAATAGTTGCAATAGGCTTAATTCCCGTAGCATTCCTCTTCATCCACGCTTATCTGAGCGGAAGAGGCAAAAAAAGCATCCATCCCGTCACAGGCGCAATAGCCATCATATGGGACTTATCATTGTCAATCGGCTACATGCTACTCCGCACCGTAACAATAACGATGACCCCAATTTTGACGGTTTACTTTGGAATCCATGGTGCAATAGCAGTCATAGTTATGGCTTTGGAAATTGCAGTTCTGGCACTCGGAATTTTACAAGTTCGACGCAAAACATCGAGCAAATGGCACGGCAAACTTGCCAAGGTTCTCTTCCCGGTATGGTGGTTTGCATTCCTCTCAGGAGAAATAGTGTACATACTGATGTACTTAATATAAAAAAAATAGTTTTAGACAAACAGAGTCAGCAGCCTAAACGCTAATCCTCCAATCAACACTGCTGCCGCAATGTTTGCCAACGATATGGTTGTTGCGGCTTTCCAGCCGAACTCTTTTCCCAAGAATCGCCACCGTCGAAACGCAGGGTATGTAGAGCATCGCCACCAAAGCCATAACCACTAGCTGAACGGATGAGAAGTACAGTGCCAAGTTGGTTGTGCCAAATATTGCTACAGCTCCGAGGAGCACGAATTCTTTGCGTACCGTGCCAAGAATGAGCAGGACTCCTGCGGCAGCGGGTAAGCCCAGCCACCAAACTGTCAAAGGTGAGAGTGCATTGCTTATGGGCGTTAATATGTTGTAAACGTAGAAGGCTTGGAGCAGTGCGCTGCCAACGATGTAGATTGGGAAAACGATGTAGATGATTGATTTGGTTCGGGTCCATGTTTGCTTTAGCACGACTTTGAGGGAGGGCATTTTGAAGCTGCTCATCTCCATAATTAACCCCGTCGATTTACCAGGCACCACTTTCATGGCGATTCTGCCTAAAGCAAAGATAACGGCAACATCAACCACGTAGAGCAACAACGCCCACTGAATGCCAACAAACAAGCCCACCATGCCAAAGAGCACGATGGTTCGGGCGGAACAGGGTGCGAAGGTGATGGCGAACGCTGCCAGTAGTCGCTCGCGTCGGGTCTCCATGATTTTGCATGCTTGAATCGCAGGCACGTTACAGCCGTAACCCAAGATTATCGGGATTAAGGCTTTGCCGTGTAAGCCCATCTTGTGCATAGCGCTATCCATCACGAAAGCTACGCGGGTGAGCACACCTGAGTTTTCAACAAAAGCCAACAGTAAGTAAAACGGGATGACGAAGGGAATAATCAGAGTTAACCCTGCGTTGAATCCGCCCCAAACACCATTCAAAACTATCGATAAGAATCGGTTGGGAGGCGGATAAAGCGGGGTCAATAGGTTTAATGAAGCTTAAGCCGCTTGAAATCAAGTTAGACAAGTCCATTTCCTATAAAAAATGTCCAAAGCAGCAACCCAGCAATTACTCCCACAGATGTAAAGTATCCCAGAACCCTGTGGGTGGTTAACCAGTCGAGTTTTTCGGAGAATGTGTTCTTTACTTCACTTTGCTGAAGAGCGGAAGCAGCTATGGAACTTGCAAGAGCATATCGCTCAGAAGCGATAGCCGAGAAACATGCCTCTTGACAGCTGCTGGACATTTCCTTCGATATGGCAACCGCAGAATCGATAACTGCCCTCGACTGAGCGGAAACCGCCTTGATGATTTCCACATCGCCTTCCAGCAGTTTTATAGCAAGCCAACGGGGCGGATACTTTAAGTGAAAGGTTATCTTTTTCTATAATCTGTTCGAGCTTCTCTATATTTTCCTCTACATCTCGACGGTATTTCAGATGCTTGGTTTTGGGCTTGGACAAGGCAACGTTTACGGTTTCACCCATGAGTTCATAAATTCCTTCGCCTCTTGTGGCAACAACGAAAACCACGGGAATGCCTAGTGTTTTTCTGCAGTTCTTCTCTGTCGATTATGATTCCTTTGCTTTTGGCAACATCCACCTGGTTGAGACACAACACCAGCGGCGCTTGCATCTCGAGCAATTGCAGCGTGAAAAAGAGGTTGCGTTCCAAAACCGACGCGTCCACCACATTTATGACTGCATCGGGCTTCTCGAGGGCAATGTAATCTCTGGAAACCAATTCCTCCATCGAAAACGTAGAAAAAGAGTAAATTCCCGGCAAGTCAATTATGGTTATTTCGTGACCTTCAAAACTTAGGGTGCCCTCGGCTCGATCGACGGTTTTGCCTGGCCAGTTGCCGATTATCTGGTTGGAACCAGTGAGCTGGTTAAAGATTACGCTTTTGCCAACGTTCGCGTTTCCTGCCAAAGCAAAAGTCAGGTGGTTACTGTCTTTGCAGTTGGATACCTTACCGTTTGAATTTGAATTAGAATGACATGACATAAGTTAGGTCTCCTTTAACTTGGTTGTTCAACTTCCACAAACACGTTGCAGGCGATGTCTTGCCCCAACGCTAACTTGGAACCCCGAACCGCAACTTCAACTGGTCCATCGATCGGAGCCACCTTCAAGACTTTTATTTTTGTTCCAGGTGTCAAGTCCCATGTCGAAGAGTCGCTGAAGGACTTTGTGTTCGCCTCGGATGAAGCTGATTTTTCCGAATTTGCCATCCTTGAGTTCGCGTATTGAAATCAGGTTTTTGTTTCGTTTTCCGACTTCTTCTAAGCCCTTGGTTGTGGAGTTTTATGCATTCTTCACAGTTCGAGAAGGGTAGGTCGCAGGCGGGGATTGTTTTTCCGTCGTCTGCGCATGTGTCGGGGTGTTTGAGTAGGCGGCACAATGATTCTTCTGCTTCGTCGGATAGGGCATGCTCCATTTGGCAGGCTTCTTTGTGGACTTTGTCTTTTCCGATGTGGAGGATGTCGGCGAGGAATCTTTCAAGTAGGCGGTGTTTGCGGGTTACTTTTTGGGCTTCTCTTAGTCCTTTTATTGTTAGGATGCTGCCTTTGTATGGTTCGTATTTTATGTAGTCGTCGTCGGAGAGTTTTTTGAGCATTTCTGTGACGCTGGCGGGTGCGACTTCGAGTTTTTGGCTGATTTCGGTGGTGCTGACTAAGTCGCCGTTTTTGGTTAGGTTGTAGATGGCTTTGAGGTAGTCTTGGGTTGATTTTTGCTCCATTTTTCTCCCGCCTATTTTTTAGGTATACCTAAATCTTACCGTTAAACCATATAAATATTTAGGCACGCCTAAAAAATAACATCCATCAAACACCACACAATCCAATCCTTCAACAGCCACGAGCTCCCAGTAACGGCTAAATACTGCAAAGCCCAATTCCGTTGGTTAACCAGCGAGGAAACCAAATGACTGACCTGCCCAATCTAGTCGCAGATATAGTTGAAGCAACCAAAAAACACGAACAATACCGAGGCAAAGAATGCATAAACCTCATCGCCAGCGAAGGAATCAAATCTCCAGCCGTCAACCAAATGCTCGACCTCAGCCACGACCTCGCCGCACGCTACGCTGAAGGCGAAAACGACGCCCAAGGACATGTCAAAAAACGGTACTATCAAGGGCAAAAATACATGTCCCAAATCGAGGACCTCGCAACCGACATCATGAAAAGCCTCTTCAAAAGCACTTGGGCAGACGTACGCCTGGTTTCGGGAACGCATGCGAACCTTGCAACTTTCAAAGGGTTGTCGCTTGCATCAAAGAACAACAAAATGGTTGTTACTCCACTAAGTTGTGGTGCTCACATCAGTCACGATTACACTGGTTTAGCTGGCAACGTTTTAGGTTTAGAGAACATAAATCACGTTTACAATATTGACGAATTCAACATTGACCCAGACAAATCAGCTTATGTCATCCGCGCTGCAAAACCCGGCATCGTCACCTTCGGCGGCAGCCTCTTCCTCTTCCCGCACCCAATTAAAGAGTTAAAAGAGGTCTGTGACGAAGTTGGTGCATACGTTGCTTATGACGCTTCCCACGTACTGGGCTTGATTGCAGGGGGTGAATTCCAGGACCCTCTCCGTGAAGGTGCAGACTTTATCACGTCGTCAACTCACAAGACTTTCCCTGGTCCTCAGGGTGGAGTCATCATGGGTAGTCCCACTACCCCCGAAGAAGAAAAAGCTGTGAGGAAAATCCAGTTTGCGATTTTCCCACTCAGCGCATCAAGCACACACTTGGGCAGACTACCAGCTCTGAGTATCGCGGCACTTGAAATGAAAGTTCATGGTCAACAATTAGCCCGACAAATCGTCAAGAACGCCCAAACCGCAGGACAGTACCTCTATGAAAACGGCGTAAAAGTCTTAGCCGAACACAAAGGCTTCACCAAAAGCCACCAACTCGCCGTAGACATCCGCAGCTTCGGCGGCGGCAACAAAATCGCCCAAGACCTCGAAGACGCCAACATCATCCTAAACAAGAATCTGCTCCCCTACGACGACCAAAGCAGCAAAACCGACCCCTCGGGTCTGAGAATCGGCTTCCAAGACATAACTCGATGCGGCTTTGGCGCAGGCGATGTTAAGCATCTCTGTGATCTTATGCTCGATGTTATCAAAGCCAAACGCACCCCCGCACAGGTGAAGGTGGATGTGTTGGCTCTCAAAAAAGAGTTCAGCGGAGTCAAATACGGGTTCCAAACCGTAGAAGAAGCGCTCAACTACACCAAAAAAGCCTAAGCGCAGAGTCTTTTTTCTTTTCTCTCTTTATGTGGGTGTGGCGGTTTTAGAATTTCCACACATCTGCTTTTGGGGTTTGTCGCTTTTTGGGGTTGCAACGTTTTTTAGCGTCTGTTGAGGTGTGGGATAAACGCTTTCATGTTGAAACCTCCGGGATGTGGATGTGAAAACATATTGGCTAAGCCTGCGATGAGATTGATAATAAAGCGTGAAAATCAAAAAAACCTTAAAGGATGAGAGTAAAATATCTAAATTTGAGGTAGCCCTCCTGAAAAAGTCACTTACAAAGACAGCAATAATTGCTTTAATCGGCATTTTATCGGTAGGATTGCTTGTGCCGCTGGTTGTACAGGCTAATTCTATCTCTTATTCTGATATTGCAAGCATAGAGTTACCTACTTTAAGAAGTTGTTGCTAACCATGGATAAAAAAAAGTTACTTGTCCTAATCTTGGCGCTTCTGGTTCTTTTTGCATCTGCAAGTGTAGTGCGCGCAGTTGATGTAGTCAAAACAATTCCCTTTGATTCAACAATAGGTTTTGTAATGGCATATGATTCCTACAAAGGCGCAGTTTGGGTAGCTCCTAACTACCTGTCTGGATATTGGGGAGTTGAGGACAATTTACCATCTTACGCATCAACCAACACCGTTGTTGCAATATCAGACAACGACAGTTCAGTGCTTGCAAACATTACACTTGGTGGAAGTCCAGCGGCTATTGCTTATAACTCTGCTCTCCATGAGGTCTATGTTACCGATAAGCATACAATATGGGTCATATCTGATGCGAACAATTCGGTTGTGGCAACCATCAAGCCGAACACCACCCTTTGTGATAACCCTTCAAGTATGGTTTATGACTCGGGCAAAGGAGAGATGTTTGCTATCACCTACAACTATACTCCTGGGTATACTAACAGTACTTATGGAGTTACAGTAATCTCAGGTATTACCAAACAAGTTGTGGCAAGTATACCTTTAGGAAACTATCCAGAGGTACAAGACTTAACTGGCTTAATCTACGATTCAGCTAAGGGAGAAATATATGTTAGCTGCTGGAATTATAATCAGAGGGACTATGAAAATTATATTTTTGTCATATCGGACTCCAATAACTCTATTGTTTCAACCATTCCTTTAGGCAACAGCACATTTGTTGGATCTGGAGCCTACGATTCAGCAACAGGCGAGATATATCTGCCCGCTAACAATAATACCGTCCTTGTTGTATCCGATAAGACGCATACGATAACTGACTCTATTCACTACACCAACCTTACCGATCATGGCATGGCTAAAAGCATTGTATATGACCCAATTAAGAGCGTTTTATTTCTAGGTACCGGGGATAAAATCTACATTATATCGGATAGAACGAAAAGTGTTATTGAAACGGTTCCAGTAGATACCCAATTGATCACTTATGATTCAGGGCAGAATGTAACGATTGCTTTGCAGTATAATGCTATCAAGTTTATTTCTGATGCCTCTTTACCAGACCCCCCGCCGACACCCACTCCCTCACCTACTGCTTCGCCGTCAGGTAATCAGAACCCAGTTTTTCTAGGTTTAGGCTGGGTGCAAATAGCCATTTTAGTGGTAATGGGCATAATCGTTGTAGCTGCCGGTGTCGCCGCATTTCTGTCTCTGAGTAAAAAAAGAGGCGCAGAGCAAACAGGGCAAGAGTGAAAGTGTCAGTCAATAAAATCTTGACTTGATTCTTTTTGTTTATTCCAGTTTTACTCTGAAAAAGCGAAAAAACCCCTATCCACAAACATCGCATCTAACAACGGCGTTTTTCATATGTTTTCTTTCAGAGTTAGTTGCAGCGGCAGCGGTAATTCTTGTTTTCTGCTTGGTTGTTGTGTTGATTTTAAGAAGAACAGGCACGGGTTAGGCAGGCAAGTGTTTCAATCTGAATTGATTGATTCGTCAATAAACAATGGATAGGCCGCTACGCCAAAACCGACTATCTTCGCATCTTGGCTGCCTCTATGTTGAAGCCGCTACTGTGTGGGTGTGGAAGCATCTTGAAGAACACCTAAAATTCACACTTAGCTCCCATTTTCACAAGATTTGCCCTCCCAGTTAATCAGCAACTATCGCGACGTCGCTTGTTCAAATAAATAAGCGAGAAACAAGCAACAATCACCGCCACAATTACAATCGCCAGAATAATGTAGATTTTGGAGGGGTTCAACTCAATTGGCAAACCTGGGTTAATTGTAGGCGAATTTGGAGCTGGGGTCGGCGAGGTTCTTTGTGTGGGTGAAAGGGGAGGGTTGGTTGGGTAAGCTGTGGGATTAGGTAGGGAATAGTTTATTATTCCAACGATGAAGTAGGTCCAACTTGAACCGCCATAGTGTCCAGGAGTGCTGGCATAGACTGTTATTGTGTGGCAGCCGTTTGGTAACTCCGATATGCTTATGGTTGTGTTTCTCCCAATCGTGACGTTGGATCGGTAATCGATTGCATAACATAACTGCTCATAGTCTCCTTTTACAGCGTAAGTTAATGGGATTTCGCTGGTTCTGTAGACTTGGTCGAGGGGCGAAATAATTGTCACTTCAGGTACACTATAGGAGGTTAGAACAGCAAACGTAACAGAATCGGACATTACTCCATTGTTATTGTCAAATGCATACGCTTTGAGTGTGTGCTGTCCTTCTGAGAGATTGCTTAGCATTGCATTGACAGATATAGTAACAAAACGGGCAGTTTCTCTTCCAAATAAGTCCTTAGCTGAGAATTCTGATCCCGATTTGGGAATATTTGTTATGGTTATGTTGCTTTGGCCATCCAAACTGTAATTGATATGTGTTATTTGCGGAGAATAAGTCCTTGAAGTATCAGCCACGCATAGGTCTAGTTGAATTGTGAGGGGAATAGTTGTATTTTGATAAACCAGGCGGGTGATGGGTAGTGGTGAAGAAATGCCCATAGTAGATTGAGGGATGGGATTAGCATTCACTACCTCAACGCATAGTGTGCTAACAACTGCCACTAAGATAGTGGCTAGGCACATTACTATTGCCAAGAGCTTCTTTGGCATCCTAAATACCCCAATTAATCAAATAGAAGGATTGTGCTTAAGAGCTCTTTTGTCAATAATCCTTGTCCAGGCACCGAAAACTTTCTTGACAACAGTCGTTTATCTAAAAGCTTATTTGGCAATCGCAATCAATCTTGGGTTGGGGAGGAAATGCGAAAGCCATCCTGCGTTTGCTTTATTCTTGTATTGCTTGCAGTGATTTCGATATCATTCTTGGTTGTGGATGCCAACGTTGATGTCATTTCGAAACCCTTGGAAGATAACTGGCCAATGTTTAACCACGACTTAGCACATACAGGCTCCTCTACTCCGACAGGCCCTAAAAATAATCAAACGCTCTGGACATACACAACTGGAGATGCGATTAAAACTTCCCCTGCAGTCGCTGATGGGTTGGTCTACTTTGGTTCAGATGACGGCTATGTTTACGCGCTTAACGCTGCAAGCGGATCTTTGGTTTGGAAGTATAATACTTATGGGCCCGTGCAGTCTTCGCCCGCAGTGGTTGACGGCGTAGTCTATATTGGAGGGTGCCACGGCCATGCAGTATTACGCGTTAAATGCTTACACAGGCGATTTAATCTGGCAAAGCCCTACCGACTCAGGCTATCCCAATAGCATATCAGCAACGGCAGTCGCCAGCGGCCTTGTCTACATTACAGTTGCCAGCACATCAGATTGCAACGGTCGGCTCTATGCTTTCAATTCATCGACAGGTAAGCTAACCTGGCAATCTATCACTCCAGGATGGACCTGGGGTTCGCCTGCCATTTATGAGGGCAGAGTTTACATTGGATCTTCGACAGGAGACATTGCAGCTTTGAACGCAACTTCGCGCGACCAGCTTTGGAGCATAGGGGCTCAGGCTACGATGGCCATTCTTCTTTTTCAATCGGTGATGATTTAGTATACATAAGTATATCGCCCCAAGAACTTCAGGCATGGAACGCTTCATCTGGCGCATTCGTATGGGCTTGCAGTACGAAGGGCAACATTGTTTACGCTACACCCGCAATTGCCAACGGTGTAGTTTACGTTTCCACAGGTATCGGAGGGGCATCGAACGATATTCAACGTGGAGGAGTCACCGCTATAGATGCAAAAAATGGTGCTTTGCTATGGAATCATACGATCGGATCGATTCAACATTCTTCTCCAGCAGTTGCCGGCGGCATGGTGTTTGTTGGTTCGGACGAAATCTCAATTATGGATCATACTATTGCAGGCGCGCACGCGGGTCACACCGTTTACGCTTTAGACTCCACGACGGGTGAATTAAGGTGGACTTACTTGACTGGTGGAGAGGTTATTCTTCGCCTGCAGTTGCTTACGGCATAGTTTATGTGGGCTCAAATGACGGAAAGCTTTATGCTATTGGATCCAAACCGCAGATTCCCTCACCCACTCCTGCGGTTCCAGAGTTTTGCCCCTGGATAGCTCTGCTTATTGTAACTGCCGCAAGCCTTTCGCTTGTTGCTTTCAAAATTAAACAAAGAAGACTTTGTTTGACTAAAAAGGGCTTTTATTCCAACAGTTTGAGAAAACTGCCACAACCAGACAGCTATCCAAAACATAGACGAAGCTAAGAAACAGCCGCCCAAAAAGCCCGCTGGAAGAAGATGAATAGGGTGGTCTTCCTATAATCTAATACTAAAAAATGCTAAACCTCCTTTTCCTTTCACTTTTTGTGTGGTAAACATTAATTAAGTCTTTTTTTCCATTTAGGTCTGGAAAGCTCATGACGTTTGATTTCCTTTCAATTCTGTTCTTGATTGTAGCCATAGGTTTTGTCGTATTGTTTATTTTGCTTCCAAGGTACGGTCCACACTACACTTCTCGGCTGACTTGTCCGAACTGCAGAAAAAGCTTTAATTTTCATTGGGTGCCAGGCGCCACAATAACCTCCATTGTTTACAGGGGCAGACGGCAACTAAAATGTCCTTACTGTCACGTAAAATCGACCTACGACATAATGAGCACAAGAGTCGCCAAACCAAAAAACGCTCCAAAACCCAAAGCTAAAGTATAAGCAACTCAGTCGTTGTTGCAGAGAACTTTATTATCCACAACACCAATCAACTTTTCAGTTAATCGTTCACTGGAGATGCTATGCGTGAAGGTACTGTTGAATGATGGTTTAGAGAAGGAAGGCTTAAAAATCTTCCAAGAAGCAGGCATAGAAACCGACACCAAAAAAAGAGATTTAGCCGCCCTTGTTGCTGAAATTGGCTCAGTTTGACGCGTTAGTTGTCCGTAGCGCCACCAAGGTTACACGAGAAGTTTTGGAAGCAGGCGCCAAAGGCAAACTCAAAATCGTCGGCAGAGCAGGCGTCGGCTACGACAACATCGATGCGGCAGCCGCTTCAGAATTCGGCATAGTTGTTAAAATTGCTCCTTACGGAAGCACCAACGCAGTCGCAGAGTTAACCATCGACTTAATGCTGGCTATCTCCCGAAAAACCCCCCAAGCACACGCTTCGCTCAAAAATGGGGTTTGGAAAAAAGACAGCCTCAAAGGCACCGAACTTGCCTACAAAACACTGGGGCTTTTGGGCTGTGGCAGAATAGGACAAAAAGTTGCTCAAATCGCCAAACGGGCTTCGATATGGAAGTCATCGGCTACGACATTAAACCCTGCTTTGAGTCAGGAATAAAATTCATGACTAAAGAGGAAGTTCTCGCAAAAGCCGACTACATAAGCATCCACACGGGCGGCAAAGATGCGATTATCGGCGAAAAAGAATTCGCCTTAATGAAACCCACCGCTTACGTTATTAACACTTCAAGAGGTAGCAACATTGACCAACAAGCACTCTACAAAGCGCTCAAAGAAGGCAAAATCGCAGGCGCCGCAACCGACGTCTACAAAGAAGAACCCAAAGCAGAAGGCGCTGAATTCAAAGACCAACTCAAAGAACTCGACAACATCGTGTTGAGCAGCCATCTTGGCGCATCGACAGCAGAAGCGCAACGTGAAACCTCAACCGAGATTGCCCGTGTCAGTCTCAAGCTACCTTTTAGGCGGAGACTTCACAAACGCCGTTAACGCAGGCGAAAGCATTGAAGTTGAAGAAAAAACCGTTTACACCCTGTTCATTCACCACCGAGATGTTCCAGGCGTATTCGCAAACATCGACAAAGTGCTGGCTGACTGCGACATTAACATTCGAGCAAACTATTCACGGCAAATCGGCAACAGCGGCTACGCCATCTCAGTCTACGTGATCCATAAAAAAGTCACAGCTGACATCATCAGCAAACTCAAAGCTATCCCAAACGTCTGCAACGTAAAAATCTAAGACAGACTGTCTCAAGCAGGGATATAAACACCCTTTTCTTCTTTAAACCCTCATGCGACTTGGAGTCCTATTTTCAGGCGGCAAAGACTCAACCTTGCCCTGCACTTGGCGGCAGAAAAAGAGGAAGTAGTCTGCTTAATCACCGTGGTTTCAAAGAACAATGAAAGCTACATGTTCCACACCCCCAACATTGATGTGACGGTGCTTCAGGCTGAGGCACTCGGGTTGCCACTGGTTTCAGTGGTTACGGAGGGGAAGAAGGAAGAGGAACTTGCCGACTTGGAGAAGGCAATTGCAGAAGCAAAAAGCAAATTCCAAATTGACGGCGTCGTAACGGGCGCGGTAGAGTCGGTTTATCAAGCATCACGGGTCCAACGCATCTGCAACCGCCTTAATGTCTGGTGTTTCAATCCCCTGTGGAAGTTTGATCAAAAAGCACTTTTGGAAACACTTGTCGAAAAAAAGTTCAAGGTTATAATTTCAGGGATTTTTGCTTATCCGCTAGATGAAAAATGGCTTGGAAAACAAATAGATGCACAAGTTATTGCGCGATTGGTGGAGCTTCAAGGACAATACGGCATTAGTCCCTCAGGGGAAGGCGGAGAGATTGAAACAACTGTTTTGGATGCGCCGATGTTTAAGCAGAAAATAGAAATCGTTGAATTTTCTGTTGAGGCGAAAGGTAACTGTGGAGTTTTCCAAATTAAGCAGGCTCGGTTGGTGCCCAAATGATTCTGATTGTGGACATGAACTGGAAGAGAGATTCGTTGGCTTTCAACGAGTTTGTTTCCCCAATTATTTCAGTTGTTCAGCCGCTTGAGAAATATTTGGTAAAGCATTTTTTGGATGTTAAACCTGCAGAACTGGAAGGTTACAGAAAGATAATACTTTCTGGAACAACCCTCAAAGACCACGCAACCCTCAAGCAGATTGAAAAATTCGACTGGATAAAAACTTGTGACAAACCAATTTTGGGAATTTGTGCTGGAATGCAAACTATCAGCTCTAGTTTTCGATGTTCCATTGACATCTTGCCTGCAAATCGGCATGGCTGAAATCACAACCCTGAAAGAAAACCCTCTCTTCCAAGGTGACTTCAACGCTTACACACTCCACAACTACTCAGTTGAACCGTCCCAAAACTTTGAAACCCTCGCCGAATCCACAAAATGCATCCAAGCCATAAAACATAAACAAAAAAATATCTATGGCGTCCTATTTCATCCTGAAGTGCGAAACCAAGAAATCCTAAAAAGCTTCATCCAATCCGACCGAACAGGTAACAAATAGTAGTTGAGTAATGACGAACGCCACTTTAGATTCTTCTTTCGTGTGAAAGAATGAAAACATGGATGTTCATTAAACCGAAACCAATCATCCAAAGACTTATCGCGTAGAACATGGAACCGAAATAAGCAGGTACGCTTCCTAAACCCAGAAATGCAACGGCGAGGGTGCCTAAAGTTTTGTGGCTGATGGGCATTTTGCTCAGCTGTACTTAGTTAGCCAGGGAGATAAGGTTTGTTAATTGAGAATATGAATACTAAATAGACGATTTTTTCGACCAAATTTATGAGTCATTTCTGCTAGGAGGTAATCTCAAACATGTTGGCGCTTGGCAGAAATGGTTAAAAGATAAAAGTAAGTTTTCTAGAGTAATTGTAGGAGGATTTTTGTTTTGGTTAATCAATTACCAGTTGAAAAGTTACGGAATGTTTGTGACGCTAATTTTCTGCATTGTGAATCAACCAAAGACCTGGTTCCGCTCAGCGAAATCATCGGTCAAGAAAGAGCTGTGAGAGCCCTAAAATTCGGATTAGGAATAAAAAACCACGGCTTCAACGTGTATGTGGCGGGGTACCCTGGAACAGGAAGAAAAACTGCAGTTAAAAACTTCGTCGAAGCTCAAGCTAAAACCCAGCCTGTACCACCCGACTGGTGCTATGTCAACAATTTCGGCAACCAGTATGAGCCAAAAGCAATAATGTTGCAAGCGGGAAAGGGCAAAGAATTCCGCGAAGATCTCAAAAACTTCATTGAGAACGTCAAAACTGCACTTGCCTAAAGCGTTTGAAAGCGAAGACTATGGGCCGAGAAGAGAATCCACCATCAAAGTCTTAGAAGACCAGCGTAAAAAGTTAATCGACGAGTTAAGTACTAAAGCTCAAAGTGAAGGATTCGTAATTCAGACTACCCCCATCGGCATATTGCTTATTCCAGTGTTGGATGGTAAACCACTCAGCGAAGAAGAAATGCTGGCGTTACCCCCAAAAACAAAGGATAAAATTAATGAGAAAAGGGAAAAGTTGGAGACAGAATTCCGAAACACAATGCGCCAACTAATCGATATGGAACGAAAAATCCATGAAGCATTAAAGAAACTAAACAAAGAAGTTGCCCTCTACGCGTTGGGAAACCAGATGGAGAGCCTTATAGAAAAGTACCAAACTAACTCTGAAGTTACAACCTACCTGAAAGAAGTAGAAAACGACATCTTGGATAACCTGCAGCAGTTCATAAGGCGAGGTGAACCTGAACAACTGCCCTTTGCCATGCCTTGGATGAAAGAAGAACCCTACAAAAAATACGAAGTAAACCTAGTCATCGACAACTCAAACACCACAGGCGCGCCTGTTGTGGTGGAAACTAACCCTACATACCATAACTTTCTGGGCAGAACCGAGAAAGAAGCGCAGTTCGGTGCATTACATCACTGATTTTAGTATGATTCGTGGCAGGATCCATACATAAAGCCAATGGCGGTTACCTAATCGTGCCCGTCGAAGACTTGCTGCGAAACCCCTTCTCCTATGACGGCTTAAAACGGGATATCCGAGATTCAAAAATGTCCATAGAAGAACCCGAAGAACGCTACGGCTTCATGAGCGTTAAAACCCTCAAACCCCAACCAATTCCATTAACAGCCAAAGTAATCCTCATCGGCACGCCATACCTCTACCAACTGATGTTCAGCTTAGACCCTGATTTCCAAGAACTCTTCAAGATAAAAGCGGAATTCGACACCACCATGCCAAGAACAGATGAAAAAGTACAACAGTACGCGGCTTTTGTGTGTAGTATTTGCGATAAAGAAGGCTTAAAACACCTTGACGGCAGCGGCTTAGCAAAACTAGTTGAATACAGTTCAAGGATAATTGAGGATCAATACAAGCTTTCAACGCAATTCTCAGCAATCGCCGACATCATCCGTGAATCCAACTACTACGCCGCCCAAGACAACTCTGAATTCATAACAGGAGACCAGGTTAGAAAAGCCATAGAAGAAAAAATCTACCGTTCAAAGCTCATACAAGAAAAAATCCAAGAAATGATAACCCGCGGTTTCTTCTTAATAGATACGGTTGAAAAGAAGATTGGGCAAGTCAATGGGCTATCAGTCATGGGTTTAGGAGATTTTGCTTTTGGTATGCCCTCACGCGTTACAGTTAGCATCGGCTTGGGCAGGGAAGGTGTCATGGACATCGAAAGGGAAGCCAAAATGGGTGGACCCATTCACACCAAGGGCGTTTTAATCCTCAGCGGCTACATAAACGACAAGTTCGCCACGAGACAAACCTCTAAGCCTCTCAGCGCGTCTGGTTTTTGAGCAGAACTATGAAGGCGTTGAAGGCGATAGCGCATCGAGTACCGAACTCTACTCCATACTCTCTGCACTCAGTGGATTGCCAATAAAACAGAACCTCGCTGTCACAGGCTCCGTTAACCAAAAAGGCGAAGTTCAAGCCATCGGCGGAGTCAACGAAAAAATCGAAGGCTTCTTTGAAGTTTGCAAAGCCAAAGGACTAACCGGCGAGCAAGGCGTGATGATTCCAGACAGCAACGTGCAAAACCTGATGCTTAAAGAAGAAGTCGTGGACGCAGTTAAAGCTGGCAAATTCAACGTTTACTCAGTTAAAACAATAGACGAAGGCATCGAAGTACTCACAGGAACCAATGCGGGCGAACGCAGAGCAGACGGAACCTACCAAGAAGGCACAGTCAACTACCTAGTTGATAAGCAACTGCGAGAAATGGCCAGATAAACTCAAAGAATACCCAAGCGTGCAAGCCCAGCAAAAAAAGGTTGAAGAATAAGCAGCTTTTTCAACAGTCCTTTTTTTCTTTAATGTGTATTTTTGATCTATATTCTGGCTTATCAAGGCTTATCTTCACTTCATACTGAATATTGCTCGGGTTCAAAGTTGGCACATCAAAGAGTTAAACGCAAACGAAGCAAAGGATTAATGATTATGCTTCTTCCTGTGCTCATCTTCATAGGCTTCATGGGCTGGTGCATGTACTCCATTGACAACCAAAAACACACCCAGAAAAAACCACAAAACAATAAAGACAACGTTACTTTGATGCCAATCATTTTTGAAGAGCAAGAACAAATAAGAAATTCTTAATGCAATAAGTAACCACTAAAGCTAACTCATTTACCACTTTTACGTAACGTGCAGAATTGTAACTTGTATGCTTGTTGTTACCAGAGTACAGTCACAACGACAAATATACTTGACGAATAATTGTTTTATTTGCGAGAAATAGCCATCCAAGAGGTACACCCACGCTTGACGGGTCAGCCGTTAACCATGACGCGCAGTCGTTGAGCCCCTAAAGAAGGATTAGGGGACTACTTTTGATTGGCGTCTTGGGTTGACACAGGCGATCCGCCAAGCCTGCTTTTTGGTTACGAATTGCCCCTTACAGTTTAATCTGAGTTTCTAGTATATAATTTATTAAGGTACAGATGCAATGCTATCGTTCGTGACTTAGTTTGAGCTATAAAGAACGCATGCACCCCAGAGTAAGCAAGGCAGAAATCGATGTTTTCAAATCTTTAAGCGCCGCTGGATTAACCGCTGGGATGGTTACACAACAACACTATCATTCTAAAATCAACAATTCCTGATTTTTGTTGGATGGAAAAACGCAAAATCGTCTACTTAGATGGCAATCCAGTCCACAAAAAAGATAAAGCAATAGAACGCGACGAAGAAATCACTGACCTTTTGATTGCTCAGGGTTGGGATGTGCTCAGGATTCCGTACAATCCACCTTTGACAGATAGAGGGTTGAAGGAAATTATGGCAACCATAAAACAATTCCTCAACGTGGATGAGGAAGAAATAGAGTAACTTTGCAATATCCAAAAGATATTAGTTAAGCCTCGATTTTTTATAGTATGCTTTTTTTGTGAGGTTTTACGGTGAGTGAGAAAAACCAAAAATACGATATTGTTATCATCGGAGCTGGACCAGCCGGCTTAACTGCAGCCATTTACTCTGCTTGGCTTGGATTAAAAACCGTTGTTTTAGAGGCAGGAGTGGCGGGCGGCAGAGCTGGGTTAGCACCTAAGATAGAGAATTTTCCAGGCTTCCCAGACGGCATCTCGGGCAACGAATTAGCTAATCGGATGAGGCTGCAAGCAGAACGTTTCAACGCTGAATTCAAAAGCGACGAGGAAATGATAGGTTTAGATTTGGAGTCTGAAACAAAAAAAGTGATTTCGCGAAAACAAACCTATCAAGCACCTGCAATAATCATAGCAACCGGAACCCAGAGACGCAAACTTTCGGTACCGGGCGAAGCCGAGTTTTTGGGCAGAGGTGTCAGTTACTGTGCTGTTTGCGATGGACCCTTTTTCCGAAATAAAGCAGTTGCAGTGATCGGCAATGGGGAAGATGCAGCGGCTGACGCTTTATCTTTGGCTGACCTTGCAAGCAAGATAACCATAGTTACTCAAGGAAAAGAGCTAACCATTGACAATACCTTACTGACTAAACTTCAAAATAAGCCCAAAATAGAAATCGTGAAAGGACAAGTTACAAGAATTGTTGGTGAGCAAATGGTTAACGCCATTCACTTTCAAAGTCCTAGCGTGCAGGGAGAAGTTGAGCTAGCAGTTAGAGGAGTGTTCGTAGCAATGGGAAACGTGCCCATGACAACGGTGGTGAGACGTGCTGGAATAAAAACCGATCTCAGTGGCTGCTTGACTGTTAATCGACAACAAAAAACAAACATCGAAGGAGTTTTTGCAGCTGGAGATTGCACCTGTGGCGGCATGCAGGTGGTCACCGCGGCTGGAGAAGGTGCGATGGCAGCTATGAAAGCGTCAGCCTATGTTAGAAAAAGCACGGCATAACAGAATTAATTTGGTTTTTTTTGACTTATCTTTTGCTATTTTTATAACATTCAAAACTAAACGTATGAGCTGTTTGAAAAATTAATTGGCGCTGGAAGAGAGATCCTAGCCCCAATTTACCTGAAGGAATTGATTTTTGTCTTTTTTTCGATCTATATAGTTTTTAGCCGGAGTGCGGACCAAATATCGTTAATAGCTACTTGAGATACCGCTGAAGGCCAATGGTGGACGTATACTCACGGATTGAATCCCTGTTAATTTCGGCCTTGCCCTTTGGGTAGCTAACCCACAAAAGTTCGTTCTTTAAAATAAGTTTTTTTAATCTCTGGAAGCAGCTCTTCCATCTGTTCCTTTGAAGATACAAAAACTTGAATCAAATCAACTGACGAAACGGATTCCCTAACGATAGTTGTCCCATCCGGAAGCTTTCCCAATATTGCTCTATACCCTTCAGGCTTATTCACCAACAACACTCTGTAATTCGGTTTTATCAGAAGTTTTTGTACTACCGTTTTTGTTGACATGGAGATCTTCAATTGATATTTCTTACTTTGACTTAGTCATAAATTTAACTAATAAAAGGTACTTGGCTCCTTCTGCAAGAATTAAAAAAAGTGAGGTAACGTTTCTTTAAAATAGCACTTCAAGGATAATATATTTAGGTGCCGTTCTTGAGCCTTTATTTTTACGAAGGTACTTTGAAACCTGTTAGCCCTTTTGATTTTTCTAAATCTCTCGAATTTCTTTCTGATTTTGGTCCCACACGAAATGAACAAGAAGTAAGAAGCGCCACTTTTACAAAAGCTGTTCAAACAAAAGGCAATACAATCGCATTTAAAGTCGTCGACAATGGAACGATTGAAAACCCAGAGTTAAAATTTTCAGCTTACTCAGAAGTAAATTTCGATTATGAAGTCAAGGAGTTGGTTGCTGACAGGATAAGCTTCTTTCTAAGTCTCCGAGACAACCTAAAAGAGTTTTACGAAATAGCCAAAAAAGACGAATGCATACAACCTGCAATCAAAAAGTTTTATGGACACAAACAAGTGAAGTTCTTGACTCCCTTTGAAATCGCATGCTGGGCAATTCTAGCCCAAAGAATACCTGTGGCTGTAGCTCGCAAAATGAAAGAAAACCTGGTCAAAAAACTGGGTGGTCAAATTAAAGTTGAAGGTGTTGAATACTTTTCATTTCCAGAGCCATCTGATCTGTTGGCTGCATCCGCAGTATTACATCAATTGTTGCCAAATACGAGAAAGGCAGAGTACCTATTGGGTGTGGCAGACGCGTTCAGTAAGGTTGATGAGCAATGGCTTAGAGTTGCGCCTTATGATGAGGTTCATGATTGGTTGACGGATATCAAGGGTATTGGAGTTTGGTCAGCCAATTTTGTGATGATACGGGGATTGGGCAGAATGGAAGAACTTTCAAATATTGAACCTCAGCTTGCTTTGGATGTTGCACGGATTTATGCTGGAAAAAATGAACAAATGAACATTGAAGAGGTGTGCCAGATAGCTGAGAAGTATGGTAATTGGAAGGGATATTGGGCCTATTATCTCAGAATATACGCTGAATTTGCGTACGTTTTTGATAAAGGTAAAGCGCTTTTAATGAAGTAAATTGAGAAGCTTCATAATGAATTTCTGAAGATCAAAGATGAGATGGCATCTAACTTGAAGTGCGATTCCCCGTGCCGAGTACTCCTAAAGAAATCACTTTGACCCAAGGTAACCTTGATTCCTCTAATTATCATTGAACTAATACTTTCTGCTTTTAGAAGATTTCAAAAGTAGCGAATCAGTAATTTGAATGAACTTCAACTATGTCCATTTTAAAGATAACAGCTTCAAAATACAACCATAAACTGTTAAATTGGCGCCGAGAGGGGGATTTGAACCCCCGCGGCCCCGAAAGGCCACAAGCTAATTGGTCCCCGCGTAGGGGATCTCCAGGCTTGCTCCCTGCCTGGCTAGGATACCTCGGCTGAATTCAAAAACCAACATTTGAACGGCTGGTTTGCACCTTTTCTCTGACTTTTGCAGAATTTAAAGCTTTATCGAAAAATACCCTGAGGAAAAACTCACTCTCAATTTTAGATTATCGGGTTTTGACTTCAGAGAAAAATGTTGGATTGCGCAAATCTGGTTGAGGATTTGGTCAAGTAGAATCCTTAGTTTTCTCGGTAAGTTTAATGGATAGTGGGATTTTACTTTAGCAGATTAAGATTTAACATACTGCGAGAGCGTAAAATGAATAAGAAGAAATTAACGTTGTTGGCAATCGGTTTAGCCCTTCTCGTTACTCTTTCAGGAGGTACATCGTTTTTCATGTTGTCAGGAATTAAAGATGATTCATCAGGTAAGATTAGAGTTGCCTGTGTCGGCGACAGTATTACAGGAGGAACATATTATCCAGATGATCTGTGGATGTTGCTTGGCTCAAACTATACCGTAGATAATTTCGGCGTTGGCGGAACTGCCGCCTCTCTTGACTCGATAAGCCCATACATGCACCAAATCGAATTTCAAAAGGCAAAACAGTTTCAGCCTAACATAGTGATTATCATGCTGGGCACAAACGATGCAAACGAAATCATTACTCCAAACAACAGAAGCTTTGTTGACAGCTACGTGAGATTGGTTGAAGCGTTCCAGGCGCTTTCAAGCCACCCTAAGATTTGGCTTGTGAAACCGCCCCCGGTTTTCAGCAATGGAACAACTCCAAGCGCTGAATTCTTAGAGACCAACATTATTCCTCAAGTTGACCAGGTTGCACAACAAACCCACACGCCTGTAATTGATGTTCATTCAGTTCTTTCTAATTGTTCCAAGTTTTTCCCTGACGGAGTTCACCCTGACCCCGACGGATCACAATTAATCGCCAACGAAATATACCGTGCAATTGGCCAACAAAACTTCAGTTAGCTGCTCGGTCAAAAACGTGTCTTAATTCTCCAATTTATGTTAAATCTTATTAGCGTAAAATGCCTTCTGAGGGGTATCAAGCAAGGGTGTAAAAGCTGATTCAAGAGAGATTGCATGCTATTCCAGTGGATCTAATTCGCACCATCGCTATTGTAGGCGTTATTTTGCTCCACGCAGCCAACGAGGGAATAGCTCCTCAAGTGATGAATCAAACTGAAATTTACCGTTGGTGGGCAGTTAATATCTACCAAACCTTAGGGCGAACGGGCGTCCCATTGTTTGTAATGTTGACGGGGGCTCTTCTGCTTCAACCTTCCAAGACTGAACCATTGAGGGTTTTCTTCAAGAAACGATGGGCACGCATAGGGCTACCGTTCCTGTTTTGGGGCGCTATCTATTTTGCGTGGGACTATTTCGCTGACAACATAGCCCTTACCTCAAGCTTCATCGCCCAAGGCATTCTGTCAGGTCCCTACTACCAGTTCTGGTACCTCTACATGCTGGTGGGTCTGTATCTTTTTACACCAATCCTGCGTGTAGTGGTAGCTTATGTGAACCGCGAAACATTCAAGTATTTTCTGGGGGTGTGGTTCTTAGGAGCAATCATATCACCTGTCCCTGGATTGTTTGGGGCATTCCATATAGACAGTAACCTTCTAACGATTCCTCTTTGGGTAGGATACTTCTTGCTGGGGGTTTTTCTTTTGTCGGTAAAATTGAAGCGCTCAACTATGCTTGGGTTGCTTGCTCTCGGATTGGTTTTGACGGCTGTTGGAACCTACGCGATAGCTGCTACGGTTGGGGGTCCGCAAACTTATTTCTTCCAAGACTACTTCAGCCCAACAACGATTTTATCCGCAGTCATGTTATTTCTGCTCCTAAACACTCTTAAGGCTCCAGCAAACCCCGCAGAAGCGCCTCATCCAAAAATTAATTGGCTACTAAGGCAAATCAGTAAAAGCACCTTAGCCATTTTCCTCTTCCATGTTATTGTCCTTGAAACCCTTCAAAGAGGCTATTTGTGGGGCTTCACCATCAGCGGAAACACCCTCAACTCAATCGTAGAAGTCCCATTGATAACAGTAGTTACTCTGTTTATCTGCCTTGGAATTATTCTCCCCCTCCAAAAAGTGCCAGTTCTAAAGAAACTTATAGGTTGAAGTTTTTAGAGAGCCAACAAATTTGAATCTTAATAGGATATTGGCAAAGAAACCTTATGGATTAAAGTGTATTGACTTTTTCAACTGATTAGCAAAAAAATGGTTGAAGGGGAAAAAAGGGCGAGTGCTTTTTCTTAGCCAACTAATGTTTTTAGACTCCAGCCCAGAACAGCGTCTTCTTGCGCATGAACGAAATGAACTCTTTGAGGAGTTCCTGTTCTTCGCTGGTTAAGTCATCCATATGTGCCGTTAACAGTTTTTTTGCATCAGCTTCAGGGACTTTAACATACAAAACATCCTTCTCGAACACGTGGCGGCCAGCAATGGGTTTATCCATAGAAATCGCCACCTGCATCCCTGCTTTAGCTTCACCGATTGCTTTGCCTTGATCTTGAATCTGATCCACTTCACCTAACTCTGAACTGTCTTCTGCACGCATAAGAGAAACTTTTGGTTTTAGTCTGCCCGCTAAGATTTCCACGCCAACCACTAATGGTTTAGCGCGGCGGAAAATACAGTTGGGCAAAACAGTGACTTTTCCCGGTTTAACAAGTCTTTCAAATTCCTCTTCATTTTTAGCTTCTCGTTTATTCTTTGCCCATTCCAAGTAGTTGTCGATTAGGTTATAAATAATTGGGTCCTTGAAGATTTTAACGCCATCTGCCTCAGCTTCAATTTCAGCATCAGGCAATACTTTTACACCGAATGCTAAGATTGCACCGACTAAAGGTTGACGCGTCTTCACCACGGAAGCTTCGATGACATCGCGTTTGCTGATATCACCGATGTCGGCAATACGGACTTGGATATTGTTGGTTTTTAAGATTTCCGCCATCGCCTCAAGTGAACCTAAAGTGTCTGCTTTTACGATGACTCCATCAATTTCCTTTGTTATTCTGATTCTACCAATTTCTTCCGTGATAAGGTTGCAGTACTTAGTAACGTCTTCGCCTTCAGGTACAGCGAATAAAGGTGCACCAGCCAATGCACCATCCAGGTCTGGGGCAACAATTTTGACACCCGCACTTGCATAGACACAGTCGACGCTTGTGAATTTGTCGCGTGGATCACGCATCTCATCGAGTGGTTTAGGAACCAGAATCGTTCGTACGTGTGCCGAAATTGGCCCGTTTTTGCCGCCGACAACGATCAAATCATCTCGATGAAGAGTTCCGTCATAAACAATCGCATTAAGTGTCATTCCTAACCCTGGTTCCTCTTTAACTTCCAGAATAGAGCCTTTTGCGGCGCCATCTGTGGTCTGCAGGCGTTTTTTAAGGAATTGTTGAGTTAATCCAACTAACACCATAACGAGTTCAGATAAGCCCTCGCCAGTTTTGGCGCTCGTAGGAACTAACGCAATGTTTTGTGTGAAATCTCGGATGTGATCAAAGCGGTCAGTTTTAAAACCCAAACGGCTAAAATCACCCATAACTCGGTAGAGACTATTGTTTACTTCGTCCTGAACAAAACTTGACTGGGCAGCAAACGATTTCATGAAAGGCGCTCCTTGCTCAGGCTTCCAGCCAGGAACGCGATCGATTTGGTTAACCGCTACGATGAAGGGTGTTTTGCGCGCTTTGAGAATATCTATGCACTCAAAGGTCTGTGCTTCAAACCCACGCACCGCATTAACAACTAGGATTGCGATGTCCGCAACGCTTCCGCCTCTGCGCCTAAGGTTAGTGAAGGCTTCATGCCCAGGCGTATCCACGATTAGTAACCCTGGGATTTCGATGCCTGTTTTAAAGTTGACCATGTACGGTCCAATTAGCTGTTTTAATGTTTCTACAGGGAAATAGCTCGCGCCTATGTGCTGGGTCATTCCTCCAGCTTCACGTAGCTGAACGTTGGTTTTTCGTAACTCATCTAGCAGTGAGGTTTTGCCTGCATCTACGTGTCCTAAAACACAAACTATTGGTTGGCGCGTGGGCATTTCCATTTTTCTCCTTGTAACAATTGATAGTTGGATGAGTGTAATGGTTGTTGATTATTAAAATATTCATTTATCAAAGTATTCATTTGACTTTGGGTTAATTAAAACCGGTCTATAATGCTATGATTCAAAAGAGACTTCATTGGGCATCCTCAATTTACCGTCTTTTTGTAGAAAGGAAGGTATCTCAACGTATGCGTTTGCTTTTTGGTTAAATCAAGTACATATGCCTTATTTCAGGCGATTTTTTTCCTTAATTTTGATTGTTCCAATTATGGTATTAACGGTTTCTTCACAAACTTCTGGTTTCCACGTGCAAATACCCTCAATTATTTCATCCAAATAATGCGCTAACTCATCACTCGACACATTTTTAGAACAATCCACTTTGTACCGAATTTCACCATTTTTTCGGCTAATATTTATTGACACCAAGTTATCTTCAATCACCAATTTTTCAACCACCTTCAATGGTTTAGCGTTTTTTGCTTATAAACTTACATTCGTTGAGTTTCTCAAACCAATATAAATTTTGCAAGCGCTAACTTGTCTTATGTATAGCTATGCTTCTATTTAGGATCTTAAATACAGCCTTTCTAAAAGTTTACAGAAAAGAATCCACCATATTTTCTTTGATTTAATATTTCAAGTAGGATTCGAAACCTTTACCTCGATGGAACTGTCACCAGCATTCCTCTTTTCCTAAACTAAAATAAGATGTTAAAGCAAATTTCGACGAAATGTAAGAGAAGGTAACATTTGTGCCGATGAGTCACTATTTTACCATACTTTTCTAATAGCGATTTCAATGTCTTCCTCTTTAATTGTCTTTCTTCCAGCATATGTAGCGTAATCCCACGCTTCTTTTGCAATCTTAAGGCCAATCTCGTCAAGAACTCTTGCAAGCTCCTTAGCGGCTTCTTCACTCACCCTTTTTGCTCCTGCTTTCTTGCACAATCTAATCATCGGAGCCACAGATATTTCTGATTCATTCATCGTAACATCATCTACTGTCTCTTTTTCTTTTCAAGTAAGTATTAAGCTTTGTTATCTGTTTTCTCCTCGATTTAGCAAGTTATAAATACTAATAGCTCTCATACATTGAATCCCGAGGTTATTTCAATGGCAAAAAAACCAGTTAAAAAAGAAGAAAAGAAAGCCCCGGCAAAGAAAAAGTAAGTAATCCTCGGCATAAAACATTCATTTCTCTTTTTCTTTTCTACACCGTGAATCTCAGTGTTCTTTCTAGATGTTTGTATGTCGCTCGAATCTCTTTCTTTTCTTATGTTGAAATTTAGGTTTAGAAAATACTCGTTTTATTTGGATTGCGCCCCATTGTATAGCTTGCTCTTTAGAAAACATTTTATTTTGTTGCTGTCTTTTTTTGTTTGGTGATTGTTTGCCCTATTGTGTTAAGTGTGGTGCTCCACTAAAAAACACCGACAAGTTTTGTACAGTTTGCGGGGCTGCTGCTCCCAAGTTTAAAAGTGAAGAATATACGGTTTCGGGAAAAAATCTGGTTAACCGTGTCGGCGATTTATTGCATGAGGGAAATGTGACTCGTGTAATAGTTAAGGACGAGATGGGTAAAACTTTGCTTGAAATCCCTGCAACCGTAGGTGTGGTTGGAGTTGTTTTGGCTCCGTGGTTGGCGGCTTTAGGTGTAATTGCTGCTTTAGTTGCTAACTGCAAAATTGTTGTTGAAAGAAGAGAATAAAGAAGTTTTATTCTGGAGGCTTAACAAGCAGCAAAACAATGCCCACGATCAATAGGATGGCGCTTAATGCACCGAAGAACACGGTAAATCCGCCTAAAACGTTTGAGCTTGTAGCCGTGAAATAAATCATAACTGCACCAATTATTATGAGTGCTAATCCAAAGACTCTTTCAGCTAATGATACCCAGAATGTGTCGCCTTCTTCGCTCATGTGTATTTTCTTCCTTGCGTCTTTTCTTAATGGTTTTCTTTCATATAAACAAGAGGAGTTATTTTAAATTATTCTATGATTTACTGGTGTGCATAGTTTAGCTATAATTCTTTTCTATAATCACGATATATATCGGTGTAGGTTTTTCGGGTCAGTGTTGATTGACGTTTTCTCACAGCTTATGCTCGAAGCCGTCGCCTTACATCATTCCCAAAATAAACTTTGAGTTTGCAGATTTATCGATTGTGATGAAACGATAGAAAAAAGAAATTTTGAGGTGATGCTTTATGATGTTAATTGGTTTACGAAGTCTTGTGCTCGAGACTTAGGTCTTCGCTGCTTCCAATCTTCACGACAATGCGTTCGATAGGTCTGAACGAGTTGGCATTGATTGCTTGATCTGGGCAATGTCCTCTGGAGTTGTTGCCCCTTGTCCGCTTCCAAAACGCCGACTTTGGTTCCCTGACCGTGACGGTCTATGCTATTTAGGTTATCTTTGATTGAACTGGTTAGGGCGCCTGCGTACACTGGTCCGCCAACGACGATTATGCCGTAGTCTGTGGTGTTGCTTGCTGCTGAGCTTTTTATGCCTGCTTCCGTAACTGTGTAGCCTTTTGTTTGTAGGTCACTGGCGACTTTATCTGCGACGCCTTTTGCGGTTCCCGACAGTCCTGGGTCGTAGATGACTATGGCTTTTCCAACTGAAGTTCCACTCGGTGTCAATGTCTGGGATCCTGTAGCTGTGTAAGCTGCAACGTCGAAGAGTATGATTGCTGCAAACGCAACTACAACAATTATTATTACTGCAAATATTGCCAAGATTATTTTGAATATTTTCCTCATTTCAATCGCCTTCTTGAACGCATATCTTGTTAGCGTTTGCTATAAAAAATTACCGCTCCAGAAGTTCTTAAAATTAGTAGGAAAAATAGGTGCATAAACCATGTTTCTACCTGATGCATTGGTATGAGATTTAACGTCAGTTGACGAATCTAAACGCTTAAACCCTGCCGAGGGTAGGATAGCATATACGACTTATTGGTGAGGTGAAAAAACGACATGATATTCATAGAAGAAGAAGATGAATGGGAAGAAGGCGAAGATGAAGAATGGGAAGAAGAAGAATGGTAAACTAAACGCCTAAACCGCAATTTTGTATATTTTTCTTTTAAGTTTGAATTTATCCCGGAGTTTTTGAGGTTGTTTTTTTGAACCGATGAAAAAAGCCATTTCGCCTTTTTGTTTATTTTTCCTTGAGGTTTACATTTATAACTATCTTGTTGGCATCATTAAACGACGCCACCTATGACGCGAATCGCCGTATTAAACGAAGACAAGTGCAAAGTCAAAAAATGCAATTCACTCTGCGTTAGCTTCTGTCCCATGGTTCGCAGCAGAGTGGAAGCCATACGAGTCGATGGGTCCAAAGCCATCATAGCTGAAACGCTATGCAGCGGCTGCGGGATATGTGTCAAAAAATGTCCCTTCAAAGCCATCAGCATCGTTAACTTGCCTGACGAGCTTGAGAAAGATTGCAGCCACCGGTTCAGTGCTAACAGCTTCAAACTTTTCGCTTACCCATGCCCTCGCCGGGAACAGTTTTGGGGTTGCTGGGTCAAAACGGCATAGGCAAAAGCACTACCCTTAAAGTTTTTTCAGGCGAAATCAAACCTAACCTCGGCAGATTCGATGATCCGCCAGAATGGACCGAAATCATTCAGTATTATCGGGGTTCAAGCCTTCAGGATTACTTCCAGAAACTAAGTGAGAAGAAGCTTAAAGTCAGCAGCAAACCGCAGTACGTCGATAAAATTCCCAAGGCGGTATCAGGCAAAGCTGGTGACCTCTTGGAAAAAGTTGATGAACGCAAACAGCTTGATGCCATCGCCGAGGAGTTGGAGCTCAAGAAGATTTGGGATAGACCCCTCGATGTACTTAGCGGCGGAGAACTTCAACGAGTTGCCGTTGCGGCAGCACTTAGCCGAGAAGCAGACGTGTACCTTTTCGATGAACCATCCAGCTACTTAGACGTTAAGCAGCGGCTTGTGGTTGCCAGATCCATTCGCAGCCTCAAAGAACAACAAAAAACAATCGTTGTAGCCGAACATGACTTAGCCATCATCGATTACTTATCCGACCAAATCTGCGTCTTCTACGGTGAACCAAGCGTCTACGGAGTCGTCTCACACACCCATGGAGTACGAACAGGCATTAACATTTACTTACAAGGGTACATTCCAGACGAGAACATCATGTTCCGCAAAGAAGCCATAGTGTTCCATGAGAAACCTCCAAACGCAGGAGAAATGGTCGGCGAACCCCTGCTCAAATGGGACAGGATGGAGAAAACCTTCAAAGGCTTCAAACTTGCCATCGAACCAGGCGAGATACGCACTGGTGAAATCATCGGAATTCTTGGACCCAACGGCATCGGAAAAACCACCTTTGTCAAAATTTTAGCCGGTCTAGAAGAGACTGATGATAAACGTCAATTAAGCAAGTTAACTGTCAGTTACAAACCACAGTACATTGCGCCTGACTATGCAGGTATCAGTGCAAGAACTACTTATGAATGTGGCTAAGGAAAACTTTACTTCAAGCTGGTACAAAACCGAAATTGCCCAGCCACTCCGCCTCCAAGTCTTAATGGACAAAAACGTGATGGAACTCAGTGGCGGAGAACTCCAAAAAGTCGCCATCGCCGCTTGTCTCAGCCGCAAAACAGACCTGTTTCTCCTCGATGAGCCAAGCGCTTACCTTGATGTTGAAGAACGCTTAAACGTCGCCAAAACGCTGCGGCGAGTCGTTGAAGCCCACGGCATCCCAGCCTTCGTGGTTGAACACGACGTGGTAACCCAAGACTTCATAGCAGACCGCCTTATGGTATTCAACGGAGACCCAGGAGTATCTGGCTTGGCACATCCGCCAACCAGCCTTCGGCAGGGCATGAACACGTTCCTTAAAGAAATGGACATCACCTTCCGACGGGATTCGGTCACTTACCGCCCCAGAGTAAACAAGGAAGACTCGCAGATGGATAAGTTCCAGAAAGGAATCGGCGAATACTACTACACTAAAACAACCAAACCCGAAAAAATGGAAATCAAACCAGAAAAGAAAGAACCCGCAAAAACAACAAAAAAATAGCTGCTTTTTAAGCTTCGTTCTCTTTCAAAAAAAGACTCACCCCGAGAAGTTGCTGCTGCTGTTGCTGCTGCAACTGAATTCTGCACACCGGTTGCAGCAACAATCAAAGATAAACCCAAATTGCCAAGTTTACCCTTAACCAAAACACAAGTCGCACCTAAAGATGATGATGATGATTCAATCCAATTCTGCACAACAACAGTATCATCAATCAGAACAAAACACAAATCAAAAGTTAAATTAACAGAAAATGTGTTTTACCCCAAAATCATTGAATGGGCATCCAAACTTTCCCCTTTTCCGTAACACAATGTTGTTGGATGCTGGTTCTTGACGACTTACTGTATTTTTGGAGCGTATGGCTATAAAAACTCAACAAGCTTTCTTCTGAAGCAAAGTTTTGGCCTGCATCCATCAATTCTCAAAGGTTTCTCGATCTTCCTTCATCAAGGCTTTCTCAAAATAGCTCCATTTGAGTATCTCATCTTCTAACTTAGGCGGTGCTGACACTTAGTGAATATTTTACATGTTTAACGCAATATTCTCCATTCAAGCATGATCTGATGTGTTTTTAGAATAAGAGTTTGTTTCCCAGAGTGTAGTTAACTTAAAGAACCAGAAGCAAATATACTAACAACTCTGCAAACTAAAAATGGGGAAAGTGGTGTAAGCGGCAAGTGGCTCAAGCAACCTTTGAAGAAATCAGCGCGTCAGACTTTTTCTATCGTAACCGAGACATCGCAGGCTTAACAAACCCATCACGCGCTATCTTCGTTGCCATACGAGAAATCGTAGAAAACTCACTCGACGCAGCGGAAAGCCAAAAAATTGCGCCCAGACGTCTACGTTCGTTTATCTTACGAGGGGGAAGCCACTAAAGAAACCCAAATCTACAAACTCCGTGTCGAAGACAACGGCAGCGGAATTCCACCCAGATTCATTCCCTCAGCTTTTGGCCAGGTGTCTATACGGAAGCAAATACAAACTCAAACAAGCAAGAGGCACCTTCGGCTTAGGGGGCAAAATGGCCGTCCTCTACGGACAAATTACCACGCACCAACCAGTTTTTGTCACCTCAAGCACTGGTCAAGAAAAAATTTACAGCTTCAAATTAATGATTGACATCCAGCGGAACAAACCAATAATTTTAGACCGCAAAGTCCTCATAA
Organism: Candidatus Bathyarchaeota archaeon; assembly: GCA_963809455.1. Taxonomy (GTDB): domain Archaea; phylum Thermoproteota; class Bathyarchaeia; order Bathyarchaeales; family Bathycorpusculaceae; genus Bathycorpusculum. The sequence continues at coordinate 23,209 of CAWEJP010000002.1, read as the reverse complement.
ACAAAGACCAATGGCGCGGCACCATCGTGGAATTCACTCTCGAAGGCGACTACCTTCGTGCCATGCCCAAAATCATAGAGTACTTCAAACAAACCGCTATGGTAAACCCCTACGCAAACATCACTTTTGTTGACCCTAAAGGCAGGCTCTACAAGTTTACAAGGGCAACTAGCGTCATGCCTGAACCGCCGAAAGAAACCATGCCTCACCCATACGGCGTCGACGTAGAGCTCCTTCAACGCCTCATTCAAATAACAACCTTCACAAACATGTCAGATTTCTTGAAAGGGCACTTCCACCGAGTCGGAGAAATCACCGCCCAAAAATTCCTCGACTTCGCAAGCATCCCACCAAACAAAAACCCCAAAAAACTCGCCCACGAAGAAATCGTACGTTTAATGCAGAACCTCAAAAAATACAAGGAATTCCTGCCTCCAGACGCCAGTTGCCTCTCACCGCTCGGCGAAGACCTGCTTAAAGCTGGCATCCAAAAAGAACTCAAACCAGAGTACCTTGTGGTTCATCAACGTAAACCATCCACTTATGCTGGTCACCCATTCATCGTTGAATTAGCTATGGCTTATGGCGGAGATGTTCCAAAACGTGGAACCTTTGTCATTTATCGATTTGCCAACAAAATCCCCCTACTCTACGACGAAGCAAGCGACGTTTCCTACCGTGTAATCGCAGCCATGAACTGGCGTCGATACAAAGTCGCACCCGAAATGCCCATCGCAATAGTGGTGCACATATGCAGCACCAAAGTTCCCTACAAAACCGTAGGCAAAGAATTCATCTCCGACCGCCCCGAAGTACGCAGAGAAGTTGCAAACGCCCTGCGCGAAGTTGCACGTCAACTACAGCATTTCTTAGCCAAACAAGAGCACGTGCACATGGAAAAGAAACGACTCGGAATCTTTCAGCAAATACTTACCCAAAATCGCCGAGTTCTCAACCACCCTTGCCCAAAAAGACAAGCTTCCCGACATAGATAAATTACTTAAGAGTGTGCAGAAGTATGGAGCAGAAGAAAGCTAAGATAACTGAAAGAAAACTGGAAGTTCTTGCAGCGCTGAAAACGTTTGGCACCTCAATCTATGATCAGTTGGACCAAGGTGTTTTTCCAACAATCAACATGCCAAGTCGCTCCACAGAAAACATCAACTATGATGCAGCTCTGCGCCAATACATTCTGGGCGAGAAAAACGTTGGCAGAAGTGCCCGAAACATCCGCCACATCAAACCGTTCACCCAACTCGCATGGTGTGCTATGTTTAGCAATGAATTAACCAGCAAACGCAAAACCTCAACCTTAAGAGATGTTTACTATTCGGCACAAGCATATGAGATGACCTTTACTGACCAACAAGAATCAAACAACATCATCACCGACCTCGAAACACTCACAGGTTTTGCACGAGAAGACTTCAGTATATTTCCCGAAGAACGCAGTGCAATTTTTGGCGATTTAGACATAGGCTACACTGTTCCCGGCTATGAAGGTAAAACGGTGAATTTAACCAGCCACCCAGACGGCGTACTCATTGGACCAGCAGTAACCTCTTCAGAGTTCATAAAAACCAGTGCTGATAAAGTCATAGCCATCGAGAAAGGCGCCCTCTTTACAAGGTTCATTGAAGAAAACGTCCACAACAAACACAAGTCGCTTTTAATTTCTTGCGGTGGTCAAGCGCCAAGACAAACCCGAAGCTTCATACGCCGACTACACGACGAACTCGGCCTACCAGTATTCATCCTCACCGACGGCGACCCATGGGGAATGCACATTGCCCAAGTCATCATATCCGGCTCAGCCAACGCTGCACACCTGCGAGACTTAAACACACCCGACGCAGTTTGGAGTGGAGTTTGGGCAAGCGACATCGTCGAATACAAACTACCCACCGACCCACTTGACGAAGTAGACATCAAACGTCTCTACGAGTTGCAAAAGGACCCAAGATACCAAAACGACCCCGTTTGGCAACGAGAAATCAAGATGTTCCTCAAGATTAAGCGAAAGACGGAACTCGAAGCTTTCAGCAGATACGGATTAACCTACATCGTCGATGAGTATTTGCCAACTAAACTGGAAGCAGCAAAAGGCAAAAAATAGTAGTTGCCGAATTGATCAGCTCTAATGCACCTATATGGGTATATCGGGAGAACTGTGGGTGTTTTTGCTTAGACAAAGTTTTTATGCGCGTTTGAAACTTAAAGTTCCCCGTCAAGATAAAGGATGATTCAAGATGACCCTACAAAAAGGAGATTTCATACTAATAGATTATGTAGCCAAAGTTAAGGAAACAAACGAAGTTTTCGATACAACAAAAGATGAAGTCGCAAAAAAAGAGCATCTGCACAAAGAAGGACAAATACACGAGCCTGAACTCGTTGTTGTCGGCGAAGGCTGGGTGCTAAAAGCCTTAGATGACGCACTTACAACCATGGAAATTTGCAAGCCTTGCACCATAGAAATCTCACCCGAGAAAGGATTCGGACAAAGAGACCCAGAAAAAATCAAACGTGTCTCAATCAAACAACTCTATGCAAAAGAAATCAACCCCGTCGTTGGTGCACGCATCGAATTTCAAGGAAAAAACGCCACCATCCGCTCCGTCGGCGCAGGCAGAGTCCTGCTCGACTTCAACGCGCCATTAGCAGGAAGAACCCTCATCTACGATGTTACCGTAACAAAAAAACTTGACTTAGCAGAACAGAAAATCGGCGCCATAATCCACCGCAGAGTTCCAGTTGTCGAAGAAAACAAATTCAAACTAACCATAAAAGGCGTTGACTTAACCATAGATATGCCTGAAGAAACCTTCTACGTCGAAGGAATACAAATCGCTAAACGCGGTATCGCTATGGATATCCAAAAATTCGTTCCAGAATTAACCGAGACCAGATTCGTTGAAACCTTCAAATCTGAACCTAAACCAGCCGTAGCAGCTCCAGCAGCCCCCGTAGCAACAGAACCAGCGCCAACATCTGTGCAAGCAAAAGAAGAAGAACCAGAAGCCAAACCAGCAGCAGAAACAAAAGCTGACAAACCGGCAAAAACAGAAAAAGCCCCAAAAGCTGCAAAAGCCGCTAAGGCATAAACATTTTCAACCCCAAACCCTCTTCCTCTTAATTTTTCAATTTAAAGTGGAAATTACCACGGCGTTTTAGCTGAAAAGCAAAGATTAATCCATCAACTACTTGACAGTAATAGTACAATAAATGGTTAGTCGATTATTCCTGTTGCCTTCGCTGTTTTCTCGCAGGCTTCAATATCGAGGTTAAGTTTATGCAAAATTGTATATCGTTCAGGTCTTATTTTCACCGCCAACTCCAACGCTTTAATGACATCTGCGTCTTTTACGCCTAATTCAGCCGCTGTTGTGGGTGCACCCAGTTGTTTGAGGGTTTTTTTGACACCTTGCCAATTTGCCTTGTAGAGATAAGAGGTTAAAATGGTGCCGACGCCACATTGTTCACCGTGCATGGCGTGGTTTGTGTTGATGATGTCTAGTGCATGGCTAAAGAGGTGTTCGGAGCCACTGCAGGGTCGACTGCTTCCTGCGATGCTCATAGCGACTCCGCAGCTGATTAGGGCTTCGAGTAGCACACGTAAGCCTTCGTCTTGCCTGTACACAATTAACTCCGCATTCTCCGTCACCAGTTTGGCGCTCATCAACGCTAAGCTGGCTGCGTATCCACCGTAGTACTCGTTGTTTTCATCGTGAGCAAGTTTCCAGTCTTTAACAGATGTGAACTTGGCGATGATGTCTCCGCATCCACTGACGACAAAACGCCAGGGCGCTTTAGCGATTATTTCTGTGTCTGCAATAATAGCCAGCGGCGCTTGGGCTAATATTGAGAATGGCTTGTCTGAGCCTTTTATTGAAGCAAGGGGGCTGGCAATGCCGTCATGGGAGACGGTGGTTGGAACACTGATGAAAGGGATTTTTAGGCTGCCGGAACTGACTTTGGCGGAGTCGATTATGGTTCCACCGCCTACGCCGAAGAGAATCTGAGGCTTTAACTCTTTAATCTGGTCCTCAAGCTTCTCTACATCTTTCATCGACATGGTTTTAATGGAAACAAAATCCACTGTTAAACCTGATTCCTTCAAAAGTTTAGAGACCGTTTTCCCTGCAAGCTCGTAACACTGGGCATCCGAAAGGACTATGGCTTTTCCTTTAAGGTTTAGCCGCTTAGCGACTTGAGGAATACGGCCAAGAGTGCCTTTTCCAACAATTACCTCACGGGGAAGCTGCATGTAATGGTAGTGTAAACTCAAATGGACCACTGTGAACTTGTACCAACATAGTTCGAGTTGGATGTTTTAAAACTTTGGGCAATTAATCACCATTTACCGCGAACTAGGCCCTCCTCAAGTAAAACCTAAAGAAATTTGCTTAACTCCAAAACCTTAAAGGGGGTAAAGTTTTTCGGCTTTTTATGGTATGAGCATGTTAAAAACGGGCGGTGAATTTCCTTTTTCTGCCTTTAGTTGATGTTATGCTTAAATATGGATTCTTCGTTTATTGGTTTTTGGAGATACAAAACATGCCCGCTATTGAAGTCGGCAGAATATGCACAAAACAAATCGGTCGAGAAAATGGCAAAAAATGCGTCATCATCGACGTCATGGACAAAAGCTTCGTCTTAGTTACGGGACCAAAAAAAGTTACAGGAGTTAAACGGCAGTAGAGTCAACATAAACCACGTTATGCCTCTCGCAGATAAAATTGAGGTTAAAAGAGGTGCGTCAGACGAGGAAGTTACTCAAGCCCTTGAAGCTGCTGGTCAAACTTCCACAAAAATGACTCAGCCTGCTAAAGCCGTGTAATTTTAAACTTTAATTACTTCTAATTTCTTTTTCTTATCGCTGTTTAGGAGAACAAAGCCGAGAATGCCCAGAACAACCCCTCCATGGGAAACCAAACGTGAACTGCTAACCAAAGCACAGGATTCTACGGACCCAAAATATGGTTGTAAACCTTCGGAGCGTCCAGCAAAAGAATACATACGCTACGGCACCATCAACCTCGATAAGCCTGCTGGTCCCACAAGTCACGAGGTTGCGGCTTGGGTAAAAAGAATTATGCACCTTGAAGCAATTGGACACGGCGGAACTCTTGATCCCAAAGTTACAGGAATCTTACCAATCACGCTGGAAGATGCGACTAAGATGGTTCAGGCATTACTCTACAGCGGCAAAGAATACGTCTGCGTCATGAAACTCCATGGCGATGTAGCCGAAGACCAAGTAAAACGAGTTCTAGCGGAATTTGAAGATGAAATCTTATCAACGTCCACCACTGCGCTCTTCAGTTAAAAGGCAACTGAGAACCAGACGAATTTACTACAACGAATACATGGAAACTGGATGGACGCAACGTCCTCTTCAAAGTGGGCTGCGAAGGCGGCACCTACATCCGTAAACTCTGTTTTGACATCGGTGAAATCCTCGGCGTCGGCGCCCATATGCAAGAACTCCGTCGCACCCGTGCAGGACCCTTCATCGAAACCAGCGCCAAAAAAGTCACCCTCCACGATGTCGCTTACTGGTTTGGCGAATACGAAACCAAAAAAGAACAAGCACTTCTATGCAAATTCATCGAACCCATGGAAGTTGCGCTTATGCAGATTCCCAAAATAATCGTTCGCGACTCAGCCGTCGACGCACTTTGCCACGGAGCCAACTTAACCGAGCCAGGTGTGCTGCAGGTCGACACAGGTATTGTGAAAGGTTCAACAGTCGCAATTTTCACGCTCAAAGGGCGAGGCGGTTGCGTTGGCAAAGGCTCTTGTTTCAACTGAGGAAATCCTCGAACTAAAACATGGGGCTGTTGCTGCTCTTGCGCGTGTGTTAATGCCTCGGGGCACTTACCCGAAGGTTTGGAAGACTGGTGCCGCACATGAGCAAAGACCCAAATAGCGTTGAACACTATTTTTCGTCCGCGCCCAAATCGCAGGAACGCTTCGGACTTGTTCGAACATGTCTTTGCGGGAAATCCTTCGAGTTTTTAACTGCATCAAGTGTTTTTTCGAAGCGAAAAGTTGATTGCGGCACCAGATTGCTCATCGAATCCATGGTTTTGCCTGAAACAGGGCTGTGTTCTTGACATCGGTTGTGGATACGGTGCGGTCGGTATTGCTGTTGCGAAATTTAAGCCCAAACTGCATGTGGTAATGACGGATGTGAATGCACGAGCGGTGCGTTTAACCAAGAAAAATGTTGGCTTAAACAGAGTAACTAACGCTGAGGTTCGCTATGGGTTTTTCTATGAACCTGTCGAAGAATTCAAAGTTCAATTGTGTCTTGTCGAATCCTCCAGTAAGTGCAGGGATGGAAACGGTGAAGGCAATTGTTGCAGGCGCCCCCAAAGTGATGGCGCCAGACGCAAGTTTTCAGATGGTTATTCGCTCCAAAATCGGTGCAAAAATCTTGCCTGCACTTGTTTGCGGAAACCTTTGGCAATTGCGAGGTTGCTGCTCGGGAAAGCGGTTTTCGAGTGCTCATGGGTAAACTGTAAGGCAATATTATGACTTCGATATATGAGTAATTTGAATTCGCTTTTATTACTAAACCCGATAACTATTTAGAGATTAGAAATGGAACAACAAAATAGATGATTGCTGCGAAATAGGTGTTAAGGGCGCATGTTTAACTGTGATTATCGCTTTTGTAGCGGTAAATGGGTCACCCAGCAAACTTGAACCAGAATCCAACTATTCTTTTATGTTTTTGATGTTTTAGCGTTAAACCGCAAACTTGAAAAAGCTACCCGCCAATAACAAAAAAACAAGACAAGGCAGTGGACTGGAATGAAACTAAACAAAGTCGACGAAAAAGTCTTCCAAACTCTCAAAGCAGAAGGCAAAGAATTAACACTTCAAGAACTAACCGACAAAACAGGTGAACCCTGCAAAAAAGTCTTCAAATCACTAAAAAAGTTCTTTGAACATGAAATCATCGAAACCAAAGCCCGCAAATACTCGCTTACTGGGAAAGACCCCAAAGCAGCCAAAGAAGAAGAACCTGAACCAGAAGTCTAAAGAATTTTATTTTTGTGGAGCCTCGAGCGGGCCTTGCTCCCGCGGCCTGCTGCTTACAAGGCAGCCGCTCTACTGGGCTGAGCTATCGAGGCACCCAACAGACGCCCAGATTACACCAACACATAAAACATTACCCAAATAAAAGTTACTGCTAAAAAAGTAGTCTCCTTCTAGCTTTTGGGTTCAGAAATAAAAAATCTGCGTAAGCGTAGTCCTGGAACAAATCCCTTTCTTTGTTCGCCTCGTAATATCCAATTTTTGCTTCGGGTCTCTATTCATCTTCTTGTTGTATCTGTTAATAGACCAGCCGAGAACATTGTTTCTGATTTGTACTTGTGGTCATTTGTGGCACTTAGGCAACTCGGGGGTTTTTGAAATCTTCCTGATATTTCACATCACCGCAGCTTGAGGATAATGCAAGTATTTGGGTACAGGCTTTTGCATCATTTGGTTAGGCTTTACAGTAGACGTTTATGTTCACAAAACTCTTATCGATATGAAAGATCTGCTCCAATTCATTGGCAACTTATACGAGTATGCCGTTTGCAAACCTGTTTGGAGCCTATTTAACAGCTTCTATGTTAAGCGTTAGCGATCTTAGGAATATCTATGTTTATATAGAGATGGAAGTCATTACTGCGAGACCTCGGAACATTAACCCACCTTTGCTTTGCCTATTTGGGTTTGTAGAAAAGATTCGCATTTAGGTTCTAAACGTTACAAAATTGTATGCTCTTGTTCTATCTGTAACGACAATCTTATATGCTGGAATAGTGCTAGTATGGTTCCCCACGTATGCAACTCGGCATCAAAGTAAAATGCGCGAGTGAAGAATGCAAAAGAAGCTAAAGCGACCACCGAAAACATCGCCATACAAACCATGCTGCTGTTCAACGATACACTTATATTAACGAAATCTGCTTCTATTGCAGTTCAGCAATTATGGGTTATACCATAAAAAGAGATGCAACTCCCCACCTAAGCAGTGTGGAGTGAAGGGTGAGTTGAGTTCCTGATCACTGGGAATTCACAATGACACCATGCATAGGCCAAACAACAACGACGCAACACACTATACAATGAAATATGTGTTTCACCAAACGCCAAACAGACACTACCATTGGCCCGAAACATGCCACGCTGTCTGGAGGATGGCTCGGCTTGAGAGCCGAAGAAGGGCGCGGCAAGCCGCGATACCGCCTCGGGTAAGCGCACGCAGCCTTAGAACCGAGGATACCCGAATGAGACTTCTCACCAGTCGCAAGATTGGTGCTCCTTTACGGAGCGGGAACCCCCCGAACGGAAGCATCTTAGTAGGGGGAGGAAAAGAAACCAAACACGGGATTCCCTTAGTAGCAGCGAGCGAACTGGGAACAGTCCAAACCGAATCCCGCAAGGAAACTTGTGGGAGATGTAGGGTTAAGGGCCCGGCTGCCTCTTCGTTGGTTAAGCTGAAGTGGCCTGAAATGGTCTGCCACAGAGGGTGATAGCCCCGTAAACATACAGCCAAAAAGAGTTGAGCTGGAGTCCCAGACTACCGTACCATGGTTTTGGTGCGGAAAGTTGGGAGTCACCAACTTCCAAGACTAAATACATCTCAAGACCGATAGCGCACTAGTACGGTGACGGAAAACTGAAAAGTACCCCGGAATGGGGGTGAAAAGTGCCTGAAACCAGACAGTTACAGACGTGTGCGGCCCAGAAGAGTAGAACCCATCCATAGGAACCCGCTGTGAAGCGGCAGTACGAGGAAGGGGGATCAGGGTCGCACGTTCCGTCTAGAAACACGGGCCGGGGAGTTTATTGCTATGGCAAGCCTAAAAGCAATAAACTTGTAAGCAAAGGGAAACCAACAAGCGCGCAACTCGCAAGAGCCAGGCGCAAGGTCTGAAAGGGCCTGAAGTCATAGCGATACATACTAGAAACCAGACGATCTAGCCCTGGGCAGGGCGAAGCTAGGCGAAAGCCTAGTGGAGGCTCGAAAGGGTTCTGACGTGCAATTCGTTCCCCAGACCTGGGGCTAGGGGCTAAAGACCAATCTAGTCTGGTGATAGCTAGTTCCTTCCGAAGTGGGCCTGAGCCCAGTCCCGAACGAGGCGGCTGGTGGGGTAGAGCACTGACTGGAAAACAAGGATCCGAAAGGGTCCACTTTCCTCTCAAACTACGAATCCACCCGCACCTAAGACTTTGGGAAACGGGTTAGTGGGGGTAAGCTCCACGACCGAGAGGGGGACAACCCAGACTGAGGTTAAGGTCCCCAAATGCTGGCTAAATGTCAAACCAAAGGGCGTCGTCAGCCTCAGACAGCGGGGAGGTAGGCTTAGAAGCAGCCATCCTTCAAAGAAAGCGTAACAGCTCACCCGCCGAGGCTGACGGCCCCGAAAATTGACGGGGCTAAGCCAGCTACCGATACCTCAGAACGCAGTGCACACTGCGCTGGTAGGAAGGCGTCCTAGTTGGGCAGAAGCTGGGCTGTGAGGTCCAGTGGACCGATTAGGATTGCGAATCCCGGTGGTAGTAACAGCAAAGAAAAGTGAGAATCTTTTCCGCCGAAGGGGCCAGGGTTCCCCGGCAACGATCGTCAGCCGGGGGTAAGTCGATCCTAAGGCATAACTTAACCGATTATGCCGAAAAAGGGAATCCGGCTAAAATTCCGGAACCATAGAGGTACATGCGGCGACGCAAGCTTAGTGTTGACGTTTCGGGGTAAGCTGAGCAAGGTCTTCGCCTTGTTTAACCGTATAAACCTAGGGAGTGCCGTAATGGCGAGAACTAGGTGAAAGTGGGAATAGCCTCCCGTTTTAGGGGGGTTCAGCTGATCTCTGGAGCCACTGAAAAACACACTAAGAAGGATCCTTTATGACCGTACCTAGAACCGACACAGGTGTCCCAAGGCGAGAAACCTAAGGCGTGTCGGGTATACACTAATGCGAGGGAACTCGGCAAATTAGCCCCGTACCTTTGGTATAAGGGGTGCCTGTTCTTTCAGCTTCGTGCTGAGAGAGCAGGTCGCAGTGACAAAGGGGTCTCGACTGTTTAATAAAAACACAGGAAGCCGCAAGAGCGAAAGCTTGTGAACGGCTTCTGAATCCTGGCCAGTACAGGTACCTGAAACCTGGGTCCAACTGGGCTAAGGGCCTGCAAACGCCGGGAGTAACTCTGACTCTCTCAAGGTAGCCAAATGCCTTGTCGGGTAAGTTCCGACGTGCATGAATGGATCAACGAGGGCCCCACTGTCCCCGCGTAGTACCCGGTGAAACCACATAACGTGGACGAACAGTCCACGATCTCCCAGCGGGAAAAGAAGTCCCTGTGGAGTTTTACTGCAGCCTGCCGCTGGAATACGGTTGTGGATGCAGAGCGTAGTCGGGAGCCGTCGATCCTGGGTTCTCCGGGACCTCGGGGGAGGCAACAATGGAACACCGACTTTCTGCAACCGTGTTTCTCACCGACCCCTTGCGGGTTGGAACAACGGTAGGTGGGCAGTTCGGCTGGGGCGGCACGCCCTTGAAAAGATATCAAGGGCGCCCTAAGGTTGGCTCAGGAGGGACAGAAACCCTCCGTAGAGTGCAAGGGCAAAAGCCAGCCTGACTGAATCCCAAACAGTAAGGGATGCAGAGGAGAAATCCGGGCTTAGCGATCATCCATGTTCCCCCTTGGTGGGGGCTGGATGTGTCAGAAAAATTACCCTAGGGATAACAGGCTCGTCGCGGGCGAGAGTCCCCATCGACCCCGCGGCTTGGTACCTCGATGTCGGCTCTTCCTATCCTGGCCCTGCATAAGGGGCCAAGGGTGAGGCTGCTCGCCTATTAAAAGGGAACGTGAGCTGGGTTTAGACCGTCGTGAGACAGGTCGGACTTTATCTGCTGGGAGTGTTGGCTGCTTGAGGGGAAAGGGTCCCTAGTACGAGAGGAACGGGACGCTGTGGCCTCTAGTTAACCGGTTGTCTGATAAGGCAGTCGCCGGGCAGCCACGCCGTTGTGGATAAGAGCTGAAAGCATCTAAGCTCGAAGCCTCTCCCGAAAAGAGGCAGCCATTCCAGTTTCACTGGACGAAGGCTCCCATAAAAGATGGGTTTGATGGAGCCGGGGTGTAAGCTAGAAGACTTCGGTCGACTAGCTCAGCCTGCGGCCACCAATCGCCTGAGATGTCGAGTCAATGTAGTGTCTGAGCGATATTTGGTTGGAAACGCATCTTTCGGTGTAGTGTGAAGTGAAGTGTTTGGCCTATGCATGGTAACTCATATATTGCTGAAAAATTTTTGTTTTTATATTTTTGTAGAGTTCTGCCTGTTTTTATGTTTAATTGTTGAATAACTCTGTTTGAGTGTTTGTTGTTTGTAGATAATTGGGTTTGTTTTGGTGGAATTGGGGGTTTTTCTGGGCAACAGTTATATCGGCAAAAATGCAGCATAAATTCGGTGAGGTCAATGATATCTAAAGCGCCCCTTTGTCCCAACTGCTTTATAGAAATGAAACCTAAAAGCAACAGCCGAAACGTCGTAATCTACCATGTGTGTCCCCAATGTGGAACCCTAATCCTGTTTACTCACTCCGGACACTGACCCAAACTGCAATTTCTGTAAGCAAAAATCAGGCAAATCCGTTTCTGCCTCAATTTGGAAAAGCAAACTAGACAAGATCTTAATCAGAATTTTATAACAATAAGAATTTCATGAATCCTGAATTCATAAAACCTATCTATATCGTAAGTGAACGTGTTTCTGATTAAAAATGAAGAGTAAACAAAATCTTGAAACCTGCGGTTTAGAGTCCCCGATTACTATTGACTTTTTTGATTTAGGCATGGTTGAACAAGTAGTTGAAGAAGCTTTCATAAAAGAACCGAAGAAACGAAGAAGAAAAGCCTAGCCTTCATACTTGAGCTGTCAAAACCCTTAATCCTAACTTTCTAATTTGAATAGAAAACGAGTTTTAGGTACAGTGCAAGCTCAGTTTGCAGCAAATATTATATCCTGATAAAATTAACTCCAAGTCCAAAACTTTCTAAAAAAATGAGGGGTATTGTCAAAAAATTGTGGTTTTGACTGAGCTTATTCGCCCCAGTCTTCGCCTTCGATAGTTAACTCTTGAAGATCTACGCATTCACCCCCATCACTTATTTTTTTAACTTCGAGTTCAAGTCCGCAGCCTGGGCAGCTTAGGATTTCTCCTTTTTCTGTGTCGCTGGGAACGGTTAGTTGGAATTCGCAGTCTGGGCATTTGGTCTTGTTTTGGTTATTTGGATTTTCGGAGTTAGTCATTGTGTTTTTTCTCTTTTTGATTGTTGTTTCTTTATGGGTGAGGATTTCTTTTAAATATTGTGACTTTTATGTCACAAATTATGCTATTTGTGTTCCATTTGGGACAATGAATGATCTAAAATCCCCTAAAAAATTACGAAAAGAGTCTGGGATTTACTTTTTGTTTAGATAGACTTCTGTAGTCAAGGACGGCAAAGATTACCAGCAAAATAGTCCAGGTTATGAATAGGAGGTGGGCACCGCCTATGAAGAGGGGTTCTGAAACTACTCTGTTAATGATTGAAATCGCAATTAGTAAAAAGGATCCTTTTTTGTTTTTCCTGAAAATCAATACTAACGCGGCAAAGTTTAATGCAGCAAAGACTGCTGCGTCCGCCACTGCTATTCTATAATCCACAGCCAAGGTGGCGCGTGCTTTTCCAAGCGGAATTGTGGGATTTATGGTCCAGAAAATTATGGAAGCAACCTCAGCAGTGATGGTTATTGCAACTAGAGCTAACAGAATTTTGTGCTGCAGGTTTTTCATGGTGCAATTAATTAGGTTGCTTGAATAAAAGTTTAGTTAATACAGGTGACGGCGGATTAGGGTAATCTTCCATTTGGATATGGATCATTTCTACACGGCGGTTGAGGAGCGGGAGCGTCCAGACATCAAGGGAAACCCCGTTATCGTTGGTTCAGACCCAAAAGAAGGCAAAGGCAGAGGCGTCGTTAGCACAAGCAACTATGAAGCTAGGGCAGTCAGGTGTGCGCTCAGGTATGCCGATTTCTCAAGCTTGGCGGCTTTGTCCACGGGCGGTTTATTTGCCGCCTAATTTTCCGTTGTACATTCGAGGTTTCAGGCGAAATCATGGCAATAGCGCGCAAGTATGCGGAGAAGTTTGAGCAGTGGGGGATTGATGAGGCTTTTTTGGATGTGAGCGACAAAGTGAGGAGTTGGGCTGAGGCGGAGGTGTTGGCGCGTGCAGATTAAGCAGGAAATTAAGGAGAAAGAAGGGCTCACCGCGTCGATTGGTGTTGGACCCAACAAGCTTGTAGCTAAAGTTGCCAGCGATTTCCAGAAACCAGACGGCTTAACCATCGTCAAAGAGGAGGAAGTGGAAAAGTTCCTTGATCCCCTGCCCGTACGCAAATTGTTGTGGGTGGGACGCAAGACCGAAGCCAAACTCAAAGAATTAGGCGTGAACACAATCGGCGACTTGGCTCGCTATGACCCAACTGCTTTGTCTTCGATGTTTGGCGTAGCTGGGTTTGCAGATGCATTTGATGGCAAAGGGCATTGACCGAAGCGAAGTCGAGGAACGCATTGGAGTCAAAAGTATCAGTCATGAAACCACATTTGAAGAAGATACCGTGGACTCGACGATTATTTTTCAAGCTTTGGATGCGCTTGTGCGAGGACGTTTTGAAGGAAACTGTTAGACCAACAGATTGCTATTCAAAACTGTAACCGTTAAAATTCGTTATCAAGGATTTGAAACTCATACAAGAAGCAAAACTCTGCCTTTTTTAACCAACCGACTTCGTGACCTGCAAAAAACCGCCAACGAATTGCTGTTTGCTAATTTGCGTAAAGACCGAAAAGTCAGGTTGATTGGGGTACGGGTTTCGAGTTTGGTTTCGGGTGAAAAGCAACGTACTCTTGTTTAGAGTTCTTTGATTTTCTTGGGCATCAAGTCGTTTGCCGAATTCTTCTTCGCTTGCGACTTCGCTGAGTGATTTTCTGGTTCGCACAATGTTTAGAAGTTTTACTTGATAGATCTATGTTGCTCGCCTGGGTAGCCGACTGCTAACATGACGAGGACTTCAAAGTTTCTCTGGGATTTTCAGGGCGGCTTTGATGTCTTTTTCAGTGAAGCTTCCTACGCAGCATGTTCCTAAACCCAAATTGACGGCGGTTAAAACCATGTTTTCCACGGCTAGTGCGACGTCGATGGCATACCAGTCGGGGGATGCTTTCTTGTCGCCGCATGCAACAATCACCAGCGGCGCCTGCGAGACGAACTTTCCCCAAGTACCCCCAGACAATGCTTTGCGTTTTTCGGCATCAGTTACTGCGATGAAGTGCCAAGGTTCACAGTTTTTGGCTGAAGGCGCTAACCGTCCCGCCTCCAGAATCTTCTCAAGTTTTTCTCTCTCTACGGGCTGGTCTTTGTAGCTGCGGATTGAACGTCGTTCCTGTATGGCTTCAAAAACATCCATTTTTGGTCGCTTCCTAAATTAGCAAATAACCTTATACCTAATATTGGTTTTTACCGCTTAGCTCTTAGTTTATTTGTTCAAACATTAGTTACAAGCTAACCAGGAGAAAAATGTTTGTTTAGAGTTTTTGTTCAATATAACAACAACACTTGAAATTGCTGCGATGATAACCTTGTTTTAGGTTGCTTTTCTGTTTTCGGGCTTGTGGTGTTTGCAAGTTGAGTCTGGGGTAGTCATTGTTCGTCTGGGTGTGGCTGGTTAAGGTTTGGCGTTCTTCTTCTCAAATGAGGTTTAGGGTTTTTTTGGTTGTGTCGTTAGCGTAAAGTCGATTGTGTCATAGTTGTGCCAGCAATTGTTATTAGTTTAGAGTGCAGTAAAGCTATTTTGGATTAGTATGGCACAGAGAAGTTTGTGTCTGTCTAGTAGAAGAACAACACATGTTTTACTGCGTTTTGTACAGGGCTTTGTTTTGAATCGCTTTTTTGGTTTAGGGCTTTTAACGTTTGCGGGCTGCGTCTGTGAAAGTCTGGGTTTGTCTGGGAAAGGTTTGGGACGGTGGAGTATTGCCTTTAACTGAGACGGTGTCTTTTCAAGCGATGCTGCAGAGGGGCAACAGACTGCAAATTCCACGGGTGGTACGGTGGCGTTTCAAACTTGAAAGCGACCAAGTTCTAAAGGTAACTGTACAATGCCGAGGTGCCTGGCCCATTGGTGAGCATTTCTATGCAACAATGAGCAAAGATGGCCGCATAGTCGTTCCTAAGTTGATACTATCTGTGGTTGCCCATTTTAAGCCAAGCCTTGAAGGTTACACATTCCAAGTTATATTGGAACCATCTTAGGGATGGGTGATTTGTGGAGAATTTTTGAGTCTGTTAGAAGAAGTAAATTTGTTTTTTGCTTGTGATAAAGGGCTTAGTTTTGACTTGGTTTTTTGGTTTAGCGTTTGGATTGCTTGTTGGTTGCGTCTGGGGACGTCTTTATTCGTCTGGGAAAGTTGGGTGAGTTATGCAAATCTAAGCATAGTTCCCTACCGATGAATATAATGCCCAGTGGTGAGAATCCAAGCCTCTCAGCAAATGGAAGCTTTTTTTGAAAGATGATATTGTTGTGCAGAAATGCAGTTGCATTATCATTAGTATCACTATCCTTCTTCTTGGGGTTGTTTTAGGATTATTCTTCGTATTTTGTTAGATCAACGATGTATGCTTCCTTGAAGGCTTTTTTGCGGTTTATGCAGGATTCGCATTTACCGCAGTGTTTGGCGTCTTCACGATAACAGGACCATGTTAACTCAAATGGCACGCCCAGTTTGACGCCTTCTTCAATTACCTCGGATTTGCGTTTCCCACTGAATGGCGCTTGAACAGTAATGTCCTCGCCAGTACCCAACCTTGCGGCTTTCTCAAATGCTTCATAAAATTCTCGTCGGCAATCAGGATAGAACGGTTCATCTGAGCCTTGTGCGCCATAAAAAATTTTGTCTGCGCCAACCGAAACCGCGTAAGAGACGGCCACGGAGAGGAAGATGGCGTTTCTGAAAGGGACAATGATGGGTTGGCTGAACTCAGACGTTAAGGGGATATTGGTGTTGCAGAGTGAGGTTACGTCGCCGAAGACTTCTTTTAGGGCTGAGAGGTCGACGATTTTTGTTTTGGTGCCAAGTCTTTCCGCGATTTTTTGGGCAGCATTGGGTTTCTTTTACGGCGATTTGACCATAGTTGAAGGTTATAGGATACAGTTCATAGCCTTGTTTTTTTGCCCAGTACGCAACTACGGCGGAATCTGGTCCACCGCTAAGAACAATTACGCATTTTTTTTTGTTTTTCATTTATTTCACCTTCTCTTGGGGGATCTATATTTTTTTCGTTTGCAAACCATCTTTGGAATATACCAGTTTTCTTTAATACCTTAAAGACTGGCCATCCGATAAGTACGGTTGCAATGATGTTTCCAATGGCAACGTAAGCTATGGTGAGAAGCAGTGGCAGCCCATACAAGTAAGATAGCATCCATCCGACTGTTGTTCCAATACAACCGAGTATGCTATGCATGTTCCGATTACGGTATAGTCGTTTTTGGTGCGTTTGTAAACGTAATAGACTACAAAGGACATGGCAAAGGAGGGTATGGTGTTAAGTAAGTCTATTGGACCTGCGGTTGAAAATATGTTGCCAACGAATACCCCAAGGTGTGACCTAAAACTCCTGCCAAACCAAGCAGGGGAACAACAGCAAGCATTGAATCCGCTACTCGGATTTGGATTACGGTCCATAAGAAAAAGCTCCAAGAACAACAACAAGAGCTGCATAGAGTGCAGCATAAATCGCAATTAGAGCTATATCTTTTGTTTGTATTTTCAAGTGCATTTTTCTCCCTACTCCCGGGTTTTATTTTGGTTGGCGGAACGGGTAGGAGAATCCACTCACCCGCCAATTGCCCATAAAAGTCTAATGAGTGTTGCCTAAAAACGTTGTGAAAGATTTCCTCACAGCAACTTGCGTTTGATTTGGGCATATTTAATTTCGGTTAGTCAAGAAAGTTTGACTAACTTAGTCAAGAAACCTTTACGAAAATGCATTTTACCAAACGTAAAAATAAACAAGTTAGTAGGAGAAGCGAGGGATATGGCATTAAACCATTATGTAATAAATCATAGACTTCTAATTCAAATGCAGAAGAACGGTTGTATTTTCTGCGCTATATGTCACCAACCCATCGTTGAAGGGCAGCGAGTGGCTTCAAGAAAATCCACGGCTGTTCGACATGAAGAATGCTATCAGCGTCATTTATTTAAAACTAGAAAAAATGATTCGGCACGTCGCTCATGCCATTGCTAGCTGGATATGCTTTTGTCAAGTTACCAGTTGCCTTTGCGAAATATTAATTAGGCTCTCGGAAAGATTAGATGATGCTACTTCCTAGTGGATGGCATTCCGAACCAACGGAGTTTTAGGGAGCACAAAACTATGTCACAAAACAATACAACTAGCCAACTAGTCCTAAAAGGCACAACAACAATCGGCGTCGTCTGCAAAGATGGCGTAATTCTTAGCTTCAGACACCCGAGTAACTATGGGCTACTACGTTGCACACAAATTCGGCAAAAAAGTCTACAAAATCGACGACCACATGGGCATGACCATCGCCGGAACCGTTGCAGACGCACAAAGAGTCGTTGACATCCTAACCGCTAACGCACACCTCTACAAGATTAACTTGAACCGTCCAATGCCAATTAGTTCAGCAGCAAGAATGGTGGCAAACCTGCTGTTTTCAGCAAGATATGTGCCTCTTTCAACACAGGTTTTGGTTGGCGGCATAGACGACACTGGACCACACGTTTACAACCTGGATCCATACGGTAGCTTAACAGAGGAAAAATCTGTTTCCACAGGCTCTGGTTCACCAGTTGCTTACGGTATACTTGAAGACAAGTACCGTGAAGGCATGACCATCGCTGAAGTTTTACCAACCATCGCTAAAGCCGTTAACGCAGCTATGAAACGTGACGTTGCAAGCGGCAACAACTACAACATAATCGTCATTGACCAGTACGGTTACAAAGAATTATCAGACGAGGAGAAATGCAAACTTCTCAAAGCAGGAAGTTAAGGACTGTGGCTCGAACCCAAGAAAAACGAACCCAAGACAAAGACAAAATAGAAATTAGCCAATATATTCTTGAAAAAGTCCCGCGTGAAGCAGAGGTCACCAGAATTGAATATCGAAGGACCCATGCTTGCGGTTTACACTAAAAAACCAGAAATTTTAGTTGATCAAAGCAGCATTGTAGCTGAAATCGTCGGTGTTATCCGAAAAAGAATAGTTATTCGACCTGACCCATCCGTGCGTATTCCCGAAGTGGAAGCAGAAAAAATCGCACGTGAACTCATTCCTGCAGAAGCAGAAATTACAGATATTAATTTTGACCCGAGCCTTGGCGAAATCATCATTGAAACCAAAAAGCCCGGCTTAGTTATCGGCAGAAACGGCGCGGTACTTCAGGAAATCATAAAGAAAACCAAGTGGCGACCCCACGTGCTGCGGTCTCCGCCGATAAAATCCAAGATTGTTACTCACATGCGCCATTACCTGCACTCCGAGAGCAAGAGCGTGAACGTATCCTGCGCACTGTGGGTGAACGTATCTTTAGACCCAAAACCTACGATGTCGGAGACATACGCATGACTGTTTTGGGTGGCGCTCAAGAAGTCGGTCGCAGCGCATTCCTGATAAAAACACGTGAAAGCAGTGTCTTCTTGACTGCGGCATTAATCCTGGTTCAAACAGGCCGTTTGAGTTCTTTTCCACGTTTTGACAGTCCAGAATTCCAGATAGACTCACTTAGATGCAGTTGTTATCAGCCATGCGCACCTTGACCACTGCGGCTTAGCACCATTTCTCTTTAAGTACGGTTATGATGGTCCAGTTTACTGTACCGCACCAACGTCGAATTTGATGACTATGTTGCAACTTGATTATTTGGATGTTGCCAGCAAGCAGGGTGTCACTCCGTTTTATGATCAAAAGGATGTGCGTGAATGTGTTTTGCACACGATTCCTCTTCGGTACGGCGTAGTTACAGACATTGCACCAGACATCCGCTTGACCCTGCATAATTCAGGTCACATTTTGGGCGGTGCAATGGTTCACCTGCACATAGGCGAAGGCTTACACAACATCGTTTACACAAGCGACTACAAGTTTGCTCGAACCATGCTTTTGGAAGCGGCGGCAACTGAGTTTCCACGTATCGAAACCGTAATTACCGAGAGCACTTACGGCGGCACCGAAGACTTTATGCCCTCCAGGGTTGAAGCTGAAGAAGCCATGACGAAAAGTCATAAAACCAAACCTTAGATGCGAGGGGGCAAAGTTCTCATTCCTGTTCCAGCAGTTGGAAGAGCTCAAGAAATCATGCTCATCATCGATGGCTACATGAAACGTGGCTTAATGAAGGAAGCCCCAGTCTTCATCGAAGGAATGATAAGCGAAGCCACAGCTATTCACACCGCTTACCCAGAATACCTTGGCAGAGAAGTTCGCCACAGCATTCTCCACGAAGAAGTTAACCCATTCAAAAGCGACTACTTCACCATAGTTGAACACCCAGCGTCCGCCAAAGCATAATCGACGGTGAACCATGCATTGTCTTAGCAACTTCAGGCATGCTTGAAGGCGGACCAGTAATCGAGTACTTCAAAAGCTGGGCAAACGACGAACAAAACACCATAATCTTCGTGAGCTACCAAATCGAAGGCACCATGGGTAAACGCGTCCAGAAAGGCGTAGGCGAAGTAACCATGATGGATAACGAGGGCAAAATGGCTGCACTATCGGTAAAAATGCAGGTTGAATCGATTGAGGGCTTCTCAGGTCACTCTGACAGGCGCCAACTGGTTAACTACTTGACTCATCTGAACCCTAAGCCAGAACGCATATTTGTGGTCCACGGCGAAAAACAGAAAACCATGAACTTCGCCAACTTCATGGACAACAAAGTAGGCATTCACACTGTGGTTCCAGCAATACTGGAAACCTAC
Source organism: Candidatus Bathyarchaeota archaeon (assembly GCA_963809455.1). GTDB lineage: Archaea > Thermoproteota > Bathyarchaeia > Bathyarchaeales > Bathycorpusculaceae > Bathycorpusculum. The sequence goes on along the minus strand of CAWEJP010000002.1, from coordinate 3,145 downwards.
AGGCTACTATAAGAATAAGAAGAAAAAGGTTTTAGCTTATGTAGTTGGCAGTTCACTGGAAACTGGCGGGGGATTTTTCTTCGCCAAATCCTTATTGTTTTTGGGCAAATAACAACTCGTTCCTCGCCTAAACGTGCGATGTCGCCGCCTATAGAATCAGCAAACTGGTAGAGATCGTTCACTGCGCTTTTTACGTCCTCGATGCTTTTGCTCGCAAGAGGGGTGACCCGTAAAATAATGATGTTGCCGTTTTTGACTTCGTTCTTGATGTTTTCAAGGTCAGATAATTCGCGCAGAGGCATCGCTTTTAGATAGGTTTTGCTTGGGGCAATAGCGGCTTCGGTTTTTTGTTCCACTGGTGGAGACATATCTTGTTTTTGTTCAGTTGGCGCTGCAACTGCTTCTTCTTGGACGGATGCAGTGGTTTTTTCAGTTGTTGCCATAGATGGCTCCTGAGTGATAACCGCTGGTTCCTCAGTTTTTTCCTGAACGATTGCGTTGGGTTCCTGCTGAGATTCACTTGGTGCTGGAGGCGTTTCTTGTTTGGGTTCTTCTTGAGGAGTCACGGCTGGGATTTCTTGTTCAGGTTGTTTCTTTTTGTGGAATAGGTTGAACGGCATTTTTTTCTCCTCTAAACCCACTATTATCTGCATTTAACAGTTAAGCGTTTCTTTTAAACTCAACTCTCATGCACTGTTATATTGTAGATTTATTTGGTACCAGAATATTTGATTTGTGCTTCACTGCCCTGTGCTTTTCAGTTCAAACATTGTATCCTGAATGTTTACGTTAACAAATTAACTATTATAGTGTAAATAAGGCCTATTAGAAATAAGAAGACTCCAACAACGCTTGCCTTGAATAAAAAGGAATAGATTTTTCCTGTTTTACGTAATTTCCACAAAACCACTAGACAAGAAGCAACGAAGGCTAATGCAAAAAATATTGTTATCGGAAACGGAATCAGTTGTAACGGCATAAGTTAGCATTATCTCTTTACCTATTTAAATTCTAAAGAAATGCTTTCAGAAAATTCAGAATTAGCCAAATTACTTCAAGGGATTGCTTATCGTTTAAATAACTAAGCTATCATATGCGGTAATAGAAATCCTAAGGTGCTGCTTTGAGTCATCAACATGAAATTAAAAAAACTCATGTTTCATTCATAGAATTTGATGACGTGCAGTTCCACAAACTTGTGGACCTCAAGTATTTCGGTGAAGGCAACTCCAAGGGAAGGGTCCTGAGTTCGATTTTGAATATTGTCTTGTCTGCGGCTTACGATTGCTTGATGGAGAAGCCGATTATGACCAGAGATATTTTAGAAGATGAATTTGAAAAATTAGTTATTCAGGCAAAAAACGGCAAATATTTACCGTATAAGGAAACAACGTTGCAGCATTCAGATTTTGAAACGTTTGAACGTTTAATTACCCATGCTTTTGGAATTCGGTAAATTAAAAGAAAAACAAAGTTAAAAAGGGGTTATTTTAGGGCGTTATTACCCTGGTGTCGTATTTGTAGAGGTAGTACAGGTGGGTTGCGTCGTAGGGGTAGGACTCGTTAGATGGGTATGGGAAGCTGGTCATGGCTTGGAAGGGCATTGGGTTCACCGTGAAGGGAACGTAGGATAAGCCGTTTCCCTTGAACCACACGCTTGCGACAAGGAAGAAGTCTCGCTCCATACCGGGGGCAACTGGAGGCAGGTTTGCAGGGAACTTTAATTGCACGCCGTCTCCTTCTCGCCCAATCACCATCTGGTCATCCGCTGAAAGTAGCAGGGGAGTAACGTCGCCGTACTTGGTGAAGGCGCCTGAAGAGTTAGAGTATGTTGAGTAAATCTGTTGGAAATCAGCTGAGGATGGAAGAATCGAGTGGACACTGAGGTTCTGCTGGGTGGTAGTGTCGATTCCTATGTAGTCGAAGCGTATGTCTTGGTAAGTGTTTATTCTAATTGAGTAATCGTTTGTTGGGAAGAGCCCTGTTAAGTCCACAACAAACTCTGTGTCAGTTACATCGGGTAAGGGGAACTCTCGATCGTCTGGAACAGCGACCCAACTGCCGTTTGCGGCTTTGACCCTTAGGTAGGGCGGCGGAGAAGGCGTCACTCCTGGTTGAGGCATATTTGAGGAAGTTTGTACCGCCTGCACTGGTTGAAGGCCAATTAATCGTGGCGCCGACAATCAACTTGATTTCCTTTGCTCCGGATAGGTCGCCTAAGTTGAGAGTAAGATTGTTCCATTGCCATCTGGTTCCGCTGGTGAAAACGCCGTCCATACTTAGCGATTTGGGGCGAGACGCCTGGCTCCCGATCCATTAACAGCAGATATGGGTGTTTGGGGAGTTTTGCTTACTGTGTAGTAGGTTCCTTGCCCCGTGAGGTTGTATATGTAGGTGCCTGCCGTTGAAAAGACTTCTGTGTTGGCTGGATGGTCAATTGCAACGAGTTGTGCAGCGTCCATATAGTAAATTTCATCAGATGTCTCCATCACGTTCATCGCGTAGTATCCATCTTTGGCTTGTAGTTGATTAGGCGCGATTTTTACGTAGTCCCACGGATAATTGTAGGAGAAAACCATCGTTCCGTCAGGTTTGAAATAGTTGACGTAGCCTAGCCATCCTGGTCCGTCAGAAACCTCAGCTACATATGTGTAGGATGATCCGTTCCACGAATAAAGGGAAGGGCACGAACCTGGGCGAATATTCTAAGAAGTAACAACGTAGGTTTCTTTTTCAAGGTCAACTATTTTTGTGGTACTGGTGGTTCCACCGTTGTAATTAGAGAATGTAAAAGTTACTTGACCCCAAGTGCCTATTGAAAGCACGGTTGAGGATGGAAAAACTACGGTGTGCTGCCCCACGTCTCCTAGTTCAACGTTGGTTGCTCAAGTGACTTTGACCATCCAAAGTGAAGGGTATTCCCAGGACGAGAGGAAATGATGTGGATAGTGTGCATACCGGTGGGAACAACGTGAATTGTGACGCTATTTCCTCCAACGCTCAATGCAAAATTTCCAAGAGTACTTTCTGATATGTTAGTTGCTAAACTTGAAGTTCCACCCGCAACAGAATCCACATTTACCGAATTCGATGGGGCACCATTCACTAAAATGGGTAACCGGTAAGTTTGATCTTCGCTTCCCTT
>CAWEJP010000001.1:0-515911 GCA_963809455.1 Candidatus Bathyarchaeota archaeon | reverse complement strand
AAGAATTAATGGATTTTAGAACCTTGCTGTTGGAATCTTTGAAGTATCAATGGGAGGGACTTTGAAACAATTCAAGCACTTCTGCCAATCTCGAAAAATGGTGGAATCGCGCTCAAGAAAATAGCTATTTCGCTTGGCTTCTTGTAGATAACGTAAGTGATCAAAGAACTGCAGACTTCAAGGTTGGTTAACCAATTTTGTCCTCAGGCTACCGCAAGGAAACCTTTGGAGACGATTAAATATCGCTCAAGGCATATTTTTTTAGATTCTCTCGAGTTATTTCCACGCCCAGATTTTTATTTTGTAATTGCCCATCTCGTCTGATTCGCGTTCAAAAACGCCGACAATCTTGTTGAGGCTAGCGAGTTTCGTCGAACTTGTCATAAAATAATAAGCTCCCCTAGCGCTTCGTTTCAGGCCCTTACCAGTAGACCAGCTTATTCCATTTGTCTTCGCCATAACAACTTCTCCCTCTGCTGCCATGAACACACTGTTACCTTCTGCCATCATTATTCCGCTAGGCACCCACGTAAAAACAACGGTGCCAACTTCTGTGGCTTCATTTCCCAAGATATTGCCCGCCCCAGCAGCCGAGCCCTCCATTTTTCCTTCCGCAAGAACCCGACTTCCAGTGGTTTTTCCTTTCATTTCAATTATTAGTTCACCAATCAATTTACATTACCTTAAGACGAGGGAGTTTCGTACGTTTATTAGAATATGTGATTGAAAGATAGCAGCCACAACAGTTTGAAATTGCCCAGGGGATTTACGAGAATTAACTAATTGCCGATTTACTAATTCAGGAACATGCGTGATTGCTATCGTTTAAGGGTGCCCCGATTTTTCTCTTAAAGCTTCGTTTGGGCGAGATTGCTGTAGGATTTCGGGACAAGCTTGCGTTAATGAAAAAACCCGAAAAAAGCTTGTTTCATCAAAATAAGGCTAAAAGGATGAGTATAAAAACGCGTTCTTGCTTTTCATTATTTGGCGAAAAAATGCTCAGCAAAACGGAACAAGAAATTCTTCGGAATCCATCAAGTTTTAACTCGAACTATCAACGTTCATTGCGTTGTCGCTTGAAAGTCAAAGCCGAAAAAATGCGCATAGAACTTTCTTTGCTAAACGCTACGGAAAATTGCAGCGGCGTTGCTGAATTCTGCAGCGTTGAACAAAGCCATAATCAGGATCATTCAATGAATCAGGGGCAAGATTGGAGCCTTCGGCGGGATTTGGACCCGCGACCATTACCTTACCAAGGTAACGCCCCACCGGGCTAGGCTACGAAGGCGTTTTTCTTTTTCTTCTTGAAAGTGATTGCGGTATGCAATAAAGAGCTTACGGTTACGGGGCTGCGTCGCAAAAGATGAATTCAAAAAAACACAGTCTTTCATAAACCGAGGCGTCCCCAATCCTAACTTCAACATACCCCTACACTACACCCACACACCCCAACATAACATCCAACATGACTGTGTAAACCAACCCAGCTTCCCACACACAAACCACGACAGAAAAACAACCCAAACCAAAAAACCAAACAAACCCAACCCCAAAAATGTAGTGTGCAATCATAATCCCCCACACCCACACAAAACAAAAAACAAGTGGCAAATAAATATTAAAGCAACCTAACCTATTTCACACTGCGTATCCTTGTGCAGGGGTCTCCAAGCCAGGTCAACGGAGTAGGGCTTAGGACCCTATCGCGTAGGCGTTCGTGGGTTCAAATCCCACCCCCTGCACTTTTTTGCTTATTTCTTGCTGTTTTCTTGCTTTTTCGCAAACAAAGAATAAGGTGTATTCTCTTTCGTTGGGATTCAGACTCCAGGTCCACAATGCGCTTCGAATTCTGCAGGGTTTAAGTCCATAGAGATTCAAACCGCCTCAGGCTCAAATCCAAGAATAAATTTCTCAGCTATTTACCATATACTTTTCAAATAAGATGCACAAACGGGAGCGTCTAAAGCCATTCTAAGCATAAGAAACTGCAAAAGTGCAAAATGTCGTAGGATAAATAATTATTTATCCAGAAAACCGAATAAATAGTGAATGGTGAGATTTGCGTCAACAAAAAGAGCAGAAAGAGAAGTCAAAATTAGGAAAGAAATACCTTAGAACATAGATGAGTTAAACAAATTACTTGACCCTAAGGCTGTTGTGCTATAGTACCCTTCTATAGTACACTTTACTTATACATCTGCGTTTTCGTTGAACTCAACGTCCCGATTGAATTCTTTCCGATCGAAAAAGTTTGTGACTTAGTTTTGCTCATCAGGTTTTTCGGGAGATCTCAATTGATTTCGTATGATAATGAAAAGCGCAAAAAAGAGCACACCGGCTATGATGCCTGACGTGATGCCCATGATGTACAACGCCTCCCACGCAGGCATGGAGGTGCTAAGGTACTTGAACGAACAGATGAGTATGAACAGGGACAAACAGGAATCGACGGGGATAATTGCAGTAATTTGCCAGGTTGTTGAGTGACATGTAAGTGGCAAACGGAGAACAAGCAATATGCCTGATGTAGATTACTGTTTGCCGTTAGTACGGTAACGGAATGAAGTTTATTAGCCGTTTGCTTTCCAAATTGAATTGGAGAAGGCAGAAGTGAATATCGTTATTGATAAATGTTGGAAGATTTTGAAGAGCGAGTTCTCCGAGTATTATGTCGCGATTTTTTCTAGGAAGTCTGGACCTCTAATTTGCATTATCTTGTGCTTGTTAACAATTTTGTCTTACACCTTATTGCACGCGTAAGCTATCTTAAAGTATTGTTTAGAAAAATTGAAAAATAAAAAAGAGTTGTTTGCTGAATTTGGCTTTTTCTATTTTAAAGGCGCTTTGGTTGAGTGCTTTCTTCTTTGCATTAGCCCAATTATGACTGCGCCCAGAATGATTATGGCTGCTGCAATGGTAACATATTGACCCATTGTTGCAAGCATTGTTGCTGGAGCTGAGGTTGGATTGGTAGTTGGTCTAGGTGTAGCTGTTGGTGTAGGCGAAATTGTAGGAGTGGGTATTGTTGTTGGATTTGGCGAGGTATTTGAGGTTTGGCTTGGTGCCCAAGTGGTTATTGGTATTGGAATTAATGTTTGGTCTGGTTCGGTGGTGAACAAGATTTCTATTTGGTGGATGCTGAAATGGGTTGTGTAAGTTATGTAGAAGTTGTCGAAGTCTTCAGTGAATGATTGGTTTTCGACCACTATTCCGTCGATGTAAACAACTGGGTTTGTTCCGAAGGGTATGGCGATCTTTGGAAGGGTTAAGTTACAGAAGCCTTCTGTTCCGTTGGGTCCCGTTAAAGTAAAGTCTACTGAGGTTATTTTTGTGTCTTGATATGGGGTAATGGTCATGTTTGAGAATTGTTCGGTGGTTATGTTTCCGCTTATTTCTACGGGGTAGGTTTCGAAGGTAGTGGTTACTGTTGCAGTTAAAGTGTTAGTTGTAAAGCTCGCAGTGATAGAGTGATCATCCTGAACGTTTGAGAAAGTGAACGTTAATGCAATTGGAACTGCGGAACCATCAACAACTAAAGAGGAAATATGGTAACCCATATGCGGTGTTATAGTGAATTCTTGACTGCCGCCATAGTTAACAGTGGTTGTTCCTGGACTAATAGTACCATAATCACCCTGAGCAACAGTGATTGAAAAAGTATCAATAGCGTAGGTTGCGGTAAGAGTGGTTGTTCCAGTCACATCAGAAACAGTGTACGCACCATTCTCAACGTCTTCCATTACTGAGGTCCCATTCATCAAGACATCTGTCAGATGGTAACCTGTTGCTGGAGAGAAAGTGAATTCTTGACTGCCGCCATAGTTAACAGTGGTTGTTCCTGGACTAATAGTACCATAATCACCCTGAGCAACAGTGATTGAAAAAGTATCAATAGCGTAGGTTGCGGTAAGAGTGGTTGTTCCAGTCACATCAGAAACAGTGTACGCACCATTCTCAACGTCTTCCATTACTGAGGTCCCATTCATCAAGACATCTGTCAGATGGTAACCTGTTGCTGGAGAGAAAGTGAATTCTTGACTGCCGCCATAGTTAACAGTGGTTGTTCCTGGACTAATAGTACCATAATCACCCTGAGCAACAGTGATCGTGTAAGTTGAAGGTGAAGTTACGCTTATCACTGAAATAGAGCTGCTGTCCCAACCTCCGTTTGCAGCATAGATGTATTCACCGTTGGGTGTTACTGCTACGCATCCAGCTCCTCCAAGGGGATCATACATTTCGCCAAGGGATACGTTTTCTGTTATTGTATTTGTTGTTGTGCTAATCACTGAAAGCCAATAACCACCGCTCATCCAATCATTATTTGTAGCGTAGAGGTATTCGCCGTTGGGTGCAACTGCAACGCCGCTCCCGCCTTCTTCTGGACCAGACCAGCCGCCAAGGTTTATAGTTGCTGTTACTGTGTTGGTGGCTGTGCTAATCACTGAAACCGAATTCCCGTTTGACCAATCGTTATTTGTAACGTAGATACATTCGCCGTTGGGTGCAACTGCGATACCGCCCACTCCATTTTCGAAATAAGGATCGCCTGCAAGGTTTATGGTTGCTGTTACTGTGTTGGTGGCTGTGCTAATTACTAAAACCGAAACACCGTCATAGTTAGTTTTAACGTAAATGGATCCGCCATCAGGTGCAACTACCACATCTTCAGGATAGTTTAAGCCCGTTATTGTTGCAGTTACTGTGTTGGTGGCTGTGCTAATTACTGAAATTGTGTTGCCGTTGGAATTTGTGATGTAGACTAATTCGCCGTTTGGCGCTATTGCAACGCCTTCAGGATAGTTAAAACCAGTTATTGTTGCATTAACCGTATTTGTAGCTGTAGCAATTACTGAAACAGTATTGTCGTAGTAATTTGTAACATAGACGTATTCGCCGTTTGGCGTTACTGCCACACCGATGGGATTTCCTCCAACAGTTATGGTGTCTATCACAGTATTCGATAATGTGCTTATTACCGAAACTGTGCCATCGAATCTATTTGTAGAGTAGACGTATTGACCATTTGGTGTTACTGCTATACCGCCAACTCCGTTTCCAACATTTATGGTGTCTGTCAATGTCGATGCTTGAGCTGATTGAGGTAATAATGCTAAAACACAGGATAACAAAAGAATAGCAGCAATGATGCCTGCAACTCTTACTGTCTTTGTTGTTTTTTGATGACTGTTGTGAATTCCTTGTTCAATACTTGCTTTTTTTAACAATTTATTATTCTCCATATGGTGACTCAAACTTTTGGAGTTACATTGTTTTCTTGAGTCTTCATATATAAAATATGTGAATCATTAATTCGCATTTTTGAAGTAGGAGTCAGGCTATGAATGAACTATGGATGAATATTTTTCAAGCTTTGAACTCGACATTTGAGGATTTTGAGGTTAGCATTCAGGACCTTCTTAGAGTGACGTATGAGTTCTATATTCCTTGGTCAAATATCGGAAATGAATACTCTCAGGTCAGGGAAACATGGATTAAGAAAGCCATGACCACTTTTTGTACTATAAACTTAGCGGAACAAGTGATAGATAAGAAGGGCGTCTATCGAGTTTTTCGAAGCAAGAAAACACCAAAATCAGTGCTTGATTACTTCGCTGAATCTCTTTGCAATCAATCAATAAAGGAAGAAATAAAGAAACCCCAAATCCAGACGATGAGCAGAAAAAACAAAAATCCCTCGAAGGATTCATGCCAAAATAATTGTAAAGTACACATTCGCACTGAGGTGGCGGGCCCGCTGGATCCCGCCATAAGGGAAAAAGACGACTGTTTCTGAAAGCGTTGCCAATGCTCAGGACTTGAACCGTTCGGGTTTAAGCCCAGGCGGGTTTACCTTTAAAAGTTGGTGAACAGATATAAAACTTAAAGTGATTTAGGTCGGTGCGCGTGAAATTTAGACGTGGGTTTAGATCTAACCCCCTGCACCATTGTAAGCAAAATGTTGAAAACATGGGCAGCACTTTAAGTAGGATTAAATCTCCACACGTACAGAGGTTCTTTCAGTCTAAAAACTTACAGTGGGTCCTCTTCAATCGAACAAACAAGTACATTTGTTAAACTTAACACACTTTGTTAGTTTGAGTTTTCAAAAAATTGCTAAAGTTGACAATTAACGTTATTTCGTTTTTCAAAAATCTATATAATAAATCGTGCGATAAGACAAATTGGCAAGAACTATTCGGAGATGGAAATGATGCAGAATGAAGAATTATCGTGTCTCGCAAAGAAAGTACGAAACTCTTTGCCTAATTTGGAATCGTTCCCAATAGCTACAATTTATACCACAATTAAAGAACAAGAGAAAACTAAATTGAACTTATCAGACTTCAAGGAGCTAATCTATCACCTAACTGGCTGGGACATATCATTTCAAATCATACGCAGACAACTGGAAATAAATCAGATAGTATGGTGAAAACACGTTTAAGCGAATTCAATATGGTTTAATTTTTCGCCAAGATATTCTTTGTCTTTTGAATTCTGGCTTTTTTGATTCTGCGGGCACTATAGAATTATTTTATAAAAAAAGGGTTTTTGCGGGTGAAATCTCCATACTTAGAGAATTCGAATCCCACCCCTGTGTCAACTATGTTAAAATAAACAGAGGGTTTACGAAGGGATGTTTTTGGACTTAGAACCTCCTCTTGTGAAAGAGCTTGTGTGCGTTAAAGTCGGCGATGAAATGAAACCCCGCCTTCTATGAGTACGCAAGTGTCCACTTCTGTTTTAGCAGTTTTGAGACGTAGTCGATTTCGTCTATTAGAAAACGTTTCTTCAAGTCGAATGTAGGTGATTTAAAAAATGCACAACGCAGATTTTTATGCCCCAATAAAGCAATCTGTATCAATGGAATGGAAGAATTAGCAAATCAGAACAAAAAGTTGGTTTTTGAAAAATTCTGACCACCGCACTAATTTTTGGAATTTAACATATTTTTTTCGCTGCGCATTTGGCGAAATCTTCTTTGAATTTCTTAATTCCAATTTCAGTTAGTGGATGATTCCACATCTTTGCTAAGACATCGGCTGGTATTGTTGCAATATGTGCTCCAGCTTTTGCTGCTTCTAAAACATGAATCGGATGCCTAATGCTTGCAACAATAACTTTTGTCTTAAATCCATAGTTTTTGTAAATCTGCATTATATCTCGAATTAAATTCATTCCATCTTCAGATATATCATCCAATCTTCCAATAAAAGGCGACACGAAACTTGCGCCTGCCTTTGCTGCAATTAACGCTTGACTTGCACTAAATACGAGCGTTACGTTAGTCTTAATTCCTCTCCTTTCGAGTATTCTTGCAGCATTAATTCCTTCCTGACTAAACGCAATTTTTATTACAATATTTTTTGCCCATTTTGAATATACTTCTGCCTCGCGAACAATCTCATTACACGTATCTGCATTGCCTTCAACCGAAATAGGTCCAGTTATTACTTGTGCAATCTCAGCAATTATCTCTTGTTGACTTTTTCCCCCTTCTCTTGCAATAAGTGTGGGATTCGTTGTAACTCCATCGACAACTCCAAGTGCGGCTGCTTTCTTGATCTGTTCAATATTTGCGCAATCTAAGAAGAATTCCATAATTTCTCACTCCAAATCAATATCATAATAAGCAATTAAAGCTCTTCCCTGCTAATGGCCTGAAATTCGCTTTTATAGTTCTCTTGAACGAATTTTGCAATTCCCTCTGAGTCAAGCCCATATTTTTTCATGAGTTCAAGTGGTTCTCCTGATTCGCAGAACATATTTCTTATTCCATGTCGCCTTAATGTGCAAGGGGTCGATTTTCCGATTTCGCTTAAAACCTCTGCGATTGCTCCTCCGAGTCCACCTGTTATTTGATGATCTTCGACGCTAATTATTAGACCAGTTTTTTTTGCCCAAAAAATGATAGCGTCTTTATCAATCGGCTTAATTGTATGGCAATCAATTACTGCACATGAGATTCCTTCGCCTTCAAGTTTTTCTGCTGCAATTATTGATTCATAAACTTGGGGTCCGCATGCAAAAATTGCAACGTCTTCTCCATCCCGGTAAACATTTGCCTTTCCGATTGTGAATGGTGTTAAATGTGTTGTAAATGCAGGCATTTTCTCTCGACATGACCTAATATAAACTGGACTTTTTGTTTTACTTGCCTCAATTGTTGCTTTTCTGGCCTCTTCAACATCTGCCGGAACAATAACTGTCATATTCGGAAGAACTCGAGTAATTGCAATGTCTTCCAATGCTTGGTGAGATGCCCCATCTGGTCCAACTGTAACTCCCGTATGTGAACCATGTAATTTTACGGGCACATTATTATAACAAAGCGAAACACGAACCTGATCCCAATTTCTTCCCGGCGAGAAAGCGGCATATGCAGAGATAAAGACTGTTTTTCCCACAGAAGCAATTCCTGCAGCAACCCCTGCCAAATTCTGCTCAGATACTCCAACTTGGACAAATCGATCCGGATATTTTTCCGCAAACCAGTGCGTTCTTGTACTTTCAGAAACATCGGCAGTCAAGACCCAAAAGTTGGGATTTTCAGCTCCAATCTCGATTAATGCTTTCCCAAATCCATCCCGACTTGGTTTTTTATTCAGAGGAGCGTCAATTTTTTCGATCAGACTCATTTGCTTGTTTATTTTTGATGGATTTACCATGTTAACACTCCCTCTGTTCATTTCCATAGAACTTTCGTTCCTGCTCGAGATCGTTTAAGGCTGTTATTGCTTCTTTATCACCTGGCGATTTTCCATGCCATTCTGTGATAAATTCCATAAATGAGATATCTTTTCCGGGAACAGTATGTGCAATTATCATCGTTGGTTTATCGAGTATTGTTTTTGCTTCGTTGCAAGCCGAAATAATTTGGTGAATATTATGACCGTCAATACTAATTACGTGCCATCCGAATGTTCTATATTTTTCTTCAAGTGGTTCAAGTGGAAGAACGTCTTCAGTAAAGCCGTCAATTTGAATATTATTCCGATCCATAATTGCAACTAAATTTCCAAGTTTAAATTTAGAAGCTAAAAGCGCTGCTTCCCATATCTGTCCCTCGTTATGCTCACCATCTGAACAAACACAGTAAACCCGCCAACCCTTTTTTTCTCTCTTTGCAACAAGTGCCATACCAACTGCAATCGAGAGCCCCTGTCCAAGAGGCCCTGAACTAGTTTCGATCCCCGGCAATGATTCTCTATGAGGATGCCCTTGTAGTCTTGAGCCCAATTTTCTGAGGGTCATTAACTCTTCTTTTGGGAAATACCCTGCCTCAGCCATTGTAGCATATAGTCCAGGACAAGCATGACCGTTAGATAGAACAAATCGGTCCCGACCGTCCCAACTCGGATTTTTCGGATCTTGGTTTAGAACATTAAAATAAAGTGCGACAAAAACGTCGGCTAAACCCATTGCGCCTGCGGGGTGACCTGATTTTGCTTCATGGAGCATTTTAACAATACTTTGCCTAACATTATTTGACAGTAAATAGAGTTCCTTTATGTCGGTAATCTTTGTTGCTCCAACTCCAACCGATGGACTTTGCTCAAGAAGTGTTTGCTTTGAACACTCTGTAATTAGTTTTGGGACAGCAATCTCTGCAGTCGTTTTCTCCGAACAACAAGTTTGCCCTTTATTTCTTCCTCGAATCCCAGACTCGTAGATATCCTGAAGTGCATCTGGAATGCTTTTTGCCATAAAAATTGCACTCGATGCCGCAAGAAAATTTGCCCCTGCTTCACTAGCTCTCTCGGAAGTCTCGGCATTTATTCCCCCATCAACTTCAATTTCAAGATTTGGAAATTTTGCTCGAAGAGAACGGATTTTTGATTCGACTTCAACAATGTACTTTTGACCGCTAAAACCAGGGTTAACGGTCATTATTAGAACTTCCTTGATCCCTTTATCATTGATATACGGATAGATTTTTTCGATGGATGTCGGCGGATTAATGGCAAGCCCTATCTCGCCACCTAAAGCGCGTGTTTTTTCTATTTCACTCCAATCAAAGATAGTCTCGACATGAACTAAATGCCTATGTTTTCCAGGAACTTTTGTAATCCAATTTTCCGGATCTTTAACCATCCAATGAAATTCGTAAGAGATTCCTGAGGGAAGATTTGTTAAGCTTTCAAGTCCGATTGTACTATTAGGAACAAAGGCATTGTCCATGATGTCTATGTGAACAGTTTTTACGTTTTGCTTAACTTTTTCGATCTGAGCTATCAATTCTTCTCGGCTTTTAACTAAGATTGCGGGTATTACTTCTACATCCATCAGGATCAACCGTTAAACCTAATTTTTCTTAATGCTTACCGACCTGGCTCACTAATTTTTTGAGCACGGTGTTACAACATGGATGCCACTTGCTTTTAAGCCTTCATTAATGAAGCCACCGAATTCTATCCATGGTCATTGATGTTTTGACTACTATCAGCGGGTTAGGATTTCCAGCTGTTTTAGCGTTTTTTGTTTTCATTTTGTGAGACAAAAAGAGTACGGTTAAAACCTTACTTGTATAAGAAGCTGAAACATCGCCATTCAGAAATTACGATAGACGGTCGCTTTAGAATACGGGTGTTTGGTGTTTGTTAGCCTACTATTTCAAGGAGTTTTCAACAAATTACAGGTTATTAATCGATTAACAGCACGCTTTAGGTGTTGCCTAAAAAATTGCAAGTGGATTACTAATTAATTCACCCAAGAAATCGAAATGCAAGAAATCCTATCAAAAGTATCCAACGAAATTATTAACTTAGTGGATTTTTCTAAAGCCATGAATGTTGTGATCGAACAACTTTACATTTAGGGCAAATTGCTAAGACGACTTCACCACTAACGATCATTTCTGGTTGATCTATCGAGTTACAATTTGGACAAGTGTTGCCTGTTGAGCCCATATTTTCACCTATTTTTTTAAGTAATTTGATTAAATTCGTTAAATAAAGTTTAATCGAGTATGTTTATCTTAGATTCTTCATTTCTAAGAGCATTAATTATTCAATCAAAGTATTATTAATTTTTTTCTTTTCAAGATTGTATGATTCAAAAAATTTGACGGTTTTTCTTCCTTATTGTATGAAGTCTTTTAGCTCCTTTTTTACGCTTACTACACCTGCAGGACTTGGCACGCTATCACTAACAACGACTTCTTTTGCCCCTGCAGCTCTAATCCTGTCAAATGCGCAACCTACTAGTAATCCGTGAACTGCAGCGCAAATAATTCGCTTGGCTCCTCCTTTTTTACACACTTGCACAGCCTTAATCATTGTCTCTCCGCTGATAATCATATCATCAATTAAAATAACATCTCGACCCGCAATGTCTGCATCGAGTTTTTCGGAAGTAATTTGCCTAAACGCCAGCGGCCCATAAATATATTCACCAAGGGTTTTTTCCATACTAACCCCACCCAAGTTTTCAACGAAGTGAGCGGCACCTTGATCTGGTGCAATAAAAACAGGATTTGATACTCGTGGTCTAACATAATCTAATAAATCGGTAACAACAGATCGGCTCTCGACATTTAAGCCGCAGATATTCTTTTTTGCATCGCCTGATGTCAAAAAATGACAATTAAATGTAATAAGCTCATCTAGGCCAGCGCAAGACAGTAATTTAACAATCATAGTCGCAGAATCAGTCTCTCCTGGTCTAGAAATTTCATCCTGCCTCGAATAGGGAAGATATGGAATAATTGCAGTTACCTTTGTTGCAAATGGTCTTACTGCGCTTAAGATTTGGAAAAATTGCAATACGCGTGAATCTTGGTCTGGGTAGCATCTGTGTAAAATCACAACATGCTTTTCCCTTAGTTTTTCTATATCAGGAACGTACACATAATTCTCGCAGTCATGGAATTTCTTTATCTCTATATTTGGCTCAGCGAGATCAACGCAATTTGGACTCACGAGTAGAAATTTTTCCATGCCCCTAGTTCACAAGAAAAGTATAAAAAGCCTACTATGTTGGATTGGCAGAATATCATTGAAACAAATTCCCATTGATGAAATTTCTCGGTAGCACCATGATAACGATAATTGCGCAAGTGAACGATTACGTGTATCTTTTTATCATAATGGTTCTTTGGTTTTTGGTGTAATTATTTTCTTGATTCTCATGGAATCGACGAAAACCGCTTAATTTGAGAAATAAACAAGTGACGCTGGAGGTTGTTATCATTAAGCCAAACATGAAACTATTCTTAGAGGCTCAACTAGAAAATCAATGGTCACAGAAAACTTATATTCTCAAGCGAAGAATCTGGTAAAATCAGTCAACTCGAAAGTAAAAACGAAAGGATCGATCAACAATGAAAATAGCGTTTGATCTTGACGGCGTGGTCTTGCAACAAGAAATGTACAGTCTAAGAGCGATTGACTCTTGCAAAAATGAACAAGAAAGAGCAGAATTAATGAGGAGCTACTATGCACGAAGAAGCATTCAGCTAAACCCAGTTGATTTTCTTGCTGATGATGACGAGTTATTTTTTATTACTGGTCGATCAGTTTTGGTCGAAGAAATAACAAAGAAATGGGCAAAAAAATACTTTCCAATGGCTACGCTAATAACAACACGAACAATACTTCCAAGTTCAGACAGCGATTTGATGACAAAGAATTATGTAGATGACAGGAATAAGGAATGGGGCTTAATTCAGGCTGAGAGAAAAGCTAAGGCACTCAATGACAATAATATCGACGTATTTTTCGAGGATGCTCCAGACGTCGTAAAGCATCTTAGACGGTTATGCAAGAGTACCAAAATTGTACAGTACGGCGGCAGATTCTAATTGTTTTTAAGAGGGTCAGAATCTCACACCCCACAGTCAACATCGTAAAATTTACTTTTTGCACCTTCTAACTAAAAGAAGAAGAAAATGCTGCCCACCAACACTTCTTCTTCTTTCAATTATTGAACCATAACTAAGAAGAATACTCGGAAACCAGAACAATGACAGGACCCAACCTCAGTAGGGCAGTAGAAGTTGTTGTTGCTGCTGCTGCAACTGCTTTCTGCAGACCGGTTGCAACAACAACCAGAATAACCTAAATTGCCAAGTTTACCCTCACTTAAACACAAGTCAGACCCATAGAAGATAATGATGGTGATGATGATACCAACCAATTTTGCACACAACAGCATCATCAATCAAAACTAAATTCAATCGTTGAACCAAAAAATCAATGATTACCTTGCAGTGGGGCAGATTAGTTTGTTCACTTCGGTAACGGCCTTAATTGACACTTCCAACATGTCGTCTGATGGTTCTTTGGTGGTTAAATGTTGAAATGCCAGTCCAGGCGATACTAGAACTTTTGTGATGGGTGAGTCTTTGTATTTGCCGCTTAACCGCAGGAGTTCGTAGCTAATTCCAGCAATAAGGGGAATCAGAACGATTCGGTAAGCTAAGTTGATGGCAAAGCCGAGGTTTGGCATTATGGTGAAAAGGACGATGCTGATTATTAGCACGATGAAGAGAAAACTTGTGCCGCATCGGGGATGCAAACGTGAATATCCTTTTACGTGTTCAACATCCATAGGGGCTCCTGCTTCATGAGCGTGAATTGCCTTGTGTTCCGCACCATGATACATCAGCACCCTTTTGTACTGACCCCACAGCGAGAGAATAGACAAATAACCAACAAACATTGATAGACGAATTACAGCCTCAACAACGTTGAAAACGACACCCTTAAGGCCCAACCAAGTTGAAAGCAAAAAAGGCACCAAGAAGAAAACAGCCATTACAGCTGCAACGCCACCTACGAGCAAAGCAATTTCTCCCACGCCAAACTCTAATTTTTCCGATTCTTTGCCCTCTTCACCCTCAATTTCAAACGCGGTGGATGCCGAAAACATCATAGTTTTAACGCCAACGATAAGGCTTTCTACCATGTTTGCCACGCCTCTAAAGATGGGCCACCCCAAAATCTTGTGTTTTTCAGAGTAGGGCGTGATTTGTTTTATGTCTGTTATTATTTCGTTTTTGGGGTTTCTGACGCAAGCTACCACATGTTTTCGGGAGCGTATCATTACGCCTTCAATTAATGCTTGTCCACCAAATGCAAGTGATGGTTCTTTCTTTAAATTTTCTGACATGCCCTAATTATCCACGCAGAGTGTTGATAATAACCTGCATGTGTTTACATATAAATACCTCTCAAAAAACGGGCAACTGGTCTGGAAACGAACTTGAGCAATCATTAGATTCTGCACTTTATGGTTAAATCAGCGCTTATGCGTCGCAAGTTACCGACAGAGAACTTGACAGGCAGCTCAATTTTTACTCTTTAGGCGTGGAATGAAGCGGGGTGTGGTACTTTTGTATTGTTGGAATTCTTCGCCATATTTTGCTACAGACTCTTTTTCCTCGATTTTTGCTAAACGCCAATACAGGAATGCTAAGACGGGCCAGAGTGCAGTTGTGATGATTGTTAACCATTGAATGTTCAAGCCGCCGGTGATAAGCAGGAAACCGATGTACTGTGGGTTGCGAGTGTATTTGTAGAGTCCTGTTTTAACGAGTTTGCCTTTTGCCTCGTAGATTTGGTACCAGCCAAAGATTACTAAGAGGATTCCAAAGCCGATTACGAATTTGGATAATGGAAAAACATAGTAGTGGTAGACAGTGTAGAACGACGTTTGTCCCATTACTTGGGTGAGGAGAAATTCAATGCTGAAGATTTTTACGTAGCCAAAGGCGCCCATGAAGAAATACATCGTTAACGGGATGCCATACATTTCAGCGAATAAAGCTACGATGAAGGCTATGTAGACGCTGTTTGGTAAGCGGTTGAGTTTTTTTCTAAAAGATGAGAGTAAAAAGAACACGCTGAACAGCACGATGTTCATGGCAACGAACATCCAGTTTCCATACCCAACTGACGTGAACGTAAAGTAATACATGAAAACAGCGACGACAAAAGTTACAACAACGATCAGCGTTAACCATTTAATTTTGCCCTTTGTTTCTGCATTTAACTGGTCAAAATTTAAAGGTTTCATTACAATAATCATCTAAAAATTGAAGTGCATTTAACGTTTGCGATTTTTTCTTAAAGAACCGATTTTTCATAAACTTTGCAGCTTTTGTTCGGGTAGTTTTAGGTTTCTTATTATAACTTTTTGTTGGATGCAAGCAAAACGTTAAAGTTCCCCAAATGCCGTCTCTTTGGGTAGAAAACCTTATCTCTAACGTCAAAGACAAACCAATCGAAATGAAGATAGGTTATCCATGAGTAGGATGTAAGTAATGTCTGAACATAAACCTGAATGGCCAGAATCGGGCGACCTCGTCATCGCCACGATAGAAAGCGTGATGGATTACGGAGCATACGCTAACTTAGACGAGTACAGCAGACGAGGGTTCCTTCATATCTCCGAAATCTCCAGCGCACGCATAAGAAATGTCCGCGACTTTGTTCGTGAAAACCAAAAAATGGTCCTCAAAGTCCTCCGCGTAGACATAGAAAAAGGGCACATCGACCTCTCACTTAGACGCGTTACAAAACGTGAAAGAATAGAAAAAATCAAATCATGGAAAAAAGACCGCAAAGGCGACGCACTACTGCATGCAGTCGCAGAAAAAACGGGGTTGCCCATCCACGAAGTGTACCAGAAAGCCGGAGTAATTCTGGAAGAAAAATACGGGTTATACGATGGCTTCGAAAAAGTTGTAAAAGAAGGCATAGACGTCTTAACTAAACTCGAAATCCCCGACGACCTAGCCAAAGTCATCGCTCAAGTTGCAGAAGAGCGCATAAAGATAAAGACTGTACAGGTCAGAGGCGTTATTGAGGTTCGCTGCATGAAACCTAATGGCGTTAGATGCATCCAAGAAGCATTCAGCGGCGCTAAGAAAGCCCAAGAAGCTAAAGATGCTAAAATCGAGTTCGCAGTAATTGCAGCGCCAAAATACAGCGTAGAAGTTTCCGCAGACAATTGGAAAAGAGCGGAAGAAGTCCTCGATAAAGTAAGCGAAGAGGTAGTCGCCAACATCACTGAAGCAGGCGGACATGGAAGCTTTAAGAGAGAAAAATAAGAGTGAAAGAATTTGAGAGAAACCACTGAAAAATTAGAATGGGGTCAAGTGGAGAAGATCGGTAAGGGGACGAAGGCGAATTATGATTCTAAGTCTAAAGTCCTCACTTTCTGCTTTAATAGAGGACCAGATACATCCAGCGAATCATTGAGAGTTTCGCGTGAACTTTTAATGAAAGAACTAAAAGAATTGGGCTATACTTGTCGGATGAAGTATAATGGGGAAGTTCTTGTCGAAGGTGTTCTTGAGAGTGATGTTGCGCTTGTCAAGAAAAACCATAAATTAACGATTAATTTGAACAAAAAGCAAGCTGAAGAAAAGCCAATTTCACCCTCAGAAACACTTGAAGCTAAGAGCAGAACTCAAAGCAACATAAAATTCTCATAATTCACCCTTTAATAAACGATTTTCAGATTGAAAAAGTTAAGTTCAGCTAATGAACATGCGAGTAATGTTAGGCGAGTTTTTGGGAAAACAACTAAATACTTGACCACAGAAATGTATGAGCTATGGCATTTAAACGTAAGACTTCCACTAAAAAAATTTACGCAATAGTAGCTCTCTTAATTATACTGATAGCGGCGACCGCAGCATTAATCTATGTTGCTGCAAACCCCGCGCCCAAACCTATTACTGTGGGAGTTCACGTTGGCGATGTCTTCATATACAACATTACAAGCACATCAACCTTAATTGATCTAAATGCAGTAGAAACACCTGGCTTTTTCCAATACAACCAAACCAATTACTACAAGATTACAATTACAGACATCAATGAATATAATGTGACGATGGATACATTATGGAGCTTCAAAAATGGAACAGAAGTTGCTGGAACACAAATGGTTGATATTGCTAATGGTGCAGATACCGATACCAACGGATTCTGGGCTATTTACCCCGCTAACCTCAACGCAGGCGACCTGCTTCGTCCAAAAGGCTATGATGGATTAAAAGTTAACTTAACCGACAGCCACCCATTCGCTTCGGGAGCAAGAGTAAGTGACTTCTGGTTCATAGATAACCAATTCTACAACGTCAACGACCCAACCCAGAGCACACAAAGATATGACTATACTGGCGTAACATTTGATAGAGCTACAGGCATGCTTGAAACCCTCACTAACTACCAAGAATACAACAACCCAGCGATGAAAGAAACAATCACTTGGAACCTTGCCAACTCAACAGTCTGGGCAGTTCAATAGAATCTTTAGTTTTTTAACATATTCCAGGTATTTAATAGAAGCAGCACTTGTTTCTATTAATTTCCAAAAAATTTTCTTAACGTTAAATGGCTACTGATTCTCTTAAGTTGTCAACTTCTAAATCCAGCCTATCGCTCTGAGCAAAGTGCTTAGCGATTACTTTCTCGGCGATTGTTTGTTTCACGTTTATCCCTTTTAATTTGAAGCTTTGAAACGGTTTATACACCAAATTGGATTAAGAGAAATTTTAGTTTTTGCATTCAACGTGAGGATTTAAACGGTAATTTTAACGGAAAATAAGAAATAGGCAAGCGTTGAACATTTAGCTAAAGAGGCAAAAGGTATTGACGTTTAAAGCACATATGCAGGAAGCGGCAAAAAGCAAGGACTCACGGCTTATTTTAGCATTAGATTTTCCTTTTGAAGCTCCTGAAAATCGCGAGATAATTTTGGCTAAAGCACAGAAGGTCCTCAAAGTCGTTCACCCTTACATTTGCGCAGTTAAGATAAACCATCATTTAACGCTACCCCTCGGCACCTTTGACGGTGTACAGGAGCTTGTGGAACAGATCCGAGGGCAAGGCATGCTCGCAATCATGGATGCGAAAATTAACGACATCGGCAACACCAACCAAATCATAGCGGAATACTACTTTGCTGCAGGCTTTGATGCCTTAATCGCTAATCCATTCGTGGGCTGGGAGGAGGGCTTGAAACCGCTCTTTGACGTTTCAAATCGATTGAATCGAGGAGTAATCTTACTCACTTATATGAGCCACAAAGGCGCTTGGGAAGGTTACGGACAAACAATTATCGACCCTGAAACAGGCTTACAAACTCCACAATACGTTTCGTTTGCCAAAAAATCATTGGAATGGGGGGCTGATGGAGTCGTCGTGGGAGCAACAGTTCCTCAGAAAATTGCTGAAATAAAAAGGATTCTCGGCGAAAACGTTTCCATTTACTCGCCTGGAGTTGGTGCGCAAGGTGGAGCGGCAGAAACAGCGATTAAAGCAGGCGCCGACTACTTAATCGTTGGAAGAGAAATAACCAATTCAGACGACCCAGCTAGAGCCGCTCGTACACTGAGTGATGCTATAAGAGGAGTTTAAGCGCCTTATCGGCGTTTGTTTTCCCAGAGTTCTTTTTTGAGCAAATCCCTTACAGAAGAGCGGATTACGCTGCTTCGGCTTGGGTACATGTTGGCTCGAACTAATTCATCTAAACCTTCTAGGTAGGCTTCTGGTAGTAGGACTGTAACTAATTTCATTTTGTTTTACTCTCCCTTAAACGCTATATCATGCATATAACATGTGGCAAATATAAGAGTTAGCATAGCAACACCTAACAAGTTACAACTGACGAAGCTGATTCAACGTACCCAAAAAAGTACCATCCAAGAGGAAGAGTTCAGATTCATCCACATCAACCGCTTCCGAACGCAAAACAGGACCTATCAACGCTTCACTGCCGAATTCTTTTCTGGGATGAGTTTCGTTTACCGGTCTGCCGCCCAAAAAATCGTTAAAGCTGGGCATAATGTAGATTTCCTCTGCTTTCGATTTGATGCCGTAATGTTTCTTCAACGTTTCAGCCACGGACCCAAGAATTTTTATGTTGTTTTTCTGTAGCAAGATTTTCGCAAATGCTTCCGTGTCACATTTAGCCTTCATCCATACTTGCCTTGTAATTTTGCAACCGGTTGGGTCACGGAAAACCACCACTGGATGCAGATGCCCCATAACAAGAGTCTTACAGCTCAAAAGTGCTGGTGAAGGCCATTTATGTCCATGGAAAACTCCCACGTCACCAATTACTGCTCCTGTAGCAGGCAAAAACTCAACGTTCTCAGGCAACAACGGCTCCAAGTTAGCGTCATGATTTCCACGCACAACAGCGATACTGCTTATGCAACTTTCGAGTTTTTTGAAAAAATCTGGAATATCTCGCCATTCACCAAACGCGTGTGAAATAACCGTGTATTTCACGTCTCCCAGAATGACTAATCTATCGGGTTTGTACTCGGCGATAATCGCCGTTAACTTGTTTAGGATTTTGGCTGTTTGGCTTGGGACATGGATACCTTTTTCCTGCAGCTCCAGTTCCCAACCTAAATGCGGGTCAGCGATAAGAAGCGTTCTGGTTTTTTCTGCTTTAACAAGGGCTGCTGGGTATGGCAAGAGCAAATTTAACATTAAGCTTTAATCAGGCTCAAAATTTTTTGGTGAATCTCTGTATTGGCTGAAGCAACAAAACTGAGAGTTTGTTTGGGATCCAATTTCACGTTTATGGGTTTGTTTTCTGTGTCTGTTACGATTCCCCCGGCTTCTTTAACTATGAGGAATCCTGAGGCTACGTCGGTTGTGCGGATTTTGTTTCGCAGATCTATGAAAGCCTCAGTTAACCCTGCTGCAACTTGGCAGATTTCAAGGGCGTTGGCGCCGAAGTGGCGTGTATGCTTGATATTTTCAATTAAGTCGGCGGCAATCTTCATGTTCAGTTTTGCTTTGTAAGCGTTCAAATCCAAGCCTACGACTGCTTCATCGAGCGATAGGGTTTTCGAGGTATGTATCCGTTCACCATTGCGGTACGCCCCTTCGCCCTTCATTGCGATATAAGTTTGGTCGTGGACAAGGTCAACAACCATGCCAGCGAAGACATCGCCAAGTTCGGGCTTGTTAGAAACGGCGATGGAAGAACAGTAAAAAGGCATGCCGTGCATTAGATTCGTCGTGCCATCGATTGGGTCAACACATAAATAGCTCCCCTTTGGGTTGGCGCCATATTCTTTGATACCGGATTCTTCGCTGATAAGTGTGAAGGAAACATCATGTTGCTGAAATGTTTGGATAATTGCGTTTTCAGAGGCTAAATCGACGGGTTTCATAATGTCTCCGCCCGCGCCCATGCCCAGGTTGGGCTGAGGAGTCCTTAAATTTTTGAGGCAGGGTTTAATGGCTGTTTGCACGTTGATTTTGCATTCGGAAAGGATTTGTTGCCAGTCAATTTGGGTTTTCATTGCTTAACCTTCAGTTCTATATGTGCGTCAAGTTGATAAAGAATATAGCAGTCTCACTGCTTAGCCCTAATAAAACGCGAAAAAGTCAAAAAAAAATTGCGTTTTCTAAGATAACCCTATCAAGATAGCCACTTAGGTTTTTATTTTTTTGATTCTGTCAGAAGAAGAAATATAGCTGTGACCCAAGGTTGTTACAACGTATTTGCCGTCGTTTTGCTTAAGCATGCTCTGTTTTGTGAGTATAGTCAGGTAGGATTCTGTTTGCACATCATTAAGCCCCAACCGACTCATTATTCTGCCCTTATCCTTTGGTGTTTCACAGAAACGGATAATCCCTATCCTCTCGCTAATAGCCATATTAACTCACAAGATACTGATGCCTGGGCACCAATTAAGCATGCGTGATTGCTTAGTGACTACTACAGAGTCAACGCTTTCCTTGCCGGGGCATACATTAAATATTTGGATAAACAAAATATAATACAGCAAAGTGGTTGTTTTGCCCAAGAGTCTTTAAAAATCTCCTAAAAACTGAACGATGGTTTGTATGCCAAAAAAACTGCATATCCCTTCAATTGCGAAAAAAGTGGTTGCGCAAGCGTTCCGAAAGCCAGCGACCGAGAAGTATCCTTCCGTGAAGCCCCAGTTAGCGGACAATTTTCGTGGACAACCCGTTTTTGATTTTTCTTCTTGCATAGGCTGCGGTTTATGCAGCAGAGATTGCCCCGCAAAGGCCATAGAAATGGTTACCATTGATGGAAAAAAGCGCCCGCAGCTAAACCTTTCCAAATGCGTTTTCTGTTATCAATGTGCTGAAAGCTGCCCCAAAAAAGCAATAAAAAACACCTGCAACTACGAGTTAGCAACAACTGACAAATCAACTCTAGTTAAAACACCTCAAACAGATTCCAAAATCTAAATTGAAAATTTTACATACTTATTCTTTCATATTTCGTATGCGTGTAACAATTTTACCCGAGTTAAATCACTTAAAATAACATAAACGTAGCCAAGTTGAAACCTAAAAAACCATGAAAACTCTTAAATTATACAAATCCCAACAGAATTGGCAAGGTCCCTTTAATGTCACCAAATACTAACAAGCTCGAAATCCAAAGCTATGACGAAAGCACAAAAATGTTCACAGTAAAATCACCATCAGGTAACGTTGTCAAAGTTCAGGACACGTTTGCCGAAATGTTCGGGCTTTGGGCAGGAAGAGTTCTCATCACAGCTCAAAACGAGAAATGGGCACAAATCGCCGCAAGCTTAACAACAGGCTTTGCTACTAGCGTTATTGCGGCTTCTGCAGAGGCATCTATTGAACGAGCTGTTCCAGCAGATCAAACACCAGACAAACGCCCAGGTGTTTTGATTCAAATTTACAATCGAGACCGCTTTGAACTCAAACATCAACTCATGGAACGCATCGGCCAATGCACCTTAACTTGCCCAACAACCGCGGCCTTCAACGGCTTAACAGGCAAACGTACCCTCAACGTCGGCAGTAGTCTCAGATACTTCGGTGATGGCTTCCAGAAAAAAGCCATGGTTGGTGGTAGAAAATGCTGGAAAATCCCAGTTATGGAAGGCACCTTTATTGTTGAAGACGGTTTCGGCGCCATGGAAGCAATTGCGGGGGGAAATTTTATGATTTTCGCGGCAACCCAAGAAGCAGGACTCAAATCGGCAGAAGCAGCAGCTGAAGCAATCCGAACGAGTGCCCCTGATGTAATTATGATTTTCCCAGGAGGCGTTTGCCGTGCAGGGAGCAAGGCAGGCTCACTTAAATACAAACTAAAAGCCTCTACCAACCACCCGTACTGCCCAACACTTCGCTCTCTCGTGCCTGACAGCGTTGTTCCAGAAGGCGTAACCTGTGTTTACGAAATTGTCGTGAACGGCTTAACACTTGACGCAGTCAAAAACGCCCTTAAACTAGGAGTAACAGCAGCAGTCGATGTTCCAGGCGTCGTGAAGATTTCATCAGGCAACTACGGCGGAAAACTCGGTCCCTACAAGGCATATCTCAGAGACGCCATAGGTGCACCTCCAGAAACAGCAATTCCAGCTAAACCAAAAACCTAAACTTCCGTTTTTTATGTCGGAACTTTTATTTGATGCCTTTTAACGTTAGTTATCAAGTTAAAGAAATCCGTGAAGATATTTGAGTACCGCAAAAAAAAGCTCCCTTGAACTATTCAGGCTACGAAAAACATTAAACACCCTTGCCAATAAAGAGGGCAGCCACACGGAACTCATCACCGTTTACCTTCCGCCAGGTAAACAAATCAGCGACGCCCTAAACCTCCTACGCAACGAATATGGCACAGCAAGCAACATCAAATCCAACGTCACACGCAAAAACGTCCTCGACGCCATCACTAAAGCACAGCAGAAACTCAAACTCTTCAAAGATCCAGGCGAAAAAGGCATAGTAGTTTTTACAGGTGCTCTTCTTGCAGAAGGAGCCGCACCAGGAACTGAACGTATGGAAGCCTACGTCATTGTACCGCCTGAACCCATCAAAATCTTCCTATACCGATGCGACTCTCGTTTCCACACTGAGCATCTGCAGGAAATGTTGCGGGAGAAAGAAGCGTATGGAATTTTGCTTGTAGATGCAAATAACGCTACAATTGCGACTTTGCAGGGTAAGCGGCTGCAGATTGTAAGGCAGATGCATTCGGGTGTTGCAGGCAAAACTAAAGCAGGTGGGCAATCTGCCCGGCGTTATGAGCGACTTCGAGACATGCAACTTAACGAATATTTCACACGAGTTGGTGTACATGCTAACGAGACTTTTCTGCCGATTGAGAATTTGAAAGGAATTATCCTGGGTGGACCTGGACCTACAAAATATGATTTTGAGAAAGGCGACTATCTGAATTATCAGTTGAAGAACAAAATTCTCGATGTAATCGACACCGCCTATGTCGAGGAACAAGGCGTTAAAGAAATAGTGGATAAAGCGCCTGAAATTATGCGTAAAGTCCGCTACATCGAGGAAAAAGAGGTTATGCAGAAATTCCTCTATGAAGTCGGTCACGATACAGGCTTGATAACGTACGGCGAAAGAGAAGTGCGCAGGTTGCTACAGAACGGTGCAGTCCGAACGGTGTTGATGTCTGAAGATTTGGATTTGGTCCGGGTCACAGTAAAATGTGGCGCATGCGGCTTCGAAGAACAGCATACGGTTAAAAGCAAAGAAGTGGCTGATTTTGAAAAGGGTTTAGTTGGCAAGCCTTGCGGAACCTGCAATGCGCCATCCTTTACGATAGTGGATAAGAAAGACGTTGTTGATGACTTGGCTGAACTAGCTGAGCTTTCAAACACTGACGTTGAGGTTATTTCGGGCGAAACTGAAGAGGGACAGATGCTAAAGAATGCCTTTGGCGGTTTAGCTGCTATTTTAAGGTTTAAAATGCAAGGCTAAAATCTAAATTCTGAGCCAGCGCCTAATTTTCTATTTTAATTATCTGAGGTATCTTTCCAGCCGTACCAACTTGACCCTTGTATATTATGAGGATACCCTTAACACCTTCAATCGACATGCCTTTGACTATTCCAGCTTGGATTCCTGCTTTGGCATCCTCACCTTTCACCATATTGCCAACGGCTGTTGCTGCTGAATCTGCCAACGAGGCGTACTCACAAAATACAACTGCTGCTTCGGCATCTCCAAAACTGAGTGCATGACTAAAACGTCCTGAACTAGTGGCGATGCCGATTGGGAACTCGGTGAGCCGGAAGCCGAATTGTTTTGAAAGGGGTTCCTCTCCGGCAGCAACTGCCACATCAACGGGTTGATTGGAGACTGCTGAAATCTCGCCGCCATCCTCCACGACCGCTACCTCGCATCCTGCGCGTTTCATGTCTTTTACTGCTAGGTCTGCTATGGCTCCTGCAACCCCAGCCATCGGACCAACACCAGCCTTCTCTGAGGCTTGCGCCATCAACTTTGCCACTAGAGGCTCCTCTGGGACAGGAATTGGCATTAGAGAGTGGAGAAACTTTGGATTAGCCCTAACATAAATCTCCAACATTTGATAATTACGTTTAATCGATTCTTTAGCGGCTTGGATTGCCTCTTGTCGATCAGAAATAATGGTGCATTGAGCTTCTTTTAGGGTAAAGTTTCCTTTGAGAAGCTTTCCCTTCAACTTTTCTTTACCTTATCTTTCGATGTACGATCAGTGCCATTTGGTTTGATTGATTTTATAGCTCGGGGTGGACACGCGTCAACGCAGATGCTGCAGGTACTACCAAGGCATTTTTCTTTGTTAAACTCGACTGAGGAGTCTTTGGCCAAGCTAATTGCTTCCACGGGGCAAAGTGCGATGCAGCTGCCGCAACTGAAGCATTTTTCACTATCCACTTCGATGAGTTTTGGAACGGTTACTGAGACTCCTCTTTGCCGGAAAGCATTAACGACTTTTTCCAAGATTGCATCAGGTACTTCAGCGAGGATTTCGCCGCCCTTGGAGTTAATGTGGGCTGACAGAATTGCCATGGGGACTTTGTATTCGATGATGATTTGGGAGGCTATAGGCTGTGAAACTTGCTCTTCGTCAAACCTTATAAGAATTCTCGCCATGCTTTCATCGTCCTAACAGTTTTGAAACGTCTTCAGATGTTATTATGCCGAGTACTTTCTTTTCTATATCGATAACAGGTAATGCGGAGATGTTGTTTTGTGCCATGCGTTTAGAAGCGATTTCCAGTGGTTCGTCGGGTTTAGCGGTGACGACGTTATGGGATTCGATGTCTGCTAAGGCCGTTTTGCCTTCAGCCATCGCCCGAGTAACGTCCCAAGAAGTGACGATACCAAGGAGTTTGCCTGTTTCGTCCACCACAACTATGTGGTTGACCGATTTGGTTACGATTCGTTTTGCGATAGCTTGGATTTCTTCGTTTTCAGTGCAGGTGACTGCTGGATGCATAACGTTGTAGACGAAAGGAATTTCCTCGGTTTGCCTCATGGGCTTGAAAACCGTGTTTGTCGGCAAGCGCTCCACAGGCGCGGATAGAAGAAAGGTGCCTTCATCAATCCATTCTTTGAGCGTTTGGGAGACCTTCTTTGCCATCTTTATACTTGACAGCGAGCTTACACGGACTTTTTTGCCGTTAACGATTATAGAGCCTGATTTTAGTTCTTTGTAGCTTACTTGACCAAACTTGGGGCGGTCGCGTCGTGGCACACTGTAATCAACTATGTCTGTTAGGATTTCGCTGTCTCGGATGGCAGTTTTTTTAGCTAAACCTTCGTTGAGTATTGGAATTGGAACTCCCAAACCCACATACATTGATGTGCCATACCCAGTAAAGGCGGCGCCCTGCAAAAAGTCAGGCGACATCTTTTTGGCATCGCCCTTAACCATAAGGGTTCCGTTTAAGTTTTTTGGACTATGCTGGGTGCCTTCGCCGATTATATAGCCTTGTCCGCCGCCGAGAAAGATACGGGTTCCCATGCCCATCGTCTCGTAATCTGGGTCGTTCATTAGCGGGTTGAGTTCACCCGCACCTGAGAACGTGGCGTTTCGGAATCTAGGCAAAAGTTTACTCATGTAAGTATAGATGGTTTCATCGCTGCTGTTCACGGCACAGTTGTAACGTTGGTAGCAGTTACGGAAATTGAGGAGGATAAACTGGTTTAAATCGTCCTTTGTCAGAGATGTTTTAAGCGAAGTTCTCGGATAACAATCAGTCCCATATGCTGTGGCACGTAAGTTCAACTTCTTTTCCAGCCACTAAGTCTTGAATGACGTGTCCTCCGCCGTACTCGAACTTCTGCTTCTCCGACATGTTTGTGGCACCAATAAATAGATCCACCGCTGCGCCTGGGTGACAAACTTCAACGTCGTTCATCCAAGCATGGTCAATTTTTATCGGAGGGTCAGAGTGGCCAAGGTTAACTACTGCGCCTGATGAACACATGGCTCCAAAAGTGCCCGTTGTAACAACATCTACTTCTTTGAAGGCAACCTCAACACTACTACTTTCAACCAGCTTCTTCATTTCCTCAGCAGTTAAAACTTGAGCATCGCCCTTGCGGATTTTCGCATTAATTTCTTCTACTGTCCGAGTCTTTGCTTGGTTAGACAAAGTAGCTTACCTTAATGCCAATCGAAAAGGTTGCGCGTGAATATATTTTTTGCGTAAAAACTCGATACATACAGCCCGTTTTGTAGAAACCTCAACTAAGATGGAGCACATTTGGATCTAATATCCCACATTTCAATTTATTTAGAGAGCGGTAATAGGTCGGGTTTTAACTGCCATCTATAAATGGAGGCAAAAAATCCCTAAGGAGGATAAGCCGCAATTGGCGTTATAAGCTGTCCAATAATATGTTGAAAATAAATGAAAGGGGTTACCAACGTTTCCACGGTAAGTCGTCCATGTACTCGTTGAGGCTACGTATGCTGTTGCCGTTTTTGCCCTTCGTTTTTAGGACTTCGACGAGTGCAGCTGCGAGTTGGAGGTTGGTAATGACTGGTATGTTGAATTCTACTGCTTGGCGTCGAATTATGTAGCCGTCCGTTAAGATGTCTGAGAAGCTTGAGCGTCGATTTGCCATGGGCACGTTGATCACCAAGTCAATCTTGCGTTCTTGCAAATAATCCATTATGTTTGGGCTGACCTGTGCGTCTTTGACTTTGTAAAGTACAGTGGCGAATACGCCGTTTGCATTGAGCACGTCGGCCGTGTGTTGTGTTGCGTAGATTTTGAAGCCCATTTCTACAAGCGATTTTGCAATCGGCACAACCCGTAGCTTTTCTTGCTTCGTCGCCGCCGACACTGATGAAGACTTTGCCATCTTTCGGCGGAATGGTGAATTCGGCAGATTGCAACGCCTTGCTGAAAGCATCGGAGAAGTTTTCGCCTAAGCATGCTACTTCGCCTGTGCTGAGCATCTCGACTCCGAGAACTGGGTCGGCGCCGCTTAATCGCATGAAGCTAAACTGTGGAACCTTGACACCCACGTGAGGTGCAACCTGCATGGGCGAGAGTTTGACGCAGTCGATTTTTTTGCCCAACATTGCCAAAGTAGCCAGCTCAATCATGTTTATTCCGCGGGTCTTGCTGACAAACGGCATAGACCGGGAAGCTCTCAGGTTGCATTCGATAACGTTTACGACATCGTCTTTGACAAGGTATTGGATGTTGTAGGGTCCATGAATCTGGAGAGCTTTGACGATACTTTGGGTGCATTCTTCGATTTTCTTTTGAACCTCAACCTTTAGCGCCTGAGGTGGAATAGTCATTGTTGCGTCGCCACTGTGGACGCCTGCGTTTTCGACGTGTTCCATTATGGCTCCGATAAACACGTTTTCGCCGTC
Organism: Candidatus Bathyarchaeota archaeon; assembly: GCA_963809455.1. Lineage (GTDB taxonomy): Archaea > Thermoproteota > Bathyarchaeia > Bathyarchaeales > Bathycorpusculaceae > Bathycorpusculum. Next base: position 488,284 of record CAWEJP010000001.1, on the reverse strand, counting down.
GGAGACGCCGTCGACTTCGACTTCTTTAGCTTGGGTTATGAATTTACTGATGACGACGGGGTGATCACGTGAAACTTTTGCGGCTAAATTGAGGAAGTTCTCCAATGAGGTTTCGTTGTAGGCGACGCGCATCGCTGAACCAGAAAGCACATAACTTGGTCGCACAAGGACTGGGTAACCGATTTTTTGGGCAAAACGTTTCGCATCGTCAATCGAGAGAAGTTTACTCCAGCTCGGCTGGCAAATCTCCAGTTGGTCGAGAAGGGCGCTGAATTTTGACCGATCTTCCGCCAAATCAACGTTCTCCGCTGAGGTTCCCAAGAGTTTTACGCCTGCTTTGGAGAGGGCCATGGATAGGTTGTTTGGGATTTGTCCACCGACGCTTGTAATGACACCTAAGGGATTTTCTTTTTCGTAGATGTCGAGGATGCGTTCGATGGTTAGTTCTTCGAAGTAGAGTTTGTCTGAGACGTCGTAGTCAGTGGAGACGGTTTCGGGGTTGTAGTTAACCATTATAGCTTCTTTTATTCCGTTCTTCTTTAGCGCCCAAATCGTGTTTACACCGCACCAGTCGAATTCCACGCTTGAACCAATGCGAAAAACGCCTGCGCCAAGTACTATGACTTTGCTTTTTGTGGTGGAGAGTTCTATGTCGTCTTCGTCTCCACCGTAGGTAAGGTAGAGATAGTTGGTTTTGGCGGGCCATTCAGCTGCGAGAGTATCGATTTGTTTGATAGCTGGGATGATGTTAGCGTTTTTTCTAAATGCCCTTATAGTGAATTCGTCAGTTTTTTGGCACTCAGCAATCTGTTCATCGGAAAAGCCAATACGTTTTGCTTCGCGAATTATTTCTGTTGCTAAGGCATCTGCGAGGTTCAGTATGCGCAGTTGGGCTTCCATGTGGATGATGTTTTGGATTTTGTAGAGGAAAAAGGGGTCTACGCCGCTTAAACGGTAAATTTCCATTATGGGTATGCCCATTTTGAGGGCTTTAACAAGTTTGTAGAGACGCTCGTCAGTTGGATTTGCTATTTCATCTCTAATGTGCTCTTCAGATTCGACTTCGGAGTCTTCGGGGTTGCAAACTAAGCCAATCTTGCCCGTATCCAACATGCGAACTGCTTTTTGAAGAGCCTCTTCAAAGCAACGACCAATCGCCATGACTTCACCCACAGAACGCATCTGTGGACCGATGTGGCGGTCAGCGTTCTTGAATTTCTGGAGGTCCCAGCGGGGAATTTTGACTGTTATGTAGTCGAGGGCAGGTTCGAAGCAGGCGGTTGTAACTTCGGTGACTTTGTTGATAAGTTCAGGCAGAGTATAGCCCAATGTGAGTTTTGTAGCGATGTATGCGAGAGGATATCCTGTGACTTTGCTTGCGAGTGCAGAGCTTCTGGACATGCGTGAGTTAACTTCAATGACGCGGCATTCCTCGGATTTTGTGTTGAGTGCCCATTGGATGTTGCATTCACCGACGATGCCGAGGTGACGGATAGCGTTAATTGAAATTGAGCGGATAAGGTGGTATTCACGGTTGGTCATGGTTTGCGACGGCGCAACCACGATGCTGTCGCCTGTGTGAACGCCCATTGGGTCAAAGTTTTCCATGTTGCATACGGTTAAGCAGTTGTCGGCATAGTCACGCATGACTTCGTATTCGACTTCTTTCCAGTGCCCCACATACTCTTCGATTAGGATTTGTCCGATCCGGCTCTGTGCGATACCTCGTGTTGCATGCTCTTTCAGTTCTGCAGGGTTGTGGGCTACACCCGAGCCTTTGCCGCCTAAAGTGAAAGCAACACGAATGATTACGGGGTAGCCGATTTCCTCCGCGATTTCTAAGGCTCCTTTCACGCTGGTGGTTGATTTGCTCTTAAGAGGGGGCACACCAGCTTCGAGCATGGATTGGCGGAAACGTTCCCGATCGCCAGTATCCTCGATGGCTTTGACTGGTGTTCCCAAAACTTTAACGTTGAATTTTTGGAGGATTCCTGTTTTTTCCAGTTCTAAACCACAGTTAAGCGCAGTTTGTCCTCCGAACCCCAGCAAGATACCGTCTGGGCGTTCTTTCTCGATAACTTTCTCGACATATTCAGGGGTAACTGGTAAAAGGTAAACTTTACCCGACAGGCGAGGGTCGGTTTGTATGGTGGCGATGTTGGGGTTAATCAGGACAGTCTCTATGCCTTCTTCCCGCAGGGCTTTGAGGCATTGGCTACCACTGTAGTCGAATTCGGCTGCTTCACCGATTTTAATTGCGCCGCTTCCAAGAACCAGAACTTTCTTTATCCAATCAAACTTGGGCATCTACTTAACCTCCAAAGTTTTGGCGAATTTGTCAAACAATAGCTCGGTGTCGTATGGTCCTGGTGAAGCTTCAGGGTGCCATTGAACAGCGAAAACTGGCTTGTTTTTATGTTTAACACCCTCGGTGGTTTTGTCGTTGGGATTGATGAACCATGGCTCTAAAGGCGTATTTGTTAAGGAATCCAAGTTTATGGCGTAACCGTGATTTTGGGTGGTGATGTAGCAGCGGTTGCTGTTTAGGTCAAGTGCGGGTTGGTTTTGGGCGCGGTGACCAAATTTGAGTTTGTAAGTATCTCCGCCTAATGATAACGCAAGTATTTGCGCTCCAAGGCAGATGCCCATAAGGGGAACTTTCTCAGACAACTCGCGGATAGCCTCGATTGTTTTTGTGCATTTCTTTGGGTCGCCTGGACCGTTACTTAAGAAGACACCGTCAGGGTTGTAGGCCATGATTTCGCTGGCTGATGTGTCATATGGGACCCGATTTACATTGATGCCTCTTTTGAGCAAGTTGCGGATGATGCTGTACTTGACTCCACAGTCAATTAGGACCACGCTTCTTTTGGCGCCTTCAACGATGTATTTGCAGGGCTTCTTCACCGACACTTCCTTTACCAAGTCAGTAAGGTTAGGGTCAGCGATGTTTTTGCCGTTTTTTAGGATTAAATCTAAATTGGGTTCTTCGCCTGGTTCAAAAACTTGTATAATGCCTAGCATAACTCCATGTGTGCGGAGCTTCTTGGTTAAGCGTCTGGTGTCTATGCCATAGATGCCGGGAACCCCTTCGTCTGCGAGCCATTTGTCGAGGGTCCGTGTGGATGCCCAATGGAACGGTTCAAGGCAAAGCTCGTGAACAATTAAGCCTTGAACTTGGATGTGGTCTGACTCGAAGTAAAGCGGGAGTCCGAGGTTTTGTTCGTTAGATGGAACACCGTAGTTGCCTATAAGCGGATAAGTGAAAGTTAAAATCTGCCCCTTATATGACGGATCCGTTAGTGCTTCAGGGTAACCAACCATTTGGGTCGAAAAAACAACTTCCCCAGAGATTTTGCCAGTTGCGCCAAAACCTTTACCGATAAAGGACGTTCCGTCTTCAAGAAGCAGTATCGCTTTTTTATTTTTGGATGTACTATTTTGTGGGACCAAAGCCCTATTCAACCTATAACTTTGAATTTTTAAGTCTTCCATTTTCGGAAGAATTTGATTGCGAGTATAATTCCGTGGTCGAGTTGAGGGTGTTTTCTGCATTAGCAAGTTTTTCTTTGAGTTTAGCGATGTTTGCTTTTGTCTGCGTCAGAGTTTTTTTTGTAAATGAGATTGCTCTTTCGACCTCTGCGGGTGATGGACCGCCTTGTACTTTATAGGTTTCGATTAGTTTGAGTAGATTTGTGCATTCAAGTAAGTCTGCTTTTTTGACTGTTAATTTTATTCCTGCCATTTCCTGAGCTACTTTCTGGAGCATTTCAGGGGTCGCATCTATTAGAGTCTGTTTTGAATCGATAAGTTCCTTAACTAAAGCGCCGATTATCTTGTGGGACGTTCGGAAAGCAACATTGTATTTGCGTACAAGCATGTTGGCGAGTTCGGTTGCGCTCACGAAGCCTGCTGCGGCTTTGCCTTCTACATTTGAGGAAACTTTCACGTTAGGAACGATTTCAGTGAAAATGTTCAAGGAAGCCTTGAGGTTGTCGGTTGATGCCCAAAGTTTCGGCGTTATCTCTTGAAAATCAAGGTTGTAAGTGGTCGGCAAACTTTTGAGTGCTGCTGCTGAAGCAACAAAATCGCCCAACACATAGCTGGCTCTTGCACGGATGACTTCGAGGACTTCAGGGTTCTTTTTCTGAGGCATGATGCTGCTGGTTGAGGTGAATTCGTCAGGCAACTCAACTGTCCCAAACTCGGGTGAGCTCCAGATTATCAGGTCCTCGGCTAACCGGCTTAAGTTCACCGCAAGCAAAGTTAACACAGATTGAGTTTCGATCATGAAGTCTCTGCTGCCTACTGCGTCAATCGAATTCTCCAAAACTGCATCGAAGCCTAAGAGTTCTGCAGTTAATTTGCGATTGATGAGGAAGCTTGTTGTTGCGAGTGCCCCTGCGCCCAAAGGACATAAATTAACCCGCTCGTAAACAGATTGTAATCTTTGTAGGTCACGTCCTAACCCGTTTACGTGTGAAAGGAGGTAGTGGGCGAAAGTGACTGGTTGCGCTGGTTGAAGATGAGTGTAGGCTAAGATAACTGTTTCAGTGTGTTTACTTGCTGTTGCCAGGAGGCTTTCCTGCATTTCGAGCACTTGCTGCATGATGCTGACCAATTCTTTTCGCAGCGCCATACGGATAGCAGTTGTAACTTGGTCGTTTCTGCTCTTGGCAATATGCAGATTTCCGCCAACCTCTGGACCGACCTTGGCTAAAACCGCTTCTTCTACTGCCATGTGGACGTCTTCAGCGTTGGGATCAAGTTTTGGGCTGTCTATTTTGTGGAGGGCTGAGAGGATTTTTGCACCGTCTTGCCACTGGATGATTTTTTGCTCCATCAGCATGACAACGTGTGCTTTGTTGATGGCTAAAACAGCATCAGCTAAGCGCGCATCATCTTTGCGTGAGGAACAGAATTTGGCGACGTCTTCTCTTACATCGGCCAATCTTCCTCCGTGCAGCATCTTTGACGTTTTCCATGCCCTCTCAACAGTTATTTGATAAGAAAAGTTAGGCTTTCTTTGCCTTGGGTTTCTTGCTCGCCTTCTTGAGCGAGTTGTACATTCTTGTCTGCAAGCCCCAGAGTTCGATGAAACCTTTGCTGTAGGATTGGTTGAAGCTGGTTTTGATGTTGTAGTTAGCAAGGTTCTTGTCGTATAGCGAATTTGGGGAACTGCGTCCGATAACTAAGAGACCGCCCTTGAAGAGTTTCAGTTTTACCTCGCCCGTGACGTTTTCTTGCGATCGGTTGATGTAGGCATCTAAGTCGTCTTTTAAGGGGTCAACCCATAGCCCTGCATATGCTAGGAATACCCATTGGGAGTCGATTTGCTGTTTGAAGAGGACTTGGTGACGGGTCATAACCATTTTTTCGAGGTCTTTATGGGCTTCCAAGATTACAGTTGCAGCTGGGCACTCGTAAACTTCGCGTGATTTCAACCCTACGATGCGATCCTCGATGTGATCTATGCGGCCAACACCGTTTCTGCCAGCAATCTTGTTAACTTCCTCTATTAGCGCAAGAGGATCTAACTTTTTACCGTTAACCGCAACAGGAATACCTGCCTCAAAGGCGAGGGTAATAATTTCTGGCTTGTCAGGAGCTTTCTCGGGGGCAGTCGTCCACTCGTAAGCGTCATCGGGTGGTGCCTGACTTGCATCTTCAAGTAATCCACATTCAATAGCTCGTCCCCAAACGCTCGAGTCTATGCTGTATTTTTTAGCTGACTCAGAAACGGGGATACCTTTGACTTTAGCATAAGCAATTTCTTCCTCGCGAGTCAAGCCCCATTCTCGAACTGGAGCAATAATCTGTTTGTCCGGAGCCAATGCACCCAAGGTTACGTCGAAGCGTACTTGGTCATTGCCTCTGCCTGTGCAACCATGAGCTAAACCAGTTGCGCCTTCTTTCTCTGCGATTTCGACCATTTTTTTAGCAATTAGGGGTCGTGAGAGGCTGGTGCTAATTGGGTATTTGCCTTCGTAGAGGGCGTTGGCTTTGATTGCAGGGAAGATGTATTCTTTGACGAATTCTTCTTTGGCGTCAATTGAGAAGTGCTTGATAACGCCGAGTTTTTTGGCTTTTTCCTCGGCTGCTTTGAGGTCTTCGCCTTGACCAACATCTACTGTTACTGTGATTACTTGTGCCTGACATTTCTCTTGGAGGTACTTAATTAAAACGGAAGTGTCAAGTCCGCCTGAGTAGGCTAATACAAATTTATCGGTAATCTGTTTGCTCCCTCATTTTTCATTTTAATTGGTTTCCCTTACCTTGAGGGCTATATTTTTAAACCTTGTGACTTTTTTGTCACTTAACAAGCTTTAAATGTCCCATTTGATACATTCACAATCATCATGACAGTAGCCCAAAGCGTGAGAAGCCACCTGAGAAACAAACCTTACTTACTCGAAGCCCTAGAAAAAGGCATAGTTAACCTTAGCGAGCTTTCTCGACAAATCCAAAAAGAGCTAAAAACCGATGACACGAGCGCCATAAAGGCCGCCCTACGTCGCTACTCTGAAGAACTGCAGAAGCACAAACAGAAAAGAGAAGAAAAAGTTCTCCAACTCCTCAAACGCAGCAACATAGCAGTCTACGACCGAAAATCCGTCATGATAACAGGAAAAGAACTTCCCTCACAAACAGGCATGAAAGTGGATTTGCTAGGCAAATTCGTTTATTTGCTCGACCGAAGTGATATGCCAGAACGCATATCCACCTTAGTTAAACATGAGAACTGCACTATGATTGTGGTTCACTCGCCCGAGGAACTCGAAGCCACGCCGGGAGTTGTCGCTTTCCTTGCCACTTTGCTTGCAGAACAAAACGTGAACATTATTGAGTTCATTTCTTGCTGGACAGAAACCATCATGGTAGTTGAAAAGAAGGACAGCCTCAAAACCTACGAAGTTCTATCGAACTTGGTGGGTTAATCAGAAATTCTTAAGCAGATAAATTAATAATGTAACAGTCAGTATTCCGTGTTAAACTGAAAGTACTTGCTAAGTGGAGAAGCAAAGATGACGCATCAAGAATGCATAAACTGCAAAACAACATACGATATAGACGAGATTATTTATTTCTGCAAAAAATGCGGAGATATTCTGGAGATAAAGTATGACTTCAAAGAATTAGCCGAAACACTCAAAGAAAGCGGCTGGATGAGCAAACCCCTTTCTGTTTGGCGTTACCGCGACTTCATGCCGATTCACGAAACCACCAAAGTAGTAACTTTAAACGAGGGCGGCACGGGTCTGCATCGTTCAGAACGTTTAGGCGCAGAGTTAGGACTTAAAAACCTCTACGTCAAAAACGAGGGGGAAAACCCTACAGGCAGCTTCAAAGATAGAGGCATGACTGTGGGTGTAACCAAAGCCGTTGAACTCGGAGCAAGACACGTTATCTGTGCATCAACTGGAAATACCTCCGCAAGCCTTGCTGCCTACGCAGCGCGAGCAGGAATACGATGTACTGTTCTTATTCCCTCAGGCAAAATTGCCTATGGCAAACTCTCGCAAGCAATGATTCACGGTGCCAAAGTCCTTCAAGTAAAAGGAAACTTTGATGAAGCACTGGAATTCGTGCTTAAACTCGCCGAGAAACACAAAAGTATCTACCTGCTAAACTCAATTAACCCTTTCCGTATTGAAGGACAAAAATCGCTAGGCTACGAAATCTGCGAACAGCTAAATAACGACGCACCAGATCGAATCATCGTGCCAGTTGGGAACGCGGGAAACATAAGCGCCATATGGAAAGGCTTAACCGAATTCCATCAACTTGGCTACATCAAAAAACTGCCCAAAATGACGGGCATACAAGCTGCCGGTTCCGCTCCAATTGCGCAGATGATTAAAACTAACAGCGATAAAATCATCCCAGTTGCAAATCCAGAAACCGTAGCAACCGCCATACGTATCGGCGCCCCAGTAAGCTGGAAAAAAGCCGTCAATGCTATCCACGAATCCCAAGGCACTGCCGAAACCGTCACAGATGAAGAAATCTTGGATGCCCAAAAAATCCTTGCCCGAATCGAAGGCATATTCGTGGAGCCTGCAAGTGCATCATCCATCGCTGGGTTAAAGAAACTGGTCAAAAGCGGCGTCATCAATAACGATGAACGGGTTGTCTGCGTTACCACTGGGCATGGACTCAAGGACCCCGACACAGCGGTCAAGATGAGTGAGAAACCAATCGAAGTTGACGCGGACATCTCAGCCATAGAAAACGCCTTAGGGTTAAAGAAACAACCTATTCTCGCAAGGTGATGTGATTGAGGATTATTTTAGTTGGGTACGGCGTAGTCGGAAAAGGCGTAACAACCATTCTTGCGCGTAGATACACGGAAAAAGTTAAGGATTATGGATTTAACCCAAAAATCGTTGCTATAGCAGACGTAGACGGCGCCGTCATTAACCCAAGAGGCTTGAGCCCCGAAAAACTCGAAGTAATAAAACAGCGCGGCTATCCAATATCCGCTGACCCAGATTTTGGGCGCCCAAGAATACCAGCGATGGAGGTTATTGAATCGGTTGAAGCCGAAGTAGTCGTTGAAGTCACGCCTGTTAACATCAAGAACGCGGAGCCAGCAATATCCCACATCACAAAAGCGTTTAAAACAGGAAAACATGTGGTGACAACTAACAAGGGACCCTTGGCCTTAGCCATGCCAGCCCTTACCGAACTCGCCGAATACAATAACGTTTACTTGCGGTTCAGCGGCACTGTTGGAGGTGGAACACCCATGCTTGAATTCGCCAAAAGATGTCTCGCAGGAGACAAAATCTTAGCCATTCGCGGCATCCTGAACGGTACAACTAACTACATCCTTACTGAAATGTCTCAGAACTCCGTGTCATTCCAAGATGCGCTTGCAAACGCTCAGAAACTTGGTTACGCCGAACGGGAACCTTCCATGGACATTGATGGTTTCGATACCGCATGCAAAGTAGTTATCTTAGCGAACTGGATACTCAACAAGAAAATTACTCTGAAAGATGTTGATCGCACAGGCATTCGCGACGTATCCCTGCAAATGCTTGATGAAGCTGCCAAGAGAGGCAACACCATCAAACTCATCGGCTCCATAGAAGGCGACAAGGCAACTGTGAAACCAACGGAAATACCAAAAAACAACCCCCTATGCGTTAGCGGAGTCCTAAACGCAATAACATTCTCAACTGAATTCGCAGGCGAACAAACCCTCGTCGGCAGAGGAGCAGGCGGAATCGAAACGGCCAGTGCAGTTTTAAGGGACCTCTTAGACATAAGACATAAGTTAGCAAATCGAATGCTAAATAATAACTCGGAGATCTAAAAATGAAGCTCATAATGAAGTTCGGCGGCACTAGTGTTGGCACAGGCGAAAACATACGCCACGTTGCAGGTTTAGTCACCAAATATGCCAAGAAGGATTGTAGCGTAGCTGTGGTTGTTTCGGCTTTGGCAGGTGTTACGAACAGCCTCTTTGAAGTTGCTTGTCAAGCCAAAAAAAGCAATGAAAAGGAAATTCAAGCTTTTACCAAAGAACTACTAAAAAAACACACAGATGCCATTTCAACCGCCATAACAAGCAAACAAATCCAAAAAGAAGTTATCCAAATAACCGAAAAAACCATCGAGGAACTCGAAAAAGTCTTAACAGGCATCTGCTACGTCGGCGAACTCACACCTAAATCCAAAGATTACGTTGTATCTTTTGGGGAAAGGTTGTCTGCACCTATCGTTTGTGCAGCAATAAAAGACCACAAAGTGGAGACCCAATGCTTCACGGGCAAAGATGCAGGTATAGTCACCGATTCCAACTTTGGAGAAGCAGACCCACTCATCAACTTCACCACACACCTCATCCGCGAACGATTAGAACCATTGCTCGAGAAACAGGTTATCCCCGTCGTAACTGGTTTTATCGCTGCAAATCAAGATGGTATAGTTACAACTGTTGGCCGAGGTGGCTCAGATTATACAGCAACCATATTAGGCATGGCTTTGAAGGCTGATGAAGTCTGGATATGGACAGACGTTGACGGTATAATGACCAGTGACCCCAAAATCGTTCCCTCCGCAAAAATGCTTCCACAACTAAGCTACCAAGAAGCTGCGGAAATGGCGATTTTCGGCGCAAAGGCCATGCACCCCCGAGCATTGGGACCAGCCATCAGAGAAAACATTCCAGTTCGGATACGCAGCATTTTCCACCCAGAAAACCCTGGCACCCTCATAACTAAAGAACCAAACGCAAGAATCAGCGAAGCCGTAAAAGCAGTAGCTATGATAAAGGATGTTGCAATGCTAAACGTTAACGGCGCAGGCATGGTTGGCGCACCAGGAAGCTATGCCAAAGTCTTAGACGTCCTCGGAAGGAACAACATAAACGTCATGATGATATCTACCGCAGCTTCAGAAGCTAACATCTCCATGATAATCAAACGCGGAGTTCTTGGCAGAGCAATCAGCAACCTCGAAATTGCTTTCCTCGAGCGAGGCGGTATAGTCACCGAAGTCTCAGCCGAAGACGACGTGGCAGTCATCGCAGTCATGGGAGCAAACATGAAAGGCACACTCGGCGTCGCCTCAAGAATATTCAGCACAGTCGCCAAAAAAGGCATCAACATCCGAATGATAGCACAAGGAAGCTCAGAACTCAACATTTCGTTTGTCGTCAAAGAGAAAGACGGCATAGCAGTTGTTCAAGCGATTCATCAAGAATTTAACTTAGACAAGAACTAATTCTTTTTCTTTATTTTTCTCTTTTTTAAGTTTTAGCGACAACACAAACCTGATGAAACAATAAAGGGGTTGCCGGGTCGCTTCTAAGAAAGGGAGGAAAATATTAAGGATAAACCCAACACTCCATGTAGCTACTGCCTTACGTTGAGTTTTAACAAGGCGCTCTCAGCCCTCATTGACTTTCTTATTTCTGCTTTTAATAAAAAAAAGAAAAAAAGAAAGTTGTTTGGTTTTTTATGGTCGTTTTCTGAGCATCAATGCAACTAGTACAATCCCAATTATGATTATAATCAGAATTATTGCAATTGACACCGGAACGAAGTATATGTCAGCCATTGATTGTGCTGCAGGTGTTGGTGTCGCAGCTGCTTGTGCAACGACAAACGAAGTTTCCGCTGATGAAGCATAGTATGAGTTGGTTCCATCAAATGAGGCAGTAATGGTGTACAATCCTGGTATGGTAGGGTTGAAGTTGTATGCGTAGTGTCCTGTCATGTCGCTTGTTGTGGTGCCCATTGAATAAGAATTGCCGTTTGGATCGATATACGATAGCGTCACTGGTACGCCTGTTGCGTTAGTAGGCATTGGCTGCTGCATGTAGAGGTACTCCATCCATTGACTCTGGGATGCATCTGAGATTGCTGGTGTGCCTGCTGCCGGGACCCCGAGACATGTTTGGCCTGGCGATTGATCAGTAACCGAGCCTTGAATCAGCACTGGATTTCCTATTGATGTTGCCAGGGTCGGTGCATTCACTGTTGTTGCTGACAAGCCTTGACCGAAAGCATAGATTTGGCCATCATAGCTGTTAAACGCAGTTAGTACGCCGTCTGCCACTGCGGGCATCTGGTACCAACCGAGAATAGACCACGTAAGAGATCCATCTGTTGTGTTGACAGCATACATTTCTGCGCCCTGTGGGAATGGTGATCCTGGACTGTGTTCTCCTGTTGCTGCAAATATGGTGTTACCTGCGATTGCATTAGTGCCAGAGCCAAGCGGGTTGTGACCGTATGCTTCTTCAAAGCCTGTGTTTCCATCATAGAAGTTCCACAGGTTGGTTCCAGTGGACATATCGTAGGCGTGGACTTCACCGTCATAAGCCGTTGCGTATAAGTTGCCATATGCTGCCGTTGGGTTTGAAGCGCCTAGACCGACTGTACTCGAGGTGAACATACCCCAAGCATTTGTATAAGGTGCTGTTGGACCCCAAACTAGTTGACCAGTTGCTATGCTGTAGCCCGAGAATTGCATTGTTTCTTGTCTGAAGAAAGTGAAGACTCCATTGGCTATGGGCAAGATGAAGTATTGGTTTTCGTTGGCAACGTTGCTAGTTATGTTGGTTTGCCATAGTTGATGCCCGTCAATCATGCTGTATCCGATTGCACAAACGGTATCTGGACCTGCCATGCATGATGCAATAATGGTGTTTTGACCTACGGTACAAATGCCCAATGTACCACCGTATATTGGCGCTGAAGGCAGATTTGTTTCATTCCATTGAATTCCAGCTCTCCAGTCTTGTGTAGTTCCTAGTGGTGGAGCCCATGTGTAAGCAGTGCCGCCAGTTAGGCCTTGCATGTAGGGTGCATAACTTGAGTTCCACATTGCAAGCCAGTGGTGAACACCATCAAGAACATAGACACACATATCACCCTGTGCATCCATCGTGATTCTGCCTGATGAAGCGTTAGCAAGAGTCAAAACCAAGTCGCCAGTGTATGCATCAAACATTCGGTATGGGTTGCCTGTTTGCCATAGGTATGGGATAGCGCCGTGTTGGTTAGGTGATTCATAGTCGAGGATTTGGCCGCAGGATAAGGTTATATTCTGCCACCAGACGGTTTGTCCTGTTTTTAGGTTTACGCAAGAAGCACCGCCTGCACTTCCACTTGTAGCTATTGGATTGTTAAAGTAAAGGTACCCGTTCATGATGATTGGTGGACCGTACCTAGAGTTGTATGAGAGTCCTGAGTAGTAAGTTAGTCCAGCCGAGGATGAGGTTGGTACGAAGCTTTTTGCTTGAGGTAGGCCTACTCCTAAGTTGCCGCCTACTACGCCCCCGATGGTTTGGGTTCTTGTCCAGAGTATGTGTGCTGATTGGGGTGCATTGCTGTATGGGTTGAATGTACCGTCAGAACTTGCTCCTGCTCCGTATAGCAGGGAGATGCCGAGCCAGGGCCCTGAGATAGATGCCCATCCGGAGTTCTGTGCATCAATTGGGCGTTGCCAGTATGCCGGTGGAAGCGGAATTATTGGTGCTGACGCTACTGCTTCTTGCTGTACAGTTAAAACGACCTTCGGACTAGTTGCTGGAAGATAGGTGTTGCCAATGTATTGTGGACGCCATATATTGGAGTTACTAACGTTTTGTCCTGGAAAGCTAAATTGGAAGGTATAATTGCCAACTACATCAGGAAGGAAGCTGAAAGCCCAAGTACCAGCTGCATCAGTGTTTCTGGGCCCGTAGTTTAGGACTGTTCCGTTGGGGCAAGTTACCGTTGCGGTTAAACCTACCCAAGGTGTTTCAGTGCCGTTTGTCATCAGAGGCGGTGTCATGTCTATCCACATTGCGACGAGTGCATATTGCCCAACGCCGATAGGATTGGGTTGAACGCTAAGGAAACAGTAGGGTTGAATTGTATCTGCTTTAGTTGATGGTACTAGCGCTGCAAAAGTTGCCAATGAAAGCATGAGTAACATTGCAATAACGATTGCTTTGTTCTTTGAAACTTCAAAATTCATTTTTGACATTTTTCTCTTTTCTCCTAAATTTTGTAGTAGCACATGACTTCAGCGAGTATTTAAAAAAGTGTTAGTGGTTAACGCACTTACATTCAGGCAATGCTTAAATAAAAATTTGGACAAAGTAAACATCATTATAGAACTGTTGTTAGCTAGGGACGCTGATTATGAAAAGGGAAGAAAGGATAGAAGTTCTCACAGAATTGGGTCTAACAATGATTCAAGCAAAAATATATCTTTCTCTTCTTCAAACCGGACCATCCACCGCAAAAAATCTTGCAGCAACAATGGGCACATCTCGTCCGGACGTGTACCGAGTAATCGAAACACTTCATAAAGATGGAATCATTGAGAAACTACTAACAAAACCAGCTGTTTTTAAGGCTGCCCCTGCAGAGCAACTGATTGACAGTTTATTAAAGCAGAAGATTGAAGCCCAAAAGGAATTAAACAAGAAATCCAATAAACTGCTTACAGATCTTTTAACCAGCCAAATGGAAACAGAAATTCATGAAACAGGAATCGATTTTCTTGTTATACAAGGAAAAGAAGCTACATTCCAAAAGTTAAAAGAAGCGATTTCAAATGCTCAAACTAGTATATACGTCATAACTTCCCAACGTAGATTTTCGGAAGCAGTCATCGAATTTCACAGCCTGTACAATGCAGCATTGAAAAGAGGCGTAAAAATTTGGATAGCAACGGAAAATCATATTCCCCAAAATAGAGCACTAAGAATAATGAAATCTCTTATGAAAAATCCCAATTTCGAAGTTAAATATTTTATTGGCTCACCTGCGGCGCACATTGCAATTTTTGATGCTAAAAATGCATATTCTACTATGTTGATTCCAAGTGTCAGTCTCGATGCAAGCGCCTGCTTGTGGTCAATGAACGCCAGTTTTGTTGAATTAGTCCAAAGCTACTTCGAAAAAAAATGGAACAATTCCGAAAAGAACCAATCACTTTTGGAGCCTTAAGAGGAACAACGGAAAGGAAAAAAGAAATGAACCTTTCCGTTTACAAGTGAAATATTAGAAGTTAACCCAGCAAGTAAGGGAGTAGTCTGACAAATCATTCAACGTCGACAGAAATTAATCTGACTTTTTGATTGTCTTCAATTTTTTTCTCAAGATTAATTAACTGTTGCAACCTAAGCTATTTAGAGCGGGGTTTTATGGAAACAAAATCTAAGAAATTTTATTTCCAAGAAATGGATTGGATAATCAGCTTTCCCAACGATGAAAATGAGGGAAGAAAATACCTTTTCTACTCCGTGCAATTCTTTGACAGAAGAAACAAACAGAGCAAACCTCACATAATTTTGGCCGATGTTGTTGATAGCCCAATTTTTGAAAACGGGTATCCTCATACAGTTGGTTTTTTCAGAAGTTCGGTCGATGAGGACGGCAATTTTGAAACGAATTTTTTGGAGTTAAGAATTATCCAAATGTATCGAAGAGTTCTGGAAGTTCCTAAACGACTTAAACATCTAAGTTGGCAGGGCCATGATCATGTTTACTGAGTATGCGTCCGATGATTTAGCAGCAAAGCCTTTGTTTTTGCATAGATTGAGCATCTTTGTATTTTCGGGGCTTATTTCGCTGTAGATTAATTCTAATTTTAAGTCCTTGCCAATGTCGATGATATGGTCCGTGAGCTTTGTGCCTAATCCTAACCCATGCCACGAATCGCTCACCATGACTGCGAATTCCCCGTTTTTTCTTTCAGAATCAAGAATTAACCTTACAACCCCGATGAGACTGCCGTCCTCAAGTTGAGCAACTATCGCTATTTCCCTGTCGTAATCCAAATTACAGTACCTAGACAAGGTATCATGCGACATTTCTTTTATGGTCTCAAAAAACCTAAAACGTACACTTTCTTCGGATAAAGATTTGAAGAGTGCATTGAAGCGGTTTTCGTCCTCAGGTTTTATAGGTCGAAATGTCACTTTTTCACCGTTTTTTAGAGTGCGCTGGGTTACGTACTTTTTGGGATAGGGTGCGATGACCAGATTTTCTGAGTGTTCGGCACCTTGATGCAGAAACATATGCAAGTCTAACACGATTTGGGCGTCCACAGCGCATGCTTTGCCGTCCTTGATAACGATGGGGTTTACGTCAATTTTCTTTATCTCTGGAAAATCAACTGCAAGCTGAGAAAACCGAATCAAAATTTCCTCGATTAATGCATTTTCAAACTTTTCCGAGCAGACAGCGTCTTTGCAGTATTGAACAGCTTTTGTGTTTTCTATAATTTGTTTCGCAAGAACTTGGTTTAGAGGTGGAAATCCAACACTCAATTCGCGGTCCTTCTCGATTAAAGCTCCTCCTGTCCCCAAACAGATGATAGAACCGAACTGGTGGTCTTTTCTTAACCCTAAAAACAGTTTGCAGGGAGTATAGAGGACTTTTGGCTGTATTGCTATACCTTGGAAGTCAACTATTTTGCCGATTCCCATTTCATCTGCCAATTGGTTGAATTGAAAAGCGAGTTGGGCAGGAGAAAAAACATCGTAGGCAAGGTTTTGGGTTTCAAGTTTAAGAGAGTATTGGGTGCTCAGCGGTTTCATTGTTACTGGGTACCCGAGTTGTAAAGCAAAAGTAGCAGAGTCGTCAGCTGTTTTTGCGATGACTGTTTTCACGACCGGTATCTTGTAGGCTTCTAAGAATTGGAAAGATTCTTGCAAATTCAGAGTCTCTCTGCCCTCACTAAATGCCCGCCTCAAAATTCCCTTTAGATGAATCGGTGAAGCTTGGTCTATGGAAATTTCGTCCGGTGTTTGGTACAGCAGCTCCAAGTTTTGGGTGTGAGTATAGATGTTCATGAATGTTCTAACGGCTTCCTGGGGGCTTCGGAACGTTGGGACGCCGTTTCTATGCAAGGTTCGTCTTGCTTCTTGGCATTGTGGATCTTCACCTATTAGGCAAACGAATATGTTTTTTCTTGTTTCCTTCGCCGAATCGATGACGGTGTTAGCTAAGCTGAGAGGATCCGTCAACCCTGTAGGCGCATATATGACGAGGAGACTACTGTTTGCGTTATCGTTTATGCATGTTTGAATTACTTTTCGGTATCTTTCAGGGGTGGCTTCTTCTAGGAGGTCAATAGGATTTGTTAAGCCGCAATAGTAGGGCAAAATGTTCCTTAAAGCTTGAATTGTAAAATCGCTTATTTCCGCAAGTTTGCCGCCACGCCTGTTTATTTGGTCCAGAGCCATCAAAGCTGGACCGCCAGCGTTTGTTATTATCGTTAAGTCGGGCACAGTTGGGCTAGGCTGCATCAACAAGGTTTTTGCGCAGTCAAAAAGGCCATTTATAGTTTCAACTCTAACTACTCCGCTTCTTCTAAACGCAGCGTCATGTATGGCTTCTCTAAGTTGACTAGTATCTGAGGTTTCAAGATTTCGGTTTTCCTCGGTTCTGTTGGGCTTAACTATGATGATTGGTTTTGTTTTTGCATAGCCTCTTGCTGCACTCATGAAACTTCTGGCGTTTTTAATGGATTCAACGTAGAGCATTATGATTCTTGTTTGAGAGTCGTTCCCAAAGTATTCAATCAAATCGCCAGCATCAACATCGATGGATTGACCCATCGAGACAACCGCACTAAACCCAACTTGTGTTTCCAAAGACCAATCCAAAGCTGAACCACAAAATGCTCCACTCTGAGAAATGAAGGCGATTTTTCCAGGCACCGCTTTCTTTTCCGCAAAAGTTGCATACAAACTTGAGTTTGGTCTTATGATGCCGAAGCTGTTAGGGCCAATTATCTTCATTCCATAAGCTTTTTTGCTATCAAGAATTCGCTGAGTAAGTTCTCGACCAACTTTACTGCATTCGTCAAAACCTGCTGAAACAATGATAGCATTCAAAACGCCCGTCATTCCACATTCTTCAACAATTTGGGGAACCGTGTGTGCAGGGGTTGCTATGATTGCAAGGTCTACTTTGGAGGGCACACGATCTATGCTGGGATAAGCAGCAATTCCCTGAACTGTTTTTCCTAAAAGAGTTAACAGGAAAAATTTTTCCTTTGTAAGTCCCATTTAGGTTACGGAGAATTCGTGCTCCTAGGGAATCGACACGTTCGCTTGCCCCTATAACAGCGATTGCTTGAGGATTGAAAAATCCGCGAAGATTTCCCATACCTAACTCATCCCCTTAATTGTTAATAGAAAAGTTAGGGATTAAGTCAAACCAACTTTAACCACGTGTGTGGAGCAGGAAATGCACGGATCGTATGCGCGTACTAACATTTCTAATGCGAGCTCGATTTCTTTTTGGGATTTATTTACAATCTGTGGCACCAATGCTTTCATGTCCAAGGATATGTTGCCGTGGTTTTGGTTTGTTGGTATTATGCAGTTGGCTTTTGTGCATACACCTTTATCGTTGTATGTGTAATCGTGGAATAGTATGCCTCGGGGTACTTCTACTGCTCCAACGCCACTGCCTGCTTTGACTTTTATGCTTGGATTGTTGTAGTCTGGTTGGGTTTTAAGTCCTGCAGCTTCAAGTTCGTTGATTAATCGTATAGAGTCTTCAACGCTGTGTACAGTTTCAACTAATTGGGCAATGCTGTTCATGAAAGGATTGTAACATGTTGGTTTGAGGTCAAACATTTCTGCGACGGTTTGAGCCATGGGTGAGAGTCTTTTGTAGTTGAGGTTGAGTCTTGCTAATGCGCCGACCATGTAGGATTCTCGGTTGTGTTTTGCCCATTTAGCAGTTGACTGTGGAACGATAAATTCGTTTGTGTATGTGAGGTATTCTTTTACTGGTGCTGCTCCAGTGTCAGTTGAGGCTATTTCTCCATCGTAGAGTGCGTATTCGTTGGGGTTTGTTAGAGCGATGAATTCAGTTTCTCGTTCAAAATTGGGAAAATTACCGGCTAAACTCTTAAACAAGCCAGCCACTGCTTGAAGATTCGGAATAGAATCCTGTAGTTTCCGCCTCATCGCTGCCAACTCTTTCATCGAAGGGATTTTGGAGAAGCCTCCGGGAATCAGCCTTTGTGGGTGAGTGGTTCTTCCGCATAAAAGAATTGACATTTCGTTTGCGATTCTATGTAGTTGGAGAACAATTTTGACTTCGGCAAGATTGGTTGAGGCAAGAGGGATAACTGAGCCTACACCCATCAAGTCGGGTAGAACGAGAAATCCCAAATGTAGAACATGGCTTTGCATGTTCTCTGCGTGTAAGGCTAACTTTCGCAGTTTAAGGTCCTGTTCACTTATGGGTATTCCCATTGCTGCTTCGGTGGCTTTCAACGAGGCAAGCGTGTGGCCTATTGAACAGATACCGCATATGCGAGACGTAATGTGGTGTAGCTCGTTCCAAGAGCGCCCTACAACCATGGCTTCGAAGAATCTTGGTGCTTCTGGGATACTCCATTCACATTTTTCTACGGCGCCGTTTCTGATGGATACGTTGATGTTTCCGTGTCCTTCAACTCTTGTTATGTGATGGACATTTACGTCGACATTTTTAGATTCACTCATCTTTTTGCCTCCTGCCAACCAAAATATAACCTAAACTTAGCTATTGCATCATCTACATTTTGACCGTACTTGATGAGAACTTCTTTTTGGGAATTCTCGTTTGGATTATCCACAAGCCCACGGCAGCCCCAGCAGATTGTTCCCTCATTGACGCAGCATGAGTTGCAGCCAGCTCTGGTAACTGTTCCAACGCAGTATTGGCCACGTTCAAAAGCGCAGACGTTCTCGTTTTTCTTGCATTCCACGCAAACAGGGTAGGTGGGTGTTTCAGGCTTCTTTCCCATCAAAAGTGATTTGACCACTTGCAAGAAGTCTTCTCTGTCGATTGGGCATCCATAAACATAAGCGTCCACCGGGATAATGGCGTCGATGGGTCTTGCAGCGTAGGAGTCAAAGAGTCTTCCGCTTTCTCCATAAACCATTTTTTTAACTGCATCTAAATCCTTGTAGTTTCTCAACGAATTGATGCCGCCGATTGCAGCACAGGATCCGATTGCTACAACGGTTTTAGCATTTTTTCGTATTTGTTTGAGTCTATCTTCATCTTGCAATCTTGTGCATGAACCTTCCACGAAGGCGATATCATAGTTGTCGCTTTGTTCTTTCATGACTTCCCTGAAGGTTACAACTTCCACTTGACCCAAAAGAGCTAACAAGTCTTCTTCAAGGTTCGCTATTTGGAGCTGGTCGCCTTCGCAGCCAGCAAAATCAAAGAATGCAACTTTAGGTTTCATCTATAGCGCCTCCGGAACACCTTTTATTTTTGCATAATTAAACACAGGACCATCCTTGCAGACATATATTTGATTGATTTGGCAATGCCCGCATTTGCCTACACCGCATTTCATTCTGCGTTCAAGTGACATTATGATGTGGTCGTCTGGCACCATTTTTTTCTTCAAATCTGCAATAACAAATTTGTACATGACTGGGGGGCCGCAGAGTATGGCGAGGGTTTGTTCTGGGTCGAAGGTTACTTGGGGAATAAGCGTTGTTATCACGCCGATGTTACCCGTCCAAACTTCATTTTCGGGGCACCAGTTAACGGTTGATTTAAACTCAACATCATCTCTCGATGCTAAGGCGATCATTTCTTCGCTGAAAAGCAACTCCTTAGGTTCCTTGCATCCATAGAGCAAGAAAACTTTTCCGTAATCTTTCCGATTATCTAATACATAGTTGAACAGTGAGCGGAGTGGAGCAATTCCCAAGCCACCTGCAATGAACAAGAGGTCTTTGTTCTTGAGCGAATCAACTTCAAAGCCGTTTCCGAAGGGTCCTCGAATTCCCACTTTGTCGCCTTCGTTAAGTTTATGCAGTTTAGTTGTGACATTTCCTAGTTTACGAACACAGATTTCAAACGACCCCTTTTTTGTGGGCGGAGAAGACAACGAAATCGGCGCTTCACCAATACCGAACGCTGAAACCTCGACAAACTGACCTGGTTTATGATTAAGCTCTGAACCATCGTCTAATTTTATTTCAAAGAGGGTTTCAAGAGCAGTCATCGGGGTTTTTTTGACTATGGTTGCCAGTTTAGGTACGAAGTCAATGTTTCCTTCCGTTTGAATGTTGATGTCAAGGGCGGCGGATGTTGCTAATTGACTTCCGCTGATTTGGCTTTCATGGTACATATCGTTGAAAAGGTCAACTGGATTTGCTATGTTTGGGAGACAGTTTGAGGAACATCTACCACATCCAACACATGAGACAAAGCCGAAGCGGTCAAAGAGGTATTTTCCTTTTTTGAAGTAACGGTGACGATATCTTGTTGGTCTAGTGGCACGGAAATTTTCTCCTGAAGCAATCTTGGCGAAATCTTCCAATAAACAGCCGTCCCATGTTCGGATTCTTTCGCCTGCCTCCAAAGTTAGGTCAGGGTTATCTTTAACGTCAAAGCAGTAGCAAGTGGGACATACCAGGACACAGGAGCCACATGCTAAACATTTTTCGGAGTGCTTTTCCCAGAAGCCGCTTTTTCCATAGCTGTCTTTGAGCAGCTCTGGAATTAGTTCGGGGTTAAAGTCGAAGTTTTGTTGTGAGAGATTCATTATTTCTCTTTTTTTCTGTCCCGCAACCTGTATGTCGCGTGCCAATGCGGTGGTTACATTCTTTGCGTATTTAGAGAGTAATTCTTCTCCTTTTTGGGATCCGACGTTTATCACGTACCTGTTGCCTAAGTCGGTTAACATGAGGTCGAAGCCATAGTCAACGGAAGAGGATCCCATGTACGATGAGAAATTCCATTTTGACAGTTTTTGGATGTTAACACCTATGATTATGGAGGATTCACGTTTTTGGAAGTAATAAGGGTCTGATTTTGTCTCCCTAAAAATTTCATCCATATGGAGCAATGCAACAATGTCGTATGGGTGTACACCAATTATCACCATGGGTTTCATTTCGTCAGGTTGTTTGGCGGAGAATCCACCTGACAAAGCGTAAGTGAACAATGTTTCACGTTGGGGGAAATAGTATTTTTTTGGAGGCAACAAAGTTACATCGTAGTCAAGCCGCAGTTCCTCAGCTGTTTGAAGGGGGGCAAAGGCAAATTTGTTGCCTCTGGACTTTACGCCAATTACATTCAAAGAATCGTCTTTAAGCAGGTTGTTAACGAAATCGCCAAAATCAGACTTTGAAATGACCTTCATGACCATTCTCCCAATGCTCAGTCAGGAACAATATAAAGTGTGAAAGAAGACAATTTATTGTTTGCGGAAGAAACTAAAATGGTGCAATTATTTTAAATAAAGCAAAAAAATCTTTGACAAAACTTACCGCTTGTATGCATATAGTTAAGAACTGTGGAAGTTTTCAAATTGGGTCTTGTAGTTGCTTTGTTTCCAAAGAATATCATAGGATTTGTGCATTGGATCGAAATATTCGATGGTTTTAACGTATTGATCGGGAACTATAAGGATTAAACAGAAATAACCGCCGTAATGCCTGCGGAAAGCCACCAATTTACCAAGAAACTCTATGAGGTTGGTTCTGATGCCATGGGGTTCAAGCAGGACTTTTCTGCCTTTATCTGTTATTTGAGGCAGAAGAAAATCTGGTTTGTAAACAAAAAGAGCGTTTTCCTTTGAAAGACAAAACTCCATAAATTCATAGTTAAAAATCACTTGTTTGGTCTTAAGAAAGTCATAAACATCAAGTTCTAAGCCTGAAAAAGCTCCAGGATCAATACGTTCACCTATCCTGTTATAATGGTAAACGACAGTTAAGTAACGCATAAGCGGCTGCAGGAATTCTTCATGCTTGTGGATAAAAAACTGCATGGATTTGGTCAAAGATGCAGCGGTTAAGTCGGAGTACTCAAGCCATGTTCCCAAGATAAAGAATGGAAAATCAACTTTAGCTGGGTCTTCAG
This sequence comes from Candidatus Bathyarchaeota archaeon, assembly GCA_963809455.1. GTDB lineage: Archaea > Thermoproteota > Bathyarchaeia > Bathyarchaeales > Bathycorpusculaceae > Bathycorpusculum. Next base: position 465,926 of record CAWEJP010000001.1, on the reverse strand, counting down.
GAAACAGTGATTTCGCAAAGTTGGTTAATTTCTCTGCGTCAGCGTCGAATGCAGCGGTGTTTTCCCACCAGCTTTCGGGCTGATTTTTAATGCTTAATTCGAACGGCAAGTTTTCGTTATCGCTTAGCCCCAACGCAGCGTAGACCCTGTATTTGGGAGTAGTAAGTGAAACCATAAGGTCTTTGGGGTTGAATTTGAAGAGCGCCAAGTCAGGTGAGTTTCGAACCATCCAGCGAAGGTATAGCCATGCTTTAGCCTTATGCTGCTTGGTCATCCGCTTAACACTAAACGAAAGTTCCTTAACAAAATCCGCTGGTTTCCTGCCTTTTTGAGCTAACTTTTCAGAGTAACCGATGAGGTTGCCATGGGCTTTTTTCTCTACGAACTGGTTAACTGAGCATATTACCTCTGCAATCTCAGCTTTTGCTTGTCCCAGATGGTCAAATTTTTCTGTTTGATGTTCAAACCTGTTAATTTCAGCAGCAAAGTCGGAAACGTTCTTTGCTGTGTATAATTTGGGTCCCAAAGTTGTGTAAAGTCGGTTAAGGAGTAGCCGTACGTTTCTGGGGTTTCCAGTTAGTTTGTAGTCGCTAATCGCGGCTGCCAACAAGAAGTAGTGTGCCGCTTCCTGTTTGGCTTCATCGCTGTTAAGAGGCATGAACCAGGGTTTAGGGTTTAGGTACAAGTCAAGCTCTAAGTCCGGCACGCTGCTGTAAGTTTGAACGAAACGCACGATTAAGTCTTTTAAGGTGGCTGGAACCTCTTGCGGCATACTTACAAAGGTTGGGCTGCTTAGTTTAATTGTTTTTCCAGGCAATCAGCTCAAAGAATCATTTTAGCTAATATGTAGAATTTGACAAGAGGGTTTATTTAGCCCATTTTCACCTAAATGGTTGGTTTTAGAAATGCAGAAAATTGTTTTTGGTTTCGAAGAAGAAGACGAAGATTGCGACTGCGAATGCGAAGACTGCGAAGAAGAAGAAGAGTAAACGCCTGCAAAACAAGCGATGAAAACACCGAACAATAAACTTCTTTTTTCTTTAGTCTAAATTGTTCTTTTTGCGCCACAGTTAGGGCATACAGTCACCGTTTGATCCATTAAGCCTTGGCAGTACTTGCATGGAATCATGACTACGGTTCGGATGACTTCTCTTTGCACTGTCGCTGCTTGAGCCTGCACTGCTGACGTTATAACTTGGATTTCACTGGTTTGAGTTACCTTATCGGGTCTGCCGTTTATGGCTAAGACGCCTTTTATGGTCCATGTTACTCGTCGATCTACATCTGAATAGGTCGGTCTTGCACCTGCTGGAATGTTTATGTTAACTGGGACGCTGCGATTTTCGCCGTTTGCAAAATGTGAGGTGCCGGAAAGTGCGGGTTTTGCACTGTAAATAACGGCTGTTTCATTTACAACTTGGGGAATCGATCTTTTTAGTGCGGGGTCGTAGACTTCTTTGATGACTTTAACCTGTTCAATGCAGGCAATTTCGCATCTAACTTCTAGGACATCGAATTCTTCTTTTGAAGCGATGTTGAGGGTTCCTTGAAGGTTGTCTCCTAACGTTACTGAGTAGTTGTTAAAGGTTAATTGGACAGTTGCGTCTGGGGCAGTGAGGTGGTTTGTGAATTTTTTGAGGAACCCCGTTGTAACACCTTTTTGTTGGTGACGCGTTTATCTGGATTTGCCTTTTTAAGATTTGTGAATGGACCCTTAACTTTTGTTTTGGATGGGTGTGAGTTTGTGAGCAAAACGATGCTAAAACTCCTTCCTCGATATTAAAACCTACATATGTGTAGTACTGGCCCTCAACCGTTAAATTGTTTATACAGATTGTTTATACAATTTGTATATACAGCAGCTTTATTTTTTGGCTAATTTCTTTTTTGTTTTGGTGGTTTGGTTTATTGTTGTTGCAAATGGTCTGCAGAATGCAGTTGCAGCAACAACAACTTCTCAGGGTTTCTACAATCTCAACCGCTAAACCTTCAAAAAAGCAATTTTGTAATTTGGGTTTAGTCTTGATAGATCATTCCGTTGATGCGCAAAATTCGGTTCGTCATCATCAAACGTCCGTTGGTTTTTTGGATTTGGATAGAACCTGCAAATTAAAATCAAGGTTCTGAAATCCTTGAAGCCTTAGCTTTCTTGTTCGCGTATAATTAAGCAGTCGCGCACAGTCGCTATGAGCTCTTCGGGTTTAACTGGTTTGACCAAAAAGTCGTCTGCCCCAAAATCTGCCGCTCGCTTTCCAATTTCGCCTGTGGAGAACCCTGTAACGACGATCTTGATCGTTTTAGAATCATTCACCATATTCAACAAAATATCCGTTCCATCCATATCGGGAAGCCTAACATCCACTAAACACACATCAAACTTTTCGTTGTTAATTTTCTCTAAAGCAGCAAGTCCCGTCTCAGCTGTCTCAACCAGGTACCCTTCTCGCTCCAAAATACCCTTAAAAACCCTCAAGATACCTACATCATCGTCCACTACAAGAATCCGCTTTTTTTCCGAATTCTTCTCTTTTGCGTTTTGAGTTACCAAAGTCGTACCTTCAATCTGCAGAAAATCGTCAACTGTTGAAAGGGCAGGAATGCTTGACATGATTTTATCTCTAAGAGGAGAAGTATGGTTAGGCCCAGCTTCTAAGAGGATCCAACGGAACTGTCCTCATCGCAACCACACCTGCAATTGGACGTACAATGTCACCAGCGAAATGTAGCGCATTCTCATTCGTATCCGCCTCAAAAAGTACCGCGAAGTCCCATTTGCCAAACACCTGATAAGCTTCCTGCAACTTAACGCCGCCCATCGGTTTGTCTTTCCACTTCATTATTTCAGCATACAGCTTTCCTGATCCCGCAGAGCCTAATTTTATGAAGGAGATGTACTTCTGTGTTGATTTTTCCAATTAAAACACCAGTTAATGAAAACTATGTTGTTACCGCTTTAAAGGGTATGTGGCTGGCACACTACAACAACAGATGAGGGTTTTTTAAAACTTTGTTAAATCGACTCCTAAACGCGCGGATAGCTTGGGCAAATCGTTTAGGACATAGACAAACACGTAGCCTCTCCATTCGCCCCATCTTTTTTCTGCAACTTCTTTGAGGGCAGGTATTGCATCTCTGGGGTTTTCAGGTGTTTTGCCGTGGAATAGGACACTGAAGATTTTGGCGCTCCAAACATCCAGTGGAAACCCTGTCTTTGGCATCACTAGTTCAGCTGAGTATTCGCCGATTCCATACAAGGTCAAAAGTTTCTTTTTTGCTTCTTCTGGAGCCATAGCATAGAGTTCATCCATGCTGGGGAAGCCTTGGGTCAGGGCGGTTGCGATTGCAATGAGGTTTTTGGCTCTGTAGCCCAGCTTAGCCTTAACCATCAATTCTTCGACCGACTCATTAGCGATGGTTTGGGCTGAAGGCCAGTAACGAATGGTTTTTCCATCAAAGCATGCATCATCGCCAAAGTTAGTCATCAGCAAATCCATCATTTGGTTGCTCCTCTTCATTGGTGCCATCTGTAGAGTCACAGCTAAAATCAGGGCTGGAAACAGCTCGGGCCAACCGATGGTATGCATGCCATAAAGATCCTTGACTACGCCTTGCAGGATGTCGTCGTTTTGGCTGAGCTCATAAAAGCCTTTCAGGTCTTCCTCTACTTTGAGGGCACGCTTTAACGTCAAAGTTATCGTTTGCCTATCAGAATCATTCAGTTTTGTTTGAGAATATATTTGGCATCTTATTCTGGGTTTTCGAGCAGTGCCAACATAACACAGCTTTAGACCTAAAAGTTCACCCTTAAAGCGCGTTGTGCTCCAGCAGGTTCCTTCCTCAAAGATTTCTTCTGGAGTGGACCAATACCACCCTGCTGGCTTGCGGAGAGTGAGCTCAAAATTGTAGGGTGGAATCGCTTCAAACTCAACGTTGAACATGTCTTTTAGGTTCAATATTAAACCCTGTCTATACAGATTCAAGCAGGAACTGACATAAAAGTAAAACCTGCAGGTATGACGCATTTTTTCAATCGGGGCTTAATCAGGAAAAGTTTCGGGCTTAAGGTTCATAAAATATTTGTTGTCTCCGAGTTGGAAATTAAGTAGCAAATTTGGGGGATTTGTTAAGTAAACTCTGTTTTTACTGTAAATTGACAACCTTTATATTTCTTTAAGAAACTCAAATCTTTACAAAGGATGGACGATTATGGGCAAATCCCTTACACGGAAAATTCTTGAAAAACATTTGGTGGTAGGCGAATACGTTCCTGGAAGCGAGATAGGCATAAAAATTGATCAAACGCTCACACAAGATGCTACAGGAACAATGGCGTACCTGCAGTTCGAGGCAATGGGTCTTAAACAAGTCAAGACAGAGCTTTCCGTTAGCTACGTAGACCACAACACCATCCAAGTCGGTTTCGAAAATGCAGACGACCACAAGTACCTGCAGACAGTAGCCGCCAAATACGGCATAATATACTCCAAGGCAGGCAACGGGATATGCCATCAAGTTCATTTGGAAAGGTTCGGCAAACCCGGTAAGACGCTTCTTGGTTCAGACAGTCACACAACCACTGGAGGCGGCATCGGTATGATAGCCATCGGCGCTGGCGGATTAGACGTTGCTGTCGCGATGGGCGGCGGCGAGTTCTATTTAACATGCCCAAAAGTCTACAAAATAAACCTCAAGGGAGCCCTCCAACCATGGGTTAGCGCAAAAGATGTAGTCCTGAAGATGCTTGAGATTTTCACAGTGAAAGGCAACGTCGGCGTCGTAATGGAGTATGCTGGACCAGGCGTAGGCAACCTTACCGTTCCAGAGCGAGCCACAATTACCAACATGGGTGCAGAGATGGGTGTCACAACCTCCATATTCCCCTCAGACGAAGAAACAAAACGATTTCTCAAGGCCCAGGGCAGAGAAGCAGACTGGGTTGAGTTAAAGGCTGATGACGACGCCGAATACGACAAGGTCGTAGAGCTAGACCTTAACACAATTGAACCTCTTGCAGCAGCGCCACATAGCCCAGGCAACGTCGTTAAAGTCAGCGACATAAAAGACTTAAAAGTTGACCAAATAATGCTTGGTTCTTGCACTAACTCATCCTACAAAGAAATAGCAACCGCCGCCAAAATCATGAAGGGCAAAAAAGTTCACCCAGACGTTTCCTTCGGTGTCGCACCGGGTTCACGACAAGTGCTGCAGATGGCGACGAAAGACGGTTACATCGGAGATCTGTTGGATTCAGGCGCTAGATTGCTTGAAGCGACATGTGGATTCTGTATCGGCAACAGCCAAAGCCCCAAATCAATCGGTGTTTCACTTCGTACAAGCAACAGAAACTTTGAAGGCAGAAGCGGCACCTCAGACGCACAGGTTTACCTTGTCAGCCCCGAAGTTGCAGCGGTATCCGCAATCACGGGCAAGTTAACCGACCCTCGAAGCGCAGACATCGCCTACCCCGAAGTTGACATGCCCAGCGAATTCCTCGTTGATGACTCCATGTTCATCTTCCCCAAAGATGCAGACAAGAACGTTGAAGTCATCAGGGGTCCCAACATCGGCGCTCCGCCAGTTAACGATAAGATGCCTGATGAAATCAAAGGTTTAGTCGGCATAAAAGTCGGCGACAAAATCACAACCGACCACATTATGCCCGCAGGAGCCAGACTCAAATACCGCTCAAACGTACCTGAATACTCAAAATACGTTTTTGAACCCATCGACAAGGATTTCCCAAGACGTGCCATGGAAACCAAGAAGAATGGTCTAGCTACAATCATTGTGGCAGGAGAATCTTATGGACAGGGAAGCTCACGGGAACACGCTGCGTTATGCCCAATGTACCTTGGTGTCAAGGCAATCATAGCTAAATCCGTCGAGCGCATACACGCCGCCAACCTAGTCAACTTTGGAATAATCTCGCTTTCATTTAAGAACATGGCTGATTACGACAAACTAGAACAAGGAGACGAGATTGGACTTCCCGACCTCAAAACGAAACTACAGAATAACGAGCCAGTCACCTTAGTAGATAAGACCAAGAATCTTAAAATTGAGCTTGGATACAATCTTTCCAAAAGGCAGAAAGATATTCTCTTTGAAGGCGGCTTGCTACCTTACACTGTAAAAGGAAAATAGAGGAGGACTTTCTTGTGCAAAAAATTGAAGTGAAAAACCCAATTGTAGAAATCGACGGAGACGAAATGACACGGGTAATGTGGCAGATGGTTAAAGACCAGCTTCTTTTGCCCTTCTTAGATATGAACCGTGTATACTATGACCTCCAACTCAAAAAAAGAGACGAAACAGACGATAAAATAACCCTTGAAGCTGCAGAAGCCATAAAAATATACGGCGTCGGAGTCAAATGTGCAACCATCACTCCCAACAAGGACAGAGTTAAAGAATACAACCTCAAAAAAGAGTGGAGCAGCCCCAACGGAACCATCCGCGCCGCACTTGACGGCACCGTGTTTAGGGCACCTATTTTAGTCAACAATGTTTTGCCAGCTGTCAGGTCTTGGAAGAAACCCATTCACATCGGAAGACACGCCTACGGTGACGTATACAAAAACTGTGAGTATCGTGTACCAGAGGCGGGAAAAGCGGAAATGGTCTTCACAAACGCCGTGGGCAAGGAACTCTGGCGAGGAACCATCCAGGACTTCAAGGGACCAGGCATAATTCAAGGCATTCACAACACTGACAAATCCATAGCCAGCTTCGCCAAAGCCTGCTTCACTTACGCCTATGACCAGAAGCTTCAATTATGGTTCGGCGCAAAAGATACAATTTCTAAAACTTACGATGCACAGTTCCGCAAGATTTTCGATGAGGAATATCAAAGTAACTGGAAAGCTAAATTCGAGCATGCCGGTCTTGAGTATTTCTTTACACTAATCGACGATGCAGTTGCCAGAATAATGAAGACTGAAGGCGGTTTGCTGTGGGCGTGCAAGAACTATGATGGTGACGTTATGAGTGACTTGCTGGGCTCAGCCTATGGCAGTTTGGCGATGATGACCTCTGTGCTTGTTAGCCCTCAGGGATATTACGAATTCGAAGCTTCTCATGGCACAGTGCAAAAACATTATTACAAACATTTGAAAGGTGAAAAGACTTCCACAAATCCTACAGCTTTGATATTTGCTTGGACGGGCTGTCTTAGAAAAAGAGGCGAATTAGACAAGACACCCAAAGTCATGGAATTCGCGAATAAACTAGAAGAGGCAACTGTCGAGACAATTGAGGGGGGCATAATGACAAGTGATCTGATGCTTGTTGCCACACCTAACCCGAACAATAGGCAGGTTACAACCGAAGAATTCATTGATGAAGTTGCGAAAAGACTTCAGAAGAAACTAAAATAGAGGAAAACACAATGGCCCATAAAGCAATCCGGGAAGCAGACGGCATGCGCATGCTTGCACGCCTGCTAAAAGATTATTCTGCGGGAAAATACGAGATCTCCGACAAAATCGTTACTGTCACACCAGAGACGGATATGGCAGAGTTACAAAAACAAAACCCGTGGTTAACAGATGAGAAACTAGTCGTTAAACCTGACCAACTGATTAAGCGAAGGGGAAAGAACAAGCTGGTTCTTGTCGACGTAAATTTTGACCAGGCCAAAGCATGGATCAAAGAAAAATCAGCTAAACCCATAACAATCTACGGCAAGTTCGACAGTGACGGAAAACCCCTAGATAAAGGAATCACCGGACAGCTTACCCACTTCATAATCAAACCGTGTGCCTTCTACAAGGAATCTGACGAATGCTATATCGCAATAATGTCAACTAAGGATGGCGACACAATCATGTTCTACCATAAAGGCGGCGTAAATGTTGGAGATGTCGACAGCAAAGCAGCACGCTTGGAAGTTCCCATCGGCACCTACCCCACAGCCCAAGAAATCGAGAAGGAACTCCTCGCGAAACTGTCTGCGCACCGCAAAGCACGCGTTGCCGGCTTCATCGAAGCTCTGTTCAAATTCTATGCTGACCTAAACTTCACCTACTTGGAAATTAACCCCGTTGCAGTCACCGAAGACGCAGTTATTCCGCTGGATCTTGCCGCAAAATTAGACAGCACCGCTCAGTTCGAAAGCGGCGAGAAATGGGGAAACATAGAGTTTCCAGCGCCGTTCGGTCGCACCTCTATAGAGGAAGAGGCTTTTATTGAGGAATTAGATTCAAAAACTGGGGCCTCGCTCAAGTTAACCGTCCTCAATCCTGAAGGCAGAGTCTGGACAATGGTTGCTGGTGGGGGAGCATCAGTCATATTCGCCGACACAATCACCGATCTTGGCTTCATGTGTGAGTTGGCGAATTACGGCGAGTATTCGGGGGACCCAAGTGAGGAATTCACCTACCTCTATGCCAAAACAATCCTTAGTCTCATGACAAAAACCATGAATCCAAAAGGCAAAATACTGCTCATCGGTGGCGGAATAGCAAATTTCACTGATGTAGCTGCTACATTTAAGGGCATAATAAGGGCGCTCGAGGAGTATCAAAAAAACCTCCAAGAAAACATGGTCAAGATTTTTGTCCGTAGAGGAGGACCAAATTATAAGGAAGGGCTCATGAAGATGAGAGCGCTCGGCGAGAAGCTAGGGGTACCTGTTGAAGTGTATGGACCGGAGACTCATATGACCAGGATTGTTGCTATGGCGTTAAAAGGAGGAGACTAAAATCCCAAAAACAATTTCTAACGAACTTTTCAATAAAAATACTCAATCATTCATTTACAACAACCAAGTCAACGCAACCCAGAGAATGCTGGACTTTGACTATGCATCACATCGCGAAACACCATCTGTTGCAGCAATAATCAACCCGACTGGTGCCGATAGCTTCTCCAAGTTCTTTTTTGGAACGCATGAGATTCTGATACCAGTTTACAAGAACATTGAGAAAGCTGCAAAGATGCATCCCAACGCTGATGTGATGATAAACTTTGCATCTTACAGATCAGCTGCACCCTCAACTGAAGAAGCACTCGCTATACCACAGTTGCGGACAATTGTGATAATTGCCGAAGGCGTTCCTGAAAGGCGTATGAAACTGGTCACAGCCAAGGCTAAAGCGCTTGGAAAAGTCATCATAGGTCCGGCCACGGTTGGAGGAATAAAAGCTGGCTGCTTCAAGATTGGAAACGCAGGCGGAACAATCGAAAACATTATCGAGTCGAAGCTTCATAGACCGGGTTCAGTGGGTTTCGTCTCTAAATCTGGCGGCTTAAGCAACGAGGCCTATAACATTGTTGCTAGGAACACCGACGGTTTATACGAAGGCATTGCTATTGGCGGCGACACCTACCCAGGTTCCACTTTGCTCGATCATCTTCTCAGGTTCGAGAATATACCAGACATTAAAATGTTGGTTTGTTTGGGCGAAGTAGGAGGAAGTGCAGAGTACGAGATTGCTGAAGCATTAAAAACCAAGAAGATAACCAAGCCTCTGGTCATTTGGGTCACGGGCACCTGTTCTAAAGCATTCAAAACTGAGGTTCAGTTTGGTCACGCAGGTGCAAAAGCAGGTGACGAGGTGGAAACTGCTGACGCTAAGAATGCGGCTCTTAGAGCTGCTGGAGCAATCGTTCCCAATTCATATGATGATTACGACCAAAAAATAAAGGAAACATATGAGAACCTAGTGCAAAAAGGCGTCATCAAACCTAAACCAGAGCCTCCAGTGCCAAAAATCCCCATGGACTACGCGAAAGCACTAAAAGAAGGACTCATACGCAAACCCTCAAATTTTATCTGCACAATTTCCGACGACCGAGGCGAAGAACTGCTTTACGGAAAGATGCCGATCTCCGAAGTGTTCAAAAAAGACATAGGTATCGGTGGAGTACTTTCCATTTTGTGGTTCAAACGCCAGTTCCCTCCATACGCAACTAAGTTCATTGAAATGGCGATCATGGTTACAGCTGACCACGGACCCGCTGTTTCAGGTGCGCACAATGCCATTGTGGCGGCGAGGGCGGGCAAGGACTTGATTTCTTCGGTTGTAAGCGGCATGCTGACCATTGGGCCTAGGTTTGGAGGTGCCATAGACGGGGCTGCTCAAAGTTTCTCTGATGCCTTCGACAGGGGATTAACTCCAGCCCAGTTCGTTGAGGAGATGAAGAAGAAAGGTGAGAACATCCAGGGAATTGGACACTTGATAAAGAACGTGAACAACCCTGACATGCGCGTCACAATCATGAAGGAATACGCTAAGAAACACTTCAAAGCTACACCGGTGTTAGATTTCGCTCTTGAAGTAGAAAAGGTCACCACAACTAAGAAAGACAACCTCATCCTGAACGTGGACGGCTGCATCGGAATTTGTTTCGTAGATCTCCTGAGAAATGAAATGACAAAACAAGAAGCCGACGAATCTATCCAAATGGGAGCACTAAATGGCTTGTTCGTGCTAGGTAGAACCATTGGCATGACAGGGCATTTTCTTGACCAGAAAAGACTCAAACAGGGTCTCTACAGACACCCATGGGATGACATTACATACATGACTTAGCAGAAGGGAAACTGGCGATGCCTTTATCGCCTTTCCTTACGAGGCGGAAAGAAATGTTCAGCGCTCTGACATAGTGAAGCTCTTAATCGCGGGATAACCGCCTCAAACATCTCAGCCATTCCAAATAGTCATTTCCTTTAAGCCACTCAATATGAGGTTTTCCTTCCCCATTCAAAGGCTCAAACCGAATAAAATGTCGCCCATCAAGGGTTCTAAACAATGAAGCTTTAAAATCGCCAAAGTCACTGATGCCTTCATCAAGCTTTTCCATTTTAAATCGCTCAAAAAGAAATATCTTTTGAATTATATATAAAATTAACTCAAAAAACAGATTTTGCCAATTAAGCTTCAAAAAATAGAACTAGATAAGCAATAATCTACATAAAAAGCACGCACAATTGCCCATAATTCGATTCTTTTCGGTATCTTGCTGCAAACATAGCAAGAGCTGATGTTGGAGTTTTGAAATTGCTCAAGATAATTGCTTTTGGAAGGCAGTTTAGTAAAAATAATATAATAATAATACTTAAATATGCATTTTTACCTAAATTCTTGCCATGACAAACATGACTATCTCAATTCCTTCAGAGCTATGCGATAAGATGAAGAAACATCTCAGAAGTAAAATGGAGCGAAGTTGTACGAAAGTCGATCGCAGACTACATCAACAAAATGGAAATAGTCAAAGGAGGCGTTGTGCCTTCAAGCACACTACTAGCCATGCTCAAAGACTCCAATATAGAGTTATCCAACATAACCATCGAGAAAGCAACTGAACAATACGAAAAGAGCAGGGACCTGGAATGGAAGAGATTGTCTACGACACAAACCAGCTCATAAACTACCTAAAAACTAGTAAAACCAGCCTCAAAGGCTTAACAACTATATTACAACATAATTGAATTTCCAAAAGCCTTAGAACTTAAGGATTTAGATGTAATTTATCCGACAATTGATGATTACAATGAAAGCTTAAAAATTTCTGCTGCTTTGATCAAAAAAGGAAAGCCTCTGCCAACAATTGACATACTAATCGCCGCAATATGTATCAGAAGAGACCTGACACTAAGCACACTTGACCAACACTTCATAAACATAAAATCTGTTAGAAACGATTTTAAACTGAAATTGAACTAATGTTTCTGGTGAATTGCCGGCAACTAATTTTTTCTGGATTTTGCCGATTGCTATTGCCTTGCTTGTTTTTGTCATGGTTGCGGGGGCAATAAAACGATACAAGCACCTGACAACCAAATGATATTTTGCGTTTAATCATGATACCAACAATATTATGTTTGATCAAGAGAATCTGCTAATCCCAAAAAAGAAGATAGAATAGATGGAGGATGGAATAGTAGTTAAAAGAAGAAGAACAAAAAAACTGGCAAAAATTTGTATTCCTCTTGTTTTTGGGTTGCTTTTTTAAAATGAAGCCTTAATTCTTAATAGATTGCGTCTGCAATAGTCACTATGCGTCTAGAAAAGTCGGGTTAAGGTTTGGTGCCTCTGACTGAAAAGGTCAATTTTAAAACCAAGTTGCAATCGGGCAACCGGATTCAAGTTCCCAAGCTTGTTCGGTGGAGGTTCAAGTTGGAAGGACATCAAATTTTGAGTTATCCAAGAGTTTTCCAGCAAGAATGAGATTTAACAAAAAGCATTAAAGTAAATCTATTCTAAACAGCTGTCAGGTAATTTATGTGCCAAAAAAACTCGTGGCAACAGTACTTGCATAGCCATTATCTTAGTTGCAGTTGTTAGCATACTATCCGTTGAGAGTTTAGACGTTTCTAAGAAACCTTCAGATAAAGAAAATTTGAGCCTATATTTGAAATTTCAAACGTTCGAACGCATCCAACCCAGGCATCTCTAGCGCCTTCAAAGCAGCACATAATATTTTAAGTGATTCTTCAACAATTGGCAACTCCTTAGGCAAAGTGAGCTTACTTGTTAGAATGGAAGAAGAAGAAGAAGAGCGATTTTTTTGCACCGTCTTCTTCTTCTCCTATGTAAGAAGACCAGACGAAGGCCGCTCTAAACAGAACTCCGACTACCTAACAATCTCACCTCATGCTTCACATATATTCTTTCACTCAAACCCTGTATTTCAGACAGCACTCTCCTATCAGCGATCCCAGTCGCACACCGGCTTAAGCCAACAGCAAAGGAACTTCATTCTTTCAAAAGCGATTAAGCCGCAGAAGAAGACAGAAGACATCCCTTGCCACTTGTCCTACTTTACCATGAACTCTTGCTCACACGTCCAAATATGCCAAACCACATTAACCAACTTACGAGCAACAATCTTAATCGCATCACCCTTACACTTCTTTCGCCTACAAGCCTCCAAATAGATTAAAGCTAAACGACCCTTTGGACAAAAACGCACATGCGCCCACGAAGACTCTATCAAAATCAACTTCAACCACTTATCACCCTTAGATTCTCGCCCCATACCAGGTATGTTCACCCGACTGCCTAACCTTTGGAACCAGCCCAGCATAATGAGCAAGCTTATCTGGATTACTAAACCGTTTAATATCACAAATCTCAGCATACAAAGTCAAAGCTGAAATAAAGCCCACTCCAGGAATAGTCATAAGCAACCCAACGGGCCTGAGCTTACCATATTTCTCAAACAGCAGCTTCTCAACTTCCTTTTTCCTGCCGGACAATCAACTCCAAAAGCTCCATATTTTGAGTGACCTCAAAAACATCAAGGCTCAAAGCAGCCTTCCTACCCTTAATAGTGCCAAGATTAACCTCTAAACCGATATCTCGCTTACCGAACTCAGAGCGGGTTCTGTTTCTTACGCCTGTAGAGAGCCTAGTTCGATAGGATCTATGGCGCAATAGACTACGCAGCCAACGGAGTTCAGCTGGGGGAACGTAGCATGTGGGCAACCAATTCATCCTCGTTAAGTCAGCCAACGTTTTACTATCCACTTTATCATTCTTAATATCTTCCGCTCGGAGTTTTACCTTCAAGGGGTTAGCAAGCAGCACTTCATAACCTAATTCTCTAGAAGGTCAATCCAGGGCCAGCAAAAACCAACTGATTCTAAAGCGACTTTTGAGCCTTTAGGCACAGATTCTAGGGCTTTTTTAAAGCCAGCTTTGCTTGTAATTACCCTTTCCTTTTTCACTATTTCTCCAATCAAATCATTCTTCATAACTGTCACCTGAGTATTCTTCAGGTGAACATCCAACCCAACGACTACATCACTCATGCTTAGTACCTCCGATATCTAGGCTTATCGGAGGTCCATCCAGAAAAAGTCTTTACATCCCGTCTTTCAATAAGCCCAGATCAAGCAGCTTTTGGTAGATAGCGTTCTCGCTATACTTGCCCTCAAAACTAAAAGAAAGCACTCTAAAGTTAACGGTTCCAGACCCGGCTTTTCTAAGACATCCAAAGCAGCCGATAACTTCATCAGCGTTTCTTCAATACTGGGCAACTCCTCAGGCAACTCAAGAGAAGTAGTAGTCGAAACGTTTTTTTCCTCTTCGTCGACTACTTCTAAACCCTAACCACTCAATCTTCTGGTAAAATTGCAATCAGACAAGGTCCTTTTCAGATTGGGTAAATTGCCAATAAACAACCTTAAACCTCTGCACTAATGGCTTATTGTCGCAAACACGACAGTATCAGAACCCAGACAATTCACTCTAACTTTTGTTAGTCAAGAAATCTTGAACAAACCCAGTCAAGAAACATTTACAAGAACCCTTTTATCGCCAGCCCGTTCTAACATTTGGTATGGGTAGTATAGGCAAAAGTTCAACATTAATTCTCATTCTAATCATGGTTTTATCAAGCCTAACTCTTCCGATAGTTAAACCTGCATTTGCTCAGTCAATACCTAAACCCTCAATACCGGAATTTATAGTTAAAACTGTTGACCATTCTTATGTTGTTCCAGCAAGCACTTCCATTGACCCTTACACAGGAAAACAGGTAACTCATCCAAGCTATAAAGTGGAAAATAAGACGGTTGATGTCACAATTAGAAACCAGCCTTTCATACCAACAAATCTTGATGGGAATGTGACTGGCTTATTTTACATAATAAGATGGAAGGGGCACTTTGAAAACTGGACAGGCTACTATGATGGAAATGATTATTTCAACATTAATCATGTAGATAATGCCAGCAGAATCTGGGGTGTAGAAGCATCAAATTCCGATTATACGGTGCAATCATTTTCAGACTTCAATGGTCTTCCAACTGATGCAGAGGTTGATTTTCAAGTTAGAGCAGTTATAGGATTTAATTTTCTCTATTTTGGTGGTCATATCCAAACTATTGGCACTGTCTTCCATTATGAACAAGAAAGCGATTGGAGCAACACACAAACAGTAACCATAGGTGAAACGTCTGCATCTACTTCACCTACTCCTGCAATTCCAGAGTTTCCAATATTGGTTATTTTTTCATTCTTTGTTTCTGTGCTCTTGGTTGCAGTGTTCTTTAAGCATCGAAGGACTAATCATGAATTGCATTAACAAGAGCTTAGCATTGATTCTAATTCTAACCATAACTATCTCATGTCTAAGTCTAATTTTCGAAGCAATTCCTTTGGGAAGGGCGCTAAGTGGTACGAACGAAAGTGGTATTATTAACTCAGATATTACATGGACTAAAGCGGGTAGCCCGTACATTCTAACTGGTCCTTTAGCTGTAAACCAAGGCGTAATACTGACGATTGAAGCTGGAACAACCATCAATATCAACGCTCATTACATTCAAGTCAACGGCACATTAATTGCAAAAGGAAGCAATACTGACCCCGTTCGGATGGGAGGAAATGGACAGATAATATTTACCTCACTTAGTAACGGTTGGAATGAACAAACTGGTTCAGGCATTATAATCGAAGACTCGATTATCAATGGGTCTTCAGTTTCAAGCGATGTAACAATCAAAATATTAAACAGCACAATCAACCAACCTCTTTCAGTCAGTGGCTCTTCGCTAATACTTAACAGCAATGTAGGTCAAGTTTCAGGTAACGCTGAATTAATATCCGGCAGCACGACGGGTACTTTGAACATTGATGCTTTTATTTCAAACAACAACATATACGGCGATGTCAACGCACCCTTTAGCACAATTATCAATAACAAGATTTTTGGAAATGTCATCGGCTCAACCATCACTTCTAACAACATTTCGGGAGATGTAACGGTAAACTCTGGAACTGTTACAAACAACACTATTCAGGGAGGGACCGCATTTTATGATGCTTATGGTAGAGTTGTCAGAGACGGATTCGCTGTCTATACAACGGGTTCATCGATAATTTCAAACAACAACTTGACTAGTGAAGCGGGTCAAAGCTTAACAACAGGAATATTGGCTGAGAATGATAGCCACTTGCTCAATAATATTATCTCTGGGTTCCAAGAAGGCATCAACGGTGGCATCTACGATGGAACATCAATAATTGAAAATAACTTAATCTTCAATAATGTGTATGGAATTGCCATTAACAAAGTCATCATGACCATTACTAATAACACGATATTTAACAACACATATGGAATTATCGATCAATGGAACCCTTCCAATCCAACAGTTGTCTACAACAATATTGAAAACAATACTCAAAACCTATCCTTAACAGGTCCTAGCAATGTTACAGCTATGCATAACTGGTGGGGAACAACCGACCAACAAGCTATAAACCAAACAATCTATGATTTCAAAAATGATTTCAACTTAGGAATAGTCAACTTTGTTCCTTTCTTGACTGCACCTAATCTTCAAGCACCAAGCGTTAACACTCCACTAACAACACCTAACCCCTCAGCCTCTCCATCAACATCTCAAACGCCTTCTCCTTCTCCTATAGGTGCCGGGTTTCCATCATGGACAATTCCGATGATAATTGGTATAATTGTGGTGGTGGTTGCTGGGTTGTTGGTCTACCACAGAAGCAAAAAGGACAAACACTAAACCTTAATTTTAACTCCGACTTGAAGTGCAAAGTCTAAATCTGCTTGAACTCGCTCGATCTTGCGTAGGGCAGTTAACCTTGAGCGGGTAACGTTCCAAGGATCAAACATTCCGGTAAGTCTCATTTGGAATGAATGTGCAAAACGACCTCACCAAAGGGTACAGTAAAAGAAGGTGTCCTCACAATTCTTTGGGCAACTCAAGATTAGAAGTAGTAGTCGAAAGGGTGTGCACCTCTTCGTCTACTACTTCCAACCCTAACCGCTCAATCTTCTAGTAAATAGCAATCAGACACGTTCCTTTTCAAATTAGATAAATTGCCTATAAACAACCTTAAATCTCTGCACTAATGGCGAATTGTCGCAAAAACGAAGTACCAAACCGAGCAAGGCCAAAGAGTATGAAATATAAGGCTTCTTGGAAAATACTCGAGAATTCACCGGTTACCTTTTGGTCAGTCAATGAATGAGACCGTGTGAAAAATATAGCAACTGATTGCAAGCTTGAAAAATAGCTCAACACTCTTTTAACTTTACTTTTTTTCTATAAATTTATTTTTTAACAAGCGCTTGAATTAAAGCTTCAACCCCAAGAATGTTCAGAGCCCTCCTCAAATTATAAGAAAACAAAAGCAACCCAACCTCTCCACTAACCTTTCTAAGACCCTTAAGCAACAAATAAGGAGCACCAAACGCCCTCTTAATTGTACCAAACGTATGCTCCACCACCTTTTTGCGCTCACCCATAACCTCAGGATGCAACCTCATCCGCCTTCTCATATCATCTACAACTTCCTCATGCACCCACCGCCAAATTACACGCCCATTCTTGTTGCCTGTACATTTAGTCATAAAAAACTGGCAAAAAGAGCACACACCCTCTCTACACTTGTAAGTTCGCATATCCATCCCCTCCCTAACAGTTGAGCAGTAATGAAACAACAAACTCTGTCCAGCTGGACAAACATACACATCAGCATCCTTGTCATAGAGGAATTTGTCAGCAGAAAACTCTGGCGATATAAAACTGCCCCCAGTTCCCGACCTCTTCACTGCAACATAAGGAGTAACTCCACTATCGACACATTGCTTAATTTGCACAAAAGTCAAAATAGCCCTTATCTGAAAGGCAATCGATCTGCTCAACATCAAGCGTTTCTTTAGCACTTATAGCTACGCCGCTGAGTTGATTTAAATCTGAAGCCTCGTTAGTTACCAAGTAGTTAACGATCAGATGATTTTTTGAATCTACTGCGGCCTGCATGTTATAGCAGGATTCAACTCTGCCATGATTCATCATCTGCCGACAATCCGGATCGGTTAAAGCAACTTCCTTTTGACCGCTCTTTTGCATTCTGTCGAGGATTTCTTCAGATTTCTCTTTCTTCTCAAGCAGACCAGACAGTTTGTCTACTTCAAAAGCCTTAGCATCTTCACCTACTTCGCCACTAGCTTGTTGCTCGTCAGATGCTTCCTGCTCATCTTGGGCATCCAATTCCTCTAGATAGTGTTTTACTGATTTTTCCATGACCTTTATTCTTTTTGCGAGTGCTCGTTGGGTAAAGGCTTTGTCGTTGGAGTTGACAGCCCGCAGTTTAGTGCCGTCCACGGATACTTGTTTTGCTCCATAGAGACTGAGATCTTTTAAGAAAGCCACAAAATCTTTGAACAAGGCACCTATCGCTGAAGGATTGTCTTTTCTAAAGTCCGCTATGGTCTTAAAATCGGGTGCTAAGCCTTTGAGCAGCCACATTGCCTCAAGATTTGTTTTACATTCTCGTTCTAGTTTTCTGCTGGATCGGATGTGGTTTAGGCCTCCGTAGAGGTAGAGTTTGCAGAGGTCTTTTGGGTTGTAGGATGGTCTTCCAAGGTCTTGTGGTGTTGAGTGGGTGAAGCCTAACTTTTCCATGTCTAGGGTGTTTACGTAGGCGTCTATGAATCTGACTGGGTTGTCTGGTTCGACGTATTCTTCTATTGTTTTGGGTAGCAGGAATGTTTGGTTTCTGGATAAGCCTTCTACGTAGCTGTCGGTTTCATTGTTCATTGTCTGCTCACTTATTTTGGTCTTGTTTGTTATGGCGACGGGTCTAGATTTAAGGTTAACGGCATACTGGACGAAGCTAGAGCAGACTTTTCACACAGTCTCAAACATTTACAAGAAGTCTTTTATCCGCAAGCAATCATAGGATAAGCATGGGCAAATCAAGCAAGGTTTTTGCAGTATTCATTATTCTTATTATAGCAATCTTAGGCTTAATGATAATATTTGCAACCATACCCCTTGGATTAGCTCAAAGTGGCACAAAAGTTAGTGGCGTAATTAGCCAAAATACCAATTGGACAAAATCAAACAGTCCATACAGTCTAACAGGTCCCTTAGGTTTTAAACAGGGTGTGACTTTAACAATCGAAGCTGGAACAGTTGTCGACTTAGACCATTACTATATGCAAGTAAACGGCACATTAATAGCCAAAGGAACAAGCACAAGCAAAATCCAATTCAACGGTGGCAACTTACAGGGACTAACTATAAACAGCGAAGCAGGTTCTGAGTCAACCATACAATATGGATTAATAAATTCAGCCTTTTCAGCAAATTCGATAACAATAAACAACTGCACTGTAACAGGGCGCTTTTCTGCCAGCGGCTCAAGCAGCATAACCAATAATATGATAGCAGGCGGCGCAATAGTTAGCGACTCAACCTCGCTCATTGGCAACGTAATCAGCGGCATCCCAAACGGTTATTCCGGTGCACACGTGCCAATCGTTTCGGCTAACACTCAGTCTTATTCTACCTCAACAGTAATCGTTCAAAACAATACTATCATTGGTGGCAATTCCGCTTATGTTGGTCAAGCTTACACAGGTATATCCTGCTTTGGACACGCCACCATTACAGATAATGTGATAACGAACTGTCAAGAAGCCATATATATAATGTCTTTTAGCACAACTGAACATATAGAAATCCACAAAAACACATTAAATAATAACGGTTGCGGCATATTTATTGAGGCTGGAAACAGCGATTCAGCGTCAAACGAAAATTTGTTAATTGAGGCCAACTTGATAGCTAACAACGTTATTGGCATTAATGTTCAAAGAGATGATGGCATAGCCAAACCTACAATCAGAAACAACAATATCTACAATAACGGCTCCAATTTAAACTGGAGGCTTCCCACAAATGTCGATGTATCTAACAATTGGTGGGGGACAACTAACGAGTTGGCAATCAACCAATCAATCTATGACTATAAAAACGACTACAACTTGGGAACAGTCACCTTCACCCCATTTTTGACTGCACCTAACCCTGAGGCACCCAACATTAACACGCCATTACCAACGTCTACTTCTTCACCGTCTCAAACATCTACTCCATCACCTACTGTTCCAGAGTTTTCCTTATGGACTACAACACTGTTTCTGCTTATCTTTATGGTAGTACCTGCTGGATTATTGGTCTACCACAAACGCAAAAGAAGTTTAGTCAAGAAATCTTGAACAAACCCAGTCAAGAAAATTTTACAAGAACCCTTTTATCGCCAACCCGTTCTAACATTTAGTATGGGTAGCATTAACAAAAGTTTCACATTAATTCTAATTCTAATCATGGCTTTATCAAGCCTAACTCTTCCGATAGTTAAACCTGCATTTGCCCAATCAATAACTAAGCCGTCTGTTCCAGAATTTACAGCAAAATATGTTGATTACTCTTATGACGTTCCACCAACTTACGGAACTGACCCCTATACTGGAAAAACTATCGTTACCAAAGAAGGAGAGCACATTGATAACAGAACTATTCAAATCACAATTAAGAATCAGCCTTTCACACAATACAATGACTCAAACCAAAACACGATTAATCGCTTCTATGATGTTCGCTATAAAGGCTCATACTCACAAACTTGGACTACAATGTTCGCTAACCAAACACAAGTAGCAGGGATCGGAGCAACAAACCCTTACATGACATATGGATATGCAGTTCAAGATTATTCTGCTCAATACACAACAATACTCTACCACCTAACACAGCAAGTACCAACTAACGGACAGATGGACTTCCAAGTTGAAGCATTAGAAGGATACACGCTTGAAACATCCTATGACGCACACATCATGTTTACCTATGTTGGATTCACTTTCTTTGGCCTTGAAAGTGGATGGAGCAACACCCAAACAGTAACCATAGGTGAAACTTCTGCATCTACTTCACCAAATCCGACACCAACTTTAACACAAAATCCAACTCCAACTCCTACTGTTCCGGAGTTTCCAATATTGGTTATTTTTCCATTCTTTGTTTCTGTTCTCTTAGTTGCGGTTTACCTTAAGCATCGAAGGACTACCTATGAATTGCAATAGAAAGAATCTAGCATTGATTCTAATCCTAATCATAATTATCTCGAATCTGAGTCTAATAATCGTTAAACCTGCAAACGCTCATTCAATACCTAAACCGTTAATCCCAGAATTTACCATTAAAATTGTAGATCATTCCTACGATGTACCTGCATCCGTGACTACAACAATAGATCCTTATAACAATAAAACAATAACTCGAACTTTTCCTGCTACTCATGTTCAAAATATTTCTGTAGATCTAACTGTTTCGAATCAAGCCTTTCCTGCGACTATTGATGGTAACGCTTCTTTTCTCTCCTACAATTTACGTACTAAACCACACTTTGGGGAAAACTGGGTTCAAAATTACGATGAAACGACCAAAATTGGATTGCTTACTTCTCAGTCAAGTTCACAATATACTGTTTTGCTTTCCTCTCCAGTGGACGACTTCAAAGTAGGTGACCAAATAGATTATCAAGTTAAGGCAATTTTAGGCTACCAGTATACAACTTTTGAGCATTTAGAACATCTAGACCCAGGGTACCATGGTCCATATCCAGTCCCAGTTAGTCACACTGTTTTTGTTGAATCAAGCGATTGGAGTCCAACTCAAACATTTATAATGCCTGACATTTCGTCAACCCCAACACCGTTTCAACAGAATATAGTCCTCATATTGATTTTTGCT
The DNA here is from genome assembly GCA_963809455.1 of Candidatus Bathyarchaeota archaeon. GTDB lineage: Archaea > Thermoproteota > Bathyarchaeia > Bathyarchaeales > Bathycorpusculaceae > Bathycorpusculum. Next base: position 444,388 of record CAWEJP010000001.1, on the reverse strand, counting down.
ATTTTAGTAGTATTAATCGTATTTTCCTTATTGGTTTTTAGAAGGCACCGAAAAACAACCAAGGAATTCAAGGTAAAGAAACTTTGACTAAACCAAATAAGAATTCTTGTCGAAAAACCTTTTTTTGCCAAAACATCGCAAAAGTAAGTATTGGCAGTTTTCGCAATGATTTATCGTTACTTTTCGTTATTATTTTAGCAGTATCAAGCCTGATAATGGTTGAATCTGCCTCTGCTCAGTCAATACCTAAACCATCAAAGCCAGAATTCAAAGTAAATCTCGCAGACCACTCTTATGATGTTCCTCCAAAAACAACTTCCACAACAAACTCATATACAAACAAAACAACAACAATAACAAGTCCAGGCTACCACGTCAAAAACGTGACAATAGATGTGACAATAACAAACCAACCTTTCCAAAACACAGTAGATGGCAATGCAACAAATCTATACTATGCTATTCAAACTAAAGCACACTTTGCAAACTGGACCTACGACTCACCCGACATCTATAATCTTCAAGTACAATCAAATTCAAGCTATACCGTAATATCATTTCCAACTTATCAAGCAGGTTATCAAGTAGATTTTCGAGTAGCTGCAGTCTTAGGCTATTACTTCGACGCTCTTGTCACCTATACAGGCGGTATTCCGTTTCCTGATACTCTTTTTATACGTAAAACAAGTGATTGGAGTCCAACCCAAACATTCTCCATGCCCAGTACAGCCACAACCGTAACACCAAATCCCACAGCCCATCCTACAACCCCTGTTTCTTTCTCATCAGCTTCTCAATTGCAAATTATTGCCGCCTCAGCTATCGTTGCATTATTGGTTACGGTTATTGCTCTACTACTTTACAGAAGGCATCGAAGGACTAACCATGAATTGCATTAGCAAGAGCTTAGCATTGATTCTAATTCTAATCATAACTATCTCAAGTCTTAGTCTAATAATCGTAGCCATTCCTTTGGGAAGAGCTCAAAGTGGTACAAACGAAAGTGGAATTATTAGCTCAAATACTACTTGGACTAAAGCTAATAGCCCATACAATCTAACTGGCAATATTTTTGTAAACAATGGAGTAACACTAACTCTCCAAGCTGGAGTCACCGTGAACTTTAACGGATATTACTTAATGGTAGAGGGAACTTTAGTTTCAAAAGGTACAGACATAGATAAAATCCAACTGAACCGTGGGTTTATAATTTTTAGAGATGGCAGCACAGATTGGAACCAACTAACTAACTCAGGCTGTATAGTTGAGAATACGGCACTTGATATGATAAAGATCCAGTCCGCATCGCCAAAGATTAACAAAAACTCGATGTATGCCTATGGTGTCTCTTCAGAAGCTATCGATATTGAAAGTGGCTCACCAATAATTACAAACAACAACATTACAGGACCAATAATTATCAACGGGTCACCAACAATTTCAAACAACAATATTTCAACCACAAGCAGCGCTGCAATATATGTTGTCGGAGGATCTCCTGTGATTGAAAATAACATTATCGCAGGCACGGGAGGTCTAATACAAGACGTCAGTCAGTTTTCATGGACTATATCATCTGGAGCAATTATGATTGATAACGGTTCTCCTTCCTTCATAAATAACACTATTGATGGCACGATCAATGACGTTTATAATGTGGCAATCAATGCGTGTGGCGGGACCGTTCAAATTTTAAACAATAACGTTTATGGTGAAATCACAGGTTTGCACGTTTCGTTTGCGATTGAAAGCAACTACATTAATGGGTCATTTTATGCGAAAACCGATTCGGGAGACCACGAAAACATTCAGTCAACTATTATTTCAAACAGATTAACCAATATAGAAATTGATGAAGGCACCGCTAAAATTGAGAACAATATTATTGGAGATGTGACTATCGGTACTCTATTTGTGATGAATGCCTTGGGTGGCATAGATCCTAAACAAACTGCTGTTAACGCATTGATTGAAAATAATACCATAACCGGTTCAATCAATTTTCAATCAACACTATCTTCAACGATGCGATATAATAATCTGCAAATTCAAAACGGCCAAAAAACTATTAAATTGAGCACGAGCGCCGACATTGATGCCACCAATAACTGGTGGGGAACAACCGACAAATCAAAAATCACCACAGCAATTTACGATTTTAACAACAACTTTAACTTAGGCAAAGTTACCTTCGTTCCTTTTTTGCCCGCTCCCAACCCGCAAGCGCCAACTACCCCAACAGCCACACCAACCCCAACACCCTCACCAAGTCCAACACCTATTCCAGAGTTTCCCACATGGATAGTTCCGCTATTACTTATCATAATGGTGACAATAGCTGGCTTATCGGTCTACAACAAAAGCAAAAGAAGTCTAATCAAGAAACATAGAACAAACCCAGTCAAGACTTTGATTGGCCTAGAAGAGAATTGTGTTGATTCGTAAGCTTTCAGTCGGTAGACGATTGCTTGCTAGAGGTTAATGTTTTATTAGGTTAGATACCTTAATTTGCTAATAATTTTTGAAGTCTTGTCCAGATAGTGTGTTGTTTCCTTCTGGAGCGTTTACAAAGAAGTTACTAACTTCAAATGAGCTGGGAATGTTCATTCCAGCTGTACCCCACCAGTAACTAATAATTACCGTGTAAGCGTGCTGATTCTGTAAACTTACAGTATACGGTCTGCTTGCTGGGATCGGAAAAACGTAGGGAAAATCGACTGTGACCGATGAATTGGTTTGAGTATCTATGAATTTGATTTGAGTCAGGCTTACCTCATATGATTCTCCCAAGCTTTCTAATGTCACGTTGCCTGATACCTTTACCTTAGCACTAAGAACCGATATTATGCAAGTGGCAATTTGATCTTCTTTATTGTCTGAGGCAATTATGGTTACAGAGTAATTACCTGTTGGAGTTGAATCGGGCACGCTCAGGGTTAGAGTACTTGAATAATTTCCCATTCCAATATCAGGCTTAAAGCTACATTGAATACCGCTTGAACCCACGTCACTCTTTAAAGTAATATTCTCACGATTTAGATTTGATACAACATTAACTTCTCCTTGCAGACTATTGCCTTGAATTACGCTTGTTTGATTAAAAACCAAGTTCAATTCAAAGGTTGCATGTTTATTTATTGAAGGCTCATAGTACAATACTGTAAACGCCGTAATTGCAAAAGCAGCGATTACCACTATTACAATAGACGATAGCAGTTTCTTGCAAAGTTTCCTCGATGATAGTGGAATCAATTAAACCCTATTCTATTGGTGAACATGAGTTTCTCTCGATTTAATCTTTTCTTTCTAAAAGTCCTTAAGGCTTAAAATGACCAATTAGGCGATTTTTGATTTACCGCAACCACCAAAGAGGGCAGGTATGGGGTAAAAATGTGTTGCTTTAGATTTTAATTTTCACGCCTAATTGGATTGCAAAGTCTAAATCCGCTTGAGATCGCTCAATCTTGCGCAGGGCAGTTAACCTTGATCGAGTAACTTTCCCGGAATCAAACATTCCGTTAGTCTCATTTAGAATAAATGTGCAAAACGACCTCACCAAAGTATGGGGTACAGTAAAAGGAAGGTGTCCTCACAATTCCTTGGCAACTCAAGAGAAGTAGTAGTCGAAAGGTTGTGCACCTCTTCGTCTACTACTTCTAAACCTAAACCGCTCATGGTCCTTGTTACAACGATCTCATCAAAAATATACAACTGTCTTCAGAAATGAAGTTTGACAAAAAACCACTTAAGCAAACTCAATCTCATAATATAGTAGGTACGTCAAATGCCAAAGAAACTCTTGGCAACAACAATCATCCTCTCATCAATTACAATTTTATTATTAGTATCAGTGGTTAATGCTAATTTTGCTCCAGCCCAAGGTTTGTATATTCAAGGTCCAGGTCACCTCATATATTCTGGAAATGACAGCGGTTCAATTCCATTATGGGTTGAAGCGGTTGTTTCCCCAGGAGCACCCCCAGTTATTACAATCAGCTACAGCGTAGATGATGGTGCAAACATCACCCTATCTAAATTGGATTATACAACCTATCACCCTTCAGGAACATATTACAACATGGATGTTTACTTTGACCATAATGAAAAGCTGAATAATTTAACTGATGGCACACATACCATCAGGGCTTATTCACTTGACTACTTGGGCAATAAAATGATGTCAGATTTAGCTGTTTTTACAGTTCAAAAAAATGGGAAAACTGGAATATTTTTGAATGGATTTCCTAATGGTTATCCACAGCCCACACACATAACTCCAATAACCCCAACTCCAACCATGACTCAGACGCCTTCAATAATTCCTACTTCAACTTTAAGTTCTGATTATTGGCAAAATTCAACATTCTTTCTGCAATTGTTATTGTGATTGTAATAGTGGTTATTGCTTCAATTTCATTGGTTTACTTTAAGAAAAGAAAGGGAAGCCATGTAGAGAAGTGCTCTGTTTGCTGCAGTATATTGAGCCGTTTCCGTTTCGCCTCACTCATTAAACGAACGTTTCTTTTGTTAATGCCTTAAATGCTTCTTGGAGCTAAGCCTTTATTTTACGTTTCCAAAACAACTTAACAGCTACCAAAGGCAATAAGGTCAGCAAGGGTACGATTGCAACAATTGGAAACTCTGCAATTGAAGAAGTTGGCAATGGAATTTGCGCAGTTGATGTACCGAAAGCGTAAACTTTTCCATCGTTTGAACCTACATAAACAACGCCATATGTAACGGCTGGAGAAGAATAAACATCTCCTCCCGTTGCATAGGACCATATTATTTTACCGTTCGCAGCGTCCAGGGCATAGATGTTATATCCATCTTCAACTTGAGGCAAAGATGGGTCAAGAATAGGAACCTTGTCAGAGCCAACAAAAACAACGCCATCTGCAACTGCAGGCGAAGAATATAGAATTGAACCTATTGTGCGGTTCCAAAGTAAGGCTCCCGTCCTAGCATTCAACGCTGTAACTCCTCCAAGATGGAGGTCACCTGCCGTTCCACCGACAGTCGAGGATGTATAAATTACTCCATTAGCTAAGGCAGGCGTAGAGAAAGCAACTGCGCCTTCTATGTTGTTACTTCGGATAAATGCGCCACTGGAGGCGTCCCAAGCCTGAACTGTCAAGCGCCAAGTTCCAAAATAAAGTAAACCGTCACTAATCAACAAAGAAGAAGTCCCTGAATAAGTTCCATCACTTGAATTAGGACTATTACCGTTGCTCAATGTACCAAACTTCCAAGTTACATTTCCCGAAGTTGCATCCAAAGCCACAACGTCTCCTCCTGAGTCACCAATGTAAACTCTACCGCCATAAACTGCTGGAGAAGCATTTGTCAATAATCCAATTCTATATTTCCAAGTTAAATTGCCTGTTATAGCGTTAAAAGCGTAGAGTAAACCTCCTCCAGAAGCGGTGTTGGTTATATCAATGTAGACCAAGCCGTTTGCAATGGCTACAGAGGATATTTGGTTGGGATATACAGAATCGGTTGGAGTTTGCCAGATTAATGTGCCGGTATAGGCGTTTAATGCAAATACTGCATGACTGTGATAACCGCCTATGTAGACTACCCCGTTGAGTACTGATGGCGATGACTGTACAGGTCCGTATGTGTTATATTTCCATATCAACGACCCATTTGCTGCATTGAGAGCATAAACGTAGCCGTCATCTGACCCAAAGTAAACTATGCCGTCAACGACTGCCGGCGAGGTTTTAACTGCATCTCCCGCAGTGAACGTCCAAAGTGTTTGATTCGTTCTAGGCGCAGAAGAGCTTGAGTAGCCAGTGTGTGCTAAATCATGATTAAACATAGGCCAATTATCCGTTGAAGCGATAGCTGCTGCAGGCTGAGTCCACAGGATGCATAAGAGAAGGTTCAAAAAGACAGAAAAAAGCAGCTGCTTAACAGATTTTCTCAAAGTCCTCTCCAATCATCAAGGATACTTACTTGGCTTAAATCTTCTGGTTAAAACCTTTTTACAAAAAATGAGGGGATTATTGATGTTCCTGTGCGGAGCTTGGGCATTTTTGTCGGCGTGTTTGGCAAGCGTTAACACATTATATTAGTCCAAAACAGCTTCAATTATGCTGACGACCTTTGCGATCTGGATTATGCAGCTATTCCGCTGGACTGGGCAAATCATTGCCAGTAAATTGATCCTTTTCGGTATCTCATCTGGGTTACCACTGTGAATACTTTGGGGAAATCTTTTATTCATATAGGTTAACATCAATCTATGGCTAGATTCCTCTGCAACACCGAGCTATACGAAATTATTCTTCAAAAATCATTAGAAACAAAAAACATTCTATGGGTATGCTCCCCATCTCTTGGTTTAGGTGCCCACAGAATTTTTTCGCAAGAAATTCTAAAGAATCCTCCCGCAGACATCCGGTTTATCTTTCAAGTAAATGATTTTACAGTCAATTCGGGAAAAGTCAATCCTTACGAAGCACAATACCTCCTCGAGCACTTTAAGGACATTAGCATTAAATCTCATGAAAATTTTAATTCAAACATCTACATTTTTGACGACTCAGCACTAATCACCTCAGCAACCTTGACTGAAGCAGCGTTTGAAACCAACATTGAAGCCGGAGTACTGCTCGAGGAGTCCGAAGCAGAACAGGTAAAAAGTTTCTTCACTGAAAGCTTGTGGAACACTTCAAAATCGATAGGTGAAATAAAAAAATACAAGTTGATATGGAATTTAGCTCAGAAGGCAACAAAAAAAGTTAACGTGAAAAGGTTTAAGCCTCATACCAAAATCAAAGATTGGACAAATGCATACATTAACACGTGGTACATCGGAGTTCCCAAGGGGATATCTGCAAAATCTGAACGCAAGATAAAGAAAGAAATGAATTGGCAAACCAATCTCTCGGTTTTAGGAGATGTTGGTTATCAAGCGTTTATGCACCTTAAACTTGGCGACTATGCCTATTTAGCTGACTTTAGTAAACGCGGCAAAATCGGTTTTTCCCTAGTTCGAATCACTGATAAAGTGAAAGTTGAAACCGACGAGGGCGACCTTCACTGTACCTACGAAACAGAAAAAAACTACATGCTGGACAGGGAACAATTTTATGATTTGCTAAAGAACCTCAACATTAAATCTAAAACCTCTGAAACCATCCTCAATGAAACTCAACTACAGCAGATAACTAACGTTCTCTCTTCCACCAAGCATAAGAGGAGATTCAAGTCTAAGAAAAGAGTTAAAGCAGTTATCAAAACGTGAGCATCACTCTGTATTTTCTTTGCCTGCTTACATTTCAATACGCCAATTCATTGCGTACATCGGATCAAATTTTATTAAAAATTGAAATGATTGAGGATGGCTTGCATGAAGTGGGAAATACAAGAATAATTGCTAAAACGCAGGTGTATCTTGTGCCTCTATAGGAAATGTAGAGGATTTTGCGTTCACTTAGCTTTAGTAAGGTTGAGGTTTATAGAAAGAGAAAATCGAGTTAGAATATGATTCTTGCTTAAAAATAGTGTCCCTTCGTAACTCGTCAATAGTTCATGTTACAAAGTAATATCTAAACATTAATCCACTATTTCTTACCATTGCACACCAATCGCACAGTTTTTCATAACAATTATGAACGAATCACAAACACCCTTATATGGCAATATGAGGATCGTAATATCAAAAAACAACGGTGAAAAAAATGGAAAAAACATACCCAAAGAAAAACGCTCCAATAGAAATCCTGTACTTCCCACACGTATAGGCGAAAAAAAATGATCACAGAAACAAGTATACTCATTATTGCGCTATGCACAAGCATGTTAACGGCAACTTTCGTGTACTACAATACAAAATACCGAAAATTCATCAAAGAAATTAACTAATCACGCCTAAACCAAACAAAGAGATGACCAAACAAAAATTAGACTTCAGTTATCGATAAAAGCTCAAACAACCCCTCAACCCCTCAAAACAAGGGTCCCCACTTCTTTTTTTAATGCCAATTCGGATTTAGCAAAAAATCTTTCACAGCAGTGCGATGGATAATTTATTGCGCTTTAGGTTTGTCAGATTTAACATATACTTCAACCTTCACTGGGCAAGCTTCCCGCCCGAGTAATTCTGACAGGTTTCCTCTCCAGTGTGCCTTGGAGTCTGCGGTGAACCCAACTGTCTGCGAAATCCCTCGCCAGAGCAGTGCTTTATCGTAGTCCTTGGCATCTTGGGGCATAAATTCAAAAATTGATCTGCTCGCGATGATGACAAGTTTTTTCTTCATGCGTGAGATGGCTACGTTGATTCTGTTTAAGTTGAGTAGGAAGTCGCTTTCGCTGCGGACGTAGTCTGGATCGCTGACTGTTGTTGAGATAATGATGAAGTCAGCTTCGCCACCTTGGTAACGTTCGACAGTATCAATTCGGGCGTTTTCGCATCCATCGGAGAGCATGTTTTTGAGCAAACCCTTCTGCGCGTTATGCGGCGTAATCACTCCCACGCCGTCTCCATTTACGCTGCGAACCAATGCCTCTACAATGGAAGCCTCAACGAGGTTGGATTGGAAACTTTCGGCTTCATCATGAACAATCAAAACAAACACGTTCTCAGGTTCCAAAACAACACCTAACCCATCCGTCTTAGGCTTCGAAGCAGGCAACGTTTGTTTTTGGTCTGAGCGGAAATCAATGTTGTCCTTTTCATATACCCATTCCCGTAAGAACTCGGCTACGACGGAGTGGCACCTGTGGCTTTCACATAAACGTTCAGCCGGTAACTGGTCGGCAGGAATAGCCAACTCAGGTTTGCGTTTTAACCGATCCACTCCAAGGTCTTCATTTCGCAGTAAACGCAGAAAATCCATCGCTGAAAGAAATGACGCCATTTCTTCGAGTGTTCGGCGGTCTTCTTTTTCCCAGTTATGCGCTTGAATAGGCGGTAACTGTCGGTGGTCTCCTGCCACGAGAATCTGGCTGTTCTTGGTGAGGAATGAGCCTGAAAGTATCAGTTCGGGCACACGCATCATACTTGCCTCGTCGACGACGAGTAAATCGAAGAAGCCTTCGCCCCAAGGCGGCTCGGAATCGCCGATTTTCTTCATTAGCCCATATAATCCTGGAGGCGTGAGACATAAAATCAGGGGTTCTGACTCCGAAGCAGATGGAGTTAATGTTGACTGGTTCATCAAGCAGTCAGTGATTTCTGCAACTGTCTCTTCGTCCTCGTTGTAGTTCACGTAGGTGACGCCTTGAAGGGTTTTAGCTGTTGAGGTGGAACTGCTCAGTACCCGGTAAATCATCAGGTCTTTTAGGTCGTTGCCGCCGCCTGTGCAATATTCCTGCCAACATTTGGCAAGTTTGGTGACGAATTCTTGGATGGCTTTATGGGTTGGAGCAACCATCAAAACCCTGCACCTGCCATGCGCTCTATGAGCTGCGACGTGTGCTAAAACCGCCAGCTGCAAAGTCTCCGTCTTCCCCGTTCCAGGCGGACCCTGCAACATAACAATCTGCTCTTTCCCGAAAACACGCTCGATAAACCGCTGTTGTTCAGCTTTAGGAGAAAAACGTCTGCCTGCAACCCAACGCAAAAACGGTAAAGCTGCATCCCGAGGCAAAGCACTATGCAAAGAAGACCCAGATTTACCCGCTAAAAAGCCTGACAACAAACCGTAGAGAACATTGTTACCAGCGAAGTCCAGGCATTTGGCTGCCCTATCTGAAATTATGTCATCCGCCAACTCATCTAAAATGTAAATTCTACCAACTTCGAAAAGTTGCATATACTTGCTCGTAGCTTTCTCGGAGTCAGTTGTTGGAAGATTGTGCCAAGCACTGTATTTTCTGCCTTTGCCACTAGGCCAGGTAACTACATTGATAATTATCTCGCTCTTTCGAACATCCACTTTTTCCACGATTGCTCGGGCTGATTTTTCAACTTCGGCAGGTGAGCGTTTCTGAGCTTCTTCAAATTGCCCCTGTTCATTGTGCTTAAGCTCAGTTACAACCATCCAATCGCCCGAACTGGATCCATCAGCACCCTTAACCCTGCAGGCATTAGCCACGCAATCAGCCTTTGGCAAACCTATTCCTTCGTAGACGAGTTTGCCCCGAACCACAAAGTCTTTCTCGGATTCAGTGATACCCGTGCACTCAAAAATCAGCGACCTCCCTGAAGCCACTCGCTGGTAAGGAAGCAAAGCGTAATGTTGATACATTTCTTGATGCTTGGAAAAATATTCTAAATCCAAAAACTCTCTGCAGCCACGCTCCAGTGTCGATGCACCCAACGAAAACGTTGCTATAGTAGGAACTGCAATCGGTTTCTTACCCAAACGTCTGTTGCGAATAGTCAATGACCGCTCAATATACTCGAGAGCCATACAGAGCTTTAATCCCATGAGGTTCAGTTCTTCGTCAGTGATTCTCCTCTTTTTCTGAACATAGTCGCACCACTTGTGCTTCTCGAGCAGAACTTTTATTGGATAATTGTCTAAACGATTTTTGGCAGCCCACAAATACTCAATTGGGATTTGGTTGCCAAACCGAGCACGAGCAGGATAATAGCCATCTACGTGTCCATATCCCTGGTCAAGAAAATGGATTAAGCCATCAGGGTTTCTTTTGAAGGGAAGCGAATAATTAAACAATCCATCACGGAAAACCAAACGTAAATCAACCGATGACCCATCTTCACGCGTTGCCAACCACGCTTTATTTTCAAAAAAGGTCGATTGCTCAAGAATTGGCAAAAGCCCAGTGCTATGAAACTTTAGCGCCTTTCGGTGCACTACCTCGTCTTGAAGGATTGAAAACATAGGTTGGTCAATGGCTTGTCTTAGACCTAAAAGGTCTCTAATTGCCATAGCGCCTAGCAAAGTAGGTTGACGACGAACTGCTTCCATAAGTGCGTCTCTTTCACCTCTGCTGAAGAAGTAAAGGTGAATCGGGACTTCATCGGGGCTGCCTACTTCTGTGGCGACTTTTGTTATAGCGGCAGTTAGACCTTGGAAGAAAGTTTCCAGCAGCTTTCTTTCTTCATCCAAGCATTCTTTTCGGTCGTCGGGAAGACTGCCAATTACATGCGACACTTTTAAGGGGTCACCTTTGAAGCGTGAACAGCTCACCCTTGCACTAATCATCGAAATTATATCCAGCATATAGTCGCGTTCAATGAAGAGGTAAACACGAATCATACTTTCTGGGCTGAACAAAAGCGCGGAGTCCACACCGTTTGAAGGGCCATCCTCGGGAAGACCGCCGTATCCTGTTCCTGTTAGCCATGGCATATACTTACTTTTGCTGGCATAGGGACTACTTGGTCGGATTCCACCTAACATGTATTGGGCACGCTGAACCAGCCAATCCAATTTGGCGCCTACGACACGGTCCGTAGCTAACAAATGCGCCTTGTCAGCATCTAAGGCTGGGATGCTTTTGAAGTCGTAGGGGTGCAAATTGCTGGATTCCATCACAACCTTCAATCTTGCAAGGTCCTCTAACTTTTTAATTCCATAGTGCCCAAGAGCTCTCTGTTCGCCTCTGCTCAAATTAAGCAGCGCGATACTTTCATTTTCAACAGAACAAACAATGCAATATTCGTTAAACCCGCAGTTATCACATCTCGAGCCTAGCTGATACTCAACCTCGAGCAGAGGAGTCTTGTGAATTCGGTTTAATTCGCCATTTCCGGCAAGTAGACGTTCAACATCTTGAATTAAGGGGCTTAACTTGAATTTTGGGAGAGCGTCTGGGGTCAAATTTTCCAGATTCGTTTCCCGATTAATTACTCCGCCTTCTAACTCGACTTTAGGCAACAGATTCTCCAATTCTTTTGATAAGAGCAGAACGTAGATGGCTACTTGTATTCGGTGAGCAGTCTGCTCGAGCCAAGAAGATTTAAGCTCGAAAATTCTCACTTTCAGTTTTTCGTTTTTGCAACGCCAAATAGCAATCAAGTCGGCAATGCCCTTGATTTTCCAAACTCCAATCTTTCCCAGCATTGGAACCTGATAAAGCAAAACAGGCTTACCATCATTTTCTTTTGAAGAAACCTGTTCCTCAATTATCCGACGCAAATTGCTAAAAGAAGCAGGCTCGTTCTCAACGTACTTGTTAAAATCATGGTATTCAGCGGCTTTACCCTCAAGTTCGGCAACTTTTTTCTCCTCAAGAGTCTTGCCTACACCGTAGAGTAGGGGGCTGATGGGCTTGAATGTGGGCCATTTGCGGCTTTCCGTCTCGTCATCATCTTGGAGTCTTAGTTTAAAGAATCGGGGGCAGCAGTTGAATCGGATGTATTCGGCTATTCCAGAAGCAGTTAACGAATCCTTGCTTCGCTTTTTATGTGAATATTCTGAATTTAAGTCGTCATCGCTCAATCGATTGCCCACCTCTCTTTAGTAAATGCTCTTAGTCTAAACTACCTTGAATTATTGTATTTACCGCAACCTACGTTTAAAGGCATTACCAAAGAACCCGACTTCTAAGATTACACTCTAACCAGCAGAAGAGGAACTAACATATTTGACGACACAGTCATTTCCACAGTTTCTGTTTTTCTCTCTAACTTCAACCGGAGATGACAGTTTTCTTTTACGATACAATACTCACAACTTACAGTTTCTTTTTGGGTTTGACAATCCATTACTATTTGGGCAAACATCTTCTCAACCTCGGGAAGCCACACATAGAGAGCACCCTGCTTATAGGCAATGTCAACTGTGAGACGGCATTTTCGGCTAGCGTATTTTCTTTTTTTCTTGGTTTAGTTGAACATGAAAATGTTAAAAAAAAATTAATTCGCCGATTTGACTCCAAGATTTGCCTAATTATTCATACAGTCAAAATATGGTAAGAATTCCAAAAGGAAATTAAGTTGTTTTTTGAGCTTCGTTCTTGTTGTTATGGAGCTCTGATAGTTTGAGAAGTGTTTCTTTGTAAACTGCAATCGAATCTAAGTATTCTTTGACGTCGATATGTTCGTCTAAGGTGTGGTCGAGGTGTGAGTCGCCTGGCCCATAAGTTACGATAGGAAGGTTCATAGCTTTTCCCAAAATGTTCATGTCACCAGTCCCAGTTTTGTGCAAAAGCGTTGCAGGTTTGTTTAACACTTTACGAACAGAAGATGAGAGCACATGGACTAATGGCGAGGATTTGTTTACTTCAAACGGCTCCACAGTGTCAAGAACAGTTGACTTCACAGACACTCTTGGGTTAGCTGCTTGATATTTTGTAATTATTTTCTGTATTTGCTCAAACACCTGAGCCGTCGAGAACTGGATGGGCACTCGAACGTCTAAGTTCATTTCGGCTTCAAAGGGAACCACTGAGGTTGCTCTCCCACCTACAAGTCTGACCAAGCAAGCTGTTACAGCGTTGTATGGGCTTGCTGATGGATCCAGCGAGGGATATGAAGATGCATTTTTGATTTGTTCCCAAAGCTCAATGGATTTCTCCAAAGAATTATCGTAAAGCCAAGGAGTAGAAGCATGCCCAGTCTCCGTTCTGAGGACAATCTTTAGTTGGATTTGTCCTTTGTACCCTATTGTTACGTTTTCTACACCGCTAGGTTCACCGAAAATAGCGTAGTCCGCTTTAATGCCCTGAGTGATGAGATGTTTGACGCCTTTGCTGGTAGCTTCTTCCTCGACGACTGCGGCAACTAAGATTTTGCCCTTAAACGTGGGCTCTGTACCGGCAGCCAAGGCAGCCATAACCATTGCGGCAAGCGGACCCTTCGCGTCCACCGCGCCTCGGGCGTAGATTTTGCCTTCGTCAATTCGGAGCGGCAGATGTCCAACCACTGTGTCCATGTGACCGCATAGTAGGATGACAGGTTCGCCTTCGCCAACGACGCCGATGACGTTTCCGATAGCGTCTTTGCCAACTTCAAAACCCATCTTGGCCATTTCCATGTCTAAGAAGTTAGCCGCGTCCTCTTCTTTGCCCGACGGACTGTATATGCCTAAGAGGTTAGTTAGGAACCGTACTGCTTGCTCGCTCATTCTCTTCTTCCTCCAACACAGAATCTAAAACTGCAACTACGTTGTCAATTTGTACTTTGTCGATTACAAGCGGCGGCAATAAACGAACTACAGTTCTGCCTGCATCCAGCACCAAAACACCCTTTGCTTGCGCTTTTAGGAGCACGTTGTGAACATCATAGCGCAGTTCCATGCCCAGCATCAAGCCTAAGCCACGGACTTCCTTAATGATTTTATGCTTCGCCTGTAACGCTTCCAGCTGCGACTTGAAGTATTTGCCGTTAACAGCTGCTCTGTCAGCAAGTTTCTCCTCCAAGAGAGCATCGATTGCAGCGCATCCTGCCGCGCAAACAAGTGGGCTTCCGCTGAAAGTGGTTGAGTGTTCGCCGATTTTGAGCGAGGACATAATGTTTTCTTTAGCGACTGTGATGCCTATTGGCAATCCACCTGCGAAAGGCTTAGCCAAACACATGATATCAGGCGTTACACCCCAATTTTGACAACCGAACAGTTTTCCGGTACGTCCAAAGCTGGTTTGCACTTCATCAAAAATTAACAGAACACCTTTTTCATTGCAGATTTCCCGAACAGCTTGCAAGTAGCCGTCTGGTGGAACTCGGATACCGCCTTCTCCACGAATTGGCTCCATCAAGACTGCGGCGGTTTTGTCGGTTATGGCTTCGCGGATTTTGTCTGCGTTGTCTGGGGCAACATGTTTTACTTCCGGGATCAGTGGCATGAAGGGTTCGCGGTACTTTTTATCCCATGTCGCTGACAAGGCACCCATGGTTTTGCCGTGAAAAGCTCCCATCAAAGCAATGATTTCTGGTTTACCCGTGTATTTGCGGGCGAGTTTGATGGCGCATTCGACGGATTCAGCACCACTATTTGAAAGGAACGCTTTGTCTAAGCCTTGGGGAGTTATTTTGACTAGTTTTTCAATGAATTCAGCGCGTTTATCGTTGTAATAGCAACTGTGACAGGTGATAAGTTGGTCAACTTGAGCTTTAACAGCTGCAACAACCTTCGGGTGACAGTGACCCAGAGCCGCAACGCCATAGCTGCTTGCACAATCTATGTATTCTCTTCCGTTAATATCCCATAGAAGTGCGCCCTTGCCCCGTGTAATGACAACTGGTTTTTTTGAGAAAACGTTCGCTAAGTATCGATTTTCAATATCCATTATTTCTTTGTCATTCACTGGTTATCACAGTTCCAACCTGGTGATTTAGAGCTGAAGTAATTGGCTGTTTTGCGGTGCCGGAGGTTACAAGGACTTCTTTGACTCCCTGGTTTAACGCTTCTAGTCCTGCGTGTACTTTGGTGCTCATGCCACCGCCAATTTTAGAGAGTACTTCTTTGACCTCGGTAGCTGCAATTTTTGGAACACGTTCGCCCTTAAGCATCAAACCTTCGACATCAGTTAACAGAATAAGTTTGTCTGCTTTGAGTGCGCCTGCTATGATGGCTGCTGTTCGGTCGCCATCAACGTTTAGGGGCTCAAAGTCCTGGCTTAAAGCTATAGGTGTCACGATTGGCAAGTAACCGTTCCCAAGCAACAGGTTTATCAGTTCAGTGTTGACTTGGGTGATTTTGCCTGTATAGCCGCCATCCATAACCTTCTTTCTGCCTCGTTCGTCCACTGCAATCAGCTTGGTTTTTCGTTCAGCCTTCAATATTCCAGCGTCAAGTCCACTCAAACCGACAGCTGGGATTCCTTGGCTTTGAAGGGCTAGCACGATTTGCTTGTTGATTTTGCCCGCCATAACCATAGTGTAGATTTCAATGGTTTCTTTGTCGGTGTAGCGGCTGCGGAATCCTTCGGGTGAGATGATGAATTTTTGTTCTTTGCCGAGTTTTGAGGCGATTTCGGTGACTTCAACACCTCCACCGTGGACAAGGACAATCTTGTTTGTTTTTGCGACTTCTTTTAGGTCAGCGATTAGATCTGTTGATGCGCCTTCTTTTAGGATGCTTCCGCCCATCTTAATAACAAGCAACATAGCTAATCACGCCGGATGGAACCCAGTGCTCTTAAGGCCTGTGGTTTCGTCAATTCCCATGAGTAGGTTAAGGCATTGGACACCTTGTCCTGCAGCGCCTTTAGTCATGTTGTCGATTGCTGAGAACATTATTAGGCGATTTGCGTGTTCGTCGATTTCGAAACCGACGTCACAATAGTTTGTGCCGGTGACAATTTTGGGGTCAGGCAGCTGGTAGGGTCCTTTCTGGTATTTGACTAAGCGAACGAAGGGTTCGGTGCCGTACATGCCGCGGAGTGCTTTCCAGAGGTCCTTGCTTGTGATTGGTTGTTTGGGGAATGCGTAGATGGTTGCAAGGATACCGCGTACCATGTTGACGGCGTGTGGTGTGAACCCGATTTTGACTGGTTCAGAGGCGAGTGCGGTTAGTTCTTGTTCGACTTCGGCGGTATGGCGGTGTCCTGTGACTTGGTAGGGGCGAACGCCGCTGAAGCGTTCTGGGTGGTGTGAAGCGGGGGTTGGTTTGCTGCCGCCGCCTGAAGAACCGACTTTGAGGTCAACAATAATTTTGCTATTATCAATTAAGCCTGCTTTAACTATGGGAGCTAAGCCGAGAATTGCGGATGTTGCCATGCAGCCTGGGCAAGCTACGAGTTTGGCTTTCTTGATTTCTTCCCGATGAAGTTCTGGCAAACCGTAGGCGGCTTCTTTGAGCATTTCTGGATGGGCATGTTTCCAGCCGTAGTATGAGTCGTAGTCAGCCGGGTTTTTGAGGCGGAAGTCGGCGCTCATGTCGATTACTTTCAAGCCTGCCTCTAAGAGTTTGGGAACAAGGTTAACTGAGCCGCCGTGTGGGGTCGCCGTGAAGACTAAGTCGCAGTTCTTCTGGAGCTCAGCCATGTCTTGAGGAACAAATTTTAGCTGAGTTAAGCCTCTCAGGTTTGGGTGTACATTGAAGACGAATTCTCCTGCGCTCTGCCGCGAAGTAACCATTGTTACCTCCACCTCAGGGTGCATGAGCAGCAGTCTTAGAAGTTCACTGCCAACGTATCCTGAACCACCGATGATTCCAATTCGCATTCTATTTTCCTCTTTATGATTTGATTAATGGTCGATTAGACTTTGTGCGCATTTTAACAGTGGGATTGCAACGTTTAAGCCTGTTGCGAGCCGTGTGTTCTCCCAGAATTCTGGGCAAGAGTTCGACTCATGAAACATTAGGGCGCTCTGGTTCTTTTCTAAGCTTTCTTCAATTATATTTTTTATGTTTTCGTATGCCTCTGTGTTCTTGTATCCCTCGAAGGCTTTTTCGAGTTTGCCGGTCCACGCTTCAAATTGGGTTAGGCGGGTTTCGTCTGCCTTAACTTTCTGCACTGGAACGAACGCTTGAGCAGCTTTATCCAACTCACCCTTCAAGTAAGCGTCGTCAGCGTTCTTGTTTTCTTTAACGTTTACCATGGCATCCAATGCAAATATCCATGCATCGCTACCTTTGCCAAGCGTGTTACCACATTTCACTGCTAACTCTTGAATGCTCAAGGGCAGTTTAGCGTGAAAAACCAAGTTGCCAAGAAACGTGTTGGTACGGAAATCTTTGAAGCCCGCACGTGCCATCGACGTATGGTAACAAACGGGTTGCTTACCTTTTTCTTTGGAAACAATTATCCGCAAATCGTAGAACCATTTCTGCACAAGTTCCTGAGCAACAACCCCGATGGGGTTGATTATGGACGGTTTGGTTTCTTTGATGCTTGCTTCCAGTTCTTCACGGTTTTTGGAGAGCATAATCATTTTTCCGTGGGTTCCTGCATCAGCCTTGATGACTATGCCTTCCTCAACCGGGATTTCTTGCTCAAATAGGTCGGCGATGTCTTTTTCGTTGTGAATTTCTTTTCCATTCTTGAGCATATCCGTCGAGTCGCATGGCACGAAGACCGTTTTTGGAATTGGGATGCCTTCTTTGTGCAGGTTCAACAGAGTGCGGAGTTTGCTGTAGCAGACAAATTCAACTTGGCTGGTGTTGAGGGTTTTTTTGCCCAGCATCTCCATGTAGTATGAGGCTTGGAGGCGCCGGTTTTTGCTTTGGGCACGGTTAAGCACAACTTTGGTGTTTTCGATGATGCCCGTGTAGTCTTTGCCCTTGGTTTTGGCATTAAACCCGTCCTTGGAGATTGCTAAAGCAATTTTTCGAAAAGGAATAAAAGTTAATTCTATGCCGAGCTGTTGAGCGGTGAGTTTTATGCCGTTTTCATCGTTTTCCGAGCGTTCATACAAAAGTGCAATGCTCAACGCTCTCAACATCCATCAGAAAATAATTCCTTAAAAAGGTGATTTAACGTAAGAAAACATGATTTTATTGGAAGATACTGTTTATTCGCCCCAGTCTTCCCCTTCAATCGTCAACTCTTGAAGGTCAACGCAACCACAGTTAATCTGCTTAACTTCGAGTTCAAGTCCGCAGCCTGGGCAACTTACGATTTCGCCTTTTTCGGTGTCTGCTGGAACGTCAAGCTCTGCATCGCAGTCTGGGCATTTTGCTTTCACGTTTGCTTGGTTTGAGGTTATGGGTTTTATCATTTCTTATTCGTCACTTTTTATTTTTTTGGAAATGTCTTCCTGATAAATTCGGCTATCTTTTTAAACATTGCGACTAATTTGTTACAACTTAGACTTTTAATGTTCCATTTGGTGCAACATTTTTTCATCAACAAATCTCATAAAAACGTAACAGAACATCACCTATTCAACGGAATCCGTATTGTCTATTAATATAAAATAATGGAAAACGTTAAATTTTTCCACACCATCAGTAATTCGGCTGAAAAGATGGATGAAAAAGACAGGCAAATCATCAAAATACTAAAAGACGACGCCAGAGCAGGCTACGGAGACATCGGCTCCAAAGTAGACCTATCCGAAGGCGCAGTCCGAAAAAGAATCAAAACATTAACAGACGAAAACATCATCAGAAAATTCACCGTTAAAGTCGGCGTGGCCGAAGGCGCCCAAGCCATAACCCTCCTCGCCACAAACCCCGCATACCCAACCCAAGAAGTCTCCAAAAAAATCCAAACCATCCCCAACGTAGAAACCATCTACGAAGTCACAGGCGAATACGACATCGTCGCAGTCATCAGCGGAATGAACGTAACCGAAGTCAACGAATGCATCGAAAAAATCCGCCGAGTCGAAGGAATCATGAAAAGCAACACCATGATAGTCCTGCGAAGCTCATAACAAAAAAAACCAACCAGTGTTTAAGCCTCAGTTAAGGCAGTTTTAAATAACAGACCTTCCCAAAGAAGTAAACATTGAACGGTTGGATATCTCTGAACACAACAACACAGTTAAAAATGGAACTTTCGCTTCTAATGCCAACGCTCAAAAGAAAATATCATGTTAAGGCCATTGAAATTTTCGGTTCATACGCCCGAGGAGAGCAATCCAAAAAAAGCGACTTAGACTTGCTCATAACGTTCTCACAGCCTTACAGCCTTTGGGAACTCCTCGACGTCAAAGAATTCCTTTCAAAAAAATTACGCTTACAAGTTGACTTAGTGCCGAAAGACTCCATAAAACCAATGTTAAAAGAACAAATTATACAAGAAGCCATACCTGTATGAAAAGAAGTTATGCCCTTTATCTTAAGGACATTTTTGATGCAATTGATGAAATAGAAGAATTCACAAGGGATCTAACAGAACTGGACTTCACAACAAACAAGATGGTTGTTAGAGCAATAATTACCGATTTAATAATAATCGGAGAAGCAGTCGATAAAATTCCCAAAAATGTCAAGTACAATTATCGGCGGATTCCATGGCGAACATGGGAGAGAATGAGGGAAACCAGAAATGAGCTTGCACACGAATACTACAACGTTAAACCCGAAGTTTTATGGTCAATTGTGAAACATGAACTGCCGCATCTAAAACCCTTAATCAAGGAAATGCTTGAAAAAGAAGTTTAAGCCCTATTAGAGGAGTAATTGTAATTACTGAGGTTGGCGTTTACAGTTGAGCTAAAAATTATTTTCTTAGCTTCTGGATTTTCTCTACCGTATTGCTTGTTCCAACGTAGACGATGTCAGTTAAGCCGATGAAGAAACCAGTTTCTACCACACCTGGAATCATCTTCACCTTAACCGCAAGTTCGGCTGGATTTATTATTTCTCCAAAGTAAGCGTCTATGACCGCGTTGCCGTTGTCGGTGATTGTTGGTCCCAATTTGCCTTTGCCTTCACGGACCGTTGGGTTTCCACCCATAGCAACTATTGTTTCTTTAATTATCGGAAGCGCAAAGGGCAAGACTTCTATTGGGACAAACTGGTTGTTTTCGCCTAATAGTTGGACTTTTTTTTGTTGGTCTGCTATGATAACGTTAAGTTTGGTGGCTGATGCAACAATTTTTTCTCTTGCCAGAGCTGCTCCTCCACCTTTTATCAAGTAGAGTTCTGGCGTTAATTGGTCTGCTCCATCGATTGTCACATCGATAACTGGGTGCTCATCGAGAGTTGTTATGGGGATTTTGCATTCAACCGCCAGCAGAAACGCTTGGTAAGAAGTTGGGATACCCATGATGTGTAGGTTTTCAGTTTTGATTTGCTCGCCCAATGCTTCGATGGCGAATGCCGCTGTGCTACCGCTTCCTAACCCAACGATAAAACCGTCTTTGACGTGTTTAACGGCTTCTAGGGCGGCGTTCTGCTTCTGCGTCTGAAATGGATCCAAGTTAGACTTCACTTTCCATATCCCCTAGCTTATCTAAGATCTTTTGAACTTCGCCTGTTATGGTTTCGATGCGTCTTTCAGATTCATTCTTGGGGCCTGTTTTTTCTTCTGGCGGCTTGCGTTTCTTCTTGACTTTTTCTTCACTGCTTGCTGGCGCTTCGGCTTCTGCTTCCTCTTCTTCGTCTTCTCCAATGTCGATATCTATGGGGGTTTTCGGCATCTTTATGGGGACTTCACGGATGGGTTTCACGTCGATTCGTGTTCGCAGTTCCTCGACTTTACTAGTTAATTCTCCGAAGCGTTCACTGAAGAGCTTCATTAGGTCTTCCTGCATGCCCTCAAGCTCATGTAATGCGACGATGCCCTCGTCTTTGGTAATCGAGTTTTTAATCAGATTCATTCGTTCTTTGTAGGTGCTGGCTAACTTGTCGCGTTCAGCCTCAGTAATTTTTCCTTCACCATGCGCTTCGTATAAGCGTCTTATGGCGTCGCCGAGAATTTCACGTTCCAAATCTAGCATGCGTAACTCGTTTTTTGCGTCGGATGCCATCGTTGTTTGGACGCTCTTAGAAATTTTAAAAGGTACGTTTCCATATTCGGGAGAAGGGTCTAAGGATGTGTTTTGTTTCTGCGGCTGTTTTTTGGGCGCAGAAGGTTTTCCGCCGTATCTTCTCATGACGAAAATAACTGTTCCTACGGCGATGATTACCACTAACGCTACCAGAGTAACTATTATGGGGTCATCATACCAAACCAAGCCATGCCATCCTCGATATCTTGATTGTGCACCTTGCATATATTAATTGATATAAGGGCTATGTTTGGCAGTTCAAGTTTAAATAAATATTGCAAGGTTCTCTGCATTGGAGTTTCAATCTTTTGGAACTCGCGTATTTTGTCCGCTTCGGAATTGCAGGCGGCCAAAAAAGCTGAACCAAAACAAAAAAGTGCAGGCTTTAACCTAGATGGTGCTGAGCGGTAAGATGCGAACATCGAAGAAAAATGTAAGGACTGCGGTCAACTTCAGGTTTGAGGCGGCGGATGTCCCCTAGAACTGCAAAATAAAGAGCACCAATGTGCCCAGACAGGATAATTTTATCTTTAGCAAACGCCAACTCTTAAGCAAACAGCGCTAAATCGTGAGTTAAGATAGAAATGGCTCAAACGGAAAAGCCCAAACTTGTCGTCTTCGACGTTGAAGGAGTGCTCATCCCCAAAAACCGTTTCATTTTTGAAATGGGCAAAACCTTAGGCGTAACTACGCTTATCAAAATGCTTTTCATGGGTTTTCTCTACGAAGCCGGCATCTTAAAGCTCGAATCAGCTTTGAGGCGCGTTTTTAACAATTTGAAAGGTATTGAGCTTGAAACTCTTGAGTGCATCTTTGACAAGATTCCAGCTACGCCCACTCTAAGAAGCATTTTTTGTCAACTAAAAGAGAGAAATTGCAAGATTGCTCTGATCAGCTCAGGGTTGCCAACGGTCATCGTTAAAAAATTAGCAGATTGTTTGGGCGCAGAATACGCTTTTGGCATCGATGTTGAAACTCAAAATGGAAAATTGTCGGGCAAAATAGATGGCCAAGCCATCAAGCCTTATGGGAAAATGAAAATTTTACGTAAAATTCTAAGCGCTGAAAACTTGGAGCTGAAAGACTGTATAGTTGTGGCCGACGACCGAAACAACCGCTGCCTATTCGCTCCTGAAGTATTAAAAATTGGTTTCAATCCTGACTTCGTTATCCGAATCAAAGCGGACAGAGTAGTAAACGGTAAACTCTCAGGCATTATCCCAATCATCGATGGAAAAAAGCATAAACAATCTTTTCCCACGATTAACGATTTTGTCAGAGAAGACATTCACGCTTCAGGTTTTTTTGTGCCTGTAATCGCGGGATTTATCACTATTCCCGTGGTTGCAACTCTAATCATTCTAATCGCGATCGTCTACACAGTTTCTGAACTTAGGCGTTTAGAAGGACGCGAATTGCGCATTGTTTCAACGATCACCCGCCATGCAGCTTCCCAGTCTGAACTTTATGGGTTCGCTGCAGCGCCCATTTACTTTGCATTAGGCATCTTTCTGACGTTGATTCTCTTTCCACCTCAAGCTCACGGTAATCCTGGCGGCGCAGCCATCGCTATGTTCTGTTTAGGCGACAGCACAGCCTCTATATTCGGAGGATTAATTTCAACTTCGCTTCCCTTTAACAAGGGAAAAACTTGGGAGGGCTCAGTGGCTGGATTTTTCTTTGCGTTTTTAGCTGGCACATTCTTTGTTTCGCCTTGGTTAGCTTTGGCAGGCGCAGCGATTGCCATGACCATTGAGGTTTTGCCACTGCCAATAAACGACAACGTACTAATCCCGGTGATTACGGGTGCAGCATTAACGCTGCTACTGTTGATCTAACCCAAAAAGCAGTTTTTTTACATATAAGATCTATTTTTTGATCTTGGAGCTTATGAGATCCCTCTTTTGCTGATGACTTAGTTTCTTTATTGCCCGTTCTCGCTTCATTGCACTACTTCGGGTCCCGAAAACTTCTACGTACTCTAATTTTTGGGGTTTGTGAGTTTTTGTGTATCTTGCGCCTTTGCCATTTTCATGTTGTTTCATTCGCTCATCGACGTCTTTGGTATAGCCCGTATAGAAGCTGCCGTCCATGCAGAGTAAGATGTAAACGTAGAAGGACATAGCTGGCGTTATAGCTCCTGTGTGATGTAGTCGGGAACTATACCTTTTTGCATAGCTCTCTTTAGGTATGCTTCTGGATCGATTGCCTGCACCATCGTTCGATCCACGTCTATGATATAGATTTCTTGGATTCGGGCGTTTCGGATTTCCTCAAATGTTACAGGTGGTTTTTGATAGTAGCTGTCGCAGAGGTTCTTTATCTGCTCTAACTCCTGTTCTGTGCGGTTTCGTGGGGGCTTAGCTAAGGTGCGTGGGAAAGGTAAAATGTAGTGGGATGGTACGCCCAACGCAAATTTGCCTGCAAAAGTGCTATATCGAATAATCTTGCTGGCTAGACGTGCCGTTGTGTAAGTTAACGGTGATAGTGCGTTTTCTGGTGGAATAAACCCGGTTTCTATTTCGACAACCAAGTTTCCTAAGCCTTTTATGCCGTATAAGTCGCAGGTTAAGAGTTCGTTTAGGGGATATTCAATTTGAACTTCATAGCCTTTTTGAATGAGATATTTGGCGCATACTAATTCCATAACGGAGTGGTTGATTTTTACGACGTTTTCCTTCTGGAGCTTGATAAGCCAATCTTTTAACATGTTTAGTTTGTTTTCAACTTCGGGTCCAGTATCAACTGTCAACCTTGAAAGTAGAACTGTTAGGTCGCGGTCAAATCTTTCTTTGTTACTCATCTCATTTTCCGCCGATGCCGACAACAAACCTATCTTTACTTTAACTAGTCGAATTTAATATATAAAGCCAAAAAAAAGCTAACACCACAGTCAAACAAGCTCCAGACCTTCCCGTTCATAAACGAGTTTCCAGTCTCAACTTGGAACTATTTTTACTGGGCGGAGAGTACAAGCCGCGTGTTTGGAACGTCGATTTCAACGATTTTGTAGCCATTAAACTGCTTTTCTTGCCCCATAATGTTTTTGACAACGATGGTATCGCCATCAACCTTACTGTAGATTACATCTTTGAATTCTATTTTTCCATCAACAATAACATTGAATTCACACATAACTAATCACAAATAGGAAAAATTGGTTTCTTAGTTATAAATTCTCACCCAACAATTACACGTTTAAGCCAACTCAGATTGATTTTTCCAAAGACCCAGCCATTAATCACAAATAAACTGAAAGCAATCTTACTAGAGATAAGCCATATTAGGCTAAACAATAATTGTCAAATGGTGTTCGGATGTACGAGATTTACATCTATGTTCTGATGGCTATAGTTTTTGAAAGCGCCGGAGGCATGCTCTATGGCGTCGCCGTTGGATTCGACCCCAAACTGGTTTTCGTATCCACTCTGATTATTAATATTCTAACGATTTTCGCAGCTGTAAAAGTAATCGACAGGCTGTTAGAATGGAAAAAGGGTCTAAGAGGCTGGATTGACAGAAGAACCGCTAGGGGCCAAAGACTCATTCACAAGTATGCTTGGATTGGCATTATTGCTGGAATTTTTGTGCTCTCACCAATACAGACGGCAATTGTTGCCCAGTTGTTGGGAATTAAGCCAAACAAATTTTTTCCTCCTTTGATTGTTGGAACTGTTCTTGGAGCCATAGTGTCTATGGGGATAGCACTTGGAATATTCAAATTAATTTTAGGCTGGTAACCAACAAGCACATGGCGAAAGCCCAAAAATAGAAATCAATTGAGAAGGCAAACGCAAAAATCTAGTTTATTAGAAGATGGGGTAAGGTGAGGGGTTAGTCCCTCTCTCTTTATTCTTTTTTGTCTTGAATAAGAATATCCTGGTTTTTTCTTATAAGGGATATTTCGAAAATCGTAATATGTCAAGACCTTGAATAGCTTTAGATAAATTTGCTTCTCGTTTAATCACAAACGTTTTTAGATAAAACAGGCTATAGAAAAGAATGCCAATGAAAACACTTGCTGAAATCAAAAATCTGCTGGAATCATTAAAACCCGTCCTAAAAGACAAGTTTCAAGTAGACACCATAGGCATATTTGGCTCATATTCGCAAGGGCAACAGAAACAAACAAGCGATGTGGACCTACTTGTAACCTTCATAGAGCCCAATGAAATTGACCTCTTGGATTTTATCGGTCTCAAGCAATTTTTAAGGCGAAAACTCGGGATAAAAGTTGATTTGTTAGAAAAGAAGGCACTGAAGGCAAGAATAAAAGATAGAATTTTGGAAGAGACAATCTACGTGTGATTAGGTTGAACTTATCAACAATGTTTTTCCAGTAACTCTCTTGCGCCGTTTTTATCGATTCCTTTAACGAATAGTTGTTTCTCTTTAGAAGTAAAACCCGAGGCAAGCTCAACCTTGGCATGTAAAAGTTTCGTTAGTTCTTTTATGATTTCTTTGTTCACTTTGCCCTTAACTGGCTCTTCGGTGGAGCAAACCACTATTTCGTCCCCATCAAACTCGACTTTAAATTTTGGGGAGTTGGGTTTAACAAAAATGGTGAGGATTACGCCGTCTTTGGTTTCAGCGATGCTCATGGAGCTATGCACTCAGCATCGCAGGATGATTGGGCTTTGCCAGATTGTAGTGCCCAGCTGAACTTGTTTCGCAGCGTTTGGGGGTAGAATTTTTCGATGTCGAACTTTACTTTCTTTGCCCATTTAACATATGCAGTCGGGTCAATGTACGATTTCAGAGATGTGCCCAAGTTATATTCTTTTGTGAGCTTCGTTAATTGGATATCCATTTTAGCTCGTTCAATTCTGGTTTCCAGTGACTCGGTTTTTTTGCCCTCTTTCTTTTTTGCTTTCAATAACGACTCGAGATTTTTCAGATTAGCTTCCTTATCCAGTACTCGCTGGTCAAATGTTGGTGGGATTTTGCGTTTGTGATTTGCGACTTCTGCAACTTTGAAATTGGCCATTTTTGCGGCGAAGTTTTTCTTGTAGTCGGGGTCTTCTTTGGTTACGCCGCTTTTCTCAAGTTCTTCTTTAACGGTTTTTGTGCATCGCCATGTTCTGAAGACTTTGGCAGTGAGTTTGGGCATTTTTTCGGAGAGGAAACGGCTGACGTGTTTGCTGTCGATTCCTTCAAAGAGATATTCTTTGCTTGTTTTGCTGAAGTACTCAATGTTCTTGATGACTTCGAGCGGTGCTTTGTATTCTTTGACCCATCGAACGCTGTCTTTTCCTAAGAAGTCAAAGTGTAGGGTGTCGCCAACGATTTTGATGTGTTCTTTGCGTAGGGTGATTGCGCCTACGGTGTCGGCTTCGTCGGGGTCTTTTTCGTCGCCAACCCTCATGTTGGGTACCAGAATTAGCCATGCCACGGTCGCAACCTTGCGTCTGTTGATGTCTTTGTCGTCGAGGTTTCTGAGGATATGTGATTCGATTTGCTTGATTTGTTTTCCTAACGTTTCAGCTTTTTGGAATTTCTCTTTCTCGCGATTCTGTTTTAGAAACGCAGTATCTGAGAACCAGACGTACTTGATTTTTCCTGTAAGTTTGTCTTCCCACTTGGCAACGTACATCTTGTTGGGTTCCCAAACTATGCCTTTCCAGTTTCCTGATGGTTTTGGCACGTCAGGGGGCAAGTTGAGAGTGATGTCTTGTTCGCTTGGACCTTCTTTCCATTTACCCCGCTGTGGATGATCGCCTCGTCCCGCAAAAAGGCAAGATGGCTCAGCGGTCCAGTTGGCGATTTCCAACTTTTGACCATCAACTTCAGCGTAACCGTATTTTTCTTTGAATTCTAAACGTTTAACTTTGCGTTCTTCTGCTTGCTTCTTTTTCTCTTCTTTGCTTATGGCTTCTTTTTTTGCTTTCTCGTCAATGATGAAGCGTTTAACTTGGCTAAAGTCAATTTCGTCAATTTGTTCGCCGCCGTTGTTTTGGGTTGCTAACGGATTATCGATGCCATGCAGGTATTTTGGTATGAAACTGTTCAAGAAGGATGCCTGAGGGTTTTCCTTCTTTAGCTGTTCAAGGAATTCCTTCATGAAGTTCTTGGTGAAGACCTTGTCTGGTGACGGTATTGTTGTTGATAGAACTCGGCGGCTCCATGCCATAGCCATGGGCTCAGTTTTCTGTGTAAGTTTTATCTGTTGACCCTGGATTTTAATCGAGAACCCTTTAAGGTCGTAGGGGGGAACGTATATGCCGTTGTGCTTTAGACTTTTCATAACATGCTTTCCCATGACGTAACACCGTTTTTCGGCAAAGTTTTCTTTCCTTGCCACCTAATAGTTCAGATATGCTTTTTTTAGGTTTCGTTGCTAAAACAACAACTTTCCATATCTCAGGGAAAAAGCGTTCTTTGCCGTCTTGTAATCCTATCGTTCTGTAATTTCCTATAAACTAACTCTACATCTTTCCGTTCAACAAAGCCTTTGTGTGGACGAAAACCACCCGAGAAACCGCCTGGAATATGCATGAGTTCATGTATCAAAGTCCGCTCTTTATCTTCGGGGGACATTCTGTCAAAAATCTCTGAAATAACTTCAATAGTGTAGGATGGCGGAAGGTTCATCACGCCCTGCCAAATCTTGCCCAACCCGTGGATACGGGCGATTGTGCGTCGAGCCTTGGAGCCTTTGCTTCGTACACAGTAAACGAATTGGGGAACCACATGGTAGAATTCACATTCCTCAGCTAGCTGATCAACTTGTTTTTTGATTTCTGGAGCCTCAAAATACTTAATCGGCACCGATGTATCCCTCTTCTTTTACCCTCATATGTTGTCTAAGTTTAAAAGCTAGGCGCTTTTATGCAAAATTTTCGCTAACTCCATCCAGAAGGTAGCTACAAACGACACAACAATTACCAAAGGCCAATCCCCAAGATGTAAGCCTGTAATCTGCAGCGCCGACTGTATAGGCGGCAGAGTAGTGCCTAAAATCAAGGTAACAAACACCAGCAGAGCCCACAGCAACATAACTTTGTTCGAGAGCAACCCTTCTTTTATCAGAGGTTCATTTTCTGATCGGAAGTTTAAGGCAAGGAAAATATGCCCAAACATCCAAGTCGCAAATGCTATGGTTCGAGCATAAGTTAAGTCAGAAGTTGTGTACCATGCGAACAGGAAAGTTGCCGTAACAGCGATGAAGAGGCTTAATGCGCCTAAGAAGAGCCGTCTTAGCATTGGTTTGTTGAGGAATTTCTCTTTTGGATCGAGCGGCGGTTTCTGCATGGCGTCTGCTTCTCCGGGTTCAGCAACGAAGGTGGCGGAAGCAGCTAAATCCATGAAGAGCTCAAGCACAATGATTTGGATTGGAGCAAAAGGCAACGGAATGCCCAGAATGATTGGAACGATAAATATAGATACCAACGCTACCTTGCAAGCCAAATAGTAACGTACACCTTTGCGTAGGTTGCCGAATAGTTTTCGTCCTTCTTTCACAGCAGTCTCGATGGTTGCAAAATTGTCGTCAGTTATAATCATGCTGGCAGCTTCTTTTGCGACATCGCTTCCTCGAATGCCCATGGCGATGCCTATGTGCGCTTCTTTGAGTGCTGGAGCATCGTTTATGCCATCGCCCGTGACAGCAACAACCTCGCCGTTCTCCTTTAGCAACCTAACCAACCGCAGTTTATCTTCAGGCGTCGCACGAGCAAAAACAAACGTGCCTTTCAAGGCCTCTTTCAAATCTGCATCAGACATCTTAGCGATTTCGCCGCCAGTTAAGACTTTGCTGTTGTCTATGCCGACTTGGCTCGCGATTGTTTTCGCGGTTTCGGGATGGTCGCCTGTAATCATGATTACTTTTATGCCTGCTTCTTGACAGGTTTTGATGGCGCCTCTCACTTCTTTTCGTGGCGGGTCGATAAAGCCTAAAATGCCGACGAATACTATGCCTTTTTTAAAGTTCTCGTTGGCAAAGTCAGCGGATAACCGGTGGTACCCAAACGCCAAAAGACGCTCGCCAGAGTGAGCCATTTGGGCAACCGTGCTTAAAACTTCAATTTTCTTAGTGTCAGTAAGCTCGGCTTCTTCGCCCATTAGCAGGATTCGGTTAGAGTTTTCTAAAAGTTTCTCTGGTGCACCACTGGATAAGATCACTTGGGAGTTGCCGTATTGATAAATGTAAGAGGCAAGTTTGCGTTTATCGTCAAAGCTCAATTCGTCTTTGAGTACCCAGTCCTTAGAGACAGCTTGGGCATTGACACCGTCCTGCTTTAGGCGTTCTTCGATTGCTTGCGCCATTGGATTACCCAACTTGGCGGAAGGTGTATTGCTTTGGATGGCGTCGCTTGCCAAAAGCGCCGTTCTCAACGATGCTTTCTCGTTTTCTTTAAATTCATATGTTGGAGTTATTTTCCCGTCAAAGTAAAGATGTTCAAGCCGCATCTTATTCTCGGTGATGGTACCTGTTTTGTCAGTGGCGATGACGGTTACGGTCCCTAAGGTCTCTGCTGCACGCAAACGCTTCACAATGGCGCCCTTGTGTGAGAGGGCATAGCTGCCTACGCCTAGAACCATCGTAATTATGATGGGAAGCTCCTCGGGGATGACAACGAAGGCCAAGGATAATCCATAGAGCACGGCTTCTGCGGGGCTTGGCTGCAGACCTCTGATGTAGCTTAAAACTGGTATTAGGATGGCGAAGAAGAGAGCAACCCAAACCAGCGTTTTGGAAAGCTGCTTCATAGCCAACTGTAGCTGTGTTTTTGGTTCTTTGGCGGCTTTGGTGATGCCGGCGACTCTTCCGAGCTCCGAGTTAACACCAGTCGCTGTTACGATTGCTTTTGCTCTTCCCCGGGTAATTACAGTTCCAGTGAAGAGCATGTTTGTTTGGTCGGTGATTCTTGTTTCATCTGGCAACACGATGTTGGCATCTTTGGCTGCAGGGAACGATTCGCCAGTTAACGATGACTCATCAACTTCTAAACCGTAGGCTTCTAAGAGTCTGGCGTCAGCTGGAACACGTTGCCCAACTTTCAAAAGCAAGATGTCTCCTGGAACCAAAAACGCTGTCTGAACCTCTATTGGCTGACCATTCCTAAGCACAATGGCGGTCGGCGGAGCCAACTGTCGGAGAGCCGAAATTGAGCGTTTTGCTCTATATTCGTTCCAAACTTCAGCGAGAACAAGGATGATGATTATTACAATGATAGTTAAGGCATCGGTTAAGCTACCTAGAATGCTATATAGAACTCCAACCACTATTAATAGGAGAATCATTGGTTCGGTTATTTCTTCCCGCAGAATCCCCAAAAAACGGATTTCCCTCTCTTCCACAAGTGTGTTTTTGCCGACGTGGTTTAGGCGCGCTGCTGCCTCTTGGTCAGTTAAGCCCTTAGCGGGGTCAACGCCTAAAGACTGAACCAGTTCTGCTGGTTTTTCTGAATATGGTCGGCTCAAGACAGCACCTAAACTTAACTTAAGCAGGGATAATTTCTAAAGGTTGCGAAAGCAACTATGCCCTAAAAAGGTTGCGCAAGTGATCAATGGAATTTCCAGTGCCAACCAGCGCCTCTTTTTGGTCTTTATGTCACTCGCAAACGATTAAGCTTCATAATTCATTGTGTAGAAATAAATCTAAGACTATTTATGTTTGTTAACGCCTCAAAAGCTTGCAATAGTGCATTGTAGTTAATCGGTAAAGATCATTTTTGTTTTTGAAAACCAATTTTAGCTTATTATGCAAAACTTTATAACAGCGCCGAACGTTTTGTGTCTAAAAAGGTAGAAGAAAGATGAAATTCGGCACATACATGTTTGAAGCAAAAAAAGTTCCAGGCTTCGACTTTGACCTTTTCCGAGTAAAACCAGAAGTAGGCAGACGAATGCCTCCCAAAGCTGACATGCACAGCAA
Organism: Candidatus Bathyarchaeota archaeon; assembly: GCA_963809455.1. GTDB lineage: Archaea > Thermoproteota > Bathyarchaeia > Bathyarchaeales > Bathycorpusculaceae > Bathycorpusculum. Next base: position 413,255 of record CAWEJP010000001.1, on the reverse strand, counting down.
CATCGCTATCTTTGGAGACAACGTAACCGCCCGCATTCATCCAGACTGGATCAGCCAATCCGACTTAGGACCAGCATGGAGAACCAACGACAACTACAATGTACGCTGGGAAGTCCTCTGTGCGACACAACCAATCCACCGCGCAGAACAGCTCGACTACATGGAAGACGTCGCCCGCAAAAGCCAAGGAATCTGGCTAAACAGCATCCACTTCGCAGAACACGGCCACTGCATATGCCCACGCTGTAAGGAACTACACGCAAAAAGCGGACTCTCATGGTATGAATGGAGACGAAAAGAAATCACAGGCTACATGTCACAAGTAAGCAATGCAGTTATCAACAAAGCAAAGAAACCATTCTACATTGGTATCCTACCAGACCCTGTTACCAACTATGAACGCTTCGGCGTCAACTTCGACGACATGCTACCGCTCACAACTGAAATGTTCGTCGTAATGTTCAGCAAGAATTACGCTACACCCTGGTATTGGGAAATGCTTACACGCAACTTCAAAAAACTATTCAAAGACGTCAAGCTAAACATCGCACTCTACGTTATTGGGCCCGGAGACGATCCAAGTGAAACACCAACCGCAAGTGAACTCTTGACAGTCTCAGTACGTATGGCAAGAGCAGGCGCAGACGGTCTCCTATACTTAACAGACAAAGCAGCTCAAATGCAAGAATTCCAAAAGAAAGCCATTGCAGAAAAAGACACCCGTGAACGCCTAAAGAGCTACGGCGGAAAGCAAGGTCAAGAAGTTCTCGACTTGGTCACAAGTTGGGAAAAGCTGTTCTAAAATAAACCAAACCGTTGCAGGCAGAAACAACCTATAGTGGTGAAAAACCACCAAGGCTGCCCTTTTTATTTAATCTATTTTTATTGTATGTACCCTAAGTTTTTGTTCTGGGTTTCGCTTATTTCCTTCATCGACTCGTAATGTGCTTCGATTAAGATTTTGAGGGCGTCGATGTTTTTTGTAATATCTTCTACCTCGCCACTTTTCTGCAAAACCCCCGACTTTACAAGTTGCTCATTTATTTTGCTGACTGAAACTTCAATGACCTTAACTTTGAACGCAAAAATCTGTAGCGTATAGAGTAGGCTTAGTTGAGAGGTTAACCGTTCTAAGCGATCTAACTCTAGTGTTTTTCCGATGAACGCTCTTAATTTTTGTTCTTGAGATGCAAGCGGTGAAACAAGAAGCCCTTCGTAAATGGCCGTTTGTTTTGTTGTTGCTTCCTTGGTTTCATCCACGATTTTCTGAACGCGCTTTGCGGTTTTATCGAGCATTTCTAAGACTTCATCCATCCAATATCCCCAAATCCATGTTAATTTTACTTTTATGAGACTGTATGACCCATTATATATAGCTTAAAACGCTTGTTTAGGAAGCTTTTGATAGGTAAGCTTTTAGGTACTTTCACACATAATAGCTAAGTCAGAACTAACCAGAGGAATATCATGCCTTCACTTGCAAAAAAGAACGCAGCCAAAAAGAAGAAACACGAAGAAAAAACCGGGAAGAAATAGTTCTTCCAGTTTTTTTAATTATTCTAGTCCCAAAAAACTAAACGTACTTTTTTTTCTCTTTCACTAATCTAAAAGCGCGTTTTAAGCATCAGTTTTTTGATCAAACATAGTTTTTGTACATCTACTCTTTGGGATTTTGGGGTTGTTTTGTGCGCGAAAATTTGTGTGGCCACCAATTGAGTTTCTGCGCAAGCCCCATCAGTGAAGGCACAAAGAAAAGGATAACTACGCTTACGTCTATGAGGATGGCTGCCGCGACGGCGAGGCTAATTTCTTGAAGAATCGCGATGCCAGTTATTAGAAGCGACCCAAAAACAGTGGCAAGGACAAGCCCTAGGCAAAGGATTGTCACCCAGACTTTCTCGATAGCGGTTATTATTGCTTCGTTGTCGGTTTTGCCGTTGAGGGCTTCTTCGCGGATGCGGGTTACAAAGAATATGTCATAGTCTATTCCCACACCAAGCATGGTTACGACTACGAATAGGGGGGCGAAGTCCAAGATGGGCAAGTTGAGCCCGACGTAGAAGATGAGTGAAATTATAGCTAAAGCGAAGACTACACTGCAGAGAATGGTGACTATTAGTCGGACTGGCGTGAATGCTGAGCGAAGTTGGAAGAACAAAATTAAGTAGACCGCAACTGAGAGAATAACTACAACTTGTGGAATCAGGTTTGACATGAAGGCTTGGCTATCGTAAGTCGATTGGGTTTGTCCTCCAAAGTAAACTGTTACGCCACTTAAGAGGGGCACCTCGCTAACGTTCTTCTCCATTCCACGTAAAGAGTCGATGGCAGCTTGACTGGCGGCAGAACCAGAAAAACCTACCTTTATGACCGCGGTTTTGTTGTCTATACCTATCGCAGAAAGCATCTGACCCTCATATTGTGCACGGAGCGTTTGAGACATGCCTTCGACTGCTGAATAGTTAAAAGCATTTCCAAAGGGTCTAGTTGGACCTGAGACAGCGCTGACGCCATTGGAGTTTGCTGCAGCATTTGTGATTTGGTCAAGTTTGTCTAGCAGGGTTTGGTTAAATTGGTTGTTCCCAAAAGCTATCTGTGTCGGCATGGTTACAACGATAGAGGTTGGCGCTGTTGCAATGCTTCCGAAACTGTCTGATAGTACAGTGAGTCCTTGGTTGCTTTGGAAGTTAGGTATGAGTTTTAGGAAGTCATCGCCAAGAGGGGTATTGACTGTTACAAAGAGGGCACTCAACGATAATGCGCTGATGAGTATTATGATGGGTATTTTTCGTTTAAGTGTCGCCTTTGCCACCCGCTCCAGCAAGTTTTTGTTTGAACCCGATTTTGTTCTGTTGCTCCTCTTTAAGCCTGGCCAAAAAATCTTGTCACCCAACGCAATTTCAAGGGCAGGCAGAAGCGTCAGGGAAGCTGCAAGCAAAATCGAAACCCCCAAAGCTATAGCAATTCCCACGTCGCTGAAGATAGGAACATTAGCGGCCGCCATGACAACGTAAGCAACAATTACGGTTACACCCGCCGTTAAAACAGCTTGGCCAGCCCACTTAATTGATATTCCGACGCTTTCCTCGGTGGATTTTCCCTGCTGTCTTTCTTCTCTTGTACGCCTCAGCTGCAGAACCGCATAGTCTACGGCGAGTCCCAGCATTAATAGTATGGTTAAGGTTGGAGTGAGGAAGGTTATGTTTCCATGTCCAACTTCTACTACGGCAACGTAAATGGATGAAAGGGCGACTGAAACTGAAACACCACCTATTAGAACAGGAATTAAAGCAGCAACAGGAGACAAGAACAGTAGCCCAACCAGCAACAGTGAAATGGCTATGCCGGGTCCCACGGTAACTTCAAGGGCAGGAAGAAAAGCTTTCTCAACATCCTTAGATAAAACTGGACTACCCGTCACATAGACCTTCCCGAAGTCAGACAAACCCGAATTCTGCACTGTGGATTCCACTTGAACTATCGTACCAGAATCAATGGTGGATGAGAAACCCAAAACAATCAGCATTGTATCGTTGTTTGAATTCACAAAGTTACCCGTTAACGCGCTAGACGGCATGTATGGGTAACTCAAGTAGGGTTTTGTGGAAATCACGTTTTCAATGGCTTGGTCAACGTTTGAGCTTGTAGAGTTTGGCGAAATGTTTGAGATAAGAGTACTTAATGCAGTACCATTTACCGTAAATAGGGGAGAATCAACAAAGGTGCTTTGAGTAGCGTTTGAGATAAGGTCACAGGCTAATTTCCACGTTTGCGTAGTATTTGGTGATGCACCAAGCTTGTAGGTGAGTTGCATCAAGTCAGAGACTGAGAATCCAACATCCGATGAAGTGAAGTTGCTGTAACTGGCTTCCAGCAGTGAGATTGCATAGTTCGCGAATGTGGCGTTTGAAGGCGAGGAACCAAAGCTGTAGAGTTGGTTCACAACGCTTATGGGTGAAGCTCCAAGAGCAGATGCAAGTTCCGCAGGGATATTTGACACCATGGTTGAGAGTGTCAGGTTATTAATGGCGCTTTCTTGGTTCCAGTTGTTAAGGTTCAAGCCTTGGGCAACAAGACCAAAAGTTTGGCTTGTCTGGGCATCAATCTGACCGCTGCTTAGAAGAGACGTAACAGACTGTCCAATTGCAAAGGCTTCCCGGTCAACCACAGATGTGCCGTTTGGGAGCGTTTGGAAACTATTGGTCCAAGCGCCAAAGAAGGCGGAGTAGTACCCTATGGCTTGGGGGTCACCTCCAAAGTTAGAGGTTACGCTGTAAGTTGTGGTGTTGGCTAAAGAGTTCGCAAGATATGGGTCTGTTACGCCTTGGGCTATGATTCCCTGCCAAACACCGACAAACGCGGCTGGAACACCATAGATTAGTTGTGCAGTTTGGTTGATACCGAATTGAAGCTGGAACAGGTTCTGACTTAAAACCGATAGGTTGCCCTGCAAGGTGTATAGTCCAGAGTTGATTGTACCGATTTCTGATTGGAGACTTGATGTTTGATTTAGGATTTCTGGCAGGGATGAGTTAAGCAAGCTTGTCTCCAATGTGTACAGGCTTGACTGGCCCGTGTAATTGACAATATTTGAGTTTTCAGTTAAAGTGCCGTTCAAGGCGAGAATTGTCTGCTTCAACGAATCCGAATAAACCGAAGCATTCTCAAGGACAATTAGAATGCTATTGTCGCTGCTGTTGGATGAAGAAGGAAATTGTGCCTTAATTAGGTTTGATGCTTTTTCAGACTCAGAATTGGGTTGACCACCAAACCCCCCTGTTAGGTCGTAGGAAACAGCTGAAAAGAAGCTGGGAATGAGCACAAGTGAAAGCACAACCGCAACTACCCAAGCCACAATGACCCAGCGATAACGTTTCGTAATGAAGACGTTTAGTGAATCAAAAAAAGACCTCGGCAACAGACATCAAACTCCAAACAAAGCTCGTGCATTTACCTATTTTTCATAGCCATTGCCAATTTGCAAAGTATGGTTTAAGGATTTCCCACAATCTAACCAAAACAATCCAACTCAGAACCGACAATATACGGTGTCTCTTAAAGCGCAGGGAGAAAAAGATAAGAGTGTCTCCAGTGATGCCCAAAGAAGCCTTCCAAGCAGAAAAATACAGTTAACAAAAACTAAATCACCATTCTGATTTGAAAGTCACCGACAAGTAAAACAAAAAACCTCGAACGTTAAATGTAAGCTTCCGATAAAAATAAAAGCCAAGCTTCTCTTAGGTTAAGTAAGTGTTTTTCAATCGCGAAAAAGTTTTAAGAGGTGATTTTGAATGAAGAAATTTATGATTTTGTACATGGCACCAGTTTCTGCAGAGTCACAGATGAATGTGAGCCCTGAAGAAATGAAGAAAGGCATGGAACCTTGGAATGCTTGGTACAAGAAATGCGGAAAAGCAATCGTTGACATGGGCACGCCCCTTGGAATGGGCGCATGTATTGACAAGAAGGGAACAGCTAAAAGCCAAAGCCAAATAACAGGCTACTCAATAGTCCAAGCAAAAGACTTAGACGCTGCAAAAGCAATGCTCATAGATCATCCGCACTTAATGATGCCTAAAGCAAGCATCGAAGTCTTTGAAATGATGGCGATGAATATGTAGACTCATGTGCAATTGCCACTAGCAATTTTTTTCTAAACCAGAATTTTTTTTAAAGAATGGCGATTACTTCTTAGACAATGATGTTTTCTGTCTTTCTTACGAATTCGTTAACAGGATTAGGGAGTTGTCCAATGCGGAATTTTGCATGAAGCTATGTCAGGTTTTTAATCGAGTTAGAAAAATGGTGCTTGATGCTGAAAAATTCATCTGGAGTATGGCTGAGCAGGTAGATTCAAGTCATATTCAGCCAACAACAGAGAAAAAGTCCAAAGGACTTGACTTCAAGTTTATCATGCAGAAAGATCTTGCAAAGGCACTTGCAAACGCCAAAGACTGTGAAGTCTTAGAGGGAAGCAATATAGGGAGAGAATCCCAATCCCAGTCACCCTTGTGAATATTGAAAATTATTCTACGGTTGTTTTTCGCCGACACAATGCTGTGATGGATTACATGGGTCTTTTTGGATTTGACCAAAATTCTGTAAATGATGCAAAGACTTCTTCATGTACTATTGGGAAAGGGCTGAGCATTGGTATCCGGGAATTCAAATAAAATAACAGAAAATATCTTTTAAAATATAGTGGACTGGGGGGGATTTGAACCCCCGACCTCTTGAGTGCAAGTCAAGCGTTCATACCAGCTGAACTACCAGCCCGAGCACTTTCCCGAATCAGATACGTTTCCTTGATATTTAGGTTTTGCCAACTAAAATGATTATGTGCATTTCTTAAAACATTATATCTCCAAAAACATTAACAGTTATAGAGGGTTGAAGTTGGAAATAAAAATAGTAAAAATTGAACCGCCCAAAGACTGCAACACCATCCTCGGAATGGCGCACTTCATAAAAACCGCAGAAGACCTCTACGAAGCGTTAGTAAACTCCGTTCCCAACATCCAATTTGGCTTAGGTTTCTGCGAAAGCTCAGGTCCTTGCCTTGTTCGCCATGAAGGAAACGAGCCTGAACTGCGACAGCTGGCTGCACAAAAAGCGTTTGAAATCGGCTGTGGACACAGCTTTTTGATTTTCATAAAGAATGCTTACCCTCTAAACGTTCTTGATAAAATAAAGAAGGCACCCGAGGTATGCACCGTTTATGCTGCAACCGCTAACCCTCTGGAAGTCTTAGTCGCCGAAACCAGTCAGGGCAGAAGCATCATCGGCGTAGTCGACGGCTTGAAAAGCAAGGGAATAGAAACCGAAAAAGACATTGCCGAACGAAGGCAGTTCCTGAGAAAAATTGGTTACAAACTTGAGTAAGCGCTACCATAAACTATTTTAGTTCACTTTCGAATCAAACCTTAACGTACTTAGCGATGTGTTTTTATGGCTTATGAGAGGAACATGGCTCAAATTGAAGCTTACCGAAAACAGGAATCTGAGCAACAGCAGAATCTAAAAGATAAGATGGGTAAGATTAAACATAAAATCGCCGTCATAAGTGGTAAAGGCGGCGTTGGAAAGAGCACTGTAACTGTCAACCTTGCAGCAGCTTTTGCATTCCAGGGTAACCATGTTGGAGTTTTAGATGCTGATATTCATGGACCCAGTGTTCCAAGGTTGCTTGGGTTGGAAGGGCAACAAGTAAAGACCGCGGCCTCAGGGATTTTTCCTGTAGACGGCCCATTGGGTATGAAGGTTATGTCTATTGACTTCTTCTTGCCCGGACAGGCGCCCACGATTTGGCGTGGACCCCTAAAGATGCGTGCTATCCGCCAGTTCCTTAGCGATGTAGATTGGGGCGAACTTGATTTCCTCTTCATCGATTTGCCTCCTGGCACAGGAGACGAACCCTTAAGCATCGCTCAACTTCTTCCAGACATCGATGGCGTCGTCATAGTAACCATGCCCTCGGAACTTTCAAGCGAAATAGTAAAGAAAGCCATTACTTTCGCCAAAAGGCTACACATGCCTATTATCGGCGTGGTCGAGAACATGAGCGGATTTATCTGTCCACATTGCGGGACAAAAACAGAGATTTTCCAGTCTGGCGGCGGCAAAAAAATGGCGAAAGAAATGGAAGTAGCATTTCTAGGAAGCATCCCCATCGACCCGACAGTCGGCGTTGATTCTGATAAGGGAACACCCTTTGTGGTTTCGCATAAGGATTCCGCGGCGGCTAAGGCATTCATGGATATTGTATTGAAAGTTCAAGAGCACTTAAACAAAAACAAGAACTAATCTTTTTTTGCTAGATGAAAATCATTAAAAGTTCGGTTGACTAATGGAGGATTGTCGTTTCCTTTACTTTGGCTTAGCCTTTCAAACAAGCGAATTTTGTGGAAAAGCCTGTTTGCCCCATAACCCAGGAGGAAAACTGATGCCACCAACGCGAAGTAGCATCCTGCCATAATGGGCAGAAAAAGTTGCACTCCAAACAGAGTTAAAACTGCTGCTACGACAACTGACCCGCCATAGCTTAATATGAAGAAGATTTCCATAATCGCCACCAACAGAATTGTTTTCTTTGGTTTTAAGTACTCAAGGTATACTCCGACCAGAACTGCTTGAAGGACCCAGCCTGAAAGGGGAATGTAAACAAAGATAAAGTCAACTGCAAGAAGCCCCATCCCGATGCTCAAGAAGATGTAAAAAAGAGATTTCGGCGAGCCCGTTACATTCATAATTTAATATTGTCTACTAGAAATTATAAGGCTTTCACGAAAAACAGAAAATTGATGCATAAGCCAAAAGAAATAAAAGTAAAAAGGGTTGGAGAGATTAAAACTCCAGTTTCAATTTTTGTCCGCAGAACTACTCTTTTGAAAGAGTAATTTCTATGGTTGAAACCATCCTGGATCTAGTCTCGCCTTCGCGTGGTGGCATCTCGGCAGTTCCGATTGCAATCTTTGTCACTTTGAGGTCTTTTATGAATCGGCTTCTTGTGATTTCTGCTACGTCAACTGCGGTGGTGATTGCTTGTCCTCGGGCTTTTAGGGTAATTTCTTTACCTGCACCTGAAGAGAATGCGGTTATGATGGCGAGTACATAGCTCATTGGTGGTTTATTTCCGACGAATATAACGTCGCTAGCTTTTTCTGTCATTTCATATCACTCCTTTTTTTAGTTTTTCTTTCCGGTGTAAGCTCATAGTAACTCAAAACTTCCTAATAAACCAAATTCAGCAGTTGGATATTGGAGCCTGCGACGACGGAAAAAAGAAATGGAGTAATTAACTTCAAATCTGCTATCTTCAAAGTAAAATCAGATGCTTGAAGCTCATTAATACGAAAAAACGCTATAGTTTTATACCTCTACCTTGAAGGGAAGGTACAAGCAGAGAGGAACAGTTTCATGTCTGTGTCGCCTGGTTTAAGAGAAGTTTTAGCCAGGAGAATCGCTGGAGAAATAATTCTTTCAAGCAAACCAGGCTCAACCATGAAGAAATGGCGTGAACTCTTTGCGGTTTCCCAAATCAGCCTATCCGAAGCCATGGGGCTCTCATCTTCAGTGATAAGTGACTATGAAAGTGGTAGAAGAAAAAGTCCAGGCGCCAAATTCATCCGCAGATTCGTACTCTCACTTCTGCATATTGACGAGAGTAAAGGCAGCCGCTTCATTCGAGAATTCGCTAAATTAACCAGTTCCCCAAGCATGGCGGTCGTTGACCTCCGAGAGTTTCCCATACCAGTCAGGGTCGAATACCTGTGCAAAGCCATCGGAGGCGAAGTAGTAGCTTGCAAAGAAAAATTCGTAAAGGAAGTCAATGGCTACACCGTCATCGATAGCAAAAAAGCTGTTGAAGCATACTCGGGCGCGGAGTACACTCAGCTATTTGGCGCCTCAACCGAGCGGGCACTAGTCTTTACTAACATTGAAACTGGGTGCTTGCCTATGATGATTGTACGGGTAAGCAGCCTTAAACCGCGGATTATAGTTTTCCACAAAACAGAGCCTGATGAAGAAGCCATAAGGATAGCGGAGTACGAGCAGATACCGATAATTTACTCAACCGTTCCGACCCTTGAGCAATTGGTGAAGTCATTGCGTAAACTGTACCGAATAGCGTTGCGGGTGAAGCTTGGCAGGCGGCGGGTGCGTCCTCCACCAAAAATAAGCGCTTGAGAATCTCACATTCTATTGACTGCAGAAAACGCCAATAGCACCTACCCCACTTCGTTTCTGCAATGATAGGATATTATGGAATCCAAAAAGGTTGTTTTTGAAATTTATATCAGATATGCTTCGGTGATGTACCTGCGCATTACCCACTGCGTTTGGAAATAGTAGGCTATTTTAGCAATCGAGTTCTTCATCAGCGTTATCCAAGCGTCTTTTTGGTTGCAGAAAGTTGGAATTATTAGGTATTCTAGTTTGCTGTAGAGGTCTTGAAGTTCTGCTTCTCTTCTTTCGTTTTCAGTCAGCAGTTCTCGTGGATGTGGACCTATTGCCCAGCCTGTTACGCCTTCGATGCAGCCTTCCATCCACCAACCGTCGAGGACGCTAAAGTTTACCACGCCGTTGTGCGCAGCTTTCATGCCACTAGTTCCAGATGCTTCCATGGGCGGCAACGGCGTATTAAGCCAAACATCAACACCCGAGGTAAGTTTAGCGGCAATCTCCATGTTGTAGTTCTCTAAGTAAACTATGCTGATTTGGTCTTTCAACATCTGTGCGTAATCGTGGATTTGCCTGATGAGTTTCTTGCCTTCAATATCGTTGGGATGAGCTTTTCCAGCGAATATCATTTGGATTTTTTCTCTTCGGTTGACATCGTTTAATCTATGCAGATCTGAGAAAATCAAGGTTGCCCGTTTGTAGCCTGTTGCTCTTCTAGCAAAACCCAGTGTCAATGCTTGTGGATCAAGTTTTACGCCGTTGTTTTTTTCCACGAAAGTTAACAAGTCATTTTTTGCTTTAGTGTGGGCGTCCCAGATTTCTCTGTTGGGAATTTCGCTGGCTTTTGCCAAGAGGATGGGTTCGTTTGTCCAGCCGGGGATATACTTGTCGAAGAGTTGTCGAAAATACAGGTTTGTCCACGTAAATGAGTGGACACCGTTTGTGACTGCACGAATATAACGTCCTGGGAAAAGTTTTCGGGAGAAATCCACATGTGCCAATGAGACACCGTTTACGTATTTGCTCAGGTTCAAAGCAAGATAAGCCATGTTTAGGTTTTCGTCACCCGCATACCGCTTCATATCGCTCAACAAATATTCTTTTCCAAGCACTTGCTCAATGAGTTCGTATGAAAATTGGTCGAATGCTGCTTCCACTGGGCTGTGAGTTGTGAAAACGCATAGGTTTTGAACCTTTTCTGAATCCATATTGTTTGCTCGGAGCAGTTCAAGTGTTAATAGGCTTGAGTGGCCTTCGTTCATGTGGTACTTTCTGATTTTGAAAGGAAGATTTTTCAGCATTCGCGTGCCAGCGATGCCGAGAATGATTTCTTGTTTTAAGCGGTAACGTTTGTCGCCGCCGTAGAGGGAATCGGTGATTCTTCGGTCTTCAGGAGCGTTTGCTTCATTGTCGGTGTCCAAAAAAAGAATTGGCACCATGCCGCCCGTGATGCTTTGGTACTCATACAGCCAAGCTTGCACTTTGACTGTGCGCCCCTCAATCTTTACGTCGACTGTGCTTGGGCATGAGGGTTAAGGTTTTAGCTGGGTCCCATTCGTCTGGAAATTCCAGTTGATCTCCTTGTTCAGTTAGTTTTTGTCTGAAGTAACCTTTTCTGCTGGCAAGTGTAATGGCGACCATCTGGAGACGCAGGTCTGCGCTGGATTTTACGATGTCGCCTGCTAAGACGCCTAAGCCTCCGCTGTAAGTTGGCATGCTGGGTGAGATTCCTATTTCCATTGAGAAATAGGCAATTCTGGGATCGTCTTGGAAGTGCCGTCGGCAGTTTTCGCTGCAGAAACAGTATTTTTTGTCTCCAAAGCTGTCGCATGCCACTTCAATTCTTGTTTGCGGATTTTCTACATCGATTTGTATTCCGCAGACTGGACATCTTAAAGGTCTTGGGTTACTCAAACTGGGCACCACTTAAGGAAACGGCTGTCCCCCAATTGATATAGGTATTGATGGGAAGGCTCCGAACTTTGGAGCTTCGTCTCAAGCTTTGTTATTCTACTTGTGAGGTTCCTGGCTGGGTAAAGGGTTCAGTCATGCCGACGAGGAGTTTGCCAAATAAGTTGATATGGGTTTCTTCTTCCGCGAGAATTTCTTCGAGCATTCGCCTTGTGGTGTAGTCGCCTTCTTCTGCCGCAACCTGAATTGCTTGTTTGTATAGTGTGATAGCTTTTTCTTCGTCTTGTTCGTTTTGTTTGAGCATTTCGATGAGGCTGCCGCGTACGAAGATTGGGTCTGGCTTGATTGTTGCTACGCCGTTGAGGTAGTCTAAGCGTTCGGCTAGGCGTTCGGCATGTTTCATTTCTGCGATTGCTGTTTTGCGGAAGACACCTTCCACTATGGCGCCGTCTGTGCCGGTAACTTGGATGTGTTGCCACATGTACTGGATGCTGACTTGGAGTTCACGGGCTATTCCCTTGTTTAGAAAATCTAAAAGTTTTTGAGAGGCCAAAATAATCCCTAACAAAAACAAAGTTCGCCAGCGTATAAATTGATTTCTAAACGGGTTGGACATATATGCAAAAGGCATAATAACTTAACTCTGCCAGAAGTCAATGGCTGTGACAATAATGAAAACCTTGATCATCTGTTTTTCATATCATCATAAGAACACGGAGAAAATCGCTTCAGTCTTCGCAAAGACCCTTGAAGCAGAAGTTAAAGCCCCCGCACAGGTTGACCCCAATACGCTCGGTGATTATGACCTTCTGGGGTTTGGTTCAGGGATTGCCTTTGGAAAACACTACAAGGATCTGCTTGATTTAGCTGACAAGTTGCCGCAGATAAGTGACAAGAAAGCATTCATTTTCTCAACCAGTGGTCAAACAGGGAAGACCAATAAATTCCACCAGAAACTCCGAGAAGAACTTATGTCTAAAGGTTTCACCATCCTCAAAGAGTTTAATTGTGCTGGGTTTGACACTTATGGAGCTCTCAAAATTTTTGGTGGTATCCAAAAGGGGCATCCTGATGAAGAGGACTTAAAGCAAGCTGAAGCCTTCGCTTTAAGTCTTAAGCAATCACCAAAGACTTAATGTCTTTCAATCAATGTGGCTAAATAATAAAATCTTTTTCTTGAGTAGTTTCAACTTTTGTTTCTTGTTCGGTTTTGCCTTTTTTACCCCTAACTAATGGTATTATGAATTCAAGAACGATAAGCAACAGTATCAAACCAACAATAACTGGTAGTCCCCATGAATTACCCCTTAAGAACAAGGTTATCCACCCGAAGTAGGGAATACGCATAACAACCCGTCCTATCACCAAGTTTTGGGGAACCCCTTGTCCCGTGCTCCAGAGTGTGTTTGAATCGTATTCATTTACGCCGGGTGTTTTTGGCCATTTATCTAAGCTGTTACCGTCACCTTTTGTTTGGAAGAATAGTGTTCCGTTGATGTTATCAACCTTGACAATACGATGAACTATAGGTGTGGAGGTTGGGTCTGTGGGGTTTTCGTAGACTATTATGTCGCTGTTTGGGTAATTTGCGTTTAAGTCGGCAGGATTGATTTTTTGGATGACAATTATGTCGCCGATGTGAAGAGTGTGAGCGAAAGGATGACTCCAGCCGTCACAAGCTCCGTCGAAGGGAACGCACATGCTGCCACTTTCAACAACTCGTACCGGAACCGAAGTGCCGAGTGCTAACTGTAAACCAAAGAAGAAGCCCAGAACTATTGCAATGATTACGCCGATAACGAGTGCTGATTTGACGTATTCGTTTCGTTTGATTTTTGTAACAATGCTCAAGGTCTTGCCTTCAACAATTAACCTGAAAGGGAATGAAAACACCATTAATAAACCGCATTCTTTTCTTGGCACAGGAAACAAGAAATAGTTCATTCCTAAAACTTTCTTTTGGTTAAATATGCTTAGGACTAAATGGGCGCAGAAAGCCTTCTTTGTTGTAATATGTGTGATGGGGTTGTTTGCAATCCTAAGCTCAACAATGTCCAAGAGCCCCGTTTTAAAACCGTTTGCAACAAGCCTTGGAACACCCGATGACTTGTTGGGGATAGTGGCTTCTGCATCAACCATCCCTGGAATACTCATCAGTCTACCCGCCGCCTCGCTCTCGGACGTCTTTGGTAGACGCAAATTGTTGTTGTTTTCTGCTTTTGTTTTTGCTTCTGCTCCTTTTTTGTATTTGGGGGTGAGTTCTTGGTGGATGCTGGCGCTTGTTCGGTTTTACCATGGGTTCGCTACCGCCATCTTCATGCCCGTTGCGGAAGCTTCAATCGCCACTCTGTTTCCGTCTAAACGTGGAGAACGCATCTCCCTCTTCAACTCCGCTACTGCAGTGGGACGAGCGTTAGCGCCGTTCTTGGGCGGCTACATACTTTTTGCAACCAACGAAAGCTTCTTCACCCTCTACATCGCTGTGGGAATTGCAGGTGTTACAGCCTTTATCATTGCGTTGTTGTTCTTGGCTGAAAAACGAACCTTTGCAAATGAACCTGCAATGGTGGAAAGGGCTCCTCGAAAAATGTTCAGCGGCTGGCTCACCATAATCAAGAACACCAACGTTTTAGGCGTCAGCTTCGTGCAAGCTATCCAGTACTTTGTTTTTGGTTCGGTCGATTTCTTTTTGGTTGGATATTTGACAGATGTTGTTAAGATGGATCTTCTTTTGGTGGGGATCATCACGGGTAGCGAGATAGTTGCGTTGGTGGTTGTTCGACCATTAATCGGCAGAATCTCTGATAAGATAGGTAGAACAAAACCAATCGTTGCAGGCATCGTTGCGGGCTGCTTTATAATTGGCGCAATACCTTTCACAACCCAGTTTCCACTGCTACTCCTCTTAGCAGTTGCGTATGGTGCCTCGTTTGCCACAGTGCTGTCCTCAACCTCGCCCTTGGTCTGCGATTTAGTTCCAGCCACCTTAGTCGGTGCATCAATGGGGTTTCTGTCGACTACCATGGACATCGGACAAACGCTTGGACCCATAGTCAGCGGCGTAATCTTCTCCACCAGCCTACGCTACACAGGCATGTTCCTAACGCTTAGCATCCTAATGGTTGTCTCAGTCACGGTTTTCTTGTTGTCAAAGAGGCATGCTTCAAAAACTTAGTTTGATAGAACTTTGGAAAACCAGCCAAATGCTCCTTTCAAAATACCAACCAAGTAAGGACCTGCCAAGCTCAATACAATCAAAACAACAGCAACATAGGTGAGGGCTGGAGAAAACCCATTTACTGCCCCAGAATAGATGTTAAATGGATAATAAGTGACGGAGTCAACTCCAAAACTCACAAACCCAACCCACTTAGTAAGAAAAGAGGTGCTTTCAAGCAACGAAGACAAAAACAACATAAGCTCTACTCCAACGAGCACAGACTTGACATAATGAACTTTCTTTTTCCAATCCACCGACCCAAGCAACAAACCACTTTTCGCAACTAAGGAGGCTGCAAGCAAACAATAAAAAGGCAAAGCCAAATAATCGTACTTAAAAACACTGACATAGGGCACTGTTAGATTGAGCCCGAACACAAGAAACAAATTCAGACCTGCAATGGCCGCTACGGTTCCAACACAAACAGCATCCAACCATAAGATTTTCGTAAAAAATTTTCTGTAGAAAACTGATAACGCTAAAGAGAAAAGTCCTGCAACGAACAGAAACCACCCCGCGCTATTTACGAGGATTATGGGCAAAAACAGCAGGGAGGGGTTGGCCACCAACACGGGGTGGGTTATGTCGCTGGCTAAGTAGACCCCAAAAAAATTCTGGTTAGCAAACCCTCCAAACCAAACTGCCTGCAAAACAAACGTCGGCGCCAGAAAAATCAGTACTTTGCGCAAGTTAATTTTTAACTGAAGATGTTTTCTTTGAAGGAAAATAATCAACAAAAAAGGAACCAGCATGAATATAGCGAACAGTTTAGTCATGAATGCAACCACAAAAAAAACTCCAGCAACGGCGAGGAGTTTTTGAGAATTTTTGCGGAGTGCCAAAACCCCAGCAGCCAAAAAGAGTAGGCTGAAGAAGAGGTTTTGGTTGTCGATGAGGAAGATTTTTGACATGTAAACGTGCCAGGGAACGATGCCGAAGAGGGCAGCAGCCACCAACCCCGTCCTTTTACCATACAGCATTGAGCCTAAAGCGTAGACTAGAACAACGGCGCCCAACCCGAAAGCAGTCGCCAACCCAACCCCGTTTGCATATGATAAACCGAAGGCATGGAAAACTGGTGCATCCAAGTAAAAGCCCAGTGGTGGCTGATTAATCATAAGCCCATTAGTAACGAACGGAAAACCTCGGGTTACCACGCTTGTGGCGGCTTCAAACTCGAGCTCGGCATCCCAATTCGTGTAGGTGCCAGTTGAGAGGGCAACTAGAAAAGCTCCAATTAAGACCCCACTTAGTTGATAGTGCTCTTTTAAGAGGGCGAGAAAACTTTTCCAGTTCACTTCAAGATTCCCAGCAGTAGCATACTCTATTGTTTACCATTTTAAAATTTCCCCATTCACCCCAGACTGGAACAGTTGCATAGGGTGGGTCTTTGAAACCGCAAATCATAAAAACCCACTTCAAAATAAAAGTCCTTTGAGGAAAACCTTTGGGTCAAAGAGAAACCAAACGCCCGCCCGTAATGTACGCAATCGCAGTTTGGATGGTATTTAGCATAGTTGTTGTTACGATTTCTTTACTTCTCGGTGATACGGCTGACTTAAACAATTGGATAGAAATCGTGCTCTGGGTAACCTCTATCGCCGGCGTGTTGTCCATGCGGAAATGGGGCGTTGCCTTCGCCATATTCACATTAAGTTATACGTTAAGCACCAGCATGGGTATAGTAATCTACTATCAAATCTGGATAAACGCCCTCAGAGTCGTCGTAAACATACCAATCATCATCTACCTCTTCAGGGAACTCTTCAATGGCAAATTCAAGTAGCAGTCGCTTCTGAAGTGTATTTTTGACTTTGTGAATTTGGCGAGAGTGGTAAGTTTTAAAAAGCGTTCAAGGTTTAGTAAGACATGCTATTTGGAGTGAGTGTGTTGCGAGAGTGTTTGGCGGGAGGGTTTATGGTTGAGAGGTAAGCCATGGTTAATTGAAGACGAGCGGCTTTTACGTCAGCTAGTCGAAGAAGGAAAAGGCTTCAGCGACATTTCACAAGTTATAGGTAAAAGTCGTATTTCAGTTAAGAATAAGCTTTACAATTTGGGCTTATCTCTGAAAGATAACACCCAATCGCAAATTCCAATAGTGGTATCATCATCATTATTATCTTCTAAGACTCCAACTAATAATGTAGCTCCAGCAGTCGATCCTGTCAACGACGAGATTGCCCTCGAATTGAAAACGACCGCACCGTTGCCCAGCGTAGAAGAGAAGCTTCGAGTCTTGGATGCGGCTCTTGTGGCGTTGGAGCATCCAGGTCTTAGTCCGACTGAGATCACGCGATTAACCAAGATTATCGACGGTGTGAAGGTGTACGAGCACCTCTATGAAAAGTTCGTTAATTATAGTGCCTTAGAAGATGAAGTTATAGAGTTGAGACGTCAGCTTGCCTCTGAAAAACACAAGAGTTAGAGCACAATCTATTCGGAGATTCAATTCCAGAGAGCTCCAAGCACAATGGCAAGGTCTTCGGGAAGACTACAGAATCCACCAAGCAGCCAAGGTTGCGCAGGTCGATGCAGTCAAAGGTGACACGGCAAATTTCTTCAACGAAATCTGTCGTCTCAAGCCTTTCGCGTACCAGCTTGAGCTTGCAGAATTGTATCGGAAAAATCAGTTTTTGGCGGTTAGGTGGCCAAGGCAGACGGGCAAGAGCACCTCCATCGGCGGACTGCTTCTGCAGGACGCCTACGAAAACAATGATCTAAACATAGGGTTCATCGGACCCAGCTATCGCCAAACTAAACTTAACCTTCGCCACGTAGCAGGTTTTTGCCGCAACCTCCCAGCTGGAACTTGCCAGGTCCAAAGAACCCGAATCAGCTTCAAAAACGGCTCAGTCATCGAAGCCTTCCCGAACAACGCTGATACAATCCGAGGCAACACCTTCCACAGGCTATGGTGGGACGAAACCAACTTCACTCCCGGCGACGACGAACTTTATGACGCCATCCTGTTCACATTAGGCACTACAAACGGCAAGTTAATTGCAAGCAGCACGCCATTTAACCGGGATTCGCTATTTTGGAAGATGTGCAACCACAAAGACTACGCGGACTTTGTTAAACATCACTTCAGTTGGGAAAAAGCTGTCGATCCCGCTGGACCCTTGAATCAACAGATAATTGAACGCATCAAACGACAATATGGAGATGACCCAGCGAGGTGGCGACGGGAAATGGAAGCTGAATGGGCAGAGGACGAAGACGTCTGGTTAGCACAAAGCTTGATTGTTTCTTGTGTTGGTACCTCCAAAACTTGTGGAATAAACCTTGAACCATTTGACCCTGAAAAAAGCTATACAGGCACATTTTTTGGAGGCTTAGATCTTGCACAAATTCGCGACTACTGCGTTTTTAGCGTAGTAGAAAAACTAAACGATAGACTTTATCTGCGGTTCGTGAAAATTTTTCATCAACCTACCACATATGCGCATGTTTTGGGCTATATCAAGTTGGTTCAAGATCGCTTTGGAGGTTTTGAAAAAATCCGCGTCGACTACACCCGTGAGGGACCCAGCATAATTACCGACATGGTAAACGCTGGCATAGATAACGCTGAAGGGGTAACCTTTAGTGTGCCCCGTAAGAGCGAGATGGCTAGCCTAATGAAACAGCGTATGTCAAACGGTCAATTTTTCTATCCGTTGCTAAATTGGGAACGTCCATATCGGGGTGACATTTGCACTGAGCTAAACGTTGAACGCTATGATTTGCGCAACGATGGCAATATGGGTTTTTCTCATCCAAGCGGTACTCATGATGACGTATTTTGGAGCGTTGCTTTAGCCATTTATGGAACCGTTGAAATGATACCCGAACAATTCGTAGCAATAATACCTCGATAGACAAAGGCAAAATTGTTCCTGAGGTTCAGGTCCCACCGGACCAAAATATGTAGATTACAGATTTGAAGCGCCATAAAAGATAAAGTTCATTTGTTGGTCGCTTGGGACATTAAAGATGGGTGTTTGAAACGACCCTAATAGTTGCGCTTAAGGGACGAATTACTGAGGAAAGCAATGTTTTTGGTACTGTTGTCGCATCAGACACACAAGTGACAGCAAACACTAAGGAATCAATGCTAAAGATTTTTCAACTTGGGCAAATGCCCATATTAGTTGAGGGCTCAGGGGCAGTCAGTTTTTCCAGACATTTAATTTCAAATCTGGCACCACTTGCACAAAACTACCAAAACAAGCTCAAACGAAACATGTCATGTAGCGATTTCGACAGGCTTGTTAATCTTGAAATTGAGCCATTTCTGAGGCAAGAGTTTAGCTCTCATGCAGACGTTATCGAAGATGCCTTCTTTTGATTTAAAACTAAAAAAAGGGGTTGATTTTGGTTATGTAGCTTTTATTATCGCTTTCTTAGTATAAGTGCTCCGACTAGGGCTATTGCGATGATTATTGCGATTGCTGCAGCGAGAATGTACGTCATCAAATCTGCTGTGGTTGCTATGTTTGATTGAGATGTAGCGGTTGGTAAGACTGTTGCTGCGGAATTGAGTGTGAAGGCAGATTCTGCATTTGATGAACCGTAAGAGTTAGAGCCTGCGAAAGTTGCGATGACCTGGTATGTTCCTGCACCGGCCGTAAGCATGTCTGGATTAACTTGGAAACTATAGAAACCGTTGGCGTCGCTAGTAGTTGTACCGAGGTTGATTATGTTGCCGTTGGGGTCAAGTGCATCGATATTTAC
Organism: Candidatus Bathyarchaeota archaeon; assembly: GCA_963809455.1. Lineage (GTDB taxonomy): Archaea > Thermoproteota > Bathyarchaeia > Bathyarchaeales > Bathycorpusculaceae > Bathycorpusculum. The sequence goes on along the minus strand of CAWEJP010000001.1, from coordinate 393,727 downwards.
TGGAACACCCGTTACATCATTGGGCTTTACCTGTTGCTCGTAGATGTATTGCATGAAAGCCTGTTGGCTATTATCTGATACCGCTGGCAATCCATTCACAAGGCCGAATTCCTTTGCGTATGCTACTGCACCTGGTGATTGATCTGTGACTATACCCGTAACTGTAAAGCTGTTTCCCATTGTTACGCCACCTTTCGGTGCATCTATGGTAAGTCCACTTGGTCCTTTACCGATGCAATATATGTTGTTGGTGTACTCGTCGCATGTTACGATGTCGCCGTCTGCAAGCCCCAAGCCCTGGTTGAAGTCGAGTACCTTCCACATTTCTGCTCCGTCTGTTGCGTTGATGCATCGCAGGTAAGAGTCGCGCCACAGTGGCTTTGTTGGTGAGTGTTCATTGGAGTATGTGTAGATCATTCCATCGCATATTGCGCCTACACTAAGCGGCATGTTGGGTCCGTAGTAGCCTTCGTAGGGTGCGTCGGCAGTGGCGTTGTAGGTCCAAAGTGGCTCGCCGGTCTTTGCATTGTAAGCAGCTAATTGTCCGCTGTAGCCCGAGTTTAGGATGCACTCGCCGTTATAGAAGTTGGTGCTAACTCCGTAGAATGCCATAGGTCCACCTGGCAGGTTCGCTGTTGGTCCCCAGACTTGTTCTCCAGTTGTTAAGCTGTAGCCCCACACTTGGCCTGTTTGCTTGCAAGTTATGCAGAAAACATTATCGCTGTAGCTATATCCAGTCATGCTCCACGTGAAGTTCTTGCCTGGTATTGGCATAGTTATTTGCTTGTTATATAGTAATGTTGTCGTGAAGCCAAGGTTCGTTTGCAAGTTGCTAGGGTAACCAGGGTATGGACCGTAATCCGTTGCGTGGTCGTTTATCTGTACCGCCCATGCGTTGAAATAGTCTAAATTGATACTTGAGCCAGTGTTGAGAGATATAGGGAAGTTATTACCGAACAGTATCTTTGGCACTCGATTGCTGTCACTGACAACACCAACCAAGCTTCCTGGCAAATTCTTCAGCGAGGCGTCTGTCACGTTCATCGTATATCCAGAGTGCGGCTTAGATAGTGCCTGGTTGATTTGTTGTCCCAGGCTTGCAGACCACGTTCCGTTGAGCCATGAGGTGTCGTTAACTGCGTCGATTACTCCGTCAAGACGAGGCTTCCACTGTTGCTGTCCTGTCCCCGTGACTCCGCCGGGGTAAATGGCTTGACTGGAGTTCCAGCAGAGAATTGTTCCTGTATTTGCGTTATAGCTGTACTTTAGCAGGTCTCCGTTTTCGTCGGTTGCGGCTGTACCGCCTGGCACGTTAATCAATGTTAGTATCAAGTTTCCGGTGGTCGCGTCAAGCATGTACCATGTGGTGCCTGATTGTATCCAAAGATAAGCGAGCACTCCCTGTCCGTTGACTGAGTAATAGTAGTAGAGTTGGCCGTTCGTCAGTCTGAGATATTGTTGGGAGAGGCTGGGAAGAATGCCACCAAAAGATCCTGTTATGGATGTTACTGGGTTGTTGAGTCCGTTATCGGTGCCGTTTTTATACCAGATTTGTTGTCCATTTTGGAGATCGAGGCAGTAGTACCCATATTGATTGCTGTCTGCTACTGCAGGAGAGTTGTAGTAGATTTTTCCTTCCATGATTATCGGCGATGACCATGGGCCTTCATAGTCGTTGACATCTACTGGTATGCCTGGCCATTGTGCGTCAGCAAGCCCTCCTGGATAGCCTGGGATAATGGGGTTTGACCAGAGGATATGCGGGGATTTCGGTCCTGTGCCGGCTGGTTGGACGTTCTGGTATAGCCATGGGCCCAGAAGCCAGTTACTTGGGAGCGATGACCAATCTCTGTTCGCACCACTTATCGGTCTAGTCCAATAATCTGTGGGGAGTGGTGATTCTGGCCATGTTGGTACAGGGTCTGTTTGAACGGTTAGTTTGTATGGTTCGCTTGTTGAGCCTTGGTAGAAATCGCCGTTGTTATTTATGTCAAATGTTGCGGAGCCAGTGTTTTGGAGCTCAGCTGTGGGTTTAGCTGTTTCTCCTGGCCAACTGAACACAATTGTGTATGTACCAACCTCATCAGGTGTAAATGCTTTCCAGTCGCTTCCGACGTCGCTTGAACATGTGAACGGACCGATTATCTGTGTTTTTCCACTGGGCGATGTAATGTTTATTGTAAAGCCATCCCAACGTTGACCTACGCCGCCTCCTGCAAAGGGTGAGTATCTGTCAACCCATACCACGATAGTGGTTGTTTGACCAACACCAATGGGATCTGGCGTGCAAGTAACGTAAGCTGAGGTTGGAACGTTCCATGGCGGTGTATGCGCATTAGCGTTTGGTAAAGAAGCACAAAGCGCTGATAATGCAATAGACAGCATGAGAATCAATGCAAAAGTTTTACTTTTTGTATTATAGAAATTCATTTTTTCTTTTCTCCTATTATGTTTGACAAGTAATCTTTCAGGAGGTTACTTGCCAACAAAGATTTCTATCATGTTGAGACGTATTTAATATGTCCTCACCTATCGTGAGTGCAAATATTAAACCCCAAAGTCGACACCAAGTTAGCCTATCTTTGCACAAAAAACAGTCACAAATCGTTAACTCTAAACATAGAAATAGGGAGTGTTGTCTTGTTTTATGGTGTCTTGAAAGCTAACTGGCTTCAATATTATATTTTCAGGGTGTCGGAGAGCATGCAAATGAGTAGTTTAGTCTAGAACCTTCGCTGCCGATTTCAAATAACTTGTTTCGCTTTTTTGCGGTCCTCCTTTTCATACACTAATTAGAAGTAAGGCTATTGAAAGGAGTGTACAACTTAAAGGACTGAAATACAATTTTTTTAACAAGATTCCGTTATTCAAAATACTTTTAAGACATAAGATCGATAGTTTTAAGCACCTCTTCACACTGGCATCGCTTGAAAGATGCCAGCGTATACTTCTTCTGATTAACGAATTAGCCTATTGTTCTGCGGGACATATCTTAGAAGGTAATTTCACCCGATTACTTTTTTAACGCGATATTCTCTATCTCATGAAGTTTCTTGTCCACCGCGAAGCAAAGACACGCTAATCTACATCGATTTAGAGATAGCTTGCTACTCCAAAGGCGACGACGACTACCGCGCTAAAACCCAAGAACAGAAACTGAAGCACTACAGCTAATAGAAGCCGGATCAGAAGATGCTTGTGACATCGAAGAAACGAAAAACCCTACCGAAGCGACATATATATCGAACTTAACGTCGAAAAATATCAACTATGCAACGATGGCAACATAGGATATAGCCACCCTAACGGAACCCACGACGATGTATTCTGGAGTATAGCACTAGCTGTCTATGGAACTGTTGAAATGGTACCTGAGCAATTCGTTATTGCCGTACCTCGATGAAGGCTAACTAAACTAGGCAAGCGTCTTCCTGAAGACTTTTTTTATGTGTGACTATATCTTAGTATAACTATGAAAAAGTTATGCCACGTTAGAGTTAAACGGAAAGGACAAGTCACCATCCCGTTAGAACTACGGTCAAAGCTTGGCATCGAGGAGGGCACCCTTTTAGAGATTAAAGAAGAACAAGGTACAATTACCCTGAAACCCACCCCCAGATTGAAGGCGGGCAAGGCAGTGGGAGAACAAGAATACAAAAAAATCATCAGTGAACTCGACGAAGACCGGAGAAACTGGCGTTGACAAGCATTGCTGATACACTTCTACTACTTACTTTAGAGTTTCCGCCAACCGAAGCACTTGGTGCAAAGGTTGAGAGTTTTGTTGAAAAAGAAATCCAAAGACAACTAGTTGCATCCTCAATTGTTTTAACTGAATTTATCAAATATGCCGGAGCAAGAATTGGTGAAGACGCTGCCAAGACAAGGATAATGGTACTTAAAGAGAAGGGATTAAAAATAATACCGTTAAGTGAAAAAGACGCCTTGATTGCAGGAAGCCTTCTTCTCGCAAACCGAAACGTACCCATTGCTGACGCCTTAATCGCTTCCTTTGTAAAAAATGGAACAGCAGAATACGTAGTTACAGATGACTTGCATTTTAAGGAATTGGGTGTAAAAACTAAATGGATTTGATACGGCAGCGAATGTCCAACGGCAAGTTTTTCTATCCACTTCTAAATTGGGAACGACCCTACTGAAGAGACATATGCACCGAACTAAACATTGAACGCTACGACTTACACAAAGACGGCACCAAAGGCTACTCACACCCCAACGGCACACACGATGACGTATTCTGAAGCACAGCACTGGCCATCTACGCAACCGTTGAAATGGAACCCGAACCATACTTCGCTGTTGTACCTCGATAATTGAAAATCAGAATATGACCATAACCGATGTTAGGTATTAGAAACCGAGTTCAATACCATTGCTTTTTTTGATCTAAAAAGTAAGGAGACTAAACCAAAAAAAGAAAGAAAGGGATTTGTTGTTTGAAAGCTTTATGCTCGCTTCCTAATCATCAGCAAAGCCAGTACGATGAAACCTGCGATGACTAAAGCTAATAAGCCTGCGATTGCGGGAATAAAGTAGGTGTCGGCGAGAGATGCGGGGATACCTGTTGGAGTTATGGTAGGTGTTGTTTGGTCGTCTACTGTGAAAGCGGTTTCTGCATGTGAGGGCCAGTATGATTCTGAGCCATCAAAGGTTGCGATTACAGTGTATTTGCCGGCAATGTCAGGTGTATAGTTATAGCTAAAGCAGCCGTTTGCATCGCTTGTTGTTTGTCCGATTTGGCGGTAGTTGTTGTTGGTGTCTATTGCGTATAGTGTCACTGGTACACCAGTAGTATTGGTTGGTCGAGGCTTCTGCATGTACACATAGCCCATCCAGTCACTCATACTTGCGTCTGAAACCGCAGGTACACCATTTGGAAAACGACCAGCTTGCTCAGTCTGTTGAGTGCCTGCAGCGATGTCTGTTACGGTGCCTTCGATGATTACGCTGCTGCCTTGACTTGAAACTTTGGGTGAAGCGGCGACTGTAGTTTGGCTTGGGCCTTTACCGACAGTGTATATCTGCATATCGTATAAGTTCAGATATGCTAAGTAGCCGTCTGCAATTGCCATGCCGCCGCTTGTGCCATATCCATCGGTTGTCCATATTTCAGCTCCAGTGGTTTCGTTAACGCATCGGAATTGTACGCCTTTGAGATGCGGTGAGTTGGCAGAGTGTTCAGTGGTGTACAAGTAGACTTTTCCGTCAGATATTGCGCCTATACCTAGTGGGAAGCCTGGATAGCCTGCGTCTAAACCGGCTGGTGCGGTGTAGTTCCAGAGTTGTTGTCCTGTGTTGAGGTCATAACAGTAGAGTACTCCACCGTAGCCTGATGAGAAAAGTTTGCCGTCTGTAACTGCGTATCTTGTTAGACCAACGTCCGCATAGTAGTTGAAGTCAACTTCTGATGGAGTTTGCCATAGTTTTGTGCCGTTATCTACGCTGAAACCAGCCCATTGTATCTGTTCTTTGTCATACATTGTGAAGACGCGTGTGGTTGGATCTATAAAGAGGCTCATGAATACTGGTGCAAAGCTTAGGGTTATGTTGCCGGATGGAGCATTATAGTTTTGCATCCATAACAGGTTGCCTCGGGTTTCTGGTTTGAGACTTATTGCCCAAACTGTGTATGGACTCCAGCTGCTGCCTGGTGTAGGTAGGGTGCCGTTGCTGCCAATTAATACGTCGTTGTAGATGAACCCTTGTATGGTTCCTCCAGCCATGAGTGGTACTGATACGTTCCATGAGTATGCTGCGCTAGCGTCGACTGATTTGCCTACAGGTCTCCATTGATTGTAGTTTGTGGTTGTGTAGTCAGTGGGGTCAGTTGATGCTGTTAATCCGTGTGCTGCTGTGTTGTTCCACAATGCGAGCCATTTGCCATTTGAGCCAATCACGTATCTGAGTATTTCGCCGTTCGGACCGTATGCTGCGGTTCCTGTGGGGACGTTAGTTTCGTTGAATAGCCAGTTTCCGGTTAAGGGGTCATATGCAATCAATGTTGTGCCCTGGGATGCCCATAAGTAGCCGTTTCGAATGACGCCGTGTTGGTTGATTGATTCGTAATCGTAGAGTTGACCAAATGTTGGAGTAACTGATGTCCAATTTTGCCACCAGACCTGTTTGCCAGTCATTAAGTCAACACAGACATAACCTGAGCCTTTAGCTGCGTCACTTAGAGTTAGTGGATAGTAGAGTTTTCCTTGCATAATTAGCGGAGCACCAAATACGCCTTCGTAAGCGGTTCCATCGTAGTATGTTACGTCTTGGATGCCAGTTTGTGATACATCTCCCCCTAACACACCTCCAAAGGCATATGGTTGCGTCCACATTACGTGTGCACTGTTAGGCGCTGAACCACCTAGCTGAACTTTTCCCCATATCTGGGGGGATGCAAGCCAGTTAGATGCGACAGTATACCATTGTGTGTTTTGTCCTTCTATGGGGCGTGCCCAATATTCGGTTGGAAGCGGATAGTTAGGTACTGCTGATATTGGATCTTGTTGAACAGTAATTGTTGTAGTTGCGGTGCTTGCAGCGTAGGTATCGTTAATACCAATGTTGTAGGAATAGATGCCTGTTCCATTGCTTCCCGTTATGACTTGTGGTCCGAAACGAGACGTAAATGTGTATGTTCCAGCCATATCAGGGGTGAATAAGTAGTAACTGCCTCCGACGGGGTCAGAAATGAACGGCCCTTGAGTTGTGCTCGTGTTGTCAGGTGCTTTAATGTCAAGGTAGAAGAACCATCTGTCTCCAGCAGTACCGGCGGCTGTGGGTGGAATTTTGTCAACCCAAAATACGATGGTTGCGGTCTGACTTACTCCAACTGTGCTCGGTGAAGCAGTGATGTAGGCGTAAGTCGGATATGTCCATGCAGGATAATGTGCGTTAGCATTTGGCATGAGAGCAAAAAGCGGTACAGCGATGGTTAGCAATAGTAGTATTGCAAAGATTAATGTAGCTTTTTTTTGCTTATTTTTTTGTATATTCAAATTTTTCTTCTCCTATATTGGATAGCCCATCTTCTTCGATTCCTTGATTTAAAAGGCTGACTCACCTATCGTGAGTCCAAAAAAATGCAGGTATCTCAGGTAAATGCTACGAATTGACTTACTAATTGATTAAAATAATCTTGATCAAACACTCTTCCATCAAATGTTCAGAATCACCCAATAGTAGTTATTCAAGGAGAGAAAATCAAATATACACAAACTAACGCTAATTCGCTAAATAGGAGGCACCCCTAAATCTCAGAACAGGTTTTCCTAGTTGCAGAAGAAACTTTTTCTTTAGTCATTTGCTTTGTTCTCGTATGGTTCTTAATAAAGCCATATCAGGTCACTAGAGAAAGTCGATATTTGGGTCTGCCCCTTGGATTTGGGTTTCTTGGCGCCTCCTATGCGTTTTCAGCTTTTGCACATTCATTTCCTACTTTTTCAATTAATCCTTTAGCGTGGTTCCAACTCCTCTCAAGGCCATTTGCTTTTGCATTTCTAGCGGTCACATATTATTTTTCCAAGAAAACTTCAACAAACATTAGACTAATCTGGGATGCAACATTAAGTGGTATGATCGTTGTTTTAACAGCCCTCTTTGTTCTGTTTCTAGTCGCACCAAAATTCGCTCTTGATAATTATCAATTCTTAAGTATTTATACGCGGGTTTTTGACATAGTCTGCCTGGTCTATATCACTTTACACACTATTAGAAGTCACTTAGTGAGTCAAGATTCAAAAACAATATTGACGCCATTCGGGTACATGCTTCTTGGAATAGGACAGTACTCATTATTAATTTGGAATATCGGGGATATGAACAATAAATTTCCATTTTACGGAGGCTTGGCACTTCGTTGGATAGGATTGGTTCTTTTCCTCATAATTGCTTACCGAACCTTCTACGGGTCACAAAAAAGGATTCCTGAATGAAGAAAAAAGCTAGAAGAAACAAAATGAAAATCTATGGAGACCTTTTGTCTATTCTTAAGGCTGAAAAAAATAGTGCAGACAGGATAGTTTTGACCCGCATTCAGGCGAAAATGAATGTTCCGTTTGACCGTTTGAAAAGCTATATTTCTGACTTAGAAGACCTCAAATTAATCGAAGACCAGGTTTCACTCAACCTCACTCAAAAAGGCAAACAATATCTAGATGAGTATCAGAAAATCCTTGATTTCATGGAACGTATGGGTGTAGCCAACCGATAAAAACAATCAATTAGTCTTAAGTTTAATGGACAATCTCATTATTTTTTCCATTCGATGACAGTCTATTTGAATTTTCCTGTAAAAAGGTGTTTTGAATTTTTTCCTGGGTCTGTCGTTAAATATTCTGGTACACTTTCTAAAGAAAAATTAGAGCATAAGTACGCAACTACAACTTAAAAACCTAAAACAATTTTACTTTTAAGCCATAAAGAGCCAGCTTACAATCAGCAGTTATTCAATAGTGTAAAGTGGTTGGGCAGGGTAGTTCTGCGTTTCAAATGGCATTGATTTTGTTACACGAAGGATGCTTGTTGCAGGCCCAGTGGTGATATACACGATTTCAACTTTAGGGAACTGCGTTTCTATTAACTCTTTAATTTTATTAAGATCTTTTTCATTCGCCTTTAAAATTATTGCTCTCGGCTTGATCTTGTAAGAAGCTGAATCCAAACTCAACGCTTGCAAAATGTCACTATTTTTTGTAGCTTCTTTGAGGGGTGATTCAATCATAGTTTTCCAACTCTTTTTTGTTCTTTTGGAGATTTATATTGCTAAACCAAAAAAAGGAAAGGGGAGATTGTTTTTAGATCCATCATTGTCGCTTTCTTAGTACCAATATTGTCACTGCGAAGCCGATCACGATCACGAGGATTATAGCTATTGCAGCTGCTAGAACGTATGTTTCAGTAGGAGGTAATGTGATTTCCGGGTAGGGTGATGTTGTTGGCGCTGCGTTGCTGACGCTCATGTATGTTTGTGCTGATGAAGCTCCGTATGATGTTGAGCCATGGAAGGTTGCGATGATTTGGTAGGTTCCTGGAATCTGTGGGGTCCAGTCGAATCCGTAGGCGCCTGTTATGTCGCTTGTGGTATCGCCTATGTGGATGTAGTTGCCGTTTGGATCATATGCGTCTAAAGATACTGGCACTCCAGTGGCGTTTGTTGGCTTTGCTTGCTGTTTGAACATGTATTCCATCCATGCTTGCATGCTGCCTTCGGATACTGCGGGTGTGCCTTTGAGTACAAAGTCTTCGCCGACGCCTTGGGCTTGAGTTAATGATGGTACGGCGTAGTTTTCGTTCAGTTTACCTGAGGGTGTCTGGTCAGTGACTGTCCCGGTTAGGGTGACGCTGTTGCCCAGGGTTATGTCAGTTTGGGGTGCTAAAACTGTGGTTCCAGATGATCCTTGTCCGTAGCAATATAGGTAGTTGTCGTAGCTGTCTAGGCTTAGGAGACGTCCATCTGCAATGAATATGTCGGTTCCTGCGGCCATGCCTGCTCCCCAGTGAAGGATCTTCCAGATTTCTGTTCCGTCAGTTGCATTGACGCATCGTAGGTCTGATCCTCTCCAGAGTGGCTGGGTTGGTGAGTGTTCACTGCTATCGAGGTAGAGTTTTCCGTCTGCGATTGCTGCGATACCGACTGGATAGTTTCCGTAGGGTGATTCAAAGCCTTGGCTTTGTGCTACGTATGTCCAAAGTTTCTCTCCTGTTGTAATGTTGTAGGCATTGACTTCGCCGCCGTAACCGTAGCTGAAGAACATATGGTTATAGATGGCTGTGTCGTCTGCTGTGCTTAACCCGTAGAATTGCATTTGGCTTTCAGGTTGAGTTACCCATAATTGTTGGCCAGTATCCATGCTGTAGCCCCAGTATTGCCGAGTTAAATCTTGTCTAAAGATGAAAATTCCATCGTCAACGCTGAACGATTCGAACATCATTCCTGGTCTGCTACCGAAAGCTAGGATGCTAGATGCTTTTGGTGGTGTGAAGGTTATGTTCCATAGAAGTGCGCCAACTACGCCTTTGTTGGGGTCTAGGTTTAGTGCCCAAAGGTTGCCTGCTGTGTCTGTATCTCCAGTGCTGTTTCCGTTGGTTCCGCCGACTACGTCTATGCCTTCTCGTACCCACTTGATGCTTCCTTGCACAGGCAGTGATCTTCCGCCTTGACCGTCAAGGGTTACGTTCAGTGAGAATGCTTGTCGACCGTCATGTACAGCGTATTGTTGTGGTCGCCATTGCCAATAGTTGGTTCCGGTTGTGCCCAAGAGTTCTGAGGGGATAGCAGATGAGTTCCAGACTGTCAGGAATTGTTTGCTGCCAGAGGTTGGGATGTTGTAGTATAGTATGCTTCCATCATGGCCGTAGACTTGGAAACCGCCTGTTGAGACGTTGGCAATTTTTGTGATTGTGTCAAAGGTGTAGCCGTCGAGACATTCCCAAGCTGAGCCGGATGCTGTGTTTGAGCCAGCTGGGAGTGTAACGCCCGAAGTCCGCCAAAGGTAACTGAAACCGCCGTGCTGGTTAGGTGAGTCATAATTGTATATTGAAGCGAATGAGGGCATGACTGTGTCGTTGTATTGAGCCATTGTTTTTCCAGAGTACAGGTCGATTACCCACCAACCGTTGTTTCCATGTGCAGTATTTCGGTCTGAAACAAGGATTTTTCCGTTGAGGATAATCATGCTGCTGATGGAAAGGCCGCCGTAGTGCATTGTTTCATAGCCTGTGTCGTTATATGTTACATCCATGAGTCCGCCTGCAAAGTATGGTCGTGACCATAAAATGTGTGGGCTTTCTGGTCCGGGTCCGGCATTGTACTTTGTGTTGGGGGCGATGTTGATTGCTGCGCCAGATAGCCAATTGGCTGAAAGTGTGTACCAGTCTCTGTTTGCGCTGTAGATTGGTCGGGTCCAATAATCGTTTGGAAGTGGGGTTTCTGTCCATTCCTGGATTGGTTCCTGTTGTACAGTTAGAGTGACTGGGTCGCTGGATGCTGGTCCGTAAGTATCGTTGATGTTGTCGTTTGGAATCGGCTTTCCGTCGGCTGATGGAAGGCCTGTCAATGTGTATTGGGGCATGCGTGCTACAATTGTATAGTTACCCGTCTCTGTTGGAGTGTACATTATGTATGAACCGCCAACTGGGTCAGAGGTGTATGGCCCTAAGGTTTGGTTGGCTCCGCTAGGTGTGGTGATATCCAAAAAGAAGATCCATCTGTCGCCATAACGACTGTCTGCGGCTGCTGTGGGCATGATCTGGTTGCACCAAAATGTGATTAGTGTTTGCTGGTTAACGCCTATGAAGTTGGGTGCAGCGGCTGAATAGACCCATACTTTGTAGTTTACTGATGGGTTATGTGCCGCCGCGTTTGGCAGAGCTGCGATTGGAATAATCATAGCTAACATTAGAAACAATGCGATTATAGAGTAGGTTTTCTTTTTCGTTAGGTTTTTAGAAAGTTTCATTTTTCTTTTTTCCTTTTTAGTTTGTGAAATATTATTGCGCATGTTATAGCTAATAAGCCAAACTCACCCATCGTGAGTGCAAAAAAAGTGCAAACGACCTTGAAAAATTAACTTGTGCATTTTACTAATTTATTATAATTAAAGTTACAAAACAAAAAAAGGAGAGTTAATTTTATTTTATTGACGCTTCTTTATCATCATTCCAAGAACTGTACCCACTATAGCGATTGCAATGATTATTGCGATTCCAATGGCTACGATGTAGGTTTCGGTGGGAGGCAGAGCTATCTCGGGATAGGGCGAAGCTGTTGGCGCTGCATCAGATACTCCCATATATGTTTGTGCTGAGGAGCTCCCATAGGAGTCTGTTCCTTTGAAAGTTGCAATAATCTGGTATGTTCCTGCGATGTCTGGGGTGTATTTATATCCGTAAGCGCCCGTGGTGTCTGTGGTTACATCAGCGATATGGACAAGGTTGCCGTTTGGATCAACCGAATCTAAGCTAACGTTTACTCCAGTGACGTTAGTGGGTTTGATTTGTTGTTCGTATAGGTACTCCATCCATGCCTGTTGATCTTTATCGGATATGGCCGCTGTTCCTTTTGCACCTAGGGATTGGTCGGTGACGGTTCCTTTAATCATGACGCTTTGTCCTAAGGTTGGTACAAGGTCAGGTGCGGTCACTGTAGTTGCGCTTGGTCCTTTGCCGATGCAGTAAACCAGGTTGTCGTATTGGTTGCCGCTTACGATGTAGCCGTCTGCTAGACTTAGCCCCATGTTGAAATCGAGTAGTTTCCACATTTCAGTGCCATCAGTTGCATTTATGCAGCGAATATATGATTCTCTCCACAATGGTTTGGTTGGTGAGTGCTCGGTTGAATAGGTGTATATCATGCCGTCGCAGATAGCGCCAACGCTGAGTGGTTGGTTTGGTCCATAATAACCTTCATATGGGTGAGTTAAGGTGGAATTGTACGTCCATAATGGGGCACCGGTTTTCGCATCATACGCTGCTATTTGTCCGCTGTATCCAGAGTTTACAATACACATGCCATTGTAGAAGTTGGTGCTAACTCCATAGAACGCCATAGGACCACCTGGCAAAGTTGTTGTTGGTCCCCATACGAGGTCTCCTGTTGTTAAACTATATGCCCATACTTGCCCTGTTTGTTTGCATGTTATGCAGAAAACGTTGTCGTCATAGCTGTATCCTGTCATACTCCATGTGTAATTTTTGCCAAGTATTGGTACTGGAATGGTTCTTGAGAAAAGTAATGTTGTGGTGAATCCAAGGTTTGTTTGCAGGTTGCTTGGGTAGCCAGGGTTAGGACTGTAGTTTGTTGCATGGTCATTAATCTTTACTGTCCATGTTTGGAAGTAATCTAAGCCGACGCTTGAGCCCGTGTTGACAGTTATTGGGAAGTTGCTTCCTAACAGAATTTTTGGAACACGTGAATCATCGGTTATGACACTGCTTAGGCTTCCAGGCAGACCTTTTAATGAAGCATCAGTTACGTTCATTGTGTAGCCAGAATGTGGCTTCATAAGTAATGCATTGAATGCAGGACCTTCACCAGCAGACCATGTTCCATTTAACCATGAAGTATCGTTCACTGCGTCTATTACTCCGCCAATTCGGGGTTTCCATTGCTGTTGACTGGTTCCTGTAACTCCACCCGGATAGATTGCTTGACTTGAGTTCCAGCACAGTACGTTTCCAGTTGCGGTGTTAACAGTGTATCTTAGCAAATCGCCGTTTTCGTCTGATGCACCGGTACCGCTTGGAACATTCTTCAGAGTTAGAATAAGGTTTCCAGTAGTCGAGTCAAGCATGTACCAAGTTGTCCCTGACTGTATCCAGAGATATGAAAGTACGCCTGCACCGTTAACTGAGTAGTAATTGTATAGTTGACCCAATGTTAATCTTAGGTATTGTTGAGTTAATCCGGGTCCGATTGGAGAGTTGCCAATGTTGCCTATGGTAACTGGATTGTTAAGACCGTTATCTGTACCGTTTTTGTACCATATTTGCTCTCCAGTGTACAAGCTTGTTGCGTAGTATCCGTATTGGTCACTGTCTGCGACTGCTGGGGAATTGTAGTATATAATGCCGTTCATTATGATTGGTGATGACCAGGGGCTTTCGTAGTCGTTAACATCGGCTGGAATAGATTCCCATTGTCCGTCACTGATGCCGCCGGGGTAGCCTGGAATTATTGGTTTTGTCCAGAGAATATGAGCGGTTTTTGGTCCCGTTCCTGAGGTTTGAACGTTTTGATATAGCCATGTGCCGAGCAGCCAATTACTTGGGAGTGATGCCCAGCCTCTGTTAGCGTCGTTTATTGGTCTGGTCCAGTAATCCGTTGGGAGGGCGGGTTCTTGCCAAATTGGTACTGGGTCTTGCTTTACAACGAGATAGTAAGGTGCACTTGTTGAACCCATGTAGAAATCGCCTATGTTATCTGGGTTCATAGTTGCTGATCCGGTGTTTTGGAGAGCAGCAGTGGCGGCAACTGTTTCTCCTGGCCAACTGAAAACGATAGTGTATTTGCCGACTTGATCGGGTGTGAAAGCTTTCCAATCACTGGCAACATCACTTGAGCAAGTGAATGGGCCGATAATTTGCGTTGTTCCGTCGGGTTTTGTAATGTTTATGGTGAAGCCATCCCAACGCTGACCAACACCACCTCCGGCCATTGGTGAGTATCGGTCGAGCCAAACAACGATTGTTGTCGTTTGTCCTACACCTATTGGGTCGGGGGTGCAACAAACATATGCAGTGGTTGGAACGTTCCAGGGTGGGGTGTGCGCATTAGCAGAGGGCAAAAAAGCGAAAAGTGTTGATACTGCAATAGTTAGCATTAGAACTAAAGCAAATACCGATTTTTTGTTATTTTTTGAAAAGAGTTTCGTTGTATACATAAGTTTTTTCCTTCCTTTTTTGACATTTTCTATCAGACAATTAGCCCTAATAATACTCACTCACCTAAGGTGAGGACAAAAAAGAAGCAATTATTTTAGGAGTTATGCAAGTAAAGTCATTGCCTTTACTCAAATAAGATGAAAAAGAAGATATTCCGGATGTGATGAGTAGCTTAAGGGTTTGCTGGAGCTCTGGGTAGGAACAGGAAGAAAACGAAGGATAAACCTACTCCTCTCAAGTTAAGAGTATTCCAGAGCTCTTTCAGCCACCTTATCTGTTTCCTCCAGAATTAACTTTTTAATAAAAATAAAAAAGGGAAATGGTTTTTTTGTGGCTTATTGCCGATTTATGGTCGTTTTCGTAGAGCTAAAACTATCACGATTGTTGCAATCGCGATAGCGACGATTATGCCGATAGTTGCTGGAATTAAGTACATATCTGCTATGGATTGTGGTGCTGCTGTTGGTTGTGGAGTTGCGGTTGCTGGTGCCTGACCTACTGCTAAATATGTTGATGCTTGTGATGGACTGTATGCATTAGAGCCTGCAAAGCTAGCAAGAATCTGGTAGGTTCCTGGAACATCTGGTTTGAAGACTACTCCGTAGTTGCCGTTTATGTCGCTGGTGGTTGTTCCGACGTTGATTATGTTGCCGTTGGGGTCAATTGCAGTTAAAGTGACAGGGACACCTGTAGCGTTGGTTGGTTTAGCCTGATCCTCGTAGAGATATTCCATCCATCGACCCATGCTTGCATCTGAGATTGCTGGTGTACCTTTGAGTGCGAAGTCTAAGCCATAGTTACCGTTAAGTCTGCCTGTTGGAGTTTGATCTGTTACCGTGCCTGTGATCATTACACTAGATCCTAAGGCTGGAACTGCTTGTGGCGCAGAAACTGTTGTTCCACTTGGTCCGGGCCCGATGCAGTAGAGTTCATTGTCCATATAGTTGAGACCTACGACCTTACCGTCGGCCATCTCCATGTACTGACCTGTTAAGTGGGCACCATTGTCAGCTCCCATACCTAGCAAGTTCCATATTTCTGTTCCATCTGTTGCATTGATAGCGCGGATGTTAGGTCCTCTCCACAGAGGGTTAGTGACTGAGTGTTCACCTGACAGCGTGTAGATTTTTCCGTCGGCGATTGCGAAGATGTTGATTGGGTAATTGCCGTAAGGTGATTCAAAGCCGATGTTTGAGGCAGTAAAGTTCCATGATTGTTTTCCAGTGGTCAAGTTGTATGCAATTACGACTCCACCGTAACCTGAGGTTAAGAGGTTACCCTGGTAGTAGTTTGTTTGAACGCTGTAGTAGTTTTCATCTGGTTCCGGTGCGCTTGTCCAAAGTTGTGCTCCTGATTTCATGTCGTAGGCGAAATATTTGAGCTCTTTTGTATTGTGGAAAACTATGACTCCTTCGTTAGGGTACACACCAACCAAACTGACAGTTTCATTTTGGGTTACCGATGTATATGGCGGTGTAAAGCTTGTTGTCCACAGTTGTGTGCCTTCTTTGCCTCTTTCTAGGCTAAGAGCCCACAATTGACCTTGTACGACGCCTTGCTCGTTGTTTTGCCCTGTTGTTCCTAAGATCACATAGCCGCCAACGTTGTCTGAGAATCCTGTGTCTGGATTGTTGTCTGTGCCGACTCGGACATCAAGGATTGTAGCTGTTTGATTAAGAATCGAATTGCGTGGACCATATGGAATCGGTATTGATGCGTTTATTGAGAAGCCTGTGTTGCCATCGTCTACAAGTGAATTAGTGTATGCTGGTCCACCGCCGAATCCACCGCCTTCAGGCCGCCATTGCCAATAAGTAGTTCCAGTATTAGGTGCAGTTGCAGTTTCACCAATAACATTAGTATTGTTCCAGCAAGTCAAGTAATAGTTGGGATTAGCCGTTGTTCCTTTGTTAACAAGGTTGTACCAGAGCAGTTCACCATTGTTACCTACAACGTTCGTGCCAGTAGTCGAGGCGTTAGCAATATAGCAAATGTGTTTTAGCGGTAGAGTGTATCCGTCGAGCATCTCTAAAACTGTGCCGTTGCCAGTACCCCAAACTGTACCTGCACCCGTAGTAACGGAACGCCACAGCATTGAGTAGGCACCGTGTTGGTTGGGCGAGTTATACATGTAGATTTGGCCATATGAGGGCAAAATAGTATTGTTGTATTGACCCAACAGTTGACCAGTATACAAGTCAAGAACATCAACGAGCCCTCCCGCAGCAACAGCCGAAGAAGCTTGTGTATAAGCATCTGGCCGATCATAATAGTAGATTCGTCCGTTAAGAATAATCGCGGTAAATTCTAAGCCTTGATAGTGTCCTGTCATGTATCCTTCGTCACCGAATCTTGCGTCAGCGTAGCCTCCAACATAATCTGGACGCGTCCAAAGAATGTGGCTAGTTTCAGTGCCTAACCCGTAAACGAAACGAGAGGTTGTTCCACCCGCTTCACCAGCAGGTTGGTTCCAAGCACCTAGTAGCCAGTTTCCTGGAAGCGATGCCCAGTTTCGAGCTGCATTGTTTATGGGTCGTGTCCAGTAGTCGGTTGGTAGTGGGGATTCGTTCCATGAGGCAACGGGGTCTTGTTGGCAGACGAATGTTGCTGGGTTACTGACTGCGGCGCTATAGAATTGATCTTGTTCTGCAGAAAGCGTTGCATTGGAGTTATAGCCTGTTTCATGTGGAGCCAACTGTTTTGTCCCGTCAGGGAGTGTAATTACAGTGCTGTTTTTCCATGTTGCCGGGAAAATTGAGACAACTGAGTACGTTCCGAGTTTTGTGGGTGTATATGCGTAGTAGCCGCCTCCCACTGGATCGCTTGCTCCAAGGGTAATAGTTGTGGTGATTCCATCGGGGTCTGTGATGTTGAATTGTTGACCTGTCCATGCGGCTCTGTTTTCTGAGGAAGCAATTATAGCATCTGTTTCACCGATGTCAGGTGGAATATCTGCAGTCCAAAGAACGAGCAGTATCTGTTGACCTTGACCAACTACGCTACCGCCAACACTAACATAAGTGAAGGAGTAATGAGTAGTTACAACAGGAGCACCAAGAGCCTTGGCAGATGGTGTGAATGCGAGTGCGCCAGCCATTGCGAGCAGTAGAATTGCCATGATTGAAATAGCCATTATTTTATCGTGTGAAAATTTTGAGGGTTTTTTTCCAAAAGTTAAAGATGTCATTTTGTTTTTTTCTCTTCCTTTTCAATTTGTGATAACTAACGCTCGAGTTAGGTCTAATAAACTACGCTCACCTATAGTGAGTACAAAAAAGTGATAACTTTCTTGTTCGAGTTACAACATTGCACCTCAGACACTTTTCAAGAGAAAACAAAATAAACACAAGTTGAAGTAGATTAGCATTATGTACCAAGAAGCGCGGGTCATAGTAGAGATTGTATCGGCAATCATTTGCTTCATTCTTGTAAGATACATGATAAAACCATATTGGCTAACAAAAGAAAGCCGCTATCTGGGCTTACCTTTGGGGTTTACTTTTCTTGGTGCATCATACGTTATTTCAGCCCTTGCATACACAGAACTTTATCATTTCTCTGACTTCCTATGGATTCAGCTGCTTGCAAGGACCTTCGCATTTGTGTTCCTAGCAGTGACGTATTACTTTTCTAAGAAACCTTCAAAAAATACCCGACAACTATGGGATATAACTCTTAGTCTGTTAATCGTTAGTCTGGTCGCTCTGTTTCTAGTAACCGTTATATTTCCGCAAGTTGCGTCGGATACCTATTCTGCCAGCCAAGTGTATGTAAGAGTCTTTATCGTAATTTGCCTCTCTTACATCGCTATTCATACACTTAGAAGTCACATCAAGAATCCAGATCCGACAACAATTTGGGTTCCAATGGGTTATATTCTGCTTGCAATAAGCCAGTATTCACTTTTATTTTGGTATCTTGACAATAGTTTAGCTGCCTTTACAGGTTCCTTGGTACTTCGTTTAATGGCGTTAACGGTTTTTCTGCTAGTCACCTATCTTTCGTTCAAAGAAAATAAAAGGACGGGAAAATGAAAAAGATTTCACGGAGAGACAAACTGAAGATTTATGGCGATCTATTGTCCGTTCTTAAGGATGAAGCCAATAATGAAAACATAGTGTTAACTCAAGTTCAGGTACGAATTAACGTGCCTTTCGATCGTTTGAAAAATTACATTTCTGAGATTAAAGAACTGGGATTTATTCAAGATGAAACATCACTTGTACTTACCGAAAAAGGAAAACAATACCTAAGAGAGTACGAGAAAGTCCTTGAATTTATGAAGCGCATGGGTATTACTTACCAATAGAGAAAACATGTCCAAACAGATAATCAACACAGTTTTTAATCATCGACAGTTTTCATAAACAGAAAAACTAAAATCATTTTTTTCCTCAAATTACAGTGTGAGTCGCGAATGGCTTAAAATTAAAAAAAGGGATCTTGTGGATAATGTCATTACGAGTCAGCCAATAAAAGCTTATACTTGGCAAGAGCTCAATGGTGTAAGAGCATCAGATCCCCAACCAATAACCAAACTCACTACTGCATAAATAACTGATCGGCAGAATCAGCTAATTTACGGCAGTTCACTTTGGGATATGTGTCTAATCAAGAGAAAAAAATGGCAGAGCGACCAATAGGGCAACGCGCATATTTTCGATTTCAGAACCCTTTTATAGTCAACTTTTCAGAGTAATATTGGTGATTTTTTTGTCGAATTTTATTGTTCTAGGAAACTGGACCGAACAGGGCATAAAAAATGTCGCAGAGGTCCCGGAAAGAGTCAAGCAAAGCAGAAAAATGATTGAAAAAGCTGGCGGAAAAATGCAGTTCTTCACAACCATGGGAAAATACGATTTTGTGGTTTTAGTTGAAATTCCCAAAGATGAAGATATGGCGGCAATTCTTTTGTGCTTAGGCAGCATGGGCAACTTCCGTACAGTAACGATGAAGGCATGGACAGAGTCCGAAGCCACCAAAATACTAACGGCAGCTCACACTTAGTCTCAAAAACCTCTCAAACTTTTTCAACATCTGCTTTTTTTCGTTATTTGAGCTGTGCAACTATACCCCGTACCTTGTACGGGCAAAGATCTCTTGGGAAATTGGCGGGAATAGAATAAGAGAAACCAAACTTTAAAGAATCTGAATGGCAACCTTAATTTATTTCTCAATTAACTATAAACATAGAAAGGTTGAGGGGTAACTTTTAGGAGAAAAGATGGGTAAATGTCTAGTAAACCCAACTGCCCAACCCTCAACCCCAAACACTAAGTTCATCCGAATTTGCTCAAATAATTTTGCATAGGTTTGAAACTATCGGAAAACAATCGTCCAATTAGTTGCATTAAAGAAAAATTGGTGTTTTCAATGAATGTTTCTCATCTTGTTGAATGCATTTGTTTTTTGAAACTTGACGTACTTTGACAATTTACTCATTCAGCAATAGAGAAAAAAATCAAAATGAGTCACGACACTGATGGTTTACAAAAATTTTCATAAGGTACAAAATTCGTCAACTTGATTAATTCCGCACTGAGAAAAAGTGATTCTAAACAAATTAATTTTTACATTAATTATCAATATTTCAAGTTGCAAAGTGGATTTTAAGAAGTTATACCCCACAAATAGCAAAATTATAAAAACAAAACGATAGCATTATGGAATTTATTGAATCAAAGCACTTTATTGCTTGCCAACTCGAGTTAGCAAGCTTTTAGCGTTTGGGTTCAAACAAAATGAGAGGAAAAGAAAAATAAAATGATAATAGATAAAACTTTAAAATTCTCAAGAAATAAAATTATTGCCACTACAATTGCTATTTTTCTAATATCGATCATGACTTCTTCGGTTGTATTAATGCCAGTCGCAACTGCACACACACCTCCTATAAACATTCAAGTCTGGATCTATTGCAGCGTTGGTAACAGAGTCCTAGGCGTCGGTCAAAGCACTATAATTGTTTTCTGGTGTAACGAGATACCGCCAGGAGCACAAGGCGAATACGGTGACAGATGGACCTACACAGTAACTGCCATGAAGCCTGATGGAACAAATGACACGCTCGGTCCATTCACTTCCGACCCAGTTGGAGGCTCATACACTGAATACACGCCTACTGAAGTAGGAACTTATGCATTCATTGCCCACTTCCCTGCACACGTTCTAGTCCCTGGTCCGCAATACCCAGGATTTACAGGAAACGTCTATTTCAACGATACTTTCGGACCTGCCGATAGCGCCCCAGTCTCAATGACCGTACAACAAGATCCAATAAAATCTTGGCCTGACGCGCCTATTCCAACAGACTACTGGACTGTCCCCGTAAATGAGGCAAATCCATTGTCTTATACTCTCGTTGGAAACTGGTTGGCTGGTGCCGCCCAAAATGTCGGTCCAACTGTCAATTATGCCTATGGTGCAGGACCAAAAACTGCTCACGTAATGTGGACAAAACCAGTTTATGCTGGAGGCATTATGGATGAGCGGTTTGGCACTCAGGGCTACACGACTGGATCCTACGAAGGACTTATCTTCACTCCTCCAATAATTCTCAACGGATACCTGTACTACAACGCAATTAATCAAATGACAAGTGAAGGCTGGACATGCGTTAACCTGTACACAGGCGCGACGGCATATACTATGAATACTACTGGTCCGGTAACTGGAAAAGGTTCAGGTTTCGACGCTCCTGGAGCTATTGCAGGCGATTCACTGTCATTTGGGCAGATCTTAAACTATGAGTCACCTAACCAACACGGAGGCTATTCATACTTATGGAGCACAACTGGAATGGCTGCAAATTCATGGGACATGTTTGACTCATTCACTGGAGATTATATCTGCAGCATAGCTAACGTTACACAATCAACACGAACGCTCGCTGGCACAACAGTAACTACTGGTGCAACAGGCACAGCCGTTTACGGTGCAGACGGAAGCATACTAAGATACAACATCGTCAATCTCGGAACAACCGCAAAACCTCAAACGTTCTTGCAGGTTTGGAACACAACCCAAGCCATCTGGTTTAAACCTCAAGGCTGGGGAACAAGCAACAACTACTGGATGTGGAGACCTTATCTAAATTGGACGTTTGACGGAAACTACGGATTCTCATTGAACGCTTCAATACCGAACGTAACAGGAACCATCTATGCCGTTCGCGAAGGACAATACGTAATAGGAGGAAGCGCAGGTAAACAGAACACCACTACAACAGTGCCGGGTTATTTGTGGGCTTTGAATCTAGATCCATCAAAAGGAGCGATTGGTTCCCTGCTCTACAACACAACGTTCACACCACCATTGCAAACAGCTGATGATATTAGTGCAAGTCAACAATCGGCAGGCATAGTTACCTTGGACTGCGTAGTTCCAGAACAGGGCGTCTTCATCTTTTCAGAAAAAGCAACAAATCAACGATGGGGCTATAGTCTTGCAACAGGAAATCTGCTATGGGGTCCAAGTGCACCCGAAGAACCATTCAACTACTACGGCATGAGTTTCACTATCTACCAAGGCATGGACATAACATGGGGCTACGGCGGACAACTAAGAGCCTACAACCTAACGACTGGAGAAATATTGTGGCAGTACAATGCAACATCAATCGGCTTTGAATCCTTCTACGGCGGCAACTATCCAATCTGGGTAATGGGTGTTTGTAACGGAATGATCTACTTAGGATCAAGTGAACACTCAGTTTCTCAGCCTATGTGGCGAGGTTCATACGTGCGTTGCATCAACACAACCGACGGAACTGAAATATGGAAGATGCTAGATTGGCATGACTACCACGGCTCTATGGGCATCTCAAACGGCTACCTCGTAGACCTTAACATGTACGACAATTCGCTTTACTGCTATGGCAAAGGACCAAGTTCCACTACAGTCCAAACAACCAATGATATTATAACTGCAGGCAACGATGCGCTCATTAAAGGCACGGTAATGGATACAAGCACAGGTGCACAAGCAACTGGCCAGAAATTAGGCTATGAAAATGGCGTTCCAGCAGTATCTGATTCCAGCGAAGAAGCATGGATGGAATACATCTACGAACAACAGAATTACCCAACCAATGCAACTGGAGTACCAGTGAACATAGACGCAGTTGATCCAAACGGCAACTTCATCCACCTTGGCACAACCACAAGCGACACAAGCGGCTTTTACAGCTTACCATGGACGACTCCAGATATCCCAGGCAAATACACCATCATCGCAACTTTCCCAGGCACAAACGCATACGGAAGCTCATATGCAGAAACCGCATTGGATGTAAAACCAGCATCCGCAACACCTGCTCCAACGGCACAACCATTGAATGAATCAACGATGAATTCAACAATTATGACTTACACTGCAGTTGCAGCCATCGCTATAATCATTGCAATAGCAATAGTCGGAGCCCTAACAATCCTTGTGCTAAGGAAAAGAGCATAGCAAACCCATCAGCAAACAAAATCTATCTTCTTTTTTTTTATTTTTAATGGTAAAAACAATAAGTAATAGAAACAGTCTGAGGGATTATCTGCAATATTCAGTTATGCCCTGAATTAATTTTCTTTACTAATTGCTGTGTCTATCTTGTATTCTTGACGCATGCACTTTCCAAAATGCGCAATAAAAAGAATTTAAATTAAAACAAATAGCCAAATTTTATAAACAAAACTAAACCATATCGACTATTGTTGAGCGATTCATAGCCTACTCGCTTACAAATTTGAGTTGATAAGCTAGGCGTTTTCGTTCAACTAAAAACAAAAGGAAAGGAAAAAAACAAAATGAAATTAGCTCTAAATCAAACAGCGAAATTCTCAAGAAATAAAATTTCTGCGACAGCAATCATTTTACTTTTGGTACTAAGCATGACTGCTACACTCATCGCTGAGCCAACAGCAAACGCACATACCCCCCCATGGCAAATTAAAACATGGGCCTACGTTAGCTCTTCGCCAGAAACAATAGGCGTCGGACAAACAGCATTGATTGTCATGTGGTGCAACCTAATCCCTCCCACAGCATCAGGCCAATACGGTGACAGATACACCTTCAACCTGAACATTATCAAACCAGACGGAACAAACGACACTTTGGGACCTTACACATCTGACCCAGTTGGAGGAACCTACATTAATTACGTCCCAACCGAAGCAGGCAACTACACTTTGCAATCCTTCATGCAGCAACACACACTCACCGGCCAACCAGTGAATCCCAACGTTGCATTAACCGCAAACCAAGGTTACGCATATTGGGGCGACGTTCTCTCAGCCAGCACAAGTCCACCCGTAACCATGGTTGTACAGGACCAACAGATACCGACATATAAAGAAACCCCGCTTCCCGAAGCTTACTGGACACGCCCAATCTACGGAACCAACCATGACTGGTATCAGATAGCAGGACAATGGTTAGGAGGAGGAGACACCATCATGACCGCACGTGCCAACATTTACTCAACTGGACCTATCACTTCTCACATAAACTGGGCAGTTCCTATGATATCTGGAGGACTGAGTAGGAGGCGGTGCTAGTTACACAAACAATGCTGCAAACACATATTCAGGTCAGTCTTATGAAACCATTAGTGGCCCCTCAATAATAGAAGCAGGTTTAGTTTACTACACAGTTAGCACACCCCCAAGAGAAGGATGGTACGCATTAAGCCTCTACACAGGACAGACACAATATTTCCAAAATACCACTGGTTTCTCACCAAACTCTAACGGAGGCGGAGGCACAATAGGCTCTGGAAGCTTACCCAACGGAGCGCCATCATTTGGTCAAGTGCTAGAACAAGATAACCCTGACCAACACGGAGCCTTCAACTATCTGTGGGTCACCGCTACTAATACCGGCAATTGGGACATGCTAGACGCATCAACTGGAAACTACATATGCAGTATAGGCAACGTAACTCAATCAACTCGAACCCTCGCTGGAACATCAGTAACTACTGGAGCCGTCGGCACATCTAAAACCGACAACATTGGAAGTATATGCTACTACAACATTGTCAACCTCGGAACAGCCGCAGCACCCAAAACATATCTACAAATATGGAACACTACCCAAGCCATCTGGTATCAAACCTTGATCCCGGGCACAGTATACTACCAAGCAGCCAATCAATATTGGTCATGGAGACCCGACCTCAACTTCACATTTAACGGAAACTATGGATTCTCGTTGAATGCGTCAATTTCAGCAGTGCAAGGCAGCATACGCCAAATTATCAACGGCAATATGATAATCGGTGGAACCACAGGAAACATTACTAGCAATCCAGGCCAGAATTACGCAGGTAACTTGTGGGCTTTGAATCTAGATCCTTCAAAAGGAGCACTTGGTTCTCTGTTATGGAACATTACCTTCACACCTCCACCAGGACTGGGTGACGCGGCAATTCAATCTCTGCAATTCACCACCAAAGACTCACAATGGGGAGGAATCGACGCAAACAGCGGCATCTTCTGGTTCGTCAATCCAATGCTGAGGGTTTACTATGTTTATGACATCGCAACTGGGAATCTACTATGGACGAGTGATGCATTACCTCAATGGAACTTCTATGGAATGAGCACCAGCTGCCTTAACGGCGTATTGTACAGCTATGGCTACGACGGAATACTACATGCATTTGAAGCTAAAACAGGAAAGGTCTTATGGAATTGGTATGCTCCAGACGTCGGTCTGGGAGAAACTCCATATCCACATACTCCGCTTTCATGGGGATGCGCATGTAACGCAACAGGACAAACACTAATCTACATGTACTCAAACGAGCACTCGGTAAATGCTCCAATACGACGGGATGCACAAATATGGTGTATAAATGCCTCTGACGGAAAAATGCTATGGTCACTAAACGGATGGCCCTACACAGCCCCAATCATCGCAGACGGTCGATTAGTATACGCTAATGCCCAAGACGCAATGATTTATTGCTTCGGCCCTGGATTAAGCAAAACCACGGTTTCTGCTCCACAAACGACTCTCCCAATGGGAACCACCATAACTATTACAGGCACAGTCACAGATGATACGCCCTCTGGCAAAGATCAAGGCACACCTGCCATAAGCGACGCAAGCATGGATGCATGGATGGGATACATGTATCAGCAACAGCCCTACCCAGCAAACACAACGGGAGTTCCAGTAACATTAGATGCTTATGATCCAAACGGGAACTTGATCCACATCGGCGATGTCACAAGCGACTCATCAGGCAACTACGGCTACGAATGGACAACCCCCGGCGTTCCAGGACATTATACTATAATCGCCACTTTCCACGGCTCAGGAGCATACGGCAGCTCATTCGCAACAGCCTACACGAATGTAGGTGAAGCTGCAGCAACACCTGCTCCAACAGCAACACCACTAAGCGAAACCACAATTACTTCAGCAATTATGATGGACACTACACTCGCCGCCGTCGCAATAATCATTGCAATTGCGATAGTTGGCATCCTAATGCTTAGAAAACGGCCATAAAACAAACAAAAATTCGCAACTCAAAATTCCCTTTTTTATTTTTATTTATTAAAATTTTATATCTCCTGCCAACTTAGTATTCAGTAAACAGTTGAAATAATAACCAATTGTTCAGTGATCCGAGCCAAAAGTATTGAATTAAATTTTAATTTGTCTCGTACTGAACGCCTAAAAAAGGACGAACCGCAAAACAGGAAGCTGAGTAATTGCTATAATCTTTGAAAAAGTCCTCAACATGCTAAAACCTCAACCACTATATCTAAAAACTCTAATAAAGAAGTAGAAAGTTTCCAGAAGAAACTAAATGGATTAAACCAGTAGAGGAATATTTTATAAGCGAAATTTACCAGCCGGTGGGTTTCATATCTGCCAGCGTTTGAGCTTTAAAGATGTAGTCACCGTCTAAACTGTCTAATATTGAATCAAAAATTTTTTTATCCATCCATCATACCTCAATGAGTTCTATTTGAATGAAGGCTCTCCTTTCTCCTCAAATATCAAGTCGGATGCCAGCCTTAAGAAGGATATTTCATAAACAGCAATATATCAAGAAAGCTCAGTCGCTAATTGATATAATCAAAAAAACAAAAAAAGAAAAAGAGGATATTGTTTTTTGTGTCTTATGGTCGTTTTCTAAGCATCAGCACTGCCAATACGACGAGCACTATGACGAGTAGAACTATTATGATGGCGATTGCTGGGACAAAGTACATGTCAGCGACAGATTGCGGAATGGCTGTTGAGGCGGGTGTGGGTGTTGCTGCTAAATCGTTTACGGTCATGTAAGTTTGTGAGGATGAACCGTAGTATGCGTTAGAGCCGTGGAATGTGGCGATGATTTGATATGTGCCTGGAACGGTTGGAGTGTATGAGAGCCCGAAGGTGCCTGCCACGTTGCTAGTTGTGTCTCCGAGATGGACATAGTTGCCGTTTGGATCGATTGCGTCTATTGAAACTGGAACTCCAGTTGCATTTGTTGGCATCGCTTGCTGCATGAACATATATTCCATCCAATCTGACATGCTTGCGTCGGATATTGCTGGTGTACCCTTCAGTGAGAATTGCAAGTCGCCCGCTGCGCTGCGTCTACCCGATTGTGACTGGTCAGTGACTGTGCCAGTGATCGTTAGAGCGTCGTTGACTCGTGCGTCTGATAGTGGCGCTGACACTGTGGTTGCGCTTGGTCCTTGACCGAATCCATAGTATGACATGTCAAAGTAGTTGAGACCTACAAGCTCGTTGTCTGCTGCGAACACCATTGGTGTTACCGGTGACATTTGTGAGCCCCAGAACAGGATGTCCCACAATAGTTGTCCGTTTGTCGCATTGATGCAGCGTAAGTTATGTCCTCGCCATAGTGGCTGTGTTGGTGAGTGCTCACTGCCTAGTTGTGTAGATCAGATTGTTTTGTGCGGAAATGGCGCAAATACCGGTTGGGTAGGTACCACCGTATAGAGATTCAGAGCCTTCTGATGAAGCGGCGTAGGTCCATGCCAAGTTTCCTGTAGTGATGTTGTATGCATATATGTGTCCACCGTAGCCATAGCTAAGGAACAGGCCGTTTGCTGAATCCACATTGAACGTAGATAAGCCACCGCCCAACGATGTTGACGAAACTTCGTTTGGAGCGTAGTAGTTCTGGCTGAAGCCGTAGTATTGGTATGGGTCTTCCGGTTGGCTCCTCCAGAGTTCAGTTCCAGTTTTCATGTCAATTCCAACTCTTGTTAAGGTTACTGTGTTGGAGTAGATTACGACGCCTGCTTCTGGATAAATTCCTGTTAAGGTCCAAGTAACGTTGTTTGCTTGAGATCCTAGTGGTGGGTTGTATAAAGTCTTCCACAGTACTGAACCTGGGTTGTTTAGGGGATCACAACTAACAGCTTCTGTCATTGCTTGCACGACTCCACGCTCATCATTTGACCCTGCTGTTGCAACTATTACGTATTGATCTTGGCGAACGCATTGGACTGTGCCCGTTTGGTTAACGATGGAATTGATTGGACCACGAATATCCGGTGTTGAAACGTTCATCGAGAAAAAGTTGTTGCCGTTGTGTACGACATTGGTGGTTGCGGTGCCTAGCCAACCTGTGCCAAAGACGCCTCCTTGAGGCCTATACTGCCAAAAGCTTGTTCCATAGTTTAACGCAGTCATGGTTCCTGCCGAGGTGTTCCATATTTGCAGATAGTTGTTGGGAGATAAGGTACTTCCGAGGTTAACAATGTTGTAACGAAGTATACTTCCATCTAAGCCGTAGACGGGTGTGCCTGCACTGCTTACGTTAGCTATGTAACATATTGGTTGGTACGTATATCCGTCAATCATCTGCCAAACGGTTCCAAGTGCGGTTGGGGTTGCAGTTCTGTTTATGGTGAGTGGACTACCGCCTGCATAAACTAGTTCGCGTTCGATGTTTCAGTTACATTGGGGCAAATGATTGTTTCAGGCAATGCTGTGGTCGGTATGGTTCTCCATAGCTGTTCCATGCCTCCGTTTTGGTTTGGCGATTCGTAATTGTAGACCTGCCCGAATGAAGGAATCGGGTTGGTTCCGTCAGTGTTATTTGTATAGTATTCTACTTCGCCTGTGTATAGGTTTAGCGCTTCCCAGCCTTGTGCATAGGGTGTTTGGCTCCATTCGTAAGGCAGAATAATTTTACCGTTAAGTATTATGGCGCTTGTCGGTCCCACGCCTGAGTAGCCGCATGTGAAGTAGCCTGTATTAGCATATTGCGCACTCATGAGTCCTCCAGCATAGTAGGGGGTTGACCATAGAATGTGAGCGCTTTGCGGTCCATAGCCTAAATCGAGCAAAGAAGTGCACCCGCCATATTGGCCCGGTACGTTCTGGATGGCGGCTCCGCCTATAGCTGACGTTCCAACGTTAAGCCAGTCTGACAGTAACACATCCCAGTATCTGTTTGCAGTGTTAACGGGTCGTTCCCAGTATGCAGTTGGAAGAGGAGTTTCAGTCCATTCACCTCTAGGAGTTGTCTGCACTGTGAAGTTCCACGGAGCGCTGACTGCTGCTGAATAATATTGTGCATATAAGTTTGGAAACCCTGCTTCCCCTGAAACTGTAGGATTAGTGCTGTTCTTCCATCCACCAGTGAAGTAACCTACAACAGTGTAAGTCCCAACCTCAGTTGGTGTGTACGATGCATAGGTGCCTCCAACGGGATCACTTCTGCTTCCTGTAATGGAGTCATTAGTTCCATCAGGTCGTGTCACGGTCCAGCTGAGCCATCCTGCATCCCAGCCAGCTCTTCCCTCGAAGTGCCCTGAGGAAGAAGTTCCTGCTGTGATTAAGTTTTCTTGTTCACCGATGTCTGGTGGAATCTGGTTTGTCCATATAACTAATGCTAGCGTTTGATTGGCACCGATTACATTTGGACTTGTAGTAGCGTAGACGTAGGTGTGATAGTTGACTACTTGGTAGCCGGCTGCGGTTACATTAGGTATAGCAAATAGCGCGATTGCCATTAGTATCATTAGAAATATTGCCATTGCTGTCATTTTCGTTTTAGAGAGATTTATCTTTTTTAGGGTTATAATTGCCATTTTTCTTTTCTCCATTCATTTTATGTCCATGTTTGGACAGCACCCTGTTGTAGAATTTTTCATTTAAAAGCTTGTAACCAAGCGTCTTACTTACAACCGCTATTCTGTCTGCTTTTTAGTGCAATTTGTTTTCTTTCTTTACAACCCAGAAATCTATGGAGCTTTCGCCCTACTCCATAAAAGATCAAAATTGTTTTGAGCTAAGAGTTACCATGTTAGGGTTGTTTGACCATAAAGAAGGCAAACCGCTATTCTGAGAAATCGACATCGTAAATTCTTTCCTGTCGTATATGTGCATTCCAAAAGGAACAGGTTCCTCCAAATACTTTATCTCGAATAGGTTATGAGTCAAAATAGATTGCGGAGGTTGATTACTACCCACGGGAAGTTGGGTTATTAACCGGATCTTCAACGATTGCTTAACGGTCAGGTCTTTTTCAGCTTCTGTCCAGAGTAAATGAAACCGAGCAGGGACACTAATAACAGGCAAGGTAATGTCGATAGTCTTTTTCGTTCGCTCAATTAATTTTTTGTAAAGATTAAACCAAATTGTAATCTCAGAGACAATTACTAATTGGCGGTCTTCTTCGGTTGAATCTACTCTACTATGACTTATCTGAAAGTTTTTTACAAGCCATCTCTTTTGGTGCTCAAGTTCACCAACTTTCTCTTTTTGCCTCTGCAGAAGAATCATTAAACCGTTATCTAACGGTGTCGCATCGTATTGAAGTGGTATGCTAACGATTTTTCGGGCAAGGCCTAATTTTAATAGGGTGGGCATTACTCGGTAAATTTCTTGTCTAGCAACGTTTGCTGATTTGGCAACAGATTTCACATCTCCCCTTTCAATTTGGAGAAGAATCAAGTATATTTTAGCCTGCAGAGAAGTTAAGCCAAATTCATTTAGCATTTGGATGTAGTCTTTCTCGACCAAAGATTGTTCCCAAACAAACGTTATCTTTTATTTTATAATAAAAGACTTTACTATGTTTGGGTCTTCTTTTGTTATAGTCCAAATTTCGTATCTGCAATTATCCAGCAAATTATTCTCAGGTAGAAAGAAGTTTCATATCCATTCCTACGCCTTAAATCTATTTTGCCTAAGCTGTATGCTAATTCCCCTTATTTCTAGCAAACAGCCCCTTCAAGAAACAAAATTCTAATATTAACCAATGCTGTCCTTTATTCAAACATCCGTGTGGGCCGGTCGTCTAGCCTGGTTAGGACGTTGGCTTTACGAGCCAAAGGTCGCCGGTCCGAGTCCGGCTCGGCCCACCACATATTAACTGAAGGAACATGATTTTGAGTTTATTTGGGAGTAAATGATGGATTTTCTCTCAAGGACTGAGGGTTTGCTGGGCTCCGTTTAGGAAAATAGAGAAATAATAGATCAAAACCCTGTTCCCACGCAGCATTTACGAGCTACGTTGAGTTTAACAGAGAACTCTTAACCCCTCATTGATGGTTATGTTTTTGTTAATTTAAAAAAAATAAGAAAAAAGGAAGATTGTTGGTTTTTCTTATGGGTGTTTTCTTAGCATCAATGCAATCATTACAATCCCGATTATGATTATAATCAGAATTATTGCAATTGATACTGGGAGGAAGTATGTGTCAGCTATCGATGATTGTGGTTGCTGTGTGGGTGTCGGTGTTGAGGTGGGGTTGGCAATGGTGAAGCTTGTTCCACCGCTGGAGGAGTAATATGATTCAGTTCCGCTAAAGGTTGCAGTGACTTTGTATAGACCCGCTATTGCTGGGGCTGGCCATGAGAAGGCATAATTTCCTAAGCTGTCGCTTGTGGTTGTTCCTATTGGAATGGTGTTGCCATTGGGGTCAACTGCGGTTAAGGTTACAGTGACGCCTGTTGCATTGGTTGGCTTTGGTTGTTGCATGTATTGGTATTGCATCCATGCGGTCATGCTGTCATCGGAAACTGCGGGAGTGCCTGCTGCGGGAGTATTGAAGGCGGTTTGTCCTGGTGATTGGTCAGTTACCGTGCCTTGAATGAGGACGTTTGAACCTATGGTTGATGGTAGTGTTGGTGCAGTTACAGTTGTTGCTGTTTGGCCTTTACTGAAGCAGTAGAGTTTTCCGTCGTAATTGTTGTAGGTCACTAGACTATTGTAGGCAACTATTGGAGCGGGCATGAATCCTTCTATGTTCCATATTTGAGCTCCGGTCATTGCGTCAAAGCAGTAGAGCCGTTCGTTTGGATACAACGCTGAGTTTGGACTGTGCTCGTTAGTGGCGGCATATACTTTTCCGTCGGCGACGATTGGTGCTCCGTAGAATGGCGATTGACCATATGGTTCCGTAAAGCCGGTGCTTCCAGTAGATCCAAACCACATTAGATCTCCGTTTGTCATGTTATACGCATGCACGCCATCGTATCCTGAACTGTATAAAACCCCGTTAGCAACTGTTGGGTTTCCGGCGCCTGCGCCCATGTAGCTTTGACTGTAGAAGCCCCATGAGTTGTTGTAGGCTGCGGTTGGTCCCCAGATTTTCTCACCTGTCATAGCATTGTAGCCGTACCATTGTGTTGTTGCTTGGTTAAAGTATGCAAAGATTCCGTTTTGGACTGGACTGAAATTGTATTGCGGTCTACTGGTGAAGAATGGACTAATTGTGTAGTTCCACATTTGATGCCCATCTTTAGCGCTGTAGCCCATAACTATAACGTATGGTGTGGCAGCTGTAGCGTTAGCTACTGCAGTTAATAAGACAGTAGGGCTGACGGTTATCAAAGTTTGTCCAGCTACTGTGGGTATTGTTGTGTTCCATTGAATGCCTTTTCGCCACTCGTATGTTCCTGCTAGGGGTCGCCATTCACCGTTTTTGTTTCCTGGTTCGCTGTAGATTTGCATGCCGTTGGCAACAAATGCCTGTGTTGAGTTCCACATAGCGATATAACTGGCAGTTACGAGGTAGACCAGCATTTCACCGTTCGGGCCCATGATGATTCTGCCTGACGATGCGTTTGCAAAGCTTGTTATGAGGTTGCCTGAATATGGGTCATAGCATCGGTAAGTTGATCCTGTTTGCCATAAGTATGGTATGACTCCTGCTTGGTTTGGTGATTCGTAGTCGTAGAGTTGACCTAAGGTCAGTGTGATGTTTTGCCACCATACTTGTTTGCCTGTAGCTAAATTAACGCATACTGCGCCTGCGCCGTTCACATTGTTTGAGAGGGGTAGGTTGTAGAATAAGAGTCCATCTATGATGATTCCAGCGCCGTTCCATTTTGGTTCATATGAAAGTCCAGTATAATAGGATGTGTCGTTAAATTGCCCCCCTGCAAGACCTGCAATTGCTAGTGGTTGAGTCCAAGCAATATGAGCAGAATTTGGTGCTGTCGTGTATGGATTGAAGGTACCTAAATCACCTGCATATCCGCTTCCAAACTGCAGTGGTATGCTAAGCCAATTTCCTGAAATAGTATTCCAGAAACTATTTGCTCCTTGTACAGGTGCAGACCAATAGTCACTGGGCAACGGCAATGGTGTTTCAGAGAAGAAGGGTATGGGTTCTTGCTGTACTGTGACAGATACGCTTTGAGATAAGCTTGGTTGGTAATACACTGAAAAAGAGGTTGCGCTAGGTCCTGTTACCGCTGAGCTCACGTTTATGTATTGACCCGGGAAGCTGAATTGGAAGGAATAAATTCCTGCTGTTGTGGGGGTAAACGCTGAATAGGCTGTTCCAATATCGTCTGAACTTAAGGGTCCTATTGTTTGGTTACTTCCATCAGGCAGAGTTACAGTCACTGTGTAGCCTTGAAAATCTACGCTTGTTCCTGTTTTGTCAAATGGAGGTATTTCGGCAAGCCACATTACTACGAACAGTTGTTGGCCAACTCCAATTGGACTTGGGGTTGCACTGACAAAAGCATGAGTAGCTGCGGGAACCGAACTTTGTTGAGCTTGAACACTTGTTGTCAGCGGCAAGGCTATAGCTAAAATCAGAAGAAACACAATCATTGTTGCAATTGTTTTATTTTTTAGTGTTGCTTTTGGATTTTTATTTTCCATTTTTATCTCCTTTGTGAAATCGACATAATTTGTGACCCACTTTTTAAGTTTTGCATTTAAAACCGATGCAATAAGCAAAATTAGCTCAAACAATTTGATAGGTTTAATTGAAAAGAATTTCATATAGATTTACGATTAGATGTCCAATCATTTTTGAATGAGTCGAGTCCAAATCCGCTCATCACAGTTTACTGAATCAACTTGATTTGGACTATTGGTTATTACTAAATATTGTAATGCTAAAGTTTTAGGCAACCCTTAACCGGTATCAGCTTACTTGCCTTTGCAATGGCTGCCGAAGACAACAACAAGATGGCGTTAGGCATCACCACGCTGCTCTCAGAAACGGTTTTCCACCTCTCTTTGCTAAGCGGCATCCCGCCCACTGGATACTTAACCTTCGCAGATCGCATGATGATCGCAGTCTACAGTCTTTTCCTCTTCAACATAGGTTCAGCAGTCTACCTCATGACATTAGCACGTAAAAACAAGAAAGAACAAGCCACAGCATTCAACAGCAAAGCCCAAAAAATCCTTCCCATACTAGTCGTTGTGCTGGCAATAATGACCTTACTGATTAAAAATGCAGCAACTTCCGCCGTCCTAACCCTTCTTTTAAGATAAAACGTGAATAGTTCAAACTGATTCTCTTCCAACCTAATTCGAATATTGGTCGGTTTAGATTTGGATAAGATTTTGAAAAACTGTTAAAAGCCTGATGTTGCAACGTCCCAATATCAAGTTCGTAATTTAAGGATATAACCAAAAAATTTCCATGCCACCGGTGAAAGAAATGTTACGTTTAACAAAAACCAAAAAAACAGCCATGGTTGTAGCAATTGCTGGGTTAATTCTGATGCTTTCTAGTTTTTCGTCAATAGTCAATGGTGAAACTAACAGTAACTTTGCTTTACCCTGTGCCATCAACACATTTGGAAACGCTTGGAACGGTACGATCGCCTTTGACTTGACAGGAACAATCAATGCTTTAGTGGTTATGAATACTAACGGCACAATATTAGATATGCGCCAATCTTCAACAGGTTACGACGGAGCAACCTACAACATAGCCCCTAACACAATAATGTTTGAGGGCGAACCGAGCTTAAATTTGACTGGAACCGCTTGGTCAGTTTGCTCGACACACATCTTGAACCTGGACACCAACACGACCGAAAACTTCCCAAACGTTCTTAGCGAACATGACATTCAATACGACCCAATCAACAACACTTTTCTAACGTTACAGGATTACGCACGCCAAATAGGGAACAACACATTTCTATTTGACAAGATAGTTCAGGTTGATGCAAATGGCAACATCCTTTGGACTTGGGATACCTACAACTACATACCACTCAGCGAAGCTTCCCCATTCAACGAAACAGTTAAACTCAAAATAACAGCACAAACAGAAGAAGATTTCACGCATGCAAACAGCCTCGACTGGGACTACAACAACGGCATTATTTACCTAAACTTGCGCAACACCGACACGTTCTACAAGATTGATCAAACTACAGGAGATATAGTTTGGGCGTGTGGAGAATTCGGCAACTTCACCCTTCTTAATTCAAATAACAATCAAGTTTCAAGTTTATGGTACCACAGTCACGACGTCAAAGAAGTAGCTCCCGACGTATTTACCATGTTTGACAACGACTTCGACAACAACACTAACCCTGACAACTGCCACAGTCAACTAATGGAGCTTACGTTAAACGAAACAAGCATGACCGCCCAGGTAAACTGGAGTTGGGAAGCCCCAAAACAGTATTGGAACACATACGGAGGAGCAACAGTGATTCTCCCAAACGGAGACTACCTGGGCGATTTCGGGGACCCAACACACCAATTAACGCAAAACCAACCCTGGAACTTCAACAACACAGGAGCGGTGTTTGTTGAAGTGAACCCTGCGGGACAAATAGTGAGAACTTGGACGTTTCCAGTAGGATGGTACAGCTACCGAGTTGAAGCATTAAACCAGCAAGTATCTACCTCTCCAACGCAGACGCCAACCCCAACAAACTCAGGCTTTTCTCAACCGATAATTATCACCATTATAATTATGCTAATTATGGTAATTGCCGTGGGAGCTTTACTAGTTTATAGGAGAAAAAAGCAACCATCAGAACTCTAAAAAAATAAAGGGGTTTTTGTTTTCTCTGATGGTTCCAGAAATTGGACCGCTTGTTCGTGTGCTTGGAGCTACATAAACCGGTCCTCTTAGTGTAGAGCAAACAAAGGATGTAAAATAAAAAAAACTTAACCATAATAACCCTTGTAGTAACTATCCTCATAATCGGCACCTTCGTTTCTTTGGCTGCTGCAGACGATAACATTTCAGATATAACCACCCCTCATAGATCCTCAGTCGCACCTGACCCTTCAGCAGACCGATTCAAATGCCAGTTCAACCACAAATTCAAGCAGACAACGTCTTATACACTATTCAAGAAAACACCACATTGACAGATGATACTCAAGTACCAGATGAAGCACATACGGAGTAATTGGCGTTTTCTTCTATAGCAAGAAAAATTAATTTATCTAAATACCTCTTTTCAATTTTTTTTCATTTTCAAGCTGTAGAAAATTAATGGATAAATTGTTTGGTTGTTGGCTAGAGGTAGTCACATATTTTTAATAGCAATCCAATCGCTAAGATACTTGTTTTTAACTTGCCAATTTTAAGTCGGAGATGAAATATTTGACGAAAGAGAATGAAGAAGACCTAAAAAGGACAGCGCCACGGGTTACCATTCCTGACCCTGAGATGACCAAGGATAAGAAATTCAAGTGCCCCATTGACCAAGAGGTTTATGATAACCGTAAGGATTACGATGGCACTGTAAAGAAGAACATGACGTCCTATAAGGAAAGCTATAATTTGACTGTGATTATTCCAGTATGGAACTGAAGGTTGCTCTTAGCGGATTGCTTCATCTATTTTTTGGTCACGTTTTGTTCTAGTGACTTCTTTGAATAGTTCTAGGCATTCTTCTTTTGTTGGAGCTTCAATTCCGATGCTGCCATAAGCACCTATATCGATTCTATATTTTCTTTTATCATCGTTTTGACTCATTTGAGCCCCGCCCCCCCTTTCAATCAAATTTCAATTATCTATTTACCCTATTATAAGGTTAATGTATTTTCACTCAGTAATTCGAGGCTTTTCTTAGCGCTAAAAACCACAAAAACTGAGTTCCTCAGGTACCGACCCATTATTCCCACCAAACCCGCCGCATAAGTCCCAAGCTTACAGGTCAAAGCATACTCAAACATACCCAAAGTTTCAACATCAATTGCATCCCGATTCAACCGAGTCCGCTCAAGCACTTCATCTATTTTTTCTCTTGAGGCACCCAAAATAATCAGCCTGTCCAGCAAAGATTGCTGCCAAGCATGAAGCTTCTCAATCTGTTCCAGAGCCAATTCCGCTTGCAATCCTTCAGCTTCTTCAGTCATAGAAGAAATTGGTTTAATGCTCAGGGGTAAACGTTCAGCTAAGCTGTACATTTCTGCGATTTTCTTCAAATCCAAAGGTTTTCCGTTCACCAGTTGCGCTTGCAAATTTGCTACAGGTATGATAGCTGGAATCGTTTTGGGTTCAAAAATTCCGACGTCTACGAGTAATTCTTGCCTGTTGAAATCAAGTTTTTCAACGAACCCTCTTAGTGTGGTGAGGTTTTTTGCGTTTTCGAGGTTTGTGGGGCATGTGCCTATTTTTTTGTTGATGTAGCTTGTAGCTATGGCTTCGTCTTCGCCTGAAAGTGAAACCTGAACCCACCTGTTAGCGGTGCTGGTTAAGACTTTTACTTCAACCTCTAATTCTTCGAACTGTGTTTTTAATAGTTCATCTATTTGTTTGACTTGCCCAAGGTTTGAGGCTTTAACTAACAATGTCATGGTTGTCATGGTTTGTTGCCCAGTAAGTTGGTTATTTCATCGTATAGCTTTCTAACTCTTTCTGCCGCTTCCTTCTTATTTTCTTTCTGAAGCTTGGCAATTTCTGTTTCAATCGGCTTTCTTTTGCCGTGATCAATCAGTTTGTCGGCGTAGCAAACAACTTTCTCTTCGAGTGCTTGAGGCATGTAGATGTCTTTTGGCCAACCCAGTTGTGCGGCTTCATTAACTGAGATTCCTGCGCCAACATGACGCTTAATTATTCTAATTACGGATTCCGGTAAGCCTATAGTCTGTGCCATTTGGGCTCCGATTATTGCGTGGTCAATAGTATGGTTTTTTGAGCGACCGAGATCATGCAAAAGTGCACCCGCTTCAACTAAATCAACATTTATTGTTATTCCTTTCTCTTCAAGTTTCTTTGCCGTTTCCATAGCTAAGTCTGCGACGGCTATACAGTGGCGTATTACTTGGGGTGGACACTTGTTGTTGCGGAGAAGTTCTATGGCTTGCTCCCTACTCGGAAGCAGGCTATTCACCCAGTTCCTTCCTTAGGATCTCAACTTTCTCTGAAAGCTTGTTAATCATCCGCTCATTTTCAAAATGAACGAGGTTTTTGCCGCATGTTGAACAGTGAAAAACTAGTTCAACAGCTTCTTCGAAAGGAACTCGTTTGCATTCGGGACTGTCGCAATAGTAGAAGTCATGATTTTTTTCGTATTCTAAACGTACATTAAGTTTTTCTAAAACACGCCTTTTCTGGCTTAAAATGAAGCCTTCAAGTTGGTCGGGTTGAAGTTTCCAGTGAAAAATAAACCATCCAGTTTTTGGATCCCGTGTCCTTCTGAGGCTTACGAGCGAGTGGTCGTAGAGTTTATAGAGGATTTTGCGGACTGAGTTGAGGCGTATGCCTGTTTTGTTTGCGATTTCATCGTCCGTTATCTCTTCCACGCCTTTTAAATGAGCTATAAGTTGAACTGCTTCTTCTCCACCTAACGCCAAAGCTACTTTCGTTAAGGTTGAATCATCAATAGTCGATAACATACTCTAATGTTCCTTT
This sequence comes from Candidatus Bathyarchaeota archaeon, assembly GCA_963809455.1. GTDB lineage: Archaea > Thermoproteota > Bathyarchaeia > Bathyarchaeales > Bathycorpusculaceae > Bathycorpusculum. The sequence goes on along the minus strand of CAWEJP010000001.1, from coordinate 355,253 downwards.
TTGAATACCCTAATAATTGAAACTTGAGGTAATAAAACCCTTCCCAAAACATTAAGGAAAATCCACGTTGTTCACGTGACTTCTGATTTCTTTTCCCCTCTCTTTTGGAACTATTTCAATTTTGGCTTTTTCGAAGGATTGAGATAGTTCTTTGCCTCCGAAGAAACGGTCCAAAAAAATGGCAAGCGAAGAACACTCTGAATGCGGTTGATTCCCAACAGCCACGTTAAAATCTGAGACTTCGTTTGAGTAAAACTCGCCAGGAACCTTCTGGCTGCCCACAAGAAGCATCACATCTTTGTTTGTTGCTTTAATTCTGCTCATAACATCGCTTGACTGAATGTTTTCGCCATAAGCCGTCAAATGCACCACGATTCCGGCTTTAGCTTTCCATTCACGAAGTGCCCTCTTCCAGGGCGTCCCCATTTCAAAGTAAAAGTTTCCTCCCCAGGCTCTGGTTATTTTGGCTACGGTTTCTTGTATGTGGGAGTCTTTTGTGTCGGAGAGTATGAAGCCTGAAGCACACAACGCCCGAGCAGTCAAAGCCACATGTGTAGTTAAACGCACATCACGTTGAGGTCTGTGTCCCCAACGCAACACGAAAATCTGAGGCAGATCATTCGATGGTTTGGAATTTTCCATTTAAATCTTCCACTTTTCGTCTAACCTGGTCAGCTATACTTGGAGCAGCTTCAAAAACAACATCCACCGAATCGTTGGTAAAGTTTTCTTTTTCGATATGCGTTTTTTCATGAACCCACGAAATAAACGGCATAGCCTTGCCTGTAAGTGGCACTGAAAACTGGGCTTGAACGTAGTTTTCGAGAACACGCAAAATATGTTTTCTTAATGCATCAAGGTTGGTTTGGCACTTTGCAGAAAGCAGAATTGGGTTTCTGACCTTCTCTTTGAGGGATTCGAGTTTTTGTTGTCTTTCCTCTTCGGTTAATTTGTCAATTTTGTTTAATGCAGTTATCGTTGGTATTCCACATACTCCGAGGCGCTCGATTGTTTCGAGACAAACCTTGTTTTTCTTCTCGATGGTTTCTAAGGGCTCGTTTAAATCAACAACCAGTATTATGAGGTCGGAGAAGATGGTTTCCTCGAGAGTTGAAAGAAACGCTTCGATAAGTGCCAGCGGTAGGCGATCGATGAAACCGACAGTATCAGTTAAGAGGAATTTGCGGTTAGAAAACTCTACCATACGAGTCGTTGTGGAAAGTGTCGTGAATAGTGCATTGTCTACTTTGACGGTGTCTTCCGTTAAAGCGTTGAAGAGGGAACTTTTTCCAGCGTTAGTGTATCCAGCGAGCGAAACAGTGAGAAAGCCAAGCTCGGTTCTTCTTTCTCGTTGTAGAACCCTTTTCTCCCGTACTCTTTCAAGTTTCTTTAGGATGGTTTGGACCTGCCGTTTGATGGCGTCTCGATAAACGTCTGCTTCATAAGCGCCAAGCCCCATAAACCCAGGTTGTTCGCTTCCTTTGGATAACCGCACTTTTTCTCGGGCATGTTTTAGTTCATTTCGCACCAATGCAAGTTGGATTTGCAGTTGGGCTTCCGTTGTGGTGGCTCTTTTAGTAAAGATTTCTAGGATGAGCTGGAAGCGGTCTATAACTTCTACTTTGGTTGCTTTGGCAAGGTTGTAAGTTTGAATTGTGCGGAGTTGGTTGTCAAATATTATTTTGCCAGCGCCCGTTTCCTCGACCATTCGTGAAAGTTCTTCAACTTTTCCAGCGCCAATTTGGTAACGTGAGTCAGGCGGGCGGGTCTGCTCCATCGTTCCGACAACGGTGTATCCGGCAGCTTGGGCTAACGCTTTGAGCTCATCTAAACTTGATTCTTCACGGTTCAACCTGCGCTGGGCTATGATGGCTTTCGTTTTGTGGGTTCCTCCCCGCTTTTCTCCTTGAACTCGACGAGGTCCCCTAAAGTCATCTCTTCAGCTGCAACCCTACCCACGTGAGCATTAGCTTTTTCGTCAGCAATAGGAACCATCAACTGAATTCTCAGAGCATGCTCCAGTTTTGAAGCTAACTGGTTGTTAGGAGCAACTTTGCCAGTCTCGATATGTCTCAGTAGAGAGGCTTTTTCATTGATTTTTTTGCCCAAATCCTCATGGCTCAAAACAAGTTTTTCTCTTGCAACTCGAATCTTGTTGGCGTACCCTTCAATAAGTTCTGTGGTTAACTGCACTTGAGCAATAGGTGGTTTTTTCTGGATTGTTGGCAAATGCATCGTTGATTTGGTTGAGGAAGATGATGGTGAGGCTGGGGATGAGCGTGAAAAAGGCATTCTCTGCGGAGCAGCAGGAAGATCTGGCTGTTCACGTATTATTACTTGTCCATGCTTGGAGCATTCTAAACAGACTGTTAGTTTGGCTCCCTCGATAACTGCCCGTACGGGGTCATCGTGTATTTTCCGTCCACAAACCTCACATCTCAAGAAACGTTCACCTTTTAACTGTCTTTATAATCTTGTTATGTTTATACTTGTCGAAACAACTTCATCGTGATGACTCATGGAGAATTCACTTGCAAAAATAAGGTCCATAGCTGACTACCAATTCGGAAAAGGTGTAGGCTTAGAGCTTTTTCCCAGCAACATACAAATCCAATATTCGCCGCGAACGGGCAGAATACGCTACATTAACCTAGATGGCGAGCGATTAGCTACATTACGACCAACTGACGGAGTACTTTCTTTAAGCATCAAAGCCGCCGTTTCTATGGCTAAAAAAACCCCCTTTGCAAAATGTTTTGTTACGGTGAAAAATGATGTTTCCAAATTCATCGCTGAAGGAGGAGACGTTTTTGCAGTCCACGTTGTCAAAGTTAATGGGCAGGTTGGGGCAAGAGACGAAGTTATCGTACTCGATGAGGATGGGCAGGTCTTAGCAGTTGGACGCACCTTGCTCTCCAGCGAAGAGATGAAGGCGTTCAAGACGGGAGTAGCCGTTAAGGTGCGTCACGGGATTAGGGAAAGTTAGGTTTAATGTATTTGCATAACTTGTGTTGAAGAGTTCCAGGTATCCTCGACAATCTGTTCTACTTCTCGTAACAACGAAGCTAACTTTTCACCTTTGCCAGTTAAAGCATAGAGTTTTGGTGTTCTTCGAAGGAAAATTAATTTTTTTCCCTTCAAAACACGAATGCACTTGTAAGTCCGTCTCACTGAAAGCCCTGTATCTTTAGCGAGCTTTCCCGCTGAAGATCCTTCGTCCATTAGGGCATCGTAAACCTTCCGTTCAGAAGCTGAAAACGTTTCCTTGTTTGGGTCACGTATCGTTTTGAAGAAAAACACGTAATCTCTTTCATCCGGGGTTTCTATCAAGCCAACAGACCGTAATCGTTTGAGGGTTCGCGAAGTACTCTTTGACGGAATAAGGCTTTCAATTTCTTCAAAAGTTTTGGGTGCTTCAAGTAATTTTTGCAAAATGACTTCTTCATAACATTCCGAGCGAGCGGGAAGTTTTTCGACAAATTCAGAGAAATCTTGCAACAACTCAGCTAATCGCCCCCCAAACATTGTAGTGCCGTATTCTTCTCTCACTTCAACTGCTAAACCAACTCTGATTAAAGGCAGTAAATATTCTTCCCGGAAGCCTTGCATACTGTAATTATAGCCTGTTTTTTTAAGAACACGCTGCAGTTGGGCAATCGAACATTTATCGTTCACAATTGTCTCCAGAACATAAAACCGTGTCTCATTTTTCAGAACATTGAATAGTTCCTTCATATAATCTGGATTATTCATCGTTTCCCGCAGATTTCTTAATTCGTTCTTTAACTTGTACACTTGGCATCTGCTTATGCATTCAAGGGGGGTTGTTGGAGCACAGTTTTTGCATTCATCTTCAAGGGATTTCATCATTCCAGCTAAAGTCTGGGTGTTTTCTCCTTTCGGGCTTGATATTTGTACAGTTCCCATTTTTTTGTTCTCCTGCTTTTGTTTGCCCGGCCTGCTTTCTCTTAGGCCTAATCTAATGAACCTAATTTACAATATGTGATTTCGAAGTGCAGGCGCAAGCAACTAATGTCCAACTACGTTGAACACCTGCCCAGCCTCCGCAACCGGAAAGATAAGTTGGGAAGCTGGGCGTGTCCGAAGTTACTTTTAGTCTGGGGTTCTTTTGCTTGGGAGGAAACTAGTGGCGCAAAATGGTTTTTTAAGCAATCCTTGTCTTGGGTTTTATTAGAAACTTTTGATGGATGAGCCATCTGCTTGTACTTGAGGATGCCTATGTCAAACTGTTCAAATTCTGGTCGGCCATTTGGAAGCCAAACTTCAAGGGTGTTCTTCTGGAATAATTCCCGCAGGTGCTGAGTGTCTTGCCCTCGGATTATTGGCTGGATAATTGTTTTTCCGTTCTCTTCGAAAACCATAACTGTTATGCATTTCAGTTTGGTTTCAGATTCTGCAGAATTCATTTGAAGAGCCTCAGACAGTTACATCTAAAGCACATAAACCCATAAAACGGTTCTTGTAAAGATTTCTTGACACGACAAAAATTGACTAAAAAAATTTATTTTTTCCTGCTAAAGTCAATTAACAATCTTTTTTAAGGCTTTTTCCAGATAACTTATAATCTAATAAGTTATATTTGTTGAATAGGCGTATTTGGGTGTCGGGCTCAGAGGAAGAAATCTACTCCGTAATGTTCAGTTCACTTAGACATCCAGCCCGCCGCAAAATCCTCCGTATGCTCTCAGAAAGAAAAGTAACCTATTCTCAGATGCTTGAAGAACTTGCCATAACGAGCTCTCATTTAACTTATCATTTAGAGAACCTTGGTGACCTGGTCGTAAAGGATGAAAGCGGAAGGTATGAGCTTTCAAGCTTTGGCAAAGCAGCGCTTACGATGATGCGGGGCGCCGAAGAAGTTCCAGATACACATTCCAAACGTTTTTCAACTTTGCCCCTAAGATGGAAGAGCATCTATGCCTTCTTCATCATAGCCATCGTGCTTTTAGCAAGCCTGTCAGTAATTGAATTTTCTTCATTCAACAAGCTATCAACCGACTACAGTGATCTGCAAACCAACTATAACAGCATACAAGCGCAGAACCAACAGCTACTTCTGTCGAATACCTCAAATGACGCCGAACAAGCTAAAACCCTAATCAACAACGTACTTCAGATTGACACTTCAAAGTACCAGATAACTCTAAAAGATGACACCGTACAGCATAGAACAGATTTAGGCGGCGTCATCGAAGAAATCTTGCAGTATTCACTAGTAAACAACTACAGCCGAATCGATTTAACCGTAAGATTTAGGAACGGTCACTTTTCGCTGATTCAAATAAACCAGCTTGAAGGCGCACCAAACTTCCCCTTGATCTACACTCAGCCCCAGCCAACAGATGTCTTTCAAGCTTGCCAAGGATTACTTGACAGGTACAAAACAGCTTTCAAAGATTCCTACATGGACCAGATTGATACCCTCATGGCTTCGGCGAACAGCAAATCAAGCGGTCAAACCTTTGGAGATGCAAAGCTTCAGTTTTCAGCCTACGACGACTACGCCGACGCTCTATTGATGTACTCCTATAACGGAACTGACTTCCAAGCAAAAAGCATCCATCTTTCATATCAAAACAAAATACTGACAGAATTCAGCGACGACTGGTTCCTGTTCAAGGTCGGAAGCACCCAGGTTAACATCTCTAAAGACCAAGCCGTTTTGATAGCGAAAAACGCGGCAAAAAGCTATTCGTGGACCGCAAACGGAATGCAAGTAACTAACTTCCAGGTGTTAGATAATCCAGTGTCAGCACAGTTTTATCCAAAACCCAGCGACACGGACATTTTTACGTTGTACCCGTATTGGTACGTAACATTGTATTTGGATAAGACTTATCCTAATGGAGTTACCCAAATAGCTGTAGGAGTTTGGGCAGACTCAGGACAAGTTTCAAGCATTCAAGCCCTAGCAACATCATAGGACTGTAACTGTCGATGTTGAGGATGGCAGTGAAGTTAAGTTTATATCACGTTATAATGCAGTACTTCTTGGATGTGAAATTCATTGAATAAACGTATGAATCCTCGAGAGCAAAAACGTATGATGCAGCGTATGGGCATGAACATGGATGCAGTCGCAGATGTCCAACAAGTCATAATCCGAACCGCAAACAAAGACATTGTTATAGATGAACCCGAAGTTGCTATTCTCCAAGTTCAAGGACAAAAGATGTATCAGGTTATCGGCGGCCAAGTCAGCGAGCAAGCCCCATCACAGCGAGGAGCGGCAGCGAATGCGGCGCCATTATTCTCCGAAGAAGACGTACAGTTGGTGGCAGATCAAACTGGCAAAAGCTTGGAAAAAGCAAAAGAAGCCCTCCAAGAATGCGGCGGCGACCTAGCGAAAGCGATTTTGTTGTTACAATCCTAATTTTTGAATTATTTTTTTAACTCATTTTTCCTGAACAAACAGCTTACCGTGGGAGCTTTGTAAACTAAAGAGTTTGGTTACATTCAACGGCTACTGGTTGTTTCTTTAGAAAAAGTTATAGCGTAGGCGAACATTAAGCCATAACTAAATCAATTCATTGGATGGTTAACGTTTAATGCCTGAAATTCGCGTAGCACTCATAGGCGTTGGCAACAGCGCGTCAGCTCTCATTCAAGGAACCCAGTACTACAAGAACGCTAAAGAAACTGAAACTGTTCCCGGGCTCATGCATGTGAACTACGGCGGCTATCACATCAGCGATATAAAATTCGTCGCTGCATTTGAAGTTAACAAAGACAAAATCGGCAAAGACCTCTCTGAAGCCATCTGGGTAAAACCCAACTGCTGCGAAAAATTCGCCGACGTTCCCAATCTCGGCGTCAAAGTTTCACCTGCCCCAATCATGGACGGCGCCGCACCCCATATGCGAGAACCTTTCAATGTCTATGACGACAGCAAAACTCCCAAAGACAGCGTCGTCAAAATCCTCAAGGAAGCCAAAGCCCAAATTCTCGTAAATTACCTTCCAGTCGGCAGCCACGATGCAGTCCGCTTCTACGCTCAATGTGCCATCGACGCGGGATGCGCGTTTGTGAATTGCATGCCTGAATTCATAGGCTCCGACGCCTCCAAAGAATGGCCAAAAAAATTCGAGGCTGCCGGATTGCCAGTTTTAGGCGATGACATCAAAAGCCAAGTTGGCGCAACGATTCTGCACCGTACACTCATCAGACTTTGCCTAGACCGCGGCGCCATCGTGGATGAAACTTACCAGTTAAACCTCGGTGGAGACACAGACTTTCAAAACATGACAGTCGAAAACCGTCTCACATCCAAACGTATAAGCAAAACCGAAGCCGTCACCAGTCTCGTTCCCTACCCGTTGCCAACAAGAATCGGACCCTCAGATTTCGTGCCTTTCCTAAAGAACAAGAAAATATGTTACTTGTCAATCAAAACCCGCGCTTTCGGAGACCGCCCCATAACTATCAGTGCAAAACTCGAAGTGGAAGACTCACCCAACAGTGCTGGCGTAGTCATAGACCTTATTCGCGCAGCAAAAATCGCCCTAGATCGCAAAATCTCAGGCACACTCATTAGCATGCCCAGTTACGCGTTTAAGCATCCACCTGTTCAGGTGCCAGACTCTGAAGCCAGACAATGGACGGAAGATTGGATAGCCGGCAAACGCGAACGCTAAAAAACTTTTTTTCTCTTCATTAATCCTTTTATGTATGATTCTATTCAGGATACTAGTCTAAATTAAAGAAGGTTCAAGTGCATGGTAAAAGTTGAAGCATACGAAGTTCCAGAAGGACTCTATTTCTCTAAAGATTTTGAATGGGTAAAAGTTGAAGGCGACAAGATCCGCATGGGTATCACCGACTACGCCCAAAAATCGCTCCGCGAAATCGTCTACGCTGAATTGCCTAGCGTTGGAGGCGAGGTAAAGCAGAATGAGCCCTACGGAACCCTTGAATCCGTCAAAGCTGTCTCAGACCTCGTCGCTCCGATAAGCGGAACCATAGAGGAGGTCAACGATGAAGTCCAGTCTAAACCTGAAACCTTAAATGAAGACCCTTACGGAAAAGGCTGGTTAATCGTCGTTAAACCGTCCAATCTACAAGCTGAACTTGCCAACCTAATGGACTTTAACAAAGCCGTTGAATGGCATAAAGCCCAAGCTCAATCCAAATAAGGCGACTTAGATGGCGAGACGCGTAATCGTTATAGGCGCAAACGCTGCGGGCGTAGAAGCCGCCTCAGCTGCACGCAAAAAAGATCGCACTGCAGAAATTACCCTCATAACCAACGAGAAAAACGCAGGATACTCCCGATGTGGCTTACCTTTTGTCATCGGTGGGCAGATTGCGAATTTTAAGGACCTGATTGTTTATCCACCCGCTTATTTCCAGATGCTCAAGCTTAACTTGCGCAGCGAAACCAAAGCCACCGCAATTAATACCAAAGAAAAAATCGTAACCATCAACACCAAAGAAGGCACAACCGAAGTTTTACCCTTCGACAGCCTCGTTATCGCCACGGGCGCAGACTCGTTCATGCCACCGATTAAGGGCAAAGAAAAACCCGGCATCCTAAGCCTCCGAGGCATAGAAGATGGCGAAAAAATTGATGCCGCCGTTAAGGCAGGCGCCAAGTCAGCCGTCATCATGGGTGCAGGCTTAATCGGTTTAGAAGTTGGCGTCGGCTTGATGGAAAGAGGCTTAAAAGTTACCATAGTAGAAATGCTACCCCAGATACTGCCCCAACTTCTTGATGCAGACATGGCGAAAATGGTTCAAGAGCACCTGCAAGAAAAAGGCATGACCATTCTCACAAGCAAAGGAGTCGAAGAATTCCTGGGCGAAAACAAAGTTACCGCGGTTATGGCTGGCGGAGAAAAAATTGAAGCCGACTTATTCATCAGCGCTTTCGGAGTCCGAGCCAACACCAAACTCGCCGTTGACGCAGGCATACCCTTAGGTGAAACCCGCGCAATTAAAACCAACGGCAGAATGGAAACCGACGTAAAAGACGTCTATGCCGTCGGAGACTGTGCTGAAGCCCCAAACATAATAACCCACAAACCCACCTGCGCACAACTGGGAACAATCGCTGTTCGCCAAGGTAAGGTTGCAGGTGCAAATGCGGGAGGCGACTACAGCCAGTTCAGCGGCGTTTTAGCTTCAGCGGTGACCATGCTATTTGAGATCCAAGCGGGCAACACAGGCTTAACCGAAACCGCAGCAGCACGCAACCGCATTGAGGTTGTTACAGGAGCCATAAGCAGCAAGACCAAAGCAGATTATTTCCCAGGCGCCAAACCCATCAAAGTCAAACTCGTTGTTGAAAAAGAATCTCAACGCATAGTCGGCGGACAAGTAATCGGTGGAGAAGAAGTCACCCAACGCATAAACTGCCTGTCCTTCGCCATCCAAAAAGGAATGACAGTCCGCGAACTCGCCAAAGCAGACACAGCCTACGCGCCACCGCTCTGTGAAACATGGGAACCCATGGTCTTAGCTGCTGAAATGGTCCTCATGAAACTGCGTTAAGCAGTCCCCAAACCTTTCTTCTTTCTTTAACTTTTAAGCACTAAAAAGCAACATACTAATTAGCGGTTTTTTGCCAATTCTTACTTATCGCTCTTAGGGTGTAGCAAAATTATAAGAGGAACTGCAAGTACATTTACTTGGTTATCGGTGAAATGTTATGGACGTAGCTGTCTCTTATGAGCCATTTCAAGAAATTGTAATTATGGAGAAAACCCGTTTCAACAGCCCTGAAGAAATTGCGCGGTTCACTTCGGTGATTGCGGGCGGCAAGTTGGCTGGGTTGTATTGGGTTGATGGGGTGGTTTTTCTGTATTTTCCGTTGACGGCTTCTACTGCGATTGTTGCGAAGGAGCTTTTGGAAAAGCATAAGGTTTACTGGACGTTTGTTGGGTTTGCGATGATGCCTAAGTATATGCAGATCATCGAGACGAAAGAGAAGATGATTGTGCCCGTCGTTGAGATCACGTCGGATCCGATTCTCAGGTCGGTTGCTCACTGGTTAAAAGAACTCAAAGAGTAAGCCCATTTTTGAGGGCACCGCTTTGCCTACCATAGTTTTTGTGGGCACAGTTTTTTCTGGCAAAGGCGAAGGAAAAAAATTTGTCATTTTACCCTGGGTTAAAAGCCAAATCAAAGAAAAACTCGGTTTCTCCCCCTATGCAGGAACCTTGAACATTCGTTTGAATTCGGAAAGCGCTGGAAAAAAAATTTTGCTTGGAAATGAAGGAGCAAAGTGGATTAATCCCCAAACTGGTTATTGTCCCGGTGTAATGTTCAAAGCGCAAATAGGCGATTTAGAACTTGCAGTTGTAGTCCCGAAAATTCCTAATTATCCAAGCGACGTTTTGGAGGTTATCGCGCCAGTTTGCCTGCGGGAGAGGCTGAAGTTGGCGGACGGCAACGAAGTAGCTGTTTCAGTTAGTGTTTAGGACCAATTGTTTTTTTGAAGTTTTCCATGTATTCGGTTTCGCACCCGGATTTTTTGAGATAGGCACCATATGCTGAGAGTGCTTTCATGGCGCGCGCTGCGTCTTCGGGTGAGGAGAACGAGGGGACGCCGAGTTTGTCGAAGCGTGCGCGGGTGTAGAGGGCCATTTCTGTTTCGCCGATGTCGCACATGACGATGGGTTTGTGGTAGTTTTCGGCGACTTTGACTATGCCGTCGATATAGACTTCTCTTAGTCCGGGCATATGGTGGAGCCCAAGCAAGATTATGCCGTTTACGGTGGGGTCTTGGAACATTAGATCCGCTGCCATAACGAACATATCGTCGATTACGGAGCCAGTAAGGTCCACAGGGTTTGAAGTAGCTGCGATTTTTAAGATGATATTTTGGTCTTTTAGTTCCTGGAATTTCTGCAATGTTTCCTCGGAGAAACGGTCTACTGTTAAGCCTAAGGCTTCGCATTCGTCAACGGTCATAACGCCGGGTCCGCCTGCGTCAGTTAAGATGCCAATGTTCTTGCCTATAGCTGGAGGCTGCATGGCTAAGGCTTTGCCGATGTCAAAGAACTCCTCCATGTCACGTGCCCTGATTATGCCGCCCTGCTCGAAGGCTGCGGCGTAGATTTTGTCTGAACCAGCAATGGCCCCTGTGTGGGAAGCCGCTGCTCTTGCGCCCGCCGCGCTTCTGCCGGACTTGATTATGACGATAGGTTTTTTGCAGGTAACCTTCTTTGCGATTTTAAGGAATTCTCGTCCTCGGGTAACATCTTCCAGATAGACCAGAATAACTTTTGTTTCTTTGTCATGGAGCAGGTAGTGAAGTATGTCAGATTCGGTCACGTCACATTTGTTGCCGAAGCTCACGAATTTGCTAACACCCATCTGGCGCCCAGTCAAGTAGTCCAATGCGGCGACCCCGAAGGCTCCGCTTTGCGTGATCATAGCGATATTGCCTGGCATGGGTCTTGGTGTAGCGACGACTTCTTCGCCTGTAGTCAGAACCTTTGTTTCGGGCAAAAACAGTGTGTCGATACCTGTTTTTGAGTAGTAAACGCCCAAGCAGTTAGGACCTAAAACGCGGATTCCGCCCTTAGCTGCGGCGGCGACGACTTGGTCTTCGAGTTCTTTGTTGCCCACTTCCTTAAAGCCTGAACTGATTATGATGGCGGTCTTCACTTTCTTAGCCGCTGCCTCCTCCATAATCGAAGGCACAAACTTGGCGGGCACAATAACGACAATTAATTCAATATCGCCGGGAATTTGCGTTATGGATTGGAAGCATTTGTAACCGAGGATGGAGTCTTCGCCTGGATTAACGGGGTATAAATCACCTTTAAAGACGCCTCGGTCTTTGTTTACAGCGAAGTTCTTGAAGATGACATGTCCTGCTTTGTCGACTTTTTTTGTGGCGCCGACTACTGCGACTGAGTGAGGATTAAAGAATGCATCCATCTTCTGAAGTGTCTCTTCCATACCTTGTCCCATCCATTCCGCTTAAGGCTTACAAACCTTGTTTTATGTGTTGCTCCCAAAAAAGCATTTTTGGCTAACGTGATTAATCGTTCCTTTGGTTATTAACATTGTTTACTTGTTTTTCTTACGATGACTATGGGTTTATGATGGATTGCTTCAAGCATTTCCCAAGTTACATCATTGACATCTACCTGGAACCTTGCTGCCATATCCCAAACCGTGGCGCCTGAACCTGGACCCCGCGCTTTGTCTGCAATGTTAGTTATTGTTAACGCTGTAGCCGCTGAAAGATTACAACCCGCCGCTGATAAGGGGGTGGAGCTTTTCTTGAGCTTGAGGATTCTGCCTACAAGATAAGTAGCGGTTGCACCAAACGAGTGGATGCCTTTGAGCGGATTAGGTCTTGGCGTGAAAAAGAAGTTGTGGAACTTGTAGGTTTTGTCGGTGTCAGCGATGATTACGCACACATTTTTCTGCAATCGCTGTCGGATTTGGGTTTGAATTTTCTGCGCTGGCTCATCTGGCTTGTTCAACGGTAAGCTAACGTATGAGTAGGGTAGGTTGGAGCCGTCGATTCCACCTTCCGAACCAAACATAAGCGCCTGCCAAAACCCAGCGTACTGCAAGGCGACCTGTTTGTGTCGGCTACCAGACTCTACAGGATAATTTTGTAATCTTTTCAGGAGACGTGGACCAAAATTACAAAGAATTCCAAGGGGGTAACCCCAGATAACGCGCATCCAGAAACTTACCAGAACTTTCGCAGTCAAACCCGGCTTTACTTTGCTTTCATCAACCATGCAGCCAAGCGCAGTTGAAACCGCTTTTTCTGAAACCACAACAAAATCGTTATCCATAACCTTCCCTTTGACAGCAAAAAGGATTTTGCTCGTGTAGTCGCTGTGGGGCTTCCAGTAATTGGTCGTGATTGCCAACGCTGTGTACTTGGTCATTGATTAGGGCACGCTACAACTGCAAGGTTGGGTTTTGACCTAATAAAGGCTTAAGCCTTAATCACATACCAACCAATTGAACAGTAGTTAGAGATAGCTAGAATAGGGCGTATGGGAAGCCTTGGTTGTTTTGGTGGAGTTTGCCTTTTATTGGGATTTGCTGTCCGCATACGGGGCATTTCATGTCGCTTGTTAGGTTCCAATTGGTGATGTCGAAGCTGTTGCGTTTGATGACGGCTGTATTGCAGTTGGGGCAATATGTATTTTCGCCGGGGTGACCTGGAACATTGCCCATGTAAACGTAGTTTAAGCCTTGGTTTTTAGCTGTTAGATAAGCGCGTTCCATGTCTTGGACGCTTGTTGCTGGAGTCGTTGTTAATTTGTATTCAGGATGGAAGCGCAAGAGGTGGAAAGGAGTGTCTGGTCCCAAATAGTTTTTTATCCATTTGGCCATTTCTCGGATTCTATCCATGGAATCGCCTATCTTTGGAACCACCAAATTGGTAATTTCAACGTGTACTCCCTGCAGCTTGAGCTCTTTTAGAGTTTCGTAGATTGGTTCTACAGTGGGTACGGACATGACGGATTTGTAGAAGTCTGGGTCAGCACCGCCTTTAAAATCAATTGTTGCGGCATCAAGGTAGGGCGCGATGGTTTTTACTGCCTCAGGCGTCATGTAACCATTAGTTACGAACGTGTTGAATAAGCCTGCTTCATGCGCCAACTTCGCGCTGTCATACGCGTATTCCATGAATATGGTGGGTTCGGTGTAGGTGTAGCTGATTCCCTGGCAACCAGCATTCTTGGCGGATTTGACTACTTCTTCAGGTGGAAAGAGGTTGCCTGCGACTTCGTGATCTTGACTTATCATCCAATTGTCGCAAAATTGGCAGCGAAAATTGCAGCCAGCTGCCGCTACCGACAAAACCAAAGCGCCGGGGTTGAAGTGGCTGAGGGGTTTTTTGCTGATAGGATCTACGCCTACAGAAACAGCTTTGCCATAGTTGAGCGTATAGAGGGTGCCTCCTTGGTTTTTTCGAACCAAACAGAAGCCAGTTGACTCATCACTAATCAAACAACGCCTAGCGCAAAGAGCACATTTTACTTTGCCTTCAAGTTGCCTTTCATACAACATAGCTTCATGTAAAGACATAACAATTCCACGGCTAGAATAGATGCAGACTTTTGTTTAAAAGCATTAACTACGAGAGCTTGTTTAAGGCGATAGGTAGTTATTAAGAGCTTGCCAGTATCTTCTTTGCTTGCTCTTGAAGATGAGGAATGTCTATTTTGATGGTATCCCAGACCAAAGTCAAGTTTACACCAAAATATGCATAAATTAGCTTATCACGCATTCCAGCAATTTTTCTCCAATTAACGTCTGGATATACGTTTTTCAGTTCGCTGCTCAGATTCTTGGTTGCTTCACTGATAATTTCTAGGGCGCGCAAGACAGCGTATTACTTCTCTTTGTTTCGAAAGAATTCTTCTTGAGAGAGCCCTTGAGTGAATTGTTCTATGTCTGAGATTGCGTCTAAAATGTGTTTTAAGTAGACCTCATCTTTTGTCATAAACAATGCGCATCTCCCGCTTTACATCGTCAATTATGTAGGGGCTTAAACTACTGAAAACTCCAAGGTCTACTTTGCGCTTGAAAACAATGCTCAATTCTTCTTCTAGACCTACTAAATCCAAGAGAGTTTTATGTTTGCACTTATCAAACTCGATTGCGATATCCACATCACTCCCTTTTTTTCTTGACCTCGAACGAAAGAGCCGAACACTGCCAAAAAAACAACATCGTTTCTTCTACAAACGTCAGCTAACTTTTGTTCCATGCCAGTAGTTCTTAGCGATTTAGGCAACTTTTCAACTTGGATTTCCATAGTTAGTCAATAGGGATCAAAAGGACATAAGCTTTTCAGAAATCTCAAAGGAAAATGTGAGAAACAAAGCTTCAGAAAAAAGGGTAAGTTATAGCATTTTGTTGAAGAAGCAACTGTATTCGCCTGTGTGACATGCGGGACCCGTCTGTTCAACCACATAAAGTAGCGAATCGTAGTCGCAGTCGGTTGCAACGGAGATGACTTTTTGGGTGTGTCCAGAGGTTTCGCCTTTTATCCAGATTTCGTTTCGGCTGCGGCTCCAGTAGGTGGCTTTTCGGGTTTTGAGGGTAAGCTCAACTGCTTCTTTGTTAGCGTAGGCTTGCATTAGGATTTCCTTTGTTTTTGCATCCTGCACAATTACTGGTATGAGTCCGTTGCCTTTTTTGAAATCTAATTTTTCGAGCAATTCTTGTTGTGTTGTCATGTTCGTATTGTCACCCCCATTTTACGAAGGTAATCCTTCACCACTGGAACAGGGTAATTGTTATAGTGGAAAATCGATGCAGCCAACGCCGCGTCTGCCTTGCCTTCGGTTAAGACCTCTAAGAGGTGTTTGGGTACTCCTGCGCCGCCGCTTGCAATGATGGGCACGTTGACGCGTTCGGATATGGCTCGGGTTAATTCGATGTCGTAACCGTCTTTTGTGCCGTCTTTATCCATCGAGGTTACGAGGAACTCTCCTGCTCCAAGTTTCTCAGCTTGCTTCGCCCACGCTAAAGCATCGACGCCTGTGGGTTTTCTGCCGCCGTAAGTGACGACTTCAAACCAAACTTTGCCCTCGTCCGTGTCGACCATGATTTTGCCCTCGCTAGGAGTTCGGTTGCGTTTTGCGTCAATGGCGCAAACAATGCATTGTCTTCCGAAAACGTCGGCTAATTCGGTTATGACTTTGGGGTTTTCCACTGCTGCTGTGTTAACCGACACTTTGTCGGCGCCACTGCATAAAACCAGTCGTGCATCCGACACATTGCGAACGCCACCTCCGACGGTGAAGGGGATACTGATTGCTTTGGCGACACCCTCAACGACACCTCGCAAGATGTCCCGTTTCTCAGAAGACGCCGTTATATCTAGGAAAACAAGTTCGTCAGCACCTTCGTCAGAGTAGCGTTTAGCCATTTCAACAGGGTCGCCTGCACATTTAGGATTTAAGAAGTTAACGCACTTAACCACTTTCCCATGATCAACGTCTAAGCATGGTATGATTCGTTTTGCAAGCGGCATCTTTAGGCTCCTATTTTTTGTATGGCTTCCTTTAACGTGAAACGTCCCTCATAAAGGGCTTTTCCGATGACCGCACCTTCAACGCCGATTTCTTTTAAAGCAGCTAAATCGCCGATACTTCCGATTCCACCTGCAGCAACGATTTTGGCGGTGGGATATAATGCAGCTTGGCTGAGCGTTTGTAAGTCTGGACCGCTGAGCATGCCATCTTGGGCTATGGATGTTATCAGGAAACGACGAACGCCTAATTCGGTATATTTCTCAAGCGCACTGTCTACTGTCATGGCAGTTTGGGTTTTCCATCCTTCAACCATAACGAGCCCTTCCTTGTTGTCCAATGCTACAATGACGGATTCTAAGCCGAATTTTTTTCGAATTTTACCAATTGCCGAGGGGTCACTAAACGCTAAGGCGCCAAGGATTACTTGGGATATGCCTGTTTGGAAGAGTTTCTCTGCTGCTTCATAGCTGCGTATTCCGCCGCCGACTTGTATAGGTAAATCCACGTTTTTAGCAATTTCAGCTATGACAGCATGGTTGTTTCCAAGCGCAAAAGCAGCATCTAAATCTATGATGTGAAGTTTGGCGGCGCCTTCGTCTCGCCAGCGTTTTGCAGCTTCAAGTGGGGTGCCGAATTCGCCTTCGTAGAATTTTGCGGTTTTGGCTTCGCCGCGGGTTAAGCGGACGATTTTACCGTTCATTAAATCTATTGCTGGAATCAATTGCATATTGGTCACTTCACGACTGTTTTGGCGAAGTTTTTTAGGATTTTAAGTCCGATGTCGCCTGATTTTTCTGGGTGGAACTGGGTGCCGTAGATGTTTTTTTGCGCGACTGCGGATGTGAAGGTTGCGCCGTATTCGGTCGTTGTGCAAACGATGGTTTTGTCTTTGGGCACGGGATAAAGCGAATGGACAAAGTAAACATAAGTGCCTTCTTCTACGCCCTCGAACAACTCGTTTGGCTTCACGATGTTTAAGGTGTTCCAACCCATGTGGGGAACCTTAACGGTTTTGGGCAACGTGACGTTTCTGCCCTTGAAAAGTGCAATTCCTGTGCCTGGTCCTTCTTCGCTGGATTCAAAGAAAAGTTGCAAACCCAAGCAAATGCCAAGTAGCGGAGTACCTTCTTGTATTTTGTTTTGGATGATTTCTTTCGCTGCGTCTAGTTTGTCGGATGCGGCGGTGAAGCTTCCGACACCTGGCAATGCGATGGCGTCGGCTTTTGCTAAGTCTTTTGCTGTGGTGCCGATTGACGAGGTTAACCCTGCTTTTTCTAACGCTGTTTTGAGACTGAGGAGGTTGCCGACTCCATAGTCAAATATGACTGCCTGCGGCATTAGATAACTCCCTTGGAGCTGGGCACGCCTTTGCGTCTTGGATCCATGGCTATGGCTTGGCGGAGTGATAGTGCGAGGGCTTTGGTTGCGGCTTCAGCCTTGTGGTGGTCGTTGCTGCCATATTCGACAAACATGTGCACGTTCGCCTGTAACGATTGGGCTAAGGATTCGAAGAAGTGATTAATATCTTCGGTGGGCATTTCTTCTACTTTTTTGCCGCGGAGTTTAAGGTCGATTTTGAAGTAGGGGCGCTTGACGAGGTCAACGGCGGCTAACGCGAGGGAACAGTCCATGGGTGCGGCAGCGTTGCCGAACCGTGTGATGCCTTCACGGGTGCCTAACGCTTTGTTTAGGGCTTCGCCCAAGCCTATGGCTAGGTCTTCGACGCTGTGGTGCACTAAGTCGCCCTTAACGGAAGCGGTTATGTCGATTAAGCTGTGGGTAGCAAGGGAAGTAATCATGTGATTTAGGAACGGCACGGCTGAGCAAACCGACACTTTTCCATCCCCGTCTAAATTAACGGATACTTTAACTTCGGTTTCCTTGGTCTTGCGGTAGACTTCTTCGGTTCTCATTCGTCTTCCCCTTCAATCTCTTTTAGTGCATCGATAAGTTTTGCATTCATTTCTGGCAAGCCAACAGTGACGCGGAAGCAGTTCTCGTACTTGAGGATTTTGCCGCATTTCTTAACCATGATGCCCTTCCAAAGCAGCTTCTGGTTGATGATGTCGGCGGGTTTTTGGGTGTTCATCAGCACAAAGTTGGCCTGGGAGTCGAAGGCTTGTACGCCTTCTATCTCGTTGAGCGACTTTATCAGTTTTGTCCGTTCACTCTTCACCTGCTTGACAGAATCCATCATCAAATCGACGTTGTCGAGCATTTTGGCGCCCATTCTAAGTGTAAAACCGCTAACAGGATAGGGCAGGGGGGCTTTTTCGGTCAGAAGCTTAGCTAACTCTGGGTTTGCAACGGCGTAGCCGAGCCGAAGTGCTGCTAAACCGAACGCTTTGGAGAAAGTCCGTAGAATAATCATGTTTTCAAATTCCTTTATTCTGGGCACGAACGAGTAGTCAGCGAATTCGCCATATGCCTCATCCAAAATGACAATGCCTGGGAACGCCTGCGTTAAGGCTTCGATATCTTCAGCGTCGTATTGTGTGCCGGTTGGGCTGTTGGGCGAACAGAGGTATAGGAGTCTTGTTTTATCTGAGAACTTAGATAACATTCCTTTAACGTCGAGCTGCAGATCTTTCTTGAGCGGTACTTGGAGATATTCGCCTTCTTGGCGTTTAACACAAAGCCTTGGAATACTGAAGGTTGGTGTAAACGAGACCGCCATGTCGCCCTTCTCAACAAAAAGTCTGATAATGCGATCGATTAACTCATCACTTGCGTTACCAACAACAAGGAATTCTTTTGGAACTTTCATGTAGCCCGCGATTTTTTCTCGCAGCTTAATCTCCTCGTCCTCAGGGTACATTCGTAAATCGATTTCATCAGCCAACTCCTTTCACAAGTTTAGCCTGTTTTACCCTAGGCATGAACAAGTTCTCGTTGAAGTCTAACTTGATTATCTGCTTTATTGTGACACCCAGATGCTTCGCTACTGTTTCGGGTGTTGCTCCAGCGGAGTAGCAGTCTATTGCTTGAAGTTTTTCGAGTTTCTGTTTTATCCATTTCTTGTATGATTCGCTCATTTTTCTAACCTCGCCTGAATTGCTTTGTAGTGATTGGGAAGGTTTTCAGTTTCCGACATAACCTTGATGCTGTCCTTGACTCTTTCGAGACCCACTCTTGTGCTTTCGACTATACTTACACGCCGCATGAAGTCAAAGACTGACAAGCCTGAGAAAGATTTAGCAAAGCCTCCTGTGGGCAACACATGGTTGGTTCCGCTGCCATAGTCGCTTAATGCAACGGGGCTGTAGGGACCCAACAATATTAGCCCAGCTATGAGTTTCTCGGCGACCTCATTGGGTTTTGCGGTCAGGACTTCTAAGTGTTCTGCAGCAAACTGATTTACCAGTCCGATTGCCTCGTCCATGCTGCCGCAGACTATGATGAAGCCATATTTGGATAGTGACTCAGAGATTTTTTCGCTTCTTTCTGCAGAAGCAACGATTTTTGCCAAGTTTTCCTGCACTTTCAGAGAGAGCGGTTCAGAAGTTGTAATGAGTCCAGCAACACTATCTCCTCCATGCTCAGCCTGCGAAATCATATCAAACGCAATCAACCGTGCATCAGCCGACTCGTCCGCCAACACGAGCACTTCGCTTGGACCAGCAGGCATATCAATCGCAACATCCGTCGAAACCAGAACTTTCGCAGTAGTCACGTACTTGCTGCCTGGACCCACGATTTTTCGGACGGGTGCAATGGTTCTTGTTCCGTAAGCTAAAGCAGCTATGGATTGTGCACCACCTACTTTGTAGACTTCGTCGACCCCGCAAATGTCTGCTGCAACTAAAACCAATGGATTAACTTTCCCTTGAGCATCTGAAGGCGAACACACGACAACTCGTGGGACACCTGCAACTTTGGCTGGAACAACCGTCATGACAAGTGTGCTTGGATAAACGGCTTGTCCTCCTGGAACATAGCATCCGACACTTGCAATCGGGCACAGAACAGTCTGCACCGATATTCCGTTACTGGCGGTTTTGATGTCGGTTTGGGTAAGCAGTTGCTTTTGGAATTTGCAGACTTTTTCCTGCACAAATTTTATTGCGGAGATTTGTTGGGGAGTGGTTTTTGTGTAAGCTTCTTTGAATTCTGAAGGTTTAACTCTGAGAGCACGCGAAGACAATTCAGCTCGGTCAAATTTTAAGGCAAATTCCACGAGCGCCGTATCGCCGTCAGCTTTTACCTGGTTTATTATGGCTTGGACGCTGGCTTGAAGCTCTTGGGTTGCTTTCTGGTCTGCCTGCTGCCTTCTAAACCAGTCAGCTGGCAGCTCTTTAGAGTTCCAGACTTTTATGTTGAATCCTTTTTGCATTGACCTTCATTTCTCCGTGCAATTTCGTCGAGCGCTAGGACCTGTCTAGGCTCATAAACGACTAAGCCCTGGGCTAATTTGCGGATTTTAGGTAGCAACTCGATTAAGCAGTCTTTTTCGATTACAGTGTTTACGCTAACCCATGTATCGTCCGCCAATGGTGCGATAGTGGGGTTCTTTAATGCAGGCAATTCAGTGAGCAGCCTCTGCAGGTTCGCTTTCTTGACGTTGACGAATATGTGGATTCTCTTTGAACCGTCCACGACACCCTTGAGCAAAGCAACTATGTCATAGATTTTTTCGCGTTTCTCTGGGTCTTCAAGGCTTTTCTTGTTAGCAATGAGCACTGCTGACGATTTTAGGACAGTCTCTATGATTCGCAGGTTGTTGGCTTCTATTGTTGTGCCTGTTTCGGTTACATCCATGATGCAGTCAGAGTCTTCTGGCGGCTTAGCCTCAGTTGCACCAAAGGAAAGGAAAATTTTGGCTCGTGAATTGTCACCTTTTTTCCACCACGGGGTAACAATCATCGGTTCGGCATTGCCAAACCTTTTCTTGTATTGGGGAGTGCTCTTGAGGTATTCTGAGGCGATGTTAAGGTATTCCGTGCTGATTCGGAAATTTTTGCCCTGACTCCAAATCGACTCCATAAACTCTCCTACTGTGCTCTTTTCAGGAACACTTTTAGGCACGGCTATTACGAGTTTGATTTTTCCGTATTCGAGATTCTGGAGGATTTCGACGTCGGCTTTGTTTTCTTTAACCCAATCTTCTCCTGTGATGCCGAGGTCTTGGAGACCTTCGTTGACAAAGACAGGGATTTCTTGGGGTCGAAGAACCTTCATTTCGATTTGGGGGTCGTTTATGCTGGGGCGGTAAGTGCGTTCTGTGCCGCCGATTTTAAATCCTGATTTTGAAAAGAATTCCGCTGTGGCTTTTTCTAGTGAGCCTTTCGGTATTGCAAATTTTATTTTATCCATAAATTTTTTTCTCCTGAACTTTTAGAGAGGTATCTAAACGGATTTTGTCTGAACAAAACTGGTCTTTTGGGGGTGCGCCTAATTCTAAATAGCTAACTGTTGTTACGCTTTCAATGAAGGCAATCGCCTTGTATGAACGCAATCCCTCATCATATACCACTGGAAGACACCTGAACTCCTGTCTTCCTAATAAATCTGTTTCCCAATATTTAACTGTCGAACACCAAATAAGCGTTAAACAGAAGTGGAATTGGGGTTTATAATCTCAAAAACCATTGGAGCGACAGAATTGCGCATCTCCAACTTAACGTTAAGCAACCCTTCGAGCAAACCCTTCCAAATCTCGCAGTCATGAATGAACGGCGACTTTAACAGCAAAAACTTGTCTTTGAGATAAAAGTCTCCGAACCCTTGCACTCTTAGCCTATTGAATATGGCTTCCCAATTTTCCTGCTTGCTCGAATCTACCCCAAGGGTGGATTGTATTGAAACTTTTAGGGCATCACCCATCTTTTCGCCGACTGCAGGCCATCTCTCTTTAGGGATCTGTTGAGTGAGTATGTTGAGTAATTCAACGTTGACAAAGGCTGTGCGGCTTATGCCACAATAGTATTCGCCTGGGAAGTGCCAATCGTAGATCATCATGTTCTTGTAGATGTCAAGCATTTTAGAAATAAGAGGTTTTATGCCAGGTTCTTTGCCCTCTCTTATCAGTGATTCGATGAATTCGCGCTCGCCCTTTTCAAGGATGATGGTCGTTCTTTTTGCTTCTTCATTCTTCTCAAATGGAGCTTCAGAGATGCTTCGTCTATCAGGCATAGCCCCTATTCTTCTGGGAATATTTAATATGCCTTATGTATTCAGCCAACATATTCAAACTCCGCAATTACATGCGTTGCTTTCTGATTGTGTGGACTGACAAAGTATAGCCCTAAAAAAAATAGTTCGGCAGGAAGTTTTCAGGATTTATTTTCTTCAGTTTTAGAAAGAGGGAGCGCTCCTTTTTTTATTTGATCCTTCCTTTATTATGTTAATCGTTTAGAGTTCAGTTTAAATTCTTTTCAGGAATCCGATGGAAGAGGGGGTTGAATTCGAACCTCCAATGAACGGAGATGGCTCCCGCATTTCTCTTTTTTATTTAGCGTGCGAAGAGACGATAACGGGAGCAATCAAGCCAACAAACATGACAGAAGAAGACTTAAAGGCAATAGCCCAGAATATTGTTGATGTAAAGGTCTCGCGGAAATATATAATCCAATTTGCTGGAAGTAAGAGAAAATGAACGAAGCTACGTTATACAACGCTATTTTCAAAAGAAAGTCAATTAGGGAATATGACACAACGCCACTCGACTCAAATCGGCATGAAGACGTTTTAAAGACTTTGAAGTCCCTAAAACCTATGTTGAATGATGTAAAGACAGAGTTCAGGATTATAACGCCAGAACAAGTAACAAGAAAATTCAATAACAAAGCACCCTACTTCATTGCAGCATTCTCAGAAGCAAAAGACGCATACAAAGTCAACGTCGGTTTCATGCTTCAACAAATGGATCTTTATTTGTCATCAACTGGCTTAGGCAGTTGCTGGTTGGGCATTCCTCAACCAACAAAAGAGGTAACAGAGTCTTCGAATCTTGAATTCATTATTTTGATGTCATTTGGAAATTCAAAGGAAAAACTATACAGATCCAGCGTTTCAGAATTCAAGAGGCAAGCTATTTCGGACATAACAGACATAAAGGGTGAGGAGGAAGTGTTAGAACCAGTTCGCCTTGCTCCGTCAGCGGTAAACTTACAAAACTGGTATTTTACTGGTGATGAGAATACGGTTCACGCTTATTCCTCCAAACCCAACTTTCTTAGAAACATCGTTGGCGGGAGCTACTTTCCTGTCAATATGGGTATTGCTCTATGCCATTTAGAACTTGCGGCGGGGCATCTTGGTAGGAAAACTAAATTCGTCTTTGACAGTTCAAGGGATAAAAACCCACCCAAGAACCGGACGTACGTTGCAACTTTAGAGATGTAAAAGCCTTACAATCGCATCAGCTTAATCCCAAAGGTCCAAAATGAAGACTGAAAACAAACCCTATGTAATCTGTGCATCAGGGTTTTCTCGAACCTCCCATGTGGATATGGACCCCGTATGCCCTTTTTTGTTTAAACAGTTTGGCACTCCATTTTTCAAATAAAGGCATGAATGCGATTCAGTTAGTAAATTTCAATATAATTCGTTTAGAATATATTATTCTTTCAATTCAATTAGCAATTTTAACACCAGTTTAAGTGCAGAATCGTAGCCATCGCAATATTCTTTGCTTGAGTCTTTATCCGCATAGGTTTGCTCCACAATTTCTTTTTCAAGGCCTTCATTAGTTAGCTGGATTGAGCCATCTTTAAGCCAAATCAGAGCATCTACATACCCGTGTTCTGAGTCTGAAAGTTCATCTGTTACAGATGATTCTGCTTTCTGCCTGATTATTTCCTCAATCTTTTCTTTTAACTGGTTCTCAACCTTGCTCATTTCTTTCACCAATTCGATTACTTGTTTGTTATAGAGTTAAATAGCTGTCGGCTCATCCACCGTCCTTCATTAATCCTTGAATGTCTCAGTAATAGTCCTAACCGTTCAGTACTTCGGTATTATCAATAACGAAGAATTTTACACTCGAAAAGAACTGAGAGAAACTGATGAGAAAATACTGGGAAGAGTAAAACTATTCAGCTAAAGAGATTTTGGTTTCAATATATTGTTTCCCGTCGGTCAGAAAATATCGTATAATGATTCAACACAGTTCACTCTTAACCTTTCACGCCTGCCTTCTTTCTAACATAATCGTTAAACTTGCCATATACTCCACCAAAAAAAATCTCTAGCACAGCGGAGGAGCCTAGACCAATCAATGCGGCTTCAAACGACTTTGACGTATACAAGTATACTGGAGTGTAAACGATCACCCAAAAGATTGCCATGCACACCGCATCTACAGCGAATTTCTTATTGACGAAATACCTGATGTATTTGTTGTTTATCTTCAAGTTGCCCACTCTGAGATTATCTTTTATGTGAATGCTAAATAGCTTCTCATAGGCAACTTAGGAATGTAAATATCACGTATTAGGCTTCCAAGAAAAATTTTGCGACAGAAAAAAAGGAAGCAATTAATGAAAAGATTATTGGGACAAAGCAAAGCTATTCTTTTAGCTAGAAACCCAGTTTTTCATTCACAAAGAACAAACTAACCTTCCGAAAAGGCAAAGTTTCTTTTTCAGATATCAGAATCTTGCCTATTTCACAGCCTTTGAATCCAGCCTGCTTCAATCGTTGGTCTTCAAGGGGTAAACAATACTCATATATCCGCCTAAGCCCTTCCTCCAAATCAAGAACAATCTTCTGTGTACCTACAACCCAAACTACATTGTTTGACGAAAAAGCGTAAGGAGCCAATTGACTGCCAGTGTTGCTTGCGGTAATTACTTCACCAGATTGCGTAACAGCGTGAACACTGCCCAAAAAATAGTTGGCAAGGACACTTTTTTTGCGCAGTTCAGCTTGCTTCTGCGGGTCCTTTTCTGAAACTATTTTGTCTTTGAGGTTATTCCATGGGTGCTTACCCGACTTCAAAAGGTCAATAAAGCCAATTTCATTTAGACTAGTTGAGCTACCAGCCATTACGTCGACTCCTGCAGGAATGAACTCTGTCAATCTTTTCAGTGCATCTTCTTTGTTATTCAAAAATTCAACTTGAACGCCTCTACTTTTGAGAGCTTCAATAGTTTTTTTTACAACGTCTTCGTCAGCTAATTCAACCCACACATTATAAAACCTCACTTGCCTTGTTAACGCAAAAATCTATAAAGATATCGTAGGAACGAACTAATGGAGGACGAAATTAATTTGACTAAATCCTCAATTCTGGATTATTCTTATTTTTTTTTACCCAAACATGGGTGATTTCCCCAAATACGTATTTGCGATAATGGTTTGCTTCTTTGTAAGCTTCGTTTATTTAGTCTTTAGCTTCTTGTGTGTAAAAATCATTGGGATTGGGGGTAGTAAGTTCCGTTAATTTACATTCAATAATTAGTCTGGCTTCTTTGAAAGACATATCTCCGGAAGGAGTTTGAATACTTGTCAATTCAACTTCGTTCATTTTCTCACTATCTCTTCCTGATTTACTTCCCAAAAAGAGCATTTGTTCCTTACAATCATCTCGGGAAGTAAGACAGCGTATATGTTTGCTCTTTTTGAATCATTTCAAGCGTATAACGGTCTGCTCGAATAATACACCAAGTGGTAGGTTTTTTAAAAAGAACCCCCAAACCACCCCCACTGCCTATCATGGAATTATAATGATCTTCCTTGCCCGCAGTAATAACGAAAAAATCTTTTCCGACCAACGTAAATACATTGTCGCTTATCTCTTCCGGAGAAATTTGTTTAAATAATTGAGTCAAAATTCATCTCTTTGACATTTACATTATTTGTTTTTTCTTTCATTTTTTCTCCTCGCCCACTCTCTCTACATCAAATATTGGAGTTTTAAGAGTTATCTAGATTTGCATAGATAAAAGTCTGGGATATTGTTTCTTTCTAGAGACGCACAAAACGTTATACTGGCTAGTGTCGCTATGAAATCGAAGGAAATAGTTGAGGCGACAAATGTTGTTATCAAGAGATTGTGGCGGTTGCTCACAAAAGAAGACGTGCAGTCAACGCTACAGAAAAGTCCAAAGTGGCGAAAAAGTCTATTGCCCCGATGGATCAGCTCATCTAGTAGATAGTGCGTCCGTAATTCAAACAATCGAATTCCAAATCGCAGAAGCAAATGAAAAGTGTCCAATCCAACGAAGTTGAAATGAGCTTTAAATTAGGTATTCATGAAAAAACTTGGAGTTTGCCTAAAGGAAGCCTTGCTATCTTGAAAATCTAATGTTGTTTTAAATGTGACTTAGATATCTACTCTCACTTTACAGTTGGACTTGAATTGGAATTGCTGCCAAAGGAAACTATGGCTCTTTTCGGCTTAGCTCTAATCTTGATTGGCTCTTTATTTTTGCCGGTAAACCGTAAAAACAAACCAAGATTAGCCTCAGAAGCAAAAGCCCTCCTAAAAGATTTGAACCGCCGTTAGATTGTACACTTAGAATTTTTCATAGCTATCCCTTGGCAAAAAAGCATAAAATTAATGTTAAAAAAAACATAAGAATGCTTAATAAAACTGGCTTTGCCCTATTGGGGTGCCGATGAAGAAACTAATTAGCTGATTTGATGATGCACCCTAGGGTATCTGAGGCAAAATTTACTCGATTACTTTCTTTCGGACGAGAAATATTAGTAGACCCAATCCAACTATGAACAGGACAGCACCGGCTAGTACGGAAGCGCCATAATCGATCTTTAGGACATCCGACATCAAGTAGGGAACATATGTTGAACCGACAAAGATCAAGAATACAGAGACTATCGTCATTGCTACTTTCATGAATTTCGAATCTAAACTGCTAACTTGCATATTTTCATTGTTTTCTGTCACGCGACGCCCATCCACTTACTCTTCAGGTGCATTGTTTTCTATTAGCCCTTCTTTTATCTCTTTTCCTAATGCCTTCATCAAGAACTTGAAAACCAAGAATCCAGCGCCCTTGTCTGCCTTAAAACCCATCGTAGTGCCCAACAAACCGATACCGTCAATCTTTCTTTCCTTCGCCAACGCCAACGTTAGGCCTGTTCCACCGACGATTCTGCCTTTACTGTAGATTACGGCGCCCTTCTCCATAAACTCCGTTGCCAACCGCGGGGACGTTGCAGCGATGTAAACCTGAGTTTTATCCTCAGTTATCGGCACTCCACCCATCGTTACGATGAATTTGCAACCCAATTTTTCAACGAAATCAAGTACGGTATCACAAACGGTATAGTGAGCGACCACATCGTCAAACGAAGGTTGAATCTCGCCAGTCATAATAACAAGATTGTTTTTCTCCATCGGTGCATAGTAGAAGTCGTAGCGGGGTAAGTTAGCGATGCCCTTACTGGTTATGGCAACGTAATCTGGAAAAGAAGGAGAATACAGTTCAGCGAAAGGTTTAGCGTCAAAGAACTTTATGAGCAGGTGCGCAGCTATCCTGCCGACGTTTCCAAAACCTGGGAGCCCTTGAACAAAGATTGGGTTTTCAAGAGTTGGATTCGAAAGAGTACGCAAATACGGCTTGTCCAAACTAAACCATCCGTCCATACAAAGAATGTTCGACACTAAAATCCTTTTGCCGACAACGAAAAAGAAACTATTAATATTTGACGCCTCAACTAATAGGATGCATCCTCAAAAAAGTCGCATAAAACCGTAGCGGGGTGGGGTAGCCAGGATTAACCCGCTGGGCTCATAACCCAGAGATCAGTAGTTCAAATCTACTCCCCGCTACCACAAATAAATTTTTACCTCCCGACCATACGGCACCCTTTGACATTCGCAAAAGCGTGAACTCATTAAACACTAAATCTGCCCCTAAAACAATCACCCACAAACCCAAAATCAAGAACTGCACACTCCCAGCATTGACTTAAAAACAGAAACCCAACATGCACCCACACTACACCCACACGCCCCAACATAGAATCCACGATGGCTGTGTGAACCAACCCCTCTTCCCCCACTCAAACCGCAAGAGAGAAACAACCCAGACCAAAAAACTAAACAAATCCAAACCCCCAAATGCAGTGTGCATTTCTATCCCACCACACCCACACAAAAAGAAAAAGCATCTAAGAACAAAAAGTAGGTCAGCAATCTAAAATCCCAATGGCGCTTGGATTAAATAAAGGCTTATTTGACTTTTTTAAGACGGACTAAGTTTTGCTGCGAGTTTTCATTATTTTATTAAGCCCTAAATACAGCTTGTTTACTGTAAAAGTAAATAAATAGGTTGACATAACATTAACGAAACTTTCGTTTGGTGAATTCCGTGAAGCGACCCAATGCAATCCTATTGATTGTGGCTTTCTCGTTACTTGTTAT
This sequence comes from Candidatus Bathyarchaeota archaeon, assembly GCA_963809455.1. Taxonomy (GTDB): domain Archaea; phylum Thermoproteota; class Bathyarchaeia; order Bathyarchaeales; family Bathycorpusculaceae; genus Bathycorpusculum. The sequence goes on along the minus strand of CAWEJP010000001.1, from coordinate 326,927 downwards.
CTTGCCAGTTGCTTTGCCCTCTGGCGTTTCAGCCCAAACCAGCAGCTACACCATTGACAAAGTAGACCATCAAGTTCAAGTCATGTATTCAGGGCACGCAGTTGTATTGGACACTATCCATGTTTCAGGCCAAATAACTGATGGATTCATGATTGGGTTACCCTCACAGTACAGTGCTTATGTCCTCAAGGGAATAGCATACGACGATACTCATGTTTACCAGATGAATTTAGGAGTTCAACTGGGCGACCGCAGCGGATTCTATGGCGCGACAGTAAACTTCAACGGAAATACACCCAGCGTCTTCACAGTTGCATTTGTGTTATCAAACAGCCTCGTGACTGAACAAGGCACGGGCGTTTACAATCTAAACTTTCCAGCATACCCCAGTCTAGGACAAGATGTAGGAACCTGCGACGCCACCATTACTTTTCCAAGCACACCCTCAACCATAACAATCTCCAAAGATGACGGAAACATAGATACAGCAACTTACTCAAAAAGTAACTTGGCAGCCTACACGTACGCTCCAGCCACAGCCGTCGTTCAATTATCAACTGGAGCCATACAGTTAACCACCATAACCAGCTTAAACCGCCAAATAAACATCGACGCAACAGGCAAAGTTACGGCTTCAGATAGCTACCGGATAATCAGTAACTCCACAGCCCTCATGGGTTCATTCGCAATTGCCCTTCCTGGAGATGCGACGAACGTTCAGATAATGGATCAATTCGGAGTTTTATCTGCCAACTTGGGAATAAGCGGCGATTCGATAATAGCTAACGCAACTTTGGTGACGTTTTTGTCTAATGGCCAGTCGACAGTGTTGACCGCCCAATACGATTTGCCAAGTGCAACGCTTCAGGGCAGCAACTATGTTTTAGGGAATTTCAAGCTTTTCCCAGATTTTGGCTACTTCGTGAATCAAGCCATCATAACTTTTAATCCGCCTGAAGGAGCCACAATCGTCACGCCAAAAGCCTCAGAACTTGATCCGTCTTCAACATTAACAAGGCAAACCTACCAAGATAGCCTCACAGTAACAAAGAACGGCTTAAGCCACGTAGATTATCTTGCACCCCAACAGAACACAATCCAAATAGAATTCAATTATAACCCAGTATGGTCTTCTTTCAGACCCACGTTTTGGGCGGCACTCCTAGCTGTGGTTGCGTGTGCAGCAGTCTTTTTCGTTAGAAGACATAAACCAGCAGAAGAAACTTACGCAGAAAAAACCGAACGGTTAGCAACACTCCATTCAGCCCCGACATCGCAGCAGACTAGGGGAGCTGAAATAAAGACAGGCCAACAAGTTTCTGCAGAAACCATCAGGGAATTCATAGATGCCTACGAAGACAAAAAACAGTTAAAGGCTGAGGTGAAGTCGATGGATGCTAAGGCGCAGAAAGGAAAGATTCCAAGACGCCAATACAAAGTTCAAAGAAACGCTATAGAGGTTCGCTTGGATGGCATAAACCGAAACATTGAGAAAACAAAGAAAGCCTTCATGGGCACAACTGGCGGCTATTCCGATTTAGTTAAGCAACTGGATTTGGCTGAAGCAGACTTGATTGAAGCCGAAGAAAATATAAAGAACCTTGAAGCACGGCAAAACAAAGGAGAAATTTCCCTTGAAGTCTACAAAAGATCCATTGGAGACTACCAAAAACAAAGAGACAAAGCTGAATCTGCCATAAACGGAATTTTGCTGAGATTACGTGAAAAAATCCGCTAAAACACCTAAACCCTTTTATTTTACTCATCAACTTTTGAAGCAAATATCCCAGAGGTAAGACAAAAATGGTAAAAATTGTTGTCGATCCTAAATGCACTGGATGCGAAACTTGTGTCAACACTTGCCCAGTCGGCGTATATGAAATCAAAGACGGCAAGTCAGTGCCCAGCAAATCAAGCGAATGTCTTGTTTGCAGAGCATGTGAAGCACAATGTCCCGAAGGTGCAATTCAGGTAATCGAATAAACTAAATTTCTCCACAATCTCAAGTTGAGGTTGAGAGAGTTTCCCTTTTATTAGTCAAGTATTTATCAAGTATTTTTTTAAGCAAAAGATGAAAATGGCACTTGAAACTTTGGGTTAATCTTCAAGGTTTAGAAGAAACTCTACTATCCTTGCGAGTTGCTTAGCAGTTGGAAGGTCAATGCTTTGCTCTTCATCTATGTTTATGATTACATTATCGGTTCGCATAGCTTTGCCTATTGACGGCTTTTGCTATAACAATATCTCTAGCTCGCACTTCGAAGTTCGAAGTAGCAAAAAAATCGAAGCTGACGTTTTAACACTTCCATGTAAATTTAGGACTCATCGTTTGGGAGAGCACGCACTATTCAGATAAAACTACACAATCATACTTTTCATCAAACATTAGCTCAACCCAAGTAAAAGTTATATTCTAAAGCTCCATAAAACCTTGTTATGCCAGACAAAGTTCATTGTTGCCACATACTGGTTAAAACATTAACAGAAGCCCAAAACGCCAAAGCCCGACTCGACAAAGGCGAAAAATTCGGCGCTGTAGCCCAACAAGTTTCCCTGTGCCCATCCGGCAAAAAAGGAGGAGACCTAGGTACTTTCACAAGAGGCAAGATGGTGAAAGAATTCGAGAAAACCGCATTCGAACTCGAGAAAGGTCAAACTTCGGCTCCTGTTAAAACTCAGTTTGGGTACCACATCATAAAACGAATCGAATAGACTATTGCAACAGGGTTAATCCGCCCTGAATTGCTTTTTATGTTCCAAAGAAAAGGCAGGAATCTAAGCGACCAACATAAAACTGAACCTTTCCAAAAACGAAAAAACATTATTGATGGTTTGTTTAGTGTTCCTTCTAAGTTTTTTGCTGGTTACATTTTTCAGAGCAAACTTTCACCAAATTGATGTTGAGATAAACCAGTGGATTCCATCAATCCAATCAGGCACGTTGACGTTTTTTGCTCAGGGAATTGCATTATTTTTTGATACTGCAAGTCTTGCGATTTTCTCCCTTATTATTGCAGGGCTTTTGTTCTGGAAGAATCACAAACCGCAAGGTCTACTCCTTTTGGGTGCATTGGGCGGGGATGCTTTGATAGTTTCAGCCCTTAAAGCTTTTGAACACGTTGCTAGACCAACAAATAACATTTTGTTCGACACTGGTTTTTCATATCCTAGCGGTCATAGTGCAGGATGCATAGTTTTTGTTGGAGTCCTTGCCTATTTTGCTTGGCTGCACTGGCAAAACACGCTTTCAAGGGCTTTAATTGGCGTTGGAGTAGTATCAGTGGCGGGTGTTGTGGGTTTTGATAGGCTTTACTTGAATGTTCATTGGCTTAGTGATGTTTTGGGAGGTTGGCTATTCGGTGTGTTTTGGCTGTTTTTTGTTATTTTTGTGTTTCGGCGGTTTCTGATGCGTGGAAAAGTTGAGTCTAAAAGGTTTGGTGTAGTTGCTAATTGGCTTTATGTGGTGGCGGTTGTAGTTTCGGTTTTTGTTGTTTTATTTAGCATGTTTGGTAATTTCTTCCACTTTTGACGATAAAGATACATCTCTATCAGACATTCATATTTCTGCGCAGCCGCCTGCAAAGCAACTTCGACAAAGTCAAGCAAAATATGCTGGCAACTCAGCTCCGTCAGGGCACTGTTGCAATTGTGGCCATGACCATTGCTAACCAGTAGGAATAGCTTTTAGCATCTTTTATTTCGTTTCTTTTATCTTTTATTGTTTTCTTGTTAGGGCATTTTGGGTTTTTCTTCAACAGGCAACTTCTCTGCGAATGCACCTAGCAAGACATGTTCAGCGAATAGGTCCTCGTTGAACGCTCCGACAAACTCCACTGTCTCGTTGATTATTATCTTTGGAACTCCAATCACATTGTATTTCATGGCTAAGTCTGGGAATTCGCTGCTTTCTATTACGTCGGCTTTGACCATATCGCTTTCTATGGCTAATTTATGGGCAACAGCAGCTGCGGCGGGGCAGTGTGGGCAGGTGAGAGTGACGAAAACTTGAATGTGAACTGGTGAGGTAACATCTGTTAAGATTTGCTTAGTTTTGTCTGATAGGTCAGTTTTACCCTTTGAAACATTAATAATCGCCTCAATCAAGGTTTGAAGCTCGTATCCATACGGGATGCCGTAAATTCTTACGCCATAGTCTTTTTTGCCTATTATGGCTAAAGCAGGTATCTTATCGATACCAAATTCCTTGGCTTTCGCTGCGTCAGCTACAAAATCGAAAACTTCCGCGGTTATTTTGCTGTTCAGCGATGCAAGTTCTTGGGCGAGTTTTCTTGTATCCGAGCAGTATCGGCACTCAAACTCCTGAGTAAACATAACAATTTTTACTGGATCAACCAGTTTTTCCTCAAAATCTTTCTTAAGCAACTCTTTTTTATCATCTGGTAATAGACTCATGTTTTTGCCTCGCAAAAATATTTGACAATCCGGCGTCTATAGTAGACTTTGTTGTTCCCGAAATATAACTCTAGAGTTTGGGGGTTTGAGAACGAAAGTAATATAAGAGTTTTTGAGATTTTCTTTTTCATTAACGTTTGATTTTTGGAGAATATAAAAAATGGTTAAAGTTACCTTAAAAGAGGGAATATTCTGGGTGGGCGTTGTTGACTGGAACATACGGGACTTCCATGATTATAGTACAAATCGAGGCTCCAGCTACAACGCATACTTGATAACAGACGAAAAAACCGCATTAATCGATACCGTGAAAGCGGCATTCTGCAAAGAACTCGTCGACCACATCTCTGAGTTAGTCGACATAGAAAAAATCGACTACATCATAGTAAACCATGTGGAAATGGATCATTCAAGCAGCCTTCCATTAATTGCTAAACTGGCAAAAAACGCCAAAATCTATGCCACCACCCGAGGTAAAGAAGAACTCATAAAACACTATGGCAAGGAGTTTGAACGCGTTGAAACCGTAAAATCCGGTGACACCGTAAAGCTTGGAAAGAAAACACTCACCTTCCTTGAGGCGCCGATGCTGCATTGGCCCGACAGCATGTTCACCTATGTAGTCGAAGATAAGGTACTGATACCAAACGATGCTTTTGGTCAACACCTCGCCAGTTCAGGTCGTTTTGACGACGAAGTCGACCAAGAAGTGCTCATGGAGGAAGCAGTCACATACTACGCCAACATCCTCACGCCGTTTGCACCATTAATTGTTAAGAAAATCCAAGAAGTCGTCGACATGAAGATACCCATCGACATAATAGCTCCCAGTCACGGCATCATCTGGCGCAAAGAACCCATGAAAATTGTCAACGCCTACCTAGATTGGTCTACAGGCAAAATAGTGAAACCCAAAGTAGTCATAGTTTTTGACACTATGTGGGACAGCACAAACAAGATGGCACGAGCAATCGGAGACGGCGTAGCCAGCCAAGGAGTTGAAGTAAAACTGTTCAAGCTGCGCGCCACCGACAACACTGACGTTGTCACCGAAATCGTGGACTCCAAAGTGATTCTTGTTGGTTCGCCCACTTTGAACAACGGCATTTTTCCATCAGTTGGAATGTTTCTAACCTACATAACCGGTTTGAAGCCGCGGGGCAAACTCTGGGGTTTCTTTGGATCCTATGGTTGGGGAGGAGGCGCTGTTCGAGGTATGGTTAAGATCGCTAAGGAAGCAAGCTTCGAAGTCATCGAGCCAACTGTTGAGTTAAAGTGGGTTCCAACTGAAGAGGAACTCAAAAAGTGCTTTGAATTTGGGCAACAAATCGCTCAAAAAGCCAAAGCCTAACTTTTCCTTATTTTCTTTATTTTAAACCTTAAACCCCATTTTTTAGAAAAAAAAATTAAAAAATAGAAAAAGTGCGGCAATTACGCAATTTTCATGAACATATTTCTCTGCGTAGCGCAGATTGGACATACATCGGGTGTTGTACCTTCAAAGGTGTTTCCACATACAGGGCAAACGTACATGTCCATTGTGGGCAATTCTTTTTTGTTTTTGAGTGCATCGAGTGCTTTTTGGTAGAGGTTCGCGTGGATTTGCTCAACCTTGTTGGCGTAGTCGAAACTTACTTCAGCTTTTTTGTTGCCTTCTTTTTTGGCTTCAGCAATAAAGTCTGGATACATTTTCTTGAACTCGTAGGTTTCACCCGAAATGGCAGTGCCGAGGTTGTCAGCGGTTGATTTTACCTGTCCCAATACACGCAAGTGATTTAGGGCATGGACGGTCTCAGCTTCCGCCGCAGCTCGGAAAAGTTTAGCAGTTTGTGGAAAGCCTTCTTCATCAGCCTTCCTAGCGAAAGCCGTGTACATTCGGTTAGCTTGGGATTCGCCTGCGAAGGCAGCTTTTAGGTTTTCATCAGTTTTAGCCATAAAATTCACTGGAAAACAGTAAGGAACAAGCAGGTAATAAGCTATACCGTGCCCCAAAAATGTTCAAGGTAAAGTATATTAGTTGTTTTCTGCTTTGGAAGAGTGATTTTGGTGAATTTTATGGAGAAAATAAAATCTTTTACCTTACCGAAACTACCATACGACTACAATGCGCTTGCACCATACATTTCAGAGGAACAACTAAAATTGCATCATGACAAACATCATCAAGCATACGTAAACGGCGCCAATGCAATCTTTGAAAAAATAGACAAAGCGCATCAGGAAAACGCCGCATTAGACATCAAAGCAGTTTCAAAAGAGTTATCTTTCCACATCGGCGGTCACATGTTGCATACAACTTTCTGGGAAAATATGGCGCCAGCAGGCAAAGGTGGCGGTGGACAACCGGGCGGAGCTGTTGCAGACATAATTAACATGGGTTTTGGAAGTCTTGAACATTTTAAGAAGCAATTCTCGATGGCGGCTACCAGCGTTGAAGGTTCAGGCTGGGCAGCATTGGTCGCGCATCCCTGTATTGGCCGACCCCTCATTATGCAGATTGAAAAACACAATGTAAACGTCTTTCCCAACTTCCAAATCTTAATGGCATTGGACGTTTGGGAACACGCCTATTACGTTGACTACAAGAACGACCGCGCCAAATTCGTGGAAGCCTTCTGGAATCTGGTCAACTGGGAGAAAGTCAACAAAAATCTCAGCTTAGTAAAGTAAGCTTTTGCTTTACTTTTTCTTTGTTATTTTTTTTAAAAAAATAATGCACTTAAAATTAAGTGCCTATGGTTGCGGAGTTATTTTTATTGCAGCCGCTGGACATTGCATCTCGCACGCTAAGCATTGTATGCAGTCTTTTTCGCGTGCAGGGTCAGATTTCCGCTCAGAAAGGGGGTGTCCAGGAGAATCAGCCCAATCGTATAACGAAACTGGGCAAACGTCGATACACACACCATCTCCGACGCAGCTATCCCAGTCTACCGCACTGGTTGTTCCATGGATTCCAAGTTTCTGGGGGGCTTCAACTGGTCCCCAGACTTTATGACCGTTATGTTCACTTACAACTTGTCGTTTAGTTTGAAAATCAGGGTCTATTGGCAAAAAATTCACCATAATAACGTGAGGAAACCCATAATATTAGGTTTTCTGCCTGAAGTTTTACACAAAGCATTTTGGGTTAGCCGGCATAATATAGGGTGATTTCAATGAGTCAATATTATTTGCCTTTTGGCATGAGATACTCAACTTTGGAGGAAAGAAAGCAATTCTACTCCAAAGAATTCGACCTTAAGAAAGTGACCGAATGGTTCGAAGGTGGACTGGGCAACACAAAGTTTGCAGTCATTATTGGAAGGCATACAAAAATTTATCCAGAAAAATACAAAGAAGACGCCCCAACCACAATAATAATCGATGAGTACAAGGACTTAGAGGATTTGCGTGAGCAAATATTGGAGTTTCTGCCAGAAGCCGTCTACTACGACCGAAATGTGTACGACGCAAAAAACAAAATAGTTGGGCAAGAGCTCGCGTTTGACCTTGATCCCGAAAACATAACCTGCCCTATCCACGGTAGTTTAGCAGATAAGATGAAACGCCATCAAGGATTAAGCTTCTGCGAAATTGAATTTGACATGGTTAAAAAGGAGGCAATTGGGCTATACGATTTTTTGAAAAACCACTTCTCTGAGTTGAGAATTGGGTATTCGGGCAGAGGTTTTCACTTGCACGTTTTTGACCCCAAAGCCTACACGCTTAGCACAAAAGAGCGGCTGAACCTCGCCCGAAATGCAAAACAGGCAGGTTTTCATATCGACGAATGGGTAACGTCAGGAGAATATCGCTTAATTCGATTGCCCTATAGCCTAAACGGTTTAGTATCAAGAATAACGTTACCACTGAGAAAAGAGGAATTAGAAAGCTTTGACGCCGTCCACGATGAGCGGAGTCGACCAAAGTTTTTGGTTAAAGAAGCTACTTTTTAACTACTTTAGCCTTTTTTTCGGCTTTACTGTAGTATGCAGCTTTTTTCTTTTCTTCCTCTGCAGTTTTAGGTTTTTTTGACAATAAAACTCCTCATAAAAGAGTACCGGGCAGACGCTTAAAAGACTTTTTGAACCGAGCATTAGCAATTGAAAAGTTTATCTGAGTTTGATTCTACATTTTCTTGTACTTATTGAGGTTGTTTCATGGAGCAGTTTGATGTTATTGTAATCGGTTCGGGTTCAGGAATGCTCATTGCATCAGCGGCTGTCGAACAAGGTTTCAAAGTTGCGTTGGTTGAGCATGGAAAGATGGGCGGCACATGCATCAATGTAGGCTGTGTTCCTTCGAAGATGTTGATTTACCCCGCCGATGTTTTAGCCACCATCGAAGAGGCAAAGAAATTGGGCATAAATACAACTGTGAACGCAGTTGATTTTAACAATATCATGGGCAGGATGCATGAACTCGTTAATCATGATTCGGGGCAGCAAGCAGCAGCCGTCGAATCAACAAAGAACTTAACATGGTTTAAGGAAACCGCTGAATTCACATCAGATTATATTTTGCAGGTTGGGGCCCAAACGATAACTGCCAAAGTGATCTTCATAGTTTCAGGCGCAAGCACTGCAATCCCTCCTGTTAAGGGCCTAGAAAAAGTGAGTTACTTAACCAGCGACACGGTGCTGGAGCTAACAACTCAGCCCAAGAGCATATTAATTGTAGGCGGGGGTTACATTGGGATGGAGTACGGCCACTTCTTTTCAGCCATAGGCACCAGGACTACTATTCTTCAGCGTCCTTTCCGAGTGGTGCCTGAGGAAGAACCAGAAGTCTCCGACCTTTTGAAGGCTGAATTGGGGAAGCGCATGGAAATCTATACGGGATTTGAAGCCTTAGAGGTTAAACAGGTAGGCAGCACTAAAATCATCGTTGCCAAGAACCGACAAGACGGCAGCATCAAAGAATTTTCGGCTGAAGCCCTAATGATTGCCACGGGCAGAATATCCAATGCAGGCATAATTAAACCCGAAAAAACCGGCGTCCAACTCGATGAACGCGGCTTCATAAAAGTCAACGAATACCTCGAAACCACCAAAAAAAACATCTTTGCATTCGGCGATGTCATTGGCAAACAAATGTTCAAGCACGTAGCCAATTACGAGGCAGGCATAGCTTGGCACAATACCCTCCACGACCACAAAGCAAAGATAAATTTATCAGCAGCCCCCCACGCAATCTTCACCCAGCCCCAAGTTGCGTCAGTCGGCCTGAAAGAAGAGGAAGCCAAACAGCAAGGATACGAGTTTTTGGTTGGTATGGCGCTCTATAAGGACACGGCTATGGGAGCTGCGTTAGGTTTTCCTGAAGGTTTTGTGAAAGTCATCGTTGAACAGGGATCAAACAGAATATTGGGTGCGCACATCGTTGGTCCTGAAGCCTCCATACTCATTCAGGAAATCACCGACTCTATGGCATCTGAAAAAGGCGATTTTGGACCCATCGCAAGAGGCATGCACATCCATCCAGCCCTCAACGAAGTCGTACAGAACGCTTTCGGCAACTTACATGAGCATGGGCACGAACACTAAACTGCAAAATCTAAACAGTTATATTCGCCTTACACCAATTTTTATTTAGTGAGAATTTTTATGCAGTTTTCCAAAGTTTCTGGCAAGAAAAATAACCACAAAGTTACCCTCTACGCTTTAAGCACCTGCGTTTGGTGCAAAATGACGAAACAATACCTAAACGACAATGCTGTCGAATACCAATGGGTTGATGTCGATTTGCTCGATGACAATGACAAAACCAGAGTTCATACGGATATAATTAGCAAAGGTGGAGTACTGAGTTACCCAACAATCATCGTGGATGACAAGACCGTAATCACGGGTTTCCGTAAGGACCTACTTAAAGAGGCACTGAACCTTTGACCACACTTGAACAAGTTCGCAAAAGAGCAGAAGCTGACGCAAAAACCTATGGCTACTACTTAACGCCCCAAGCAGACCTTCTGCAAATGTTCATCGAAGGATTAAAGACCAATGAAGACCGCTATGGGTACCCATCTTGCCCTTGCAGGTTGGCTACGGGCAACTTGGAAATCGACCGCGACATCATCTGCCCCTGCGACTACCGCGACCCTGACGTAGCCCAATACGGTGCATGCTACTGCCGACTCTACGTTAACAAAACCATTTTTGAGAGCCAAAATCTGCCTGAAGTTCCTGAGCGAAGACCCATCGAGAAACAGGAAAGAGCATACGGACCAATAGCTAAAACGCAACAAACCCAAGGCGCCCCCGAAACCCCCAAAACCCCAGCTCCACAGAGCACCGAAGTAAAAAAGAAGTTATGGTACTGCAAACAATGTGGCTACGTCGTTTACCGAGAAGATCCACCGTATGTTTGTCCGATATGTAAGGCTAAAAGGGAAATGTTTGCAGAAATAGAAGCCAAAGTCGAATTCAAGGGTTAAAAAAATTATTTTTGGATTTCTATTTCAATTTTTTTCCAATCATCTTTTATTCCTTTAAGAGAAGTTACAGCGCCAGTAATTGTTCCACTCATCATTCTTTCAACAAACTCATTTAGGGGTATCTCTTTTCCATCAATTTTCAGTTTTAAACTCACCTTTGTTTCACCTAGGTATTGGTTAAAATTTGAAAGTGTAAAAAGGTTTGCGTTCGTAGTTGGATAAAAAGTTACCATCTAAACTTTGGAGGTGCCAGATTTTACTGTAACTCTAAGTTTGGTCAAGTTTTCTTTTATCTCCGCTTTAACGCCCATAGCAGCAAAGTATTCCTCAAGGAAAATCCTTATGAAATCCTTGGAAATCTCCGAAACCAACACCAACGTGTAGTCGTTTGGAGCGTTCTTGGTTAAGCGATAAAAGTTGCACACTTCAAGCCGATAGAGCATTTCTTCTGGTGAGTGCACTTTGGTTTTTAGTTGTTCCCAATGGGCGCGGGCTACTTCTTTGTGCTCTTTCCAGAACGTTTCCCTTTCTGGTGAGGAGGCGATTAGGCGCAGGAACATAAGCCAGTGGTCAACGTCCAGGATTATGTGTTCGCCGGTAAGTAGCATGTCGAGGTAGGCGTGGATTTTTTTCTTGGTTGCTGGGTCTTCGAGTGCTTTGTTTTCGTTGTAGAATTTTAAGGCGCGGCGCATTATTTCGCTCTGTGAAACTTGGGCTTCGGTGCTTATTTTTTCGAGCAAGTCAGCAGTTGCTTTGTCGAAGGCTACGGTTATTCTTGTTGGGTTCACCATGTTTTCACTTGACTGCTTATCCGACACATTTTCAGACTATCTGAAAATATATAAACATTATGTAGTAAATTGGAGATGTTGATTTGCATGTTTAAAGCGTAACTATAAATTTGTAGACATTTGTTTAGTATACGAAAGCATCTCCCAACACATTCAAAACTTTTTTAGTCACCACCAATCAATATAAGCTATCGGGCTTCTTGGAGGATATTAACTTGAAAACACCAGAAATATACCTTGAACCCAAACTACGAGCACTAAAAATAATTGAACTCCTCGAAAAACAATACCCCAATGCCAAAACCGCCCTAAACTTTGCTAACCCGCTGGAAATTCTGGTAGCAACCATGCTCTCAGCACAAACAACCGACGTAACAGTAAACGTGGTAACCAAAAAACTATTCAAAAAATACCACACCGCCCAAGACTACGCAAACGCTGACTTAAAAGACCTCGAACAAGACATCCATTCCACAGGTTTCTACCACAACAAAGCCAAAAACCTAAAGAACTGCTGTCAACTCCTCGTAGAAAAATTCCACGGTCAAGTGCCAAAGACTATGGAGGAGCTTCTGGAGCTTCCGGGTGTTGCAAGAAAAACCGCTAACATAGTCCTCTTCAACGCTTACGACATAACAGCTGGCATTGCGGTGGATACACATGTGACCAGATTGTCACAACGGCTTGGGTTAACGGTGCAAAAAGACCAAAACAAGATAGAAAAAGACCTAATGCAGTTTACTCCCAAAGAAAAGTGGATGCCCCTCACTGACTTGCTGATTTTTCACGGCAGACAAGTGTGCATGGCAAAAAAACCCAGATGTGAAGTATGCGTCTTGAACAAGATTTGCCCTTCAGCCTTCACATTTGGCTAGGCATTAGCCATTTATACAAGCGTTAACTTTTCTTTTTGCAGATAGGACTGATTTTCATGGAGAACCAAGTTAAAGTCGAAGACAAGGCACCGGATTTTACATTAGTCGATATGGACAAGAAACCCAGAAGCCTAGATGAGTTTTTAGGAAAAAAAGTTGTTTTAGCCTTCTACGTTGGCGCTTTCACCTCAACATGTACCAAGGAAGTATGTGAGTTCCGCGATTCCATGGCAAGACTAGTCGATTTGAATGCTCAAGTTATCGGAATTAGCGTTAACGATCCTTTCTCGAATAAGGCTTTTGCAGAAAAAAACAGGCTTCCCTTCCCGGTACTGAGCGATTACAATAGAGAAGTCATCAAAACCTATGGAGTGGAATTGTTTGATTTTGCAGGATTGAAGGGGTACACTGTTGCTAAACGGTCAATCTTCATCCTCGACGAAGAGGGCTTCGTACGGTACATTTGGATTTCTGAGGACCCATCGGTTGAACCAAACTATGAGGAGATACAAAGAGCCCTAGAACAAATTCCCTAGGCAACGGCTTTTTTTTCATAAGAACGGTTTAGAAAAATCGTTTGCTCCTCCGCTTCATAACGAAGGCTTATGCAACACGCGTATCTCAAAGCGCTCTTAAACAAGTCTATTAATTTTGCTTTGTGTGCTTTGGCACTCATGTCACTCTTCTAATTCCAAGAGATCCTGGATAATTCTTAAATCATTAAACCGCATTCACAAACAAGGTAAGGTGTAAAAATTGGCACAACAACAACCACCAAGTTATAAAACAGTTTTCGTTTTCCTAGACACAGACAAATATTGCAGTCCATTCGACATGCTAGTAGCGATCGACGCTTTCCCAGACTCAATGATATTCAAGTATGAGAACGTTACAGGCGAAGATGCCCCAAAAATCGTTTACGATCTTCTATTCCCGCGTGGACCCGAAGGCGCAAAACACACTAAAGTCTTCATCAACGGAAGCAACTTTGAAATGGTCGAACAAGTCGTCGCCGCTACACAGAAAGCGATGAAGTCAGCCCCATGGGGAAACAGTATCATCGTTGATCCACGAGGTGGATACTCAACTGCCGCTGCCGCCGTAGCAAAAACTTTCGGAGCAGCCATGGAGAAAGGCTTTGGATCACTAGAAGGCAAAAAAGTCGCAGTTTTAGCTGGCACAGGACCAGTCGGGCAAACAGCCGCAAGAATATACGCAGCAGAAAAAGCCAACGTAACCATCACCAGCCGCTCACTCGCAAAAGGCCAGGTAGTCGCATACAAAATCAACCAGGAATGCGGTGCACAAAGAGTTACAGTTGTCGAAGTCACTAAACCTGAACAAACAGCCGCAGCCATCGAGGGTGCAGAAATTGTCCTTTCGGCAGGTGCAGGCGGAATTCAATTACTCTCAGCAGCAGATCTAAATAAATCACCTACTTGCAAAATAGTAGCAGATATCAACGCTATCAAGCCATTGGGTGTGGAAGGTTTAGCTCCCAATGATGACGGAAAAGAACTCAAACCAGGCGTCTACGGCATCGGTGCATTAGCCATCGGGAAACTTAAAATCAAAACAGAAACAGAAATGATTAAACGCGCTACCGCCGAACCATCCGGACTTTTTGACTACGCAATCGCTTATAGTATCGCTAAAGACCAAATCCTAAAGAAACTCGCAAAAGCAGCTGCCAAATAAGCAGCCAATTTCTTATCTTTTCTTTTAATCTTTTCGTAACCACATCTTTCTAGTTCTTCTATAACGGAGACAATAGAGCAACATAAGGAGTAAGGCTTCTTTGAGGTTCAAACAGGAAACTTAACTATAATCCGTTGAACACCAAAAAGCCAAGATGACAGGTACTGCAGAAAACCTGCAGCCAATATGGGGAAAAGCGCTAGTACTTCAGAAATCTTAATTTTCATTCCTGTTTGCTGAAGTTGCAGTTTGAGGGGGTTAACTGTTTTGTTTTCAAAATTATTTCTCTAAGTGGTGCTTTAATTCGGGTTTGCGCTTGGACGTTGATACGATGCTTTCCCAACCAATCTCAGTTTACTCAAATCAATAAATAAAAAAATAATCCCAAGGGAGAAATTGTTTATTTGAAGGCAGTGGCGATTCGTTTGCAGGCTTCAATTATTTGTTCTTTGGACTGCGTAAATGTTATTCGTACGAAGCCTTCACCATACTTCCCAAAACCATCACCGGGCGTCACGGCCACGCCAACATCAAGCAGTTTAGCGACAAATTTCATCGAATCGCACTTGCAGTTAACCCAAACATAGAATGTTGCCTTAGGCTTTTCAACCTCATAGCCAAGCTTGCATAGCGTATCGACGAGTAAGTCACGACGTTCCTGCAAAATTTGGTTGTTTTGCTTGAGAAAATCTGGAGCTTCTCGACTATCATAAGATGAGAGAGCTTTGACAGCAACTTTCTGTGTGTACACCGGGGGGCCGCTGTCGATTTGGGTCTTTACCTTAGTTAAGCCCTCGATAAGCCGCTTGTTTCCAACGGCAAATCCGATCCGATCCCCCGTCATGTTGAAGGTTTTCGAAAGTGAATGAAACTCTATAGCGACATCGACGCCGCCGTCAACTTCTAGAATGCTTGGAGCACGATAGCCATCATAAGTTACTTCTGAGTAAGCATTATCATAGCATAACATCAGCTTGTTGTCTTTGGCAAAATCAACAGCTTCTTTGAGGAATTTCTTATCAACCGTTGCGGCAGTAGGGTTGTTTGGGTAGTTTAGAAACATCATTTTTGCACTATCTTTGTCGATTGTGTCAAAGTTGGGTTTGAAACAGTTTTGTTCCAACAAAGGCATAGGCACAGTTACGCCGTCACAGAGAATTGTGCTGCCTTGAGCGTAAACGGGGTAGGCTGGGTCAGGCACCAAAACTCGGTCACCTGGGTTAATGAACGCTCGAGCAACATTTGCAATTCCCTCTTTTGAACCTAAAAGTGCGACGACTTGGTCTTGATGTAAGTCAACATTGAATCGTTTCTTGCACCACTCCGTCACGGCTTCTCTGAAGTCTGCCTCGCCTTGGCTGAAGGAATAGTTATGATTCTTTATGTTGCCTGCTTCTTTTTTGAGTGATTCAATTATGAAGGGTGGCGGGGGGAGGTCAGGGTCACCGATACTCAACGATATTAGGTCGATGCCACAGCGTTTCTTTTCTCTGGTAAGTTTTTCAAGTTCAGCAAAAAGGTACGGCGGTAACCTTTTAATTCGGTCTGCATACTCAAACGTCAATTTCTATAGCTCCTTGAATAGTGTTCCTTCATAAACTTTTTCGGCTGCTCCACTAAGGAACAGGGTTTTGGCGACTTCTACTTGGAGTTCTCCGCCGAGCACTTGAACTGAGACTTTGACGCCGACTTTTCCCAGCTTGTTAGCTGCTGCAACAGCCGCGCAGGTTCCTGTTCCGCAGGATAGGGTTTCTCCGCAGCCTCGCTCCCAAACCCGAACCTTAAGCGCACCTTTGTTTAGGACTTGGACAAAGCCAACATTGGTTCTTTTGGGAAAAGCCCGGTCGTTTTCGACTATTGGACCCACATAGTCAACTGGAAATTCATCCACATTCTCCACAAATATGACACAGTGGGGGTTGCCCACAGAGAGGCAGGTGATTTTGTAGGGTTCACCATCTACTTCTAAGTTACAGTTTATACATGTGCCTTCTCCCAGCATCGGAAGCGACTCTCGCTTCCAGTTGGGTTCACCCATGTCAACGTTAACAGTTGCAACTTCGTTGCCGTTGAGGTTTAACCAAACGTGCTTTATTCCCGAGAGGGTTTCAACTGTAAACTCAGATTTTTTTGCAATACCATTTTCGTAGCAGTACTTAGCAAAGCAACGTATGCCGTTGCCACACATTTCTGCTTCGCTGCCGTCTGAGTTGAAAATCCTCATTTTGACATCGGCAACCGTTGAATTGTAAATGAGGAGAAGACCGTCGGCGCCGACTGAGAAACGTCGTTCACAAAGCCTCTTAGCCAAACCGGCGGCATCAGTGATTTTTTGGTCTCGGTCATCGATTACAACGTAGTCGTTGCCTAAACCATGCATCTTCCAAAAACGCATCAGGGACCACTCTGCATTCGTTGACTAGACATCAAATCGCTCAATTCCTCTCGCTTACGAACCAATACGTCCTTGCCTTGTCGGATCATGACTTCTGCCGCTCGGGGGCGGGAGTTGTACTGTGAACTCATGCTAAACCCGTAGGCGCCAGCGTTTAGGACAGCCAATAAATCGCCCTCTACAACCTCTGGAAGCTGGCGGTCTTTTGCTAGGGCGTCGCCTGACTCGCAGATTGGACCCACCACATCGTAAGTTTCTTTGTCGGCTTTTGCTAATTTGTTTGCAACTAAGATTGGGTGGTAGGATCCGTACATAATTGGGCGAACCAGCGTGTTAAAGCCTGCGTCTACGCCGACGTAATTGTGGGCAGGTGTTACCTTAACAGTGTTGACTTTGGTGAGAAGGATACTTGCATCGCAAACCAGATACCTGCCAGGTTCAACACATAGGAACGGTTTGCCTAACCCGTACTCCTTTACCTTAGCCTTGAATGGTGTTACGACCTTATTTGAGAACTCGGTTAGGTCAAGGTCTTTGTCTTCAGGCTTATAGGGAACGCCAAATCCTCCTCCGATGTCGACGAACTCGAAGTCGATGCCTACTTCATCATGCACTCTTTTTGCAATGCTTAAGAGTTTTTCAACTGCTAACGCGTAGGGTTCAAGCTCTAAGATGCCTGAGCCAATATGCATGTGGATACCGAAGCGTTCAACCCTTGCACGCTTGGCAATGGCGTAAGCTTGGATGGTTTCTTCTTCCCACAGTCCGAATTTGGATTCTGGACCTGCAGTTATACAGTGGCTGTGGTGTCCTGCGCCGATTTCAGGATTAACTCGCACCGACAGAATCGGTGGTACCGTAATCTTTAGCAATCTATCGAGTTCAGATTGGGAATCTACGTTTACTGTGATACCCGCACCAGCAAGGAAAGTTAATTCGTCTGTACGTACGCTGGTGCCCGTGAATAGGATGCGGTCGGGTGTGAAGCCGCTGCTCAAACCCATGAACACTTCGCCTGGGCTGACGGTGTCTAAGTAGGCGCCTTCGGACTGCAGAATCCTAAGAACGGTCAGGTTGCTATTGGCTTTGCATGCGTAGTAGACGCGTAGGTGCTTGTAGTTGCTGATTAGGGCGTTGTGGAGACGGTTGTAGTTGTCCCTGATACGCTTCTCGCTCAGCAAATAAAGTGGCGTATCGTACTTTTCAGCCAATTCCTTCACAGAGAAACCGTCGAAGAAAAGGCTGCCTTTTCGGTCTTCTAATGGGTCACGAAGCTTTCTCTTAACCATCCCGCATACACCAGACTCTACTGTTACTGCCAGAGCCGCATTTAAGCTAAACCGTTAGCCACATACAACTCTGCGCTAAGAATGCCTCCGCCTGCAGCGCCCCTGACCGTGTTGTGTCCAAGGCACATATACTTGAAGGTCATAATGGGGTCTTTGCGGATTCTGCCCACGACAACGCTCTGTCCATTGCCCGTATCTCGGTCGAAGCGTGGTTGAGGTCTGTTCTTTTCATAGCGAACAACGATTGGATTCGCTGGAGCAGAGGGTAACTTGAGTATCTGTGGGGCGCCCTTGAAATCTTCGAATGCCGCCGTGATTTGCTCAAGCGATGGGTTTTCGTCTAGCTTTACGAATATGGATTCTAAATGTCCGTCTTTTACGTTAACTCGGTTGCAGCTGGCGCTAAGCTTGAAATCTGCATTCTGGATCCCTTGGCCATTGTAGGTTCCGAGTATTTTTAGGGCTTCAGTCTCCATTTTGTCTTCTTCACCCGAGATGAATGGAACCACATTGTCGATGATGTCAAGGGAAGCCACGCCGGGGTATCCTGCACCACTGAGTGCTTGCATCGTAGTAACCATTACCTGCCTTAAGCCGAACTGCATGAGGGGTTTTAATGTAATTGCCATCTGGATTGTGCTGCAGTTTGGGTCGGTTGAGATGAAGCCTTTCCAACCGTGTAGTTGCTGCTGAACCTTGATTAACTCGGCGTGATCAGGATTAATTTCTGGAATAATGAGTGGAACGTCCTTTTCCATCCGGTGCGCATTGGCTTTGCTGAAGACTGGGTAGAGTGCCGCAAATTCTGACTCGACTGGACCCGCCAAATCGCCCGGCAAAGATGAGAAAACCAAGTCCACATCCCCTGCATCCTCAACCGATGCCACGTCAGCGTTGACGACGGGCATTTCACCGATTTCGTTAGGTAAATCCGACTCCATGATCCAGTTGCATGCGTCCTTAAATTTTTTTCCTGCTGACCGCTCAGAAGCGGCTAGCACCCCAATTTTGAACCACGGGTGACCTTGCAAGAGTTGGATGTACCGTTGTCCTACGGCTCCGGTTGCGCCTAGAATGGCTACGTTACGTTTATTGGGCATGATTATTTCTTCCTTTGCTCTTTTCACTCTGTATGTCGTCGATAAAAAAGTTAATGGTTTTGGCTCTTTAAGTTAAGCCTAAAACATCAGCCATACTGAATACTTTAGGCTCGTTTTGCTTGCTTAACCATTCAGCCGCATACACGGCGCCCTGTGCAAACACGTCCCGTGAAAATGCAGTGTGTTCTATGCGCAGCATTTCGTGTGGACCTGCAACGATGACGTCGTGGATTCCTGGCACTCCGCCTGCACGAATCGCTACCGATTCGAGTTCGGCTGGTTGCCGCGGGCTGATACCTTCCCTACCGTATACCATCTTTGTATAACCGCGGGCTTGGGAAATTATTTGTTCAAGCTTCTTTGCAGTTCCAGATGGTGCATCCTTCTTGCCTGTGTGATGGATTTCGCTTAAGCTGAAATCATAACCCTGCGGGAAAGATTTGAGTGCTTCGGCTAGCTTGAAGAGTATATTGACACCTACACTGTAGTTTGGCGAGAACACTGCAGGGATTTTTCCCGACATTGCAGCTACAACCTGCCAATTTTGTTCTGACGTAAAACCGGTAGTACCCAGGATTATGCGTTTGCCTTGGTTTGCGACGATTGGGATGTTGATTAATTCGGCAGCTGGCACTGTAAAGCTTATGTAAACGTCGGCGTCTTTGAGGGCTTCGCTTAGTTTGTCGGAACTGAGGATTTTTGTGTCGGAGTTAGCTATGTTTAACTCTTTTAGGCTTTTGCCAATGCCGGGAGCTGTGGGTGATTCGATGGCACCTACGATTTGGTCCCCCTTGGAGATTGCTTCTATGATAATGGCGTTGCCCATTCGTCCTGCAGCGCCTGCAACACAGAAGTTAACCATAGTAGAGACCTTCCAGGTACTTTTCGTCGTATAGTCTGTCTTTGAGATCTACGCCAAAGTAGTCGGCTATGGGCTTTAGAATCTGTGGGTTGCTCTCGTGGACTTTTCGGGCGTTCGTTAAGACGACTTCTAAGCCAGTGCGAGTCATCTTTCCCATGGGTTGTCTGCAAGAACCTGAAGGCATACCCAGTACGTTCATGAGTGTCTTGTAGGCAAGGGGATTGCGAGCTTTGCAAAGTACGGATCCATAAGGAGTTTGTTCCTGCGTCTTCACAGTAACTATGCTGAAGAGTGGTTGGAGTGCTTGGGAAATTACGCTCGCTGCTTCTTCATTGCCGTCGAGGATGTAGTGGACCATGTCGACAACTGCGCTTGGTGCAATGTTTGAGACGACCGATATTACTCCGCTTGCAGCGATGTCGGGTGAAATCATCATAGTGTAAGTCTTATCGTCGTCGCCAGAGAGAATGTCGAAGTCTTCTCCGCAAAGTTGCCTTGTTAACTCCATGTTCTTGAGGTCGCCTGTCGCTTCCTTTACGCATCTGACGTTTGGATATTGATGATTTAACACTGCGAGATCTTGGGGATAAAGCTGGGTTCCTGTCCTGCCTGGGATGATGTATGGGATAATTTGGACTTCAGGAAATTGCCGGGCAATTGGCTCGAAGTACTCTCTGCGAATCTCCAGTGAGCTGGGTCCATTGTAATATGGATCCACAAGTAGGACGGTGTTCACGCCAAAGTCGGATGCATGCTTGGTTCCGTCAATGGCTTCTTGGGTTGAGTTGCTTCCTGTGCCCGCTATGGTGAGGCATCTGTTGCTTGCATACTCAAATACTTTTTCGATGACTTTCGCGTGTTCGTTCCAGTCTAAGGTTGGGCTTTCGCCGGTTGTGCCAACGGCTAATATGCCTTTGACGCCGTTTTTTATTTGGAAATCTACCAGTTGCTGTAATCCTTCGTAATCGACTTGGCGATTACCGTTCATGGGAGTTATTAGGGCTGTGTAACAACCGCTGAATGTAACCATTTTTTTATTCCTCTTTTGGGTACGGAAGTTTGGTAAACATATTATTTAAGCATTACGTTTTTCACATATTTTTTACTAAAAACGTAAAAGTATATGAGTTGACGCTTAAATCCAACTGCAAATTAACCATTTTCGGAACCAATCAATGGCTCAACATAATAAGCAGTAAAAATACCATCACAAACCCCATAAATCCTTTCCAAATAACCAACCGCATCCTCAAGCTCTGAAGCAGAAGGAATAACCGCCTTAAAATTGTCCAAACGCAAAACCTCCGAAAGCAACCCAACCTCCGTCTTCACAACCTTCAAACGCAATGCAGTAGGTCCAGACTGGAAAACAGCGATTTCACCGGGCTTGGGGTTGCCTTTTCGGACATCGATTGTTTTTTGGCCGCTCATTAACCATTGGAATACTTCTTTTTTTGCAAGGAACCAGGGCAATCAAATACCTAAAGCCCAGATTGCCGCGGCTAGAAGATAAGTCTTCGGTCGAAAAACGAATTCTACTTCAAGTTCAAAATAATAAAAATGAAAAATGGGTTGAAATGTAGTTTGCTGTTGCTGATTACCCTTTGCCTTTTTCTTCTTTCCCAAAGTATTTGGTCCACTTTAGTTTGCGTGCGTCCCGTTTGAATGCTAAGCTGCTTTTCTTGCATTTGCTGGAATCAAACCAAAGGATTGAGCCGTCGTTTTTAACGAACATCATGCCTGTGCCAGCTGGGAAATCAACACCACAGAACGAACATTTTCTCGGTTTTGGCATGGCAAATTCTCCAAGTTATTTATCTAGTAATTTTCTTTGCTTCTCGCTCAGTTTCTCGCAGCATCAGAATGTCTTGTGCTCGAACGGGTCCTTTAACGTTGCGTGTGATGATTCTGCCTTTATCTTTGCCTTCCATGATGCGGACGCGGACTTGTGTGATTTCGCCAGTTACGCCTGTGCGACCTATGACTTGAATGACTTCCGACGGAATAAGTTCTTCAGCTGCTTCTTTACTCATTACTGAGTTCCTCGTTTAACCTGGTCAATCCGCGTGACGATTTCTTTGAGTAAGCCCGCTGCTTCTCCTTCCCTTATGATGCAGGCGGCTGCACATGGAACGTCGATGCCTATGGATTTGCCGAGTTGTTCTTTGCTAGGTACGAATACGTACGGTATTTTTCTTTCGTCGCAGAGTAGTGGTAGATGCGCTATAACTTCTGGTGGATCAACATCTTCAGCTATTACTACAAGTTTTGCTTGTGATCGTTCAACAGCTTTTGTAGCTTCGTTTGTTCCTTTCCTAACTGATCCTGATTTTGAAGCAATCGTTAGGGCTTCATAGGCTGCATCTACGATTTCTTTTGGTACTTCATATTTTACATAGAATGGTTTTGACATATTAGCCTCACCCTTTTAAGGCACAGTCTTATCCACGCTTCTTATTTAATAATCTTTCGACCGCAAAACCTCATACTTGTTCTTTCGGCTTATAAAGAACTTAGAAAACTTTATATAAACTGTTACGTTTTCCTACATGTTTTTCGAGAGGGGAATTGCGTTTGCAAAGATTGGGCAAGGTTTCAAATGTAACTCCATCGCGAAATATGGTGGTAAAAACAGAAAATCCCCCGAAAATTGGTTTTGAAGTTGTCGACGAAAACTTGAATGTTGTTGGCAGCGTTTTTGATATTGTAGGACCTGTCTCTACTCCCTATGCAATAGTTAAGTCAAGCATCAGGGAACCTGAGAAACTAGTGAATAAACCGGTGTACTTGCTTCTCTCGAAAACAAAACGGAGCAAAAGATAATGAGTAGAGCTAGCAAGTTACATGAACAAACAAAAGTAAATCCAGACCAAGTTGCACCTCAAGCAGAACCCCAGAAAGCGCGGGTCTGTCCTGAATGCGGCAGTCTGCGACTTATGCATGATTCTGAAGCAGCCGAGATAGTTTGCATGGACTGTGGAATTGTCGTGCAGCAAAAACTTGCCGACCGTGGACCAGAATGGCGAGCTTTTGATGATGAGCAGAGGTCAAAGAGAACTCGTGTTGGGGCACCGCTAACATATACCATCCACGATAAAGGATTATCGACGACCATCGATTGGCATGATCGAGATATCTATGGAAAGAGCCTCTCACCTGGTCAGAAAGCACAGGTTTACCGACTACGAAAATGGCAACGACGCATCAGAGTTTCAGATGCAACTGAACGAAACTTGGCGTTTGCACTATCCGAAATCACAAAGATTTCCAACAACCTTAACCTTCCTAAGAACATTCTTGAAACAGCCTCAGTGATTTACCGCAAAGCAGTAAAAGAAAAGCTTATCCGGGGCAGATCAATCCAAGGCGTCACTTCAGCAGCCATCTATTTAGCGTGCAGACAATGCGGTTTAGCCCGAACCCTCGACGAAATCGCTCAATCGTCAGGAGTTAACAAAAAAGAAGTTGGAAGAAGCTATCGTTTCCTAATTCGAGAACTGAACTACTCCATCCCGCCACTACGGCCAAGCCAGTACATAACAAAGTTTTCTAACCAACTCACGATGCAGGGAAAAGTAGAGGAAATCGCCCACAAAATCTTGGCCGCAGCAAAAGAACTCAAACTCACCTCAGGCAGAGGACCCACAGGCATCGCCGCTGCAGCAAGCTACGTTGCGTCTGTCTTAACAGGTGAGCGCAAAACGCAGAGAGAAATCGCCGAGATTGCGCAGGTCACAGAGGTTACTATTCGAAACCGGTACAAGGAACTCGTTGAACGCTTAATGTTCCAGATAAGCATTTAATTCCCACATTTTATTTTTTAGGTTCTGTAAATAACTTCTTTTAATTCAAAACTTTCTGATAAACTAAAATTAGAAGATTCGATTGCTAAACTCGAAGAAATCCAAGTCAGCCTAAAACAAAACCTTGCCAACCTGGCACCAAATGATAGAACTGCTCGAGTCCAAGCCTGAGTTACTGGACGACATCGAGATTTTAAAGAAGGATGTTGAGTCAAGAGCCAGCGACCTTGAATACGAAGTTAAGCAGCTACGGGGAGACCTCAAGTCGATTCGGGAGCTTTTATGCATGAATCTGGATTATCATAATTGACGCAAAACTTAACTAGGAATAAGCAATTTTTTTAAGCATGCTCGTTGCTAATGCTAAGTTATGCCCTATAAATTCACCTTCGACCTCTCAAAGGTCCCGCGTTTCTTCTTCACCGAAATCGCCATGATTAGTTACCAGAAGGGCATGCACAAAAGTTTCCTGACAACCCTTAACGATTTAATTCTCAAATTTAAAATTCAAGAAGCAACCGGACTTAACCTCTCGGATGCTGTGGCTTTGCTTCAAGACCTGATCGATTTACAGGCTATCAACAGCACACAAAGAGGCAAGTTTTTACAAACCAAAAAGAGAGCTATTTTCCTGCCTCATTGTTCAAGAAAATACATGGATAACCGCTGCAAAGCTATGTTCAACGCAGACATCCCAAGCTACTCGTGTTCACATTGCTCGGAGGATTGCATGGTAAACAAGGCAGATGTATACGCGAGAAAAAAAGGCTATGACGTTTACTTATTGCCTGGTGGTTCTTGCATCCCCAAGATACTCAAAAATAGGCATTACGAGGGAATCGTTGGGGTTGCATGCGGGGAAGAGATGAAAATCATGGGTCCGCTTCTCAACGGCATGAATGTATCGGGGCAAGGCATACCGCTCATAAAGAATGGCTGCGCAAGCACCGTTTTCAACATGGAAACACTCAGAAAAGTTCTCTAATCCGCCAATCGATCATTCAATTGTGAATTTAACAGTTAGCAAAGCTTAAATGTCAAACCTTAACAAAAGAGAACTTGTTGGATATTCATGCCTGATAAAAAAGCCGCAGCCAAAAAAACGATTAAAAAAGTCTACAGAACCGGCGAGAAATGTCCAGAATCTGGTCTTTGGGCGCATTTCTGCAATGAGAAGGGTGAAAAATCAAACATTCCTCTTTCCAAAAGTGAAACTTTTCCGCCGTGCAGAACTTGCGGTTCAGTTAAATGGACTCTTACGATGGCTGCCTAAGCAAGGCAAGCCTATCTGAAATTTTGTGTAGCCATTTTTTCTTAAGCACAAGTTGGTAAAATCAAAAGAACGGAAACACTTCAACTAAACCTATTAATCTGAAACGCGAAAAAGCAGAAAGACCACTCAAAAAGCAATTTATTCGTTGCCTATAGAATAAAAGAAAAGTAAACAGGTTACTTTACTATTTCTCGTTTCTTCCAGCGCAGGTTCTTGCCCTTGCACTTTCTGCATTTTATCGCAGTTGCAGCGTTACGTGAGCCACAGTCTCTGCAGATCTTCATGTACAGACGATGTTCTTGCGCTATGGCTTTTTTTACTGGATCTAATATCGGCATTTTATTGTAAACCTTCCGTTTTGGCTAACTCTTTGATAGTTAAGTATCAAATATACCTTTTGTCTAAACTTGTAAATATTGCACTGAACATAAAAACTAACTACTTGATAACTTCAATCGTAACGTAAGAGCGAGTATCCTCTATGCCGTCGATGCTGTAGAGTTTTTTTAAGATTTCATCCAGGTTTTCCCGTTCAACAATTATTAATGCGTCAACTTCCCCTGCAATGCGAAAAGCTCTGGAAACAGCCAGTTCATGGATTTGCTCGTAAACCTGGATACGTTTGATGGGTGAAACCTTTAGTAAGATAAATGCGGGAGTTGTGGACACTCCAAGAGCGCTTAAGCCTTTTTCAGTAACGTCGATGAAGCCTCTTCCTGTACGGATGTACCCACGGTTTTTTAGTTTACGTAGGTGAACGTTTAATGCTTGTCTACTTACGCCAATCTGGTTAGATAATTCGTCTTGTTTCACTCTGAGGGTGTATGTGTTTGTGGATTTGCCTTTTTCGTAGAGAGTTTTTAAGAGTTGTATTGAACGTTTAGTTAATGGCTCCAAATTAGTCACTTTTGTGTTGTTTTGTTAACTTAAACCTTTACAAATAGTTGCATACTTCCTTAAGAATCTGACTCTCAAAAACGTTAACTCGATTCCCGCCGAGAAGCAAAAAGCCCAAAATTTTTCAGGGCTGATCATTTCCAATAGTTCGTTTTCTTGGGGTGGCGGCAAGAGGGTAGGTCATTGTTGCTTTTTCATCAAGCAGTTAATATGTTAAAAAAGTTGTAACTTTTAAGAAAACGACCGATTTTCCTTCCAGCGATAACATAAACTAAACACCACAACCTATTTATTTTGAAAAAAAGCTTAAGTCAAACCACTTAAAAGTAAACTAGGAGTGAAGCGGATCGTGACGGAAAACGGCAGTGCAGTCTTAATCGGCAAAAAACCAATAATGAACTATGTCCTTGCATGCATCACATTCTTTCACGGCGGAGCAAAAGAAGTCAGCATCAAAGCACGCGGTCGATCCATCAGCCGAGCAATCGATGTCGCCGAAGTTGTTAGACACAGATTCCTTCCGGATGCAAAAATAAAAAGCATCAGCATCGGAACAGACAAGTTCCTACCGCAAGATCAGGAAGATGGCGGCAACACGGCAACCAACGTGAGCACAATCGAAATAACACTGACACGATAAATCACGCTTAAGCTAAACTCCTTCTTTGCAGGAAAAACGACACACAAATGAAAACAGAACTATGCAGTTTCTGCTTAAAAAGTGGCATACTATGCCAAAAATGTTCAGCCAAAGTCAAAGCTGGCGAAATCAGCGACATAGACCTAAAAGTCGCTCGCATACTGCTCTCTATGGAAGAGAAGTATCCATCCCTGCAAAACGTCTGCTTCTACAAGGCTGTTGAGGTTGAAAAAACCTTAGCTATCCTCGTTGGACACGGAGATGTCCCTAAACTTTTGGGTTACGGCGGCAAAATCGTCAAAACCCTCGGTGATGAAACAGGCAAAAACGTACGCGTACTTGAACATGGTGTTGACGACCGCAAATTCCTCGAAGACCTCTTCGTACCCTTCAGCATCTTAACCATCAACACCATCTGGCTTCCAGACGGAACCACTGAAACACGAGTAATCCTCAAGAGGAAACGTGGCGCACAGCTACCCTTTGATCTTAAAGCATTAAAGGAAATTGCCAGTAAAGTACGTAAAATGTCATTACGCGTTGAAATCGCAGATTAAGGTTGGCAAAGCAGCATGAACTTGGACTCTATAGGCGACTGGACTAGAACTCACTATACAAGTCAGGTTACACCTGAAAGTGATGGTCAAGAAGTTACTCTTTTTGGCTGGGTTCAAGACATCCGCGATCTTGGTGGAATCCGCTTCATTATTCTTCAGGACAGTGAAGGAACAATCCAGTTAACAATCCCAAAAAAGAGAATTGCTCCTGAAGTTTTAGCTAAATCAGATCTTTTGCAAAAAAGGTTCAGCCTCGGTATTAAGGGCAGCGTTAAAAAAACCAACATGACTCCTAGAGGCATTGAGGTTATTCCAGGCGCCATTAAAATTTTCAACATCGCAACCACACAATTGCCCATCGACATAACAGGCAAAACTCCAGCCCTAATTGAATCACGCTTGGATTCACGACCACTCGACCTAACTCAGGAACACAGCTTAGCCACTTTCAAAGTTCAACATACAGCGCTTGAGGCAATCCGCAGCTTCCTTTTCGAGAAGAATTTTTTGGAGGTTCACACCCCAAGAATTATTGCGTCGGCAACTGAAGGCGGTGCTGAACTGTTCAGCGTTGACTACTTCGGTCAAAAAGCATACCTTGCACAAAGCCCCCAACTCTACAAAGAAGAATTAACTCTCAGCTTCGAAAAGGTGTTCGAAGTTGGACCATTCTTCCGAGCAGAAGAATCACATACAAGAAGACACCTAAGCGAATTCACGTCCGTGGACATTGAAGCAGCCTTTGCAAACGCCGCAGACGTTATGGCGCTTCTTGAACAAGTCATCCGCCACGCATGCACCGTTGTTAAAGAGAAATGCGTCAAGGAACTCTCGCTGCTCAAATATAACTTTGAGGTTCCCACTATCCCATTCAAGCGTTTAACCTATGACCAAGTACTCGAAGACTTAAAATCGCAGGGCGTAGAGATTCCATGGGGCGAAGACATCCCAACTGAGGCTTTCCGAGTATTGGGTAAGCTTTACCCATTCTTCTACTTCATAACTGACTGGCCCACCCACGCCAAAGCTTTTTACATTAAGCCACGAGCTGACAAACCTGAAATTTGTGAAGGTTTCGATTTGATGTGGCGTTACATCGAGTTGGTTTCAGGCGGCGAACGAATTGCCCAAAAAGACCAGCTTATCCAACGTCTACAAGAAAAAGGTCTCAATCCTGAATCGTTCAAGTGTCACCTGCAAGCCTACGATTACGGCATGCCACCGCACGCGGGATGGGGATCTGGGACTTGAGCGTTTAACCATGATTTTAACCGGAAACAAGAACATCAGAGAAGTAACCTTGTACCCGCGGGACAGGGTTAGATTAACACCCTAAGAAGCCTCTGCAAAACCGCAACCATTTAATAACCATACAATTAGAATTCTAACTACACAATTAAGAGGGATTCCTGTGTCCATAAATGATAATTTAGAAAAACTTTCAAACGCCTGTGGAGTCACAGGCAGAGAAAACGAAGTCAAAGACCTCATGATTCAACTCCTCAAACCGTACGCTGACGAAATCCAAGTAGATAAAATGGAAAATGTCATAGCCATCAAAAAAGGCAAAGCCAAAGCACCCAAAATCATGTTGGCGGCACACATGGACGAAGTTGGCTTGATGGTAAAAACCATCACAAAAGACGGGTTTCTGCAATTCTCAAAGATGGGCGGTATAGACGACCGCATCCTCCCAGCACAAAAAGTAGGTGTATACACAAAAAAAGGCATTTACCCAGGAATAATAGGCTCTAAGCCGCCGCATATCCAGAAAGAAGAGGAACGCAAGAAAATCTTGGCATACGATGACCTCTTCATTGACGTGGGCGCAGAAAACAAAGAAGATGCTGCAGGCATGGGTATAGCAATCGGCGATCCGGTAGCCTTCGACATAAAATATGTTAAACTAGGCAAAGACGCCGTAATCGGGAAAGCCTTCGACAATCGAGCAGGATGCATTACGATGGTTGAAGCCCTCAAACTCCTCAAAAAAACTGAGTGCACCGTTTGTGCGGTCGGAACTGTCCAGGAAGAAGTTGGGCTGCGAGGAGCAGCTACGGCAGCGTTTGGTGTTGACCCAGACCTCGCCATAGCCTTAGACGTCACAATCGCAGGCGATGTTCCAGGCGTACGAGAATTCGATACTACCGTAAAGATGGGTAAAGGACCAGCCTTAACAATTTCTGACTCAGGACTAATCACTCATCCTAAAGTTTTACGTTGGCTAATAGAAACGGCGGAAGAAGAAAAAATTCCGTTCCAGATTGAATCTGGTTTACTTGGAAGCACAGACGCGGCAAGAATATCAATGACACGCCAAGGAATCCCCAGCGGAAATATTTCAATAGCAACACGCTACATCCATAGTCCAGTTGGCATGCTTAGCATAAAAGACATCGAAAATGGAGCAAAACTAGCAGCTGCAGCAATCCAGAAAGCTACAAAATACTTTTAGCCTCAATTGTTTGCGCAATTGTTTTTAATTCTTCCACCTTCTATCTCTAATGCTGATTTGGTATGAGCAAACCTGACAAATTCTCTGGAAAATTTGATTTTTTGGAGCATACTGCAGACGTCTACGTTAGAGCACACGGCAAAACCATGGAGGAAGCCTATGAAAACGCCGCCTTGTCAATGTTTGAAACTATCACTGACACGGATAAAATTACCCCTACTCAGGAAGATAGTCTTGAAGTTGAAGCCGAAGACCAATATGCCCTCCTCTACAATTGGTTGGAAGCATTGCTGGTAAAATCTGAAACGCTGGATATGCTTTATTCTAAATTTCAAATAACCAGTTGGAAAGAAACAACGGAAAAATTTACTTTCAAAGGAAAAATTTGGGGAGAAAAATTTAACCCCGAAAAACACCCGCAGAAGGTCGCGGTTAAAGCAGTAACCTACCATCGCATGGTGATTATCCGTGAGATGGACCGGGTGATTTTGGAGTTTATCCTCGATATCTAAGCTAGTTTTAGCTTCTTTAGTTCTGTGAACAGTT
This sequence comes from Candidatus Bathyarchaeota archaeon, assembly GCA_963809455.1. GTDB lineage: Archaea > Thermoproteota > Bathyarchaeia > Bathyarchaeales > Bathycorpusculaceae > Bathycorpusculum. The sequence goes on along the minus strand of CAWEJP010000001.1, from coordinate 296,918 downwards.
TTTCAACCATGGGTTCTGGCGGTTGGTCGAGGGTTTTTGTTTCAAGCTCTATGAAAGGAACTTTCTTTTCCTTGTAGAACGCTATTAGCGGAGTTGTTTGCTCTTCGTAGACTTTGAGTCGGTTCTTTATGGTTTCAGGGTTGTCGTCTGAGCGCTGGTAGAGTGGTCCATCGCATTTGTCGCAGACACCTTCTACTTTTGGCTTTAGGAATTTGACATTGTATACTGTTCCGCAGTTCTTGCAGATTCTACGGGTTGATAGGCGTTCGATGATTATCCAGTCGGGAACGTTTAGATGCATGATAACGTCGATTGGTGTTATGGTATCGAGTTTTTTGGCTTGGTCGAGAGTACGTGGATATCCGTCGAGGATGAAGCCTTTTCCTTCAGAAATCTTGGATAAATGAGCCTTTAAAACTTCGACGACAACATCGTCCGGAACCAAGGCTCCTTTTTCCATGTAACTCTTAACTTTCCGAGCAAGATCGGAGTTTTCCTTGATTAATTCACGGAAAATATCGCCCATAGAAATGACGTCAACGCCAAGTTTCGCCTGAAGCCGTGAGGCGTAAGTGCCTTTGCCTGCGCCAGGAGCTCCAAAGATAATCGCTTTCAACATAGATTTCACCTGTGTCTCTTCTGATACAAGCACGATCAATAATTAAATTTTGTGTCTGCCCGATTTCAAGGAAATATTTATGCTACAATCTCTAAACAACAATGAGTAAGGTGCAATGTTTGAATACTAAAGAAATCGGGAAAAACCTTTTCATGGTTGACCTGGAAACAGGAGGTTTCAAAAACCTAATCTGTAGCTACGTGATAAAGGGCAAAAAGCCCGTTTTGGTCGAGGCAGGTCCAACCAACTCCATCCCAAACCTGATTGTTGGATTGAAGGAGCTTGACGTGAAATTTGAGGATGTAGAATACGTTGCTGTGACACATGTGCACTTAGACCACGGCGGCGGGGTGGGCACGTTGCTGAAGTCTTTGCCAAACGCAAAAGTCATAGTTCATCCCCGGGGCATGCCGCACCTCATCGACCCCCAACGCCTTTGGCTCTCTGCTCAGACTGTTTTAGGATTTGTCAGCGAAATCTTTGGCAAACCAGAGCCCGTCCCCGAAGACCGAATAATTCCCATGACTGAAGGCACTTTTGACTTAGGCTTTGGAGCAAAATTGGCGGTTACCGAAACGGTTGGGCACGCTTCGCACAACCTGAGTTTCCAAGAATCTTTCAATGGCGGCGTTTTCCCTGGCGATGCTGCAGGCACTTATCTTCCAGAGTTCGATGTTGTTGTTCCAACTACTCCGCCTCCTTTTTATTTGGATTCTGCGTTGGCGTCTCTTGATAGACTGATTAGCCTAAACCCCAGTGTTCTTTATTTTAGTCATTTTGGAAAAGCCACCGACGGTGTGCAACGCCTAAAAGACTATAAAATGCAGTTACAACTCTGGGCAAATATTGCAGAAGAAGGTGGAAGTAAGAATTGGAGTCTTGAGCAGGTCCGTGACCAAATCATCGATGAAGATAAGGTCATGAGGTTGGTTTCAGATTTCCTAAAGTCCCATCGAATATACCAAAAAACTGTCCTGGAGAATTGCATAAAGGGCTTTATGGGATACGCCAAACAAAAACAAAGTTCATAAACGTTTTATAGTCTCATCCATCTTTTGTGTTGAAACGGTGAAGGTTTTGGGTGAAAGTGAAAGCAGAGCGGCTCCAGAACGAGTTCCTCTGGAAAAAGTTAACGATTACATGTGGCAGATTCCCAAGTACAAGCCTGAGATGCGTGTTCCAGGCATGGTTTTTGCTAACCAAGCGTTGCTGGAGAAAATGCAGACTGATCGTACACTTTGGCAGTGCAGCAACGTGGCGCAGCTACCAGGTATCTACAAATACGCTGTTACTCTTCCCGACGGACATGAAGGCTATGGGTTTCCAATTGGCGGCGTAGCAGCAACCGACTACGAAAACGGCGTTATTAGCCCTGGTGGAGTAGGCTACGACATCAATTGCGGAGTTCGCCTGTTATCTACGAACCTTACAGAGAAAGATGTTCGACCCAAACTCGCACCCTTAGCAGAAGCAATTTTTCGAAATGTTCCGTCTGGATTGGGCAGCCGTCGAAAGGACCTCACTATCTCCAGCCGAGACCTCGATAACCTCGCGATTGAAGGTGTACAATGGCTAATTGACCGTGGATTGGGTTGGGCTGAAGACGCTAAACACTGCGAAGAAAACGGGCACATGGCAAACGCTAACCCCGACAAGGTTTCAAACACGGCGAAAAACCGCGGATTAACACAGATTGGCACGTTGGGTTCAGGAAACCATTTTCTTGAAATCCAGAAAGTCGACAAAATCTTTAACGTGAAAACTGCGAAAGCCTTCGGGATTACGCATGAGGGTCAAGTTACTGTTATGATTCATTGCGGTTCAAGGGGGTACGGTCACCAAGTCTGCTCCGACTATCTCCGCGTCATGGAGCATGCGGTGCAAAAATACAAAATCTCCCTGCCCGACCGAGAATTAGCCTGCGCCCCAGGAAACAGCAGCGAAGCCAAAGACTACATTGAAGCGATGGCTTGCGCCGTCAACTATGCTTTTTGTAATCGTCAGGCGATTATGCATTGGGTCCGCCAGAGTTTCCAGCAAGTTTACGGTCAAGACCCAGAGAAATTTGGCTTGAACCTCGTTTACGACGTCGCCCATAATATAGCGAAAGTTGAAACTCACGACATTGAGGGTAAGCAGAAGAAGGTTTGGGTTCACCGTAAAGGAGCCACGCGCGCTTTCCCCGCAGGACACTCCGATGTTCCCGACGATTACCGCAGCGAAGGACAACCGGTCCTGATTCCAGGCAGCATGGGCACGAGCTCTTGGGTTCTGGTGGGTTCGCAGAGGGCGATGGATTTAACTTTCGGTTCCACAGCTCATGGTGCAGGCAGGATGATGAGTCGCTCAGCAGCTAAGCGACAGTTCTGGGGTAATGACATAAAAACGGGTTTAGAAAAGCGAGGTATTGTGGTTCGTGCCGCGAGTGCATCAGTGTTAGCCGAAGAAGCCGACCCAGCCTACAAGAACGTGGATATGGTTGCTGAGGTTAGCGACAAGGTCGGCATCGCCACTAAAGTCGCAAGGCTCGTTCCGTTAGCGGTTGTAAAAGGGTAAACTCAACCCTCACTTCCTTTTTTTATCGTTTTTTGATTTGGGAAATAGTATATCTAACGCTACATCAATAGCCTAAAATTAAAACGCCGAAAAAGCAGGAAAAATTTTGGGAACCGAAACTAATCGAGTCAGGCTCAGGTACAGCGGTTTTATAGTGTTCACCACTCAAGTCTTGAGCTTAATCACTGGACTTGTGTTCACGCTACTTTTGACCCGCAACATGACCACTGACCAATTTAACATTTGGACAAACATTTTTGATTACACTGGTTACTTTTTACTCTTTAACCCCGTGGTGCCTTTCTGGGCAATCCGGTTTGTGGCAAGGGGTAAAGACGGGGCGGTTAAAACAAGCGTTTCAGCACAGTTAACCATAGCTTTGGCTTCAACCATAATTTATTTCCCTGTCATAGTGTTGATTTCAAAAGCTATCGGAACCAGCAGTTACCTGCCAATCTACCTTATCGCAGGCTTCTACATCTTGACTTTCTACTCAATCACGATTTGCGAAAGCATAATGCAATGCGTAAAGCCCCAATTCGTTGGGTATGGCTTGATGATTGAGGAAATAGTTAAGGTAACTATTGCTTTGGTTTTGATTTTGGGTTTTAAGCAGTTGTTTCTCGGCGCAATCCTTGGGTTGGTGGTTTCTTGCGTGGTGCAAGTATTCTTCTACCTTTACGTTTTGAGGAGCTACCTAAAAAAGAAGGCACATTGGGGATACCTTAGAGAATGGATTAAGGGATCGCCAGCAATCGCCTACAATGCGATAGGCGGACAATTGATGGCTTTTGTCTTTATCCTGCTTTTCCTGTATGGTGGACCAGGCGCACGCGCTTACTATCAAGCTGCTCTCACTTTCACTGTGATAATTAGTTACGCGAATTCTCTGGCTTTTGCCTTGTATCCAAAACTTTTAGCTAAAAGTTGCAATAATGAAGATGTAGGTGTTTCGTTCAGGACAGTTATGATGTTGGCGATTCCTTTCGCAACCATAACGATGGTTATGTCAATGTCATTTCTGACCATCCTAAAAATAGATTACAGTGTCGCTTGGCCTGTCCTCATCGCATTGACGATTGACACGTTGATTGTCATGGTTTCCACGTTCTATTCTAACTGTGTGATGGGCGTTGAGGGATTTGACGCTGAAGGAAAAATCGCGTTCCGCAAACTTGTTCGCAGCAAAATCTTCAAAATATTCACCATTCCATACATTCAAGCGGCGATTGCCCTGCCTTTGACATATTTTGTTTTGACGGGTTTGCCGGGGGTTGATTCAGTGCGGGCAACAGTGGAGGTTGTTGTGATACTTTTGGCTGTTCATATTTCAACCCTGTTTGGACTCTACCGTTACATGCGTCACTCCATTAAAATACCGGTTGCTTGGAAAAGCATCACAAAATACATTATGTCAGCATTACTTATGGGAATTGTACTTTATCTTCTACCATCTACCACAACTCTGCTCTCTACTATCGCAAAAGCCATCGGAGGTTTTGGACTATATATAGGCTTGTTGCTGCTTATCGACCACCAAGCCAGAGAGCTCCTTGGGTTAGTATGGGAAGAAATCAGCGGCACCCTAAAACAGTTAACGTCGAAAACGCCAGAATTAACGGCTGAAAATTAATATCTATTAAAAACAATGGTTGATTGAAGAGGTTCTTGTTACGCTGAAGGTATAACAATGAAGGATGAGTGTGGTATCTGCGGCAGAGTTATGCGCACAACTTACATGAAACAGTGCCAACACTGCAAGAAACTGTTCTGCCGGGACTGCATGACACCAGACGTTGCCACAGGCGACCCAATAGCGATGCTTTGCCTACACTGCGCAAGACGAGTAGTTTCGCCCCAAACTGTCTCCAAGTACGCTGGACTTGAAGGGCACTTAAAGTTTAGAAGTGCATTCACAGATACCCTTAAGCTCACGTTCGCGCGGATTGACGGGTTAATCGGTGCCAACCTTCCGATGGCTGCTTACCGAGACATCGCCTGGTGGAGCAACACGTCTTCGAGTGCTCATGCGAAGGCTTGGTTGAATTTAGGCTGGGAAGTTCAAGAGGTTAACTTCAAAGAAGGGTACGCAGTTTTCAAAAAAGTCAGGAAGGTAGCTTTCAAGAAATCCAAGAAAAAACTCGAGATTACCAAGCCCTTTACCCCCGTGCCCGTGCATAAGCCAAGATCAAAGATTCCGTCGAACACAAAAGTTTCCAAACTCTATGCTAGAATCAAGAATCTCGAGCGGCAACGAGCCATGCCCCGCCAACCTGTGAGAGGCCTCAAATTCAAGTCTTCGCAGTATCAGAAGCGCCTTTATAAGAACGATGAAAAACCACAATAGCACCCTTTTGCATATGAGTTTGCGATGTCCCTTTGCTTGAGCGAGCGGTTAACCTAAAAATTGAAGAAGCTTATCCAAAATTTAAAGATGCTCTGACCGCTAAAGATTGCAAAGTTGTTTCTGAAGAGGCACCAAATCAAATTTGTTTTAAACAGGGTTCACTTTGGGGGATATCGCCAAAAACAGCTAAAAAAACTATAATTATTAATTTTGAACAAGATGGCGAGCGAACAGGCATAAAATTTTCGTCTAAGTTATCCTCTGACTGGAAAAATATAACTATAGTAGGCTGCGGGTTTGCGGCGGTTCTTGTGGGTTTATGCATTTGGATGGCTACAGATCTAAGCGCGTTCACTACAAGTAATGTCCCTGGTTTTTGGGGTTGGCTTGTCATGGTAAATGGCAGCGTTGATTTGGCGGCAGCTCAAGCATTCGTCCGTTTGACGTGGGGGTTAGCAGGTTTTCTTTCTTTTGTAATAGTGTTGGAAGCCGCAATCGTGGTTTATGCTCAATCCAAAATTGATTCATTCGCCGAAGAAGCACTCAAGGAAATTTTCTAGTTGTTATCCTATTTGTTTGCCGCATTTCTCACAATATGTAGCGTACATTTTGTTGTTTGAGCCACAAAAGATGCAGAATTTGGTGTCTTCTGATGGGGCAACATCATTTTGGGGATGGATCGTTTCTGGAGATGGTTCATTATTTTGGGTTAGCTTTTGTTTTCTTACTGACCAAATAGCGAGAATCACTGAAGCGACGATTGCAAACAGGACAATTACAAAAAATCCGGGGTTTTCTGCGATTAAGTTAAATGATAAAGGCAGAACGGGTTGAACGCTTGGTCCAGAGACAGCGGGAGATGCAGATGTTGTGGGATTTGGGTCTAAAGGTGCGGAAGTTGGCGTGGGTCGCAATGTTGTTATGCTTTGGGGATTAGTTAGGGATGGCTCAGTAGTCGGTGTTACCTCGCTATCAGGAATGTACTGTTTGCTCAGGTCTATACCATAAACGTAAGCAGTCTTACCTTGGAATTCATCAGGCAACTGTCCAATGGTGAAGCCTACTCCTGTAGTTTCAGCGTAATAGTATGTTTGATTGTTGTAAGGCCAATATGTCCCATGAAGGCCATCTCCCAGAACTCCAACTGCCAAATGATCCGTTGGATTAATGAAAACTGCACCGTCGTCCAGGCTGAGGATTAATGTAGCATAAAGTATGGCTTTGCAATCGCAATCTCCCGTTTGATCCACTAAAGTTTCAATCGGGAATCGTGGATACTCTTCAAACCCGGTTGTGTTAAGATCAGAGTTATAAGTAATACTTTGGACAAAAGCTAAAACAAAGTTTGCTTGCTCGTAAGAATTGTACCCGAGTTGCGTTGTAGTTTCATTTATCCTTTCAGCCAAATTCTGGATATATGTATCTCTGGTTGTGACCATCATGTCATAGCCAGCGGGTCCATCGCGTGTTCGAGTGGAGTCTGGAACGGATTTGTAAGCGTTGTAGAGGTCTTGAGGGATGCTGAGGTTCCAATCCCAATGTTTCCCGTTATAATCCCACGAGAATGACCTGTCATAGTACCCGTCGGTTTGTGCAGCTACTGTGTGAGAAAGCACTATAGGAGCAGATATAATAAACGTCAAAAATACAATAATTAATATATTGATTGGTTTCTGTTTCAGCGACAGTCGACTCATCGTTACCATTTCGATGGGGTAATGTTCCTAATCAACCGTTTAAAACTTGTCCCAAATCGCTATTCAAAGGGATTCGATGAACACAAAGACAAAGTGGTTATTTATATTGTAAGTTGGAAAATAATGTTGATGAAGATTATTTTTGTTTGATTATACCGTAACTCTGCTTTTTCCAAGCGTCTCTAAATTTGTTGTAATAGTCGATGGGTTGGAAAACAGGTGCGTAAGTTAACTGCCATTCAAGCTCGCATTTGCAGACCGCATAAACCTGCTTGTTTTTGATGTCTTGGCAAATCTGCAAGAGTTCTTTTCGGCATTTTGGGCAATAGTACGGTCCATTCACCATTTGCTTAGCGTCTTTGGTTAGGATTTTCATTCGGCTGCCCGGAATTTTATGCCTATCCTTTCCTGAACTCATCGTTTTCAACCTAACTATTAATTAAACATGAACCATCAGCAAGATATAGTATTCCATTAAAAACAAGAATTTCATTGGTGAAAGGGCAAAGGTACTTGGAACTTAGGAGAGAAAAAGTCAATTATTCTTATTTTAGATTCATAAAACTCATATTCTTTCTAAAGCAAAGAAAAGATGGATGAATATGGCTCATTGTCCTAGTTGTGGCAAAATAGTTGAGAAACCCTCAAGCACCCTGAAGAATCAATGCCTTACAATAGAAGCATACAATTGTGGAAGATGCCACCATAACTTCAAAGTCACAGTCAATAAATCAAGTTATATCATATAATTTACATAGTTAGAAAAAATTCTTAAAAGTTTTTACAGGCAGAATTGACCAGTCTGAGCTCAAGATGGAAGGTTGGTCAAAATAAGGATTAAAGGTGTAAAGTTATTATGTCTATATAGGAGTCAGGAATAACACAAATCTTCTAAACAAAGAAGACACTATTAAGTATGCAAGGATTAGGCCCCATTCTCATGCTGATGCATTTACCCATGAGCTACAATTACCTATTGCAAGAAAGAAGATTTAGAATCTCTGAAAACTTTATTAAAAACTCAAGGTATCTCTCTGAATACTGAAAAGGCAATAAGTGGTCAATAGGTCGAAGTGATAGTAAAGAAATACATGACCTAATAAAACCTGAAAAGAGCCTTAATCAGCAAAATACATGCGGCCGTCGTCTAGTCTGGTTTAGGACTTTAGCCTTCCAAGCTAATGATCACGGGTTCAAATCCCGTCGACCGCACCATTTATCTCTTTACTTTTGATCGATGCCTTGATTGAATAGCTGAGTTCAGCTAAGTAAATGTTATAAAACTTTCCTTGCGCTTAAATGGTCGTAGGTGACTTATGTGGCTAGATCAATCCCTCGAAAAGTAATTTATCTGGTTATAGCGTGGGTTTTGATTGTTAGTTACCAGATTTTTACTCAATCAGCCCTAACGACCGTAACGTTTTCCTTGGGAGGGTCTGTCCCGGCTTTAGCTTCATGGATGAATTCAGAGGCAAAGGTTACAGTCTTCATCTGTTCATTTGCCTGGATGTTTGTCCTCTCAGCCCTTATCTCAATCGTCATGTTTGGAAAAGAGAGAAGGCTCACCATTCAATTCTTAGTAAGCTTAGCGTTAACCCTGACGGGTTCAGCTTTACTGGGCTTGTTCCATTTGGTTGGACTCGATTTATCGAACCCAAGCGTTCTTTCTCAACCGTTCACAATATTGTTTGGTAATGTGTTTTTTGCGTTTTTCTACCTTGCGTTGCCATTCCTCTTTATGGTGGCAGTTGATTTGGGGTTAATGAAAATAAAAAAATAAGCAGAAACCTAAGCGAAAAGGTGAAAAGCAACGTACACTGAATTAAAAGTACATTAGGTGAACTTTGAAAATGAGCGATGTAAATATGGCAACCATACAGTTATGTGGCGATAAACAAAACTTCATACTTGACAAAAAAGACTTCAAAACAGGCAGCAAAGGCTACTATGGAACAGGCAAGATGGTCGCGGGCGGAAAAAGATACCAGATAGGCATTCAAGTTGTCGAAATCGGTTCTAAGCCTAAAGAGAAAGAAGAAAAGAAATAGAATAACTTAATTTTTTATCCGTTTTTTTGTTTTACGGGACAATTGATGCGCTGATTATTGTTACATTTGCACGTGGCTTGTCATTTGCGCCGGTTGGTACTTTGGAGATTTTGTCTACGACATCCATTCCAGAAATGACTTTGCCGAACGCTGGGTGTTTGCTGTCGAGGAAGTTGTTGTTGACTTGGTTGATGAAGAATTGGCTGCTTCCCGTGTTTGGACCTGCATTTGCCATGGATATTGTGCCTCGATCGTTGCGGTTAGTTCTTGTGAACTCGTCTTTGATTTCGGGGATTGAAGGGTCACCGTAGCCGGTGCCTGTTGGGTCGCCGCCTTGAATCATGAATCCTGGAATAACACGGTGGAAAATGGTGCCATTGAAGGTTCCTTGTTGAGCCAGTTTTTTGAAGTTGCCAGTCGTGATGGGCATATCATTTCGTAGAGCGATTGTTATGTCGCCCATGCTTGTGTGAAGCAGAACTTTAGTTTCAGGTTGATTTGACGATTGTTCAGACATAATATTTGCCTCGGTATCAAGTAGAATTATTGACTTTTATTTCTATTGCAAGGAGAAAAATTTTATGAATTAAGTTTTGATGCTATATTGAAACATAAAAATGGAGTAAAAAGCTGGGTTATTTTTTATGCTTGCTTAAGGCACAATTGACGCTTTTGTGATGGTAACAGGATTCACTGGATTGCTCATTTCGTTTTGCATATTGGGATTTGCTGTCACTGGAGCATTGGCTATGGCGTTAACGATGTTTTGTCCATCGATTACTCTTCCAAAGACTGAATATGTTCCATCGAATGTGGTACCGTCTTGGTATGTGATGTGGCTGTTGTCGGCGACGTTTATGAAGAATTCACTTGTTGCAGAGTTAGGTTGGCTTGTTTTGGCCATGGTAATCGTATAAGCGGTGTTGTGGTTGTTGCTGCCTATTTCATCTGCGATTGGTGGAATGGACTGGCTAATGCCTCCACCCTGAATCATGAAGCCTGCGATGACTCGGTGGAAGGTTGTGCTATCGTACCATCCGTGATTGACGATGTTGATGAAATTGGCGGTTGTGATTGGTTTATCGTTTCGCAACTGGAGAGTGATGTTTCCTACGCTGGTTTGAAGCAGAACCTTTGTTCCGCCTGCATAAAGGGAGTCATCAGACGTTGGCGATGTTGAGGCAGTTGGAGGTGAAGTAGGTGTTCCAGTAAAGGTGGTTGGAGCAGGAGTGGGTGTTGGGGTAGGTGACAAGTTTGCAGGATGATTTGATTGCCCTAACACAACGTATGCCCCGACGCCGATGAGGATGATGGCGATTATGCCTATTGCGAGAAAAAGCGTCTTGTTGGATTTGCGATTTGATTTTTTATTTTTATTGGGAGCCATGTCCATGTAGTCAACGGCTTTTCATATAAGATTTTTCCCAATTTCACAAAAGCAGATGTTTTGTTGGCTTGAGCAGTTCTTAGTTGAATTCAGTTTTTGCCTCAACGAATCAAAACTGATTTTTTAACATAAATTAGAAATAACTGTATTGTCTGATATGGTTTAGTTTAGAGGCATAAATGTCATGACCGATGTTGTGTTTGTCTTCGAAGTTCACCAGCCACATAGATTGAGGCGTAACCTGTTTTGGGAAGGCAAAGCTTTCAGGCGCTTATCAAAAAATGAGTTATTCGATTACTACTTTGACACCGAGGTTGACCGAGAAATCTTTAAGCGGGCTGCACGCAAATGCTATTTTCCTTCAAACCAAATCATCCTTGACGTCATAGACCAACACAGGCACGATCGCAAGCAAGCCAAATTCTCTTTCAGCATATCGGGCGTTTTTCTTGAACAATGCGAAATGTTCGACAAGGACCTGCTTGAAAGTTTCAGACAACTTGCAGCCACGGAATGTGTGGAGTTACTGGACCAAACCTACTACCACTCAATCGCCAGCCTCTATCCTGAAAAAGAGGAATTCATTGCCCAAGTTGCGATGCATAAGCAGACCATGAAAGATTTGCTCGGCTATACGCCACGGATTTTTGAGAACACTGAGTTGCTCTACAACAACACCATCGCCAAAACCGTTGAAGAAATGGGGTACAAGGGCATCTACACAGAGGGAGTAGAGAAGACTCTTGGAGAAAAATCACCCAACTACATTTACACTCCAAAAGGCGCTAAGAACATCAGGGTTTTACTACGCAATTACAAGTTAACCGATGATATCGGCTTTAGGTTTTCAGCACGCTGGTGGCCCGAGTGGCCCCTGACCGCAGACAAATATGCAAAATGGCTAGCTGAAACCAAGGGCGAATGCATCAACATTTTTCCCGACTACGAAACCTTCGGCGAACACCATTGGCCAGAAACAGGTATCCACAGCTTCCTTCAGCATTTGCCAGATGAGATTTTGAAGTATGACCACCTCAAGATGACTACGCCTTCTGAAGTAATTGATAAGCATACTTCGGCGGGAGAAGTTGATGTCCCAGAAGCTGAGGGAACAGTTTCTTGGGCAGACATAAAACGAGATCAGTCGGGGTGGCTTGGCAACGTTATGCAATGGGCATACTACACGACCTTGCGCAAGCTGGAACCGTTCATAAAAGAAGCCGACGACGATACGTTTCTTAAGTTGTGGCGGGATTTCCAAACAAGTGACCACCTGTACTATATGTTCACTGCAGGCGGGGGACCAGGAGAAGTCCACTCATACTTCAGCCCCTACGAATCGCCAATGGATGCATTCGTCGCTGCACAGACGCTGCTCAACGATTTTGAAGCCCGTTTGAGAATGTTTATCTTAACAGCTAACGAGCCCTTCTTATTCTACACAGGCGTTGGAAAAGAGTTTTACTCGGGTGAGATGGCTTGGGGTCTGAAAGGCTTTGTAAAAGCACTCCAAGAAGTAAACGTAAAAGCCATCGAATTCCACGTTGGCAACGGAGACTTTGAAAGCTGGGCAAAAAGTTCGCTTAAAGACCAGAAACTTGCGGAAAAACTAAAGGAAATCGCTATTTCCGAACAAAAAGGTGAAAAATTGAGAAAAGCCCTAGTTGACATAACAAAAAAGCGGTATATTGCCCAAATCAAGGAGTTACAGGATGCAACCCAGCTCTTCTAAGAAAACCTGTCTCGTATGCGTTTATTAGATAAGTCGTTGTACAATTGTTTAGCAGGGTGCAATTAAAAATGAGAGAAGAGCTTCCGTTTCCCGATAAAGTCTTGCAGACACTGCATAATCTGTGCGCAACCGCTGCCGATTTAGCTAGAAGAGGCGAAGAAGTCGCACGACTTTTGCAGAAAGACCCCAGCGAAATCGAGGGCATTTTAGACAAATACAAATCTGAGGGTTTCGCTGAAAGCTTCTACGATAACGAGGGTAAGAAAAGGTACTATCTAAATGGACGAGGAATAATTAAGGTCTGTTCGCTCTTCACCTAGTGGAAACATCTATGCGTGTCATCATTTTTTCTTGGGAGTATCCGCCTAGAGTAGTAGGTCAACTCTCAGGTTACGTTAGCGCCCTCTCAACCCAACTTGCCAACAACGAAGTAGACGTTAATGTTGTAACATACGATGACTCCGCAACAGGTCGAACGCAAGAATCAAGCGGCGTAAAAGCCTTCAGAGTCGCTAACCCTGTGCGCAATCACATCGGCGTTCTAACTTGGGTCTTAACGCTCAACCAGGAAGTTGAACGAGTCGCCGCAGACATCTATTACGAATCAAATAAGCAGGTGGACCTCATAAACGTCTATGATTGGCATTTTATTCCAGCAGCTGTAACCCTCAAAAACGGTTTAGGCATACCTTTTGTTTACTCAGTAGAAAGCCTCGAAGACCATCGTTCTCCAAATGCTAACGCTTCCTACAACATGGCGATTAAAAGCATAGAGTGGCTGGGTTTCTTTGAAGCTGCAGCAGTAATCGTGAAGTCTGAGTGGATGAAGGATGAAGTTGAGCGAATTTACAAGGTTCCTAAAGAAAAAATCATTGTTGTTCCAATAGACCTCAATTCTCTAGTGGCAGATGTTCTAACATTGTTTAGCAAAGTGGCGGAGGCAAAGAAGAATGAATGATAAATTAACCGTCATGATGCTAAGCTGGGAATATCCTCCCAGAGTTATCGGAGGCATATCCCCCCACATTTACTTCTTATCCAAATACTTGGCTAAACAAGACGTAAAAGTCTACGTGGTTACCTGCGATTTTCCAGGTGCCCCCGCCCATGAAGTAATCGACGACGTGGAAGTCTACCGTATAGACTCTTACAAGAACCCCTCACCCGACTTTGCCACTTGGGTTTACTTGATGAACATGAACATGCAGAAAGAAACCGCTGCCCTAGCAAGAAAAATTGCGGATAAAATCGATGTTTTCCACGCGCATGATTGGCTTGTGGCAAATGCAGGTATCGGCTTGAAGCATGTTTTCAGAAAACCCCTGCTGGTAACCATGCACTCAACTGAGATGGGTAGAAGAGATGGGTTACATACCACTGCTGAAAAAATGATTCATGAAACCGAAGCATGGCTCACATACGAAGCATGGAAGGTAATTTGCTGCAGCGACTACATGATTTCCCACGTAAAATACACTTTTGGTTTGCCAAGCGACAAATTAGTGATGGTTCCAAACGGGGTAAACATTCAGAACTACGTTGGCGATGAAGACTTAAGCCAATTTCGAAGCAAATTTGCCCTGCCTGAAGAAAAAATCGTTCTCTTCGTTGGACGCTTAGTTTACGAAAAAGGCATCCATGTCCTGATCAACGCAGTGCCCAAGGTGTTAAGCAAAGTAAACGCCAAATTCATAATCGTCGGCAGCGGCTACATGAAAGAGCAACTTCTAAACATCGTACGCAGCATGGGTTTAGAACATAAAGTACTCTTTGAAGGCTTCCTCGATGAACCTACCCTGCTTAAGTTGCAAAGGATCGCGGATGTATCAGTTGTGCCATCGCTGTTTGAACCCTTCGGCATCGTTGCGTTGGAAGCTATGGCTGCAAAAAGCCCAGCTGTAGTGTCAGACACGGGAGGCTTATCAGAAATTGTTGAGCACGATGTTACGGGCGTTAAGGTTTACCCCAACAACCCCGATTCCTTAGCGTGGGGAATATCCAAAATTCTGCTTGACCCAAACTTCGCCAAATACATCCGAGATAACGCGTATCAGCGTGTTCAGGAAAAGTACGATTGGGAAAAAATCGCACAGCAGACCAAACATATCTACGAAGGCGTTTTAGGCGAATACTCCAAAAGCTTTTGGGCAAATAGCCTGAAACCTTGAGTTATTGCCCAATTACCCGAACGTTTTCCACCTGAATCCACGGCGAAATCAACTGCCCCATCTGCCTCTCGTTTCCGCCGATTACGCTGATGTTTTTGAGCAGTTCAAACACGTTGCCGGCAAGCATCACGCCACGGGAGCAATGGGTGATTTTTCCATCCTTGATTTTCCAAGCCGGCGTCGCAACGACCGAGAATTCGCCGCTGACGGGATTGCTACTGTGGGCGCCTTGCAAGTAGTAAACGATTAAGCCGTCTTCCACTTCACTTATCATTTCCTCAGAGGTTTTGTTTCCGGGCAGGATATGGAAGTTTGTGGTGTCGATGCCGGGGGTTGAGAGGTATCCTGCTCTTGAAGCATTGCCGGTGCTTTCTTTGCCTTCCCTTCGGGCTGTATAGTTATCGTAGAGGAAGTTGCGCAGGATTCCTTTTTCTATGATTGGTGTTTTCTGATGGGGGGAACCTTCTGCGTCGAAGCTTCCCGTGCGTAATCCACCTGAAAATAAGCCGTCGTCGAAGATTGAGAGGTTTTCTGAGGCGACTTTTTCTCCGATTTTGCCTTTAAACGGCGACTGCCCCCTTTGAACACTGTCGGCTCTTATGGCGTTGATTAGGGTGTAAGATAGAAGGTCTTGTAGGGCAAATTGTGTGAGAATTACTTTTCCCGATTTAGTTTCCACAGACTTGGTATTTAGGGCTGAAAGCGCCATTTTCGCAGCTTCTTTTCCAACCCATGTTGGGTCAAGTTTGTAGTCCCTTGCTGCGTTAAACTCAAAGCATACTGGTGTAACGGTGTTGCCTTCTTTTGCCAGCGTTGCCACACTGCACTCAATCACTGTTCCCTTGTCGAAGGCTGTTATGCCGTTTGAGTTGGCGATGGCATTAGAAAGATAAGCGCTGCCTACCCCCCCTTCAATGGGGAAAACCCGTTTATCCACTTGGCTCGCGGCATCTAGCATAGCTACGGCGATTTGTACGAGGTCTTCTGAGGTGAGGTCGACGATTTTTTGGTCAAACGTCTTTTCGGTTGTTGCGTACAGTTTCTTTTCAGGCAATCCGTTCCAGTCTGGGTCAGGTTTACTTGCCCTAGCCGAACTCAACGCGCTAGCCACAGCCTTCTCAACTGCTTTGGAGTCCTCTACGATGTTTGTGTAGGCGAACCCGATGGCTTTGTTGGCGGCTACTCTTATGCCAAGGCCCCGGTCGATTATGCGGTTGGTCTTGCTGATCTGCCCCAATTCAATGCCGATGTTGGAGGCTTGTCCCTCGTAAACGTAGGCTTCCGCATCTTGGGCACCTTTATTGAGCGCTGCCTTAACAGCGTTCTCAGCTAAACTAATCATCAGGTTTTTTTCAAGCACTGCCACCGACAACCACCTCACTTAATCTAATGTGCGGTCCACCATCACTAATAAAAGCTGTCTGACCCTTCCCGCATCGCCCTGGATCCAACAGGAAATCTTTTCCTACACCATTCACTTTGTGCAGTGTTTCTAGAGTGTTGCCGCTAATCGATGCGTTGCGGACCGCGCCGCTTAA
The DNA here is from genome assembly GCA_963809455.1 of Candidatus Bathyarchaeota archaeon. Classification (GTDB taxonomy): domain Archaea; phylum Thermoproteota; class Bathyarchaeia; order Bathyarchaeales; family Bathycorpusculaceae; genus Bathycorpusculum. The sequence goes on along the minus strand of CAWEJP010000001.1, from coordinate 280,826 downwards.
TTCGCCGTTCACGATTTCGTAGCCTTCCTGGATGCCAACTTGGAAAGTGCCATCAAGGTTTGCTTGTCCACCCCTAAAACTCTTAAAATAATAACCCGACTTAACATCCTCAATTAATTCGTCTACGGTTTGGTCTCTTGGCGCCATGTATGTGCATCGCATTCGGATGATTGGTTCCACGCGAAAATCTTCTGCCCGAGCGTTCCCCGTGGGTTCGGCATGGAATTTTTGCGCGGTTTCCCGGTTATGCATCAGACCATTTACAACGCCATTTTCAATGAGTAATGTTTTGTGGCTTGCAACGCCTTCATCGTCGTACTTGAATGCGCCAAACGCCCCGGGAATGGTGCCGTCATCGTAGAACGTTACCAAGTTTGACCCAATCTTCTTTCCCAAATTGTCCGCTAACACGCCGCCTGAGAGCGCCAAATCTGCCTCCGCCAAGTGCCCAAACGCCTCATGAACAAACACACCAACTACGTTTGGACCCAAAACTACAGGAAACTTGCCGCCTTTTGGCGATTTAGCGGTTAACTGTTCAACCGCAAGTTTCGCAACTTTCTCGCCTAAAACCTCGGGCGCCTGCACGTCGAATAGCTCGTAGCCTGCTGTAGAGCCGATTTCTTCGCGGCTAAACGTGAACACACCTTCATCCTGCGCCGAAGCAGTTATTCGAGCCCAAACGTACAGTTTATCCTGCTCTATGCTGGTGCCGTCGCTATTGACAAAAAAACTTGAACCCGTTAAATCAAAGTAGTCGATGGTGCAACTTTTGATTTTCTTGTTAAATCCTAAATTTGCCTTGTTCACAGCCAAAGCCGTTTTGATTTTATCTTCCATTTGGATGTCGGCTGGGTTCTTTTTTGGTTTGGAAAGCACATGGTCTTCAATGACTTTTGCATCGGCAAGTTTAATGGGCGTTTTCAGCCGTTCACTCGCCAACTTCGCCATTCGACAAGCATCCGAAACCGCATCTTCCAAAATCGCAGCATCAAAGGAACCTACTGAAGCAAAACCCCATGCACCATTCACCAACACACGGATAGCTACGCCATTTTCGATGCCTTGTTTGGCAGCTTCTACACGTTCCTCTTTTAGGGTCAACGCTGTTTTGTAGAGTTTTTGACCTCTGGCTTCTGAGTATTGAGCGCCGAACTTTTGGGTGGCGATGTTGTTGATTTTTGTTAGAAGGTCTTTCACAAGTAAACGTCCTTTCCAAAACTAGATTTGTTTGTAGGAATTAAACGATTTGTTTAGGTTTTACCAGAAATCTGTCATGCTCTTCTGCTTAACGATTGACTGGATAAGTTTGGGCTTGGGTTTAACCTGCGGCGGCGCATCGATACCTAAAACTAACTGTCCATAGACGCCGTCGTATCCTGGTCGTAACCTTGGCGGTGCCATCCCTGACCTTAACGATGGCTTGAGCCATCGAAGCATCTACCACCTGAGCCAACGCATCAAAAGGCGCATCAATCAAAACCGAATATTCATCGCCAAATTTTTCAATCAACAAATTATAATTTTTCCAGACCGCTTGAGTCGAAGGCGAATCAGACCCAAGCACTGTCGCAATGATTTCTGAGAGTGGAAGCAGACGCATAAACCCCGGTGCTCCCGGGCGTCTGAAGTCTGATGGTCTATCGGCGAGTTCCTCAACGCGTTGTTCAACTCCTTTGGTGAGTGGTCGGCGGCAAACTGGGCAAATGTTGCCGAATTTTATGGCTTCCGCAGGTGAAAGAGAAACTTTGCAGTTGCGGTGCCCTGTCCAATGGTATTTGCCGTAGGCGGGGTCTGTTTCGATTGTGAATTTGAAGTGGGAGGAATCGTTGGCGATGATTGCATCTGTGACTGCTTTGTAGCTGAATTTTTCCAGTTCAAAAACGTTGGCTTCCCTGCCGATGCGCCAAGGCCAGAAACTGTGGCAGTCACTGTTCGAAACGAGCGCGTATCGGTCGAGTTTGCTGAGGCGCCAATTCATGGGTGGGTCAGACGACAAGCCAGTTTCCAGTGCGTGGATGTGTTTGGTCATGTCTTGGTAGCAGTCTTCTACGGTGTCAAAGCCACTGAAGGCACCAAAGATGCTGAACCATGGTGTCCAAGCGTGCGCTGGAAATACCATGTTGTCGCCACAGACCTCCATTACCTGCTCGACCAATTGAGATGCTGAAACATTTAGGATAGGTCTGACCGTCTGAGCTTAAACTGCCGAAGCTTTGAAGTCGCTCACTGATTTGCTCGGCGGTTTCAATCCATGGAGTAAGTATAACATGGTGAACCTTTTTTGATTCACCTTTGTAATCAAAGATTGTGCAGACTTCTGTTTGTAACATGAACCGTATAGGGGAGTCTGCGTTGGCTAATTTGAAGAGTCCGGAGTCACCATCAGGAGTGAGCGTTTCGTTGATTTCTTCTAGCCACTTGGGATGGGTAAAATCGCCCGTGCCAACCAGATTGAGTCCCTTGATTTTTGCGTATTTTGCGATTTCGGGAATGCTCATTTGCTCGCTTGTGGCTCGGCTGTACTTGCCGTGTATGTGCAGGTCAGCTATGACTCTCATGTATAATGCCCAATTCCTAGCGTGGTTGCTGATCGCTTTAAGGTTTTGCTGTATCAAAACTGAAACTGTGCAAGGCACTACTGCCGAGTTTGTTTTAGCTTTATGGTCCACACGGCAAGGGCTTCAAGCAGTTGGCGGATAAGTTGGCGTGTTTGCTCGTTGGTAACCTTCCCAGTGGCATCCACGTTGTGTATTGCATCTGAAAGCATAACTTCAGGTCTGTTAATCGGCTGCATGTTAAGGAATATGAATGATTGCCGCAGGTGATATTGGGCTCGGGCACCTCCGAACCTGCCAGCGGATGCGCTCATTATGGCGACGGGTTTGCCCTCCAAAGGCGTGTCCGCTCTGGGTCTCGAGGCACAGTCTATGGCGTTTTTTAGGACTCCTGAGACAGAATAGTTATACTCGGGGGTGGCAATCAAGAGGGCATCTGCATTTCTGATTTTATCTTTGAATTCCTTGACCCTTTGAGGGGGATCAGCTTCAAATTCCTGGTTAAAGAGCGGAAGACCTTCTAAATCAAAAACTTCGATTGCGACGTTTTCGGGCGCCACTTCGACGGCTGTGCGGATTAAGGCTTTGTTGTATGAGCCTTTTCTTAAGCTTCCAGCAAAAGCAATTACCTTAATTTTTTCGGACATGCCAGTCGCCCAAACAAATTGAATCAGTTAAGCAGATTTAAACTTGCTTACAACGTATTCCTCTGTCGGCGTGATTTTAAAGAAATTTGAAAAAGAGAAAGAAAGGCTGGTTGTTAGTCTTCTCTCCACTTGAACAATTTAACTGCCAAGACGAAGATTACAGCTGTGATGACTAAAACCACTGCCATATCGATAAGGGCTCCTCCGATGTTGCCGTAGACCATTACGTTGTTTAAGCCTTCGATGACGTAAAATAGCGGCAGAACATGAGCGAATGTTTGCAGGTACGTTGGCATGATGCTGATGGGGAAAAATGTCCCGGAGAGGAACATCATGGGGAATGTGACTATGTTGCCTATAACGCCTGCAGTTTCAGGGTTCTTGGTTACAGTGCCGACTAACATGCCGAGCGCCGCAAATAGCATTGGACCCAAAAGGAGGAAGGGTATAAGCCAAGGTGACAGGGTGACGTGTGCGCCGTAAGCTGCGATTCCCACAGTAACCATCAATAGAAAACCGGCAATCGTCAAAACAATGTACCACATGACTTTTGAGGTTAGCCACTCAATCTTTGTAAGGGGGGTTAAGGAGAGTTGCTTGAAGAGTTTAGTTTTCTTGTATTCGGAGGAAATGTTGACTAGCGAGAACATTGGGCTGGTCAAGATGGCAAAGCCGATTAAGCCTGGGACGAGGAAGTCTATTGTTTTTGTTTGTTGGGTGTTCACGGTCGCTGAGGTTATGCCTATGATTGCTGGGGTTGTGTCGTTGTATTTTCGTTGAAAGTAGTTGAGATTGTAATAATTTGCGTATCCGTTGACTGTTCCGCCCACAATCCCGCTTGTGCTTGCAGTAGGATTACCGTAAACTGTTACGTTCACTTGGTGACCCGCGGCATAGTTCGCTGAGAAATCCGCAGGTATAATTATTCCGTCAGATGAAGAGTGGTCAGCTAGGTACTGTGAAAAATTATCTGAAGGATCAACAGTAAAGACCTTAATGGTGCCAGATTCATTTAACGACGCAAGGAAGGTTGCGCCAATGTTTGATCCGCCTGGGAGACCAGTATCTTGGTTTTGAGCGTAAACATTGATTGTTCCTGAACCGTTTCCAGAGAAAATCGCTCCGAAAATCAAAATCAAGATAACTGGGAAGACTAAGCCGAAGAACAAGCCGAATTTGTTTCTCAGGTATCCTCGGCTGAAGACTTTGAAGTCTGAAAGTATGCGTTTTCCACTGACCATTTTTAGCGCCTCCGCTTTTTACTAGTTTTATCTTCTGAGGTAGGTTCTCCCTCGGTGATAGGTTCGTTAACTAGCTTAACAAATACATCGTCTAAACTGTCTTGACGCGTCTGGATATCGCCCCAGTCCAAACCTGATTGCTCAACCGCTGCCAATGCTGCGAGAGCATCAATTTTCTTTTTCAACGGAATAGTAATTTCACCTTTGACTTTGTCATAGTCAACTTGCAATTCCGTGTTTGCTTTGATGTAGTCGGCGAGTTTTTCGCTTCCATGAATATCTAAGCGTTCACCTGAACCATGCTGCTGGATGATTTCTTCAGTGGTTCCCATAGCTACAATGTGCCCATGATCCATGATGGCTACTCTGTCACAGAGTTGCTGTGCCTCGTCTAAGTAATGTGTAGTCAGGATGATTGTTTTGCCCTTGGCCTTTAACCCGCGTATAACTTCCCATATTGCCCTTCTAGCGTTAGGGTCCAAACCAGTAGTTGGTTCATCTAGGAAGAGAAGTTCAGGCGAGTTAACAAGTGAAAGTGCAAGCCCTGTCTTCTGCTTCTGCCCGCCTGAAAGACTATCAAAATTGGTTTTGGCAGATTCCTGTAGCAGAACTTCTTTCAATATCTCATCTGGATTGACTTTTATGTTGAAAAGGTCAGCGTAGTAGATTATAGCTTCTCTGGGAGTGGTTTTTTCAAAAAACGTAAATTCCTGTGGAATAACGCCGATTTTCTTGTGAAGTTCGTAACCGTTTTTCCACGGGTCGAAGCCAAGTACTTTTACATCTCCTCCATCTCGTTCACGCAAGCCCTCCATGATTTCAATGGTGGTGGTTTTGCCTGCGCCGTTTGGACCCAAAAGTCCGAAGACCTCGCCTTCCTTAACTGTGAAGGAGATGCCGTCAACGGCTTTTAGGTCGCCATAGTTCTTTTTTAGGGATGTAACTTCAATTGGTAACATACTTTGTTAGCTCCTTGAAATCGTAAACTGCTAATCTTTCCTTAGGTGCATGCTGATAGAAATATAACTTTCGGCTATAGAACAGACATAAATAGCATAGCTTCAAGCGGTAACTAAGTTGGTGCTTTCTTGAGAATTTTTTTGTTCCTCGTCGATTCCGCATTTACCTTTGAAAAAATAAACATCGTTAAATCTTCAGGCGAAATGTACCTGGGACCACGTTCATGGTGGACCTGAACTTCTAGTGTATCCTTGCCAAAAACAGTTCTAAGCATGTAATAATCAAACTTTAAGGCTGCCCTATCTGCACCCGCTCCCTTGTAGTAACGTATGGAACAGAAAAAATCCAGTGAATCCAATTGTTTCTTCACAAGAAAACTTAATGTTTTCTTAACTTCTTCATCGTCAATATAGTTGAAATCTCCTGATTCAGCCAGTCCAAACTCAAAAATCACTCTGCCCCCGGGTATGGTGGGGTTGGCTACTTCTTCAAAACTGTATTCGCTGCAGTTGATGAATTTTAAAACTTTGATTAATTTTTGCTGGAGCTGCTTGCTTGAAAGAGTTGAATTGAACCTGTCGACTCGATGAATGTTCACCGGAAAATTTTCGTAGAACCCCAGAGTCAAATTGGTCGTGCTCAGGCTTTCATTTTCTTGATTTTTTCGAGCGTATTTAGTAGTTCCGAGAGCGCATTTGTGAGTTTTTGTAGTTCATCCATGTCCTGAGTTTTCTCAATTTTCCCATCTATTTCTGTTATCTTCGCCATCAATGTTGCTTCAAGCTTATCGTAGTTTGTACTGGGTGCTGGCGCTTGTTTGGGTGCTTCTTCGCCTTCCTTGACAATTACCACTTTTTTCTCATCTTGTGCGCACCAAAGTGTGCCGTCTTTTAGTCTAAAGAGCGGGGATGAACAGACTGGGCAGGATAGGTCAGTTAATGTAGCACCTTGTAGCAGAAGATTTGCGCCTCGTTTGACAACTGTGTTTTCTGATCTAGGTTTCATGGTGAACCCCAAAGTAAATACGTCTCAATGCTTATATAACTTGGTCACTGCCAGAGTGCATCAGAGGGAATATTTATGGTGCGGAAGAAGAAATCTGATGAGTATGAAGCAAAGATTCAGCAAGCGCTAGTTGTTCTGACCGAGGTTTCTGAAGATAGTACGACGCCACGTAACATCCGTCGTTCCGCAAAAGATGCCATGAGCTCCCTGCAAAGCGCCGAATACACTCCTGCAGTACGTGCTTCCAATGCTGTGTCGATGCTGGATGAAATTCTGCAAGATCCCAACATGCCACCGTACACCCGGGTTAAACTCTGGAACGTTATGAGCTTCATCGAAGCCATAAAAGACTAATAAAGAGTTATGTGAGTCTACTTTCTTTTCCTGAAGAGTTTCCCACCTGTTAGATCAGTAACGTATTCAAATCCTACCCTAAAACAAAACGAACACCGCCATTTTGATTTGATTATGAAAACGGATTGTGACCCAATAGAGATTAGAAAAAATATAGTTTCAAAAGAATTGCCATTTCTTGTTAACCATGGAAAAGGATTATGCAGAATCTATGAACTCTAGTTAAGAACCCTTTTTACCCGTTGCGAGTTTTAGAGAAAAACCATCCTTAATATTTTGGAGCACATTGTAATGGAACGATTATTCGCTTTCGACTAAGACTGCTCCGGACTTCACTGCTTGTTCGGGTATGCCCCTTCCTTTTGCTTGAATGCCCAAATCTTGTTATTCTTCAACTCTTCAAGTCTCCTCCAATTATCTGAGGATTGCTTGTCAGTATGTAGAATGACTCATAACCTGATTCGGCGAGTTCTTTGGCTTCCTTAACGTTCTCAGCGGGTGCGTATTACGATCGTAATACAACTAACAAGCTTTAAATCATAAGAAACCAGCCTAAACTCAGTGAACAACATGGAAAAAGCAACAAAAACCATGCAAGGAATAAGCTACCGACTAGAATGCAAGTATAAAGGGGCAGGACTCACTCACTACGTAATGCAGAGTGACGAGTCTCCCTTCTAATTTTTTTGGAGCATCATATTCATGTTTTACAAATTAATCGTTAACGAGACAGAATTCAAAATTGAACCAGAAACAAACTTCTGGGGCACAGGCGAAACAGCCAAACTGGAGAAACTCTACAGCCAAATGCAAGCCAAACTTGCCGCTGAAATGAAAGCACTCCGCTACAGCACCGAGTTAATCCTATTCTACATTAACCCAACGGACATGTGCAACGCCAACTGCCCATACTGCTACCTGCCCAAAGAGGTCAAGAGCAGAGGCAAAAACATGACCTACCAAGAACTCAAAACCATCGTCGAAAAAGCTTCCGAGTACTTCAAGAGCCAAAAAAGAAAAGGCTCAGTAATCTTCCACGGAACCGAACCACTTCTAAACAAGGATAACCTCTTCCAAATCATAAAAGAATACCACAACGACGTCTTTTTCGGAATACAAACCAACGGTTTAGCATTAACAGAACAAGATGCTGATTTCATAAAGGAATACAAAGTTAACATCGGCATCTCGCTGGATTCGCCTGTTGAGGAAATCAATGATTTCTTGCGGGGACCGGGTCAGTACAAGCAAATCATGAAGGCGCTTGAATGGTTCAAGGGTTACAGAGGCTTGAACGTAGTAACCACTATGACAACCTATAATGTTGGGCAACTCACAGACATGGTAAGACTCCTTCAGAGCAAAGGTGTTACGTTATGCCTCATGAATCCGGTGCGGGGCACACAGCAAACCGCTCATGCCTTGCGACCTGACCCAGCAGTAGCGGCGGCAGCATTCATCAGCGCCACAGAAGAAGCCATACGCTTAACAAAAGAAGGCAAACGAATAATCGTCGCTGACTTCGCCAACATTCTACTTGGGATAATTGCACCTTCAGCCAGAGTTATGATGTGTGACATTTCACCATGTGGAGGAGGCAGAAGATACTTTGCAGTTGCAGCAAATGGCAACGCCTATCCATGCGGCGAATTCATTGGCATGGAAGACTTCAACGGCGGAAACATCTTCAACAATAGCATCGAGGACATTGGGGCATCAAAGAACTTCCTAAAAGTAACCAAACGTACAGTCGATGATATAGTTGAATGCCAAACATGCGTTTTCCGTAACATGTGCGGTTCCCCTTGCCCAGCAGAAATGTACAGTGCAGACACCAAGATGCTGCAGAAAAGCTACTACTGTCAATTTTATAAACAGGTTGCTATGCATGCGTTCAAGGTAATTGCTAGGGGTGATGTTGGATGTGTTGTGAAGAAATTGGCTTTGACTGAGTTGTATAATCTTCAAAACAGTTAACCTTTTTTCTTTTTGATGATTTTCTTTAGTTGTTGCTTGGACCAATCTTATTTTAGCAACAACCAACAGTTTGTGTAGAAGATTGTTTATTGGTGTGGGGGTATGTGTTGTGTTGCATTCTGGTTGTAAGCGCGTCGCTTTGTACCTAAATTAGGTGTTGAATTAAGTTGGTGAGCTGCCTTTTCCTGTCTACCTATCCTTGGAGATGTCTCTCTGTTCAGTACCAGACAAAGGAAGCTATATAATGCATAGAACGTCACTTGGGCTAGTCCCCTAACTTTTTTGTTAGCCATGCTAAACTGGACCCATAGCTAAAACTGGTGGTGCCATAAGGAAAGCTACCGAGAGAATTATTGCTTTTGTAATCATTTTTTTCATAGAATCACTAAATTCTTTCAGTTGCAGTTTGTTTTTAAAATTTAATAAAACCTTGAAAGGCAAACCTCTAGCGCTCGTATAGGCATAATTTTTCTATGCTATCGATTACACTATCGATAAAGAATTTGTTGTAGAGTACATCAAAAGAAATGAGATGAAATGGCGAGGGCAATGAGAAAATGAAACTATATATAATTCCAGAGAGTTTAGTTTGATAGATATTTTTAGGAAGTAAATTTAGATGAAAAACCTTTTTGCATTTATTTTAGTAGGATTTCTTTGTTTATCCATGTTTTCGATGCTTTTCTTAGCGGCATCCCAAACGGCAATCGACAATCAAATAACGGGTTCCATCAGTCAAGAAACTGCGTCGGGATGGTGGCCTATGTTTCACAACAATTTGGTCCACGACGGCTTTTCCCCTGCAAATGGACCTGACACAAACCAAACTCTGTGGACTTACAAGACGGGTGGTCGAATATGGTCTAGTCCCGGCAGTTACAGACGGCGTGCTTTTTGTTGGTTCTTTTGACAAAAACATGTACGCGTTAGATGCAACAACAGGCACCTTTGAATGGAAATTTTTAACCGGTGGCGAGATTTACACTTCGCCAGCTGTTTCAGATGGAGTAGTCTATTTTGGTTCAAATGACCATCAGGTCTACGCACTAAATGCTGCCGACGGCAAGCTCGTTTGGAACTTCACAACAGGCAAAGAAGTGCAATCCAATCCAGCTGTCGCAAATGGCATAGTTTATGTGGGCTCAAACGATCATAACCTCTACGCGTTAAACGCTACAAACGGTTTTCTTATCTGGAGTTACCCCACGGGTAGTACTGTTATTTCATCTCCTGCAGTAGACAACGGTGCAGTATTCTTCGGTTCATATGATCGCAACGTCTATGCATTAGATGCATCAAATGGAAAACAACTTTGGAACTACACCACGGGCAGCTTCGTTGAATCTTCGCCAGCAGTCTCCAACGGTATACTTTATGTTGGCTCTTACGACAACCACACTTACGCGTTAGATGAATCTACAGGCAAGCAACTCTGGAACTTCCCAGAAACTAACGATCTTTGCATTCAGTCATCTCCCGCGGTCGCCAATGGCAAAGTCTACATTGGATCATTGGACTCCAACGTTTACGCCCTAGATGCTACAACTGGGACTAAACTTTGGAATTACAAAACTGGAGGTTCAGTTTTCTCTTCACCAGCAATCGCAAATAATACCATAATTGTCACAAGTTTCGACAACAAAACATACTTACTAGATGCCACAACAGGAAATCTTATATGGACATATCAAACCGACGGAAACCTCTATTCATCTCCTGCAACCATCTGCGGAGTAATATATTTTGGTTCATATGACAACAACATCTACGCCGTCGCCGCATCCTCTAGCACCTCACCAAGCCCAACTGCCACTCCTACCTCAACCTCTTCAAGCCCGATCAACTACGCATACGTAATTGGAGCAGTCATCGTAATTTTGATAATAATTGCTGCCGCAGCATTAGTCTTAATGCGACGTCGCAAACATAAATAACTTAATTTTCCCATTTTTGGGCATCTTCATTTTTCTGTGTGACGTTGAATGCTTCAAATGGCGTCCTCATATGGAGTTACATGACAGGCGATATTTTTGTTTCTTCTCCCGCAGTAGCCAATGGCGTGGTTTATTTAGGCTCATGGGAACACAAGGTGTACGCTTTTGGTTCACCATCAAACAACCACTCCGCATCTATCATGAATTGGATTTTTCCCGTTTTAGCAGTTGCTATAAGTGTTATATGTGCTTGCATCTTGCTTGCGTTATTTGTTCGAAGAAGAAAAAGAAAGAGACAACTCGTCTATTCCGCTGTTCAGAAAAATCCGCAAAAGCCGATGAGTATTTCCTCAATCAAAGTTGAGGTTATTGATGATGCTGAAAATTTTTTGTTTGAAAAAGGGCTCCGTAAAAAGTGTTGGGTTGCTGCCTTGGAATTTAAAAAGAGTTTTTGCGGGAGATTTTGCTTCTTCAGCAGAATAGAATCCCATAGAAGACTAATTTTATTTGATTTTAGCAGTGATTGCTATTTTGCTTGTTTAATCGATTTCTTGCATTCCTTGTATGAGGCAGCGCAATGCATGCAGCAGAACGCTATTTCTTTGCCATCGATGATTTCTCGGTGGCCGCCCTCGTAGACTTTGCAGCCGCAGTGAGCACAAACATAGATGCTTGGTTCAATAGCGATTGCAACCAAGGTGGCGAACCGTTTGAAAAGTCCTATACACAGTTCCCTTCCTTCCTCCGTGAGTTCAAAGACTTTTTTTATCTTGTCGCCAGTTGGCTTTAGAGAATGCTTTACTAAACCCTTGTCCTCGAGTTGCTGCAAGAATGGATAGACTAAGCTAGGGCTGATTTCTTTTTTGACGCGTTTTTTGAATTGGTTGATTATGCTGTAGCCATGGGCGGGTCTTTCGTAGAGGATGGTGAGTATGTAGAAGCGGGAGAAGTCGCTGATTAGGTCGTCGATGTTTGCTGGTTGCGGGTCGTTTGCCATGTTGTTCTTTATTTATTGGGTTGGTTTGCTGTTATAAATGTTATTCAGATATATCTAAAAAATACTCATGCCAAATTAATTAAACCCGAACAATCAACATATACTCTGATAACCATGAAAGTTTTCAACTACCAAACCGTCCAAGCAGAAAAAGCAGACTGCTGCCCGAAAAAACCCAAATAAGATGGCTAATCACCAATGAAATGAGCGCCCCTACCTTCGCTATGCGCCTCTTTGAGATGTCTCCGGGTGGATTCAGTCCCCTGCACACGCATACGTGGGAACATGAAGTATTCGTTTTAGAAGGCAATGGCTCATTCTTTGACGGAAAAAATGCTGTGCCCTTGCAAGCAGGCGATGTAGTTTTTGTGCCCCCGAACGAGTTGTACCAATTCAGAAACAGCGGCGAAGCGCAACTAAAGTTCCTCTGCTTAATCCCCCATACAGAAAAGTAACTTGCCACTTAATTTGGCACGTTGTAGCTAAAAATATATGCTAGTTGTTACATCTAAGTTTGGGTTCCAAGAAGGCAAAATTCCTTGAAATATGACGTGATAATTGTAGGAGCAGGTCCAGCAGGCATTTTCTCAGCACTTGAGCTAACGGAGAAAACAAACCTCAACGTCTTGGTTATTGACAGAGGCGCTGACATCGACAAACGCAAATGCCCCTCTAAACGAGGCTTTGAATGTGTCCACTGTGAACCGTGCTCCGTTCTTAGTGGTTGGGGCGGCGCAGGCGCTTACAGTGACGGCAAACTCACTCTATCAACCGAAGTTGGCGGCTGGCTAAACCAATACGTTTCAACCAAGGAACTTGCTGAATTAGTAAAATATTGCGACGGTATCTACCTCAAGTTCGGCGCAAGCGAACAAGTCTACGGCGGCGAAAACAAAGAGATAGATGAAATCGAACGCCAAGCATCCCTTGCAGGTCTCAAACTTATCAAACAAGAAGTCCGCCACATGGGCACTGATAAATGTCTTGAAACACTTCAGCGGATGCGGAAATACCTCAATGACAAAATAACTTTTCTGCCTAAAACAGAAGTTAAAGGTCTCATCGCCGAAAACCACACCATCCAGGGCGTCGAAACCGTCGGCGGCGAAAAAATCATGGGTAAATACGTCATTATCGCTCCGGGCAGAGGCGGCGCAGAGTGGCTTCAAACTGAAGCTCAAATCCGCGGCTTAAAGACCGTTAACAACCCAGTTGACATTGGGGTGCGGGTGGAACTTTTGGCGTGTATCATGGAGAAGCTAACCAAAGTTCTCTATGAACCTAAACTTCTCTATTTCTCACGCTCCTTTGATGATCAGGTACGGACCTTCTGTGTGTCCCCTTATGGCGAAGTCACCACGGAATCCTATGATGGGGTCTTAACCGTTAACGGCGGTAGCCAAGCAGAAACCAGAACCGCCAACACAAACTTTGCTATACTTGTCAGTACCTCATTCACAGAGCCGTTTAAGGAGCCTATCGCTTACGGCAAATACATCGCTAGACTCTCAAATCTGCTCAGTGGCGGCGTCATGGTGCAGCGGCTCGGTGACCTCAACCATGGCAGACGTAGCACTCCCGAGCGACTTGCACATAGCGTTTTGACACCAACCCTCAAAAACGCAACCCCGGGAGATCTAAGCTTTGTTTTGCCTTACCGTTACCTCACCGACATTCGTGAAATGCTTGAAGCTCTCGATAAAATTGCTCCAGGCGTTGCCTCACCCGAAACATTACTCTACGGCGTCGAAGTCAAATTCTATTCCTCGCACCTTCTACTCAACAATGCATTGGAAAGCAAAATCCAAAACATGTTCACCATTGGTGACGGCGCAGGCGTTACACGAGGCTTAATCCAAGCGTCGGCTTCAGGAATCATCGTTGCAAGAGAAATTCTCAAACGAGAAAAACTGAAGGCTTAACCCTATGGCTGCTGTGGCTCAGGAAATCAGGTGCTCGCATTGCGGTGCTCCTGTCGAGTTCAAGCCAGGCGAACTATTCGCCACCTGCAAGTACTGCGGATTCACAACCGTAATCGAAACAGGACAAGCCTTCACCTTTGAACATTCACTCCTCCTAAACAACTACTCAGAAGCCCAAATCGAAGATTTAGTGCGCGATTGGATGCGCTCTGGTTTCATGAAGCCTGGCGATTTAGCAAAAAAAGCCAAGTTATCCGAGAAATACCTTCTTTATTTGCCGTTTTGGATTGTTTCAGCTGACGCTACAACCAAATACAAAGGAATTTTCGAGCGCATATCTCCAGCGATTGTTAAAGAAGGACAAATCCAAAAAGAATACAACTGGCTCGTTTTAGCAAGAGAAGCCTCAGGCTTTCCAACCCGTGAATACAATGTTCCTTTAACAGGCAAGATTCCCTACGATTTCAGAAAAATCGAAGGTTTTGCCAAATTACTCAACAGCGAAATGACTCGCGAAGAAGCTTTAGAGATTGCTAAGCAACAGATAGAAGCACTGCACCGTTTTCTGCTTCAGCAGGACATAGACAAGATCGTTGAAGCTACCACAACAATCAACCTAAAACAGATGGTTTACTTGCACGCACCCGCATGGTTCATAAAATACGAGTACAAGAACGCCAACTACCAAATGATCGTGGACGGAGCAACGGGTATGATTTTGAAGGGCGATATACCCTCTTCCAAGTTCTAAATTGGTTTAATAAACTTTAAAAGCAACCCCTTTTTTATAAACGAAGTACAAATATTGGAGGATTTAGTAAATGAGCGAAAATAAAGATGTATATGCCCAAGCAAAAAGCCAGATGAGGCTTTCAGAACGCATAGCTGCGGCGCTTCCAGGGTTCCGAGGATACAAAGAGAAGGAACTTCGCCGCGAATCAGACAAGCTGATTAGGAATAATCTAACTCTCAAACTCTCCAAAGATAAGGATAACGTCCGAAGCATCGAACAGCGAATCGCTGATAAGCGTTATCTGGATGTTTTAACAGACATCGATAGGTTAACTGCAAAGATGGATCGCATAACTGAAAAAGTTAACCACGCATCATATGGCTATGCAGGCTTCTACGACATCGTAAAAATCAAGGAAGAAAACCTTGACAGAATGATAACCTTCGACAACCAACTCCTCGATGAAGTTGACGCCTTAACCGCCAGCATCGAAGACCTAAAAACACAGCTACTAAGCGGAAATTATTCAAACCTCAAAGACAAAATCCAGACTATCGCAGACAAGTTTGAGTTGCTCGAGGACACATTTGATAAAAGAGAACAAGTTATCTTAGGAGTGACACAGTAATGCCGCAAATAATAGAATGGACAAACGCAAGTGCAGACTCTATAATTTGGCGTTACCCAACTGAAGACATCACGTGGGGCGCCCAACTAATCGTACACGAATATGAAATGGCGGTGTTCTTCCGAGACGGCAAAGCCTACGACGTATTCGGCCCAGGCAGGCACACGCTCACCACCCTAAACCTACCCGTACTAACAAGCCTGCTGACTAGGATAGCCGGCTTTGGCGGCAACAAACCCTTCAAGGCAACAGTCCTATTCATTAGCACCAAGATCTTCGCTGGCAAATGGGGCACAAAAGCACAAACCACAGAACTCGCACCTTTGCAGACCTATGGGCAGTTCTGGTTCAAAGTCGCCGACGCATCCCTATTCGTGAACGAAGTCATCGGTGGACAAAACGCGTACACAACCGACCAAGTCAACGACTTCCTGCGCGGCTTCTTAAACGAGAAAATAATCGATGAACTAAGCCACTACGACCTCGTCACCGTATTCACACGCTTAGACGAAACCTCCGTCATAGTCAAAAACTCCCTAATTGACTACTTCAAACGAGTCGGCATCGAACTAACCGACCTCAGATTCGAAGGCATCGACACCACACCCGAATACCGAGAACGACTATTCTGGCTCAAAACCGGCCAAACCGCACCTGGAGACGTGCTACGCATGGAAACCGTAAAGAGCGCAGCAGCAAGCCTCGGTCAAGGAGGAGGCTCAGGAGCCCTCGGAGCAGGCATGGTACTTATCCCACAAATCATGAACCAGCAAGGAACCCCACAGGCAGCGCCCGCAGCAGCCCTCGTCATCTGTCCCAAATGCGGAGAAAAAGTTCCCGCCACAAGCAAATTCTGCCCCAACTGCGGAACCAATCTAACCCCACCCTCAGAAAACGCGATGAAGTGCCCCAACTGTGGCAAATCCATCCCCGCCAACAGCAAATTCTGTCCCGAATGCGGATTCAAAATCGGCAGCTAAGAGGTACTGTAAATGAGTGGAAGCGATCGTCAACTGCTAAGCTTCGGAGTATTCCTCATCATTATTGTTGTAGGAATACTGCTGGCTCTTACAGGAGTGATAGGCTGGGGATTGTTTGTACCAGTCGTCGCGGTGCTTTCAGGCTGCTGGATAATAGCTTTAGCTGGAATGCAAACAGGTAAACAGCTGAAGTATGGACGTGGAACATTCAGCATAATGGCATCTGGCGCCGGACTCATCACCCTCGGCGTGGCATGGTACCTATTTGGCATATACTGGATCTACTCGCTCGTTGTTATTCTGCTGGCAATTGCCGCTTTAGCGATTGCAACCGCCCTAAGACGCAAATAAACCCCTGAGCCTTTTTTGGTTCTAAACATTTTTCTATACCCTCGCACAGTCATGATGCAGAAGGCACGCTGGTATGAGTGAAGAAACTATCGGTCACGGCACATGGTACGACATGATGGCTAAGAAAGTCATCGAAAGAGAACAATCTCTAAACCGAGACATGAGCAGAGTCCGTACAGAGATGGGTCTTGGCGCCTCAGGTTTTCCCCATATAGGCAGTTTAGGCGACGCATCCCGCAGCTACGCCGTAACTTTAGCGCTCAAAAACCTGAACTGCAATTCTGAACTCGTTGCATTCTGCGACGACAAAGACGGCTTACGCAAAGTTCCAGCAGGACTACCAACAGACATGTCACAAAGCTTGGAGAAATACCTTGGGTACTCCGTCTCAAGCATCCCTGACCCGTTCGGCTGCCACGAAAGCTACGGCAAACACATGAGTTCCCTCTTGTTAGAAGCTTTGGACAAATGCGGCATCGAATACAAGTACTATTCAGCCCAGCAAGTCTACAAACAAGGCTTACTCCTCGATGAGATACGCACTATTCTAACCAACGCCAAAAAAGTCGGCGAAATCGTCAAAGAAGAAGTAGGACAAGAAACCTACACCGAAGTTCTGCCGTTCTTCGCGGTCTGCGAAAAGTGTGGTCACCTCTACACGACTCGAGCCTACAAGTTTGACCCCAAAACCGACAAGGTCTCCTACAAATGTGAAGGGCTTGAAATCAGAGGCAAACTAATCGCAGGTTGCGGTCACGAAGGCGAAGTGGACATTAAGAGCGGTGAAGGCAAACTTACCTGGAAGAGCGAATTTGCCGCCCGATGGAAGGCATTGGACATTCGCTTCGAAGCTTTCGGCAAAGACATCGCCGACTCTGTGCGTATCAACGACCGTATCTGCCGCGAAGTGCTCTGCTTTGAGCCGCCTTCTCACGCTAAATACGAGATGTTCCTCGATAAGGGTGGAAAGAAAATCTCCAAGTCCGCCGGCAACGTGTTTACGCCACAAGTTTGGTTCAATTACGGTTCACCCCAATCGTTGCTTCTGCTCATGCTTAAGCGGTTCGTTGGCACACGAACTTTAGATGTCTCCGACATCCCTGCGTACATGAATGAAATCGACAGTCTTGAAGACGTTTACTTTGGCAAAAAGCAGGTCGGCGAAAAAGAAGCTGCCAAACTCAAAGGCTTATACCTATACTGCTACGTTATGAAGCCGCCAGCTAAACCCAGCATACATGTGCCCTACAACCTCATGGCTTTCCTCGTCAAGATGGCGCCCAAGGAATGTATAAACGACTATGTCGCAGAGAAACTGCAGAGCTACGGTTACCTCCAGAAAAACCAAGCCCTCGACGATGGTTTACTAAAGCGCATGGAGTACGCTTTGAATTGGACACAAGATTTTGAAGAAATCAAAGAAACCGCAGTTGAATTAACCGTTGAAGAAAAGAAAGCCCTCACTGAACTCGTCACCAAACTTCAAACAGAAGATGACCCAGACAAAATCCAAAACGCCATCTTCAACAGCGCCAAAGACAACGGCCTAAAACCAGGTGCCTTCTTCAAAGTGCTCTACCAGATATTGATGGGAGCACCGCAGGGTCCACGCCTAGGCCCATACGTGCTTGCCATGGGAAAACAAAACGTCATCTCAGCGCTTGCAGAGAGTGCTGAGCAAAAGCTAATTTTATTATTTAAGAGTAAAGTTAACAATGGAAACAAAGTTCAAACTGATTTTTCCAAAACAACAAGACCACTATTTTTAAGTTTAAGCAAGGTATTTACTATTCTGCCCTTTCAATTTCTTGGGACAAACAATAGTTGGGCTCGTCGTCTAGTACGGATTAGGGCACCGGCCTGCGGAGCCGGACGTCAGGGGTTCAAATCCCCTCGGGCCCGCCACATTCTCAAACGAATTTATCCTAAAAACAGCCCCTTTCTTTTTTTAAATCAGCCCCCATTTTTTTGTCCGGAGATAGAATGTAGAAAAAAATATTGTTATTCCGGCAAAATTTGTAAATATCTGGATTGCTGTTCTATTTGCTATATTCTTTTGTCCGTCAGCGCTTAAACATTATCACTTGAATAAAAGTGCATCTGATTTTTTATGAGTCTTCTGAAACTTTTTTGATATGACTATCAAACTGAGAGCTGTTTTGATTGGACTATTCCTCTCTTCAGCGCTAAAAAGACAAAGAACTGAGCACACGCCGCTATGATCGCTGCTTCCATCCCAGCCGCCAACTCAAGTCCTGCAGCCGAGCCTCCGCCAAGCGTACTAAAGAAGGCTAAGCCACTTATGATTGTTGCATCTGCTAGCGCATCCGTCCAATCAAACTTTGGCTCCGAAACATTCGCCAGATTGTTTGCACAATGGACGATTAGTCCCTTAATTGTTAATCTTGGGATATAGTTTCTCTCTTTCAGGTAACTTGAACATTTCTTAAATATATACAACTATTTGTTCACCTACGATATTATCTATGCTTTGCTTTTTTTAAAAAAAGGAAAAAGGAAATTGTTTGAATCTCAATTTAGGATTTGCTTGCTTTCTCGTGTTTTGCTTTGAACTCGGCGTTCTCCTTTCTTAGAGCAGTGTTCTCATCCATCATTGTTTTCATCACGACATTAAGCTGTGTCATCATGTCATTGATGCGCAAGTTCAGCATGCCGATTTGTTGCATCACTGGGTCAGCTTGAGATTGTTGAGACATGGATTAGTCACCTCTGTTTTGGGTTAATTGATTGATTTGTTGCTGTAAATTAGCTACTTGATCACGCAACTGTTCAACTTCCGCATCTGTTTTCTCCCGCGCTAACACTTCGAACTTCATGCAACCCAAAAGAAAACCAGCATCTCGGCTTGGATCGTAGAAACCGTCTTTGTCTATTAACATTGGTAGACTTTTTTCTGTATCAATGACCTCCACGTCGTATTCTTGATGTGTATTCGGGTCAACTTCCGTGATTGTTTTAGTCACATAATTCTTTACTAAGTTTAAGTCGTCGAGCGCATCAAATGACGACGGGGGTTTTTGTATTTGAAATACGACGACCAAATGCTGTTAAAATAATAGGTGTTGTTTCCAAGATTAAGAACGTTATAGTTCACAGGTGTAATCGATGAACCTAAATAAGTGGCGCTGCCTGTCACGCAAATTAACATGTCAGTTGCAATGTGGCTCGCATAGAAATCGCCCATAACCCATGACCCGCCACTGTCTAATGCCTGAGATGCTATTCGCCCGTTATCTGTCCATGCTAAACGCGCTGCTACACCGTTTCCAGAAGAAAGTTGTACCCATCCGCCAGCATACAGGTTTCCTTGTGCAGTTATATTACTTAAACTTGTAAAATTGCCGTATACATCAAACGTCGCTTTGTCCGCGCCTGTTGCTTCTGTCCATAAACGCAGTGTTTGACCGCTTAGATACCAGACAAAATGTCCAGTTGGATGTGCGCCATCTCTGTCACCTAAACCAACTTGTGCAGTTGAACCGTCAATCGTAAGTGAGCCGGTAGTGGGTAGTGTGTAAGCGGTGTTTAATTTACCCGCGATATTCAAGTTTCCAGAAGTATCAAGCCCTAATTTCTCAGCGTTTCCCCACATGGCTTTAAGTAGATATGATGTTTGACCATACAACCCAAGTTTTAAGCCATAAGCAAAATCGTTTATGCTGTTTGTTCCATATTGGTTGCCTAACCAAAATTGATTAGGTAATAATCCCGCATCTCCTATTCCCATTGTAACACTGTTGCCACCTGTTCCAGTGTTTTGAATAACGAATTGACCGCCTGCGTCGCCTGCGTGTTGAATAGTGATTTTTCCGGTTATTGCGCCGCCGTTCCATTGAGAAGTTAAAAAGTCACTTGCGTGGTGCCCATCAAGCATGTCAGCGTTCAAGTTGGGGCACATAGTTGTTGATGTCACGTTCAGCGGTGCTGTGCCTGCGGCAATACTTGACGTAATCTGTCCAGTGATACCCACTGTTCCGTTAACGGAAACCCCTGCAACGTTTAATGCTCCGTCGATGATGAGCCCGCAATTCATTTCCAAAACATGTGGGTTTGTTGCAGTCTGCCAATAGATTGTTCCGTTGCCAAGTGTGATACCCGTTTGTGAAGGTGCGTTAATCGTTAATCCACCGTTTACACATAGTCCAGCAAGTGTTGGGGACGCATTGGGGTTTAGACCTAGAAAGCCGCCTACAGAGTGAAGCGTTGAATCTATAACGCTTGCCAATTGAGTTGCTAAATTAAGTATCGAACCCACAACAGTTATGTCGCCATGAATAGTCAAGTTACCCAAATCCAAATGAGCAGGGGTGCAACCGTCAACTTTAACCAAGAATAACGTATCATAGTTTGGTATGTTATTGTTTCCTGCAGGGTTCACTTCGGAAAAGAGCCATTGATATGCCGGGTTTCCATATTGTCCACTCCAAATGTAAAGGTTATGATCAGTTGTATTATAGAAAATTTGTCCACCTTGGTCCTTACCTTGAAACATGTCGTTTGCATTTGGCAGATTTGATCCATGTTGAACTTGCGTTGAAGAGTACATTAATTCAATCAATGGAGGAGATTGCGCAATAATTGAGCCGTCTTGGTGAGCACTTCCAGTCCAGCCATAACCGGTAATTAGAGCGCCCTGTCCACTCATGACCTCGCCGCCTACTGAAATATCCTTTTTAACTACAAAGCCTTGATCGGTCATCAAAAGCGGTGCCGAATTAGGCGTATCTGGATCATAAATTACAAAGAGGTTTACACCTGTTTGCGAGCGTGTATCAAACAATTGGATAGGTCCTTGTCCTGTTGGTACATTTCCGAATTTGAAGTTGCCAACAGGTCCCATGTTAATCCAGGGACCATCGGGCGGTGGAACAGTATCATCATACTGGTAATAGACATGTGGGTTAACGCTGGTCAGTAAAAAGAAATCTCCATTATTTCCGCTTGATGGTAGGGTTCCGCCTTGTTGAAATATGGGAGCAGGGACTTGCAACCAATTTATCAGCGTGGCACTTGTAACCCATGGTGCTTTATTAGGCAAATAGCTCATGATCTCGCCTCACTTTCGTTTAATTTTGTTTCAATCGGGAATGTGCTAAGACAATTCCCGTTGTTTAAAGGCCAGAGCAACGTATTGTTCCAGCCATTGTTTTGTTTTGATTTATTTTCTGACATTTTTGGTCATCAACAAAGCACTTCCATTTTTGTAATTTAAACAATTTTGCGGTTTTTTCATAATGAAAAATTCGGGATGAATAATTCGGCGTTAAAAATTCGGCAAGATTGATTTTTCAGCCCGAAATTTTCAGGACGAATTATTCGGTATTAATTATTCAGCATGAAAAGGAAGGGATGAAAAAACAAGTATAATATTTATTAAGCAATTGATAGTTGAGCATTTGGTTCTGCAATTTTTTATTAGCAAAAAATATAAGCAATTTACCATAAGCTTTTTTACTAAAGCAAGTTATGATTTAATATGGGTAATGTTAGCAAGGCTTTCTCTTTATTCATCATCATTATCTTGGTTGTCTCAAGTCTATCTTTTATTAGACTTGTGTGTGGACAGGTAGGAGTAACTAAGCCAAATACACCAGAATTTAGATTAACGTTGCAGACATATTCAGATTACATTCCTCCGACTTATGGCGTAGATCCATCCACTGGAAAAGCCGTATTGACTAATGCAGGCTACACGGAGGTGGAGAAATGGGTAAACGTTGGAATAGAAAGCCAACCTTTTGTTCATTATAACAATTCGGCAGGTCAATTAATATCTTTATATTACGATGTAAGGTGGAAGGGAACTCATGATAGCTCTTGGCAAAGTATCCCTACCACTGATCCTTATAGATATGATGAAGATCCTGGAGATCCTCAATCCATAGGCGGCACAATATCCATCGGATTTAACGGATTTAAAAGCCCTGTAAATGTTGATTTGCGTCTATTAGACCCTACCGCCACTCAGATAGACTTCCAAGTTGAAGCACTCATAGGCTATTACAATACCGACAATGCTTTCGTTGGTCAAGCCAGCGGTTGGAGCAATACACAAACTCTTAATATTAGCGATGGCTCGGCGACAACTAACTCTAGCACATCACCGAATTCAACATTAACACCTCAGCAGTCAAATACGGGGAGCGTTGTTTTATTTGGTCTTGACTGGGAGCAAATAGCAATAATCATTTTAGGAGTTATAGTTGCCGTGTTAGCATTTGCGTTAGCGGTTTCACGCAAAAAAAGCATAAAGCAAAACGTAAGTTCCCAAGTGTCATGAACGCCCAGTTTCTTAAATAACCTCCAAAAATTTAGCACCTTTATCCGTAAGCACATACTTTGCTCGATATTTTGGCGAGCTCTTCTCTACATAGCCGTCTTGGATTAATAGGCTAAATGTACTCTCAAAAGCCGCATGCGAACCAGCCTTTCTGATAGTTCGCTTCTCAAGTTCCGTTCGGCAAAGAGGCTGACGTTTAAGTTCATGCAGAATGATTTTCGCCAAGTCCAAGTTTAACCTTTTCATCAAAGCTTCTCTCTCCTATGTTCCCGGAACTATAGAAAATCGCCATTTCACCTTTTAAACAATAAGTTCAAACGACTTTTCAGCGCAGGGGAGGGGAAAGTGAAAGTAAAATCTTCCTTTAGAAAGTTATCCTTACTCACGCTTTGTATCCGTGCTCTTTGGTAACTTCACGTCCCGCTCTACCTCATAGGCTAACAATTCAATCCTTTTCATGATGGCTTCAATTTCTTTTTTGGTCATTAACATCTCAAATTAAAAAACTCCTTGACTTCTTTAGGTTCGTCGATACCTAATTCAACGTACTCTTTGATTTGTTGCTCGACGTTACAAAGCAGTTGCCCAAACTTTGCCTTCTCTTCAGGTGATTGGGCTCGGTCTTATCTCCAGCTTCCACGAAGCCGCAAAATGCCTAAGCTCCAAAAGCATCACTGACTCAATCCGCCTCATCAGAAACATGATAAATTCACTTCAGGAGCTGTCGAATACCAACGGACCCGTCTCAAACTGTTTACGAGGAAAAAAGTGGCTTGTTTATCCAAGCCATTGTATCCAGTAATAGCCTGTAACAGTCGCAGGTGGAGGGACAGTGACGGGGTCTTGGTCCACATAATTGAGGGTAAGTATCGATGGCCATTCATAATAAATAATGTAGCTGTCAAATTCAACATCGTGTGTTCCGGCTGTAACTGTATAGCCGTTGCCTGTTGAGCCGACCAATGAGTAGTCTATATATGCGTTGACGCTGAAAGGATAGTAACAATTGCCGTCGTACCCAATGGCATTGATATATATAATGGGATCGGGGGGAGGCGGCGGGCTTTCAACGTCAACATAATAAGGAAGAGACCGAGCGCTTATAAGACCTGCAGTATCTTCAGCACTAACAACAACGTTGTATCCGCCGTTACCGTAAAGGTGGAATATAGTCTCCGGGACGCCACTTGGAAAAGGACCAACCGTCTGTCTTGAGTAGGCATCATTCCAGTCAATGGTATAATAGACATCGCGTCCATACGGATCGGTTGTTACGACAGTGAAAGAGGTGTCGCTACCGGAATATGCAGGATTTGGATAGGTAAGTGTAGGGGTGGGCAGTGGAGGAGAGCCACTAGGGGGCGTATCTCTGGATGAAGATATCCCCATTCCCGTAGACAGCTAAAGTTGAAGTATATGTATCCGAATTACCGGGATACATCCACCAATATGATGGAAATCCGGTATGTAGCTGGCAACCGCCAAAGTATATGCCCAGTGTTTCTAATGACGCAGTGTCTAAAGCTTGATTTACAGTCTCAGGATATCCGGTGTTCAAAGCTACCTGGAAGAAGTTTTGAACCCAAGTCTCGTAGGGTTGGTCAGGACCCGTTTGGGGGGATATTGTTTGGCTAAGTGATGCTGAGCCATATTGAAAGCCAACATAAACTTGCGACCCACTGTCAGGATAGTTATAGCCATCACTACTAATATCTCCTACACTACCATAATGACCCCAATCCGAATCTATGTTAAATCCAGAGGTCCATCTTGGCTCAACCCATCGATGGGTAAAAGCAAAAGGCATCCCTTCCGCCCTATTTGTCCCGGGAATTATACCTTGTGCCACAGGCTGATAAAAGGGCGAGGACAAAGATTGAGCAGTAATACAGGCAGACATGCAAGTGTTTATGAATGCAAATGTTATCTCACCAGGAGAAGTAGCTTGATATATATCTGTGTCATAAACGGCATTGCCAAGATAGAGCTCACGTCGATGTACGGTGTTCTGATATAAGGTAGCATTATAGTATCCAGTGTTAGTCCCCAATTCATCCTCAATGTGAAAGTGATATTCGTCAGCAGGCGCTATCGCAGGCGAAACTGGAAATACATACGGAGATGTGAAGTAGCAGTTCTGAATACTATAGGAACTAGGATCAGGGGCATCGCCCACACCATGGTCAAAATCTACCACTGCAAGATGAGAATAATAAGCCCCGAACATAGTAAGATTTGTAAGGATGCTACTTCTTAGCGAACCGCCACCGAAATTGTTTCCTTGATAATTATATGCTGTATAGCCGCTGTTGGCAAAGCCGTTTGCTATCTGTGGAGCAATATATCGCTGGTCAGAAACCTCAATGTTGCTTTTGCGCCAGCTAGTCCCAATCGTTGGATCGTATGAACCTGCACTTTCAGATCCCCAAACCACTGCACCGGAGTACTGTGTTGTTGAAGCCTTAGCAGTTGGCATACTAATTAAGAAAGCCATGGAAGAGAAAACAAGTACGAAAAGCAACAGTACACAAATGCCACGCTTTCCCCCGCATTAGCAGCTTGTGCAAGCGCATTTGTTTCCCGAGCACATTGAATTTCAGAGGGCCAAGCTGTTGCAGCTTCAACGTTTCGAATTTTTTCCTTCCCACTAATAGAACAGCGATGACACCGCCAATTGTAATAAATGTAATGAAAACAAATCCAAAAGTAAAGGGAACAATGCTTATACTAGATGCAGTGACTAACGTAGTTGGATTAGACGCTGCAGATTGCGTATTAGTTACGTTTGTATTTACAAAGAGGCTTTGTTGTTGAGGTGTAAGGTCTGAGCACGCTTCCTGAATGCTTCTAATCTGTCCAATATCCGCCCAAATATCAACCTCAACGCCGTAAAGATTTCCGTACCATTTATCCAGGTCAACGCCGACACGCCAAACAGGGTAAAGCAATGAAGAATCACTACTCCGTGGGTTATTAGCACCGCTTGAACTCTCGAAAACTAAGGAAGTCCACTGCACATTTGAAGAGTTAAAATTTCTATCAACGGTATTATTATTTAGGTTCATGCTTTGTAACTGTGACTTAGCGGCGCACAATGCCATCAACCTAGCGGTATTTTCAGATACTGAGACATTTGTATTATCGATTTTGTAGTATTGCCAGTTATCGACAAAATAGGAAAAGAAACCGTTCTTAAAGCCCAAGCCCACGAACATATCTGGGGATAAAATGCCCTTAGCAGTGTAGGTCCACTTGAACGACGTATATCCGTCAATTGTTGTGGCTTCAAGGTTTGTAGTGCCACAGGTTACTGTTATGTTCTTGCTTGTATCTAAATTGTTTAGCGTTGCTTTTAGTGTTCCATATGTTGGATTGTTACTGTAGGTTTGATAATTGCTAAGGAAGCTTTGAGCAAGCTCATTAGCACTGGTGTTCAATACAGGTTTAACTAAGCTCACGGGTCCTTGGTTTTGGAGTAGTTGGAGGGTACGTAAATTTCCATTTGCAAAGGACGAAACGAGACGTACAGTGCTTTTTGAGGATGTTAGATTATAGGCGACATTTTCTTGAGAAACGCTAGATAGATATGCTTCTTGATTCTCTGTCGTGTATGCCGTCGTAGCTAAAGAGTATCTTGACATGTCTAGACCTAGTACGCTACTGAGGATGTCTGTGCCTTTTTGCTGGACAGTAATTGCTGTTGGGGTTGCATGCGCACCACCTATTGACAGCGTGCCAACAGCTGAACAAATTAGGGTTAAAAGGCATATAATACAAACCTGTCGCCTAAAATTATTTTTTTGCACCATTTATTTCCCTCTATGGCTTTTTGGGTAACTGTTTGTTAGCCCTAATTTGCTTATAAATTTTGGGAACCTCAGGGGTAAACCGTAAATTTAATTAGCGCAAAAATCTAAGTGCTTAAGCCGGGAATCAATATGAATAAACGCTCTGTGATGGTTCAGATTCTCGTTATTGCGTTAATTCTGCTGTCGGTTTCTGCTCTAAAGCCTGTCGGTGCAACTGGCGATTCGTGGCTAACTAAAGCACCTATGCCCGTCGCAAGACGCGATTTAGGCGTTGCCGCTGTGGATAACAAAATATACGCCATTGGAGGCTTACCGTTTTCCAACATAACAGAGCAATATGATCCAGTCACAGATAAATGGACAACCAAATCTCCAATGCCTATCGTGCGAAGTAGTTTTTCCGTGGCCGTTTACCGAAACAAAATTTATGCCTTCGGGGGGCTAACCCTGAAAGACCCAAATAATGCAAGCTCATTCTTTTTCTGCAATGTCACCCAAGTTTATGATCCATTCCAAGATAATTGGACAACCAAGGCCTCAATACCCGTTGAGTTGAATGGGTTGGGAACGGCAAATACTGTAGGCGACAAAATATACGTCATTGGTACTTACTCCAATGGAACTATAATTTTAATCTATGACCCCCAGGAAGATCATTGGACGTTTAAACAGTCAGCCGTACAAGTAACGAATGGCATCTCAGTCGCTATTGGCAATGAAATATACTTACCTGGAACAAGAAATAAAATGGAGGTATATAACGCCGATACAGGTAACTGGAGCTTAAGGGCATCTTGTATGAGCTTTTATGGCGGGAATGGGGCTGCAACAAGCGGAGAATTTGCACCAATCCGCATGTATATTTTTGGAGTAAATGGTTGGATGGATCAAGGCCCCATGCCAAATAGAATCTATGACCCAAAAAATGATGTGTGGACTTTCGGCAGTGAGGTACCCACCAACAGGCAAGAATTCGGTGTAGCGGTTATAAATGATACAATCTATGTCATTGGAGGATTAAGCCTGACTTTTCCATATCCAGACGATTACTCTGTACCAAAATTAAGCTCTGCTAACGAACAATATATTCCAGCTGGATATGGAACCCCTGATCCTGCATATCAGTCGCCGACGGCAACGCCACAACCAACTACATCAATAGACTCAGAACCAGCAAGCCTGCAAACATCGCTCTTCATAGCTGCAGCGGTAGTAGCAATCGCAGTAATAGCAGGCATTATCCTTTTGAAGTCAAAAAGGAAACATCAACCAAATGAGCATCCATTTCGGAATCGGACCGCCGGAGTCGGAGAATCCTGGGTCAAATCCAAGCGGACTAACCATTTGGGTTCGTAACAACCCACTAATTTTTCAAATTGAATATCAAGTAACGTGTTGGCAGTTCCAAGAGGTTGTTCTTTTAGGGGAACACGCTGTTCTTCTGGGAGAGTTAAAAGTCACTTCCAGTAATTACCTAATTGGTTAGTGGCTAGACATGAACAGAAACTTCTTTCAGGTATTCGTTCTTGTTTTTCTAACAGCGTCATGCATAATCCTCATTCAACATGTGAAGGCTTCTGAAGATTCTTGGACTACAAAAGCTCCTATGCCAACTGCAAAGTTCAGTTTTGGAGTAGCTTCTGTAAACGGAAAGATATACGCTATGGGAGGTGCTGTTAGCACTCAATCAGGAACTCTTCTAGCAAATAATGAAGAATATGATCCAATCACAGATACATGGTATGAAAAAACGCCATTGTCAACTCCAACATATGGATGTGCAGTAGCGTCTTATGGAAATCAGATATACGTTTTTGGTGGGCAAATCAAAGGGGATAACGGCTTGGGAGTGGATACTAACGGAACAAAAGTTTATGATATTGTAACAGACACGTGGGTAACCAAAGCGCCCATGCCCACTGCTAGGACTTTGTTAAAGGCGAACGTTGTTGGAGGTAAAATCTATCTGATAGGTGGATATGTCAATGGAACTTCCAACGAGGTTTATGACCCTGCAACAGACAAATGGGTCACCAAGGCATCGATGCCGACTGCCGCTTATGCTTATGCCTCCGGAGTAGTTGATAACAAGATATATGTGATCTCTTACTTGACCCAAATCCACGACCCTCAGACAGATATTTGGAGTTCGGGTGCTCCCATTCCAGTTGCTGTGGCAGGTGCAGGATCGGCTGTAATCACAGGCGTCGGTACGGCAATTGCAATCTACGTTATCGGCGGCGAAACCGACATTTTTTCGCCTCAAAACTTAACACAAGCATATTTTCCAGAGAACAATTCTTGGGGATTCGGTGCTTCTTTGCCTGAGCCGACTTCTCGTCTATGTGTAGCAGCTTTGAACAATGTGTTGTATGCGATAGGAGGCACTCGCGCCGTAATGCACCAGGGATTAACCGATAACTGGCAGTGCACACCAGGACCAATTTCATTCGTTACAACTCCTTCGCCATCGCCCTTACCAACAATTCCAGAGTTTCCATCATCGATAATTCTGCCATTGGTTGTAACAGCCACATTGTTAACGACCTTGTTCATTAGAAGAAAGAAAAGCTCAAATTGACCGCTCCAATATCCCCAATAATTTTCAATTTTTTCAGTTTTCAAAAAATTTGTTTTCGAAAAGTAGCCGAAATAGAACCCTTAGAAATTCTGTGGGAAAATTCCTTAGAAACTAAACTCAAAAGCCTTCGTTCCCCCTTCATTATTCGGTTTTTCAACTTCACTAGCGGCTCCCCAACAAGATAGAACTCAATTATTAAGGAATGCTAAAACAACTGCTGGGCATGGGAGAAGTTGTTGTTGCACCTGCATTCTGCAGAGCGGTTGCAACAACAATCAAAGTTAAAAGGTTTCGAGGTGCACCCGAGAAGTTGCTGCTGCTGATGCTGCTGCAACAGGGTTTTGCACACTAACTGTTGCATCTTTCAAAATTAGAAATTACAAAAGGGGTTTTGTTTTCCACCAGTCAAGCCGAACCCCTAAAACCACCTGAGTCTATATGGGTAGAAGAAGAAGAGCAAATTTTTTTCCAATCTTCTTCTTTTAACTTAAGTCTATGAACAATTTCCTAACGCGATTCCTATATTCAAATCTCAACTAGCCCGCCACCTCCGTATCGACATGACATTAAATCGCCCATAAAGGGCCGTTACTATTTGCGAGCAACTATTGGCCCAACTTTGGTTGGTCTTTTGGTTTCTGTTGGCTTTGGATTTTGTTGGCTACCCAATAGAGTAGGTTGCTTATGGCTATAGCGAATGCTGGAAGCGTTGGTAGGATGTACCAGTAGAGTTTGGTTTGGGCAAAAGTGAATACTCCAAGCACCACGGCTATCCAGACAAGGATTAATGTGTCTGCTTTAATGCGTTTAATCACCGAGTTGAAGGCGCACAGCCCAACTGCGAATGGAAGCAGCATCACCCAAAGCAGGTTTTCGCTGGTTGCCAAATAGTTAAAGTAGAACAGGTAACCTCCAGCGTGCCCTTCAAGAGGAGTAACGGTTCGCTGGAAACTAGAGTAAACAAAATAACAGTTCCAGAAGTCACGGTAAGTAAAATTCATGTAAACAACGTAGGGCGCAAACAAGAGCAATGCAAAGCCCAAAAAAAGAGCAAACTGTTTCGTGAACGGAAATCTAAAACTTTTCTTTGTAAGAGCAAAGTAAGCTATAACGATGAGCGGAATCAGCAACGCTTCAACCTGCTTAGTTAGCAGCGCCAACCCGAAGAATAATCCACTCAAAATTGAGTATCTCTTCTTATTTTTTGTTTCCTCACTCAAAAGCAAAAAGAAAACGCTGGCCAAAATGAAGAAGACCATCGGTCCATCAGTCATGGCGTGCGTCGCAAACGCAAAGAACGTAGTAAATGTGCCTAAAACTATCGCTGACAATAACCCCACCGACGGATTGTAGAGTTTCTTTCCCAAATAGAACTCAGCAACCAACGATAAAACGCCAAATATAGGGCTCCAAAACCTGGCAGCAAAATTGTTAATCCCGAACGCTTGGTAAGATAGAGACATCAACCACATGAGCAAAGGGGGTTTGCCAGCCCAAATTGCTGGTTCACCAAGAGACCATGGCAAAAGGTAGTTTCCGCTTTTTACCATATGATATGCCATTTGAGAATAGGTTTTTTCGTCAGCAGCCCAAAGCGGTCCACTTCCCAAACTAACAAAGAATGCAACTGCAAAAGCCGCCATGACCAAAACAAAAAGCGCATTAGCGTGTTTTGCGAACCAGGATTGTTCTCCTTCAGTACTATAGATTGAATTTGGTATTTTCTTGTTTCGCCTATACGAATAAACAAAACGGATAATGCCAAAAGCAACCAGAACAGCTACTGCAAATGCGATGTCATCAAACAGGAATGTCTCCCATGCTGGTTGGGTGGTTGGCAGGGAAGCTAAGGTTTCAGCAGTCGAATTGAATAACGTAAAAGCGTAAACGTGATAGTCGCCTGAACCAATGTACAATGTATTATTGAAAATTGTTGGAGATGAATCCACGATGTTTCGAGTTGCATATGCCCACTGAACTTTTCCGCTAAAAGCGTCAAGACAATAGATGCGGTAATCTTGAGAACCCACATACAATTTGCCACCTGCAACTGTGGGGGAAGACCAAACCCAAAAGCCTGTTGCGGTCTGCCAAATTTTTTCACCGTTTGAAGCATTAAAACAGTAGATGCTATTGTCGTCAGAGCTTATGTAAATGCATCCGTAAGCGGCAGCGGCAGAAGATGCAACGGTATCCTGCGTTTGAGCCTTCCAAATCTCATCTCCTGTAGAAGCATTCAAACCAACAACGTAACCGTCATATGAGCCAACATAGACGCATCCGTTGTATAGGCAGGGTGAGTTGAGGTTGCTTCCCGTGTGATGCTGCCAAATTTCTTTGCCTGTGGATGCGTTTATTGCGTAAACATAAAAATCGTCGCTTGCAACATACGCGACACCATCTGAAACCGCAGGCGAGGAGTCCACAGGGTAAATTGTCGGGAAAATCCATATTGGATTTCCGTTTGATGCGTTAAAACAAAAAACATCATGACTTCCTGAGCCTATGTAGACGCAGCCATTATCAACCGCAGGACTGGAAAGCACTGACCCTCCAGCTTTTGATATCCAAACCGGCATTCCCGAGGAGATGTTCATGCAGTAAACCCAACCGTCATAGCACCCTACATAAGCGCAGCCGTTGGCTATGGCAGGCGACGAATTCACTTCATTTCCCACCGGAAATTTCCAAACCAGTCTGCCGTCAGATGCGTTTAGGCAGTAGATGTTGCAGTCTTTGCAGCCCACTACAACTAAGCCGTCAGCTACTGCTGGAGAAGACCAAACGGCTGCGTTCGTACTGTAATTCCACAACTGCTTAACCGCGTCCGTTGAATCGCCGTCTGAGGTGTATCCGCTTCGGCTTATGTCATGGCGGAAAGTTGTCCATTCACCAGTGTTTGCGCCCATGACTGCTGAAAAAGAGCTGGACAAAGTCAAAATGATGGAAATGAGGATGATAAGCAACCATTTTTGTTTTTTCATAACCACCCTTACAAGCATTGACCTGTAAAGATACAATATATTAAACTATTGAAAAGCGATGCGAAAAATGGAAATAGGAAAATTTTGGTAGGTTGCTTGTTAATCTCGGCTTGATAGCACTATGATATAGTCTGCTGTGTCGGCGCACATGTCTGCTGCTTGCTCGATGAACTCGATTAAGTCGTCGAATATGACCATGGCTCCACAGTTTATGCTTGATCCGTACTTGACGAAGAGGCTCTTGGCTTTGAGGTATTCAACGTCGATTGCGTGTTCGATGTCGCCTACTTGTTTAGCTTCTTTAATGGCTTCTTCAGGGTTAGAAGAGATTTTCTCGATGGCGCTTCTAAGTGTTTGAGCTGTTTCCACCAACTTTGAAGTCATAAAAACGGTCTTCAGAGAAAGTTCCTGCGGAATCTCGGCTTCACCCAGCATTTCAAGACACCTAGCCGCATCTTTAGTGTGGTCTGCCAGGGTATCTAGACGTTTAACAAGGTGTAAGAGGTCTTCGCGGTAATCAGAAACCAACGCTGCACCCTTGGATAGCTCCATAAATGTGTCTGTTCTAAGCTGATCAACTTCTTCTTCAGCTTTGTAGAGGTTCTCGACGTATTTTTTGGTGTCCTTAAAGTTCTTCTCTGAAAAGCTCTTCGTGGCTTTTTGCAGCCAGTTTACTGTATCAAAAGCTTTCGTTATTTGTTCGTGAGCTAGTTCTAATCCTCTGGTTCTTCGGCGTTGCTCAAACCAATCGTAACTTTTTTTCTCCATGTACAACCGCTCCCTCTAATAATCCTCTAATTCTTTGTTGCAAATATAACCCTTCGCTTAATATGGCTTTCACTGTCCACTTTGGAACACACGTTTTCCTTATATCGCGGGAATTTTTAGGTTAAGCATGAATCAATAGCTAAAAGCCAATCTACAAGATCAGCGTTTTTAGCTTTCGCTTGCTTTTTACCGTATATCTTTTGTTTCAACAGCTTCCCCTCAAACTACCTTTGACCTTAGATATGACTGAAGTACCATGATGGTTCAGGTTTTGCCCGTTGCTTCTTTAATTTTCGACTTTGCATGGTACAGCACGCTTGAGGATATTTGTTCTATTTGTCTATTTAGAATACTCGAAATAATCTATAGAGAGCCATTTAGTCTAAATAGACAGTTTAGTCTTCTAAAACAACTTTGGCCAACGCAACCTTATCTTCTAAACTCTTCATAACCGTGTTAGTTACCTTCACGCTGAGGCCAAGCTTTTCAATCACAGCCTTTTTTTCAGCATCCTTGGTGTCGATAACGAATTCGTCGAGAAAATCAGAGTAAAACTTCGCAACTCCAAAGGCAGAAACTTCCACACCCAAACTTCGCAACATCTTATCTGCAGGCCCCTTGATGGGCAACCCCGCAACGATGGGACTAACTCCAACCACCTTTGCATTTGTTCGTTTCAACGCATCCCGCACACCATCTATTGAGAGGATTGTGCCGATACTGACGATTGGGTTGCTTGGACAAACAACAATCAGTTCTGCATCCAAAATCGCGTTAAGAACTCCCGGAGACGCCTTTGCCTGGGAAGCGCCGACAAACTCGACTCGCAGAACCTCATCTTTTGCTTGTTTTCGGACAAAATACTCTTCAAAATGCATAGAGCCCTCGTGCGTTGTTACCTGGGTTTCAAACCTGCTGTTGGTCATGGGCAAAACTTTGGTTTTAAGCCCTAAAACATCGCATATTTCTTGGGCTATTTGGGTAAGTGTGAAACCTTGTTTTAAGCGTTGGGTTCGGTAGAGGTGGGTGGCTAAATCTCGGTCACCCAAACCGAACCAAGTATCGAACCCGTGTTGTTTGAGCATTTCGAGACATCGGAAAGTGTCTCCGTGGATTCCCCATCCCTTCGCTTCATCGACAATGCATGACAAAGTGTATGTGACGATGTCTATGTCAGGTGAAATATGTAAGCCATAAAGTTCTATGTCATCGCCGGTGTTAACGATAACAGAGAGGTCTTCTTCGTTGACCAGTTTTGTTAAGCCTGTTAGAAATCTGGCTGCACCAACTCCTCCTGCCAAAGCCGTAATCAAATGGTTCCCGTCCAGTTAGGGATGGTGATTTTCTTTCTCTGAAACCCAGTATTCAGATGACCCGCCCTGCTTTGTGATTATGCATTCTTTCTTGAAAACAGGAACTTCACTCTTGTACCTCTCCACCGCTTCCCGCAAAACAGGAAAAACATCGGTTCGGTGTGCTCCTGCGACAGCAACATAAACCAAGTCTTCGCCGACACTGAATTCGCCTAAAAGATGATGGATCTGAACGTTTACTATGCCTGGTTTTTTGGTTAATTCCTCGCTTATCTGTGAGAGCGTTTGGTCAGCTTTTTCCTCGTAAGCTTCGATAGTTATTTTCTCAACTTTCTCTTTTTCTTGCCCTAAAGTCTCTCCGCGAACAACACCGATGAAAAGAGCGATGGCGCCGGCTTTTGGGTAGTTGGGGTCTTTTTTGATGTTGTCTATGGCATCTTGGGCGTTGAAAGTTCCTTTTTCATGCACTCCAGCGTTGGACAAAACTTGCGTTCTCCTGTTAGAAAATATTAAAGGTTCGTGTCTAAAACTGTTTATGGTTAAAAGAATAGAAATAAGAAAAATAAAAGAAATTATGTTTATGCTTCGACTGCAACTGGTGCAGGTGCTGCTTCTACTGGTGCTCCCGGCAGTTTTGCTGGAGCAGAGAGGAGCTTGGATTTTCTAATGCCGACGTGACGTAATGGAGCAACAAGTTTAGCTTGATTGTAGATGTCTGAAGCGATTTTTCCAAGGACCATTTCTTGAACGAATTGGTCAAGTGTTAATGCAGCGGCTTTTTCTTTGATTGTTTTCTCCATCATGGTGCGGATGATTTTTTCCTGCGATGTCTTTATTCTTGAAAGCGTCAGAGCTGAAACTGAAATTCTAAGCTTGTAGCCGTCTTTTGTGGTTAAGTTGAATAAGCCATCAACTTTGGTGGTTCTTCTTCTAACCAAGCTGCGAAGATAATCTCGTGAGTATTCATGACCCTTGAAGAGTGTTTTGGCGGATTTTCCCTCAACCGCATTTATCTGGAAGAACATTTTCAAGTAATGATGAGAAAAGTCACCTGTAATGTCATATAGGGTTGCTTCGACAACTCTGCCGATCATTTGTTGTTCTTCTTGTGCAGGTATCGAACCTAACTCTATGTTACCAAAGAACGAGGGCGCAACTACCATGTACCAAGATTTGCCTCGCCACTTATCGCGAACGTGTTTAGTTTTGGAAGACAAATTTATTTCTCCAAACGTGCCACAACATTCTCATAGAAATATTAAAAGGTTTAGCGTTTTCTACCTATTTTTTCTCTGTTACCCATGTATTTCCGTAACGCTTCAGGAATATTTATCGTTCCATCTTCTTGCTGATTATTCTCTAGTATTGCAACGATGGTTCTGCCTGTAGCTATCGCTGTCGAATTCAAAGTGTGAACCATGCCTTTGGGTGCTGCACCTTCTTTTTCCCTGTATTTGATTCCTAATCGTCTACCTTGATAATCAGTGCAGTTGCTACATGAAACCACTTCTCGGTAACCGTTCTGCGCGGGCATCCAAGCCTCAATATCATATTTCTTAGCTGCAACAGTACCGATATCACCAGTGCAAACGTTAACAACCCGATAAGCTAAACCGATTTTCTGCAAGAGTTCCTCAGCATTTTGTAGGAGTTCCTCATGAAGCCTAGTTGAATCTTCAGGTTTGCAAAAGATGAATTGTTCGATTTTGTTAAATTGGTGAGTTCGGAAAATGCCACGTGTGTCTTTTCCGTGTGCACCCGCTTCTTTGCGGAAACACGTGCTTATGCCTGCAAGCTTGACTGGCATATCGTGTTCTTTGAGGGTTTCGTTCATAAGCATAGCCGCCATGGGATGCTCGGAAGTAGCGATCAAGTAGAGGTCTTCGTTTTCAACTTTGTAGAGAACCTCTTCAAAATCGCCTAAAGCAGTCACTCCTTCATACGCTTCCCGCTTCATCAGCAACGGAGGAATAACAGGTGTATAGCCTTTCTGTGCAAGCTCCTCGATTGCAAAACTCATCAATGCCATATCTAGCATCGCAACTTCATTTTTTAAGTAGAAGAATCTTGCACCAGATACTTTCCCAGCACGTTCCATGTCGATTTGACCGAGATCCAACGCAAGGTCAATGTGGTTTTTTATTGGAAAAGTGAATTGAGGGATTGTTCCCCAAGTTTTCACCTGCACGTTATCGTTTGAGTCTTTTCCCAGTGGGACAGTCTCATCCAAAAGGTTGGGCAGGTTCAAAAGGTAACCGTGAGTTTTCTGTTCCTGCTCAGCTACTTGTTTTTCAACGATTTTTATTTGAACATCGATATCTTCTGCTTTTGTAAATTCGTTTGTTACTTCTTTGCCTGCTTTTTTGAGTTTAGCAATTTCTATAGTGACCAGCTTTCGGCCGTGGCGCAACTCGTTTAGTTTGGTGAGGCTTAACCGCCACTCTTTATCAACAGCGATCAGTTCTTCGAGCATCTTTATCGCATCAGGGTTTCCACGCTTCGCTAAATTAGCTTTTACAAGTTCAGGGTTCTCGCGTATTAGCTTGATATCTAACATGTTCTCACGGCGTATTTCTCTACAACAAAATCAGTTATTTAACTTTACGATACAAACAAAGATGATAAAATCCAAAAGGGAAATTATTTTTTGAAAGGGATAAAGTAACAGATAAATGGAACTAAAAATGGAAGAAGTGGGAATCTTATTTTTATTGTCCAGTCTTACTTTTTGGTAAGAGTTATCTCCATTGTCGAAACCATTCTGGACTTGCTCTCGCCCTCACGAGGTGGCATCTCAACTGTTCCGATGGTAATCTTGCTAACTTTAAGGTCTTTAATGAACCGGTTCCTTGTGATTTCGGCTACGTCAACGGCGGTCGTTATTGCTTGGCCTCTTGCTTTCAAAGTTATTTCTTTTAGGTTTCCTGCGGAGAGGCTTGTGATGATTGCCAGAACATAACTCATTGGGGGCTTGTTTCCTACGAAGATAACATCTGCATTTTCAGTCATTTGTTTTAACTCCTTTTTGTTTGCTTTGTGTAACGTTGCTGTTTTGCGCTATGCTGCGCTCAGAACGTCATTGCCAAAATATACATTTCTTCCATATAAATCCATTGAAACTTCATCCTGAACAGACAAACGTTCAACAAAAAAGTAAGAAAGGCTTTTCTACAGCCACTTCGTAATGAGCAATAATACCGTCAAGTTGAGAGTTAACTTGCTAACCAAACTAAAAAAACAAATCCAACAAATGCTCACATCTCAAGCAACAGCAGCACACAAAATAGGCTTAACTCCCAACAAAATCAGTACAATCGGCTTTATACTTGCACTGGCTTCAGCAGTTTCATACGCCTTAACCTCTGCTCAGAATTTATGGTGGCTTCTCTTTGGCGGTTGTTTTTCTCTTGGCGTCAGGATTCTGCGACACCCTTGACGGCATAGTAGCAAGGACATTTGGGCAAACAACAGTGTTCGGAGGATTCTACGATTCGGTCCTCGACAGATATGCAGATGCTGCAGTCTACGCAGCCATTATCATTGCGGGATTATCCAATCCTGCATGGGGTTCTCTTTGGGGTTCAGTTTGGGGCTTGGCTGCTCTTTCCGGTTCCTTGTTAGTGAGTTATACCCGTGCAAGAGCGGAAGCGGTGGGCATAAAAATGGAATCCGTTGGTCTTGCTGAACGAGCCGAACGTATGCTCATCTTAGCCGGTGTCAGCATCCTTGCGTATTTCTGGTTGCCTACCCTAGGTTACAGCATAGCATTGTTGGCAGTGCTTGCAAACTTTACAGTTATACAAAGAGCAGTCTACGTTTACAAAACATTAAAGAAAAAAGCAGCAGATTAGCCGCTTAGTATCTTCTTTTATAGCCTTTTGAATGGCGTTCGTTTTCTGCGCGGACCTTAACAATTCCGCGATGAACAGCGCAAGAAATACAGTAAAATTTGGTGTCTACCCAAGAGGCTAAGTAAGTGCCGCTTTGCCTGAGCTCTTTAGCTAATTGCGGCTCAACAAAGGATACTCTTCGAGTGGAACGCTTTGCTTTGTCACGTGGCACCGAAGCCCCGCAATTTGCGCATTGAACAAGAGTGCTGCTTCCTTTGTTTCCTTTTGATCTTCCTCGGCTTTTTCGTTTAACGGGCATTAATTTTATCCTCTTTTCTTCTGATGTTCCATTTATTGATTTAACTATCTTATATATCTGACCTTAATTTGAGAAGAGAAGCTATGTTTGCGTTCGGACTTATCTTTGGAATAATCTTTCCATCCGACGAAGTCATTAACGTTGTTACTCCAGGACCGTGACCTGCGGTAATGCAATTTGTGTGAACAACCACACCCACCGTTACTGCGCCCTGCCGGTATATTCTGCCGAATGAATTGTCAGCGTCGATAATCGCTACGATATCACCCAACCCCAAACTCTTCAAGCCATACTGGGCAACAACTGTTTCGTCGAAGAGTTGAATGTCATAGTCGCCGCTGTTAACTTGGTTAGCGCCTAAACCTGAACCCATAATCGCTGCTGGCACTATATGGGTTACTGGCACCTCTAATTTGTCGCCATTGGGCTCTGGATTCCATACCTCAAGCAAATGTGGATCCGATGTTGAGAACTTTTATGTCTGGGAAATCCAAGAGCTTTAACCCTGTGCCGTAAGCCTTTACGAGTATCCTGTCACCAAGTAACAGGTCATCTAAAACCTCCGTTGGAAAATCAACCAGAACATGCTCAATGCCACCATGCTTACCTGTAACAACCCCTTTAGCGCCCTTAGCTTCGCCAGTGACAACCGTTGCTTGGTTTCCAATGCATGACAGAACGTTGAATGCTGTGTTGGCAGCTTGTCCCGAGCGGGCATCGTTTTCCTTGTTTTCCACACTAACGCCTGGTTCCACATGGTCTGCTTCCCAACCGCATGCAGGGTCACCAACTCTTAGGTTGTATGTTATACCGCCAACTCCTGGAAGCACTAAGGGTTTGCCCGTAGCAGAAACATTGTAAACGTTGCGAATTGTTGGGCTTGCGATTTCGCCCATAACAGAAATTTTTATGAGTTTTTCCTGGTTCGTCTTAAGCATAAATTGTTTCCCTTCTGACAGTGAGGTCACTGTTTTGGAGTTAATAAAACTTCATAGCGTTTTAGGTCTTAAAGCAACTCTTAAATTATGCGTCTCTTTATTGTTGGAGTAGGCTTAGCCAGCTAAAAATTGTGGGAAGTGAATTATTCAATGTCTGAAATTGGATTAAGAACAAAAATGCTCGTCAGGGACATCATGAGTAGCCCAGTTGTAACGATAGATGAGGACGAAACCTCCAACAAAGCTGCAGCCAACATGGATATGCATGATTTAGGCGCCGTCATAGTCACAAACAAAGCTGGAAAATCAATAGGTATCATAACCGAACGCGATTTAGTCGTTAGAGTATTGGCGAAAAACCAGAAACCAGATACAGTGAAAGCCAAAGAAATCATGACAACCCCCTTGGTCACGATTGAACCTGAAGCCACCATAAGCGACGCCGCAAGAAGAATGAATAGACTCGACATTAGAAGGCTAGGCGTAATCTACAAGGGCAACCTGCTCGGTATAATCTCGAGCAAAGACGTCCTGGGCGTAATGCCCGAACTAATCGAGATAATGCAAGAGCGCTCACGCATCGAAGGCGCCGCTCAAATCGAAGAAACGGAAGAAGTTCCACTCTCAGGATACTGCGAACGTTGTAACATCTACTCCGAGAGCCTCAAAGAACGCAACGGACAAAACATCTGCGACGAATGCCGCGTGGAACTCGAAGAAGAAAAATAACAATCTTTCTTTTTACCACAAGTTTTATTCAAATAAACTTTAATTAACCAAATCACCCGCTAATTCCTAGAACGTGACCCTCTTGATTGTTGATTCCGTCCTCACAAACGCCAAAGCCTACCTAAATGGTCAAATCATAGACTGCAGCATCGCCATCGAAGAAGGCAAAATCCATAAAATCGGCAAAGAAACCCAAATGCCCCAAGCCGACGAAAAAACCGACCTCCACAACTTGCTGGTTTTGCCTGGTTTGATTGATGAACACGTTCACCTGCGCGATGAAGGCAAGGCATACAAGGAAGATTTCTCTTCAGGAACAGCCGCTGCGGCTGCTGGTGGATTCACAACTGTTCTGGATATGCCAAATAATGACCCAGTTACCATGAGCGTTGGGACTCTACGTAACCGCATGGAAATTGCCCAAACAAAAATCCTCACTAACGTTGGGTTCTACTCTGAATTCCCGAAAAACCTCACTGAAACAGCAGCAATAGTTGCTGAAGGGGCAATTGGGTTTAAGCTATTTATGGGTTCCCAAGTTGGGCGGCTTAAACATTGACGACGACCAAGCTTTACAAGAGGCATTTAAAGCGGTTGCTGAACTGAAAGTGCCTTTGGCAGTGCATGCAGAAGACAAGGCAATGTTGACGGCAAACGAGGCGAAACTGAAGCAAGCCCAAAAAATTGGCATCGCCGACTTTTTGCGGGCACACACCGAAGCTGTAGAGATCACAGCTATTCGGCGGCTCTTAAAGTTAAGCCAACAGTCGGAAGTGCACCTGCATTTTTGCCATGTCTACAAGTCAAGAAGGCTTAAACGCCATTGTTGAAGCAAAAAAATCAGATAGAAAAGGAAAGGTAACATGTGAGGTTACGCCAAACCATCTGCTACTAACCAGCGAAGATGTGAAACGTATTGGGCAAATGGCGATTATGGCTCCACCGCTAAGAGACAAAATCCACCTTGAAGCCCTTTGGAAGGGGTTAGAGGAGGGCGCAGTAGATACTATTGGTTCAGACCATGCGCCTCACACTAAAGAAGAAAAAAGTGCCAGCAGCGTCTGGGACGTAAAAGTCGGCGTGCCTGGAATAGAAACCACTCTGCCACTTATCATGACGTCTGTTAAGAAGAACCGGTTAACCATCGTGCAAGCCGTCCATTTGCTCGCCGAAAAACCCGCCGAAATCTTCGGATTAAACGACCGTGGACGCCTCGAACAGGGCAAGAATGCCGACTTAACAGTAGTGGATTATAATCAGCAATTCAAAATCGAAGCATCAAAATTCAAGTCCAAAGCCAAGTTCTCGCCCTACGACGGCTGGGACGTCCAAGGCAAAGTAGTAAAAACCATAGTGAACGGGCAAGTAGTCTTTGACGAAGGCGAAATTGTAGCTAAAGCGGGAAGCGGTTTGATTACGCGGAGAGGCAACGTATGAAGTTCCTTTTG
This sequence comes from Candidatus Bathyarchaeota archaeon, assembly GCA_963809455.1. Lineage (GTDB taxonomy): Archaea > Thermoproteota > Bathyarchaeia > Bathyarchaeales > Bathycorpusculaceae > Bathycorpusculum. The sequence goes on along the minus strand of CAWEJP010000001.1, from coordinate 239,519 downwards.
GATGCCATGCTTGGGAAGTTAACGCGTTGGTTGCGCATGTTGGGACAGGATGTCCTGTACTCTGCTGAATTTGACGATTCTGAGCTTTTGGCGTTGGCGAAAAAGGAGGAGCGTATTTTGTTGACGAAGGATTTTGAGCTCTACAAACGCGCCGTCAGCAGAGGGTTGGACACTTACTATGTTGAGGGAAGGATTGAATCAGAGATGCTGGCAGAAGTCGCCAAACGATATAGCCTACAGTTAACCCTCGATATGGACAAATCACATTGCCCAATCTGCAACACAAAACTTGTACCAGCACCTAAAGAACAGCTCAAGAATGAATTGGAAAAAAACACCTACACCTACTACGACAAATTCTGGAAATGCCCCAACTGCGGACAAATCTATTGGCAAGGAGCCCACTGGAACCAAATAAATAACACACTAAGTCAAGCTAAGGCTAAACTTGAAAAGTTAAAAGAAAATAATGGTGCTTAAGACAACCATTTTAAGGGTATATCTTGGAAAGTGCCGTCCGGCAACGTTCTGCGGATTGTGATTGGCAAAATACCAGCGTCAAGCTCACTTAACGCGATATCGATTGGATTTGTATTTTCAGCTGCATCTACCAAGATTGGTGCTCCCATCGAGATTTGAAGCGCACGTGCACCCACGATTCTGGCTTTCTCGAAGCGAGTAATTTTTGGGGGTCCTACAACAATTTTTTGTTCTGACATTTTACATCATTCCGCCGGGCATTCCACCCATTCCACCCATGCCCACCTGGCATTCCTCCTCCAGGTGGCATTGGAGGCGTCTTCATTTTCGCGGTGGATATTATGTCGTCGATTTTAAGAATCATTGATGAGGCTTCGTTTGCTGATTTGATAATTTGTTTTTTGACGGCGAGGGGTTCGTAGACGTTTATTTTTGTCATGTCTTCGACTTTGCCTGCGAGAACATCAATGCCTGCCCAAGTTTCTCCTTTTTCATGTCTTGTTCGTAACTGTGAAAGTATGTCAATTGGATCTAAACCTGCGTTTTCCGCAAGTGTTGTCGCTACTATTTCGAGCGATTCTGCGAAAACGATGATTGCGAGCTGCTCTCTTCCCTGCACTGTTTGAGCATATTTCTTAAGAACGCTTGCCATCTCCATTTCTGGAGCACTTCCCCCAGCAACTATCTTGGGTTCTTCGATGAGGTCTTTTACCACGCAGAGTGCATCATGTATAGAGCGTTCTGCTTCTGCAGTCATCCGTTGTGTTCCACCTCTGATTAGAAGAGTAACTGACTTGGGGTTCTTGCAGCCTTCGATGTAAGTCATCTTGTCATCACCGGTTCTGCGTTCTTCAACCAGCGCTGCAAAACCAAGATCTTCCGATGTGAGAGCGTCGATGTTGCTTATGATTTTTGCGCCCGTGGCTCTGGCGAGTTTTTCTATGTCTGATTTCTTGGCACGTCTAATAGCGACTGCACCTTTTCGTGCTAGGAAATGTTGAGCCATATCGTCGATGCCTTTCTGAACAACAATTACGTTGGCGCCTGAAGCTAACACTTTTTCAACCATACCCTTAAGCATAGCTTCTTCCTGTTTGAGGAATGCTTCAATCTGGTCTGGGCTTTCAATGCTGATTTTTGCGTCCATTTCTGGTTTTTCATTTTCTAAGGATGCATCAAGTAATGCGATTTTAGCGTTTTCAACACGTTTAGGCATGCCTGAATGTACAATTTCTTTGTCTAAGACTACGCCGTAGATTAGGCTGGTGTCCTTGAGGGATTCGCCCGTTTTTTTCTCAACCTTCACATCATCAACGTCAGCTCTAAAGGTACCGTCGGCCTGCTTTTCGGCAACTGCCAACATTGCCTTAACAGCTAAATCTGCTAAGTAATCTTTGTATTCAGCAACGATTTTGCTGCCCATGGAGGTTGCAGCTGCCTTTTTGAGGTAATCGGTTGATTTTAAGTCAATGGGAATGGCGATTTTGTCTAAAGTTTCTAAGGCTTTGTCAGCGGCTTTTCTGTAACCATCAATTATTACTGTGGGGTGAATGTTTTTGTCGATTAATTCTTCTGCGCGGTTTAAAAGTTCGCCCGCGATAATGACGGCGGATGTTGTTCCGTCGCCTGTTTCTTTATCTTGGGTTTTGGCGACTTCCACCATCATCTTTGCTGCTGGATGCTGAACATCCATCTCGTCAAGAATTGTTCTTCCATCACTTGTTATTGTAACGTCACCGAAGCTGTCAACAAGCATTTTATCCATGCCTTTTGGTCCAAGTGCGCTTCGGACGCTTTCAGCGACTACTTTTGCAGCCATGATGTTGGCGTGTTGTGCTTCTCTTCCGCGGGACCTCTTTGAACCTTCTTTCATAACGAGAACAGGTACACCGCCAGCTTGTAAATTTGACAAATCAAGTAACCTCCAAATAATGCGAACAACAACAAAACGTTACTAACCATATAAGTTTTTCCTAGTAAAGACATGCTGAACAAACAGTATGCAAGCATTTTTTGCATCATTCAACCTTTTTCTGGGCGATGGAACGTTTCATTTTTGCAGGCGCAGTTCGTTACAGATTTGAGGCTGACCCGCGCTATTTTTTCCACACCTCTCTGTAAACCATTTCATTACAAAAAAACCATGCTGAACCGGCATATCAGGCAACCCAAAAAAACCTTAAAAGGTGTACATTATACTTAAGTAGTACTTTTAATCCAGTATAACTTGGGTTGAAGTATGACTGTCGAAGGACTTGTAGTTACAAGAAAAGGACAAGTAACCATACCCATAAAACTGCGCAGAAAATTCGGAATAGAAGAAAGTTCAAAAGTTACGATAGTTGAGGAAGGCGGCAAGATTGTCATAAAAAAACTCCCAAGTTTCCTTGACTTAGCGGGAAGTGGCGCGGGGGAAGCAATTGTAGAAGAGGTAAAGCAAATGCTGGATGAAATGAGGGCAGAAGATGGCGAATAGTCGCGTCTATGACACCCGCTTCTTTGTAGAGTATTTCTATTCATCTGATAAAGAGTTGATAAGAAAACTCAAAGAAGAATTCCGCTCCAAAAATGAAAAAATGGTTTCCTCCCTTACTATACATGAGTTTCACCGCATTGTTTTAAAAACTAAAGGTAAAGATGTTGCAGCGCTGAGAAGCGGCGCAATCCAACGGGATTTCCAAGTCGTAGACGTTAACTACTCGATTGCAGTTAAGAGCGCTGAATTAAGAGCTAAACATCCGATGCCCATGGCAGACAGCGTAATAGCTGCAACCGCCCAAATCCAAGGGTGCCCGCTTTTTTCCGATGACGCTCACTTTGAGAACATTGAAAACCTAAAGTTAGTCTGGTGCAAATAAATAGTAAACAACCAACTTTATGGGTAAGCCCCAAAAATCAGCCCACCAATGATCGTAATAATTCCGCAAATAAGAAAACAATCCCAGCATATGCAAAAGCTGCCCCTCATCCAAAACCGTAACCCAAGAAAGCAATTGAAATAAGGTTTTCCGATATTATGCGACTTGCAAAGCACATCAGCTAATACAGGTTATTCGTTTGATGTGTCTAGTATACGGAAACTTTGGCGACACCTGAAATTTTTAGCAGTTCAGGGATTAATTCTCCAGGAATTTTCTTCTCAACTATCAATGTCAATTTTGGTTCGGGTGAGAGTTCGGGGTCGTCTACGATTGCTTGGCGTATGCTTAAGCCTGCTTTGTTGAGTAGCATAGCGGCGTTTGAGAGGATTCCTGGTGACCTTGCGTTTACTGGTGTGATTTCTAAGACGCCGAGATTGAGGTGTTTGGCGATTTCTTTTAAGGAGTGTCCTGCGGGGCGGATTTCTTCGAAAATCATTCTTAGCTCGGGGACGGCTTTGATAGTACATAGGGTTTCGTTTACGGTTCTTCGATCGACGCCTGCGACTCGTGCGATGCGGACGGGGGGGATTTCGATTTGGTTGAGGTATATTTTGTCGCCTTGGGCGCTTAGACCGTTTTCTATGAGGACGCGTGCTACTTTGAGGCGTTCGGGGTATTCTTGGAGTTGGGTTTTGATTTGTGTCCACATTTCAGGTCGCTTGTGTATATTTCTGTTCTTTTAGGTATAAATATGTTGTTTAACTACGTACAAAACTGTACACAAAAGCCTTAAATAAAACTTTAAAGTACGGTTTAAAGCCCAGACAAGAAGGCGAAAAAATGCCCGACAAAAAAATTCTACTAAGCGAAAATGACATACCAAAACAATGGTACAACATAGTGCCCGACCTGCCCCATCCGCTCCCACCATTCATAGATGTGGAGACAAAACAACCAGGCGTCGGAATCGTGCCAAGAATTTTCCCTAAAGAAATCATCGGACAAGAAATCAGCCAAGAAAGATGGATAAACATCCCAGACGAAGTCCGCGAAGTCTACAAAATCTGGCGCCCAACCCCACTCATCCGAGCATACGGACTCGAAAAAGCGCTCAAAACCCCAGCCAAAATCTACTACAAGTACGAAGGCACCAGCCCAGCGGGAAGCCACAAACCCAACACTGCTGTGCCCCAAGCATTCTACAACATGAAAGAAGGCACCAAACGCCTTTCAACCGAAACTGGCGCAGGCCAATGGGGTTCCGCTCTCGCCTTTGCAGCCAATATGTTCGGTCTTAAAGCTACTGTTTACATGGTTCGTGCAAGCTACGATCAAAAACCTTACCGTCGAATGATGATGAACGCTTTTGGCGCAGAATGTGTCGCCAGCCCAAGCAACAGAACAGAGGCAGGAAAGAAAATCCTTGCTGAAGACCCAGACAGCAAAGGCAGTTTAGGCATAGCCATAAGCGAAGCAGTCGAGGACGCGCTCGTTAACGAAGTTGAAACTAACTATGCAATCGGCAGCGTCTTCAATCACGTTTGCCTACACCAGACCGTTGAAGGCTTAGAAGCCAAGAAACAACTTGAGATGGTCGACGAATACCCTGACGTTGTTTACGGTTGCATCGGCGGCGGAAGCAGTTACTCTGGAATTATGTGGCCCTTCTACTACGACCAAGTCATGAAGAAAGCTCCGAAAGAAACAAAGTTCATTGCCACTGAGGCAACAGCCTGCCCCAAGGTCACCAAAGGAATCTACCAGTATGATCACGGCGACACTGCAAAAATCACCCCATTAGTCCCCATGCATACTTTGGGACATGACTTCATTCCGGCGCCAATTCACGCAGGCGGACTCCGTTACCACGGCATCGCCCCAACCATCAGCGTACTCGTTCAGGAAAAGAAAATGACAACAGAAGCCTACAGCCAAATAGAAGTCTTCGACGCAGCAAAACTGTTCCTACAAACCGAAGGCATCATTCCAGCACCCGAACCCAGCCACGCAATCAAAGGCGCCATCGACGAAGCACTCAGATGCAAACAAACCGGCGAAGCAAAAACCATCCTGTTCGTGCTCTGCGGTCACGGTTTCTTTGACATGGCAGCATACGATGAATACTTCAGTGGAAGACTCCAACCGTACGAGTACCCAACAGAGAAAGTCGCTGAATCCATGGACAAACTGCATAAGCTGTACCCATGGCTCAATGAAGTCAATAAGAAATACATCGGCTGCGAAACGTACTAGTTTCGCAAATTAACTTTTTTCTTCTTTTTTGTTTTTATTTATCAGCTACTTATACTTAGGCAGGGCCATCTAAGTTGACTGAAAACTCTTTGCCTACAAAGATTGTGGGATTAATCATTAACCCCATCGCAGGCATGGGCGGCGCTGTCGGATTGAAGGGGACAGACGGCAAAGCTATCCTAAACCAAGCCAAAGCCCTAGGCGCCAAACCCATCGCAACGCAAAGAGCAGAAACCTTCCTCACCGCACTAAGCCCAGCTAGGAAAAACCTCAACCTAATCGTTGGAGCAGGTGAAATGGGGAAAAATCAAGCGGAAAAATGCGGTTTTACTTTCAAGGTTGTCGGAGAAGCAAAAGAGGAAACGACGTCTGAGGACACACAAACTGTTGCTAAAGCCATTGTAGATGTCGGGGTTGATTTGCTTGTTTACTGTGGCGGCGATGGAACAACTCGAGATATAATGAACAGCGTCGGACTGAATGTTCCTGTGCTGGGTGTTCCGACAGGGGTTAAGATGCACAGTGCAGTTTTTGCCGTGAGCCCGCAAGCAGCCGCCAGAGTTTCCGTCACTTATTTGTGGGGTAATTTGCCGCTGCGTGAAGCAGAGGTCATGGATGTCGACGAAGCAGAGTTTAGGCAGGGGCATTTGTCGGCTAGGCTCTACGGGTACGTGCTTAGCCCCTTTGAACCTCATCTGATTCAGGGCAACAAGATGGCAAGCCCCATGACCGAAAACGAAGTAGAAAATCAGGCAGCTATAGCCATATACATAATCGAAGAAATGAAACCCAGCCTCCTCTACATTGTCGGTCCAGGGACCACCACCCGAACCGTCGGCGACCTCTTAGACCAGAAAAAAACTCTCTTGGGCGTGGACCTCTTTCAGGACAAGATAATAATAGCCAAAGACGTGAATGAAAAACAAATTCTGCAAGCAATAAATGGAAAACCTACGCGGATTATTGTGACGCCTATTGGGGGCCAAGGCTTCATTTTCGGCAGGGGGAACCAACAGATAAGCTCCAAGGTCATCCGTCAAGTAGGGTTAGACAACATTATTGTCATTTCGACCAAGAGCAAGCTTGATCGGTTGGAGAGTTTACGGGTTGATACCGGGGACACCGAGTTGGATGAACAGTTTAGGTCAAATGGCATTGGAGTCGTGGTTGACTATAAAACAACAAGAGAAATGAAAATCGAATAATTCTATGCGAAACTGTAATCCTATCCATCAGAGAATATTGGCATGGTTTTTGGTAACAGAAATATACCCGTAATCAACCCTATTGTAACGAAATGAGGCTGAAAGCGTTGATTTATATTAACCTACCAAAAATCGGCGAAGAAGAAGTCCAAGCAGTAGTCAAAGTCCTAAGAAGTGGCATGCTGACAAGCGGTCTTGGAGCAGGCACCGAAGTTTCGGCGTTTGAGAAGAGTTTCGCAGATTTTGCCTGTGCTAAACATGCTGTTGCAGTTAACACTGGGACCGCCGCTCTACACTCTGCTGTCTTAGCCGTCGGAGTTAAGCAGGGTGATGAAGTTATTTTGCCCAGCTTCACTTTCGTCGCAACCGCAGAAGCAGTTGTTTTAGCAGGCGCAAAGCCAGTCTTCGCCGACATTGACCCCAAAACCTACAACCTATCACCCTCAGCGGTTGAAAAAGCATTAACTAAAAAAACCAAAGCAATATTGCCAGTTGACCTATACGGTTTTTCAGCCGACATGAAACCCATAAAAGAAATCGCCTCAAAACACAGCTTAGCAGTGGTTGAGGACGCCGCCCAAGCCCACGGAACGACCTACGAGGGGAAACCTGCAGGGGCATTTGCTGATGCTGCTTGCTGGAGCCTTTACGCGAGCAAGAACATGACTACGGGCGAAGGCGGAGTTGTAACTACAAATGACGACCAAATCGCCGAAACGCTGCGAATGATTCGCACTCACGGAGAAAAAGCCAAGTATGCTTCTCTGATGCTTGGAACAAACTACCGCATGTCCGAAATACAAGCGGCCATCGGCAACGTTCAAATGCAAAAGTTGCCCTTGTTTATAGCTAAACGCCGCCAGAACGCTCAGCAACTAACCAAACTGCTCGAGAAAAACAGCAAACTCGATTTGCCCTACGAGACAAAAGATAGACTACACAGCTGGTACCTCTATACCGCGAGGCTGAAAGACGGCTACAGAGGAACAGCGCAACCGACTTGTGGATGAACTCAAGAAGAAGGGCATCGGCGCCGAAGTTTACTACGTAAATCCTGTACACCAAATGCCATTCTACCGAGAAAACTTTGGAAGCACCAAACTGCCTCAAACCGAAAAAGCCTCAAAACAAGTGTTCTCGTTGCCGATTCATCCGGGAGTCACCGACGAGCAGATAATGCTCATCGGCGAAACTGTTCTAAACCTCCTATAATTCTTTCCCTATACGCTTTTGAGTGAAGAGTTAAATTACACTTCACGCACTATATAGCCACCCGTTCGCAGGGATTATCGGGTTTTATTTGAGGAGTATGAACCTTTGAGCACTGAAGAAGGCGTTTCCCGCATAAAAGTAAAGTTTCTCATCGAAGGCTTAGGTGAAGCAGAAGGCGAACTCGTCAGGTTTCTTGCACCAAGAACCATCGACTACATTGTTCGCAAACTTCCATTGGAGGGAAGAGCGGCTCTTTGGAAAGAAGAAGTTTACTTTGAAATTCCCCTGAAAATGGGAGAAGAAAAAGCCAAGCCGACCGTGGAGCAGGGCACGATTGCTTTCTGGCCCATGGGGGGCGCATTATGCGTATTCTATGGTAAATCACAGCCCTACAGCCCCGTGAGCATTCTGGGAAAAATAACAAGTAACTTAGAACTTTTCAAACAAGTCAAAAGTGGCTTAACAATAAAAATCCAGTTAGCTTAAAAAGCAAGCGAGCTGTCTTTCCACATTTCAAGCAGCCGCTCACATTCTGCTTCAACATCTTTGTCGCTGGTTTTATCTTTTAGCTTTTGCAAAAACTCGATACGTTTCGCAACAGAACGTTTTTCGGCACTGCCCCCATAGTAGAGTTCACCATCCAAATACTCTTTCATGGCGAAGGCTTTCTGGATAAATAAGCTGGCAGCATCCACAGGGTTTTCCACAGCGAATTTGTTTGCCCAGATAGCTACTTCAGTCTCCCGAAGTTGGGTTATACCGTCGATCTCCATTATCATCCGTATGTAGGAAATTAAGAAGTCATAGTACCCTGCAGTTTGGATTAGTTCCAGAACTTGGTTTACTTGCTTTCGGAACTCAGGGGTACCCTCAACTATTAGGTTGTGTTTGTAGCCTTGGTCAACTATCGCCTTAGCAACTTTTACCTCTTCAGATGTGTAAACTCTCTCGGGGAAACTCACAAAGATAAACTCCAAATTAAGAAAATAACAATAAAATAAAAGTTAAGTTTGCAGTTTAAGCTGCAGGTTTGTAGATTTTGATGTTATGACTGCCAGAAACGAGTTGAACTGCCCCGTTTGCTTCCAGTTGTTCGAGATAGTCTTTGGCTGCACTTATGCGTATGCCATAGCGAGTTGAAACTGCGTATGGAGTTAAGACGCCCATCTTTTTGATTTCGCTGACGTTTTTAGGGTCTTTTGCGTCAGGAACCATTATGCCAACAGTTGTTTTTCGTTGTGGCGGTCCAGCTTTCTCTTTCTTCTTAGCATCTTTCGATGCCTTATCGTCATCAGTCTTAACTTGCTGCTTTTCCATCTGCTTTATGCCGAGCTTCTTTTTTCCACCCATTATTTTTCACTTTAGTTCTTTTTGTCTGCATTTTTATTGGGGTTGGCTTATTTCAACCTTATGTTGCGCTTTCCAGTCTTTGAGTGGAATGCCAAGTTTCTTTTCTACTTCAGCGCGATGAATGGAGTTCATTGTACAGAATGGTATTATACGTCCGTCTGGCACGGCGTAGTGGATGACGCAGCGTTGGACTCGTTCGAGGTCAAAGTTGTATGGATCCATAAAGTGCATTGAGGAAACCATTAATGCACTTCTTGCGAAGTCGCCCAGCGAACTGTAGTCTCCGTCCATGAGAACTTTAAGGACATATTTGCGTAGGAAATTGAATTTTATGTGTCGTGCTGAGCCCATGAGACGAAGTTTTGCTTTGCTCTTTTTGCCTTTTTGTGCATCAAGGTAAACTTGGTTGAGTGTACCGACGAATTTTTCGATGTTGCCGTAGCGGGTAATTGGGGTCATTTTGCCGTTCTCGATGAAAACGAAGGTTGCCATACCACAGTGTTGATGTGCAGTGAATTCAACGTATCTTTTGTCTTTTATTTCGCCGACTGCTTTGGAGACTGGAACAACTACTGGTACGGGGTAGAAGTCGGAGACTTTGATGTCACCATCGGTTTGCTTCTCGACCAGACTCATGAAGTCGGGGATGGTTATGCGCATTTTTTCTCTTTCTTGCTGTGGCAGTCTGCCGCAAAGAGATACTGGCTGAACGTTAACACATCGGATGAGGTCAAAGTTTTTGGCTGCAAACTTTATGATATCGCCTAATTGCTGGTCGTTCACCCCCTTAACCAAGGTAACAACTAAGACGATGCTATCGTATCCTGCTTTGCGCAGGTTTTCGAGAGCTTTCATCTTGGTTTCAAGCAGGTCTAAGCCGCGAATAAACTTGTAAACATCAGAAGTTAAACCGTCAAATTGTAAGTAAATCGTGCTGACGCCTGCTTCCTTCAATTTTTTGGCGTATTCAGGGTCGGATGCTATTCGAACACCGTTGGTGTTGACTTCTACGTGTTTGAAACCGATTTCTTTAGCTTTTCGAATAAAATCAAACAGTTCGTTCCTAATTGTGGGTTCGCCACCGGAAAACTGAAGTGCTGTTGCGGGAACAGGTTTGTTGTTGTGCAGGTTCTCAAGCATACCTGTAATCTGTTCGGCCGTTGGCTCATACACATATCCAGCTGCAGAGGCGTTAGCGAAGCACACGGGGCATTTTAGGTTGCAGCGGTTTGTGACGTCGATGATTGCAAGTGCTGTGTGGGATTTGTGTTCTGGGCATATGCCGCAGTCGTAGGGGCAACCGTGTTTTTTCTCGGTGCGGGGGTTCTCCATGCCGTCGCCAACGTAACCGAATTTATCGGCACGCAGGTATTGGTCGTAATCTGACCAGTAGAGTTCTTGGAATGGCCCATGTTCGGGGCAGGTTTTTTTGATGAATACTTTACCTTCGTCTTCGTAGATTGTTGCGTCTAGTGCCTTTAGGCATTCGGGACAAATGCTTCTTGTTGGTTTGATGTCTTTCATGTCGTTTTTAGCCTTCTTTCAGGTAAGCGTTAATTTCGAATTGCTTAAGTGCAGAAGTAATGATAATAAGGTTTCCAGACGTTTCCTAAGGTGATTGAGGGGAAAACATGTCAATAAACGAGAACACAAGAGATGCCCTTCGCGAGATGGGCTTAAACGCCTACGAAATGGACGCTTACATAGTGCTGCTGGAAGGAGGGCAAATGACGGCGATGGAGGTAAGCGAAGAGGCCAAGGTGCCTTATAGCAAAATGTACGAAGTTCTAAACGCCCTGAAAGAAAAAGGCTGGATAAAAAGCAGCGAAACTCGACCCTTCAAATACTTTCCCGTTCCACCCTTGGAAGCCACACGATTCACCAAACTAAGGTTGGAAGACAAGTACCTGAACTGGGAAAACACCGTCGCAGAAAACCTACAGCCGCTCTACGAAAAAAGAGAACTCGTAGAACGCCCCGATATGCTGATTTTGCGCGGTCAACAGGCGGTTCTATCTAAACTTGAAGAGGTCCTCAAAAAAGCCTCCTTAGAAATCGTGATAGCTGCACCGGAATTTGCAAAACCCTTGATCGCGCTGGCTGAACCTTTGCTTGGCGGCGGGTTGAAGAAAACGGTCAAGGTGAAATTAATGGCGGCGGGGAAAAAAGAGGATTGGCTTTTCCTCAAAAAATTCTCTGGATTAAGCGAACTGCGTATCCGTGATCACATGTTCGGTGGAGGCGTTATTGCTGATGGCAAAGAAGCCATGCTTTTTTTGGGCGAAGACAAACCAACCCTCGTCATCTGGAGCAACCACGTCGGTTTAGTAGGGTTTGCACGAGAATACTTCCAGTTTCTATGGGATTCTTCAGCTACCGCTTAACTTTAAGAGTAGGATCGTATTGGCGCTAACTCAAGCCATTAACATGTTAAAAATTGGTTTTTCACAAAAAAGAAGAAGGGGAGAAATGATTAGATTATGAGCTTTCTATTTTCCCATGATTTTTCTAGCGGCGATTTCTATGTCTTCCGCTTTGATTGTTTTTCGTCCAGCATGCATCGCAAAATCGAGTGCTTCTTTGGCGATTTTTACGCCGATATCTTCTAGTGCCTTTGCGAGTTCTTTTGCTGCTGCTTCAGATACTCTGTCAGCGCCTGCTTTTTTGCATAATCTGTGCATGGGAGCTACTGCTATTTCTAATTCGGTCATATCGACATCTCTTTAGCTTCTTTTTCTCTTTAAGGCAATATTTAACCATTGTTATCGCTTTTTTCCCTAAATAGCCCTTAACCATAAAGTAAACCTTTGTGGAAAGAAAAATTATAAAACCATCAAGCATGACTATAGCGCAGAGAAAAAATGAAACTAATAGACGCTCATGTTCATCTCTCCGATGCCGAATACGCGGGTCACATCGAAGAACTAATTGCGGATGCAAAGAACTCAGGTGTAACGGCCTTAGTCACAAATTCAATGGATCTCAAAACCTGCCGAAACGACATAAAACTGGCCGAGCAATACCCCAACCTAGTATACCCCGCCTTAGGAATCCACCCATGGAACGTAAACGTTATTGAAGAAAAGGAACTTCAAGAAACCATAGATTTTATACAAAAACAGAAAGGTATCGTTAAGGCAATCGGCGAAATCGGATTAGACTGCAAGTACGAAACGGTATGGGAAAAACAAACCACGGTCTTTGACCAGATGCTTCGTTTAGCCGAAGAGCTAGAGTTGCCAGTAATCATTCATTCCCGAGGAACCACGGACGTAATTGTTGAAATACTTCAATCTTACAAGCTTAAACGCGTGCTCCTGCATTGGTTTAGCCACCCCATGAGTGCCCTAACCAAAGCACTCGACAAAGGCTACTTCATCACCGAAGGTCCACCCGCAACATACTCCATCGGTATCCGAGAAGTCATAGACAAGACTCCTCTGACTAACATATTAACAGAAACCGATGGCCCAGTCACCTATTGGAAACAACCCTTCAATGGACAATTAACTAAACCCTCATACATCCGAAATGTTGTTGGAGCGGTGGCTGAAATCAAAAAAATCCCGACTGAAGAAGTCGCAGACCAAATAATCAAGAACTTTGAGGCATTCTTCGATATAAAAGTAAACTGAACGATTCATCTTTTTCTTCCAGTTCACCTCGTAATCTTTCAGTCACTTAATTCACAACTCTAAGGCGTAAACTTAAATTAAGCCCCTCATCTATTGAGAGTTGCTCTTACGTTTTTTAAACGTCGGAGAAAAATAAACTGTTAAATTCGGAGGAATACTAACTGGGAAAAGTAAAGACTGATCAGGTTAAAAAACTGGGCAAAGAACTGATGAAGCAGTTTCCAAGCAAATTCAACACAAGCTTTGACGACAATAAACACGCAGTAGTTGACTTAACGAAAGGAACGACAACACGCATAAGAAACCAAACTGCAGGTTACATAACACGTACTCTCGCACTCGCTCAAGCTAGCTCAGCAGCCGAATCTGATATGGATCAAGAAGAAGAAATAACAGAGTAAATCTGGATAGAACCCTGAATGATGGATGAATACAGGAAAGGGTGGGCGCTTCGGTATCTTCGTGAAGCCAAAGCTGAACTTGAAGCTGCACGAAAAATCCCCTACATGGCGCCAGGTTTGGTCGTGGAAGCCATACGGAAAGCCCGAAACGCCATCTACTATAGCCTTGGCGAACCTGCCTTTATCGAAATACTCATCCGTGAAGAAGTAACCAAAAACCCTGCAACAAACGATTCTGTTCTCCGTTTTCTAATTGAAATCGAAACCATCGTCCAGCAGCTATCACAGCTAGAAGAAGTAAATGGGGACGCCATGATGAAACAGGCAGATTCCATTGTGGACATCGCAACCGACATCGTGGAAACGTTAACACAGGAAAAGTTTGAAAGTTTCAGCTAAATTTTTAACAACAACTTCAATCTATATTTTAAGTGTGAAGATTAGTTGCCTTTAACCGTAAAATTCATTGGTGCATTGCGTCATCTTTCAGGAAAAACACAGTTCATAACCAGTTTCCAGGAAGACATCTCAATAAAGGGGTTGCTTGAAAAAATCAGCCAAGAAATCCCCGAATTAAAGCACACGTTTAGCGATCAGGAACTTAACGATTCAAGGTCAAACTCACTCATACTCGTTAACGGCAGAGAAATCAGCGTTTTAAGCGGGTATGAAACTAAATTGAGCGATGGGGACGAAATTGTTTTTGTTCCAGTTGTCCACGGCGGCTAATAACCAATGATAACGTTGACCAGCGATTTTGGGTTGAAAGATCCATATGTGGCAGAGATGAAAGGTGCCATATTAACCATAAACCCAAAGGCAACAATAATCGACATAACACATGAAGTCGAAAAATTCAACATTCGAATGGGTGCTTTCATGCTGGCTTCTGCGGCACCCTACTTCCCCAAGGGCACTGCGCACTTGGCAGTCGTGGATCCAGGTGTAGGCACGAATAGACGCGCCATTTTAGTGCAGACAATAAAGGGTTTTTTTGTTGGACCGGACAACGGCGTTTTGATGTTAGCAGCCCAAATCCAAGGAATCGAACATGTGATTGAGCTTGCTAACCCCAAGTTTATGTTGCCCAAGGTTTCGGGCACTTTTCATGGCAGGGATGTTTTTGCGCCTGTAGCGGCATACTTAGATTTGGGTGCAATGCCTTCTGAGTTTGGGGCAGAAATAACCGATGCAGTTGCCCCCGAGTTTGCCAGTGTAATAGGAAAAGATGGCAGTTTAATCGGAGAGGTCTTGCATGTAGATGGTTTTGGTAACATAATTACAAACATTAGCCAAAAAGAAATGACTCAAACAAAAACGCTAAAAGTAAAATTGCCAAATTTTAGTCTACAGATGGTCTACGGCACAACTTATGCGCAAACCAAACTTCACCAACCTATAGCGTTAATTGGCAGTCATGGATTTTTGGAAATAGCGTTAAACCAAGCTAGCGCAGCCGAAAAGTTCCATGCTACCGCTGGAGAGAAAATCGAAATTACGCCTGCTTAGTTTTTATGTTTTCGACGACTTTCTCGATAACATCAACAGGGTTTTCTAATTCGGCTAGTTTTTCTTTTACGTTAAATCGTTTGCCCAAATTCTTCTTGGCGTATTCAAGAACACGCTGTTCGGTTGTAATGAACAAGGGAAATCCTTTCTTTGCCAAATAGGTGTTCACGTAAGTTTTTGCCATGTCGGAGATTGCTATGCTGGGAACCCCTTGCAACGCCGCTTCCCTGGCGATGGTTCCCCCATAACTTACCACTAAATCAGCGTTCGCAACCAAACTCACCGAATCTTCAAAGTCAGTCTTCACCCCAAAAGCATTGCTTTCTTCATTGTACCGCTCGATTAAACGCACGTTTCCCAGTGACCGCAAGATTATCTGCCAAAGTTTTTGCGTTGTCTTCCTTTCCACTGCGTAAGCTGCTTTGGTTTCTATCTGCCTAACCACTATCAGGGGCTTCTTCAAACCTGCCATTTTTGCGGGCTTAAAATCCTTAATCCATGCAACTTCATCAACGCCTTTGAAGGAAACCACGTTTTTTGCGCAGTAGGTTCTGGTGAAGCTTTTAGGCAAGGCTTCGGAAACCACCACTGTATGAGCAAACGGTATCGTTAGCCTGTTAGTGGCTAAAGCATGGGGAGTATCGGCGGTTAGAATTATGGGGATTCCTAAGCCGAAAGCTGTGCGACAGAGCTCAACGGATTGGTGTGCAATAGCGATGTCTGGTCGGTTGTCTTTGAATAGTTTTGCGAACTGAATTATGCGTTCAGCGCTCTCTTCAAGCCTTGAGGACAAGTGTTGATGGGCTGTATTTGCCTACTACGATAGGTTCTTCTCCGAGAATTTTGGCAAGCGCAACTGTATCTGGGTGTTCTCGGGTCGTAAAAATAAATTCATGCCCCGATTTTCTAAGGCGCCTGCCAATTGCGGCACCATACCTTGTATGCTTGCCAGTGCAGGCGTCATACCAAATTTTCATTGTTGCACCTTTCTCTGTTCCTTTAGGAAGGCTTCCCGCTTGGCTTCGAACGCCTCCAAAGACATGACCCTTTTAGCGGGTGTGCCAGCCACAACGGTTTTAGGAGGCACATCTTTAACTACAATGCTTCCTCCACCAACCACGGCTTTTTCACCTACAGTAACGTTTGGAAGGATGGTGACTCCTCCGCCGATTGCCGCGCCGTCTTTAATGATTGGCGGAGTCAGGAGGCCACTTTTTGGGTATTTGTCGTTAAGGAGACTGCTATTTGGCGCGATGAATACGTTGTCGCCTAATACACATCCATTAGAGATGGTTACATGGGCTTGTATGTTGCAGTTTTTGCCTAAAACCACGCTCTTGCCGATATCAACAAAGCTCCCAATCATAGTGCCCTCACCGATTTTGGTGCCGTCTCCTATCACAACATAGTTCCAGATGGATACATCTTTGCCTATCTCTACGTTTGTGCCTGTAATGATGCCGGTGCCTTTCTTTGGATTCTGCATGCTTGTCCTTTCGAGCTCCAGATTTAAATAGTTTAACTATTAACTTGAGTTCTCCAATGATGGTGGCATGCTTTGGCTAAAGAAACCGTTTTGATTATTGGATTAGGCGAGATAGGCCACACCCTCTTCACATTGTATCGTGAAGCTAAAGAAAAATTCATGGTTTATGGTTTAGATTTAGACATGGAAAAAATGAAAGCACTAAACCAAAGCAAAGAAAACATTCCAGCCAAAGTTGACACCCTGCAGGTTTGCCTTCCATGTGGCAGCCCAGAAAAATTCACTGAAATAATCAAATGCTACGTTGATCAGTATAAGCCCGTACTCGTAATCATTAACAGTACTGTTCCACCCGGAACAACACTCAAAGTCGCTGCATCCTGCAAATGCCTTGTCGCCCATTCGCCTTCTCGCGGCGTCCACATAAACGCTGAGCATATGGTTTGGGAAATGAAGCGTTGGACCAAATATGTTGGCGGCGCTGACGCAGCTGCATCAAAAGCTGCTAAAGTCCATTTCGAGAAGATAGGACTCAGAGTCAAGGTCCTCAAAAGTTGCCGCGAAACCGAATTGGCAAAACTATTCGAAACCACCTACCGTGCTTGGATGATTGCATGCTTCCAAGAGATGCACCGAATCTCAAGGGCTTTTGACGCCGAATTCGATGAAACAGTGGATTTCCTCGAAGACACTCATAAAGAGCGTTTTGACAGGCCAGTCATGTTCCCAGGAGTAATCGGCGGGCACTGCCTCATCCCCAACACCGAACTTTTGCTTAAAAGCTACGACTCAGAGTTTCTTAAGCTAATCTTGAAGTCAAACGAGAAACGCAAAGAAGAAATCAAAGACGCAACGGTTAAGGCTGAAGCGGATAAGGTCGCAGCAAGAGCAATTGCGCTGGAAAAGAAACTTGCTGGACCAAAAAACGTGGTTTTAGACGAGAAAAACCTCATCAGCTTGCACTTAGTATCTCTGAAAAGATCCTTCAATCAAAGTTAATTTTCCTCCTTTACCTACCATCTTTGGGTATCCGAAAAGAGTGACTAAAAGGATCCAAATAGGTTGGCTACAATATTCTTTTATTGTTGCTTAAAGCCTAAGTTAATTTATGCATGAATGGGCGCTCGCTGAAGCAATCCTCGCATCCGCTAAACAAGTTGCGGAACAGGAAAAATTAAAGAGAAGTCACAGAAGTCACCATAAAAGTCGGCGAGCTCCAACAGATTGAACCACCCATCCTACGATTTGCCCTCACCCAATTAAAGCCAGAGCTCTTTAAGAACGACCAAATTCCACATTCTCAAAGCCAAGTCAACGCTAAAATGCAGAGTCTGCGCCACCACTTGGCAATTCAACCTAAAAAAACTCGACAAAGCCACCGCCGAAGCCATCCATTTTGTTCCTGAAGCCTCACACAGTTTTATCAAGTGTCCAAAATGCGGCAGCCCCGACTTTGAGATAGTAACCGGACGCGGTGTTTGGCTTGAGGACATAAAAGGAGCCAAATAAGATGGTTGACCCGAGGTCAAGCGTAATTAACCAACGTTTAAGCGGAATAAACCGAATTATCGCAGTTTCCAGCGGCAAAGGTGGCGTAGGCAAGAGTATGGTTGCAAGTGCTTTAGCGTCGTCGCTTGCTAAAGAAGGATGCAGGGTTGGCTTATTTGATTTAGACTTCACGGGTCCATCGACTCACATAATTCTTGGCGTTCCAGCAAATGTGCAAGCCTAAAGAAGAAAAAGGTCTGGTCCCACCGATCGTAAATGGCTTTGAGTACATGTCGCTTGTTTATTTTGTTGGGGATAACCCAGCTCCGTTGCGTGGTGCTGACGTTTCAAACGCATTGATCGAACTCTTATCAGTTACCCAATGGGGAAATCTTGATTTTCTGATTATCGACATGCCGCCTGGAATCGGCGATGCAGTTTTGGATTTAGTACGATTGGTTGAACACTTAGAATTCTTGATTATCACTACGTCATCGCTTCTGGCATTTGAAGTCGTCAAAAAACAGCTTGCCCTGCTATGTGAACTTAAGATGCCCGTAATCGGGATAGTTGAGAACATGAAGATGGACAACGCAAAAGCAATTGAAACGGCAACCAAGAAGTTGGGGCTAAGGTACCTTGGCGCAATCCCCTATGACCCGAAAGTTGAAGCAGCAATAGGCAACCCAGAAAAGACTGCTGGAAACCGCCGTCGGCAAAATGATGACCCAAATCAAAAAAGCAGCAAAATCCCAAAAGTGAATTTGAATGGTCTGTAGAGCAGTCATTTTTGATTATATCGGCACCTTGGTTAATTGCAGAAACTATACGATGGAAGCATCAAAACTGAACCTTCATCGGGCGCTGGTGACTGAGGGTTTTGATGTTGCTGAGGATAAGTTTTATAGACGCTTATGATTTGGCGCATGAGAAATACCGCAAAGTGCGCTACGGACAACTGCGGGAAGTAACTAACTCAGTCTGGGTGGCAGAAGCTTTGGGAAATTTAGGCTTTGAGGTGTCAACTGAAGACTGTCACGTTAAGGCTGCCTTGAACGTTTTTTTTCAAGATTTTATCGAAACTCTTGAGCTTAGGGAGGGCGCAAAAAAACTGCTCCGGGAAACCAAAGCGCTGGGCAAAGTAGGTTTAATCTCCAACTTCACGTACGCGCCTGTCATCTACAAGAGCCTAAGAAAAATGGGAATCAGCGAATTTTTCAATACCGTTGTTGTTTCGGAAGAGGTAGGCTGGCGAAAACCCAGCGACCACATATTCCAAGACGCCCTAAATAGGCTCCAAATCGAAGCATGCGAAGCCGTTTACATCGGAGACAGCCCAAACGAAGACATCAAAGGTGCCAAGCAGGCAGGATTAAAAACCGTCTTTGTTCCTTCACAATTCAACAAGCTAAAAGACCTCCAGGAAAGCAAACAGAAACCAGACCACATCGCCAAAGACCTGACAGCTATCTGCAAGAGTCTGAGCCAAATTCTTTCCGTTAGCGAAAAAGTAACGTCTTAGGAGTATAATGAAAAGGCACGAAAAACTCTGTTATTATCAAAATTATGGGGTCTACTTCTTGCATTTCAAAGCAACTTGCGCAACAAATGTTTTATACACCCTCCTCCAAACAAGCTAGATTAAAAGAGGAGAGAGAAGAAAAACATGTATCAAATCAGAATCAAGTTCAAAACCAACCAACTGCAGCATATTGGCTATCGATAATTGGTGGAATACTGGGAGTTTTAGGCGCCTTAGTCTTGATCGGGTTCGGTGCACTTGTTGGAGCTTTCACTTTCGGATTTGGCTTCGCATTTCTTGGTGGATTAGGAATTTGGATTCTCATATGCTCTATAGTTGTCATTGTTGCAGCTCAAAGACTAAAAGCTAACCCCTTGAACACTCCAAATGGGGAGCCATAATCCTGGTATTCTCAATCATTGGAGGATGGTCAATTCTTGACTTCATCGGTGGCATCTTGGCACTTGTCTACAATCCAATACTTGCAGGAGCACCACAGCAGCAATACGGTCCACCGCCACAGCAACCATACTACGGACCACCACAACAACAAGCTACACGCGTCTGCCCCCAATGCGGAAGAATCGTCCAAGCAAACGAACGCTTCTGCCCCAACTGCGGCAAACAACTATACTAAATTACCAAAAGGCAAATCGCTTTTTGGTAAACCAATTTTTTTACTTAAAAAAAATTAAAAAAAGAAAGGTCAGATTTTCTTTGTTGCAGTTGCTGTTTCCAGCGCCACAACACCAGGAAGCTTCTTGCCCATCAAGAATTCGATAAGCGCTCCGCCTGCGGTGCTTATGTAACCGATTTTTTTGGTCAAGCCGTATTCTTGGATGGCTGCTATGGTGTTTCCGCCGCCTGCCAGCGAGAAGGCATTGCTGTTTGCGATTGCTTCGAAGACTTTTTTGGTTCCGTAGTTGAATTCTTTGTTTTCGTAGACTCCCATGGGTCCGCTGACAACGATGGATTTGGCGCTTGAGATAATTTTTGTGTAAGCTTCGACCGTTTTTGCGCCGATGTCCATAATTGAGTTTTCTGTTGGCAATTTGCTGACAGGGATTTCTTTTCGTTTGCCATATTCTTCTACTGCTAAGTCCAGGGGAGTCATCACTTTGTCGCCATACTGATCCTCCAACGCTTTGATGCCTGGTATCAAGGCTGTCAGTTCTTTCTTTGCCAGATAAGCCATGTTTCCTTTGCCTAAGTCAACGCCTTTAGCTGCCAAGAACAATTGCCCAGTCACGCCTCCTGTCAGGACGTAGTCGGCTATTCCTTTGCCCAAAACATACTTGCTGATTTCCAAGGAATCGTCGGCTTTTGCTCCACCCATAACGTAGACAGATGGTTTTTCAGGTTTTTCGAGTGCTTTGCTGAGGGATTTAAGTTCATGTTCCATTATTCGTCCAGCTGCAGACGGCAAAACTGCGGTGAATCCAACCATGCTGACGTGTCCACGGTGAGCTGCGGCAAAAGCATCGTTAACAAATAAGTCTGCGAATGGTGCAAGATTTTGGACAAGTTCGGTTTTGCTGGCTTCTTCAGGAGTCATGCTCTTGGTTTCTTTATCCCAGCTGCGCACGTTTTCGAGGACGAGGATTTCTCCGCTCTGTAGGTTTTTAATGGCTGTTTTGGCTTTGTCGCCGAAGACGTCATCGACGTATTTTACTGGACACTTGAGGATTTTTCCGAGGATTTCAGCGTGTTCTTTTAGGGGTGTGTAATCGGGGTCTCCTTTTCTGCCTTGGTGGGCGAGAACCACGGTTTTGGCGCCTTTCTCAGCGAGTTCTTTGAGGGTTGATTCAGCGTGAGCTCTTATTCGTACGTCGCTTGTGACATTCTTTGTTTGGGGGTCGATTTCGGAGTTAAAGTCAACTCTGACCAAAACTACTTTGTTTTTAACGTCAAAATCATCTAATGTCTTGTACTTTGCCATGTTATTCACTTCTCTTATTTTAAAAAAGAAAAGAAAGGATGATGAGTGTTTACTCTATTTTAGAGGTTGGCTTTTTTGCCAATCATTTCGATAAAGTCAACCATACGGTTGCTAAAGCCCCATTCGTTGTCATACCATGCGAAGACCTTCACGAAGTTGCTTTTCTCGCCAAGAACCATGGTTAAGTCTGCATCGAAGACGCTGCTGTATGTACTGTGGAGAACGTCTGTGCTTACGATTGGATCTTCAGTGTATTGCAATATGCCTTTAAGTTCGCCTTCCGCTGCCTTCTTCATAGCTGCGTTGATTTCAGCTTTAGTTGTTTCTTTTCCTAGGATTGCAACTAAGTCAACTATAGATACGTCTGGGGTTGGGACACGCAGCGAATAACCGTTCATCTTTCCTGCACAGCTTGGCAAGACTAAGCCGATTGCTTTTGCCGCGCCCGTGCTGGTTGGGATGATGTTGATTGCTGCTGCTCTTGCGCGTCTTGGGTCTTTGTGGACTATATCTTGGATTTTCTGATCGTTTGTATAGCTGTGACACGTGGTCATGAGGGCTTTTTCTAAGCCAAAGTTGTCTGAGAGGACTTTGCTGATGGGTGCTAAGCCGTTTGTTGTGCAGCTTGCGTTCGAGAGGATATTGTGTTTTTCTGGGTCGTATGTTTTATCGTTTATCCCTAAAACGATGGTTGCATCAGGGTTTTCTGCTGGGGCTGAGATGAGGACTTTTTTGGCTCCTGCTGTGAGGTGTTTGGTTGCACCTTCACGGTTAGTGAATAAGCCTGTGGATTCAACTGCTAAGTAGACGCCCATGTCTTTCCATGGGAGTTGTGCAGGGTCTTTTACGCTAAGACATTTGAGGTCTTTTCCGTTGACGACCAGGTCGTTGCCTTTTACTTCAACTGTTCCTGGAAAGTGTCCGTGTACTGAGTCGTACTTGAGCAAGTGAGCGTTAGTTTTTGCATCTGCCAAGTCGTTTATGGCTACAAAATCGATATTTGCGTTCTTTTCGATCGCTGCTCTGTAGAGTAGTCTTCCGATTCTTCCGAAACCGTTAATTCCAACTTTAATGTTCGCCAATAATAATCACCTATCTTACTCGTTTGTACAATTAACTATGGACTTATTAATTTTCCGACCAAAAAAAAGCTCATAACAAGCGTAAACTCAACTGCTTAGAAAAGCTATAGCCCAAATATGTAAGAGCAAGGACGGGATCTTTCCGGCTGAAAGGGTTGAATTTTGTTTAGTAGAGACCGCCTTCTTTGAAGTAATGGTACTCTTCTTTTTTAGGACCAAAACTTCTAACCCCTTCCCGCTTCAGCTGGCAACGCATTTGCTCGGCTACTTCTTTTGTTATTTCACCCTTCTTTTGCAAGTAAGCAATAATCTCTTCCGCTTGCACTTCTGTATCGCACCGACGAATAAAATCAACGGCAGATGGGTTAAAATGACGCAGTTTATCAGGTGTGTCTGAATGCGGACGTAAACTCTTCTTCGGTGCAGTCACATTCTTCGCCAACAACTGCTTCTTCCTCAGCTTCTAACGGGTTTTTACGCACGGCATTTATTGGAACTTTGACTTCTCCGTTTTCGAGTTCCTCGTAGAGATGTGGAAAGATTTTTTTGATGGATTTTTTATCGATTGCCAACTTGCATCAATTTACAAAAATAATATTTGAAGAGGTTATTTATTTTCTTTTTTGATAAAAAAACCAGTTTTTGGCGAGAATTACGCTGGAATAAACCGCTGGGTTGGGTTTCTTTCGAGGACTTTTTCAAGTTCTTTAACGTTTAAACCTTTAAGTTCATCACCGAAAGTTTCACACTTGCGTTTTTTTCCTGCTTCCTCTCGGCTACGAGCCACAATTTCAAGTCCGTGTTTAGTTAAGGTTTCAGCGTAAATATGGAACGACTCCAAAGTTATTCCGCGTTTGTTCACTGTTGTCCAACCAGTCTTCAAAATCTTGACGCCGTTAGCCTTGAGAACATTAACAATATCCTCTGGTGCATCTACGTAAACTGCGATGTCAATGTCACTTCCTTGCTTAATCGTTCCTCGCCAAACACTCCCAATCAAAACTAGGGCAAAACCTCGACAGAAAGACACATAACCTCAAGCGCTTCCCTGCGCATCTGGATCAAACGATCCATCCGCTTTGCACCCTCATTCTCCTCAGCAACTTTGTCCAGCTCCAAAGCAACTTCAAGGTTAGAAGGTAAAAAATGAACCCCGAAGGTTTCCGCTGCTTTCTCTTTAGCTTGCTTGTATTCTTTTTCAGCTCCAAAATAAAGAAGGGTTGCGGCTTCTCTTGCTACTCGACGTTTTAAATCAAAGTCGTCAGGCAAAACAGTTACCGTTTTACGATTGTTTCGTAGAGCTCCACGGTTTTCTGGGCAATCTTGCTCCAAGTGAACTCTGCTAATACACGTTTCCTGCCATTCTTGCCCAGCATTTTTCGTTTTTCAGGGTTTTCCATTGCACTGATAACGCCCCATGCGATGTCGGAAGGGTTGTTTGGGTCTATGTGGTAGCCGCATTGTTCTTCTCCGCAGCAAATTACGATTTCCCGCATGCCGCTAACCCCAGCTGCACCGACGACAACTGGTTTTTCCATTGCCATGGCTTCGAGTGCAACTATTCCGAAGGGTTCGTAGTGGCTTGGGAAAACTGCGATATCACAAGCTGCGTAATGTTGAATGCGTTCTTCTTCAGGTATGAAGTCAAAACAGAATTTAACGTATTCATCAAGCTTTGTCATCTTGGTAAGGTTGGATAAATATTCCTGTAAGTCGCCAACGCCTACGATGACTAATTTGGCTTTGGGAATCTTGGAGATGATATGAGGCATCGCCATAATCAATTTGTCAACACCTTTTACCATTACAAGGCGCCCAAGAAAAAGAATCATTAACTCGTCATCTTTTATGCCGTATTTCGCCTTGATTTTCTGGATGTTTTCCTTGGACACATTTTCAGGATTGTACTTTTGCGGATCAACCCCGTTGTAGCTAACTTGAATCTTTTCTTTAGGAAAACCCAGCTGGACCAACTCATCTTTCATCGCATAAGAAACTGTAACAACTAAGTCAGCCATGTTTCCAGCACGCAACTCTATGTTGCTGACCACGCTTGAACCGGTTCCCAAAGTTCTGCCCTTCTCAGTTGAGTGGACATGGAAAGCCAGCGGCATTCCAGTTTCACGTTTAACTGTGATACCTCCCATGGCTGAGAGCCAATCGTGAGCCACAACGATATCGTACTTCATGCCTTCTTTTTTAATGAGTTCGTTAACCAGTTTCGCGGCTGACAGATAGTTGTAAACCATCAGTTTACCGAACAGATGAATGCCTCTGCCCCATTTTCTTATGTCCTCAGCGATTACGTCAGGCAAAGAATCAGACACGTCTAAGTGGAGGGGACGATGGATTTCTATTCCGCGCCAAATCTCCCTCGTAGGCAAGGAACCGGCATCATCGTTCATTGTGAAAACTGTAACGTCATGATCGTTTAGAACAAACTTGCGTGTAATTTCAGCAGCATAAGTGCCCAGTCCACCGACGATTTTTGGTGGATACTCATAAACAAAAACGGCAATCTTCATGTCGTAACGTCACCATTTATCATTTAGCATTATGAACCTCTATACTAAAGCTTTACTTATCCCATTCCAACCGCTCAAAATCCACCAGCCCCTGATGCGTTTAGAAGAAAAGTTTAAGGAAAAGTTTGATTAGACCGTTTTACATAGCCTTACTGCAGGCGCTTAAAATGAGTTTATCGTCTATTAAACAAGAAATACTGGAAACCATGCTTCTACATGATAAACCACTGAAGGCCATGGATATTGCTAAAGAAGCCAAAAGAGAGTACCAGCCGGTCAACATGCACCTTTTAGGTCTCATCAAAATGGGTTATGTGAATTTACCCGAAAAAGGACTATTCATGATAACTGAAAAAGGAAAACATGCGCTCGGCATACCTGAAGTGACCAAAGAAAAAGCCGCGGCAATAATCGCTTATGCACCGCACGATAAAGCATTCAACTTCTACGTTACTTTTGGAAAACCTCTAAATCTACATGCACATAGCCTGCGGGATTTTGCGAACAAACTTGAAAGGGCCGACGTGTTATCTATAGAATTCCATATGCAGCGGGGAGACTTTGAAAACTGGTTCAGAGGGCTCGGAGATGAGGAATTAGCGAAAAAAGCCGCTTTGCTAAAGAAGAAAAATATTGTTGGAGAAGACCTTCGAAAGCAACTACATGAAATTGCAGAAGGGCGGTATAACGCACTTGCTCAGCTGTCGGGTCAACCAATCGCAACCGAAGAGCACGAACATATCCACAGCTAAAAGTTATTCTCATTTTTTGAAAAAATAAAACAAAAGAAAAATTTTCCCAAAAAAGAGATTAAGTTATTTGGCTGTAGATTGGGTGATCTCTAAACTTCAGATTAGTCGTTGACCATTCTAAAGTGCCGCTGGGTAGTCTTGTGCAAATCGATTGAACAACTGCACCGCCTGCGGTGAATCGAACGCCGTCAAGCATTTCACCTTTCGTGACACCTGAAGCTGCAAAAATCATTTCGTTTCCCTTTGCTAACTCGTCTTCGGTGTAGGTTTTGTTAATGTCAACGCCTGCTGCTTTAAGTCTGTCCATTCGCTTTGCATCATCTTTTTTGTCCTTCCAAACTTTAACCAACATGGTTCCGCCGAGGCATTTCACAGCGACTGCGGCGATTGTTGCCTCTGCTCCTGCGCCTGCACCGATGAGAAGGTCAATACCTGAATCAGGTAAACATGTGACGATTGAACCGCCGATGTCGCCGTCGGCTATGAGGATGATTCTTACGCCCATCTTTCTTAGTTTTGAAAGCAATTCGTCGTGTCTTTCACGTTCAAGCATAATCACAGTGAAATTTGCCAAAGGTCTATGCTTCAATTTGGCTATCGTCTGCACGATTTCTTCGACGGACATGTCAAGGTTGATTTTTCCCTTAGCTTTGCCGTCAGTTGCAATTTTGAAGTAGTAGCCGTCATCTGGCAGAACTTTTAGGCATCCAGCTGGAGCACAACACAAGGCTGAGATGGCGTCTTTTTTTCCTTTAGAAGTGGCGGTTGTTCCGTCTACTTGGTCGATTATGAAGTCTACTTTTGGTCCATTGCCTGTGCCAACTTTTTCCATATAACTGAAGGCTGGTGCATTGTCTTTCGGTCCTTCGCAGCAGATGACTTCTCCTTCGACTTCGGTTTGGTTTAGAACTGCCCTCGAAAAGTCCAGGGCAGTTTGGTCAACTTTATCTGGGTCGCCTTTACCAATGTGGAGGGCTGCACCCACTGCTCCGGCAGTTGTGATTCTTGTTAAGGAAGGCGAGAGTGATCTTAGTGAGGTCATTTCTTTATCTCCTTTTTACCCTTACATTCGTTTAGCCATAGATCGGCGAACTCTTGATAATTATAGGCGATTTTTTCTGCAGCTTCTTTCTTTGTAGTTTTGCCACCTTTATGTTCTGCAAGTGGGTCCCAGAAAATGGTTCTGCCAACTGCGAAACCGATGATGCCAGGGATTTTTGCGCCAACTTTTAGCCATTCCTGAACTTTCTCTTTTGATTCTCCGCGTCCCAAAGTGATGACACCGACTTTTCTTCCGCCGCTTTGCGCTTGCTTAACGACAGCTTTGGCCGATTCGGGTTTATCAACGCCTTCGAGTTTCCAAATAGATGGTTCTACGCCTGCATCCTGAATCTCTTTGATACTGTCCACCATTAGTTTAGGGCGTAGTTCTTGATCGTATTTCTCTTTTGAACCGCCTAGCTTGGCAAGTTGTGCATTTGTTGAAGGAACAATTAGTTCGAATAGGAAGGGCCGTTTTTTCTTGGTTAAGTAGTCGCTTAGTTTCTTTAGACGCTCAAGCTGCCTTTTGTTCATGACTGCGTCGCCTTCAGGGTTGTAGCGAACAAGCACCTTCACGAAGGTTGGATCGAATTCTTCGATATGCTCGGCAAATTTATCGCCGTAATCGAAGTCGAATTCGTCTTGACCCGATTTTTCTACGGGCATAGCAAACATTAAACCCTCTTTCTTTGCTTCACGCAAAACTCCTGAGCCGAATTCTTCATCGACTAGCAACCCAGCAATTTCTTTGGGCACACTCTTCTTTGTGGCTAATTTGAAACCTTCAAAAATTATTTTCTTGTATTCTTCAATTTGCTTTTTTTCTTCAGGGGTTGGTTGACGACCTTTTATGCCGAACATTTTTTCCAAGAAAGACGCTCGATGGTCAAACGCTAAAATAAGTAACTCTTTTTGCGACCAATCAATCACACAAGTCACCGTGCGTGTATTTTGTGTCTGTGCCTAATAAAACAGTATTGGTTTTGTCTGCATCAAAAAATGATTCATCTAAAGGCGTTCTCTCTTCACTTAGAGAAACTATGAAATAATAAAAGAAGCATATGACGTTGGAGAGGAGCCTGCAATGAGTGAAACCCGAATAGTAACAGTTAAACTACCCGAGGAAGTCTTCCAAGAAATGTCGCTGCGCATTCCAGAAGGCGAAAGAAGCACCTTTATCCGCGAAGCTATAGCAGAAAAACTCCAGAAAACACCCAAACCTGACAAACTCTTAGCACTCGAAGACCGCATGGGCAAAATCGAACAAGAATTCGGGCAAATCAGAAAATACCTAGCAGACCTTGAAATCCTCACGTTCCAACATGGAAAAACCGACCCCTACGCATTCTGCCTAGACGAATTAGACCACAAAATCATGGAGTATCTGATGCACTACAAGTCAGCCACTACGCCAGAACTGGCGGATTACGTCAAAACCAATCGCTGGCTCATCCTAAACCGCCTGCAAAAAATCCAAAAAACCAGCAAAAAACAAATCGGCAAACCCATAATCGAATACTACGCAGGCGAACGCTCAGGCAAGAAGAAGGCGTGGTGGATAGACCGGGAACTCATGCAGGAATAAGTTAGCTTTAAATCAGCAAGCAATGTTTGTTTCGCAAGTGGGCTCGTAGTCTAGCACGGATTAAGGCATCGGCCTCCGGAGCCGAGAATCCTGGGTTCAAATCCCAGCGGGCCCGTTATCTTTGTAATGTTAAAGTTGGCTTCACTTTGCTTTTTGGCTTAGGATTCGCTTAATAGTTTAAGCGAATCCCATCAGACCTGCCATTTAGAAAACGGATCGCTGTCTCTGAAAAACCATTGCCAGGTAGACTGCGACTAAACGCGTTTCAGTTTGTGTCAAAATAACGCTCAAAAACATCAAAAAGAAGTGTAGTCAGAGCGATAAGATTGGGGTTTGAAGTATAATCAGCAGTTTCTCAAGCAAACCTTAGCTGAGGTTGAAGAGGTTAAGCTTATGCTACACCAATCTTTTGCTGGCTTGAAGGGCTCTTTAAGATGAAAATAGCTTGTAATGATCCTTCAACCAATTTGTGACGATTTTTTGATTTTTCTGCTAAGAAAAATGTTTTTGATTCAGAGTTATGTTTTGAGAAAGTTTTAAATGGGTCAATCGTAAAATCTTACTGTGTAAGATGTTTAAGTCTTACTGAGTGGAAAAATGACCTTAAGCTGGGGATATTTGACTGCTAAACAAAAAAAGATCTGGGACCTAAAAAGCAGAGGCAAACAAGAAGCCAGCATCGCAAGAGAACTCAACCTTAGACGCCAAACAATTCACAGTGTCCTCGACATAGCCAACCTCAAAATTGGCGAAGCCCTCACAGAAGTAGCAAAAATCAATAAAATTGATGTAAAAACCATGGATCCGCGCAGAGGATTTCTCAAAGGATACAGCAACCACTTCAAAACGCAGGCCTTCGTTACTTTCTCAGCCAAAAACGGGATCCAACTCTGGTACAAGCATGAAGGCGATTGCGAAAAATGCCAAAAACTCCAAACCTGCAGGGAAACCCTGCTGGCGGAAGCGAAAGACCGCAACTTCCTAATCCTGGACGACACTAGCAAGATTTTGCCATCCAAACTAGCAGAGGCACTGTTCGCAAAAATAACAGGTGAATAAAATGGGCGTACATAAAAGACTTAAAGATTTTAGAGATTGGTGCCCGCAACCACCAGACCGCTTACCTGCAAAGTTGAAAAGATATTCTATGCCTATCGCTGCTGTGGTTACGGCGACACTTATTTTGTCCGTGTCATTATTCATATTTTCATCAAGCTTAATCCCGTCCGTTCCAATCGTGCCCTTAGTTAGTGCACCTGCTTCAGCAACTCCCACGATGCTTTGGAACTTCAGTGCTGAGAGTGGGGTTTCCGCTCCCGTAGTCGAGACTGACGTAGTTTACGTGGGTTCGGGTTCATATGTTTATGCCTTGAATGCTAGTGACGGAAGCGAACTCTGGAATAATTCTGATGCGTTTGGTTTTGTTGGTGTTGCAGTAGCTAATGGCGAAATGTTTGCGGCTGGTTTTGATAAAATTCTCGCTGTAAACGCTAAAACTGGTACAGAAATCTGGGAAAATGGAGTAGGCGGCTTTAATCCTGATTATAATACTCCAGTTGTTGCTGGCGATGTGGTTTATTTATCTGGGAATGTCGTGGGCATTTCCGCAATGAACGCCAAAACAGGTAAAACAATTTGGAGCTACACCGGCGCTGGCGATATCAGTAACTGGCTAGGCATGTGGTCGTCGCCTGTAGTTGTCAATGGTAAAGTCTACATTGCCGCTTCGCGCGGTGTTTACGTTCTAAATGCCTATAATGGGGTTGAGCTTTGGAACTCCACCATCGCCCCATTTTTCGTATCTCCTGTTGTTGCTAACGGCGTAATCTATGCTGGGTCAAGTGACGGCAATGTTTATGCTCTCAATGCTAACAATGGTGACAAACTTTGGAATTACACTGCAGGCGCTTTAATGCCTCCATCTCCATTTGCCGGAGATGTTTTAGCTTATTCTGATTCTCAAGATGGCAATCTCGCAGGCGTAATTTATGCTTATTCACAAGATGGTGACCTCTATGCCTTAAACGCTACAACTGGTGAAAAACTTTGGAATCAAACCGTCCCCGTAAACAGTTACCCCTTCAATCCCCCAAATCCCGTCGTCGCTGACAATGTCGTTTACGTCGGTTCTGGAGGCGGAAACCTCTATGCTTTCGACGCCGCCAACGGCGATAAACTCTGGAACTATACAGTCGAAAGCGCCAGCAATTCGGCGCTGTCAACTTCAAGTATTGTCAACGGCGTAATCTACACTTCAGCAAATAACAATGTCTATGCCCTGAGAGTATCATCGGCAACCTCTCTACCGTCAGCCTTGTATCCAATACTGGATATCACAATCGGCATAGCAGTTGTAGCAGTTGCAGTCGCCTCAACAGTTGTTTTAGTGCTCAAAAAGAGACTCAAGGAAGTGAGCAGAAATGGGTTTGCGTAAGAGATTTAGGGATTTTAGAGATTGGTGCCCACAGCCACCGAATCCTTTTTCTTCAAAGTTGAAACATTATTCTGCTCCAGTCGCTATCGTACTAACGATAGCCCTTTTCACTGCTTCCTTTTCCGTTTTCTACTATAGCGCTCAAGTTCATCCGTCTTTGCCGCAGATGATTATGCCGCTTTCATCTTTAACGCCAGCTAATGAAACTCCTCCATCCATAGCTTGGGTTAGAAATTATACGGGGCAAGAAAATGCAGACTATGCATATAGAATTATTCAAACAAGTGATGGCGGATACGCTGTAATAGGAACTATAGGTGCTCACCTCTATTCTGTTTCAGCGGTTTGGCTTGTAAAAATCGACTCACAAGGCAATATAGAGTGGAACCGAACTTTCTCGACAATTGAGAACTTGACTTACAACCTTGAAGGCGTTGGGGGATTCTTGCAGACAAGCGATGGTGGGTATGCTGTAGCTGGAACGGAAGCTTGGTTTCCCGGCGGCGGAATAGAGTACGCGACAGGCAGCGAGAGTATTTTATTCAAGTTGGATTCATCTGGCAACATCGAATGGAACCAAACCTACAGCCAAATCAGCGGCATCGCATCTATGGTGCAGACAAGTGATGGCGGTTATGCCGTAGCAGGCGACTATTCTCTAATTAAAACAAACTCTCTAGGAAACACACAGTGGTACAAATCCTATGAAAGCACTGTCTTCAAACCAAATACTCTAAACGAAAACCTCATCTCTGTGCTACAAACAACTGACGGTGGATATGCCCTCCTGACAAGTGATAACATATTATTCAAGGTCACATCTTCGGGCGACTTGCAATGGAAACAAA
The DNA here is from genome assembly GCA_963809455.1 of Candidatus Bathyarchaeota archaeon. Lineage (GTDB taxonomy): Archaea > Thermoproteota > Bathyarchaeia > Bathyarchaeales > Bathycorpusculaceae > Bathycorpusculum. Next base: position 207,911 of record CAWEJP010000001.1, on the reverse strand, counting down.
CCTACCAAACAGGCACATCCAACTTTGGAGAGCCCAGCTACATAAACTCCTTCATTCAAACTGGCGATGGTGGATATTTGCTTGCTGGAAACTTTTACATTGACAACTCAAGCAACGAAATTGCATCGCTAATAAAAACTGACAACAAAGGCGCTGTACAATGGACCAAAACTTATGGTCCGCCAGGGGATGTGGCTTGTTTAATTCAGACAAGCGATGGCGGCATTGCGTTTGCTGGAACTGTGCCAGGCTCAGGAAACTTCCCCCAGAATTTGGTTTGGCTAGTTAAGACTGATTCAACAGGGAACTTGCAGTGGAGCCAAACTAACAATAATACCTCCGAAAGCTTAACTGATTACCTTTTAGGCGGCGCCTTCACTGTGAATTCGCTCATCGAGACCAAGGACGGCGGCTTCATGATAGCTGGCTCATGGAATCCAGGCATAACTGGTTTAAATAACGCATACTATCTTGCTAAAACGGAGACCGCTTTGCCACCGCCTTCTCCAACCCCAACTTCCCAAGTCGTCTCGCCATCTCCAACGCCGACACAGTTCCTGCCTGATTATATTCTGTTTGCAATTTTTGCAATAGTTGTTATTGTTATCGTTATCATAGTTCTATTTTCACGACATAACCGAAAGGAGATTAAATTATGAGCATACGAAAAAGATTTAAAGAGTTTAGAAACTGGTGTCCACAGCCACCTGGTCGTCTACCTTTAAGGTTAAAACATTACTCTATGCCTATCGCAGCCATGATTACGGCGACCCTTATTCTTTCCGTATCATTTTTGGTATTTTCATCAAGCCTAATGTCTAATCCGTACATTCCAATCGTGCCCATTGTTAGGGTACCTTCTTCAACAGCACCTACGCTTCTGTGGAACTACAGTGTTGGTGGCTATTCGTCACCTGCAGTTGCCGACGGGGCAGTTTACGTAAACGGTTTTGATTTGAACGCTACTAATGGCGCTCAACTCTGGAATTCCACTGACGGTGGCACAATCTCTCCAGCTGTTATTGTAAACGGCGTAATCTACACGGGTTCAAATTACGGGGCGCGGTCAGGTACCAGCTACGTTTATGCTCTGAACGCTAAAAATGGTGCCCAACTATGGAGTTCCCCCAATGGTTACTCGAGTTTAGGGTCCACAAGTATTGAATCGTCTCCTGCTGTGGTCGGTGGTGTTGTCTACATAGGTGCTTTAGAAGGCGGCTTTTTTGCTTTGAATGGTAAAACAGGTGTTCAACTTTGGGATTATGGAGGTTATGATTTTGGTGTTGTTTCGTCTGCTGCCGTTGTCGATGGCAGAGTTTATTTCGGCTCTTTGAACGGCAACGTTTATGCCCTAAACTCTACTAATGGCGCCCAAATTTGGAACTATACAACCACTGGCGGGGTTGCGTCGTCTCCTGCAGTTGTGGACGGTGTAGTTTACATAGGCGAAGGCAATCCCAACCTAGGCGCTATTGGCAGTGTTTATGCTTTGAATGCTACGAATGGCAACAAAATCTGGAATTCCACCACGAACATTAATGGGGTTTCCACTACAGTTAATGTCGTCAATGGAATAGTTTACGTTGGCTGCCATGACGGTAACATTTACGCCTTGAACGCTACGAACGGCAACGAAATTTGGAATTACACGGTAACGCCTTCTAATTCAGGCTATTTATCTTCGTCTCCTATTGTTGTCGACAACACGTGTTACGTCACTTCTGGGAACGGCGACGTTTATGCTTTGAACGCCACAAATGGCGACAAAATCTGGAGTTACACTATTGGAAATGGGACTTTGTCAACTCCTGCTTTTGCCAACGGCGTACTCTACATAAGCTCAACGAACGGTAACGTTTATGCTTTGAGGGTTTCACCTGCGACATCTCCTTCATCTAAGCCGTCTAACACTCTACCAATTATAATCGGTGTTGTGATTGCAGTCGTAATTGTTGTCGCAATAGCGATTATACTATTTAAAAAGAGAATGCATTCAGGCGTGGTATGAATGAATTTGCGTAAGAGATTTAGGGATTTTAGAGCTTGGTGTCCTCAGCCGCCAGATCGTCTGCCTACTAGACTGAAACAATATTCTGTTCCAATCACTATTGGAGCTCCGGTGCAAACAAGCGATAGCGGATACGCATTTTTACTTGCCAGTTCCAGTTTGATAAAGACAAATTCAGAAGGAAAGGTGCAATGGAACGTAACTTTCAACGGCGCAGACGTAACTTCAATGGTGCCGACCAGCGACGGCGGATATGTCCTGGCAGGCTCCGCATCGACAGCTCAAATACAGAACGGGCGTTATAACACTCTCTTCTGGGTGGCAAAGGTGGATTCCGCGGGAAAACTGCTGTGGAGCAACTCATTCGGAGGCGTGGGCAGCAGCCAAGCAAATTCAGTTGTGCAGACCAGCGATGGAGGATACGCATTAGCAGGAGAAACAAACACCTTTAGTGTCAGCGGAGAATCTGAATTTTGGCTTGTCAAAACCGACGCAACAGGTAATGTGCAATGGAGTAAACCGTTCGGAAGCTCAATCGGCAGTAGCGAAGCTAACTCCATTGTTCAAACCAGCGATAAGGGATACGTCATGGCGGGCGACATCGCTTATGGCTCAGGCAACTCAGCAGGCAGCGATGTTTGGCTAATCAAAACCGACTTTTCAGGAAACATGACTTGGAACAGAACATATGGGGGAGTTGCGGTGATGCCTGTTTCAAGCGAGAATGTTTCACAGAACTTTGTTACAGGGTCTAGTAGCAGTGGAAGCGATTACACAAATTGTTTGATTCAGACAAGCGACGGAGGCTTGGCATTTGTTGGTCAGGCATCAAACCTCGTTTGGCTCGTTAAGTTGGATGCATCTGGAAACCCACAGTGGAACGAGACATACGGAGAAACCTCAAACCCATATAACACCTGGGCAGGGAATTCACTTATAGAAACAAGCGATGGAGCCTTCGCTATAGCAGGTTACGACCAACCCGCGGGGTCTCCATGGTTTGGTGTCTATGTAGTTATCAAAACGGAGCCTGTGCTACCAGCGCCGACGCCTTATCCGTCGTCCTCGCCAATTTCATCCTCGTCAACATCGCCCAGTCCAAGCCAGCTATTCGCGTTTCCAACAGTCACCATCACTGCGGACGGAAGTGTATCTCCTTCAACAGCGCCCATTCAACGCAACGGAGCTCTCTACACCTTTACTGGAGACTTGAATGGTCCACTGCTGATAGATAGAAGTAACATTGTAATTGACGGCGCAGATTACACGCTTTTGGGCAATGGCACCCTTAATGGACTCTACATTCGGACTAGTCAAACGGGAATCAGCCTAACAGGCAGAACCAACGTCACCATAATGAACCTGCAAGTAGAGAACTACATTGACGCCGTCAACATTTACAGCAGTCAATACATAACAATTTCAGGCAGCAACATAACTCAGAACAATCAGGGAATCTATGTTTCAGAATCCTCAAAAACCCAAATAATTAGCAACAACATCGTAACAAGCAACGGACAACCCATCTGGCTAAACAAAGCAGACACCACTTTCATATTCGAAAACGTAATCAGCCCCAACGTGCCCTCATCTAATTATGCAGGAATTATTGTTGAATTGGGGTCAAAAAATATTATAGTTGGAAATATCTTGGAAAATTTCTCTGAAGGCATACAACTTACTCAAACATCAAACGCAACAATTGCTGGAAACAACATCACAAACAATTATGAAGGATTGAACCTCATAGATGGCACCGCTAACAACTTGATATACTTGAATAACTTTGAAAACGACTCTTCCCCAGTTGTCCTCGATGACTTAGGTCAAAACTTTAATGCATGGGATAACGGCACTCAGGGTAACTACTGGAGCAACTACTCGGCAATATACCCTAACGCAACAGAATTAGGCAATTCAGGTATAGGAAATACGCCCTATGTGTTGGTGGACTATGAAGGGAGTTCTTCCTCCAAACTTGACACACTCAACACCGATTATTATCCGCTTTTGGCACCAGTTTCAAACTCTCAAGTATTAGCGCTTGACCAGAAGTTGGAGCAAACATGGGTATTGCAAAAGCCAAGCCCTGCACAAAGCCCTGCACCGACATTGTCTCCGTTTGAAATTGCTGCAATCGTAACACTTGTGGTGGTTTTAATAGCTCTTGCTTTAGTGCTGTTTAACCTAAAAAGAAAGTATAACAACCCAAAAACAGCAGATACAGTAAACCCAAATAGAGTGCTTCTGCGAGGCTTCAATAGCGGGTTTAATGACGGCAATTCACACTAATTCGGCGAAAGTTAACCGAATAGAAAACGCGATAGTGTGTGGGGATTTTCAATTTGAGCTGGTGGCGAGGGTGCACCAGCTTGAGGGTTACTTAAAATTAAGGATTCGCTTAAATAATTAAGCGAGTCCCAGCGGGCCCGCCAATGTTTTAGCCTCGGACTTTGATTTGCGGTTGGATTGTCGTTACTAATAGAGTCGTTAACATGCTTGCACACTCACTCCCACAATACACAACATAAGTCCAATGTTGACTGTGCGGAACAATCTGTCTCTTCACACTCAAAATACAACAGGAAAGCAACCTAAACTAAGAATGCAAACGTTTCCAAAGCCACGAGTGTGGTGTGCAATTTTAGTGTGCCACACCTACACAAAAAGAAAAACCTGAAAAAACATGCAAGAATAAACACACAAATAGTCAAGTGAGATCCTAAGAAATAGGCCTAGCAAACAGGTGCGCGACAATTTCTGTTAAAACAAGTTTTTGACGTATTTTGCAATAAGCTGTGGCTGTCTAAAAGCAGTTTTGATTGCTTTTCCAGGATGCTTGATGTGGCCAATTAGTGATAGTTTCTTGTACTCGGCAAGCGCTTTGGCTGCTATTTCTTTGACTTCGGCTGGTGTAAACTCGTTTGTTGTTATCAGGGGCATGCCCTTGGCTTGTCGTGCCTGGGCGAAGCTGTTCCATGAAAGATCTGCCGGCAAGTAGCCTTTAGCTTTGCATTCTTCATACAAACGAGTACCATAAGACGGCGTTGCAGCAAACAGGTGCATACCCACATCGTACTTACGTTTGAGTTCGAGGGCAAAATCGACGGTTCGCTGCATATTCTCTTTGGTTTCGCCTGGGAACCCGATGATGTAGAAGGCACCTGTTTTTAACCCGATTTGCTGAGCGTTCTTGGCGAACTCGACGACACGGTTGAGATCGAGACTCTTGCAGATTACCTTGTCGAGAATTTGTTGGTCGCCTGATTCAACACCAACGAATATGCTGCTTGCGCCGGACTGCTTCATTTTCTTGAGCAACTCCAAGTTTAAGCAGTCTGCACGTACGCCATTGGGGGTTTCCCAACCAACTTTTATTTTCCGTTCGATTATACCATCGCAGATGGCTTCAAACCGTTTAACGTCTAACGTGAGGTTGTCGTCTTCGAAAAAGATGTTTTGGACTTTAAACTTATTAACGACATATTGAATGTGGTTTAACACGTATTCCGCTGAATGCGCCCTGAATTTCTGTCCCATATGTAGATGGACAGCGCAGAAGCAGCAGTTGAAAGGACATCCCCGGCTTGTAATCATGGATATGGCTCGGTTTTGGAAGCTTCGGTACCCAATCTTCTCAGGATTCAGATATTGCTCAATATCCACCAAATCGTAGGCTGGGTAGGGAAAATCATCCAAATTCTCAATAAGTGACCTAGCTGGATTTACGGTTATTATGCCTGCTTGACGATAGGCGATACCCAGAATTGCGCTGAGTTGTTTTTTGCCCTCAAATGCTTGAGCAATCTCAAGCATTGCATGTTCACCCTCGCCCACAACCGCAACATCCACGTTCTTGGCTTCTTCAAGGAACTCTTTTGGAACCAAGGTGACGTGTGGACCGCCCATAACTGTTAGAATATTGGGGTTAACTTCTTTGGCTAAGTTGCTTACTTTGATGGAGTTCTCTATCTGGCAGGTGAAGGGTCCGGATATACCTATGATTTGGGGATTTCTTGCCTCTATTTCCTGTCTTATCTGTTCAAAAGGCAACCCAACAGTCACTGTTTCACCAGTTTTCTGGAACGTTGCGGCTATGAAAGCATCTAAAATTTCAACTTCATAACCTGCCTGCTTCAAAACCGCTGCAATATACATTAAACCAATCGGCAGATTTCCTGCTGGCTGTTCTGAGCCTGGATAAAACGTCTGAGGCGGATTGATAAGAAGCACTTTCATGGTTGAACCAGTGATTATTTAACTGACCTGACAGAGATATAAATTAATTTATGTATGTAATTTTATCGCAAAGAATCATATCGTAAGCTGTTTTATGTCTAATTATCGATGTTAACCCAATTTTTTTGATGCTTAGTAGGCGTGTTACTGTTATACCACTACAACATAGCTTTATGAGCGGTTGTTCGGCTCTATTCTTATCAACTTTTGCGCAGTTTAATAGGAGGTGAATTTTTTGGGTATACGAACCGAGGAACGAAAAGGTAAAATGACCGTTGCTGAGGCAGGCAGGAAAGGCGGAGAAAAAACAGCTTCAACTCATGGACGCGAATTCTATGAAGAGATAGGCCGTAAAGGCGGCGAAAAAGTCTCGATGGAGCGAGGACCCGAATTCTACAGTGAAATTGGCAGTAAAGGCGGATCCGAAAGAGCAAAGCAGCATGAAGGCTCAGCAGAAGCAGAAGGAAAAACAAGCCTCGAAGAAGCAGGTCACCGAGGCGGCCAAAGAGTCCGACGACTAATCCAAGCTGGAAAGGAACATGAGGAAGAATAAGCACCTTAGTTTACGTTTAAACTTATTTTTTCTCATGTCATAGTGCTTAATTTTATCTTTTGGTGGAGGTGATTTTTTGGAAGAAAAGAAAGGTAAAATGACTGTTGAAGAAGCAGGACGAAGAGGCGGATTAAGGACTTCCGAAACTCACGGCGGGAAATTTTATAGCGAAATAGGCCGCAAAGGAGGAAGAATCGGTGGTCCAAAAGGAGGACAAAGAGTCCGCAAACTTATCCAAGAAGGAAAAGAACATGAAGAAGAGTAATCGCTTCACAGTTTTTTGAGTTTTTTCTGTCTTTAATCTTCTTAAGTTCAGTTTGATGTGAAAGGGGTATGTCAGTGAAAAGTGAACGGATGGAAAAATGTCTAGGGAGAAGGGGCAGCGAGAAGGTGATTGAGGGACGCGGATTGGAATTCTTCAAGGAAATTGCGTGAAAAGGCGGCGAAATCGGGAGAAACAAAACTACAGCATCTCCAGTCAAAGGGAAAATGATAGAAAATGACACTAAAGACATCAATACAACGGTAAGAAACCAAACAGTTCGAGTTTTGTTGCAGCAATGTCAATTTTTGAAAAAGAAAATGTTGAAATAACTTACTGGTTAATTCTTGCCAATGAAGAAAGTACTCGTTCTCTATTATAGTCGAACTGGGAACACCCAGAAAATGGCAAATGCCGTTTCTGAGGGAGCCAAGAGCATCGACGACGTTGAAGTAGAACTAAATTTTCATGTAGACGCTGAAAGCCTAAACGGTTACGACGCCATACTCATTGGCGCACCTACTTACCATCATGACATGCCCGTTGACTTCAAGAACCTCTTTGAGGAGGCTGCCGTAAAAGGTCAAAATTTAAAGGGCAAGATAGGTGTAGTTTTTGGTTCGTATGGATGGAGCGGTGAAGCACCAAAGCTTATCTTGGAAATTATGAAGAACAAGTTTGAAATGCAAACCATTGAACCTCCTCTTCTAGCAAAATATAACCCAGACCAAAACATCTTAAACTCATGCAGAAATCTGGGAAAGAAGGTTTCCGAAAGCTTGATGAATCGGGCTTAACACTAAACGGTTGGAGAAAACATTATGGAAAAAAAGAAAGCACTCCTAGACTTTTTGAATAACCAGATTGTTGTTGAAAACGAAATTGTTACTTCTCTTGAGAAAGCACTCGTCGACATGAAGAACCCAGCAGTTAAGGGTGTCTTGAAGGGTGTATCCTTGGATTCTATGAAACACGCCCAGCTTTATACATCAGCCTTAACCTTGTTGACGAGCGCTTCAACTGCTCTGACACAAGATAACCTTGATGAGCAAACAAAACTGGTCAAAAAACACATAGAAATTGAAGCAAAATTAATCAAGGTGCTTCAAGAGAAAATACCAGAAATCGAAAATGAAAAAGTCGTGTTCCTCCTTAAAGCTATATTAGAAGATGAAAGCAGGCACCATGCGATGTTGAAGATGGTTTTAGAAATAATAGTTCACGGCGAAACCATAACTGAGGCCGATTGGTGGAAGATGCTTTGGGAAAATGTTCCGTTCCATGGCGCACCTGGTGGCGGATAAATAAAAAAGGAAATAAGTTGCTAAGCGTTGTCGTTGCTATTGATGACTTGTTGGGAAAAACTCCAAGTCTCATCAACTATCTGCTGCAACTCTGTCAATACCGAGGCTAACATTTCGCCTTTGCAGGTTAAACCGTAGGCTTTGGGCGTTTTTCTTATGAACACGAGTTTTTTGCCCTTCAAGCCTCTGAGGTACTTGTAGGTTCGTCTCATGGATAATCCAGTTTCTTTGGCAAGTTTTCCCGCGGAGATTCCTTCAACCAGAATTGAATCGTAGACTTTTCGTTCCGTATCAACGAAGGTTTCTTTGTTTGGATCTCGTTTGGATTTGAAGAAAAAGATGTAGTCTCGATCTTCAGGACTTTCAATTAAACCAACCGAACGCAACCGCTTTAGGATGCGTGACGCAATCTTTGATGAAATTAAAGTTTCTATTTCTTCAAAAGTTTTAGGTCCAGAAAGTAATGCACGTAAAAGATTTTCTTCATAGCATTCAGAGTGAGCTGGCAGCATCTCTGCAAATTCAGGAAAGCTGCCGAGGGTATTTGTTAGGCGTCCACCGAACGTAGTTGCATAATACTCGTCCCGCGATTCGGTTGCTAAGCCAACTGCCATCAAAGGCTGAAGGTATTCTTCGTTTATGGTGTCTTGGCTATGTGAGTGGCCTGTTTTTTTAAGTTCTTGCTGCAGTTGACTAACCGAGTACCTGCCGTTAACGATTGCATTTAGAATATGAAGCCTAGTTTGGTTTTTTAATACGTTGAATAATTCTTTTAGATAGTTTGGATTGTCCATTGTTTCGCGGAGTTTTCTGAGCTCATTTTTTAATTTGTATACCTGACAGCGAGTTATGCATTCTAAAGGTGAGGTTGGTGCGCAATTTCGGCATTCTGCGTCCAACGACTTGAGCATTTCGGATACGTCTTGGTTGTTTTCGCTGTTCCGGGTAGTATATAGGACATTGCCCATTTGTTTAATCTCCTTAGACGTTTGTCATGGCGGGGTAAAGGAGTTGGTGATGGGATGGTCTATTTGAAATTATTCTTACTGCTACCCCACTTGACACGCGTCATAAACTATGACATGCGGCATATTTAAATAGGTTTTCCCGAAAAATAGAGGTAATTGGTGCATAATTTGATACTACCCTGCGAAGTCGGAGTAAAGACAGTCCTGCCAGCAATAAAAGCCATAATGGCACGATCCATCGTTGAAAAACATGGCTACAATGAAAAACAAACCGCAAACCTCCTCGGACTATCACAATCTGCCGTCAGTAGATACGTCGGACGTGAAAGAGGGAACCTACTAAACATCGAAACCACCCCCGAAATATTAGGCTTAATAGACCAAATGGTAACCCACATCATAAAACAGCCCGATAACAAAACAGAATTCCTCAAACTCTTTTGCCAAACTTGCCAAACCGTAAGAGAAAAAGGCCTAATGTGCCCCAACTGCAAAAAAGAAATGCCCCAAGCATGGGCAGAAAAATGCCAGTTCTGCCGCGAATAGGCAGAAATTAATATTTATTAAAATCGATGTTTAACTGGTTTTGAGGAAGCTTTCTTTGTTATGCAATGAAAACGCTATTTTAGATACTTCGAGAAAGTTAGCAAACATGGTTAACACAAGTACAGTGAAACTCGTATAAGGCATAAAACTTACAGAATTTTTGAAAATAGTTTTTTAGTAGGTTACAATATTTTGAGCGAGAATCAAATGAAGGAAATTCTGGAAAAAACCAGAACTATTGCAGTAGTTGGGTTATCCAAAGACCCCGAAAAAATAAGCTATATAGTCAGCGCTTATATGCAGCAACATGGCTACCGCGTTATTCCTGTGAACCCGTTTGTCGATGAGGTTTTGGGTGAAAAAAGCTTCAAAAGTCTTCAAGATATTCCAATAGAAATCCAAAGAAATCTCGACATCGTCGATATTTTCAGGAAAGCGGATGATGTACCCCCGGTTGTTGAGCAAGCCATCCAGCTAAAAACCGATGTTGGCAGACTTTCTGTGGTTTGGATGCAGTTGGGAATAGTTAATGAACAAGCGGCGAAAGCTGCAGTAAATGCTGGGCTGATTGTTGTTATGGACAAGTGCTTGATGATTGAGCATCAACGATTAATTTAGTTTATATCGACCCAAGTAACAAAGAAACAATGGTTGCAATTATGACGATGGCGATAGTTTCGGCAAGTGTAATTTTCCAGTTTACCCTTGTCTTTTTTGAGCGGTAACGTGCTAAGAACACTCCAGATATGACGACGACTTCACCTAGTGATACGGCAGTGTTGTAGATTGGTGGAAGTATCAGATAGGTTGCTATTGGAATGATGCCTGCCACGAAAGTGGTTATTCCCGAAATAGTTGCACCATAGAGGTTGGATCTGTGGATTTGCTTGCTAAGCAGTGTGAATAGTTTTTGGACAAGAAGTAAGGATTTGTCACGTTCTTTCTTGTCAGGTATGTCGCTCAAGCTGTAATTCATTAAGTTTTGCAGTGTCATGATGTCGGCTAAATCTGCGGTGATTCCGCCAAGCAGAAAACTTGAAAATCCAGTTATAGCTACGGCGCTTAACGTTAGTAATGCGGCGAAGATTAGGGTTCGAGGATCACCTAGAAAGGTTCTGGTCGCAGTCAAGGAAGATATGAAAGCAGAAAGAATCACAACTAAACTTGTTATTGATCCATCTACTAATCCAGCAACTATCTCCATGATAGGCTCCTTCTTGAGCAGAAGGCTTTCCCATTCTTTACCGACCTTTTGTCCCTGCGTCGTCAACTGCACGAAATCATCTTTTTCGATGATGAGCCCTTCAATCGACATTTCTTTAAGCGCCTTATCAAGTTCGTTCATTTCGATGCAGGCGTAGTTGACACAAACACGATCAAGACGAGTTTTCAGCGTAGCCTTCTTTATTTTAGCACCTTTACTTAGGTTTAAAAGAACAATAACCCTTATGACGTCAGGCAATTCTTGAATTTCAAAGGCCACTTAAATAAATCCACCGATAATTAACATTGAAGTTTTTAACTCTAATAACTTTTTTTGGGCTTACTTTCTATTGTAAATCCCTGAAGGCTTTAAGCGGCTTTTTTGGATCTCTGGAAAAGGTCATTTATGTATTCATTGACTGTTTTTTCGTTGATTTTTGCAATTCTTTTTATGGCATTGTTTATTCCAGTTGAGTATTGAACTGCTTTCTTGGGTTTATCAACTATCATATTTGGTAACCCAGCATTCAACGCCAGCTTTTCTTAGTACAAGCTTGCGCAGGGTGTCGGCTTTGTTTTCAATCTTCAATTCCACAGGCAAGCTAAGCGCAAACTCAGCCAAGTCATAGGAGCCAAACGGCACACGCAACTCAACGTCGTGGAAACTGGTGATTTTTAGATCACGTTCAAGGTTACTCTCATGAATCCTAATAACATCATTAAACATGGTTTTTCTGACTGCTTCCCTACCATCTTTACAGCATTCGCTTACATACCGCTGGTAGCCTCCGAAGAGTTCATCAGCGCCCTGCCCAGCTAACAGGACCTTAAAGCCTGCCTCAGCGGCCTTCTCCGCAACCCAATAAAACGGCACACCAATGCTTGCTTTAATAGGGTCAGGCTCCTCAATTGAGTTCGACAACCTTAGGCAAGATTCTTTCGACGTCAGATTCTTTGAACAAATCTACTTGCAAAGGCAAATTCAACTGCTTCCGCAGCTTTAATGGCTTCTTCAGTTTCCGTCTTGGTTCTCCAAGCTAACATGAAGCAAGTTAACTTTAACGCCCACATTTGCTTGCCAAAAAAGCCACCAAACTACTGTCCAAGCCTCCTGAAAATGCCACTGCTACCTCTTTTAAAGCCATGAACTCGCCGCTGGATAGATTGTTCCAAAATAATCTTGAAGTTGTTTTGCTGCGTCATCCATAGTTATTTGAGTGGGTTCTTTATAAGTTAAGGTTTTGATGGGTTTGAATTTGAAGCCTTCTTTATTGACAAACGCCAAGTTTCCAGGCGGAAAAGACGGTCGGGTTTTCTATTCCAAGTTTCCAGAGGGCTGTTCGGTTTGTGGCGAAAGCGGCGATGTCCCTGTTTTCGCCAAAATATAGCGGTTGAACGCCTATTGGATCTCTTCCCGCCGCAATCCAGTCGTTCTTTGAGCATGAAGAATGCGTAGTCCCCATCAGTTTGCTGAATTATTGTTTGCGAGTGTTGCTTCGCAGTGTAGTGGGGTTTTGGCGGCTTGTTCTGTGATGGCAGTTTTTGGAATGGGTGAATAAACTCTGCCTTCAAAGAGCAAGGCGGCATCATCCAACTGCAAATGTTCGTAGTCACTGTTTGATTTGGGTTTTGACGTAACATAGCCTGCTACAGCAGATGATTTTAAACCTTGTTTCTTTATGATTTCAACGTTTTTCTCAAAGAGACTTTTCTTTGGTGAAATCAAACCGAAATGTGAAGGCATCCACAAATCAAACGAATTCAAAACGTCAAGAACTCTAGTCAACGGCGCTGTCGCCGTTCTTGTCCAACACTGCAATGGTTACTTTCATGTACAATACACCAAATATGCTTCACAGTGATAATGGCATTGGTAAAACATTAATGTTTAATCTGCATATCCATAGCTTTGAGGTTACAGATACTTGCCTATCTTGCCAATCGACACTGGTCGTTATGGAACGCCAGAAATGCTCAAAATCTTCGATGAAGAAACCAGAGTTCAAAAGCTGCTTGATGTTGAAGCAGCATTGGCTTTGGCGCATGCTGAAGTAGGTAACATCCCAAAGAAGGATGCTGAAAAAATCGCTGCGATGGCATCCATCAAATACGTTAAGGTTGAGCGGGTCAAAGCAATTGAGAAGGAGATTAAACATGACATTGCCTCACTGGTCCGAGCCCTCTCAGAAGTTTGTGGTTCAAGCGGCGCTTATGTCCACCTTGGAGCAACAAGCTATGACATCGTCGACACAGCAAACGCATTACAGCTAAAAGACGCCTTAGAACGTAATTGAGAAAAGGCTTGTCGATTTCAAAGTTATCTTACAAAAACAAGCAATGGTCCATAGAGAAACTGTTATGATTGGCAGAACCCACGGACAACATGCCTTACCCATTACTTTGGGATTCAAGTTTGCCGTGTGGGGATACGAAATCAACAGGCACATAAAGCGCTTAGAAGAATGCAAGAAACGTGTTTTGGTTGGAAAAGTAAGCGGTGCCGTCGGCACACAGGCAGGGTTAGGAGAGCACGCAGAGCAGATTCAGGAACTTGTCATGAAACGGCTTGGTCTGCAATGCGGCTGAAATTTCTACTCAAATAGTTCAACGAGACCGCTATGCCGAACTCATTTGCATCTATGCGGCAGGTGGCTTCTTCACTTGAGAATTTTGCAACCGAAATCCGCGAACTCCAACGCCCAGAAATCGCCGAACTCTTCGAATCCTTTGAAGCAAAGAAACAGGTCGGCAGTTCCACTATGCCTCACAAACAGAACCCTGAAACCTGCGAACGCGTCTGTGGTTTAGCTCGAATCGTCCGAAGCCTATCGACGCCAGCGTTGGAGGATATGGTGACTTGGCATGAACGTGACTTAACCCAATCCTCAGCCGAACGCTTCATTCTTCCAGAATCAAACATCCTGCTCGATTACATCCTCAACCTAACTTGCAACATCGTTGCTAACTTGCGTGTTGACAGTGAGCAGATGCTGAAGAACCTGTCGTTGACTCAGGGACGTGCCATGTCGGAATCCGTTATGATGGCATTGACAAAGAAGGGTGTGAACAGACAGGAAGCACACGAAATGCTACGGAAATTAACCATCAAAAGCGCAGTCGAAAAGAAACCATTCAAACAAATGCTACTTGAAGACAAATTCGTAAGCAGCAAACTGAGCGAAAAAGAAATCGACCAAGCCCTAAACCCCAAAAACTACTTGGGCACAGCAGTTAAACAGGCTGAGCGTTTCGCGAAGAGCGCTTAGAAATCAAACAAACCTTTTTGCGTCGCTTCATCCGAAGCTGCCGCTGCCTTATCCAAGTTTTCCCACTCATCCTTCTTGACGAAGCCGCCAACTTGCTCCTTGATTTTCTTAGCCAATCTTGGACCAACAGAGGGTAAGTTGGTTAGTTCTTCGATAGATGCATCGTTTGAGGTCTGGGATTGTTTGGTAGCCTGCATTGAATATTATGCGTCCGCGAACTCTGCCGACGCCTTCCAGCTGAACGATGGGTAAAAGTTCTCTCTTTATGCCTTTAGAAACCCTTTCAACAAGTTCATGGCTTAAGGCAGGAAACTTCCTTGTTTTTGGCTACAACGGGTGATAGCTCGTCTGTGGCGTGCAAAAGCCACTTGGCGGTCTCGATGGTTCGGTAGAGGTCGCCTGGTTGAACATTGAAGCGTTCAATGATTTTTTCTTCAGGCAACTCCTCAATCCAATTATTCATAACCATGGCTGTTTTGACTTCGCCTAAAAATTCGGCATAGCCAATGTGGTCGCTCCATTGGTCGGGCGGTTCGATGAATAGTTCTTGTTTGTGGTCTTCAGTTTGGACTGCTAAGTTGATCCATTTCCCGTTGATAAGGTCGCATTATTGGTCCCATGTCGGGTGTGTGGGAAACCAAGTGAAGTAAGCTAAACTCGGTTAAAATCGGCGGTTTACTTTGCAGTGCATCCCTGATGATTACGCCTGATAAGGGGTCAATGTAGAGTTCGCTTATGCGTTTGCCAAATTTGGTGGCTAAGATGCTGTCGCCTGCAACAACAATCATTTCTTCGTCATGGAGGAAACGCAGAATTTTGTTTATGACGCTTTTTATGGCTTTCACATCATATTGGTAGGCGTAGAAGGTTTTGCCGAAAAACTCGTAAATCCCTTGTTCTGTGTGAGCGAAATCTGATGCTATTGTTGAAAGGACGTGTGCCACGGATGATTTTTTCAACAGCAAGCCGTGACCAGATGCGTTCGGGTTTAGCCAAAACGTAGTTTTCCATTAGGTAGTCGGCTTCGTCTGCGGTTTTAGCGATGAGGACTGATTCGCCGAATTTGTCATATTTTGGTCTGCCCAGCTCTGCCAGCCATCTGCTTGTAATCCAACACGCTTATGGGATAGTTGCCAAGTCCAGCTTCAAAGCGTCTGTAGTCTTGGATGATGACTGTTCGCGCGGGCAAGTTAACGCCCCAAGCCAATGTTGGCGTGGCAGTTAAAACCTTGATTTTTCTTTCTTTGAAAGCGTCCTCGATGATTTTGCGGTGAGCCCCCGACAACCCTGCATGATGATAAGCGGTGGCACAGCGCACCAAATCTGCAAGTTCCTCACTAAGCTGCGTTCGTTCGCCTGCATCGAGGATTTTTTTGGCTTCCTTCTCCAAGAACCTTTCTTGTTTCTTCCTCCAACGATCGCTTAACCAACTTAGAACCCGATTTGGAAACCAACGCTTTATCCATATGGCTTGCAACAGTTTTAGCAGCTGAAACAGCGTTCCTTCGTGTTGAAGCAAAAATCAACGCTTGCCCCCCATTCTTCAGAGTGTTCAAAACCAAGTTTATGATTGGTAGAGTGGGTTTCCTGTTCTATTTTTCTTGATTCGCCATCTTTGTATTGAATTTCATCTTTGAGTATGATGCCTTCTTTGAGGTTGATTGGGCGCCATTCCGTCACGATGTACTTAGCATTTAGCCAGCCTGCGATTTCGTCGACGTTGTTGATGGTGGCGCTTAGGGCTAAGATTTGGATGTTGGGGTTAACCTGCAAAAGCCGTGCAAGCACAATTTCTAAGGTTGGTCCACGTTCGGCTTCGTTTAAAAGGTGAATTTCGTCGGCGATTACCAGCGAGATACTATCCATCCATTTGGCGCGGTGCCGCAGCAGTGAATCGGCTTTTTCGTTTGTAGTGACGATGATGTCGTAGCGTTCAAGCCAGTTGTCGGCGCTGTCAAAATCTCCCGTGCTGATGCCCACGAGATTTTTCTTCCATCCACTTTTTTGATGGACGTATACTTGTTGAATTCTTCAAACTTTTCGCTTGCCAATGCTCTAAGCGGCGAGAGGTAAATGACTTTGCCGCCTTTTTCAAGGACATGTTTGAGAGCGCAAAGTTCCGCAATCAAAGTTTTGCCCGATGCCGTGGGACTGGCAAGGACGATGTTTCTGCCATCCAGCACTCCTGCCCGTATCGTTTCCTCTTGCGGGCGGAAATAACTCCATGATTCCCAAGCCTTGGAGGACTATCTTTGACGGGTTCGGATGACGGATAACTCTGCAATCTTTAACATGAATTCGCCATAAATGTAGTTATTTGATAATATGGGTTTGGGTGAGTTATTAGAGTTTTTTTGAAATTCTAATGCGTTTTCGCTTGTTTAAGATTGTTGAATTGTAAAAAATAAGTTAAAGTCTAATAATTCGTTTTGAAAAAAAGAAAATTGTTAATTTAGAGGGTTTGGTCTTTGATTTCAGCAAAAATTGCGTTGCTCATGATGCAGTCTATACCGTTCTTGCAGCCCTGTTTTGTCTCGTATACTTCGCTCACTGCAACTATTTCGCCGTTTATGGCTTTGAATCTCCAATAGAACTTGCCATTCACTGTGTTTCTTATTTCAAACATTGCAGCCAACTTAATTCCCCAAATCCCTTTATTTTTGGAAGAGCTATTTAAATTTAAGTTAATTCAGGTAGTTTAATTTCCGAGATAGATAATATGTAGTATCCCAAATTTTTAGAACTCCGAAATACTCAGTAAGAATTGTTAGTCGAGGTTTTTAGAAAAAGAAATCGGGGTCACACTCAAAATGACAGAGTGGTGGTTAGGTTTTTTTAGTTGAACTGGATACTATCAAGGGTGACGAGTTATCTGTCCCAAAATATAAGGTAGGATACTGTATGGTTGAAAACGTAAAAGAACTCCTCAAACTGCATGAAGGCATAACGCATGAGGTTTACTTAGACAACGAAAACTCCTGCATCGTTCCCCAAGCAAGTAGTAGATGCGATGCTACCTTACTTCAACAAAACCGCCTACGGCAACCCAACGCTCACACACAAGCCTGGCTGGGAAGCATTCGAAGTCATCATGAACAGCTTCCAAAAAATCAGCAAGTACATAGGTGCAAAAATCCTTGAAGAAATCACTTTTACCCCAAGCGAAACCGAAGCCAACAACCTAGCCATAATGGGCTCATGTTTTGCACAGAAAAGCAAAGGGCAAAAAAATCGTTATCTCCGAAATCGAACCAATCAACGTGCTCCAAGTTGCAGAGATGATGGGAAAATTCGGTTTCTCAACCACCAAAATCCCAGTAGACCACGAAGGCTTCATCAACCTCGAAAAACTCAAAGAAACAGTCGACAAAGAAACCATTTTAGTCAGTATTTCAGCAGTCAACAACGAACTCGGAACCATCCAACCCATCAAAGAAGCTGTAGACATCGTTAAAGCCCAAAATCCCCAAACCCTCTTCCACACTGACGCTTCAGACGCTTATGGCAGAATACCGTTCAACGTCCAAAACCTAAAAGTTGACTTAGCCACCATTAAGCAGCTACAAGATTCAGGGTCCAAGAGGTATGGGCGCAATGTACCTGCGAGACGGCGTAAACATGGAACGCATCCTCGAAGGGCAAATCGGAACCCAAAAACTCTGGCCAGGAGTCGAAAACACCCCGTTAATCGTTGGCTTTCACTAAAGCGTCTGAGCTGGCGTTTGAAAATTTTGAAGCAAACACGACAAAAATGCGAACGCTGCGCGACAAGTTGGTTGACGGTATATTCAGTGAACTGGGTGATTTGCGTTTTAATGGTCCAAAAGGAGACAAACGTTCCCCAGACAACGCCAACATAAGCATACTTCGCGCAGAAGGCGAAGCTTTAACCATCGAACTCAGCCTCAAAGGCGTCTACGTTTCCAGCGGAAGCGCTTGTAGCAGAAGATTATTGCAGCCCAGCCACGTTCTCATCGCCATCGGACGCATATTCGAAGAAGCACACGGCAGCATACTCATGAAAGTCACCCGCAACCACACAGAAGAAGATATAGCTTACGTTCTTAGTGTTTTACCTACAGCTGTCAATCGTATTAGAGGGATAGTCGGCTCAACAGGAGTACATTAGTATGTCACGTATACCTTTACCATATAACCCAAAAGTAATGGATTTATTCCAACACCCAAAGAACCTTGGCAAAATGGAAGATGCCACAGTCGTCGCAGTTGCAGGAAACCCTGCCTGCGGAGACATGATTACGTTCTACTTAAAAATCGACGAAGAAAAACAAGTCATTGACGAAGGCACAGTTCGAAAGTTACGGTTGCGCCGCAAACATCGCCACATCTAGCATAGTAACGGAAATGGTCAAATGCCTAACTCTAGAAGAAGCTTGGAAAGATATAACTTGGAAGAAAGTTACTGAAGAAATCGGTGGTTTACCAGCGGTTAAATTCCACTGTGGAGTCCTTGCCGTAGGCGCACTCAAACGAGCAATACGACAATATTTCACTCAAAAAGATGTTGAAGCACCCAGTTGGTTACCTAAAGAACATACCTTCGAAGAAAAACAAGCATTAGAAGAAGAAGAACTAGCAAAGACACTCTCTAAGAGGCTAAAGCCTGAGGCAGAAAAAAAATCATAGATTTCCAAGCGATCAGACAAGACTTCCCTATCTTAAACAGAAAAATAAACGGTAACCCCCTAATCTACTTTGACAACGCCGCAACCACCCAGAAGCCCCGCCAAGTCATCGACGCCATTACGGATTTTTACGAAAACCACAACGGCAACGTTCACCGAGCCGTCCACACGCTTTCTTTGGAAGCAACTGACCTTTACGAGAAGTTCACGTGAAAGAATCGCAAAATTCATCAATGCTAAGCAGTCCAGTGAAATCCTCTTTGTGCGGGGTACAACTGAAGCCATCAACTTAGTTGCTTATTCTTGGGGACTGAACAACCTTGGCAAGGGCGATGAGGTGCTTGTTTCATTGATGGAGCACCACAGCAACATCGTTCCTTGGGAAATCACCTCCAAACTAAAAGGCTTCACAATCAAATATGCCAAAGTCAAACCCGACGGCACATTGGATTACGATGATTTTGAAAACAAAATCTGCAACAAAACAAAAATTGTTTGCTTAAGCCACGTCTCAAACGTCACAGGAGTAATCAACGACGTTAAACGCATCGGCAAAGTAGCTCATGACAACGGTGCTTTGATGTTGGTTGACGGCGCTCAATCAGTTCCACATATGAAAGTTGATGTTCAAGACTTAAACATGGATTTTCTTGCGTTTTCAGGACACAAAATGCTCGGTCCAACAGGCATCGGAGTGCTCTATGGCAAGAAAGAAGTTCTCGAAAAGATGCCTCCTTTCATGGGCGGGGGAGAAATGATAAAGGAAGTTTCAATTAACGAGACCAAGGGGCAATGCAATGTCTCTTGGAATGAGTTACCATGGAAGTTTGAGGCGGGTACCCCTAACATCGCAGGAGCAATCGGATTAGGAGAAGCAGTAAAATACCTTGATAGCATAGGCATGGATAATGTGCTTAGCCATGAGAAAAACTTAACGAAATATGCAGTCGAGCGATTGAAAGAATGCAAAAAAGTTTCTATCTATGGTCCAAGCAGTCTTTCAGACAAATTAGGGATAATACCTTTCAGCTTTGAAGGTTTATCTTCGCACGACGTGGCACTATTCTTCGACAACTACGGCATAATGATGCGAAGCGGCTTCCACTGCGCCCAACCCCTGCATGAATTCTTTAAACTCCACTCCTCGGTGCGGGCAAGCTTCTATGTCTACAACACAACCCAAGAAATAGACCGCTTTATGGAAATTTTAAAGGAGATTGAACAACTCTAATGGCAACTGTCGAAGATTATGTTGCCCGAATCGAGGGAACTTGCGGTGCAGAAAGCGATGTAATCGTAGTCTTCAAGTATGAGAAAAAAGATGAAGCCATCGCCAACATTTTGAAAAAGGCGTCACTCAAAAACACGATTGCAGGAATAATTTTTGAATTAACCTTCCAAAGTGCTTCTTTTCGCCTCTACACGAACGGCAAAGCAATCTTTAGGGGCGTCAAGAACAAACAAGATTTGAACAATTTGTTGGCTAGTCTGTTACTTTAGTTTTCCTAGTCGAAGTTTAAGCTGAATTTTTCTTCTGCTTGACCAGTTTGAGGCTGAAATAAGCGGATCCTTTAGAGTGCTCCCCGAGTTTATCAACGAATTCCTAAGTTCTTTATGTAGACCCAACCTCATAGCCAGCTGCCCTTTTTTTGAGGAGGCTGTATAATAGCGTACAATTTTGACTTTGACAAAACCATTGTTTTCTTTGAATTTGTCTAGAGAGGGGTGATTGCCCATTCTGCCATACATCAAATGCCGTTGCCCCTTTGACGCACAAACCTCAACAGCCTTGGCCAGCAAAGCGTTGTTGACTGATTTATCCCAATGCACCTGCATCGAAAGAATGTTGGAGATTATGGCTATTTGGTCGCCGTAGACTATTTGGATAAAGCCCACAAGTTCATCGCCCAAGTATGCACCTATGAAAGTATTGTTCTTTTCAGCGTACATGTTTTTTGCAACGGTTTGGATAGACTCGCCGTAGTGAGTGAAAGCTCGTCCTTGGCGAATTGGCGTTTCATTGTAGATTTTCCAGATGCCTTCAGCTAACTTATCGCTGGGTTCAACGACAGCGATTTTTATTCCGCTTTTCTCGGCTTTGCGAACCATATTGCGGGTTTTCTTACTAATTGCCTGCCACCATTCATCATAGGTTTTTATATCAAGTAATCCAACGTTGTCCTCGGTTTTTATCCAAGTGTGCTGAGGATTAGTTATCGGGCAGCACCATGTTCGATCGAGAAAAGTGTAGACATCTACTTTTTGCTCCGCCAATTTTTTAACAAACGCGGGAGGTGGGTTGATGTTTTTTTGGTATTCGTAGGTGTCATGACCTAAATTAAAAAATGTTTTTCGCCTAACACTCAAGTTGTCAAACTCTGGATCCACCTTAAGAATTGTCTTGAGTACATCGTAGAATGGCCCCCTTTGGTTCCTTTTGTTTTGATCCAATAACCATTCAGGATGAACAGATAACACTACATCGTGGTCAATCCATTCTTCCGCAGAGGGTACAGACTTTTCGAAGCCAAGACGATAACGTTCCCTATCCAAACTCATCGTGGTACGGTTGTGGAAGGAAGTTAATGGAAAATCAGAAGGAATGCTTGCTTGGGCTTGACTGATTTTGCGACCCCAAAGTAGCCGAGCGAATGCGCGTTGGGTCCCATGTATTGTGTAGTAGGTTACTTTGCGATCGGTTTTTTCCTCCAAAATTTTCCATTCTTCAACTGGGTTGTTCGCTACGTGGAGCGCTACTTCATGTCTTTCTGGATTTAATAATTTAAGCAGTTCCATATTTGGAATGGTGTAAGGTGTAAAAAACCAGTAGCCCCTAACTTCTCTGGGCGACTCATTAATCATCCTTGCAATGATAAATGCGTTCTTGAGGTATTCTTTGTTTTTGCGGTTTTTCATTCTCAAAGCTACATACAGAAAGCTTTTTGCCCGCGAAGGATAAGGATAATCGACGTCGATTCGAAGCTTAATCATTGCGTACTCAATTGCCAACTAAGGGACACTTTTTTAGTTATAAACCCTCTGCAAACCAACTTCCCACAAATCTCTCAAAGCAAATCATAATCTTCGTTAGTCGGAGCATATAAATCGGTCAAACAACCTTTTTTTAATATTAGATTTGAAAAGATTCCAAATATGAAAAATCTTGGTGGATTCAAGATTAAGTTAGATGTGGGTTGCGGCAGCAGACCAACCGGCGATGTAAACGTTGACTTTTTTGCTCGCTGCTGGAATAGCCAAGAAGGAGATCAAAACCAGGGGGAGTTTTTGAACCCACATTTGACGCCCAACTTTATTGTTGCGCACGCTGAGAATTTGCCGTTTAAAGACGAGTGCTTTGAAGTTGTTTTTAGCAGCCACACGATTGAGCACGTTAAACACCCCAAAAAGATGCTGCGGGAACTGCTAAGGGTAAGTAACCACCAAGTTATCATAAGGTGCCCTCACAGAAAAGGGTCGGGCGCTAAAAGACCCTTCCACATCAACTATCTCGATGAAGAATGGTTTAATATTTCATTGGCAAGATTAGGATTCAAACCAAAAACCTTTATTTCGAATTCTGAATGCCTAATCACTTCAAGACTCCTCCCTCACTCCGCAATCCATTGCCCCGAACGAATCTTGCCCTATGTTGAAGCATCTATTCCTTACCGCATCGTGAGGAAAATTGAAAGAAGCCAAAGCAACCTTAGGTTTCCCTTTGAGATAGAAGTTCAAGTTACTAAACAAAAACCAAACCGCAAAGTAAGGCATAGCTAATTTAACCGCTGGAGCACTATAATAGAATCCATACTCATAATTGGGATAGCAAACAATGACTGAACACACAGGCAGTCAAAGGGCAAGTCCAAACTCACCGAAAGTTTCCATCATCATTCTCAACTGGAACGGTTGGAAAAACACACTTGAATGCCTCGAAAGTCTCTACCAAATCGACTACTCCTCATTCGAAATAATTCTTGTTGACAATGGCTCAAAGGATGGGTCAGTAGAAAAAATCAAAGAATATGCAGATGGCAAAATCAAGGTTGTATCAAAGTTTTTTCAATTTAACACATTCAATAAGCCATTATGCCTAATCAAGCCAACCAGCCCCGCCCAATTTAAGAAAGAACTCATTTTAATCCAAAATAAAGAGAATCGTGGGTTCGTTGAAGGCGTCAACATCGGGTTACAATTAGCCCAAAAACAAACCACAGACTACATGCTACTCTTAAACAACGACATTGTAGTAGACAAAAAATTCCTTTCAGAACTTATTGACTTAGCTGAAAAATCTCCTAAAATCGGAGTTGCAGGACCAACCATCTACTACTACGACCGCTCAAGCACCATAGACTTTGCTGGAGAAGACCTAACGATTTGGAAGGTAAAGGGAAAGGAATACATCACCAAATCGGCAAAGCCCCGAGAAGTCGACAAAATAGAGGGTTCATGCATGCTCATCAGAAGAAGTCTTCTAGACAAAATCGGAGTGTTGTACCCTAAGTTTTGGGCGTATTGGGAAGAAACTGATCTTTGTTTTAGAGCAAAAAAAGCCGGCTTCAAAGTTATGTATCAGCCTAAATCGATGGTTTGGCATAAAGTAGCGTCTTCTTTAGGCGGCGAAAACAATAGCGTTCGACAATACCTGCTTAATAGAAACAGGTTTCTGTTTGCAACAAGAAACCTAAACTTAGGAAACCAAGTTAAATTTCTGGTTTATTTCTTTGGGTTTGAGTTTTGGCTTAAAACAGCGGTGGAACTGAAAAATCACAAACTCGGCAGCGCCTTCACATATATCAGAGCTACACAAGATGGTTTACGTTTGTTTTTGGACCCAACAAACAAGATTCGTAAGCTCAAACGTTAACCAAGTGAAGCTGAAAGAACTGAGCGGTATGCCTCCATGTGTTTCTCCGCTATGCGGCTCCATTTTGTTTCATTCCACATTTGGCTGCATTCTGTTGATAGTGAATCTCTTTGTTTTTGGTCGGAGAGTAATGTCTGGATTTTTTTTAAAAGGTCTATAGAATCTTCAGTTCTAAAAAGCTCCAAGCAGCCAAATTCATCGTAAACTTCCTTGAAAGCCTTCAAATTTGACGCTATCGTGGGCACTCTTTGGGCAATCAATAGGTGAAGAACTCCACTGTCTGTAACTGTTCTGTAAGGCAATATGGCTATGTCAGTTGCGTTTAGTACACAAGTTAAGTCTGGAAGAAACCCCGTGAAAGTTACTCTATCTGAACAGCGGCATTGCTTTGCTTGGTTTTTGAGCTCTTCAAGATAAACCGCATCTTCAAAATTTTGCGGTCCCCCAGCAAATACAAGCTGAACGTTCGAGTCTATCTTTGGAAGAAGAGGGATAACTAAATCATGACCCTTTTTCGGTGTAACAAACCCCAAAATCGTCAGAACCATTTTCCCCTGCAAACCAAGTCTACGTTTACACTCGTCCTTGTTTTGGAATAACGGGTGCTCGAAGCTGCCGTGTGGGATGACAAGCAATTTTGACTCATTTACTTTATAGGCGGTTTTCATTAGAATTTTACTTTCAAGCGTGTGAACAATTATCAGGTCAGAAACGGCGAAAATCAGTTGGTCCAGCAATCTTGTGTAGAAAAAGCCGCTTCCTCCTGCCGCAATTATTTTTCTAGGCTCATGCATGGTGGTAATTACTTTTCTGTTTCCTAACGCTATTCCTAAATAGAATAGCAGTGCTGCAAAAGCGGTTAGGTTCTTTTTGCCAATTTTAAGGTCCGGAAATAAACCATACTCGAATTGAACGTGAACTAAATCGTTAGAACGGCCAACTCTGTAACCTAAAATCATGAAGGACGGGTTTAGCGCATTTTTTTCTGGTAAAATAGTAATGAACAGTTTGACTTTTTTTCTAAGTTCTTCTGCCAAAAATGCTGAGTAGTTTGCAATTCCACATTGCGTGTTCCATGACGTGACTAAATTGATTTCAAGTTGGCTCTTAGCACGTGGCGCATGCTTGTGACGTTGATTGAGTTTTTTAGCAAACTTTCCAGCAACGAGGTTTCCCAGTTTTTTTGGAACACTTTTAAACATGAAATTCAGGTGCCCTTTTCTTTAGGCGGATGCCCATCTCAGCATCTCCAGTAAGCGTATTTGACGCAACCATACCCTTTTGCGCATTCTTCATTCATCGGTTTAATTCGCCACCCTGCTGCTTCAAACTTATCACCCAACTGCAAACCATGAACCTCTACTGCAGCAGGAGTTTCAAGTTTGACGCCCAGCAAAACTTCTTCGTAGCCTTCAATGTCCATTTTGAGAAAGTCATGTGGAATCTCGAGTTGGCTAAGTTGGAACTTGTCGGTAATGGCTACTATGCGGCCAGGATGATTACGCTCGTTAACAGCAAGGTGCTTATTGGCATCTACGCAAGATTCAACACAGACAACTTTTGAAGCGCCATGTCTTAAGAAAAACATCGCCGTTTCACCTTCCCCAGCTCCAACATCCAAAACGACTTTGCCGCGGAGATCAATGGGTAAATAATGCTTTTCCCAATCTACAGTTTCAGTCTTAATCATTCCAACCCGGAAAGCGCTAAAGCTCCAACCAGCCAAAGCTATGGCTAACTGCTTTTTTTCCTGCTTTTCGATGAAGTAGTTTTGGAAGGTTCGACTGAACGGCAGCTTCACTTTAAATA
Organism: Candidatus Bathyarchaeota archaeon; assembly: GCA_963809455.1. Lineage (GTDB taxonomy): Archaea > Thermoproteota > Bathyarchaeia > Bathyarchaeales > Bathycorpusculaceae > Bathycorpusculum. The sequence goes on along the minus strand of CAWEJP010000001.1, from coordinate 182,237 downwards.
AAACCCCTTTTTATTTACATGGTTTCTGTGTATATTTAGCATTTGCCTATGCATAAACGAATTACAGTCAAATCCTTAACCCTGAAATAATAAATAGTTAAATCCGCCATTGAATAATTCTTAATGAATGGAAGAGACACTATGAAAATATCAGTATTTTTTGATTTGTACTGTCCTTTCCATGAACTCAAAGATCCAGGACAGATTCCCATAGGATTAATTGAGAACGGATTAAGCTCTAGCGTTATTACAACCGCGAAAAAAGAGTTAGAAAACTATAGCCCAAACTTTTCTCTTGTCCAGCGCTCCCTCAAAGAGTTTTACGAGGAAGAATTTTGGTTAAAAAACGATTCAGACGTAATCGTCGCTTACCCACTACAAGGTGCATATTACTCGCCGCTCATCAAGAAAATGAAAGCGGGCGGAAAGAAGGTTTTACTCAAATTTGACAGTGACGGCAGAATATCCTATCCGCTTCAAAGGCACTCTTTTAGAGTCCCCCTAAATGAACGCTTCACCGTAGGCAACCTCGTAAGCGAGGTTTGGTGGCATCTTGCTCCAACATCATCAAAACGCAGTCGACATACAAAGGTAGCTGCAGAAACAATCAAACAGATAGAACAAAGCGACAGCGCCATCATCGAAAGCCCGGATGCTCTCGCAAACCTAAATTATTTTCTGACAGCATGGGGCAGAAAAGACCTGATTAAAAAAACCCATTTCATACCCAACCCTGTTACCCCAGAGTTTGTTGAAGGCGAAAGTGGAAAGAAAGAAAACATTGCCGTTTCCTATGGACGATGGGATGATTATAAGCAAAAGAATACGCGGGTGATGGTGGAAACGGCTGTTGCGTTTCTAAAAGAAAGACTTGATTACAAGTTCATTATTTTTGGAAACGGCACCGAACTAGTCAAGAAGCTACTTGAAGTTGCACCTGGAAATGTTAAAGATCGCATTGAAATTTTAGGCTTCGTCGAACGGGAAAAGATTAAGGCGCTTCTGTCTGATGCCAAGATATTCTTTGTTCCGTCAAAATGGGAAAGCTTTTCGATTGCTTCGGCTGAAGCACTCTGCACGGGATGTACGATTGTGGGAACACCGCTGGAGAGTCTGCATTTTCTTTCGATGCAGGGTTTCTCGGGCACAACAGCTCCGACTTTTGAGCGGGAAGCAATTTTAGCTGCGTTACTGCAGGATGCAATGAAATGGGATAGAAGAAACTATGTGCCAGAAAAAATTTCTGCATTCTGGAGAGCGAAACTAGAAAGGAAAATTGTTGCAAAAACAATAGAAACCCTAGCAAGTGAATCCTAAAGAAAAATGTTCATGAGGAGTAAGATGCCTTCAATAACTTTTGCCTCGAACTGCTGGGAAAAAGACTGGGACATACTGCTCAAAACAAACTTTTTAGATAACAAAATCTTACGCAACGAAGTCACATTCACAAAGAAAACCTTGCTAATAAACAATGTAAAAAATAGGCAGAAAGTCGAAGAATATGCCAAAAAAATTGTCGACAAAGGAATAATAACGGATTATTTTTTTGTCGAGGACTACATCGACCAAGCCCTAAAGAGTTTCCATCTGACCAAAGAGGCACTGGGCAAAGGATACTACTATTCAAACCATGAATTAGTCGGCGTCTACCTCTGTGATACGGATTATTTGCTTTATTTTACGGGGGATACTTGGCTTGACAAGAAAGTTTGTTGGGTTGAACCTGCCATAATCGAGATGGAGAAAAACCTGAATTTTAAGGTAGCGAACCCTGTTTGGAACCGAAAATATGATGAAGCAAGAAATGAGGCTACATCTGAAATAGAAGATTTTTATGTTGGGTTTGGTTTTTCGGACCAATGCTTTTTGGTAAAAACCAAGGATTTCAAAGCGCCTATCTATAGCGAAACAAATCCGCTATCGGAAAGATATCCCGAGTATGGAGGAGAAACTTTTGAAAAGAGAGTAGATTCATGGATGCGCAACCATAATTACCTCAGATTGACTTACAAGCACGGTACTTATTTGCATGAGGATTTTCCCGCCAGCGATTTTCAGAGAAAGATTGATATTTTGACGGGAAAATATAACAAATAAGAAACGCTCAAGTTTAGGTTTATTCGATTAAGGTCTTAATATTAGACCAGATATTTTTCTGGAATTCCTCAGGAGTTAGGATTGAAATTTTGTTCCATAGCTGTTGACGTTTGCTTTCCCAGCTTGCGCTCGCATCTTCAAGCTCCATATACTTCACTATCTTTCTTTTTAAGTCGTCATAGGTTTCCCATCTGAACTCATCTGGAATAAACTCCTTCATTCCCCCGCTGTTATGAACAATCGTCACGCATCCACTTGCTAAGCCTTCCACGGGTGCTATACCAAAGTGTTCGCCTTCCATCAAGTGAACGTAGATTCGGGAGTCCTGCAGGATGTTTAGCAGTTCAGGTCCAGGCAGGTTGGTTTTTAGATTGTAGTTTTTGGGAAGGTTTTCTTGGAACTTGTCAAACCACGCTTTTTCTGCATCGATTAATCCGCCAACGCTGACAAACTCGAAATCAGGCAAGTCAGCCGCCAATCGTTTGAGAAGCTCATGTCTCTTCACAGGAATAAAACGAGCAACATAAACCACCCTTTTCTTTCTGTCCGCAAGAGGCTTGTCGCACCAGAACTTGTCTAAATTAACTGCTGGATAAATGACGATGGGTTCTTTGGTTCCATGGCTTTTCCAGAAACGTTGTATGGCTTCTTTGGTGTAGTTGCTGTTGCAGAAAACCAAGTCCAGTTTATAGATGCCCTGCTCTACCCAACGCTTGAATAGCCAGAGGTACAGTTTGCGTTTGAATGTTCCTCGAGCGTAGTTGTAGTGTATTTCTGGGAAATGAACATAGGCGATGTTTTTTTTGGCTTTGTTTAGGAAGACGGGTTCAAAAGGCGAAGACGATTGCGTCGAAAATAGATAATCATATTCCAGTTGGTCTCTGTATTTTTTTAGAAGCCTGACGAAGTTGCGGTGCCGTTTGTAAATCGTGAATGGCGGGTCAACCTCAATCCGCTTCCCCAGCGAATGAACAACAACTTCCTTAGGGAAGTCTTCACCCACAATATCTCGATACCTCCCGGCATTAAAATCGAAAGTTAACAACTCCACCTTCTGCCCATGACCAACTAACGTTTGGATTACGTTGTGGCAGACGCGTTCGCCGCCGCCGTAGATGTCGAGGTATGGGTGAACTACAAGGAAAGTTGCCAACTCAATTTGCCTCAATATGTGTGAGTTACAGTTTCCTCTTGGAGTTTAAGAAGGTTACCTGTAGCGGCAGAAGTAGCAAAATATATACGCCCGCATTGAAAGTGAGTATTGGATGGCAGTTTCGGTGACAAAATATGGCTCCCCAAGAAAAGAAGCTTAAAGTCGTTTTTGCTGACCCCCCATTCGGTCGAGAATGCAAGGGGGAAGCCGTGACGGAGTCCCCGAACCTTGGAATCCTCTACATCATCGGCTACGCTAAACCGCGACTGCCAAATGTTGAGTTTACTTATCTGGAACCGTTTCTCTCCATAGAGGAGCATCTGGAAAAAGTTAAGGAAATCAAGCCTGACGTTTACGCTATCTCGTTCACTACACCCAGAAGAGAGCTGTCCTTTGAAACAATAGCTAAAGTCAAAGCTCTGGATTTACCGATGCTAATGGTTGCAGGAGGACCACACCCAACCATCAACCCCCAAGACGTACTCAAAACCACCCCAATCGAAGTCTGTATCCTAGGCGAGGGCGAAGAAACCACGACTGAATTAATCAAAAAAGTCCAAGCTAAAGAACCCATAGCCGACATAGTAGGAACAGTTAACAAACAGAAAAATAATGGCATCCGACCGCTCCTAAAAAATATCGATTTCTTCCCAGCGTGGGAAATAGTAGACTTCGAAAACTACGACGTAGCTGTAAGCAAGAAGAAAAGAATGGCATACATGCTACCTATCCGCGGCTGCCCCAACTACTGCACTTACTGCAGCAACCCAGTTTGGAAACTCGAAAAGCCCTGGATACGGCAGCGTTCCCCAAGAAACATCGCCGAAGAAGTCTGCTACCTTTATGGTAGGGGCATCCGAGAGATCTATTTGCGCTCCGACACGTTCAACGTTGATATTAAATGGTGTCTGGAAGTCTGCAGCGAAATCGAAAAGCTGCATCTCAAGGGTATGACGTTTCAATGTAACCTGCGGGCAGATAAATTAAACGATGAATTAGCAAAGAAACTCCGTGACATCCATATTTGGCTTGTCCATATCGGATTAGAATCCGCTAACGACCGCGTGCTCAAGGGTATAGGGAAAAACGCCACCCAAACCGACAACATACGAACGCTTGAACTGCTTAAGAAATACCAAATTAAAGTCTACGGTTTCCTCATGCTCTACAATGCGTGGGAAACCAACGGCAGACTCGAGTACGAAACCCCCGAAGAAGTCAACAATACCTTAGACTTCGCAAAATCATGCCTAAGAGACAACCTAATCGAGTACATTTCATGGTCAATAACCAACCCCATCATAGGCTCAAAACTCTACAACATAGCCAAAAAATTCGAAATCACCGCTTACAACGTTAAAATCGGCAACTGCATGCGCCTACCCGGCATCAGCGAGCAACAGATGGTGGAGCATGTTAAGCAAGGTATGATTCTGCAGTTGCTGAACGGCATCCAGAAGGGCATGATAACAAAAAAGAGCTATAGGCGCGCTGCTCAAAAAGCCGTCAAAATCCTTAACATGTAACCTTCTCTATCCCAGATTAGGGGTTTGTCGGTTGCGGTAAACTATTTAACTTAAACAGGAACATTATGCCTCTATGCCATCCTGCTCCGAGAGTGACATGAAAGTTGATTTTGTGGTGCCCTCAAGAGACGAGGCTAACCCAACACTTATGCATCAACTCAAAAACATGCCATGTGTGGGGCAAATCATCAACACACACGAAAAACCTCTCAGCGTCGCGCGTAAAAATGGCGTGTTACAGGCGAGCACCGAGTGGGTGGCAATGGTTGACGACGACATGCTTCTACCCGACAACTGGCTTCAACTCGTCACTAAAGCAATAACGCCTAAAGTTGGCGCCATCGGCACCGTTGCAGTCCACAAAAACAAACACGTGGCCGCGTATGAACGCGCCGTCGGAACAGTCTACAACCTAAGCAAACTTGACACAAACCCACACATCAACAACATCATCATACGTCGCAAACTCATGGAAAACTACAACCCCCCAAAACTGTTTTTTGGAGAAGACCAATACTTCAAACGCTACATCCAAAAAACAGGCTACGCTTGGAAAGTTCTGCCGTTTCTCGGAGCTACACATTTAGGCACATCAAAAAACTACGTTACCATCGGTATATCGTATAGGCGGTACGGACATTTCGGGATATACAAATTGGCTAGAAGAATGGTTGCTAGGTTCATTTTTACTCCGTTTGCAGCGCTTAGTAACTTGAGCGCATCAACCTTTTGGTACTTGACAAAATTGAACGTTGAGTTTCTCGCTGGTTTTGCAAAAGAACTGATAGTCGAAAAAATGTAAACTCCTAATTTTCGCCACATATTTGGAGCCTAATAGTTTGTCATTGCAGAAACGATAGAAGGATAAGCTTTTTCTGGGTAAGTTCAAATTGGGTTTTAGCTTTCAGTAACTGTTTGAAAAACGGTAATTACTAAACAAACCCCTCGCAAGCCCTAAGGAGACCCGAAACCTTAGCATACAACTCCACTGCTACAACTTCTTTGGGGTTATCCCCGTCAATCCTGACAAGTTCACCCTTTGCAACGTACATGAGGTAAACTTCACGGACTTTCGTCTGAGTCTCCAAAGTTTCCATCACAGACTTCTTCCGTTGCAGACGCTCAATCACTCGTTCGGGGGATACATCGATGAAAATACTGAAATCTGGTTGCAATGCGCGGGCATTGATGGTTTTTATCCATTCAAGGCTAAGGCCTGCGCTGCCCTGATAGGCAAGAGACGAGTAGATGTAGCGGTCACAAATCACCAGTTTGCCCTCATCTAAGGCAGGCTTTACTTGGCTGTACATGTGTTCTATGCGGTCTGCAGCGAAGAGTAGGGCTTCTGCTTCGGTTGGGAGGCGTTTGTCTTCGTAAAGGCAACCCTCGCGGATGAAGGTGCCGGTTTTGCCGCTGCTGGGTTCAGCAGTCAACAAAATTTTGTGGTTTTCAGACAGCTTTTTTGCGAGGAGGGTTGCTTGGGTGGTTTTTCCGCTTCCGTCTAAGCCTTCGATAACGATGAATACGCCCTTTTTAACCATATTTATCCCTCGGCAGGTATGCGTTACACATTAATGGAAGTTGCCTAAATATAGCTTACAACTGTGAGGCTGTGCTTGTGCCTAAAGCTTACTGGGGAGAAATCAAAGATCCCGTACACGGCTACGTGTACATTACTGAAGCAGAAAAAAACGTAATAGACACTTATCCTATGCAACGGCTCCGAAGGCTCAGGCAGTTGGCGGGATCGGAATACGTGTATCCAGGCGCTAACCATACCCGCTTTGAACATTGTTTGGGAGTTATGTACCTCGCTGGGCATGTTTTAGAAAACCCGAACATTTCACGCATCGTCAATGACGATGAGGTAGATATGTGCCGCATTTCAGCGCTGCTCCACGATTGTGGTCACGGACCTTTCTCGCATGTCTTTGAGCACCTGTTAATCAAAGACCTTGAAAAAACCCACGAAGACATCACCTCATGGATTATAGAGAAAAGCGAAGTAAGCGATAAACTATCCAAGATTGGATTCAACGCAAAAGAAGTTGCAGGGCTAGCAGTTGGGAAGCTCCATAAGAAAGACCGAGCGTTCCTCGACCAGATAATTAGCAGTGCTGTTGACGTTGACAAACAGGACTTCATCGTACGAGATACTTATCATACAGGTGCCGAATACGGCTTCATCGATGTCTACCGCCTCATACATGCACTCGACGTTTTAGGCGAAAACTTAGCCGTAGAATTAGGGGCATTGTCCGCTTTGGAAGCGTTCGTTATCGCCCGTATTGAATCTTTCAAGAGCATCTACTTTCACCGTGTCGGACGAGCCGCTCAGATTATGCTGGCAACAGCCATGGACAAAGCAAACAAAGAACTAGGGTTAACAGCTTTCAAAACGCCTGAAGAATACATGGCGCTGGACGATTACACGGTTTGGGCAGCCCTAAGAAGATGCAAAGCATCCAACGAAATCATCAGCAACTTAGAAAATCGGCGCATGCTCAAATGCGCTTATGAACGGACCTTCTATGAGAAGGATGCTATGATATCTAATTTGTTCGGCCGTGAGGCGTATCGGCGGCAAGTGCAGAGTGAAATCGCCAGGGAGGCAGGAGTGGAATTAGATTCCGTTATTATCGATGTACCAACAGTGCCTTCTGTTCCCTACCACCATGCGGTGCTCATGGAGTCAACGGAGATTCCAGTGTTTATAAGAAGTCCCGGGGGAGAAAAGAAGCTTCAGCGGCTAAGCGAGAGTTCTAAGATTTTTGAAACCCTCAAAGGATTCATGAATATCCTACGCGTCTACACCTCAGAAGCAGATAGAGCAAAGGTTGAGAAGGCAACAGCGAAGATCTTGGGAAAGATTCCTTCAGCCGCCAAAATTTCTTTCTAGACCAGACGCTTTTTCTTAAATACTAGGTGTTGCTTAAGAAAACAACACGGAGAACGCTTAGAAGGGAACTTTATGTCGAAAGATAATGCAGACGACAAAAAAATCATAAGTGTCCGAATCAAAAGAAAACCTGATCCAAAGCCAGAGTCATCGTTGCTTTACTCACAAGAAGATATTCAACGCTTTGTTTTAGAGTTTGTGTCTTCCTGGATAAGAGGAGATATAATCATCCGTTTCCCAACAGCCGCTGAACTAGCTAAGAAGACGCCGCTTAGCATATCGTTCCCAACCGACCCTTCAGTTAATGCAGAGTTAAAAATCAAAGAACACTACGTTGACCTCCTGTCGATAGTTGCAGGAATAAAAGCTGCATCATCAGAGGAACAACAGAGAGCAATCGATGAAGTGTTCAAGATGCTACTCATGTTCCGCAGCTCAAATCGCATCGAGGGTAAAATCATGTCCAACGATCTTGAAAAAAGAATCCAAGACCTCGAAAAAACCAGTGCAACACAAGCTAAACTTGTTGAGCAAATAACGGCTCATTTGTTTGCCCCAAAAAAATCCAAAGCCGACAAGCCAGTTAGTTAAAGTATGGTTCTGGAAGGGTAAGGTTTATTCGAGGGAAAAAGCATTCTGGTTGATGCTTTGTTGTAAAGCGCTCCGGTAGTATAGTCCGGTCAAGTATACTGGCCTTTCGAGTCGGCGACCCGGGTCCAAATCCCGGCCGGAGCACCATTCTTGTAACCAACTATTGTTCACATTGTGTTCGGTCCAAAGTTTTAAACGATCTAATTGGCTAAAGTTAAATTTAGGCAAGCGGGATAATCATATCGTTAACATGATGGTGGGGTTATGGAGGTTTCTCGAGAATTTGTTTACCAAAAATTCACCGAATACTACCGCGATCCCTCCACAGTGATTTCTCCGACCTCAATACCCTGAGCAACGAGAATTCGCCTATCTCATGTTCAAAGAACGATTCATGGTTAGACACCGAAGGTTTACAGAATTCAAAACCTTCAGAGCAATGCTTGCAGAAACTGTTCCCTCGGATGTTTATCACTCCTGTGCTTACTATGAAAACCCAGACTTTGACATGGACAAAAAAGGCTGGATAGGCGCCGACTTAGTCTTCGACATAGACGCCGATCACATACCAACCACATGCAACAAAATCCACGACGAATTTCAGATGCGTAAAATGCGGTTTTGAAGGCAGAGGAATTACCCCTGAAATCTGCCCCTGCTGTGAAGCATCAAAGTTTGAAACCAAAATCTGGGCCTGTGACTTATGTATTCAATCTGCCCGCGAAGAAACAGCCAAACTCCTCGACATGTTAGAGAACGATTTCGGTTTTTCCCAAGATGAGTTACACGTTTATTTTTCTGGTCACCGCGGTTACCACGTTCACATTGAAAATGAAATTGTGCGGTCACTTGATGCTATGGCGAGAAAAGAAATCGTTGATTATGTTACGGGTTTGGGCATTAGCGTTTTGGATAAGGAGGCAGAGAAGAAACGTGGCAAAACGGGCGGCGGCTAAAAAATTTAGTTTACACAATTTCGGCTGGAATAGACGGTTAAAAATTGGGATGCAAGAGTTTCTTGTAAAGCCACTAAAGAAGATCTAAAAGCTGTCGGCTTAAAAAATAAAGCATTGTTAGAAAACAAGGACACAATAATTAAACGAGCTATCAAAGAGGGCAAATGGGAAAGCATCAACGGGGTAAGTGTACAAACGTGGCTAAAACTCGCCGAATACGTCAGAGAAACCAGCAATCCTCAAAGATTGACACCGTAGTCACCACTGACATCCACCGCCTAATTCGCATGAACGGCACCCTACATGGCAAAACAGGACTGAAAAAAATCGAGTTTCCCGCGCAAGAACCTTCAGGATTTTGACCCTTTCACTGAAGCGGTAGCTTTTAAAAAGGGCACAGCTAAAGTGTTGGTGTTTGATGCACCAGAGTTTAGGTTGAGTGGGGAAACGTTGGGTCCATACAAGAACCAGACTGTAGAGTTGCCAGTTGCTGCGGCGGTTATGCTTATCTGTAAGAGACGAGCTGAGGTTGCAAAGTAATGTACAACTGAACTTTACGCTGCTTGGCAAAGAGAAATCGATGACCCCACGCTTGGGGCATTGCAACCTGATTTTTACGCGTAAAATCGCCGAGTACCTGCGGCGCATAAAGAAGAAGATAAAGTTCTCGACAAAAAATCCGTCAAAATGAATTTGCTTGAGCATGAAGCAGTTAACGTTGAGCGGATGCTTGAGGAACTGCTTGAGGTAAGGTACAGAAAAATCATCAAAACCGTAACTAAAAGCCAAAAGTTGCCCATTGAATTGTTGACTGTTGAAGAAGCTAAGAATGTGCGAAACTTTCGCTGACTTCTACAAAAGCCTACCAAAAGTTTTCCGATGACTTAATGCAGGGACAATTAGTTTCTGAGCCGATTAAAGTTGTAGTTAAAATCGAAGCTAACCCCGCAGAAGCGCCGCGTGCCCATAAACGGTCGACTATACGGTTTCTTAAAGGTATTCCAGCAATCATGGGCGCAGACATGAAATCCTATGGTCCATTTGTGGCGGAGGATGTTGCTTCGTTGCCGCCTCAGAACGCACAGATTTTGGTTAAGCAGGGTTTAGCGGTTTTGGTTGAAGTTTCTTAACTTTTACGGTTTTGGATTCCTATTTTTCCATAGCCTTTGGCTGACGAGAATAAGCAATGGATAAGAAATAATCCATGCCATCGCGTATAGTGGACCATAGTAGGAGTGGAAAGCCTGCACTTGAGCTTGAATCTACCCCATACTGCATCCCAATGGTAAAGATAGTGCTATTCTCAGGACGTTTATGAAGTAGGTGATTGCTGCTCCAAAAGCGAAGTAACCTATTTTGGCTTTCCAAGAAATATTCATCCGCTTCAAAAACAGAAGAGACACAGCCGTAAATATAAGTAGGCTTTCGATTCCTGCACAAGGCCAAGCTATCGCAAACTTTGCTGTTCCGAACTGGACCTGTAACTTGTAGAGTTGGCATCCCAGTTGCAAAGTCAGTTCCAGCATAGTACGGTGTTCCCCATTAATCCCAAAACTCCCGCGGCAAGTGAAGCAGTTGTGGGAACCAAAAGTTGGAAAGGTGTAAATTGCCCGTAAGGAAAAACGTTATCGATGGTGTAGAGTACCCCGACTAACCCAACGAAGAAGGCAGGTAAAGCAAAACCAGTCAACTCCCTTCTTTCCAAAAGACAGAAAAACCGTTCCGCAAAAGAGAAGCGAAAAGACAAGATACTCGATTGCAAGCGGCATAGAATCTGGAAAAGGTACACTCCGCTTTGTGTTGACCATTAGCTATGGCAGTGTTTAACCCAAAATAATACTCGAAAAGCACGTATAGTGTGGGAAGCAACAAAATCAAGCCAAACACGAAGGACTCTTGCTTTATCTTGTTTGCTTATTTTTGTTTGGATAGTTTCCCAGCTTAAAATGAACTCCAACGCTACTAAGCCAAATGAAGAATAACTGGAAAGTTCTGCCCTTCCACATTGACTGAAAAGAATACTGCGCTGAAACATTCAGGGCTATGGATCCAAAGGATTCAGAAAATAGAGTAGAGCTAACGGAACAGCAAAGGCAATAGCGGCAAGAGCCTTGATGAGATGTATGAGCTCTTGATTTTTTGGCAAAAGATTTTGAATCGTTGCATCCATACCGCAGCACGAACTATAACAACATGTTGTCTCGATTTAAAAAAGAATGCCCCTATCCACATCGACCCGCTTCGATTTCAAAATAAGAGCAAAAATGATGAGCAAAGGGTTTAGCTATATTCTCTATAGGTGTAATTGCATTTGGTGCAACGTAGAAACTGAGTAGAAGATTCATCTGCTCCACGTGTCTGGACTTGCCAAACGTAAGCGGTGTTGTTGCCGCACCTTGGGCATTCAATACGCAGCAGTGGGCAATGTACTCAGCTTCTGCTCCTCTTTGCCAATAACAGCGACAAACTGCTGAGGAGAATGCTGAATAACTTTGGGTGCCACTTTGGCTTCGATTTTTTTGTCTGCTTCAGGCTTCTTGTAGCCGCATTTGGGGCAGGCAAGAACCAAAGTTGCCTCTTTACCGCTCTTGGATTTCTTTGGTTCAAGACGTGAACCGCATTTAGGGCAGAATTCCATATACCTCAATCCACATCCGTTTTGGGATTTCCTTAGCTTTGTACCTTTTAAACTTTTTCTAATTTAACCTAAAATCTCAAGCTGATATTCGGACGCGATTAGATGCGCAACCCGTCAGCGGTTCAGGCAAACTAGCTTCGTGTTGAGGTTAACTTTATGATTTTTTCTGCATCAATTAGGGAAATTCCAGCTATCTCCACGTAGACTTTGGTGCCTTGGTTGGCTACCTCATGAATTTGCTCCTGCCTCAAGAACCATGCGGACCGCTCCTCATACTTCGGCAAATTCTTGAGCGCTGAAGTAATGTCATCCAAATCGGGCTTGTTTTGAGTTAAAGCGATAATTGGAAGCCTTGTTTGCCAGATTCAATTTTTTTAAATCAACCACGTTGAAGCCCCCAAACGTTATTCCATTCAACATCACCAACCGCAACTGCCTACGATGATGGGAACCATTAATCATTGAAGCCAACTTTTCAGTCGCGTCTAAACCATCAATTGCCACTGTTGTATGCATGACGCCTTCGATCGAATATCCTCCTCGAAAAACAACGCCAACGATGGTAACGATACCCTGAGTGTGGGGAATAAATTTTCCGTCGTCAATGCCTAACACTCTGATTTCTGGTTTTATAATACGAAAACTCTTTGGCTTGTTCAAACTTTTTCCCTAAGCTAATACGTCGGAATTTCAATTTAAAAGCAGTGTCAATATCGAGTAAGACCTAAAAAATAAGAAATAAAATTATGGATTAAGCCTTGAGAACACGCTCAAGCTCTTTGCCGAAAGCATCGTTTGCCTTCCGAACTTTCTCAGTAGCTTCAATCAATGCATCTTCTGGCTTGTTTGCTCCTTTCATTCGGACGTAGATGATGGGGCTTGAAGCTAAAGGATGCGGAACATCGTAGCCTGCAAACTCTACTTTTTTGTCTTCTAAAAGTCTCTTGGCTAACAGATTACAGAGTCCATGGCTTGAGCCTTCGATTTCTATTTTTAGTTCGTTTTCTGATTTCTTTGAATACTTTAACTTTCATCTATTTTCGCCTTTTAGATTTGTTCTTTGCCGTAATCTGGAGATATTTTCCGTGTTTCTACGTTACCGTCTTTGGGGCATTTAAGATCATAGCCATTGCTGCTCAAGCAAGGTACCACATCTGGAGCAAAAACCGTAAAGAACACCCAATCCTTTATCGTTCATTGATAAGTGGAAAACTTGGTTCTTGTCGCTGATAACTTTAGCCCTGATGATGTCGCCTGGCTTGCAAACATCGCTTATTTGGTCAACGTATCTGTCGGAGACGTCGGAAACGTGGAGGATGCCACCGAAATTTCCTGAGAGTTTCTTGTTTCCAATTCTGAATATTTTGACTAGAACGTTATCTGATTGGGCGTTGCCGATTTGTCCGATGACGACTGTCCCGACTTTAGGAACAACCACACCGTCAACTACTGGGTAAACAGACACACGTCTGGTTTGCAGGTCCATCAGTGAGCGACCAACAATCTTTGAGAAAATGACACCGTCTTTAACGTATGTTCCCGAGTCGGGAATAAATTCTTCAATAACGCCTAAACGTTCGCCAGGCAATACTAAATGACCGCTTTTTTGTTCTGGAGATTTTAAGCTCATGATGGTTCCCTTTACCTGTAAATAAGCTTGATTTTGATAAATGCATATGCTTAGTTTCCAATCTGCGCAATAAACCTTTTGATTAATAAATAAAAATCGATTTTCCTCGGCGATCAAAGAGTCTAGTTAGGGCTTTTTCTTTTTGATAACATACAAGTCGATGACGAAGTCATGTTTTAGTTTTGTGTGGAAATCAAACATACGGGGAATCGTCATAAGCATAGCATACACTGCCCGAACAGATGCCTCCATGTTTGCAAATAAATCTTTCGAGAAAAGGAGATGGCTGAACCTGCAAGAAACCCTTGGCTAGCTTTTAAGCTGCTTTATCAATCGGGTATCCACTTCTGGGTGATTATGCAGCGAATAGATTGAGTTGCCAACTTCAAGAGCTTTAACCAAGAATGCACGATCAGCCTCACGAGTCTGCACACCAAACGGCGGATTCTGCAAAACCGTATCAAACTTCCCAACAACAGCACTTATGTCGCCAAGAACCCACTGCACACGGTTTGCTAAATCGGTTTTCTTAGAGTTGTCAGAAGCCGTTTTAATTGCTAACCTATCAATGTCAATTCCGACTACTTCCTTGGCGCCAAGAAACAATGCACCTAAAGCAAGCCTGCCTGTACCACAACCCAAATCCAGAACTGGACCTGCCAACGATATCGTCGTTTGCGTAGGCAGCGATATAGAGCATGTTTGCAGCAAGCTGCTCAGAACGACGTGTATTGTTCAAGGTGAACTTTGGGGTTAGATTGGGGAGCAATTGTGGAGAGGAACCGCTCCAAGTCTAGTTTTCGAATAAGCCTTTTTTGAGCATGTTCTCCCATGAAGATTCGCCGCAAACAACCATAAACTCGTTAACCGTCAAAACAGGCTTTTGAAATTTTCGCGGTAGCTTCAAGAGAAACCCTTGGACAAGCCGTGTTCACGTACGCGTCGATGGAGGGAAATTCTAAAAGGGTTTCAGGAGTTAATTTCTCTGGCCGCCAACAGGTAAGCGACTTTGCCATTTTTCTCCGCCAACTCCTTCATGCGTAGCGCGTTGTCCAGATGTTTCTGTCCGGGTTTTAACCCGACAAAAATTCCGAATTTCTTGGCGTTTTTGGCTTCCTGGATGATTGCGAAGCGTTGCTTGAGAATCTTTTGAGCTTCAGTCATTAATCGAGGTAGGCTCGGTTGTCGTATGGGTCAGCTATGATGGTTGGTTTAGAAGTGCCTAACGCGATGCCCAATGCGTGGAACATTCCGCCGCCGACGAAGAGGAACGCTTCAACTTCGCTTGCGATGGATTTGGCGTTGCTGTAGTTGCAGCCGCTAACTTGTCCAGCGTAGCCCATTTGTCCGCTGTCGCCGATGATTACTGTTTTTCCAGCGCGGAGTAAGGATTTCTCTGGCTTGGTTTAACATCTTGCAGATGCTGGACCGAAGTTGCCAACCCAACTGTAGTATAGTCTTTTAAAAGGGGGAGAGCTTGTTCAACCGCCTAAGTCAACTGCTGCGGTTGCTCTTGCTTCCACGTAAATCGTTGGAATCGGCTCATGCTTAACCATCTTTGCGTGACCGAAATGAACGATTAAATCCACACCTAACCCTTCTGCTTCAGTAACCGCAATGTCGCAGGCGCCGTAACATGGGTCTGCTGAAATAATCGCAAGTGCACCGGTTTTCTCCACGATTTTCGCTATTTTTGGGGCTTCAGGCTTTAAGCCTTCAGGCATCTGTAGCAGAACGCGTTTAGCGCTAAGTTTGATAATTTCTTGTTTTATGCGTTCCTCTTCAAAATCAAACCCTAACATTTTGTCTGCCTCAATACGTGCAGATTAAAGACGGATTTAGAAGAAAAAGGTGCCGCTGCCCAAACAGGTTGCAGACATCTCTAGCAACTCGTTTCGCTGCACTCGTATCCTACAGGTCCAACTTTAAGTTTCTTGGCGCTAATTCGAGTGAGTTCATTGTAGCGTTTCCTTAAGTAACGGCTTGTTTCTTCTGATTTTTGCAGGATATATTTTGACTGGCAATCATATTCTGAAAAAAGATCATCTGCTACTTCTAGGCAGCCTTCAAGTTCCTCAATCTTGTTTGGTTTTACTACGGAGCTGGCTTTCTTATTTATCCAATTGTATACTTCTTCCATTTCTGGCACGGTCCTATATTTCTTTGATAAAATGTTCCAAAATTTGTTCACGAAACGCTTGGTAAGTGGGGCGGCTAGTAGTTCTTCTAATTTTTTTATCTTGGATTCCTTAGTTGGTCTCCCCATAGGTTTACGTTCCTACCGTCTTTTTTAATCGATTTTATGGTTTGCTATACGATGCGCAGGGTTACCTAGTCTAAAGATGGAAACTGAAAACAAACTAAGTGTTGCTTAGGGGTTCCAAGCCCAGTCGGGTGTTGGTTTCTTGAGTGGTTGTCCACGTGCTAATGCTGCTTGTTCTGCTAGACGTTCAAGGATTATTTTTTGTTCTACGCTTGCAACGTGTTTGCGGGTTGCGACAACGGCGTCGTTGTTGACGGATATGCTGTCGATGCCTACTCGGACAAGGAACTCTGCGAAGTCTGGCAGGTTTGAGGGCCCTTCGCCACAGATGCTTACTGTGCAACCGTTTTCGTGGGCGGCTTTGATTAGATGGGCGATGATGCGTTTGACTGCTGGGTCACGTTCGTCGAAGTACCCCATTTGTCCTAACCGTTCAGAGTCGCGATCAATCATAAGGACTCCTTGGGTCATGTCGTTTGAGCCTATGCTGAAGCCGTCGACGAGTTTGCTGAATTCGTCTGCCATGATTCCGATGGAAGGTGTTTCAGCCATGAACCATACCTTGAAGTCTTTGTTGCGTTCTAAGCCTTCTTCCTTCATGATTTGAAGAACCGCTTTTGCTTCCCAAAGAGTTCGGACCATGGGTAGCATGACGTAGACGTTTTTGAGCGCCCATTCGGTGCGACATTTCTTGATGGCTTGGCATTCCAAACGGAAGGCTTTGTCGTACCATTTGCTTATGTAGCGGCTGCATCCTCTCCAACCCAACATGGGGTTTTCTTCGATGATTTCGTATTTGTCGCCGCCTTTTAATCCGCGGTATTCGTTAGTTTTAAAGTCGCTTAAACGTACCACGACTGGTTTAGGCTGAATTGCGCGGGCAACAGTGGCTATGCCGTCTGCGAGTTTGTCGACGAATTCTTGGCTTTTGCCTTCATCAACAAACGCCATTGGGTGCTTGCCGATGGCGCTGGCTAAGATGAATTCAGTACGCATGAACCCGATGCCTTCGAAGGGCAAGTTCTTGTATTGTTCAATCATCTCGGGTGTTCCGAGGTTCATGTAAATCTTTGTAGCTGTTACTGGAGCTGCTTCGGCCATTTGCATGACTACACCGCCATTGTTTGCTGGTTGAACTGCCTGTGCCATTATGCCTTCGTAGATAACACCGTTTCTTGAATCCACAGTGTATTCTTTGCCTGTTTTCATTACTTGGGTTGCGGTTTCGGTGCCTACGACACATGGAATGTTGAGTTCTCGGCTTACGATAGCTGCGTGAGATGTGATTCCGCCTTTATCGGTAACGATCGCACTTGCCATTTTCATGAAAGGGTACAAAGTCAGGATCCGTCATGCCTGTAACAAGAATGTCGCCTTTTTTCATGTCTCTGTTTGCATCGTCAGGGTTTAGAACAACTGTTGCTTTTCCTATGCCGTAGCCTCTTCGTCCAGCAGAGATGCCTCTTACTATAACTTTTAGTTGTTCTTGAGCTCTTGTATCTTCCATTTTAGGTGCTTCCATTTCTTTTGTACCAAAAACTGTTTCTGGCCGAGCTTGAACGATAAACATGTTCTGTGGATAAGATAGGTCTTGGTCAATTGCCCATTCAATATCCATGGGTTTGCCGTAGTGCTTCTCGATTCGTTTTGCAAGTTCTGCGAGCGCCAAGAGTTCGCGGTCTTCTATGCAGGTTATTTTCTGCTTTTCCGCTGGAATTTCTAAATGCACTGTTTTTCCTGTCTTGGGGTCACGGATGTACTCTGACTGTCTTACGAGCAATTCGTCGTTCCTTAATTGTAGTTGTAGCTTTGTCAACGACAAAGTCGTCTGGGTTAACGGCGCCTGAAACAACAGTTTCGCCTAACCCATAGTTGCCTTCGATAACAATTTCATCACGGTTACCAGTCACCGGGTTTATGGTGAACATAACTCCGGCGCATCCAGAGTTAACCATTTTTTGTACGCCGACGCTTATGAAGACTTTTTCGTGTGGGAATCCTTTTTCGTTGCGGTAAAAAATTGCGCGTGGAGTGAAAAGACTTGACCAACATTTTCTCACCTTGTCGATAAGGTCATCTGAGCCTTTAACATTAAGATAAGTTTCCTGTTGACCCGCAAATGATGCGTCTGGTAAATCTTCGGCTGTAGCGCTTGACCGCACTGCAACAAAAGTGTCTTTGAGTTCAAGCCGCTTGTTTAGGTCCTTGTAGGCTGTTCTAATAGCGTCTTCTATATCTTTAGGCATAGGTGTTTTTTCGATAAGTTCACGGATTTTTTTTGATGCAACATCGTACTGTTTGGGGTCGTTTGGGTTTGTGACCGTTTCCTTAATAACTTTATAAATTTGCTCAGCAATTTTTTTCTCTTGAATATAACGTTCATACGAAAAAGCAGTTACTGCAAAACCAGGAGGAACAGGAAGTCCCGAATTAATCATTTCTCCAAGGCTGGCGTTTTTGCCGCCAACAATGGAAACATCAACATTTCTTACATCTTCAAACCATAAAACGAGCTCTTTCTCTTTTACGGTCAAGTCGTCTCCGTCTCCGCTTCTTGCGCTTCGGATTCTGCCGTTTCGGCTATAGATGGAGAAGCTTCAATTTTGGAGATAACTATTTTGCAAGGTATTGGAAGTTTTGCGCTTCCTCGTTTAAGGGCTTCTTTAGCAGTTACTTCTTGACCGGCTTTAACTTTGACGGTTATGATGGTTTGGTCTACCTCTACTTTGGCTGCAGTTCCGACTGCTGTTCCGAAGGACCGTCTCATTCCCTGTTGGAGTCGGTCAGCGTGAGCGCCGAAGATCATTTTGTTTTCTCTAAGGATAATGTGAGGATACAGGTTAACGACCATTAAATAATCGTTTATGAGTTTTATCAATCAGGATACGGTTGTAAGCAACACGCGCCGCTTCTAAGGCACTGTGGCGTATTTGAGCTCGCTCTAAAGCGATAAGTCTGACCTTCGAGTGCAAAGCTGCCCTTAGTATCGCCCATTGTGAACTTTACTATTTTTGGTGGTGGAAAACCTCTAGCGTATTTCTTTCGTGTATAGGCTCGATTCTTTACGTGCCTATAATTTTTTGCGTGCATACAACGTCCCTTTTTAACCTACACATTCCAGCAATATTTAAACGATTTGTAAATCTGCGGCGATACTTCCGTGCATTTTTCAACTTCCAGATACTTACTTAAACCTGCAATATTCGAGTATTTGAGGTCATTTACTTATATAGTTAGTTTACTTTTGATTTTCAGAATGCCAACTAAACTGTTTATTTCAGGAAAAAACTGGATGCTCTCGTTAGCGGAGCTCACATCTTACTTTAAAGCAAGAGAAATTGAGTTTGAGATCCAATTTTTTTCTGGAGAATTCTTCGTCCTATCCTTTGAGAAAGACTTCGATGCATCTGCGATTGCGGATTTGGGCGGAACAATAAAAATTGGTGAAGTAAAAACAAAGTTTCCAACAGAAACCATCAAAGAAGCTTTCCTTAAAAAAAACAAACAAGCCAAATCCCAAATAATCGAATCTTTAGCTTCAAGCGGTTTAGTCGATGGGATGTCTAAATTACGTCGGAGAAGGTACTGTTTGGGGTTAGCGTTTACTGCACAGAAGGCACTCTTCGGTCGTCGTCGGGAGTTATTCAACGGTTTGTTGGAAGCGCTGTTAAAGATGAACTCGCGAGATTTGGGCAAAAAAGCGAATTTCATGGGGTTTGGCAACGATAGAAAACTGGCTCAGCTAAGCCATGTTGAAGTTTTAAAGAAGAATTTGGTTGAAAACAAAGCTGAAGTACTATTCTGTATTGGCAGAACTGAAACGTGGGTTGCATACTACGGTTGCGGTCCATAACCCGTTTGAATTTCAGAAAAGAGACATTTACAAGCCTAATCAACGAAAAATCTTTGGCATGCCTCCAAGATTAGCAAGGATGATGGTTAACTTGTCCTCATGCAAGAGCTGGAAAGGCTTTGCTTGACCCATTCTGCGGTGTCGGCACAATTCTTCAGGAAGCGCTGTTGGAGAAGGCAATGGTGGTGGGCATGGATGTTAATCCTTGGTGCGTTAAAGCTTCAACCGAGAATCTTGAGTGGTTAGTACGAGAGTATGGACTTGAGGATGCTGATTTTCGTGTTCTGCAAGGAGACGTTAACAAATTAGCTGAGAAGATTGGGCAGGAAACAGTAGATTGCATTGTTTGTGAGCCTGATTTGGGTCCAGCACTACGGCAAGTGCCCACGGGTCCTTACGCCGAAAAAATCATTCAGAAGCTTGAACCGCTGTACTTTGGTTTTGTGGAACAAGCCTATATAGCGCTAAAGCCAAGTGGTCGATTGGTGTTGGTGACTCCATACATTAAAACACGTTCAGGACAAGCAGTAACCATGTCTATCAACGAGAAACTTGAGGAACTTGGGTTCAAGAGGGTTTATGCTTTCTCAAAAGAAATGTTCTCGCAAAGCGCAGGCGGACTTGACGATTCATTAACGCAGCTTCTTTAGTTGAAATGGATGAACGCCATATGATTGGCAGAGAAATCCACATCGCTCGAAAAATAAGGGTTCTATGCAGATACAATTTATTAATTCGTTTTGTGAACTATGTTTCTAAAACTTCGGGGCAGAAAAAATGAGCACTAACACCAGACCAAATTGGGATCGGTACTTCTTAGACATGTGTGAAGCCGTAGCTAGACGAGCAACATGTGATCGAGGAAGAAGCGGCTGCGTCATTGTCAAGGACAAACGAATCATGACCACTGGTTACGTCGGTGCTCCAGCAGGGCTTGCCTCATTGCGACGAAGCAGGACATGACATGCGTAAAGTATTCAACTCAAACGGAGAAGTCACTCAACATTGCGTCCGAACGCTGCATGCTGAGCAGAACGCCATCATTCAGGCTGCAAGGTTTGGAATTCCACTTGAGGGAGCAACTCTTTTCTGCAAGATGACACCATGCCGAACCTGCGCAATGATGATTAATAAACGCTGGAATCAAACGAGTAGTCTGTGAGAAACGCTATCACGCTGACGCCGATACAATCGAGATGTTCAAACAAGCTGGAATAGAGCTTGCCATAGTGAACAATGAATTCGAAAAATACGACAAACAATAACCGTCTTGACCGCTCACAAACTATTTGAATCCCATAGCAGTTCTATGCAGAAACCTATTTGGGGTATTGGAATTTTTTGCAGCCCAAGAAGGTGTGCTAAGCAAGAATAGGGGTTAGACGACTAGGTCAGCCATGTCAACGCTGCGTTCGTAAATCTGCCTAAGAAAAGACACTGATGCCAAAATCTGAGGCATCAGATCCACCGAGGATTCTTTCGCGGCTTGTTCAATGCTAACGTACGTATCTTCGACTTTTTTGTTCAAACTTCGTACGTTTTCTGCGAGCGAGATGTCTTTTGTCAGGAATGATTTGAGCGCCCGTTCATTGGCTTCACAACATGTCGACTGCAATTCAATCAGTAGCTTCCGCAGTTCTTCAGATAGTTTTGCACCGTTAAGCGCCATGGTGTTTGAGGCTACTTGCACGCATGCGTCGCCGATGCCTTCGATTAGGCTTGCCGCTAAACGGTAGTCCAAGCATTCAATTGGAGTAATCCCTAGCTTCTCACTTAACTGTGGGTTTTGGATAATGGTTCGTAGAGTTCTAACCAACAAGAAATAAAGCCGGTTGCTTTCATTGTCTCGGGAAACAACGCTTTTAGCTAATTCTAAATCGCTCGTAATGAACGAATTAGAAACATCACGAATCATTCCAGCCACTAAACCATGATTTCGCTGCAGAATCTTTTGAGGCAAAAAACCAAACGGTTGCTGAGCAATACTCTGTAATGAAATCCTACAACTTGTTTCCTCAACTATCTCTAAGCCAGCCAGCGAACTAGCAGTCGACTTAACAGTACTCCTAGCCGCTGCATCTATACGACCCTTTGCCTCAATGTTAATAGTATCATAGCCCAACAGGTATCTGCCGACTATTTCACGCCCCAAAAAGGGACCCACTCCCAAAGTAGCCACTTTGGGTTCAGGTTCAACCGCATTTTTGGGGTCAACAAGAAGTTTGCCATCGCTGGTTACTTCCAAATTTACTTGAATACCCTTCTTTAAGCCAGATTCATTTGCCCAATCTCTCGGCAAGCAAACAAAGAAAGTGCCTGTTGGTGTCTGCTGAATTTTCCTTGTTTCACCCAAACGATATCTCCCCGAATGTTACAACATATCTAAACTAGAATCATCTTATATAAATTGAGTTGATTTTCCATAACTTTAATTTAAAAAAACAATCAAACCAATGCTAATAGACAAAAATGTCATGCCAACTATATTCTAAAAAAATAGTCGGCAAACGAAAAACAGTTAATAACTCATCAGCGTAACTGCGTAACATAAAAAAACGCATTTAACAATGGACAAGGACAGACCTGATGAGTGCACAAGAAAAACTGCAACGCGCTATTCACGCGATAATGGCTGCGGGATACCAACTTAACAGCGAAGCCTTTGAGTTCCTAATAAAAAACGCAGAAACCAACGATCCAATCACCATAACGAACCTGGCGCTTGAAAAAATAGATGCATTACAAGATAAGCCAATGTTTATTGAACGAGTTTTTTTGGAAGCACTAATACAGCATCCAACCCTTGCCATAACAGAAGAGCCGATATTAAAGACACAATCTATGCCTGAACCATCCAAAAAATTTAATCAGCCGATAACAACTGAAGAGTTAGATGAAGTTGAGTTCTATCCATATGCCAAAGACATACCCGCAGACATCAAAATTCTAGACGACGCCACAGGCAAATTGAGCTCAAATGGAACCCTGGATGAGTATGTAGCCTACTTCCAAGACCGCTTCAAACGCATCGAACGCTTGCTTCGGCAAAGAATGGATGTTAAAGCAGCAACTCCAATATTAGAGGCGCTCAAGTCACCAGCCAAAACGAAGCTCAAAATAATCTGCATGTTAACCGAGAAGCGAGATTCAAAAAACCACACTATCCTCTCGGTCGAGGACTTGGAGGGAAGCGCAACCGTCCTTGTGCCTCAAAAAGCACCCGAAGAAGTCAAGAAAAAAGCGCTTATGCTGTTACCTGACCAAGTAATCTGTTTAGCAGTCATCAAAACGCGGACCAACTTGTTCATGGCTGAAGACATAATCTTTCCAGATGTCGGTCGAAAACAACAACAACGAGCCCAAGAACCAGTTTACGCAGTTCTCACGTCCGACATCCATATAGGCAGCACAAAATTCACCAAAGAATCATTTAAACGATTTATTTTATGGCTTAGAGGTAAGTATGGAACACCAGAGATGAAGGAAATCGCAGGTCACGTAAAATACCTCTTAGTAGCCGGAGACATCGTGGATGGGATAGGAATCTATCCGGGACAACAGAACGAACTAACCATACGCGACGTCCATAAACAATACAATTACGCCGCCAAATATCTTGAAAAAATTCCCAGTTACATCGAGATTTTCCTCTCCCCAGGCAACCATGACGCCGCACGCAAATCCCTTCCGCAACCCGCCATTCCGGAAGAATACTTGACAGGCATCAAAGGAATGAACAACATCCATTCAGTTGGAAGCCCATGTCTTCTTAGCCTGCATGGGGTTGAAATTCTAATGTACCACGGCCGCAGTTTAGATGACATAATAGCGGTTATACCTGGAATGGACCATGCTCACCCTGAGAAAGCTATGAGGTTACTATTGCAAAGCAGACATTTAGCCCCTGTCTACGGCGGAAAAACCATGCTCTCTCCAGAAAACAAAGATTACTTAGTCGTTGAAAGAATCCCAGACATCTTCCATGCAGGTCATATACACGTGATAGGTTACTGCAACTACCGTGGCGTATTGGTGGTTAATTCTGGCGGTTGGCAAGACCAAACCGACTATATGGAAAAATTAGGGTTGGTTCCTACACCTGGCATGGTACCGGTCGTGAACCTACAAACTTTACAGACTACCGTCCTTTCGTTCAACTAACTATGTGCTGCTGCGTGGCTTTTTGTTGGAAGCTTGAGGCGAATACTCAAGTAAGTGGCTAAAACGGTTATCGCTGCTGAAGACGTCGCGAATTAAACTGCGAGAAATCTCTAAGCGGATTTTTTTGGTTCTGCCGTATCGACCCATGCTTACAACTTTTGCATTCACAAGCCCCATTGAATCAAGCTCATTAACCAAAGTACCTAAACGACGTTGAGTTAGAAGCCCAGCGCCCATTTCACCGCACAACTCATTGTAGATATCATAGATTTCCCCTGTGGTTGCGCTTGATTTGTTTAAGTGATAAACGCTTAGCAATACAAGCTTGGAATGCAACGTTAAGTTATTGAGGGCATCTACAACGCGGTTATGCTCGATGTGTTTTTCAGCTTGGCGCACGTGTTCTTCTGTGATCGTTTTTGCTCCCAACCGCTCAGCAACTTCCCCAGCAACGCGCAACAAATCCAAAGCTCGCCGCGCATCTCCATGTTCAGCTGCAGCTAAAGCTGAGCAAATGCTCAATGCTGAATCAGTGAGAACACCATCTTGGAAGGACAGCTTCGACCGCTCAAGCAATATATTTCGAAGCTCACCCGCATCATAAGGTCTGAAGACCAATTCTTCTTCGCTCAGAGAACTGAAGACTCGTGGGTCGAGAAATTCCTTCAGCCGCAAGTCGTTGGATATGCCGATTAGTGCAACTTTGCTTTTGGTTAACGTTTCGTTTATTCTGGTTAACTCGTACATGAATGAGTCGCCGTGTTCCTTGATAAGGGCATCAACTTCATCTAAAATGATTATAAAGATTATTTTGGATTGGTCTAATCCTTGGCGAAATCGGTCGAAAACTTCTCCTGCAGATAGACCAGTAAAGGGTATGGATAACCCCACACTTTGGCTAAGGCTTGCGAAAACGCGGTATTCAGATCCAGCCATTCGACAGTTGATGTAGCAGAATTTTACTTGTGCACCATATTCTTTTGCTTTAGATTCCAAGTGACTTAAAACGTACTTAGTTACGGCCGTTTTTCCAGTTCCCGTTTTTCCATAAATAAAAATGTTTGAACATCTTGAATCCCTCAAAACTGGAGCAACTGTTGCACCTAACAAGCGAATCTGGTCTTCTCGGTGTGGAAGTTTTTCCGGAATATAATCGTGCCTTAAGACCTCTCGGTCTTTGAACAATTTAACTCCATTCACGAAGTTTTCGAATACATCATCTAGTACGCTTGAATTTCCCATCAGCCATCCCTTTCATCATTCTTCAGAGGCAATACCGTTATTTCGTGTGGAACAGATAAAGTATATACTACAAAAAAATAGTTTTAGAACACAACAATCCTAAAAAACAATGAAAATAGTCGATAACAACCAAACAAAGCGAGAGCACACACACCCCAAAGTTTCTACTGGAGAAATAAGCTGGTTAAAAGAAAACTACTATTTATTATATATACAGTAATATACTGTAGAAGGTAAGTTGTTTTTTTATATATTAATATTTGTCATCGAAGTTTTTAGACAAATCTTCTGTAAAAGTTTTTTCAGGCTTTTCTAACTTCTTTTTCTTCCAAAGACTTCGAGCGGAAACATAGGGGTGTGGCTACGGCTATTTTTCTATGGTAAATTTCATTAATAGTAGCTCTAAGTATGTTGTTTAAGTAATTTCTTGTTTATGCATATCGCTAAGTTTGCCTTTATTTTTTTTGGCTAATTTTTGTTTGTTTCTGTGTTCACAAAACTGTGAATCCATGTGAAATGACAATACATTTGCCACTTTATTGGGGTTATTTGCTGATAAATTACCATTTTCTTGTCTCCTACAAGTGAACAAGGCACCCCTACGCTTCTACTGGAAAAGTAGAACTAAGCCTTAACTAAATATTTCCAGCAGTTTCGTTTATTTGTGAAGCTGGTTATAGCCAAATCTCTTCAAATTACAGCCAAAACACCAGTATAAGCTCAAGATATCTTTTTACTATTCATCGATTTCACCATAACAGCTATATGTTGTGAAGCATAAAGTTGTGAACAACCTTAAGGTGTAACCAGTGCCGGCTCGTAAAATGCGCGTTGAGCTGTTCGATAGCGATGGTAATCGATATACCATTGCTTTTGAGGGTCAAGTGACCCGTGATAAAGCTCTGCGCCTTTTGGATCTTGTGGAGTTGCTAGGTGGAGCACCAGGGGAAGGCCCAACTGCAATTGCAGGAAATGCTTTACCGAATAAAATTTTGTCACGTTTTGAGAAGGTTCAGTCAGTCATCCAGAAAAATTTTCCTTTGATTTGGTTCTCATCCAAAGAAATCCAATCTATCTACGAACAGGAACTCAAAGAACCTGTGAGCCTCAGTACAGTTTCAACTTATCTTTCAAGGTTGGCAGCCAAAGGGATGCTGCTTAGGACGGGTGGACCAAACAGCTTAAAGTATAAGACAGCCCCAAGCCTACCACAAGCGATCATCAAACAACGCATAAAGTAATACCTTCACAAGACACACAACCATGGACAATCTGTGAACTCAAAATACAATTTTGCCTTAAACCGCTGAGGTCTAAGATTTCTGCAATAATACTTCCATTTCCTTCTTAATGCTGTACCTAAATGGAATTTTGTCTGCTTCCCGCTCGAGATACCCTTCTTCATAGAGTTTTTTCATCAATCTTGCCGTATGCTCCCTACTAAGCTTTACCCTCTCCTTAATTTCAGGCGCAGTCTTGGCCCCTTCTTTAGACAACATTTCAAGAACTGCGATTTCCGTGTCAGTAAGAGAGGCCATGGCTTTGTCCCGTTTGATTAATATGGACGGCAAAAAAATTTCATTTTTAGCTTCAACAGGTTGAGAAACAGAAAGCTTCTGAATTTGGTCTTCAAAGGCTGATATTCTGTTTCTCAGTGTTTCCTGTGTGACTTCAATATTTTTTAATTTTGTTTCAAGCCCCGTCAACCCAGTTTGGATGCTGTTTCTATTTTCAGTGTTTTCACCTATACTCTGTGAGATTGTTTGTGATATCGCTTGGTATGATTGGCTGAGTGCACCCAGTTGTTGCTCTATTGGCTCTATTTTACCTTCGATGTTTTCTGCTTTTCTATAACTCAAGTTTGCTGTGTTGTAGCTTCCTTCAACTTTATTAACCATCGTGTCAAACTTGTCCGATTCACGTTTAAGCTCACGGTCAAAACTGAGCACGATATCTTGGATGAAATCTTTGGCTTTCTTGTATTCTTTGTGTGCCTCGCGGACTTGTTTATAGTATTCGTATGCAGCTAATGCTGTCATAGTTACTAAAATGCCCAAGACTACTGGTGTGAGGTCAATCGTGTCGTTTTCCCTCGTGATTTATTTGTGACTCAACCGTGATTCTCCGTGATTTCAAAGGTTGCATCACACATCACAGTGTTTCCATGGGATAATAAGGCTATCGGTGAAATTTTGCATGGCAAGTATGACATCACACATCACAGTGCAAAATCTTGTAGTTGAATCAATACATCTGAAACTCTACTATTAAGCTTATTTTGTTAGTTAATCCTTAAATTAAGGATATTCAAGTTGACATGATTTACTTCCCTCTAAAACACAAAAGAAAAATTGAAAAATCTGTGATTTGTGACGTCACAATTACTCTTTTGTTGGACTAGAAAGTCGTTTTAAGCTCGTTTCGAGCTCATTTCGGATAATTTCAATTACCTTCAGATGGTCTTTTAGTTCTTCTTCCTTGCCTGGCATATCTTGGTGCGCCTCGACATAATCATGCAGTTTATTGGCTATTTCAAGATAAGGGTCGAGAGTTGAGCTCTCAAAAATACCTAGATAACCCAAAAGTAATACTGTGTAGATCGATTTTATGACGTTTTCTTTGGATTGTTTTAACGTCCTATTAAACGATCCCCGGCTTATTTTGGACTTAGTTAGACGTAAAGCAGCTTTTTCATCGTAATTTAGCTGTTTGTCGGATATATTTTCTGCTAAAACGTCAATAAGCAATGTTTCCAGCTGTGTTTTAGTTAATTGGCTGTTTTTAGCCAATATTTGTACAATGGGATCATTTAATGCCCCACTTAGCCATGCTGTTACACCGTCTTTTAACTTCAAATCTCCATGTTCCTCCAATATCTAAATGGATACGATTTTGTATACTATCTCTTGTTTTTAACCTTTGCAAGCCTTTTGACTCGTCATTATGGAACTATAAAAGACTCGCATTAAAGCCCGTTTAACGATCTGGAACGTAATATTGAATTATTTAGCGATTGGATTAAGAATAAGTCCAGTTGACATAATAAAGGCTAAATTCTTGGTAATTTCTTGCTCCAATGCGTCTGAACTTTACACGAAAAATGCACTTTTGCAAACACCCCTCAAACTTAAATCCCCATTTTTTTAGTATTTCCGACTAAACAACACTCACTTTTCTAAGTAAATCTTGCACAAAAACACAGTTTTCAGGCACCGATTCATTAGTGACATCATCTAAAAATCACCGTGACATCACCCGAAATAAGTGATTTTACCACAAATCACCTCACATCACAGCCTTGTGATACACCTGTGATGCTATACTCCAACGAATTTATTTAACTGTGACATCCTAAATTTGCTCTGAAAACTCCTTCAGTTTATCGAAAAGTTCAGGCCGCAAATCTCTCAATGTCGGAATGAACGTTTCAGCAGCCCTCAAATCTCCAAAATTCAAATCGCAGACGACAAAATCTTCTTCATCATACTTTGCCTTAGCAACAACCTCGCCCGTGGGACAAACAAGTCGGCTTCCCCCCCAAAACTGCAATCCATCCTCAACGCCAGAAAGGTTAACGTATGCAAGAAACGCCGTATTTTCAAGCGCTCGAGCAGAAGTCAAAATTTCAAAATATTCTCTCCGCGTGGCTGGGGATGCGGAAATGCAAATTATCAGTTGCGCACCCTTGAGGCGTGATAGCCTAAACACTTCAGGAAAGAAAACGTCGTAGCATATGGATAACCCGATGTTGCCTATGTCTGTTTGGAATGCTGCTTGCTCATACCCTGGGCGGAAATATCTTTTCTCTTCAAAGACGCTGTGAGTTGGCAGGTACATCTTGCGGTATTTACCGATTAAGCCTTTGGGACCAACAAGGACAGCAGTATTAAAGATTGTAGCTTGGGTTTTTTCGCTCAACTCCGGCATACCAAAAACGATATGCATTCCTGTTTTCTTCGCTAAAGCCTCAACTTTACCGGTTGACGATCCAGGTATCGTCTCGGCAAGCTCATAAACCTGATCTAAAATAACGTAACCTGTTAAAGACATCTCTGGAAAGATAATTAGATCTGCGCCTTGCTCCTTGGCTCTCATAGTTAGCTCTTCTATCTTCCTCAGATTCTCGCTTTTCCTTTCACGTTTACTGCTGATTTGAGCAAGTGCAAGTCTAATCTTGTCTTTCATTCGGGTTCCACTTTTTAGTATAAATGTCTTGGAAGCCTAAAATCGTTTCCCACGGTTCGGTAACCAATCTTTGGGGCCAAGGGCATTCTTCTCTTGTGCTCATTTGCTAGCCACCTGCTCTTTACCTTATCCACAAGAACCTTTTCAACTACGAGTTCCTTTGCGATTTCTTCTGGAGAAACGAATCGTTCGAGCCCGCAGAGGATGAGATCCAATGTCTCGTATTTGATTCCGAGCTCAGATTCCGCCAGCTGGTTAGGCCAGAGTGCTGGTGTGGATGGTTTTAAGGCAAGTTCCTTTGGGATTCCTAAATGCAATGCGAGTTTGCGGACTTGCGTCTTGTACAGGTCCATGATTGGTGCTATATCTGCAGCGGCGTCCCCCCATTTGGTGAAGTAACCCATCATCGTTTCGGACTTATCAGAGCTACCGCAAACGATTCGGTTTTGGTTATTGGCATAATAATAGAGGAAGATCATCCTCGTTCTAGCTTTGATGTTTCCCTTGCAAAGTCTGTTGGACTGGTCAAACACGGGAATGGCATCGTAAATACCGTTTAATGCCTTTGACATGTCGCAGACCTGCGTTTCCACACGAAACTGTTCAGCAACTTCCCTCGCATCGTCGATGTCTTTTTGGTTAAAATTCTCTTTCTCTGGCAACATCAACGCCAAGACATTTTCGCCGCCAATAGCAAGACTTGATAGCGCCGCTATCGTTCCGCTGTCGATTCCTCCAGAGAGCCCGAGTACAATTCCTTTAGCTCCGGCATTTTCAACGTATTCTTTAATGAAACGGCAGATTCTTTTTTGGGTCTCTGAAAAATCAATCTCTAACAAAGAAGGTGTTAACTTCACTTGCTATAGCAGCCTCGTTATTGATGGTTAGTAGGCAAGTATTTAAGGACAAGCATAAATATTAATGAACATTACCAGACAATTTAGAAGGTTATTATATGGGGCGAAGAAGGAAAAAAGTTGTTCATATTCCAAAGAAACGGTTACCGAAATTCTTCTCTTGCCCTAAATGCGGAAAAGAAACAGTTAAGGTAGAAATTACACGTGATGAGGGTGGACACTCAGTTGCACAATGCAGTAGTTGTGGTCTCAAAGAAGAGTTCCCTGTTAAATTAGCGCAGGGCGAAGTAGATGTTTACTGCATGTTAACTGACAGAGTTTATGGCACCCAAAAAAGGACGCCTATAACGAGCGTTAAAAAAGAGTAATTGAAGGATGACCATGCTAGGGCCTATTGAAAGGTACTTGCTCGAAAAAATAAAAAATGACGGTTCAATTCACATAACCTTAATAGACCCCGAAAAAGTCACGGCAGAAGGAGCTTCAAATATTGCTGAAAGCTCTAAGAAAAGCGGAACTGCCGCGATAATGATTGGCGGTTCAACTTTTGTTTCTGAAAACCACTTAAACGAAGTAGTCAAAGCAATCAAATCCAAAGTAGACATTCCCACGATTCTTTTTCCAAACAACGTCACGGGAATAAGTTGTCATGCCGATGCAATTTGGTTCATGTCCTTACTCAATTCAGTTGATCCCTACTTCCTTATAGGTGCCCAGATCTTAGGTGCACCACTCGTTAAAAAGTATGGGTTAGAACCGATTTCTATGGGTTACATAATCGTGGGCGATGGAGGGACAGCGGGCATTGTTGGAAAAGCAATTACCGTACCCTACAACAAGCCTGAGCTCGCAGCCGCTCACGCTCTAGCTGGGCAATACCTCGGCATGCGTTTCATCTATCTTGAGGGCGGCTCTGGGGCAGCACAACCAGTGCCACCAGAAATGATTCGTGCTGTCAAACACTTAATCGACATTCCCCTTATCGTTGGCGGAGGAATACGATCAAAAGAGCAGGCTTTAGCCGCTGCTTCTGCAGGTGCAGACGTAATCGTTACAGGAAATGTCACTGAATCAAGCGATGCAGCAAAACGGATTTCAGAAATAATACATGCAATACAAAGCGTTAAAGCATGATTTTTTCTTGTTAGCTTTTTCAGTATTTTAGAAAGCCAAAATAACCTATCCAAGCATATCTTGTGAGTGAGCTGTCGATTTGAATATTAGCAAAGGCTATCAAAACTACGTCCAAACAATGGATAACGAGCTTAAACGATTGTACGCTATAAGCGACAGCGCCAGATCCAAAGGTTTGGATCCAGCCTTAAAAACCGAATGTATCGTTGCCCAGGACATCGCGGACTTGGTAGAAGGATTAGTTGGCCCCAAAGATGTAGCTGTTAGCATTCGAGAATTAAGCACAAAGATGCCAAGAGAGGAAGTGGCGTTTAAAGTAGCTCAACAGATTGCCCAAGGAAAATTCGCTAACACGGAACAAGGACCAGAACAGTTGGCTGAACAAGCGATTCGAACTGCCCTTGCAATTTTTACTGAGGGCCTAACAGCAGCACCGATTCAGGGTATTGCTCAAGTTAAAATAAAAACAAATGCCGACAAGTCACGCTATCTCGCCGTGTACTTTGCAGGGCCCATTCGTTCAGCTGGAGGCACCGACCAAGCGTTAACGCTGGTTGTAGGCGATTATGTGAGACGGGAACTGGACCTTGATAAGTACAAGCCAACTGAGGAAGAGATCTCCCGCTTCGTCGAAGAATTAAGACTCTACGAACGCTCCGTGGGACGTTTCCAATACCATATTCCTGATGAGGAACTAAAAAAAGCGCTCAACCTCATTCCCGTCGAATGCACAGGAACCGAATCTGATCCCGTTGAGGTCTCGTCATACCGCAACTTGGAGAGAGTCGAAACCAACCGGGTCAGAGGTGGAGCCCTCCGAGTAGTAAACGATGGCATTGTTGGGCGTGCTCAGAAAGTCTATGTGATAATTGATAAGTTGGGTTTTCAGGGTTGGGAATGGCTCAAGAATTTCAAGAAGAAATCTGAGAAGAAATCAGGGGGTTTCATGGACGATGTCATTGCTGGTCGACCTATCTTTGCGTTTCCTTCCACTCGCGGTGGTTTTCGCCTCAGATACGGAAGGTCCCGAAATACAGGGCTCTCAGCAGTGGGCATTCATCCTGCTACAATGGCTGTTGTTGAAAATTTTCTCGCTGCAGGTACACAGATGCGTTTGGAGTTGCCCGGTAAAGGCGGCGTCACGATGCCTGTGGATAGCATCGAGCAACCTGTGGTTTTGCTTAAAGATAATTCCGTGGTTCGAGTTTCGCTCGAAAACCATCCTGACCTTAAGGGTAAGGTTCAAAAAATCCTTTTCTTAGGCGACATGCTCATAGATTTCGGCGATTTTCTTTATTGTAACAAGGCGCTTCCACCCTCGGGATACGTTGAGGAATGGTGGGCAAAAGACCTCCAAAGCGCAATCTCGGAAAAATTCAGTTCAGACTATCAGAAGGCGGCTAAATCAACAAATCTTAAAATAGAGAACTTGGAGGCTTTTGTGACGGATCCATTTGTGAACAAACCTACCGTCAAAGAAGCTGCGGCGTTGAGCAGCTGCTTAGGCATACCGCTTGCTCCTAACTGCACATTGTTTTGGGGTAACCTCTCCAATGTGCAAGAGGTTGAGTCGTTAAGACAGTGGCTGATGACTTGTGAAGTAAACGTAGAAGAAGGCTTTGCATGCAGGGTTATCGGTGAAGTCAGCGATGCAGTGGTTGGGTATCTTAGAAAAATCTTTTTGCCGCATAAAATTATAGACAATAAAATTGTGCTGGTTGGCCAAGATGCGGCTGCTTTCGCGTTCTCCCTCGGCTATAACAAAGTGCAGGCTGCTAAAGCAGGTTCTGCTCTGGAATTGCTGAGCTTGCTTTCATGTGTACAAATCAAAGACAAAGCACCGACTTATGTGGGAGGGCGGATGGGAAGACCCGAAAAAGCTAAGCATCGCGAAATGAAACCTCTCGTCCATCTTCTTTTCCCTGTCGGATTAAAGGGAGGAACACACCGTGACCTTATGGAAGCTTCACGGCAGGGGCCGGTCTTTGTCGAGTTGGCTAAGCGTAAGTGCCCAAACTGCAAAAGCTACACCTTAAAAATAAAATGTCCTTCATGCAACTGCGAAACCATCTCAGAGAAGATTTGTCCAAGGTGCGGTAAAACCGTCAAGGACACAGGCTGCTCAACATGCAAGACCGATGGGGTTATGTATCAGCGTCAACCAGTGAACTTTAAGGAATTAATCGCCGTTGCCAGTTCAAACCTCGGATATCCTGCGCCAAAAATGCTTCGCGGTGTTAAGGGTTTAACAAACCTTGACAAAACACCAGAGAACATTGAGAAAGGTATCTTGCGGGCAAAACATGGCCTATCAGTTTACAAGGATGGTACCATCCGCTTCGACGCCACAAACGCACCATTAACGCACATCACCCCTGCTGAAGTTTGGGTCTCAGTCGAAAAGATGCGTCAAATGGGCTATCTCTCAGACACCCATGGCTTGCCCCTAACGGATTCTAATCAAATCTGCGAACTCAAAATCCAAGATGTTGTGATTCCCTGGCGTGCAGGCGAGTACTTTGTTCAAATCGCCGCATTTATCGACGACCTTTTAGTCCGCGTCTACAAGCAACCCGCTTACTACAACGTCAAGAAAGCTGAGGATATGGTTGGGCACCTACTTTTTGGGTTGGCGCCCCACACGTGTGCCTGCATCCTAGGCAGAGTGATTGGCTTCACAGACCGCAACGTGATTTATGCTCATCCCATTTGGCATTCGGCTAAACGTCGAGATTGTGACGGTGACGAAGACGCTATCATGCTTGCTTTAGACACGCTTCTTAACTTCTCTCGAGTCTTTCTTCCTGCGCAGATCGGTGGAATCATGGATGCTCCTATTCTACTCATTCCCTTTGTAAATACAAAAGAGGTTCAGCGCCAAGCACACGACTTCGACGTCAGCGCAACTTACCCAATCGAGTTCTACAGGAAAACCTTGGAGAAGTTTGATGCTAGACCCGCAAGCGCCATGATGGATGTCATCAGCCATCGACTGGGTACGGAATCGCAGTTTGAAGGTTTCCAATACACCACCCCCTGTACAAACATTAATCTCGGCAACGCCAACAGTTCCTACAAAGAATTCAAATCCATGATCGATAAGTTGCACATGCAATTGGAGCTGGGCGAAAAAATTGATGCCGTCGATGCTAGGCGAGTAGCACTTAAAGTTTTGAATACCCACTTCATGCGTGATATAGCAGGTAACATGCGTGCCTTCTCAACGCAAGGTTTCAGGTGCAAGTCCTGCAACAAAAAATTCCGCCGGTTACCTCTTAAAGGCAAATGTCCTTATTGCGGCGGAAAGCTAACCCTCACCGTCTACCGCGGCGGCATAGAGAAATACCTTGTTGCCGCACAAGAGTTGGTCGACAAGTATGGCTTGCCTAAATACTATACCCAGCGCATGGATTTAATCAAGGAAGAGATAGCCACCATGTTTGACAATAAAAAGCCAAAGCAAGCTAAGCTTTTTGATTTTGAGTAGCTAAACCTTTTCAATATAGTCTGCAGATGTATCACATTGGGGAGAGATCATCAAAGAAAATATGCATCCGAACGCTTACTTAAAAAACATCAGAAATGTTCGTAGCGGTCTTGTGGCTCGAACAAAAATTTTGTGTTCGCTTGAGAAACAAGGTTTTAATGCTTCTAACCTTGCAAAAGAATCTGCTTTGACTTATCGTGTTGTTATATACCACCTAAGGTTGTTGAAGGATGAAGGAACTGTTGAGCGAAAGGGCAGAGGGCGATATGTTTGGTTGACGACTGGTTTAGGCCAGAAACGTCTCGATTAGAAGATGCATTGACACGGTGCGCTTTGACATTTTGGGCACTTGTGGTTATACTTGTTAAGTGCTGCCTTCTCAAGGTCGATTCCCATAATGTTAGCTAGAGATGCGAGCCAAGCGATGACATCGGCGAACTCTTTTTCGGTGGCTTCTTTGTCGGTTCCCTTCAACTCTTCGCCTAATTCAGCAACTTCATCTACCAGCCCATTGAAAGTGCCCTTTACTCCGCGTGCGGAATCTCTTTCGAAGTAAAGATGCTTCATCATTTTCTGAAACTCATGAATTTCCATTAAGCTCACTTCAGAGGATTTAATTTTGGGCGGTAATAAAGATTAAACTCGAATTAGCGATTTTGCGTGTTTTGGTTGATGCTTTTGTATACAGAAAGCAAGTGCTCTTGTGACTTCTCAACGATACCCCGTCTCTTATTTTATAGCGGAAAACGGGGTTGGAGAGCACCTTTTTGTATTTCAAGCGCCTATGTTGGCATAAGATTAATTAGTGCAAGCAAATATTAGGCATATATCACATTAACTCCGGTAGGGCTGTTTGATGAGTGGAAGAAGGAAAAAGAAAGATACAGGTCCAATGCCTGCTGCAAGCGCAGGGTTGCTTAGGTTCTTTGAAGAAGAGACTGAAGGAGTCAAAATCCGACCTGAATTGCTTGTGGTCTTCGCAGTTACACTAATTGTTATTTCAATTTTTGCGAAAGTTTTCTTCCCAGCGTAATTTTTTTATCGTCTTGGCGTTGTTGGGTGCAAGACTTCTATTCTTTGAACGGAGTTAAGGTGTAAAAATAGTTCGCTTCGTTCTTCTCGGCTCGCAACCTGCGGAATAGGCTGTGCGATGGTTGATCTTAGAACGATTGCTTCGGCGTCAGAGAGCCAGATTCCTGAAGGTTCATGCGTAACCGCTGTTAAGGTTCCTTCGAACCCATAAGCGGGGTCTAGAATTACCCGAATTTTTTTGCCCACGTTTCTCTCGAGCATGTGGAAGATTGACGGCGGCAAATCTTGATCTGGCATAAGCTTCGCAAATTGATATAGTTGTAGTACTAAGGATAAAACAATATCCTATTTTTGACATGTTGTTTTTTTTGGTTTTCACGCTAAATAACGTTTCTCTGGCGATTCTTTTGATTGCTTAATGACAAAACATGCCGGTGTTGGCTGTGAGTTATAAAAAAAAGTGTATTTATTGCATTAAAGCGAGCCCTTAAAACTTAGCTAAATATTAATAAGGCTACCTGATTCCTTAGGACAGAGAAATATGGCAGCCGACAGTTCTCTTAATCACTCAATGGACAGCGCAACCAAACACTATTCCTCAATGTTTTTTCTCCCATCATACAGAACTGCTCTCTTAGCTATCGCTGCTATTTGTATCATTATTATCAACTTTTGCGTCTTTCTAGTCTTTCCCTCGTATGTTAATTTTTATTTAGGCATTTCCCTTTTTGCTATATCCTTCGTGACCAACACGATCGTTAGCAAATCTCTGCTGAAAAAAGACCAAATATTCTCAATGCGAAGAACTCTAGTCATATCGGCTGTTTGCTGGGGAATATGGCTCATCTTTATCATCTTAGGTGTCGCCTTAAGCTTCTGGTTCGGCTGGTTAATTTGGGTAAAACTTTCCCTCTTAGGATTCGCTACGGTTTTGACGCTTAGGTTTTTGGTGTTTAACGCGACCTCTTCGGCAGCTAAATGGCGACAACTCTTATCTATTTTGCTTGAACCCATTCTAAGTGCAGTAGCTTTTTTGGTTTTTTGGTCAACTATCTCAACAATTATCGTCCTGAATGTCTTGCCCTTCATATTTTTAGCTCCAATACTTGGGTACATCGCCGTTTACCTGTTGCTTTCATCCATCGACCGTTTAGGCAAAAAAACCTACTCCCTTCCGGCGCTGCCCCTCTTTAGGGCATTTCTGCTCAACTGGGTCACCGACCAAAACGAACCCCTCGAAAAACACCTCGAAGATATGGGTGTAGATGCGGACGTTGAAGTGACTCTGCTAAAGTTTGACTCCTCCAAACCCAAGGCTGCAATCATCATTCCACAAGTGCATCCAGGACCATTCAAGAATATAGGAAGTAGCCTCTTGCCTTCTTTGATGAAGAAAGGCTATGAACGTGAATTCGGTGGCGACGCCTGCGTTCCTTTAGGTATCTTGGGGCACGAACTCGATTTAGCTTCGCAAGTTCAGAACAACAAAATAATTGCTCAAGCAATAACTTTCGCCAATTTTAAAGTTCAAGACACATCGGCGACTCCTCTTGTCCGCGTCAAAGAAGGAACCGCCTTAGCGTCTTGCCAGATTTTCGGCGACACCGCATTCCTCTCTTTCACACTGGCTCCCAACACGACGGAAGATTTGCCCCAAGAATTAGGGTGCTTCGTTAGTGAAGAAGCAAAATCTCTCGGAATCAAGAATATGATGGTCGTGAACACTCATAACTGTTTGACTGCCATCATAGACACCGCTGAACACGTTGACGAACTGAAGATGGCGGCTTCGAAATGCCTCAGAAAAGCTGTTGGTTTGCCCACTAGCCCCTTCAAAGTCGGTTCAGCTACGATATTTCCAACAGAATTCAACCTTAAAGACGGCATGGGAGCGGGAGGAATCACAACCATAGTGGTTGAAGTGGAAAATCAGAAAACCGCATATGTTGTTATAGACGGTAACAATATGATTCCTGGATTGAGAGAAACGATTCTTAAGTCTTTGGCTGAGTTTGGCTTTGACTCAAGCGAGGTTTTTACCACTGACACGCACGCAGTTACCGCCTCAGTGACTGGGCGACGTGGCTATCATCCAATCGGTGAAGTTATGGATCACAAAAAGCTCATCAACTACATTGGGGAGACAGCTAAGAAGGCTGAGGAAAATCTTGAAGTATGTAGTGCAGGGTACGTGAACTTCATGGTGCCACAAGTTAGAGTTATAGGCGAAGAACGCCTAAAATCAATAACCACTCTGGTGGACAAGGCAATCGAAAAAGCAAAACATCTGGCTTTTCCCATCTTTGGCGCCGAAGCTTTACTGCTTATCCTGCTGCTTTGGCTATTTTAAACCTGACCTATTTTTGGTCTTGGGTTTTCTTTTCAGTTCGGTGCCGCAAACTAGACATTCTTTGAATTTGAAGTCAGCTGCGTATTCTTTGTAGCAAGCTGGGCAGTAACGTACCCACTCTAAAAGTCGTTTGATGCCCAAAGTTGAGAGGGATAGAAATTCGATACCCATATGTTTGGCTACGTTCTGGATTGAGTAGTCGTCGGTGACGATTTTTGGCGCAAGACCCTCGTCTTTAAATTCAAGAGCTAAAGACAGAAGTTGCTTGTCGGTTTCTGATAGCTTAGACGAGTCGCCTACTTCGTTGGCGGCTACCTCCGCTTTAGATGTGGATTCTTTTGTGGGCGTTTTAATTTTGAGTTTGCCGCTTTCAATGGCGACTTCTAAACGCATTTTAACCATCGAGTTTCGGCGAATTTCTTCTTCAACCTTGGGTACTGTGAATTGTTTATCTTCTAGGGAGAAAGAGTCAAACCCAGCGACAAATGCAGAAGTATCTAAAACAATAACTTTTTTACAGGAGCTATCTTGAGTTTTCATTCTGTTCCCTTAAAGAGCAGCCTGTTCCTCAATCGATCGTAGAAGTCAGTTTCGAAACGAATAAAGGAGGTTACATTTTTTGATTTTTCGATATTTACAGATGGGTCATTCTCTGTTATGAGTTTTCTCAAGTTTCCATCAATCAACACGTACATGTTGTTTGGTCTTAGAGCGTTGATGGTTATGGTGCAGTCGGCTGGGAGAACAAGCGAATGGAAAACAGTTAGCGAACAGATTGGAGTAATAACGAATGCGTTTACTTCGCTATCTAATACCGGTCCTCCAGCTGAGAGCGAATAACCCGTTGAACCTGTCGGAGTGGCAACGATTAATCCGTCAGCCTGACACTTCAAAATTGGTTTCCCGCCCTTTCGAATCTCTGCGTAGAGAATCTTCGACGGTTCACCTGCTGAAACTACAACATCGTTTAACGCGTCAGGGATGGTTTCTTCGCCTGCCGTTACACATAGCTTGGTGCATTTTTCAACCTTATAATCGCCGCTTAAAATCCGGTCTATAGCTTCAAAAGCGTTTTGGGGTTCGACTTCTGTTAGAAACCCTCTCACGCCCATGTTGACGGCTAAGATTGGCGGTTCAGGTTTGGGTACTGCTATCGCAGTTCGCAGTATGGTTCCGTCACCGCCTATGGTTATTATGAAGTCAGTTCTCATCTCTGAGAGTGGAACAAACTCGTGATGAGAGATTATTTTGTCGCTAAGGCTGTTTTCAATGTAAACCTTCAAGCCTTTCTTATTGAGATAGTCCGCAAGTTTTTCGGCAAGCTTCAAAGCTGTTTTTTGGTCATAGCGGGCAACTAAACCTACGGTTTTGAACATTTTCCACCGCTCAGTAATTAGCGTAAACCTTAATCTATATATGGGTGTTGTTCTGAATTGCATTAAATAGAACTAATCTGTGGTGTGCGTATGAGTAAACCAGTTGATGTTGGAGAATTACGCGTTGGCGGCTACATGATGATTGATGGCGAACCCTGCCGCATAGTTGACATTGCTAAATCTAAACCTGGAAAACATGGTTCCGCAAAAGCAAGAATTGTTGCAATCGGCGTCTTTGATGGCCAAAAACGTCAGTTCGTAAAGCCAGTTGACCTCGGAGCAGAAGTTCCCATTATCGATAAAAGAACGGGACAAGTCTTCGCTATTAACCCCAACGGCGTCCAAATTATGGACCTTGAAACCTACGAGTACATCGATGCACCGTTCCCAGATGAGCCAGAACTTAAAGAAAAGCTTGTAGCTGGGGCAGAAATTGAGTATTGGGCCATACTTGGCAAAGTAAAGATTGTCCGAGTAAAATAATCACAATTTATTTTCTTAATCTTTTCTTTCAAAGTTTATGTTCTAGCACAGAGCTTTTTGCTGTGAAGCCAATGATGCATGAAGAGCCGTCTGAATTGTGAAGAATATATTTAATGGGGAAACTGAGGCTTCAAAGAACAATCAAACAGAAATTAACCTGTATTGTGGCGGTTTTACGCTGTAATCTTTATTTAAAAGGACAATAGAATGTTAGGCTGGAGACTCATATGGCACTAGACAAGTTAGGTTTCTCCTTAACCGACGCCATAAAGAAGCTGTTTAAAGCTGGCGCCGTGGACGAAACGGCAGTGAAGGAACTGATCCGCGACATCCAACGTGCCCTGCTCCAAGCAGACGTCAACGTGCAACTTGTCCTTGAAATCTCTAAACGCATAGAAGAACGAGCGTTAAAAGAAAAGGTGCCTCCGGGAGTTTCCAGACGCGAACATGTTATAAAAGTGGTCTATGAAGAATTAACCCGATTCGTAGGCGACAAACCTGTTCCTCTCAAAGTGGAGCCCGGCAAAAAGAAAATCATCATGCTCGTCGGTATTCAAGGTTCAGGAAAAACCACCCACGCCGCCAAACTGGCAAGATACTTCCAGAAAAGAGGCATGAAAGTAGGCTTGATTTGCGCGGATACTTTTCGACCAGGCGCCTACAACCAGCTTCAACAACTGGCAACCCGCATAAACGCGCCTTTTTTCGGTGACTTAAAACAAAAAGATCCCGTTAAGGTCGTCAGGGAAGGCCTAAAGCTATTTGCCGATAAAGATTTGATTATCGTTGACACAGCAGGTCGGCATAAGGAAGAGAAGGATTTAATCAAGGAAATGAAGGACCTTGAAAAGAACATTCACCCCGACGAAGTTATAATGGTTATCGACGGCACAATCGGGCAGCAAGCCCTTGCTCAAGCTAAAACCTTCCATGAAGCTACCCCGATCGGCGCAATCATTGTAACTAAACTCGACGGCTCCTCACGTGGAGGCGGTGCATTATCAGCAGTCGCGGCAACCGGCGCACCCATAAAATTCATCGGCACGGGCGAAAAAATAGAAGACCTCGAAGCATTCATCCCCTCCCGATTCGTTGGGCGTCTTTTAGGTATGGGTGACTTAGAAACTCTTCTCGAAAAGGTTCATGATGCCGAAATCAAGGTGCCTCAGAAGAAAGCTAAGGAAATCATGAGCGGCAACTTTACCTTAACTGATATGTATGAGCAGTTTCAAGCCGTCAAGAAAATGGGTCCATTTGGCAAAGTAATGAAAATGATTCCTGGGCTCTCGTCTGCCAATGTTCCTGACGAAATGCTAAACTCTGCTGAAGGACGCTTAGAAAAATGGGGTGTAATCATCCAATCCATGACACCTGCCGAGAAAGAGAACCCTAAACTGCTCAATTCATCGAGGGCAAGACGCATCGCGCGAGGTTCAGGAACTACTGAAAAAGAAGTCAAGGAGCTTCTCAAGCAATACGTTATGATGCGTAAGATGCTGAAGATGTTTAAGCATAACAAAAAGAAGCTTCCGTTTGGACTCGGCGGTAAAGGAATGGGTATGCCACCGGGCATGAAGTAGGACATCTGCGATGGATATTTTAGAAAAAGCATTCGAATTACTGAGTAAATACCCGCTTTGTGACCACTGCTTGGGCAGACAATTCGCTTTGCTTGGTTACAGCATGGAAAACAACGTGCGCGGCAAAGCACTAAAAGTTAGTTTAACTATGCAAGCCAACGATCTTGTGCAGGAAAAGAACGCCGAAGGAATAAAGCGACTTAAGGTTTTGGCAGCCAACGGGTTTTCACGGGAAGCCCAGGAAACCCTAAAACACCTTAAAAAACGCCTGCCGAAAACTGAAGTAGACCTCAAATGCAGCCTATGCGAAGGCAAGTTCGAGTTAGTTGACAGTTTAACCCAGAAGGCTCTAGACCTAATTGCAGACTACGAGTTCACAACTTTCCTTGTCGGAATTGAGTTGCCAACAAAAATTGAGGAGCGCGAAGATGAGTTTAAAGCCGCACTCAATATCGGTTATGGCGAAAGCATAAAACATGAATTCGGACGATTGTTGGGCAAAGCACTTGCGAAACAAACTGGCAAAGAAGCAGAGTATCTAATTCCAGATTTAGTCGTGGTTTTCAACCCTTTTTTTGAGAAAATTCGCCTTCAAGTCAACCCCCTCTTCGTCGCTGGAAGATACCGCAAACTG
Source organism: Candidatus Bathyarchaeota archaeon (assembly GCA_963809455.1). GTDB lineage: Archaea > Thermoproteota > Bathyarchaeia > Bathyarchaeales > Bathycorpusculaceae > Bathycorpusculum. The sequence continues at coordinate 140,110 of CAWEJP010000001.1, read as the reverse complement.
CTGAGAACGATTCCGCAGTCGAAATGGTTCTGTTCAGACTGCCGAGGCAAAGGATGCGAGAAGTGCGGTGGAACAGGCAAATTGTATGCTGAATCGGTGGAGGAACTTTCTTCTAAACCGTTGCTTTTGGTAACTTTGGGTGAAGATTCGTTTTTGCATGCTTCTGGAAGAGAAGACATCGATGCACGGATGCTTGGCAGCGGTAGGCCCTTTGTGATTGAGGTTTCAAAACCTAAGAAACGGTTTGTGGATTTAAAACAGATTGAAGCCCAAGTTAACGCTGAGGCAGCAGGAAAAATCGAGGTTATAGGTTTGCATTTCACAACTAAGGATGTTGTTCGGCACCTCAAGAAGGGTGAGGGATCACAAAAAGAATATGCTCTTCTAGCGGAATTTGAGAAGGAATTGTTCCCCCAAGACCTACGCACCATTGAAGAGAAGCTATCGGGTATTTGTATTAAACAGCAGACGCCTCAACGCGTTTTGCATCGAAGGGCAGATTTAATCCGAGAAAAGTACATATATCAGGTTAAAGTTAAGAAGGTGTCGCTTAAGAGGGCTCTACTTGAAATTCGTTGTCAAGGCGGGCTCTATGTTAAAGAATTGGTGTCTGGAGATGAAGGAAGAACAGTGCCGAACGTTTCAGATTTGCTCAACAACAGAGCAAAGACGCTTAAGCTTGACGTTCTCAATGTAATAATGGACGATAATTAAAGGTGAAAATTGAATGAGAGGCTCAAAAGGTTACTATACAGGAACTCGCAGTCTATTGCGTAAACCCACTCGTGCAAAAGGAAAACCACATATTGGTAAAATCCTTCAAGATTACACTCCAGGTTCTCAAGTAATCATAAAGATGGATTCTAGTACACAGAAAAGTATGCCACACAAACGTTTCCACGGCAAAATCGGCGTGATCGTAGAAAAACGAGGCCGCGGATATGTTGTTAGCGTTCCACAAGGCAATGCTATTAAAGAAATCATCACTCGCTCAGAGCACCTAGAGCCATACACGGGTAAGTGAGATAGATGAGCAAGAGAGAAGTGAGCGAAAGTCGCTTAACCCTTCCACAGGTTAAGAAAGTTCTGGAAACCATCGGAGAAGAAAACTTGGACCAGTTTCAACGCCGAACACTAGATTATGTTAGCAAATTCTCCAAGTGCGATCCAGATAAAGCTGAAGAACTCTTACAGAAACTACTCAAAGAATACGAACTCGACGAACCCGAAGCTGTACAAATTATCAATTGTATGCCTGAGACCGTTGATGAATTGCGGGTGTTCTTAGCTGGGGGTCGAAAAATCATAGAAACTTCAAAATTGCACACGATTGTTGAACTTTTGAACGAGAATCGCACATTGAAGTAGAGGGAAACACTAAGTATTTTTAAGCAGTAATCGAGAATAGACTAGCTGACGGACTCTGAGTGTTATGGAAAAGCGGTACGAAGAGCATGCTTACGTGTTAGATTTTCTACAGCACGGCAAGCCAGGATTTCGTCCTACGGGACGGGCAGGTTATCGAGCAGGAGCTCTAATTCAATGCGTCGGTGAAGAATTCTTTACTCTTTTGGAAGCTTTAGTGAAGGAAGAGCTCGTTCTAAAACCGGGTGACCGTGTTTATGTGGGAAAGGATTCCCGCGAAGAAGTTACGTACATAATTGGACGCATTGGCTATGAAGAGTTAACTGCCTCGGCTAAGGCAGAACTTCCCAGTGTCATTAGCAAAATAGTGACGAATCGGGAAAAATGGTTTGTTAATTTCTTCAACACCGCCCGCGCGATTACACCTCGAATGCACGCTTTAGAATTGGTTCCGGGCATAGGCAAAAAATACATGTGGCAAGTCATCAACCAACGCGACCGTAAGCCCTTCGAAAGCTTTGATGATCTGCAGAAACGAACGGAACTGCCGAATCCTGTTAAGTTGATTACGAAGCGGGTTATGGAAGAGCTAGAGGGCGACAGCAAGTATCAGTTGTTCACGCGGGCGCAGTAAGGCACAGCAGATGAATCTCGAGGAAACGAAGCAATTGCTTCGAACCCATAGAATTTCTCCCAACAAGCTTCTAGGGCAAAACTTCATGATTGAGCCAACGCTCTACCCTAAGCTCTGCAACTATGCAGCGCTCAGTAAAGCGGATGTGGTTTTGGATGCTGGAGCAGGGTTCGGTTGGCTAACACTTTTTTTGGCAGATAAGTGCCGAGGTGTAATAGCTGTTGAGAAAGATCCGAAGGTTGTGATGGTGCTTCGTGAACAAGTCAAAGGTTTCAGTAACGTGACAGTGGTTGAGGGCGACGTGTTGAAGGCTGAATTGCCTGAATTTAGCAAAACCATAGCAATTCCACCTTACTACTTGTCTACTAATTTAATCCTATGGCTTTTGGAGCGCAGAGTTGAATGCTCAGTTTTGATTCTGCAGAAAGAATTCGTTGAGCGCCTCGTTGCCTCCGAGGGCAGCGAGCAGTACGGTTGGTTAACAGTTGTTACTCTCCAAAATTCTGAAGTTGAGCTTTTAGAGCCTGTGCCAAAAACTATGTTCTATCCTCAACCTGAAATTGATTCTGCCATCGTCAGCTTAAAACCGTGGAAACAAAAAATTTTCCAAGTGAAGGACCACGCTTTTTTTGTTCGGTTAGTAAAGTGGCTCTTTTCTCAACGCAACAAAAAAGTAGGGAAAGCAATTGCCCCCTTCATAAGAGACAATTTCAAGCTGAATAAGCAGGAATCGGAAAAATTGGCGCTTACCCTCCCTTTCCATGACAGGCGTCCTAGGGAACTTTCCCCAAAAGATTTTGGAGAAATAACAAATGCCCTCCCACTGTAAAAGAGTGTATTTCAATGAACTTGTTTTCAATGTTTATGAGGACGTTTACGAGCCTGCAGAGGACACTTTTCTTTTTGCCGAGAACCTCAATGTCAAAGAGGGCGAACTTGTTTTGGATGTCGGCACCGGCTGCGGTTTGCTTGGTATATTGGCTGCGAACAAAGCTTCAAGCGTGTTGGCAATTGATTTAAATCCCTTCTCTATCCGCTGTGCAAAAGAGAATTCAGCGCTCAACGGCGTGCGCAACAAAATGAGTTTTGTTCAATCAAGTCTATTTACAGCCCTAAACCCAAATGTAAAGTTCAATTTAATCTTGTTTAACGCTCCTTACTTGCCTTCCGAAGAGTACGAGGTTGCGTCTTGGATTGGGCGTTCATGGGCCGGAGGCGCAAATGGGCGGGAAGTGGTTGACGCTTTTATTCGTGAAGTTTCAGGGCATCTAAAGTCGAACGGTCGGATTCTTTTGATGCAATCAACGCTTACAGGCGTCGAAGAAACAATCCGAGGGTTTAGTATGCATGGTCTTAAAGCGGTTGTGAAGGCAGACCGGAAACTTCCTTTCTTTGAAACCTTAACCCTCATAGAAGCTCAAGCTAGCCTGTATAAGAAACAATTTAAAGGCAGAAACCACCAGTAAGTATTGGTGTTAGTTATGACGATTTGGTTCTATGTCAAGACAAACGAAGACCCCAAAGCTGTTGGGGATGTGGTTTGCGCTTTCAATTTTATGCAAGGTCAGCATCCTGAAGACAAGTATTCTTGGGTTATTGAGGTTGGTCGGGATGAACCTGGCTACTGGGAAATCAAGGGTAAATACGCTGCCCTAAAAGATGTCACAATCATCTGTATCGTCTACCGGATCGGCGATACCGTGGTTTTCGCAGAAATCGATGATGAAGACTTATCCCCAAACTTCATCGACCCTTTGGTAACCAAGTATGGGTTTGATAATGTGAAGTGGTTTGTTGTTCCTACAAAGAAATAATCCTCCAAAAAAAGCTACCATTTCGTATTAATTTTTTTTCATATTTTATTTTTTTGTGGCTCAAGAAACTGTCAATGGTGACCTCCTCCCTTTAGGTTTCTGCAATGAACCGCTCTCAGGCTCATAATTGGTTGGTAAAGGGTTAAATTTGCAAGGTAACATTTCACATCAGGATATTATATGTCAACGATTACCGACAGAGTGGCTGATGCCCTATACTTGTCCGGTTGCCTTAGGTTTGGCAACTTCACAATCAAGTCAGGAGCCACAAGCCCCTACTACATCGACCTGGCACGGGTTCTATCTACCCCGAAACAACTTTGTGTAATAGCTGAAGCTGCCTCCGAAAAAATCAGGCAGATTAAGGCGGCTGACCGAATAGACAAGTTAGCCTCGATCGAATTGAAGGGCGCTTTGATTGTCCCCAGTATCGCCTGCAAATTGGATTTGCCATGTGTTATAGTTCGAAAAGAAGAGAAAGGATACGGGGTCACAGGCAGGATAGCGGGGGCAGATGTTAACAAAGGTGACAACATTCTTTTCTTCGATGACGTCATAAGCGAAGGCATATCTAAAGTTGAAGGCATAAAACCTCTCTTAGAATTAGGCGCCAACATCCAGCACCTACTTGTCGTGGTGAATCGTGAACATGGCGGTAAGGAGAAACTGGAAAAACTCGGCTACCACGTACATGCTCTGGCAAAAATCACTGATATCGTTGCCTCACTCCATATTGGCAACCACATTTCAAAGGAACAAGCCGACAAAGTTCTACATTACGTCAAAAACATTCAGAATGAGTAGAGGAAAACTAAGATGCTTGATCAAAAACAAATAATAGCTGCTCTTCTAACTCCCGAAGCTTACCCTCAAAACCCGGGCAAAATTGAACTCATCCAAACCCACATATCCTTTGTCTTCTTAACCGAAAATTACGTTTACAAAGTAAAGAAAGCCGTTAACTTCGGCTTCTTAGATTTTTCAACTCTCGGCAAGAGACATTTGTTCTGTGAAAAAGAGTTGGACCTCAATAGGAGGCTTTGCCCAGAAATTTACCTTGAAGTTATTCCCATCACTAAGTCAGACACCATTAAAGTTGGCGGCACTGGCGAAATTGTCGAGTACACCCTAAAGATGGTGCGACTGCCTCAAGAAAGAATCATGACTGTCCTGCTCAAAGAGAATAAGGTCGATAAAAAAACAGTTGATGCAATTGCAGAGATAGTTGCCAAGTTCCATTCTAAAGCACAGACAAACTCTGAAATCAGCCAGTTCGGTTCGCTCAACATAGTGAAGACTAACTGGGACGAAAACTTTTCTCAAACAACAAAATACCTCAATCAAACCATCCCCCAAATCGACTTCCAATGCATCGAATCCAAAATCAATAACTTCATGACCCAAAACACTGCTCTGTTTGAAAGCCGAATAGTCGACAAACGTATCCGAGACTGCCACGGCGACCTACACTCAGGAAACATCTTCATTACTGATAAAATCTGCATATTCGATGCCATAGAATTCAACGACCGCTTCCGATACTCCGACGTCACCGCCGACGTGGCTTTCTTAGCAATGGATTTGGATTTTCAGGGAAGGATGGACCTTTCAGACTATTTTATAGAACAGTACTTAGGTTACTCAAAAGACAAGAGGCTCCCCCTACTGTTGCCTTTCTACAAGTGTTATAGGGCTTATGTACGCGGAAAAGTAGTCAGCTTCAGACTCGACGACCAAAACATAAGCGCCCAAGAAAAAGCATCTTCAATTAAAGAAGCCCAAGCCTACTTCAATTTAGCTGCTGAATACGCAAAAAAACTTTAGGCTGCTATTTTGTGAATTGATCTGCTACCCAGTCTGGAATCTGGACTGTGCCCATGAGTACTGGTTTTTGGTGGCAGTCGCTGCCTCCAGTCATCATTAACCCGTTTTCTCTTGCGAATGCTGTATAATGGTTGGTTGTTTCGGGGGTGTTTCTTGAATGCCAACATTCAATTCCGTCAATTGAGGGAAACATTTTTTCTTTAACAATTTCCGTTTGTTCGGTAAGGACTTTTGTTAAGGCTGCCAGTGAGGTTCCGTGAGGGTCGTTGGGATGAGCTAAAACCAGTTTTCCGCCTGCCTCCCGGATAAGTTTTGAGGCTTCTTCCAGGTAGAGGGGATATTTTGGGACGTCACATTTAACGAGGTACTTGTCGAAGGCTTCTTGGCGGGTTTTGACAATTTCTTTGTTGACCAAATAGTCTGCTATGTGGGGTCTTCCAAGAACCCCGTCAACTGATTCCTCAATTTGTCGTAAATCGTCTGGGGTTAAGTCTGGAATCTGTTCTTTTTGGAATTCGGTGTTGAGGTTGTCGAGGATTTTAGCTGCTCGCTCCTGCCGGTACTTAGCCATCGTCTCGAGTTTGCTCTGTAGCGCCTGGTTGTCAGGGTTGAATTGGTAACCTAGGAAATCAAGCGAAACCGACTTGCCTTCCTTGTACTTGGGGTGAGAAAAAGTTACATTTAATTCCACACCCGTAACGTATCTGATTCCTGCTTTTTTTGCTTCAGCGGTGGCTTGAGTTTGGCAGCCGATTGAATCGTGGTCTGTAATTGCTAATAAATTGATTTCCCTGGCTCTACCTTCTTGTAAAATTTCTTGGATAGTGAATTTTCCGTCTGAGCTATTAGAGTGGATGTGTAAGTCAATTTTCATTTGGCTTAATCATCTTTTCTCTACGCCAACTACGGTCCATTGGTCGGTTTCGTCGCGGCAGGTGTCAACTGTTAGGTGGGTGACTTTGAGGGTTGGATATTGTTTCTTAAGTTCATCAATGTCTACTGGCTCAAACTTGTTTTTGTTGGCAAGGTAGGCTTCTTCGGTTAGTGCATTTGACTCGTACTTTTCCTTCGTTCGCTTGCTTATTCTGGCAAGAGAGACTTCTTGGGGACAACTGGTTTGAAGGATGACAAAAGTCATATTGTTTTTTGCTGCTATCATAGCTGCTCGCCCGCGTAGTTCTTGGGTCACGAAGGTTGCGTCAAGGATTAGGCCACCTTCACTTTTTGCTGCTTGTTCGTCTGCGCGTCGGAACACTTCATCGTAGACTGATAAACGTTTGTTCATATTTCCAGCGACTTGTGCGTCGAAAATATCTTCGTTCTTTAGGACTTCTAACCTAATTAAGTCACTGCGTAGGATAGGGTACCCTTTGATTCTGGAAATTTCCTCGGCAGTTTCTGTTTTGTAGCTTGCAGGTAGTCCGCATGTTATGAGCAGGGTTCTTAGCCCTAATTCATTTTTGATAAATGTAGCAAAGGGTTCCTTCATTTGAATTCTCTCATGTAGGTTTGAGCTTTGGGTAATTAATCTTTTTCGAGTAGCCACTTTTGTTGATAAGCGAAGCAAATTCTAAATAGGTTGAGAACACAATGTTTCTAAAAAGAAGGAATGTTCATGGAAGACTTCCAAGTTAAAGATAAAAGTTTAGCACCTCAAGGACACTTACAAATCGAATGGGCATCAAAACACATGCCCGTTTTAAGCATCATAAAAGCTCGTTTTGAAAAAGAAAAACCGCTCAAAGGCCAAACCCTAGCTGCCTGCCTCCACGTAACCAAAGAAACAGCAGTACTCATCAAAGTACTCATTGCTGGAGGCGCCAAAGTCGCACTATGCGGTTCGAATCCACTGTCAACCCAAGATGACGTTGCCGCAGCATTAGCAGACAGCGGTGTGCACGTTTTCGCTTGGAGAGGACAAAACACGGAGGACTACTACAAATGCATCGACAAAGTACTCGATTTCAAACCGACCATAACGATGGATGACGGCGCAGACGTCGTCGGTATGATTCACAGCAAACGTCAAAACCTAATTAAAGAAGTCAAAGGCGGAACTGAAGAAACCTCTACTGGTGTAGTCCGACTAAAAGCAATGGAACAGGACGGCAGCCTCAAATATCCCATCATAGCAGTCAACGATGCATACACAAAGTATCTCTTTGATAACCGCTATGGAACGGGCCAAAGCACCATTGATGGTATTATGAGGGCAACCTCGGTTCTGCTTGCTGGCAAAAACTTTGTTGTCGGCGGATACGGCTGGTGCAGCAGAGGCATAGCTATGCGTGCAAAAGGCTTGGGCGCCAACGTTATAGTAACAGAAATTCAACCAACCCGCGCCCTGGAAGCAGTCATGGATGGTTACCGAGTTATGCCCATGGCTGAAGCAGCACCCATCGGCGACATATTCGTCACTGCGACGGGAGACATAAGTGTCATACGCAAGGAACACATGCAAAAGATGAAAGATGGCGCTATCATGTGCAACAGCGGCCACTTCAACGTGGAAATCAACATTCCAGACTTGGAATTGCTCACTAATTCTAAACGGACGATGCGTCCCAATATGGAAGAGTACAGCTTAAAAGATGGCAGAAAACTCTACCTGCTCGCCGAAGGCCGACTAGTAAACCTTGCCGCTGCGGAAGGTCACCCCTCAGAAGTTATGGATATGTCCTTTGCAAACCAAGCTCTATGCTCCGAGTACGTCGCCAAAACAGCCAAACTCCAAACTAAAGTTTACACTGTTCCAAAAGATATTGATGAAAAAGTTGCCGAGTTGAAACTGAAATCTATGGGTGTTGCAATCGATGAGCTTACAGCTGAACAGAAAAAGTACCTTTCAACTTGGGAAATGGGCACTACCTGATCAATCGAGTGATTGAATTCATGACAAACTTTAAATTGATTAAGCGAATACATGGCTATAAAGTGGTGAATCACTAAATGGTTAGCAAAGATCAAGCAATAGGTGGAGCAATACTACTAGTCTGCGTAGTGGTCGCTGTAGTTTACTTAGTTGCACTATTCGGTTATCAACAATTAATCCAACCGTGGCTTAACATTGGCTCATCTGCAGATGTCCGATTCTGGCTCATCGCTGTCCCAGTCTTTGTCGCTTTCGTAGCTATCCTTTTCATCGGAGCATGGATAGGCTGGACAATGGCAACAACACCCCCGCCAAAACCAATCGAAGAAATCACAACCGAAATGGAAGAGAAGAAAGAAGAACCGAAAGTTGAAGCAACCGAACCGATGAAAGCACCTGACGCTTCTGCCGAAGAAAAATCAGCAGCAAAGAAAAAGAAATAAACTTTCACTCTTTTCTTATATTTTCCTTTTCAGTTTTTTTATTTTTTATAAAAGCAAAAAATTGTTTGTTATTCACGCATCTTTCTAAGCATGCATTCCAGTATGTCCTTACATACGAGACATTCATCTGGAATATTCTCTTTCGAGGTTCTTTCACTTAGGTAGCCTTTGTGAAAATGGCATTTTATTGAATTACTGATATTTTTATCCAGTATCTCTTTAGTTTTTACTTGGTTTGCTTTTTCTTGCAGATTTTCAGGTTGAATTTCAACAGCTTTTTCAGGTTCTTTAATCTTAGTTAGACAATATGGGCAAGCGTTGTAGATTTCTGTCGGGGCTGCCTGTAGATTCAGGGTTTTTAGTGGGGCTTCAAAGGTTTTTTTGCAAGAACTATTTTGGCATGTTAGCAATTCTTTTTCCCAACTTCTGTGAAGCAAACCTGCTTGAATAGCACTTACAGCTACTGTCTTATAGCATTAATGAATCCAAACTAAAGATTATGAATTATTCAACGTTGCAAGTTTGGGTAGGAGATGCCAGCTTCTTTAAGGCATCAGCACCCTCAGCGTATCCTGAAGCAATCAACACATCTCCTGCCTCAATCTTTGAATCTCCACGAGGTCGCACACAGCTATCTTTCCTCTTTATGACTAAAACCCACATTCCAGTTTCCTCGTGTATACGCGCTTCCTTTAGGGATTTGCCGATCAACGGAGAACCCAAAGTTACACATGCTTGCGCAACAGTTTCTTCAGCCTCTTTAATTGTTAGTGTTAAAATGGGGTGTGGTTCAATTCCTCTTAAAACGACTTCCGCCATATCCGCAGCCGCGTCAGCAATCTTTTCCGTCGCAACTCCCAACCTGATCAACCCAAGAAAGCCTGAAGCCTCATCTTTTGTAAAATCACTCGTTAACGCAAGTAACTCAAAATCTGTATGCAACTGATCCATGCGTTCTTCAAGTTGCTCCACCTCTTCAGCCAACTCTTTACTGTTCAACATCAAAGAAGAATAGGCAAGGTCTATCATCAACTCGGAAGTATCCTTCAACTCAACGAACCTTGAAACTATCTCCTCGAATTTCGCGCGTTTTTCTGTATCTAAGGTTGCAAGTTTGCCTTCCGCTAAATCCTTGAATTCCTCAATTCCAGAAGGTGCCCCTCGCGTAATTAGAATGTCTCCCTGAAACACGGTTTCGGTTTCGCTGGGGTTTAGGATCCAATCGTGGTTTCGGCGGATAGCAATTATGTCAACGCCCATTCTTTGCGCTAAATTGAGTTCATCGATTGTTTTCTTGATGATTTCAGAGTTGGGTTTTACTGTAACTTTCATTAGGCGTTCTTCAACTTTCTGGAAGATTTCTCCGATGATCGGGTGAATGCCGATGTTGCGGGTTACTATGGCTGCTATGTCTGCGGCTGCATCTGAAATTTTATCAGTAGATGCCGCAACGATTGACACGCCGATTAATGCTTCTGCGTCTTTTGGGTCTCGTACGGCAACCATAATCTCCATGTCTAAAAGGTAAGATAGAGAATCCACCCGTCTTTCCAAGGCAAGTACATCTTCTGCAAGGTCCTTGTCATTATAGAGGGCTGCAGAATAAGCTAAATCAATCATTAGCTCCGAGAGATTTTTCATTTCAAGCAAAAGTTCTCTGACGGGAATGGGTTTATACACTATTTTTTCGAATTGAGGCAACTGAAGAGTGCTCCAACATTAAGATGCTTGGTCTAGGATATTTTAATTGCGCTTTGTCCTACAATATCAAAAGCAATGTAACAAACAATGCGATAGTTGTAATTGCGTCAGCTATGGAACTCTCTACAGGAATAACAAAGTTGTCGGGGTCTAATCCTCTTTTGAAAGTCAATATAGAAATTGAATATGACACAACTACGATTGCCGTGAAAGCGATTACGTTGGAAACGAAAAGTACCGGTAACAGACTAAATACTCCCTGCATAGACAGCATGCCGTTTAATGCTAAAGACAAGAATCCCAAGACAGCAAAGAGCATGAGTGTCGCGGTCCAAGCACTAAAAATGTTTTTCGCATGATTCTTTATTGACGACAGTGAGGGGGTAAGGACGCCTAACGCAAGTTTGGTCGTTGCCGCTGAACCAACTACTAACCCAACGTCTCCCATCATGTCGATTATGGCCGGGTAAATAGTGTAGATTTCCCTTCGAACAGCCGCAAGGTTGCTTATGCCCTTTAGAACCGTGCCTGTTATGTTTACCATAAAAGCGACTAAAAGCATGGTCGGCAAAGATTCTTTAATTATTCTTAGAAATTCCGTGTCCCTTATGTTGCGTGGCACAATTATCAGGACTAAAACCACGTTGATTAACCCAAAAATGATTAGTGCCCAACTACCGATTGTCCCCGAAAAATAAAGGTGCAACACTCCGATGTAGAGGAACGTTATTATGATGTCAGCCACGGTCGAGATGGCTGGGTAAACGATGGTGTCAGGATCTAAGCTGTTCTTAAAAGAAATAAATGTGAACTTCACAGTTATCAAAGTTATAAGCAGCCCCAGAGACAACGTCGCTACCATAACCGTCAAGACAGCTGCAAAATCACTGATTGTCATACCCCAAAACAAAGTCCCAAAAATCATCGCTATCGCACTAATCGTAGCGCTAGTTGCCAAAGTTAAAACAACCATGACTCCCAGAAGCCTGTAGAATATCCTTGTATTTCCAAAGAATTTTGGGTAAATGGTTCCAAGATGCAGTGCGGTGCTTAAGCGTCCAGTTAGAAGACCAGTGATTACCCCTTTCACGCTTACAACTGCAGGGTAGAGTGCTATTGCCCAAGGCGAAAGCTGGAAAACGCCCAGTTGCAGTGCAATCGTGAAGCCGGCGATTAAGCCGCCGATGTCGAAGAGACATGCCAGAGCGGTTTCTTTGAACATTCCAAAGAAACTTTTTGAGAGACCAGCATGTGTAATCTTGAATGGCCTCCTAACGCCTATTTATTTTTCGATTAAAGAAATTAGTCGTATCATGTGGGGCTGGTGCTTTAACCGCTTTGGTCGAATCTGGGGAGGTGTGGACTCCTTGCATGTTTTCGCCGTCCAAGTTCGTTTTGGCGGTCCACAGTTTGAAACGCTGTGTTGCGGGCTGCCAAAGCCTCTTTAACTGCCTGTTGAAGTTTCTGAAAGCCATCTAAGACTTAAAGGGTTTTTGGTTGATAGACACACCAAGGGTCCTCAGTGAGGTAATCGTTTTTTAGATCTCCTGGTTCGTGGAGGTCGCCGCAGTAATCGATGAAATCGCTTGAAAGCCCATAAGCACGGGCCCTGCAACCCCCGCATAAGGTGCGGTAGTCACATTTTCCGCATTTGCCTTTGAGTTCATTTGGATCTCTCAGGGCTTTGAAGATGGGTGAGTTAAACCAGATTTCTTTGAAGGTTTTTTCTTTGACGTTGCCAAGTTTAACTGGCAGGTAGGGGCAGGGGGTTACGTCTCCGTTGGGGTAGATGCGACAGTAGTATAAGCCTGCCATGCAGCCGCGGACCCATTGTCTCATGTCTAAGCCCATGCCCTTTGCAATTCGCATGAACTGTGGAGCACAGGAGGGTCGAACGTTTAGCTTGTGTTTTGCAACTTTGGCGAAGGTTTTGGATATCATGTCCTCATATTTTTGGGGTGAAATATCAGTTAGTTTGGCGCCACGGCCCGTGGGAACTAGAAAGAAGAGGTGGAAGTTTTCGACGCCTATTTCTTCGGCTAAACTCATGATGCTATCTATTTGATCATAATTTTGTTGGGTTAAGGTGGTGTTGACTTGGACGAGTACATTGTTTTTTCTTAGCGCTTTGCATGCGTTGACGGCTTTTTGCCATGCTCCCTCAACGCCCCGGAACTCATCATGCTGGGTTGAAATATGAGAATCTAAACTGATGGAAACCGTTGCTATACCCGCAGCTTTAAGTTTAGCAGCCACAACGTCGTCGATGAGGCTTCCGTTACTTCCCAACCCCATCTTCAAACCCTTCGAAGTGCCGTACTGAATTAACTCGTAAATGTCTGGGCGTAAAAGGGGTTCGCCGCCGCTGAGAATTAGCAGGGGCTTGCTGACTTGGCATATTTGGTCCATAAGTTTTTTGCCTTCTTGGGTGGTTAATTCAAGTGCAAGCTTGTTTTCGGTTGCGTTGATGTAGCAATGGCTGCATTTCATGTTGCATTCGCGGGTAACGTTCCAAGACATAACTAGGGGAATAAACCGCTCCGGATTCTCTGCTTCCGGTGAATGGGCGAGTTTTAGATAGAATTCACAGTTGTCATGGGTTGCTATCAGTTTAGGTTGCCAGAGTGTGAATGGGAAAGGCAAGACAGTGTCAAGCATCGCTTTGGCGTGAGCAAAACAGAAATGTTTGCAGAACAAACCCGAAACCTTATCGTTAACGCCATATTTTTCTTGGGCGTACTTGTGGCTTCCATAGATGGGGCAATTCAGAAATTCCATGCGTCCATCGAGGGTTTCGTTGCTCATAGACATGTTGATTAAGTGGTCGCTTAACATGACGGACTGCAGTTTTTCTCGTCGCATACCAACCTTCAAGGTTACGTCGAGGGCGATGCTGACGGTTTCTTCGCCGAACTTCTCCTGCACATCCCCCATTGCTTTTTCGAGAGCTGGTAACCCTATTGTTTTAGCTAATTCAGCTGTAACCAGTAACCCTTTGATTGTTTCGTACTCTTGAATAAGCCGCATCCGAATAACTTGCTCTGCCCAGTCGCCGAACAATTTCTCTAATGCTTCGACCGCTTTTGGGCTTTTACTGCTTAGCAATGCTTCGACTTTTTTGTTTTTTTGCTTTAGTTCGGTGAATAGCTCGATTTTTTCTTCGCTTGTTGGTCTTGGGATGGTTGCTATCTCATGTAAAACTAAGGGAATAGGAGCCACCGCTTGGAGAAGCTCTTTAGCGTCTGACTCAAAATCATAGTAAATCTTGTTTAATTGCTCAGAGACATTGGGTAGCTTAACGTTCAATGCGTCTAGGAGTACTTGAGTTTCTGATTCCATCTTCGAAACCATAGCCATATGATAAAGAAGTGAACCCTCCATGCCTGGGTCAGCTTGTTTGCCGCCCATAAACCCGCTAAAAATTTGGTTAGTCAATTTTTTAGCTGAATCAAAATCCTGATTTGAAATTGCAGTTTTCGCTTGGCTGAGTTTTTGTTTTCGCTCAAGCAGGAGCTGTGACCATTTATGGCATTGTCTGGCGTCAAAGTTTGTTACTGTATCCACACCCTTAAAGCTAAAGATTCCCTGGCATGGGTAAAAAAAGTTAACGGTACGTTACCTGCTTAACCGTGATGCATCTTAAAAGCAGAAGTCAATTCGATAAGCTAATTAAGCTCCATCGGGAACATAGCCAACTTAAACGGTGATTGGTTTGAGTTACGATTGGATCTACGCATTAGTTGGCTTTCTTATCATGTTTGGTTTTCTAGGCGGCATCGGAATAAACAAACCTCGTGGCATGAGCGTTAAAACTTGGTGCATCGGCTACCTTGGCGTTGCAGTAGGATTTGATGTCTTGGCAGTTGTTGGTTTGATTGGCGGAAGCGGTTTCCAATGGCTTACTTTCCTGCTTGTAGGATTATCTGCAGGCGCCGCAACAGGCTTAGCGCTTCATGTGATGCATCACATCAACGAAGAAGATACACATCCAACTATCATGGGATAAAACCCATGTCATATTTCTTTTCATTTCTTGCGTGACTGATTCTAATGAGCGGCAATTACAATTGCGATAATACCGCTTAAGAACTTTTTTAATTTAAGTTTTTGATTAATTCAAAATTATGGCTGGATTTATTAATCAAGCAATAGGTTTAATTCGTTATTTGAGAATACGTTTTATCAGAAAGAATAAGGAGAAAATCTTTTGAAAACTTTTAAAAATAAAATATTTGCTATATCTCTCATTATTATGATGTCAACAATGGCAGCTTTTGCAGTCAATTCAGTTACCGTTTCCGCGCATACTCCACCATGGCAAATTCCAACTTGGCTATACGTTTCTGAGAATCCCAACCCAGTTGGAGTTGGCCAAAGCCTAATCATTTTCTGGTGGCTGGATAAAATCTTACCCACGACAAACGGCCAGTACGGCGACAGAGTCACAAACGTCAGCATCACCTTAACTTTGCCTGATGGAAGCACCCAAGTCTTTGCCAACAACACAGGTGACCCAGTGGGGGGTGGCTATGTAACCTTCACCCCTACACAGGTCGGTACATATACGATTTTTGGCAAATATGCAGGACAAACGCTAAACAACATTATTCCAGGCCCAGTTTCAAACAGCTACAACACCAGCCCCTACATCGGCGACTACTATGAACCGTCAATAAGCACTAACGCAACGTTCGTGGTACAGCAGGATCAAATACCAATAACGTCCCAAGCACCACTACCAACTGATTACTGGACAACCCCGATCAACGGAATGAACTATCTTTGGAATACAATTTCTGGTAACTGGCTCGGACCAGCTAACCCAGGTGTTGGTAATCCAACCCAAGGAAACATAAACCTGTACACGACCGCACCGATTACGCCACACGTTGTCTGGACTAAACCTGTTGACGTTGGAGGAATTTCCGGCGGAGTCTATGGAGCCGGCATAACTTCATCGACACCTGGATCTGCAGGTTCAATAAGCTTTGCCACAGGAAGCGCTTATGAAACAGGAGTTTACACGCCAATTATTATCAACGGAATCCTATACGTTAACACCTATGCTCCTCCACGTTACGGTTATTATGCAATCGATTTAGCGACTGGACAAACCCTTTGGTACCATAACAGTACAGGTCCCCTATTGATTGGTTCACAGACTGGAGCACATATTTCAGGAACCGACATACCTTGGCAGTATCCCTCGTTGAACTTTGGACAAGTCTTCAATTATGACTCACCCAACCAAGAAGGAACCAAAGCCGTACTGTGGTCAACCTACACTTATTATAGCCCAACAACAGCCGTCGGCGCTGGAACCTTAAGTCAAACATACTATCCAAACGCAACTTTAGCGAAGGATCAGATAAGCGGCACAGGTGTATGGCAAATGATTGACCCGGACACAGGAAACTGGATCTGCACCCTCTACAACGTGCCCTCAAGCGGAGTTCAATTTGCACCAAGCTCCCAACATACTGATCCAAACGGCAACCTCTTAATCTACAACCTTAACACGAACACTGCAAACGGTTGGCTTACTATGTGGAACTCTACAGATGCAGTCAACTACCCAAACAACAACAATTACACAACGACAGCGGGCGAAGCTTTCTATTGGATGTGGAGACCTCCAGTTGGACAATACATTAATGCAGTCCATGGTTACGATTGGAACGTTAGTGTACCTGCCTCGATTCAAGGTGGAAGCATCGCATGGGTCGGCGACAACGTTATCCTTGGCACAACAGGCTTAACGTCCTTCCAATACGGAACAAGCGCCTACAGCGTATGGGCACTAAGCCTTGACCCAGCCACACGCGGACAATTGCTATGGCAAAAGTTCTATCAACAACCGCCAACATTGAACGCAACCGTGACAATCGGTCCTGTTGATCCAAACGCTGGAATCTTTACTGTACGCCAAAAAGAAACACTGCAATGGTACGGATACTCTTTAGCCACAGGTAACCTCGTATGGGGTCCAACTGCATCTTCAGAATCCTTTGACTTATACGGCTTAGGCGGAGCAATTGCATACGGCACTCTCTATTCGCTGGGCTATGCTGGAGTATTACACGCTTTCAACATATCGACAGGGGACTTGTTGTTTAGTGCTCCTACAAACGCAGGAGGAGAAAACGGTCCCTATCCTAATTGGCCTTTGGGAAGCGGCGCAGGACTAACAATTGCTGACGGAAAAGTTTACACGACCACAAGCGAGCACTCCTACACTAACCCATTGTACACAGGATGGTCCACATACTGCTGGGACGCATTTACAGGTAAGAATTTATGGAACATGACTGGACTTCTGGATTCCACACTTGTCGTTGCAGACGGCTACATGATCCAGCTAAACAACATGGATAATCAACTCTACTGCTTTGGCAAAGGACAAACAACCACTACAGTTTCAGCTCCAACTACCACTTTAGCGCAGGGAACTCAAGTGCTTATCCAGGGAACAGTCCTGGATCAATCGCCGGGCTCAAGTCTTCCAATCTACGATTCGATAGGTCAAGCACCCGGAAAAATAAACAGCCCTGCTGTAGCTGATCAGTATATGACCCAACAAATGCAGTACCTCTACATGCAGCAACCAGCATCCAACAACGTAGCAGGAGTACCAGTAACCCTTGCAGCAATCGACCCTAATGGGAACCCAGTAAGCATCAACACTGTCACTAGCAACAGCGCAGGAATGTACCAAGCCATGTTTACCCCAGACGTCCCAGGCGTCTACACAATCATTGCAAGGTTTGACGGAACCAACTCGTACTTCGCTTCAAGCGCAGAAACATCATTAGCAATTGGTCAACCGGTCGCAACAATGGCGCCAACACCCTCACCAGTAGCATCCGTCGCAGATACCTACTTTGTTCCCGCAATCGCTGGCTTGTTCGTTTTCATCGCTATAATCGGTATAATACTGATTGTTCTAATGCTCAGAAAACGGTCATAACCTAAGCAGCAAAACTATCCACTTTCCCTTTTCTTTTATTTTTGTTCTATTTTTAAGGCAATTTGGACGACTTTGAGGCATTTCTCTAACCCCCAAGATAAGTAAATAGCTGGTCGTCAGGTGCTTCTTCAACAACTAAAAATCCGCTGCTTGCCTGAACGCATCCGTCTATCATCAGGTTATCGGTTAAATCTAATTCTTCAATAAACATGCCGTTTGAGTCTCTTAATTTTCCATCTCTGCAGCGGGCAACTTGCAAGTTGAGAACTTTCACCATGCGCTCAGTAAACGGAACAGCAGTCTGGGTATAGGCAAACACTTTTTTGTCCAAACCATGCGCAAAACCCATCTCATAGACGGGTCCCACATCGGCGCTTGGCCCTCTAAACGGAGTAATGTTCGCAATCACAAAGTCGCAAGTTTTAATCAAGCCCTCATTTACAGCGCCGATGCAAAAACCAACCTCCTTTGGACTCTTACCCGTTGTATCTACTTCATTGTCTAGAGGAAACACGCCTTCAAAGCCATATTTTCTGCATAGAGCTTTCTTTTGTTCACCGACCTCTTTTGCGTTTTTGAGAAAGACTTCGGGTCCGGCTAAGTAAATACGTATGGGAGCCATCACGAGACATCTTCTTGAACTAAGTAGACGCTTAAGGGTAAATAAGTACAGCTTAATGCTTTTCTAAACTTTCATTTCAGCAAAACTCCGATTCTCAAAAGGTATATACCCAACTTAATTCAAAGTACTCAAAGTAACCCACGTAAAAAACCATTTGTTGGGATTTCGGATGAATTTTAAATCCCTGAAAGCCAGCGTACTTCTACTGACGATACTTCTATCCTCTCTTCTAATCTCCACTTCTTTCGCCGATAGCAACAATAATACCCCTAATATTCAGGCTCAATTCGACGTTTTAAGCCATAAACTGTACGTTTCAATCCCGCCTTCAGTTTACAACTACTTCGGAAACTTAACCCATGAAATAAACAGTGATGCTGACTACGCGAAACTAATAACACCTCAATCTGTTGAACCCATCGCAGAGTGCATCCTAAACAAAACCGCATATCTTCCCAATCATGACGAACAGTTTGCAGATGCTGTCCTATCATTAGTACATGAAATTCCCTACAAAGTAACCGACGCAGCATATCCTGTTGAAACTCTTGTTCAAAATTCAGCGGACTGCGTTGGGCTGTCTCTGCTTGCTGCTTCAATCATGAAAGCGGGGGGTTTGGATGTTGTTTTAATTCATTATGTGGGAATCGACCCTGGTCACATGAATGTCGGCGTTTATCTTCCATCCACTCCAGCCTACCACACTTTGCTTATGACACCGACAAGTTTTGAATACAACAACAAAACATATTGGACTGCTGAAGCTACAGCTAAAATGGATTGGAAAGTAGGTGACCAATCGGATACTGTCGCTAACGCGCAGGCAGAGATTATTCCCCTTGCCAATACCGAGAACAACTCTCCACTTGCACGTGTTTCAGCGAGATTGGACTATCCCTTAGCTTCTTCTTCAGTAAGTTTAACTCTTTCTCAGCAACCATTAGTTGACCAAAATAACTCTCGTGCGCTAGTAATTTCTGGCGATCTCTTACCTGCGGAACCGAACAAGTACATCACATTTTACATCTATCACAACGGCGCTTGCATTAATTGCTCAGAAAACTTTACCGATAGTTATGGTGGGTTTCTGGGGCTTTGGAATCTTACACAAACAGGAACATACTATGTTACGGCAAGCTGGTGCGGTGACTCAAAATACGCAGGCGCGGACAGCGAAACCCTTGCAGTTTTTGTCGGTCCGGAATTCCTTGTTCAATTCCAGACTCCTGAATACAACTACATTTTTGGACACGACGGGCTCGCAAATTATGAGATACGTCCTTATATCGGTGTCAACGATTTTCTTAGCGTCCCCTTGGGAACCAATGTTTCCTTCAGCTACGATTTCATAATACTGCCAACAGGACATGAGCCTTCAAATGTCCAAGCCCAAACAGTTACTATTCCAGGACGTGAGATTTCGATGAGGGGAACAGGCAGGCAGAGCCATTCTCAACTAATGCCTGAAAGAACGTTTGTGGTGCCGATGAGTGTGCCGCAGGGTTTGGAGCCTCTGTCTTTACCGGATGATTTTAATCAAACCATAAATAACCAGTTCTGCTTGACATTGCAAAGTAACTCTGCAGATAATTACAGTTTAGGCTTTCAGGGACTAAGCGGCTATGACTTGGCAAACATGTTAGATAATCAAGGCAACACTGTCTTTGTTAACGCTACAGACCATTTAACCGAAAATACTTGGTATAGCATTTCATCGGTTATAACTATGAACGGAATAGCCACCAAACTAGAAGATGCAAATGGAACTGTAATAGCAAACAAAGCAACCTCCCACGATGCAGGCAACAATAGTATGGTACTTTTAATTGCAAACAATGTGGACAATGCGGTATCCTTCAAAGACTTGAACATCCAAACCCTTAACACACCCAACCAAGCAACTGAAAGCAGCTCAAAACTAACAATCAACCACGGTGAAATAACTTTCTACATAATTTTAACGCTACTTTTAGCTAGTACCGTAGCCATCGCTGCAGCATTTTACGCGAAGAAATCGAAATTACTGAAGCGGATAAATTAGACATAGAGACGGGATTTGAACCCTATGCTATTTCGTTTTTTGTTCTTTATGTGGGTGTGGTGGCGTAGGGTTGCACAGTACATTTGTGGCTTTGGGAATGGTTGCTTTTTTGGTTTGGGCTGTTTTTGGCTTGCTGTTTGAGTGTGGGAAGAGGGATTCTGCCACACAGTCAACATTGTTGCTATGTTGGGTTGTGTGGGTGTGAGTGGTTGTATGTTGGCGAATCTATTTTCTGTGACATTTAGGAGTTCTTGTAAGCGAGTATTATTCTTAACAAAATAGTTTAGGAATAGCCGTGCATTTCTTAATATTTCACTACCTTAACAGTTCTTGGGTTCCAATCTGCCTGTGAATGTCCATTCGAAAATCAGAGATCTTGCCCGATACCGTGCTCATCGCCTTTCCGGAATAAATGAACAATGATTCTGGTGAAGGGTTTCTTTTAGTAGGTGTTTATCCTAATCAGAGCCAGATTTTGTCTAAACAATACAAGTACAGAGATACGTCCAGAAACGAACGGAAAAATCTACCACAAAGATTGCTTTGATAACCTATACGAATGCTAACTAAAAAGCCGTAACTTTATGCAAAAGAATTCCTGCCTTGAATACTGTTATTGGCGCCGGGGAAGGGATTCGAACCCCTGCGAGCACGAAGCCCACCAGCTATCTTGCCATTTCTGGCTTTAGCCCTCTTTTGTTTGATCTCGAGGCTGGCGCGATAACCACTCCGCCACCCCGGCTCCAGCCATATGATTTGGTGTTGTGGCTAAAAGAGTTTTCAGTGCGACTACGATAATTTTAGTTCACTCACTTTATCGAGCCTGGGAGAATCCACAAACTAACTCATTCCACAAACTTGATATCCCGGAAAACAACTCAATCCGAAACCAATCAAATCAACATATAATCGAAGTTGCTGCTGCTGATGCTGCTGCAATTTAGTTTTGCACATCGACTGTTGCATCTTTCAAAACTAACCTAATTACAGTCTTCTGCATTCTTGAGGGTTTAATTGATTGAGCTAGTAGGGGTCAGAGAAGTTGTTGTTCTTGCTGCACCTGTATTCTGCAGAGGGGTTGCAACAATCAACCCACCCGCAAAAAAATGAATTCCCCAAAAATAATTTGGACTGTATATACAAATCGTATAAACAAATTATATAAACAACCTGCCGCCGAGAGCTAATATTGCTCACACATGCCCAAGTTTTTAAGATTAATGAAATCTCCAAAAGGTTATCTCTCAAACAACTTATGCCAACAAAACAAAAATATTTCTTCTACGATCAGAAAGGTAATTATCCTTCAAATGATAGCTAACCATTAAAATACTTAACAAATCAAGCAACTAAAAGTTGTTGCTCTTTTTCCAAAGGATGAGCTATACTTTTGCGTTTTAAATGGCAACGTTTATAACCCCTTCTACTATTTGCTAAAGGCGCGAAGCGGAAGTACTATGGGACATCGTAAAACTCATGCTCCAAAACATGGTTCATTAGCCTATTTGCCAAGGCATCGTGCGAAGAAACCGACAGCACGAATAAGATACTGGCCAAAAATAAAGTCAGAATCTCCAAAGTTACTTGGTTTTTCAGCAGCCTACAAAGCAGGCATGACTTATGTATTTACAATCGAGGACCGTAAACGTTCTCCTCATTTTGGAAAAGAAGTTGCTCGAGCAGTAACCATCCTAGAAACACCCCCTATCCTTGTATGTGGCATAAGAACTTACACTAAAACACCATACGGGCTCCAAAATATATCGGAAGCCTGGATGAAAGACCCACCCGCCATACTGGATAGAAAACTGGTTCTACCCGACAACTTTAACACTGAAGCAATGCTTGAGAAACTCTCACAAAACCTCGAACAAACAAACATAGTTCGAGTCATCGCCGCCACACAACCATCACAAACCAGCCTCTCAAAGAAGAAACCTGAAACAAGCGAAATCCAAATCGGCGGCGGAACAATCGCCCAGCAATTTGAATATGCTAAGCAACTCTTGGGCAAAACCGTGACGCCTGAAGAAGTCTTCAAAGACGGACAATACATCGACGTCGGCGGAATCACAGTTGGCAAGGGTTTCCAAGGTCCAGTTAAACGTTGGGGAGTAACTTGCCTGCAGCATAAAGGCAGAAAAACCAAGCGAGGAATCGCAACTTTAGGTCCATGGAATCCACACCACCTAATGTACTCTATTCCAAGAGCAGGCCAAATGGGATATCACCAACGCATCGAATTCAACAAACGCATCCTTAAAATTGGTAAAAACGGCAAAGAAGTCACCGTTAAAGGCGGCTTCATCCGATACGGCGAAGTAAACGGACCATACGTGTTAATCGAAGGCAGCATACCTGGAACAGAAAAACGCCAAATCCGACTTAGGGTCCCAGCACGTCCACCAACCGAAGTTCCCGAAGTAGCACCACAAGTCACATATATCTCACTGGAGTCCCCACAAGGAAAGTAAGGTGAATTAAGCCATGGCACAAAAAACAGCAGAAATCTTTGACTTACAAGGCAAAGCAACTGGTAAAATTGCGCTTCCAAGTGTTTTCTCTACACCCCTAAGACCAGACGTGATAAAACGCGCTGTCTTAGCTATTCAATCTAACAGAAGACAGAAGCAAGGCAGAGACCCGATGGCTGGAAAGAAAACCACCGCAGAATCACGAGGAACTGGCAGCGCAACTGCAAGAGTCCCGCGCATGAAAAGCGGTGCCGGCAGAGCAGCTTTTGCTCCAAGCACAGTTAAAGGAAGACAACCTCATCCGCCAAGAGCAGAAAAGAAAATACTGCGCGCTATTCCAAAGAAGGAAGCAAAATTAGCTTTAATTTCGGCTATCGCAGCCACTGCACAAAAAGAAACCATAACTTCCCGCGGACACAAAATCGGGGAAGTTCCACAGTTTCCACTAGTGGTTGAAGATACAATTGAAGGCTTAACTAAAGCAAGCCAAGTTGAAGAAGCATTCACAAGCCTCGGCATAGCTGAAGATTTAACTCGTGTACGCGACAGCCGCAGAGTCCGTGCTGGCAAAGGCAAGCGAAGAGGTAGAAAAATGAAGCAAGCCGTTGGACCGCTAATCGTAGTTGTCGACGGAAAAAGCTTAGTCAACGCAGCCAGCAACCTCCCAGGTGTAGATGTAACAACCGTATCTAACCTTAACACCGAAATGCTTGCACCAGGAACCCACCCAGGAAGATTAACAGTCTGGACAAACGGCGCAATCGAAAAACTAAACACCCTTTACGGAGAATAAACGAAATGGACATTAACGAAATAATCAATTTTCCTTTGATGACGGAATCTGCCAGCGTTATGGTTGAAAAAGACAACAAACTAATCTTCATAGTCAACCTCAAAGCAGGCAAAACCGACGTTAAACGAGCTGTTGAAACCCTCTACGAGGTTAAAGTACAGAAAATTAACATGCTCATTACTCCGCAGGGCGTAAAGAAAGCGTTCGTGAAGCTAAAGCCAGAATTCAGAGCTTCAGACGTTGCAATTAAACTTGGAATACTCTAAACATAGAAGGCATGACTTATGGGAAAACGAATTCGTGTTCAAAGACGTGGTCGCGGTGGACGAAACTTCCGCGCTAACACTCACAAACGTGTTGCTCCAGCAAAATATCCAGCAATCGCACCCAAACAATCTTATGAAGCCTCAATAATGGGCACAATAGCAGAACTTGTACATGACCCAGGCCGCGGCGCCCCATTATCACTTGTAAAATTCGAGAACGGCTTATCCATTTACACAGTTGTTCCTGAAGGCGTTTTCACTGGACAGCAAATCTGCTACGGCGGAAAAGCTCCAGCTGAAATAGGAAACATCATTCCCTTGGGAAAAGTTCCTGAAGGAACCATCGTTTGCGATCTTGAACTCCGCCCAGGTGACGGAGGAAAGATGGCAAAATCTTCAGGCGCATACGCAACTGTTGTTGGTCACACTCCACAAGGCACACTAATTCGATTACCTTCAGGTAGAACACGCTACGTTGACGATTACTGCTTATCCACAGTCGGAGTAATCTCCGCTTCCGGAAGAATTGATAAGCCATTCCTAAAAGCAGGCGCAAAATTCCACTTAATGAAAGCTAAAGGACACACTTATCCAAGAACTAGTGGACGCAAGATGGTTCCAGCATGTCACCCGTACGGAAGCAGCAAACGAAGCGCTCGCAGATGCACAACAACTTCACATGGCGCTCCACCAGGACAGAAAGTCGGACTCATCGCAGCAAGAGGTCCAGGACAGAAGAAGAAACGGGCAATCCGCTAAGGAAACTATAATAGAGGACTAAAACAAGTTTAGGAAAGATGAAAAATGCCGAAAGAATTTAGTTACCGTGGACACAGCCTCAACAGTTTAACAGGCATGTCTATGGATGAATTCATCAATTTGCTTCCCTCACGCCAACGCAGAAGCCTCCAACGCGGATTAACACCAGAACAACGCATTCTGCTAGAAAAACTACGCGAAGCCAAAGAAGCCCAAAAAGAAGGCAAAGACGTCAGCTTAAAAACACACGTACGAGACCTTATCATTCTGCCAGAGATGGTTGGCGCAAAAATCGCCGTTCACAATGGCAAAGAATTCGTGGCCATGGAAATTAGGCCAGAAATGATTGGTCACTACCTTGGAGAATTCGCCATAACTAACAAGCCGGTCCGCCACGGAACTCCAGGTATCGGAGCGTCACGTTCATCAATGTACGTGCCCCTAAAGTAAACAACTTTTCTTTCTTTATTTTCTATTTTGTTTGTTAAATTTTGTAGGGATCACTCTGAAAATTTCAACAAATAATACTGCTGTAACATCAATACAAAACTATACCCTATAGGTTTCTGCAACAATAAATTGTATAGTTTCCAAATAGTTGGTGAATTGGCTGGGTCAAATTTGAAACGCTATTTGACTTTTAATTTCAATATCATTCGTCTGGATGTAATTTAGTAAAGTGTTAATAGGGCAATTCTGAATGAATATAGTGAGGCATTTTCTTTTGTATAGCCCCCAATCATGCGCTTCTCATTTCTGCAACCTTCATTCAGGCAACAATCAAAAGGACATTGTACTTGTTTTTCCTGGAAAGTTTAAGGCTCCTGACCCGCAGATTCCATTGGCTCTTCTGCATATTGCCTCCTCGCTTAAACAGGAAGGTTTCAGCGTGCGCATACTTGACATGCGCCTTGAAGACTACCGCCATTTCCAAGTTGGAACACCGGTTTTTGTCGGAATAAGCTGCATGAGCGGCTTGCAAATCAAGTATGCCCTTGAGTTCGCTCGCTATGTACGGATTCAGAATCCCTCTTGCACGCTTGTTTGGGGTGGTATTCATCCAACTCTTCTGCCTGAACAGACCGCAAGCAACGATTTCGTTGATATTGTAGTTCGGGGTGAAGGAGAATTAATCATAAAAGACTTGGCGAACTCGTTGGCGCTAAACGGAGCCATCGACGGTGTTGAAGGCATAACCTATGTCATTAATGGGGCAATCAAAAGTAACCCTGATGGAAAAACAATCGACTTAGACTCCATACCTATAGCGTTGCCCTATGAACTTCTCCAAATGGACAAGTACCCCGCTTTCAAATCAGGCAGGTTTCATATCCAAACAAGCCGAGGATGCCCCCACCGATGCGGTTTCTGCTATAACTCGATCTTCAACAAAAACCGGTGGCGCGGCAAATCTGCAAAAAGGGTGCTCGACGAAATCGAATACATAACAAAAAAGTATCCACACATCAAAATCATCGATCCAATTGACGACAACGTCTTCGTAGATGAATTCCGTGTTAAAGAAATTTGCCATGGACTCATAAATCGCAAGTTAGCTGTAACCTGGAGAGCTAACTGCCGATTTGATTACCTCGCAAATTACGATAAAGATTTCCTTCAACTCCTAGAGAAAGCAGGCTGCGTTGAACTAGACTTTGGTGGCGAATCAGGCTCAGATCGCCTTCAGCAACTCATCTGTAAGGATGTTACAGAGGATGAAATGTTGCAGTCGGTTAAGAACCTGCGTCTTTGGGCACCATCCATCGAACCATATGTTTCCTGGATGAGCGGACTGCCCGGTGAAACGGATGAGGATTTAGCTAAAACCTTCGATTTGATGGATAGGATGCGGAAGGTTAACCCTAAAACTCAGCACTACGGTATATTCGTCTACACACCCTTCCCAAGTACCGTAATGCAGTATTTGCCGTCCGAATTTACACCGCCACAAACGCTCGAAGAATGGGGAAGCGTACAAGTCTTCCATTTTGATCCACCATGGCATAGCAAGGCTCAAATCGAAAAACTGCATACAATCTCCGCAGTTACGCGGTTAGCATTCTATCCTCAATCAAGAATCAATGAACGCGACATAGCATACAAGTTTGCATATGGCGTAATGAATAGGGTCGAAAAATATCGCTGGAGCCACCGAAACTTTAGTTTTCCCATTGAGCTAAAGGTTGCAGATGCTGTGGCACGTAAGTTTAAGGGTTTTCTTTAGGCGCTGTAGTCTCGTCCCTCGGGCTTGGTGCTTACAGTTTTTCCCGCTTCAGGAATCTGTGGTAACGGAATCGCCGGAGGTATGTTCAGGGTTCTAGAGATTATAACTGACTCGACGAAGACAACGTTTGATATTGACTGGATTATTATTTGTGCTGGCGGCTTCTTCTGTTCATAGTCTTTGAGAACTTTGTCAACTTCACTTTTTTCTCCGTTGACGTAAGCATTACCTTTAAGACTCATCTGGGCGATTGATGGGTTGTAACCAATCGATAAAACAAAAGGAACTTCCAAAGATTCATCCTGCTTCTTTTCCATGCCCACAACATTAATGTTAGTGCTAATTTGAATGGGCGGAATAGGTTTTCGAATATCCCAGAAGCGTTCTGCCGAAATACTGGTAATAACTACGTTTACTCTAAGCATGGTAGGTCAAAAAAGAAATAGTGCGGTTGGAAGATTTAAAACTGCTTACTATTTACTTTGGCTTGTAACGTGTAAAGCCGCAGTGTCCGCAAGTGAACCTGTCATGGTGGTCTCCCATGAAGTAGCCTGGTCCACACCGCTCGCATGTTGGGCGTGCCCGTGAAACTTTTTCGCCTTCAGCCTTGTACATTGCATGGACGCCCTTCTCTTCTTTGTGTTTTTTCTCACGTTTCTTCTCTGGCTTTGCTGATTTTGCTGCAGACGCTGCTTCTGCTGCCGCTGGTTTTGCTTCCTCTTTCTTTGGTTCTTCTTTCTTGGGTGCTGGTTTAGCTGCTGGCATTATGCTGGCGCCTCTTCTTTGGGTTTGGGTGGACTGTTACGTTTCCTGATGTATTCAGGTTCAACAATATTTGCTTGATTAACGGACTGGTAAACGTTTGCGTCTCCAACTGTTATGCTTGTTCCTGTTTTGGTGCGCATTCTTTTTATGAAAACTACATCGTCGCCCAATTGCATTTCAGCGGCTACGGCTTTTTTAGCATCTAACCGCTTTGGAGTTTTCTCTTTTGGACCGGAAAAGATTGTGAAAGTTACTTCTTTCCGTTTTAGAAGCGCGTTGTTCTTGGTTGAATCTATTTTGACTTGCATTAATGTTCACTTAAGGCGTAAAATCATACATAATACTTCTTATTTAGCTTTTCGAAACTTTCATAGAATTTAAGAATTCTTGAACTTGGCGTTTTTTCTGGTCGGTGATTTTAACGACTACTATGCCTGAATGCGGCTGGCCATAGATTACAAAACTGTTTTCTGGAGCATACAAAACTGCTATGAGTGTTAGTAGATCTTCTTCACCATCCACAACGATGTGAGTATGCACGCCTTTGGCTAAGGCTTTTTGAATTGCTACTGTTGACTCTTCTGTAATTGTTCCCTGGGGATTCTTTATGCTAACGCTTTCTTCACCATGAGGTTCAGACGGCACTGTTTTCTGGTTTCGTAGAGAAATATTGTCGATGACTGTGAGTTGCGGGTGCAACTTGTAAAGGTGCAAGTTCTTCGAAACTATATCGCCGACAGAGATAATCATCGTCGGCTTCTCTTTTTCAATGCACCTTTCTAGTTTAGTCATCGTCTCTTCAATGGTGCCTTGAATTAGGCTGCCGAAAGGTTCCTTCAACTGGACCCGTAACTCAGGAGTTATGATGTACTCTATTTTCATCGTTGAAACCTACAAAAGTGATTGCTCGGTAGGTTAAGAAACTACCGCAAAACCGCCCATATTAGCGGACTTTTAGAGCATATCTGCCTTTTTCTTTAATGTTCATAGCCTTGGCGATTGCAGAGCTTTCGGGGTCAAACATGACCACTAAACCACTGAAATCTTCGCTAAAATTGCCTGATTTGCATCTTGAACAAATGTTATCTTTTGTTATATAGTGGCAGCTTGTGCATGCTTTTTCACTCATTCAAAATCCCTCTAAGCTGCTTTCTCCGCATTTTCTACGGGCTTCTTCTCGGTTTCTTTGGTTTGATCCATCTTTAGCCAATCGAGTTTACCTAGAAATGGTTGTCTTGCTGTGACACCGATTTTGCCTGAGCTACCAATCCTACCCAATGAGACCGCAGTTATTCTTACGCGGACTTGGTCGCCTGTGGTTAGTTTGCGTTTGCTTTCTTTTCCTAAGAGTACGCCTTGTTTTTCATCGTAGGAGATGTAGTCGTCCATGAGTTGTGAAACGTGGAGCAGGGCATCGACTGGTCCGATGCGGACGAAAGCGCCGAAATCAGCGATTTCAACGACGTCTCCCTCGACGACTTCCTGGATAATTGGGTAAAATGCTAATAATGAAAACGTTACTTTGTGGAATGTTGCGCCGTCTCCAGGTATGATTTTTCCTATGGGGCTGACTTCTATACCTGTAACTGCTATAACATAGCCTAATTCTTCATCCACGATTCCTTCGTACTTCTGTTTAACTTGTTCGCGACCGACTTTTTCAAGTGGCTTGCCGAAGGTCTCGGGCGGAATGCGAATAGTATCTTGAAGAGTAATTAGTTTAAACATCTACGATATCATCCCGTCAATGTCTAGACGCGATTTTTGTCTCACATAAATCACTGGGACACTTATATCTCTTAGCTTATTCTTTAGTTGTCTATCATTCGTAAAGACCGTCGAATTCCAGCTCTTAGCCACTTTAACGATTGCGTCGTCAGTAGTCAATTTTTCGTCGTTTTCCACGGGTACATACTTGCATTTTTCCGCCAACTTCAACGCAAAAAAGGCTTCTCGCCTAGTCTTAGGTGAATCTTTAGCTGAAAGCAACTCAAGTTCCCGCTTAACCGTTGATAGCAGTATGAACTCTACATTCCTGTTCAGCAGCCGCTTTACCTCTTCAAAAATGTCAATCTTTAGCTCCAACGGAACGAACAGGGCGTTTGAATCTAAAATAACTTTTAGGGGTCGATTTTTTTTTGGCGGGGAAGCCGACACTTTCAATTGGCTCCTGGTTATTTAACGTTTAATTCTGTTGGCTTAAAACATTTTGTTTTGCACTTGTCAGCGTAAAGTTGCTATTACTTTAAATAATTGAATAAGTGATTTGAACACAGTCAGGTGAATGTAGTGATTCGGGAGAAATCATGTGGCGCTGTCATATATCTAAACAAAGAAGAACAAACAAAGTATCTTCTCTTGAACTATGCAGCAGGCCACTGGGATTTCGTCAAGGGCAATGTTGAACCCGGCGAGAGCGAAAAAGAAACTGTCCTGCGCGAATTACAGGAAGAAACAGGCATAACCGATGCCCAATTCATCGAAGGCTTCAAAGAAACCATCGCTTACTTCTACCGAAGACAAGGTTTAACGGTCCATAAAGAAGTTGTATTCTTCGTAATGGAGTCCCAGACAGAAAAAGTCGAGATATCCTTCGAGCACATCGGATACATCTGGCTGGATTATAAACGAGCCATGGAAAAATTAAACTTCAAAAACGCCAAAGATGTGCTGCAGAAAGCACATGATTTTCTAGTAAAACAAAAATTGGTAAAAGATTAGATTCTATTTTACGAGCCCGTAACCGATTAATCTCCACCGTGCAGTAATTTTTCTGCTTATGGCAACTCTTGAACCTGGTAATGCGCAAATCGGTCTTGTCAACTTTACTTTAATCACATTTTGTTTGATGGAGATGACTTTGCCAACGTTCACGGCAGAGCCAACGTGGAGCAGTAGAGCCTCGTCTGGATTGATTTTCTCGACTTTTTGGAGCTCCTTAGTTCCAACCACCCGTTCCAAGACATGCGTTTCCAATGTGAGTTCAGTTAGGGTTGGTGGTAGTTGACCGGTTTTTCCTGCGATGCTGCCTGTTAACCCGTCTGCTTTTGAATAGGACGGATCAAGGCATGTTCCTACCCCGACTAAGCCGCCGCAGGTGGCTTCTTCAACGTTTTCGTTGCCTGCTTGGAGGCTGACTATTTCGCTGATAAGAGGGTCGTAGACTGTTTTTCCTTCTCGTTCAGCCATGACGCCTGGTCGGATTTCGATTTCTTCGCCGACAGCAAATTTGCCCTGCGCGATGGTTCCTCCGATGATGCCGCCTTCCAAACCCTCAAGGGTTGTTCCGGGCTTGTTGATATCGAAGGAGCGTATGATAAACATCATTGGGGGCTTGGTTTCATCCCTCTTGGGTGTAGGGATAATTGTTTGAATGGCAGTTAAGAGTACATCAATGTTTATGCCGCGTTGCGCTGAGATTGGTATGATTGGTGCATTTTCTGCTACTGTTCCCTTGACGAAAGCTTTGATTTCTTTGTAGCTTTCAATTGCCCTCTTCTCGTCGACAATGTCGATTTTGTTCTGAACGATTATTAGGTTTTTTATGCCGCTGACTTCTGCTGCTGCAAGGTGCTCACGTGTCTGCGGTTGAGGACATGGTTCATCCGCTGCTATGACTAGGATTGCGCCGTCCATTATGGCTGCGCCGGAAAGCATCGTTGCCATCAAGGCTTCGTGGCCGGGTGCATCGACAAAGCTTATGGCGCGCACAAATTCGGCTTCTGAATTGCAGTTTTCACAATAAGGTTTGATGGTAAAGTTTTTTGGCGGTTCACACTTGGGGCATTTGTAGATGGGCATGTCGGCGTAGCCGAGTTTTATGGTGATGCCCCGTTTGAGTTCTTCACTGTGGCGTGATGCCCAAGTTCCAGTTAACGATTGAACCAACGTTGTTTTTCCGTGGTCTACATGTCCGATTGTGCCAATGTTGACTTCTGGCTGCTTAGGCAAGGCTTTACTAGTGTTACTCATAGGATTCTTCTTCTTTCCAATAAATACTGACGAATAAAGGATGAATTAATTAATGCAGTTTATAAGGTTTAAGCATGCATAAAAACAAAATTGCGATTATTTCGCAGCTTGTTCTGGCTTGGCTTCAACTGGCTTTGCTGGTCTTTCAACAATCTTTAGGTTAATCTGAACAATTTCATCGGTAATTATGTCTCCGCGAACAGTTTTGCGTCTTCTCTCGCCGCTTTTCTTAGCCTTAAAGCCTGCTCCGCCGCTAAGCACCACTCTTCTTCGGATTCCGCCATGGACGTTTCCCCTCATTGGGACGCCGTCTTTGTCAGATCCACCCAAAATTTGAATTGTATGAGCAGGTAAATCTACTACTGAACCGTCTAATGTTTCTCCTAGTTTTCTGCCGATGAACGGGGCTGCGCGTGATTCTTCGAGCTCTACTACTTTGGATGTTCCAGCTTGGGGATCGGAAACTATTACCTTAAACTTCGCCATGATATTCTCTCCAGCGGAGTATGAAATTGGGCTCTCTCTCTATTAAGTATTTATGCAGAGTTTTCTCTTCAAAAGGCTATTTTTAAGCAACTTAAGATTTTTTAGGTAAAAGTTTTAAAGTAGCTGTGAAGTGCTGTGTGGCTATGTGGCGGCTGGGGTTCTTCTTTCATGACATGGCATTCGGATTACTTACAGTCTTCATACCGCTCTACGTAGTCTTATTCAAAAACACCAGCATCCTAGGTGGACCGCTACTTGCGCTTGGAGTCATGACTTCAATTGCAATATTCTTCTCTATTCCCGCATCGTTTCTCTGGGGGTACCTCTGCGACAAAACCAGACATTATAAGGCGTTTATTCTTCTTTCTTTCGCTTCGCTATCTATAATTCTTTTTCTTATGGCTCTTCCATTCGCTCAAAACCTAATCGTTTTCGTAGCCTTGTATGTTGTAATGCAAATGTTGCACGTGGCACATGAATCACCAAAAAATGTGCTTGTGACGGAGCATTATAGCCGCAACGATTGGGAAAGCTCTTTCGGGTTCTATGAGGCGATTACTGAAATAGGTTTTATCATCGGCTTAGCTGCTGGTATGGTTTTGTTTGCATCTGCCCTTAGCTTTTCAGTTTTGTCAACATACTCTTTCTTCCTTTGCAGTGGTTTAAGCGTAGTCGCCTTCGTTCTGGCTTTATTACTGATAGCTGACCCATTGATGATTTTTGAAAGACGCTTAGTTAATATCGAGAGAAAACTTGACCTTAGTCATCGCGGTTTTGAAGGTTCAGCCAAACTTATGGATGGGTTACCATGGAAGGGTTCACTAAAAGAGGACAGCTTTCTTGGGTTCGCTTTAGCGATAGTACTATTTGCCCTAGCAACAAGCTTGTTTTTCACGCCTTTGCCAATATACCTTAGAGACGTTTTTGGAGGGCAAGAACAATACGTATATCTCGCCTACATTCTCAACTCGGTCGGCGCAACAGTTGGTTACTTCTTAATCAGAAGCAAAGCAAGAACAATGGATATTAAAAAACAGATGCCTCGCTTCATATTTTTACGTAGCCTTCTAATTTTTGCTCTCGTCGGGGTAATTTCGCTTGCTTTTGAACCAACCCTCCTAACTTTTGTTCTTCTGATATGCATTGGATTCGTTTATGCAATGTATTACATCATGATGCTTTCTCTCTCGATGGAAGTTATACCTCAAGGAAAAGCTGGCTTCTTCGACGGAATGGTCGGCTTGGGTGCAGCGATAGGTGCTTTCCTTGGACCTTTTCTTGCATATAACTTAAATTATATTCCAACTTTTCTCATTGCAGCAGTGATTTTCCTTGGTGCCTTCATAGCACTAAAAGTATTTCGATAAAAATTAAAATAAAAAGAATGAGCGAATTATCGCTCAAGTTTGGTTTATTCTGTGTGGACTCTGTACAAGTCTACGTCTTCGCGCATGCTTGGCGTTAATTCGAGGAAGTCTCGAACTGACCTTTCGATGTCTTTGGATTGTGTAACATATCTGCCGACGATGAGTATGTCTGCGCCTTGATCTAATGCTTCTTTAGCTGTTTCTGGTACTATGCCGCCTGCGACTGCGATTAGGTATTTCTTGTTGGGGAAAGCTTGGCGAATGAGTTTTATGCGTTCCAGTCCACAGGTTCTGCCGCTTTCTTGGTCGATTCCTCTGTGTAAGTTGATGATGTTTGGAAGGTCTTTGAGAGATTTCAGTTTATCCAACACATCTTCTACGTTTAGCATGTCGATGACTGCGTAGATTCCTAAGCGTCTGGATTCGTGAACGGTTGCGTCGAGGGTTTCTGGAGGCGCTAAGCCTGCTGCTACTACTGCGTCTGCGGTGTCTTCGTAGGCGATGTCTACTTCTACTTTGCCAACGTCGATTGTCTTTAGGTCTGCTATAATGAATTTGTCTTTGGCTATTTGACGTAGGTCGTTGATGCCTCTTGTGCCGTATCGTTTAATGAGTGGAGTTCCAACTTCAAGTATGATTCTGTCGCTTCCTGGTAATGCTTGTATGACTTTCTTTGCGCCTTCAAGTGAGGGTGCGTCAAGTGCAATTTGTAGGTATGGTGGTCTCCATAGGCGTGGAACTTTGAAGCCCATGATTGGGTGCTTTGAGCGGTCTTTTTCGTAGATGATTTTTTCTAGTGTTGGGTAGCTCTTTAAGGCTCGTTGTAGTGCCATTTTGGTTGCTCCATAGTTGTACTGGTATATCTTCCGGTAATCGGTTGCTTTTGGATGAATGAAGACACTACAGATGATAACCCAGCTGTCTATCTTGTTGGCTGGAATAATTCCTTCTTCGGCTGAGTCAGCAATGGCTTTTGCAACTGCTGCTTGTGCTGGACCGAAGATTTTGCCTGTGTCCTCCATGTTTTTGACGGTGACTTTTGGCACGATTAGAGTGTGTGGTTTTGGCGGCAGATTAGGTCTGATGACTGCTAGCACTGGTGTGTGGACGGCTGAAAGTTGTGTCATGCCGTTTGCAAATGCTTGACCGATGGGTCCGTTTTTGTCGCCTATCATGAGGTCAATGTGTGCAACTTCGTTTCCATCTCCAAGTAATGATTCTCCGATTAGGTAAGTTGGGCTTGAGTCCTTCTCAGTATTGTCAGAAGTTGTCTGCATCCGGTCAACGATTTCTTTGAAATCGACATTAAATTCTTTTAGCCATGAGTAGAGTGTGTCTCTATGGATGTCCATTTCTTTTGCTGTTCCGACGACTGTCGGTTTTGTCGGCTTACCTTTTGTGCCAACTTCTTTTTTAGCGGCTTCCGTAAACATTTTTATTAAGATTTACGTGTTTCTGGCTTTTTGACGTCTGCTCCCGACATTTATTTTTCCTCGGCCGCTCTGTGTGACTTAAGTTATACATAAAAATGTCGGAAGTGACAAAATATTAAGGGAGCGTGCGAAGGATTAAGGGTAAATTGTCGTGCTCGTGTATTTTTTTTGGTGGCGGTTGAGGAAATTTAACCATTGGGTAAGTCGGTAAATCTTTATATCCCATAGCTTCTATTGAAGTCCTAATTCGGCGAGGAAATTCGATGTCTTGGACTGACTGGACATTATTGGGTTTATTTATATTTGGTTTTTTACTGTTCTTGTACGGCGCCAACACCTACAGTGCAGTCGTTGGATACAGTGGTATCTACCTTTTCATCGGGTCAATTGGAGCCTACCTTGTTATCTACATCTATAAGGAATTAACCAAGAAACCTGAGATCTAAATTCCGTAGAGTTCGCTGTATTTTTTGTTTAGGTACTGCAGGTATGGTTGTGAATTCAGGCATGTTCCAGTTGCTATCTTAATTAGTTCTTCTGGGTCAAAGAGGTCGCTTTTGCTGTGGACGTTTGTTTTTAGCCAAGTGTTGACGTCTTCGAGTTTTCCATCAGCCAGTTCTCCACGCCAATTTGGCAGCTCTTTGTTGATTGCAGCGGTTATTTGTCCACTGTAAATGTTTCCCAATGCGTAGCTGGGGAAGTAACCGTACAATCCGCTTGCCCAATGAGTATCCTGCATCACGCCTTCGGAGTCGTCCTCGATTTTCACGCCCAGGTAGTCAGCGTATTTCTGATTCCAAACCTCTGGAAGTTCGTCGACAGTAATTTTGTCTGCGAATAGGTCTCTTTCAAGTTCAAAACGAATTATGATGTGGAGGCTATAGGTTACTTCGTCGGCTTCAATCCTAATTTTTGAGCGTTCAACTTTGTTTATAGCATGGATAAATGGGTCTAACTGGAGATTACTAAGGCTTGGTGCGGTTTGCTTGATTTTTGGCAGAAAACCACGTCCAGAACTCCTTGGAACGTCCAATAATATTTTCATAGAAACGCGATTGCGATTCATGAACGCCATACGAGCAGGTTGAGCCGACGGGTTGATATTGCCATTTTGGGTTGAGGTTTTGCTCGTAGAGTGCGTGTCCGCTTTCATGGAGTACCGAGAAGATTGAACTTGCAAAATTGTTAGAGATAATAATGGGTGGTTATTCGTACATCATCGTAGTATCCTGTGGTGAAGGGGTGTTCTGTTTCATCCACTCTTCCACCAGCCGCCGATGAAGCAGTGTCGTAGCCGAGCGTTTGGGTTATGAGTTGCGTGATTTTGCGTTGATTCTAGACCGAAACGGATTGATTTAGGATTTGTGTGTCCGGTTTGGACTTGCAATCTTCTATCTTTGTGATTAACGGTTTTAAACCTGCCAGCAACTGGTTGAACGTTGCAGTTATGGTCTGTGCTGGCATTTTTGGTTCAAAATTGTCAAGCAACGCTTCATAGGGCGTCTTGGTTTCTTTAACTTTCATGAGAATTTCTGCCGCTTGTTTGTTTAAGGTCAAGCAGTTTTTGCAATTCAGGCTTGAAGAGGTTGAAGTCTTTTTTGGCTTTTGCTTTCTTCCAAATGTTAACAGTCAACGCTTCTTGCATTGCAAGGTCTGAAACGAGTTTTTCTGGCAGAGCCGTTTGTTCTTGGTAACTTTTGTTTATGAGGTACAAGTTGCGTTTTTCCACTTCTTCCAGCGCTTGGTAATCTGCTTTTGTTTGGATGATTTTTAAGAGTTTACCGATCTCCGGGTCGGTTGCTATTTTGTGGCGAATGCGGCTGAGTAGCGCCAGTTGTTGGCTGCGTTGTTCCACCGCTTTGGGAGGCATGTAGATTTCCATGTCCCAGTGAATGATTCCTTCAGCCGTTGAAAGCACTACCAAATCCTTGGTTTTCGATAAAAGTTCCTTGTAAGCAGATTCTACCTTAATTGCCAAGATTATTCGCCTCAATGTCTGATGGGAGGCGTCTTTATTTAC
This sequence comes from Candidatus Bathyarchaeota archaeon, assembly GCA_963809455.1. Taxonomy (GTDB): domain Archaea; phylum Thermoproteota; class Bathyarchaeia; order Bathyarchaeales; family Bathycorpusculaceae; genus Bathycorpusculum. The sequence goes on along the minus strand of CAWEJP010000001.1, from coordinate 103,268 downwards.
TGTTAGGTTGAAGCGTAATTACGAACGCCAAACTGCCTTGAAAGTATACGACAAGTAACTTTTAATTTCAGTCAATGAAAGCTTTGATTTCCCACGCTTACGATTCACAAACAAAATAGGTGTTTCTTTAACCGTTGAATTTCTTCAGAGTCGCCTGCCTAACAGTTTCTATCTGGATTTCATAGGTGTGGCTATGCAGGTTGTTGACTGCTTCTCTTAGGAATATTGTAGAGTAACAGCGAAATCCGCTGGTGCAATCATTCAGCTTTAAACCCAAAGAATCTCCGTGCGATGAGGTTGGCTGTTTTGCTGATTACTTTTCTTGTGAAGGGCCATCCGCTGATTTTGCCTCCTTTGACGTATCGACTGCCTATGACGATTCCGCAGTCACATTCCCTCATGGTTGCCAAGAGCTGGGGCATGTCTTGTGGATTATGAGAATAATCAGCGTCCATTGTGAAGACATATTTGGGAGGATTTGGAGCGGATAAGAATATTTTGAAGCCGTCCGTTATGGCTGTGCCCAAACCTGATTTTTTTGGTCTCACATAGAGAGTGATGTTGGGGTATTTGAGCTGTTTTTCCCTGACGATTTCTGCGGTTCCATCTGGGCTTGAATCGTCAATAACCAATATGGACGCATCCAACTTCAGGTTTTCAATATCTTCGATTAGTTTCGCTATGTTGTCGGCTTCTCCATAAGTTGGAAGAATCACGCCGACTTCAGAATTTCACCACTGAATTACCGATTAAGTCGATAAGCCATAAGAAATCTTGCCATCCATAATAGAGTTTAATAAACTAATAAAGATTAACAAATCATTCCGCCTTGCGTCATTGTTTTCTGTTTTCTCTTGTAATATTGAAGAGGATGATAGATACGGCGGCATAACTCATCTCGGTTCTTGCATACGCCATGAGTTTGCAGAACCGAGCATTGGGGGCAAGTATACTTTGTTCCCGAACCCCGTTCACCAGCGATATGCTCGATTTGGTAGCGCGTTAAACGTTCGTTGTAATCGGAGAAGGTTTTGAACATGTCATTGAGTCCTTCAGGAGTCATTCCGATGTTAACCATAAATGATGTTAAAGTGAAACGTCCGATGTGGCTAAGGTGATGCGCTTGGGCTGCATCCGCATAGAGAGCGTTTATGCATGGTGGGAAAGCTGCTTGGACGACAACTTTGGGCATTTCCTCAATTTCTTGCCCCATAATCTCTTGCGCCAACTTCATTAGTTCCTCAGCGATTGACGGTTATTTCTTCGGGAAGGTTCTTGATTTCTGAAACATCCAGCCTTTTCTCGACGCGATGTTTTATTTCTTCTTGGAGCAGTCGAACGACCTTGTCTTTGTTTAAGTAAACCATGCCCTTATCCATGATTTGGTTAACCAGCTTCCATTCAGAACCATGCATGTGAGCTGCATTCTTCAAGTAGAAAGAAAATCCTATACGAAAATCTTTGCTAAGGCTTCCCTTCGCTAATATCCCAATCAAAGTCTTGAGCAATAGCATACAATTTTTTCTTTATGTTTCTGCTTAAGCATTTGTAAATGTGCAGTTTTTGCAACTGCCAAGGCATATCTTTTCTTTATCCACGAATTTTTGGTTGCAATAACCAGAATAAGTGCAGCAGCAAAAGAGGAAATTTCTGCTAGCTTTATCCTTGACCGTTTCTCCAGTATTTACTTCTAAGATTGCTTTTTCTACGCGGTTCTTGGGCGCGATCAAAAATGGGTTTTTCGGAAGACTAAGCTTCCAATTGTAAACTGTAGTTCTTCTAATTTGTTTTGATGCTTGTTTTAAAAATGGGTATTTGGCAAAATCTTCAGAAGATAATGCCGATTCCATTTGCAATTTTCGTCTTACTCTGTTTCGATTCTTGGCGCCAAGAAGAAGGTTAACTTTCCCTCTTTTGTCTGTTGGAAATCGATTCTCACAGGCATGTCAGATTGAGAATTCCAAGTGTTGCAATGTCTGAGGTTGCTGAAGCTGCTTTTATGATTTCTGAAAGGTAGCTTAGGCTGAATGTTGCTTTAGCGTTCTCTTTAACTTCTAAGTCGAGTAATGCATCGTTGCCTTTTTGGAGTAGTGATGGTTGCTCCCATCAAGTCGCCTGAAGCGCTCAGGGTCAATTTTTCTGGTTCAGCTTCGATTTTTACGTGGTCGCTGACGAGTTGGGCGTCTTCGATTGCTTGGCTTAAGCCCTGAGTTGTGGTTTTGGCTTTGACGTTGAAGCTGATTTTTGGTGTTGGAACTTCTTCTTCGGAAGCTTCAAGTGTTGGCATCGTAAAGTTTCGGCTGTACTTTCCAGTTATTGTAACAAGTAAACGTCCAGTTTTATCGTCCAGAGACAGTTCAACTGCTTCTTCTTTTCCTGCACGTTTGAGAAGTTTGAGTAATTCACTTATGTTTAAGCAGATTTTTGTGGGTTCAGTGCTTACGAATTCTTGGAAGATGAGTTTTGGGCCATTCAAAATCAATCATGGCTACACGTGATGGGTCCATGGCTCGAAGTTTTAAGCCTTCAGCGTCAATTTTGAAGGTTGCTTCATCAACAAGAATTGAGATGGCAGTTGCCATATCCCTTAAGAGTTTAGCGTCAGACACTTTAAGCTTGAACATGTTACCCTCTTCCTCGCTTTATCATGTATTGTAAATTTATATAGCTATTGATTACGCTTTTAGTTAATAAAATTGTTCCCAATCAAACACAGAAACAGTCGTTTTGCAATAGAAATTAATTTCTGAATGTGTCATCAATTCTCTATCCCCTTTCTTCTCAAAGATGTGAGTGCAGCTCGTCAAGCTTCTCAACTTTTATCTGTCCTAAATGTTCTCGTGTTGTTTGTGCTACCTACAGCATGACCAGCCTATAATTCAAACCTGACGCTTACGACAAAAACCAATTTTCTGGGCTGTTTGCTAATTGATGTTTGGTATATGGGGTTTTCTATTACAACTAACTATTAATAAATACAAAACTTCAGAGCTGAAAACTGTTGGTTTTTGCTTGAAAAGTCATAAAGTATAAGAATGTGTATGTTTCTTTTATGCGAGCTGGTCGATAACGTGAACGTTCCTAAAGAAGTAAAGACTTACTGTCCAAAATGTAAAGTTCATCAGATTCACACTGTAACTCTCTATAAGCCGGGAAAACGCAGAGCCTTGGCAAGAGGCGAACGCCACCATGAACGTGAAAAAGAGGGTTACGGTGGACAAAAATATCCACTTCAACATGAATTCGCCAAAACAACCAAAAAAGCAAACTATGCGTATAAAATGCAAAGTTTGCAATTACATGTGTCACAAAGACGGAATCCGACTACGAAAACTAGCCATAGTATAAAATTAACGGAGTTTGAAAATTATGTCTGAATGGAATAAACTTATCCCGAAACCGCGAAGCGTCTTCCTACGGGTTAAATGTCCAGAAATGCGGCAATGAACAACTCATCTTCAGCAACGCAGTCAACAAAATCACCTGCAACGTCTGCGGTGAATTGTTAGCTGAACCCAGCGGTGGAAGAGCAAAAATTAACGGTGACGTCCAAGCAGTTCTTGAGTAAGAGATGAACAGCAAAATGGCTGAGCGTAAGCTAAATGGCTGGCAGCTTAGCTTTTCTAGAAGGGACTACTAATTGGTTTGGCAACTACGTAAATGCGTTAAATGTGAAAAATATACACTTAAACAAAACTAGTTGTCCCTACTGTGGTGGACCAGTAAGAATTCCACATCCGGCTAAATTTTCCCCAGACGATAAATACCTAAAGTACCGAATGGCTATGAAAAGGAGCGCAGAAGCACAATGAAGGAAACATACATCAAAGAATTTAGCTGAAATCACACCCAACAACCCAATCCTTATCGAAGGTCTTCCTGGCTTAGGACTTGTGGGAAAAATCGCTCTGCGCTACTTGATTAAACAGTTGAAAGCCAAAAAAATCGCTTACCTCTATTCACCACATTTTCCATATTTCGTGTTAGTTAACAAAAAAGGTAATGTGCGCTTCTTAAGAGGAGCATTCTACTACTACCAAAACCCCAAAGGAAACGACATCATCCTCTTCACTGGCGACAGCCAAAGCCAAACCATAGAAGGACAATACGAAATCGCCGATCGCATGCTGGATTTCTCCGAAAAACACGGCGTAAAAACGATTGCAACAATCGGTGGCTACCGCATGGAACCCAAAGAAAAACCAAAAGTCTTCATAGCAGCAACATCGCAAGATGTTCTAAACAAAGCTTTGCAAGCTGGTGCAACACTTAGCACTTCAGGAAGCCCCATCGTAGGCACAGCAGGCTTAATTCTTGGCTTAGCGAAATTCAAAAAAATCGACGCACTCTGCTTACTTGGCGAAACACGTGGTTATCTCCCTGATCCTCTGGCTGCAAAAAGTGTTCTAGAAGTGCTTAAGTCAACTTTCAATTTTGACTTGGACCTTGCAGGCTTAAACGAAGAAATCGCAAAAGCCGAAACAATGGTTACCCGCCTACAGCAAATCGAAGAAAAACGTGCTGTACAAGCTGAAGAAACAAGAAAACAAGACGACAAAAAAACGACGTATATTTCCTAACCAAAATCTCTCTTTATTATCTCAACTATCTTGAGAGCTGTTGTGCCATCGCCGAAAGGTGAAACGAAAGGCAACTTCTCCTCTTTTCCAATTGCTTCATGTATGGCCTCTAAAATCTTGTTCTTGTCGGTTCCAACAATTTTGGCAAATCCTGCCTCAACCGCTTCCTGCCTCTCGGTAGAAAGCCGAAGAACTAAAACTCGCTTCCTAATGCTTGGAGCAGTGGATTCTTCCTGTATACCGCCAGAATCCGTGATGATTAAACTTGAATTCTTCATCAAAACCAAGAAATCTAAGTAACCCAACGGAGGAAGAATCAACACATTTTTCATACTTTCCATTTGCGACAGCAAGTTGTTTTCTTGCAGCCGCTTTTTTGTTCGAGGATGCATCGGATAAACTATTGGTAGAGGAGATTTCGAGAAAACATCCAAAAACGACTTGAGAAATTCGATGTCGTCGACATTTTCTGCTCGGTGTGCGGTTGCTAAAATGAAGGTTTTGAAGGGTATCTTTTCCATTATCTTAGATTTTTTTTCGGCAATTGGCAGATGCTGGTTTACTGCGTCGATAGCAGTGTTTCCAGTAAGGAAGATTTTGCCCCAAACATTCTCATTAATGAGGTTTGCTTTGGCGGTTTCTGTGGGCGCAAACAAGTAGTCTGAAATGTGGTCGGTTAAGCGTCGGTTATGTTCTTCAGGCATGCGTAAATCAAAGCTTCTCAATCCAGCTTCAACGTGTCCAATGGGAATTACACGTTTGTTTGCCGCCAGCGCCGCGGATAGAACGCTGTTTGTGTCCCCTTCCACAAGGACTATGGATGGCTCAACCTTCTCTAGTAAGTCATCCATCTTCATCATAATTTCAGCTGTCTGTGCTCCCGGAGAAGAAGCCTCAATCTTTAAGGCATAATCAGGTGCTGCTAACTCAAGGTTTTCGATGAATTGCTGCGACATGTTGTAGTCGTAGTGTTGACCACAGTGCACGAATACATGGGGTAGTATTGGCTTTGTTTAGCGCCCGAATTATTGGAGCCATCTTTATTATTTCGGGTCTTGTTCCAGCAACCACTAAAACTGGTTTCATAACGCTCAATCCAGCCTACGTCTTCTTTAAGCATCCTTCGCGTGGTTCATAAATTGTTCCTTCCCGCAGTAGTTGGCTAATCATGCGTTCGATTTCGCCCCTTGGAATCTTGTGCTTGGTTTCCAACTCGTTAACCAAGGCATCTTTCTCGACGATGCCTGTTATCTTCTCCATATCCATCAGCGTTGATAGCACCGTGGATAATCTGTCTCGTATGCTCTTTGGATCTGCCAGTCATAATCAAGTCAATGTCAACTTTGTAGGATGACAGGTCGATTCCGACTTCTTCCAGTGACCGCTTCATAATCGCTATGGCTGCATCTGCATCGGCTCCAGTGACTTCCTTGCGTAGCGCAACGCGTGCTCGGGCTTCTGAAACACGAACCAGAGATTCCAGCTGACGAGCAGTTATGGCTACAGGTGAGCCTTCGGTTTCGCTTGCTGAACGCATTGCTAAGTAAAAGTCGCTTAGACGGTTTAATGCGTCCATGCTGAGTTCAGGCTTAATGCTCTTGGCAAAACTGACATATTTGCGCAGAAGTTCAGCATCGACTTGGGCTTCTACAGGGCTCACTCCTCTTCTGTGAATTTCCAAGATGTGTCTTGACATTTTGTTGTCCGATTCTTTGTTTGGTACGTCTCGCAGAACGAAGATTAAGTCAAAACGTGAAAGGATAGTTACTGGCAGGGAAATGTTTTCTGCAACGGTTCGGTTGGGTTCATACCTGCCCAAAGATGGGTTTGCGGCTGCAAGCACCGCTGTTCGAGCGTTCAATGTGGCGACGATGCCGCCTTTTGCAACTGAAACAGTGTGCTGTTCCATGGCTTCGTGGATGGCAACGCGGTCTTCAGGTCGCATTTTGTCCATTTCGTCGATGCATGCGATTCCTTTATCCGCAAGGACCAATGCGCCTGCTTCAAGACTCATGCTTCCTCCTTTCTCGCGGACTACTGCTGCAGTTAAGCCTGCCGCGGTTGTGCCTCTGCCCGAAGTGTACAAGCCTCTTGGCGCTATTCTAGCAACGTATTGGAGCAACTGTGATTTGGCGGTTCCTGGGTCACCGATGAGCAGATGCGTTCATTTCGCCCCTCACGTTTACGTCTGGCAGGCTCTTTGAAACTCCACCGAACAGCAAGGTACATTATTGCTTCTTTGATGTGTTCTAAGCCGAAGATTGAGGGTGCAATGGAAGTCATGATTTTTCTGTGAACTAATGGGTCTTTGGATAGTGCGATCATTTTTGCTTCTTCTTCGGGTGTGGGCGGTGAGGTTTCTGGTTCTTTGCCTAGGACTTCTATGGAGTTGGCGTCTAGTTGGAGTATGAATGTGCGGAGTTTTCCCATGCCCATTAGTGAAGGTGCAAAAGCACGGACAGTGCCGACAACGGAAACGTGGTCTCCTGGTCTTGCAACATCGACTATTTCGTCGCCGACAAGCTTCACAGCTAATACTCGAGGAAGCTGTCCTGGAGGTAAATCCTCTGGTTTTTCTTGCAATCTTAGGTCCTGTGAATCTATGAAAGTGGATTCTTCTTGACTAAACTCGAAATGGTCCATCTCGACCGCAATCAGGTGCAACACAAACCGAAGGCGCCTTCAAGAATTGCCCAGTTTGCTCAACTTGGTTCATGGTGCCGCAGCGTTTGCATTTGAAGGCTCCAAGCTGAACCATCGGTCGTACAGGAGTAGCCCGCACCACGATGCCTTCAATCATGACGAGTTTGCTCATCTGCCTTGAGCCGAGTTTTCGAAGTACTTCTTTGCCTAGAAGCTTTACGATTCTAACAATGACTTTCTCTATTTTCTCAGCGTATTCAGCATCTTCAATTCGTAGTTGCTCGTAGGCTCCTTTGCCAGCATGTTGAAGGTACTCTTCGGGCTTGTTGAGTAACAATTCTGCGAGTGCCTGGTCGAAGCCGTAGAGCTCTTCAAAATCGATAGTTAATGAGCCTTTGCCCGAGATAGCTAATTGTGCGATTCTTTGGCGGTACTTTTCTTTCTTGAAGAATTCTTGAAAACGCTGCTGAGGATCGATGGTTTCAAGTTTAGCCATCCTACTTCTCTCCAGCGTTTTCTAAAATTCTTGTTTTCCATTCGGAAATGATTTTGACTAGTTGCTCGTAGACGAGTCTTTCTTCGCTTGTGAATTTTTTTAGAACCTGGTCGCTTTGGGCTGGAGCAGCGGATATTGCGACTATTTTTTTTAATCTTGAATTCACGATGTCGCGTGCTAATTGTCTTGCGCGGTCGTATTCTTGGAATTTGACGGCGTCGGATTGTTTTGTGGTTTGGTCTTTTAGGTCGCCGATGAATCTGCGGAGTTTAGGGTAAAAGTCGCCTGGTAAATCGGAGATTTGTCCTGGAATCTGTACGCCTTCCTTCCACTGCACCTTGAAGAGTTTGGTAGCGTCGAGCATTTCGCCTTCTCGAAAATGCACCATGCCCGCAGACGCAAGTTCTTTTGCTACCCAAAAATAAATTTCGTACTCGTTGCCTTCGTCGAAGGGACCGACAGTTAAGCCTGCAAGCTTAATTTCTGGGCAGTTGCGGTTCGCTACGATTTTAACTAAGCGAGTTCTCATAGCAAAAGTCCAGTGTACATATTTTCGCTGCCAATCCCAGTTCCCTCTCAATCTGATTGTTCCTTTCGGGATTCAACAGATATAACGAATGGGGTTTTAAGGCTTTGGTTACAACGGCGCTGAACTATTGTATATGGAATTTAGGTCTTTTTTGTCGCAAAAAGCGTTTTCAGGATTATGGCCATAATCCAAGGACCCTAATAGCGTTCGCTACTCTGCCCACTCCCAGCATTAATGCGCCTGTGCGCATGTCGCTCTCTTCCTTGGTCACAATCGCTTCTACATCGTTGAAGGCTTTAGTCATCTTCTCCTCCAACTTCCGATTAACCACTTCCAATGGCCACTGCTCCCTTGTCAGATTCTGAACCCACTCAAAATAGCTGACGGTGACGCCGCCGCTGTTGGCAAGGATGTCTGGGATTAGGCAGATTTCTTTTTCGTAGAGGATTTTGTCTGCTTCAGGGGTCGTTGGTCCGTTTGCAGCTTCAGCTACCATGTGAGTATTTATTTTGTCGGCGTTTTTGATTGTAATCTGGTTTTCCAGCGCAGCAGGAATGAGTACGTCGCATTCAAGCTCAAGCAGCTCCTCGTTGGTTATGTTCTTGCAGCCTTTGTAGTTTTGGACGGTACCTGTTTTTTCTTTATGCGCTAAAACATCTGGTGGATTTAGGCCATTTGGGCAGAAAATTCCCCCGGTGGAGTCGCTTACCGCTATGACCTTGCAGCCGATTTCCTGCGCTGCCACTGCCGCGTGATAGCCAACATTGCCAAAGCCCTGAATGACAACTGGCGCACCTTTGAGTTTTAAGCCGTTGTTTTCTGACGCTTGTTTAACGCAGTGAATTACGCCTCTTCCTGTAGCTTCAGTTCTGCCCCATGAACCCCCAATCTCAACGGGTTTGCCCGTTGCACTTTCAGGTATTCGATAGCCTTTAAGTTGACTATAAGTGTCCATTATCCACGCCATCGTTTGCGAGTCAGTGTACATGTCTGGCGCGGGAATATCCATGTGTGGACCAAGATACTCTGAGATTAAGCTGACGTACCTGCGGGTTAACCGTTCCAGTTCGTGCTGGCTGAGTTTTTTGGTGTCTACACATATGCCGCCTTTGGCTCCACCGAAGGGTATGTTGGCTATGGCACATTTCCAAGTCATAAGCATCGCAAGCGCGGTAACTTCGTCAATAGTGATGCCGGGAGCGTATCGGATTCCGCCCTTGAAGGGTCCACGAGCGTCCCAATGTTGAACGCGCACGCCATTGAAAACGTTGACAACTCCGTTGTCCATTCGGACGTCAATGCTTACAGAGATGGAGCGTTTAGGTTGGCTAAGCATCTTATGCATGCCTGAGTCGAGCCCCAGCTTTTTTGACGCTAACTTGAGTTGGGAAAGTGCTACGCTTAAAGCGGTGTGTTCTTCAGCCATAACCAAGCCTTCTTCTATAATTGTAAAACTGAAATGGCTAGATAAGACTTACCCTTTGCTTGTTTTGTGGGTTTGGTTGATGCTTTTGTATACGAGAATGTTTTCTGAATATGCGATGCTTTGATTCATAAAAAGATTTGATTGACTAATTGAATTAAATAATTAATTATTAACCAAATAACTTATCGTTAAAATGTTAAAGATAACTAAAGTTTTGTCATTGAAATACATTTTAAAAATTTTCAAGGTTCTGTTCAAAATGCTTCTTATCCCTCAAACATTGAGGACAGACGCAACCAAACGGCAGATTCTTGGTAGTGCATAATTCATCATATTTGCATTCGCCGCAAGCGAAATCTTTGCCGCAGCGAATGCAGCTTTGAAGAAAAATCACTTCATTGTTCAAGGATTCCGCTGATGGTTTCAATGAGCTTCTCAATGTTATTGTAACTTTTAATGGAGAAAACGCCTTGGTCACGGTTATAATCACATCCTAAATGTATCAAAAGTACGAACTTTGTCTTTTTCAACTCGAGGAAGCTTGAAGGCTTTCTTATTCAAAACCACCATGTTCCTCAGAACCTGTTCATTTTAACTAGGAAATCAACTTCTTCAGGAGTAAACTTCAAACCATGCGATCAAGGGGCTATTTTTTGTTTTCTGCAAAAGCATCTTCACAAAGGGAACGAAATCGTGTTTGGCTTTGCTGTGGGAAACGTGGCATTTGGCGCCGATTTTGCCGCATATGCTGTCAAGCATGGTTCTTTTGCCCTTGGTCCAAAACAGTGTGATTATGCGAATTGGTGGCGAAATGAACTCGAAGGGTTTGTAGGATTGGGGGTTTACTGCGGCAGCTTGGGATAGGTCATTGAAGAAGTACTTGAGTAGATGCCAGTATTCGGTTCCGATTCTGCCGCGGAAAACGTCGGCTTGCGAAACAAAGTCGTATGCAGCTAGCGAGCTCTGCTGGGTCTGTGTAGCGTCTTGGAAGGTTGTCGCTTACTGAGAGTAGAAAATCGTCGTAGTCAACGCTTGAATAACTAAGCAAGGATGGAGACTTCAGCGATTGATTTTGCAGAAAAGAAGCCTCGAAGAGTATCATCCATGCTGATGTCTTTGTTTCTGGAACTCAACATCACAGTGTCCTGCAAGGTTAACGAGTGGTTTTCTTCGCTTAGGCTCTGCAAGTCGTTTATGGCTGAGCGCACATCGCCTCGGCTGTTCTGGGCAATTCTTTCAAGTGCATCAAACTCAGCTTTCACATGTTCCAACAGACAGATTTTTTGCAGCAAAGCAATTACAAGTGGGATGCGTATTTGCTGGAACCGTATGAGCAGGCAGACTTTCTTTAGAGGACGTAGTTTTTCAACGTCGGGATCGTTTGCTGCCATAATGACTGGTGTGAGCGCTTCTTCGACGATTTTTATTATTGCGCTAACACCGCCTCGGTCTTCATTGCCTGCGATGCCGTCGACTTCGTCAAGGAAAAGCATGTTTCCTTTTCCTTTAGTTTGGCTTGTTGAAAAGTTATCTAAGGCCACATAGGAGGTGGCTGGTTTAGCAACCGCGTTGATGGCTTTTTCAGAGCGGGTGTCGCTGGCATTCATCTCGATGATAGTGAAGCCGAACTCTCTTGCAGCAGCATTAACCAAAGCCGTTTTTCCCACGCCAGGCGGTCCATAGAGCAAAACAGCTTTTTTGCTTTTACGTTTGTCTTAAGCCACTCAACAAAGGATGATTTAGCTTCTTCGTTGCCGATGATGTCTTCTATCTTTTTTGGGCGGTACTTTTCAACCCAAAGCAGATCATTTCGCTGCATAAGTTTCCTCTACGTTCTTCCCAAACTTTCGCAAACTGCGCCAACAAGCGCGCTGAGTTGAATATCGCTGTTTGCGCCCTGCGTTAAGCGGTAATCATATTCGCCGATTATGTTTGAGAGTTCCGCTTTCTGTTCGGGAGTTAAATCGGACATTTTGAAGATTTCCCGCTGGACTTGACGGATGATTTCGTTGCCTGAGAAGCCGAATGAACCCATTATTTCATACATTGTTTTTCGTGACTTCGATGAAATCGCCGTAGAGTGCTTTTCGTATCATTTTTTGCACTTGGCTTGGGCTGGCTTCACCGATGACTAACGAAACCGTTTTTTCGTCTACGCAGCCATCCTTGTAGGCTGAAGCAGTCTGTAAAGCGTTTATGGCGTGTCTTAGGTCGCCTTCGGAGTAATCTACAATTTTATCTGCGGCTTCAGGCTGCAAGGTTACGTTTTCTTTTTTGGCGATGCATTGTAGATGTTCTTTCATGGCTTGTTTGTCTAGGCGTGAGAAGCGGAAGATAGCGCAGCGGCTTTGGATTGGCTCGATGATTTTGCTGGATTGGTTACAGATTAAGATGAATCTGGAAGTGCGGCTGCTGGTTTCCATTATGCGTCTGAGCGCTGTTTGAGCGGGACCAGTCATCTGGTCACATTCGTCGAGTATGATTAGTGCAGAAAGGTATCTCGCCAAAGCCTGAGCGGCTGTATCGTGAGAAATCTTTGATTCGGTCGCGGACGGTGTCGATTCCTCTCTCGTCAGAAGCATTCAGTTCTAAAGTGAAGTTTCTCCAGTTTGCTCCGTAGAGGGTGTGGGCAATGGAGAGGGCGATAGTGGTTTTCCCTGTGCCCGGAATCCCTGCCAGCATGAGGTGTGGCATGGTTTTTGGGTTTTTCATGAACGCTTTGATGCTCTCAACGATATCTTTTAACCCCACGACTTCATCGAGGGTTTTGGGGCGGTACTTCTCGACCCACATAAGTGCTTCTTCATTAACTGCCATAAGTTAACCTTCCAAATAAACTACAGAATAGTTGTCCTAATTACTATTTTATCTTTCTCTACTAATAAAACTAGAAATTTAATGGTTGATTAACCGATTTTGCTGCCTTCCACTATGTCTTTTTCTGGTTGCAAAACCATAACGTTCCCCGCTTCATCTTCAGCGGCTAAAACCATACACTGCGATTCAATGCCTGCAAGCATGCGTCGTTGCAGGTTTAGGAGGAAAACGCATTTTTTGCCCACGAGCTCCTCAGGCTTGTAGTACTTGAGCAAACCAGCGACGGCTTGACGTTTTTCTGTGCCAAAATCAACCATGATTTTGATTAGTTTTTTTGATTCTGGAACTTGGGTTGCTTCGATGATTTTTCCTATGCGTAAATCCAGTTTTTGGAATTCGGCGAATGTTATTTCTTCAGCCATGCATTCACTCTCAGGTTTAGTTTACGGTGTGTTGGGTTATTTACTTTGCTTTTGTTTGTAAGCTGAATTCGAGTTTTTGTTGCTAAATTGTGGGCTTGCAACAGCGGCTCGGGAATTCTACCCTTTGCACAGTGCTTGGCGATTTCTACCGCGGTTTCAAGCGAGACCATGTGGCCAATGCTCACGTAGATGGGTTTAGCGATCTGGTTTTGTGGTTACAACTTCACCGATAACCTCGTCCTTATCAACCAAAGAGGTTCTGCCTTCCTTCTTCATTTCTGTGCCAATTAACCTGCTTTTTGCCGCGCCAATGGTCGGTTTTCTCAACGCTAAGCCAAGGTGGCTGGCGAACCCGCATCTGTAGGGATGAGCGAATCCTTGGGCATCAACCAGAAAAACATCCGGCTGAATCTTTAGCTTTTTGATTGCTGCCATGGCAGGCGGGATTTCCCTAAACGACAGTAGTGTTGGAATATAAGGGATTTTTACTTCGCAGGTTGCGACTTGGGTTTCCAAAAGTTTCAATGAATCGTAATCCAAAACGGTTACAGCACCGATGCCGACGGTGCCAACGTATGAAACATCCACGCCGCCGACTGTTCGGATTCTCTGCGGTAGCTTATCCTGTAAAATCAGCTTTTTTGATAGACAAACCTGTGTGTTGTGGGCTTTTTTTACGGAGAAATTCTTGGTAAGCTTGGGCAATTTTAGGGTTTTACCTTTTGGGGTTTAGGTTTGGCAGATTTTTTTGGTTCAAACCGTTTGAGTTGGTCTTCGAGCGATTTTCTGCGCACCTCCAAGGTGATGTCGCCGCGTGTTGATTCGATGATTCTTCTTGCAGTGTCGGATTTGTGTCTGAAGGCCGGGAACAAGCATGTAGGCTTCGTCGAGCGCTAATAGCTGAATGAATACTTCATCCATGATTTCAAGGCATTTTTCGCCCTTCTTTACTTCGCCTTCACGCAAATTGTCCAGTGCTAAACGCCTGTATTCACCAATAACGTCGGCTAAACCCAAAACGTAATCGACGGAGGGCACGTTAATTTCGGTTGGAGTCACAAACCGGTCTTCTTTAACTAAAACTAAAAAAATGTTTGCTTCTGAGTACTCTTGAAATGCCGCGCTAAGCATGCCGCCGTAAATGATTTCTGGGTACTGTTTTGCTTGGGTTTGAAGGTTAACGATTTTTTCTTTAGCGCTTGCAACCATTTCCGATGCGTCAGTTAACCTTTTTTGGTGGATAAGCAGAATCGCCTGTTTAGAGAGGCTAGTGGCTTTGCGCATGGCTTCATGAGTGTCCTCGCGGATCTGGTTTTTCTGCATAAGCTCGGTTTTTATAGTTTGGATTACGGTTTCTAGGGAAGACAAAATTGCACCAAATAGAAGATTGGGGTGGTTGTTTATTTCAATTTCTTACCCAGACCATCAAACCTTAAAAGTGCTTCAACAAGCCTTAATTAGCCGAAACCTGAATCGGCTTCTTCAACCGACTCAACAGCACCACTCGGCTCTCTGGCGCCTCATTAATAACCTTGTAACCCGTTTTCTCAGCTAAATGGTTTGCAAAATCCTTGACTTCATCATGCATGGGCATGCGGTCAAACCCCAATCGCAAATTTGAAAATCCGATGTGCATGTAAGCTTTGGCTTCTATGTAGGTAGGATTAGTTTTTTCGATGAGTTTAGCATATTCGTCTATAGAGCTCATGTTGTGTTCTTTAACCATTGTCATTCGAATCACTGTGGGGCAGCGGAAACTCTGCAGCAAAGCGAGGGTTTCGTTTAATTTTGCCCAGGCACCTGGAAATAGGGGTCGGCAAACCTGCTTGTAGACTTGTTCGTTTGGAGCGCAGAGTGAAATATAGAGTTGAGTGGGTTCTTGGCTTAGTTTTGAGAGTTTAGAGGGTAATGTGCCGTTTGAAACGAGGAAAGTGGTTAATCCTTTCTGGTGGAACGTGCGGATTAATTCGCCCAAGCGGCTCGTAGAGGGTTGGTTCACCCGTTAAACTAATCGCCACTTGCTTGGGTCTTTGGGCTTCTTGCAATTTGCGCCAATTCGCCTTCTCATTGCCCTTGTATCCAGTCAAAATTTTTTCCTGTGCCCTAAAACAGCCCTCAACAATTTCTTCAGGCGTATCTTTAGCTGGGTTTTTCATCTCATCCCATGTAACTTCTAAATCTCCGCTCTGTGCTCTCCAGCAAAACAGACACTGCTGCGTGCATGAGTACAGCGATGGCGTCATCTGGATGCATCGGTGAGATTGGATGCCATAAAACTTCTGTTTGTAGCAGACTCTGCCGTTAACTATGGATTCGTAGAGCCACTTGCACCTTTTAACCGCCGAGTGACTTCCGATTAAATGGTACTTTTGCTTCTTAAGCGCAGCTAAAAGCGGAGAGGCAGATTGGTTTTCCAAGGAATACACCGAGTTTCTGTAACATTAGAAAAGCGTCTTTTAAAAATCCCTATGTCCGCAAGCCATTTTCTGCATATAAACCTTGTTTAAGCTGTTTTGCAAGTTTAGAGCTTGAGTTTGAGGGTTGAAAGGTAAAGTTTAAAATCATCCCTAGGTTAAATCATGAGCATCAAGCAATGTTGGCTACCTATTTGGGAGAGCGAGTGGTTTGAACAAGAAAATTATTACAGTTACCATCCTATTCCTTATTGCGTTTGCCGCAGTGGTTTCGCCTCTTGAAGTTTATGCTCAGAACACAAACCTTGGCGTTAACATTACTCCAAATTACTCCCAGCACAGCCTCAGGACAAGTTGGGTCAAGCATTAATGTCATCGGAACCATCTACACTTCTAATGGTTCCTACCAACTTTTTCTAGGCAGAACTGTGGTTGCCAGCGGAAAATCTCAAGGTTACTATGTTGAATGCAAACTTTACAGTTCCCCAATTATCAAGTGGAGCCTACGCATTGATTCTTCAAGATGTTGCAATAAACGTTAACTCAACTAAGCAATTCACCGTTACAACGGACTATGCGATAAATGCAGTTCCTTCATCGGTACAGGAAGGAAGCAGTTTAGTGCTAAACGTCAGCTGTCTCAGGCGGTTCATTGGGCACTTCATACAGCGCAATTGTCGGGGTTGCTCTTCCAAGTCCTCTTGGCACAGTTTACACGAAAACGTTAATTTGGGTGACAGCTAACTCAAATGGAACTGCGAATGCACAGGTAACTTTTCCAGACAGCAGTTTTGTACCCAGCGGTTCACTAACCGACTATGCGGGAACCTACACTGTTGTACTTTAACCAATCGCAATCTTTAGCTCAAAACTACTTTTGCAGTAAACTTTATCGATTCAACATCTTACCATAGAGGTCAAACAGTAAACGTTACGAGCGACAGGTTACCAGCTAACGAAGCTGCAACCCTCACCATAACAAACGTAAACTCTGGAACTGCTATCTATACCGCTCCTGTAATTGCCTCAGCCGAAGGCGTAATCACTGCAAACTGGGTAGTTTCCTCAAATGCCGCCATTGGCGACTACACCATAAAAATAACACCTCAAGATACTCAAAAGGGAATAGCTGACTCAGAAACTTTTACTGTTCCGGGATACAATATTAAGGTTCAAACAAACAATTTGTCGGGTCAAGCCGTCGGGGGAATATCAATTTCAGCTGTTGATTCCGTCAACTAACTCTGTTTACAATGTTACCAGCGATTCAAATGGGATTGCAAACTTTAAGCTTGAATCAGGTACGCAGGTCCTCACGGCTTTCTGGAATGACGTTAACGTTGGAAGCCAAACTGTTACTGTCAGTGGCGATGCATCCTTCACTTTAAGTTGCCAGTTAACGAACATCAAAATAACAGTAGAAACCACTAATGGAATCGCCATGCCCTTTGTGGACTTAACCGTATCCTACCGCTATCAAAGCGGTTCGGGAACAAAGACTGGAAGCGCGACAGGTCAAACAGACTCCACAGGAAGCTACACATTAACCTCGGGCTTTGCTGGAGCAACATACACTATAGATGCTTCAATCTACAAACAAAT
The DNA here is from genome assembly GCA_963809455.1 of Candidatus Bathyarchaeota archaeon. Lineage (GTDB taxonomy): Archaea > Thermoproteota > Bathyarchaeia > Bathyarchaeales > Bathycorpusculaceae > Bathycorpusculum. The sequence goes on along the minus strand of CAWEJP010000001.1, from coordinate 86,339 downwards.
CTTCAACGCAGGCAACAACACAGTAAGCAACTTGCCAACTCAAGCAACTGCTCAAGTGTTCATAATTTGCCCAAGCGAAACCCTGAACTTAAACATCGTTGGCTCTAACCAAGAACCAATTCCCAATACACGAATAGAACTAGTAGAGTTATCGAATGGCTTGTTCTATTCTGCAACAACTGACAGCAATGGTGCAGCCACAATACAAGCTACCTTTGGTATGTACCGTGCAAGAGTCTACAAGGATACGACTCTAATCAACGAAACAAACGTGGATGTTTTTAGTAGTAGCCAACAGCAAATCCAATGTACACTCTACGGTATTCAACTTTCAGTCTCAGTAGTTGACTTCTTTGGATCGCCAATCTCCAACGCAAACGTAACGTTAAACGGCCCATTACAAGCCTCAGAAGTTACTCAGAGTAACGGAAAAGTCACCTTCAACAACATAATCGGCGGCAACATTCAAATAATCGCTCAAGCCTTCAGGAACACCGGATGCTTCCCAAGCAATTACACTCAATGTTGACCAGCCAACTACTGTTCAAATAAAAATCGACAAGTATGTTGCTTTAGGTTCAATGCTGATACCAACCAGCTCTCTCTTAACCATACTGATAGTTGTATTAGCCCTAATCCTGTTTGCGATCGTTGAAATCTACAGGCGAAGAAGAGTTAAACATGCATCCACAACCTAAATTTTTCCATTTATAAGAATAAAGTTTATATCTCATCCAAATCAATAATGAAAAACCAAGGATCTATACAAAACATAAATTTTGAATTGACAATTGAGGTGTATCTGTTGGCTCAATCAAAAGCTTGTTCTCCAGCGTGTCAATCATTTAAATGTGCAAAAAACTCCGTTTTCTACCGACGCGACTCTGTTTGGTGCAGAGAAACCGAGGAACAATGTAACGTTGCAAAATGCATTACTCGATGTGTTTTAAACGACGCATGTTGCCCGGCGGAATCTGCGGCGAAACCGTCAAACGACAAACAGTTGAAAAAGAAATCGACGACGAATTCCCTGACGGCTCAGCGGTTAAACTGAAGGGAAAAGCGCTGCGTAAACTTGGAGACCAAGACTTCTACTAAAAACTAATGTTTAAAACAAAAATTTTCTCGTGTAAAAACACGAGTTTCTCTTTTCTATTTTGATTTAACCCGTTTAACTACTGGTGGCTTAACTTTCTTTAGAATCCTGTAGCCGCAGATGATGCATTTGGTTTCTCCGCCACGTAGTTCTAGCTCTTCAGAGGGGACTCTTGAACCGCATCTCATGCATTCATAAACAATTCCTGATTTTTCCATAGAGAACGCCTGTCCTACAAAGAAAAGCATTTTACTTTTAAACATTTCCAATACTTGCTGGCAATGAGGATGAATAGTTGAGAAAACGGCTGAGAGAAAAGCTATCGGAAGCTTATTCAACAGAAGAATATAGTAAAATCTTACAATTCTTTTGACGTGATAGGCGACATAGCCATAATCAAGATCCCGCCAAGCAACGCTGCTAACTCAAAAACTATTGCAAAGCAAATAATGGAAGTGCACCCCAATATCAAAACCGTCTTTACACCAGCCACCAGCATCTCAGGCGACTTCAGAGTCAGAATGCTTAAGTTGTTGGCGGGTGAAAACAAAACCGTCACCACCCACAGAGAAAGTGGATGCTCCTTTAGGGTTGATGTTGAAAAAATGTATTTTTCACCCAGGCTTTCATTTGAGCATAAGCGCATTGCTTGCCTTGTTAAGCCCAGCGAGACGGTGGTCAACATGTTTGCGGGCGTGGGCTGTTTTAGCATAGTCATCGCCAAAACTGTTAATCCAGTCAAAGTTTATTCAATTGATGTTAACCCCGTCGCCATAGAATGCATGAAGGAAAACATAAAAGTCAACCACGTCGAGGGCAGCGTTTTTCCCATACTTGGCGATGCGAAAGACATCATTACTGCAAACTTGCAAGGAATCGCTGACCGCGTATTGATGCCCCTGCCGGAAAAAGCCCTTGAATACCTCCCTTACGCATTGTCGGCTCTAAAGCCAACAGGCGGCTGGATCCACTTACTACGATTTCCAGCATGCACCAGGAAAAGAAAATCCTATAGAAAAAACCAGGGTGAAGGTTGCACAAAAACTCGACAGCTTAGACGTAAAATACGTAATTGCTAATTCGCGGGTGATGCGACCAACTGGTCCAAACTGGTACCAAACCGTACTGGACATACAGGTTACATTGTTGCCAAACAAGTTTTAATAACTCAACAAAGACTATTCTATTTCGTGGAATCCGATGAAACGTAAACTAATGGAAATCCTCGCCTGCCCAATCGATAAGTATCATCCTTTGGAGCTTCACGTCTTTGAAGAAAAAGACGAAATAGTCGAAGGCTTAATCGTTTGCCCCAAATGCCTACGCTGGTACCCCATTCGCGACGAAATTCCAGAAATGCTTCCCGATGAGCTACGCAAAGCCGACGAAGATTTACCGTTTCTCAAGAAATGGAAGGAAAAAGCTCCTCAGAAAATTGTTTCTGAAGGCAAACCCTTCAACCTAACATAATTCTTTACTTTTTTAGTTCATCTGCCTTGTTTTTTGCTGAGGATTCAAGCGCTGCTGTAGCAACGGTCAGAGCTCGAACTCCGTCTTCGCCAGTTACGATGGGTTTTTTCTTCTCCAAAATGCATTCTAACAAAGTGCTGCAGTTCTGCTTTTAGGGGTTCTTGGAATGGATAACGGGGCTGTACCGTTTGGGTTTGCTGTTCAATCCACAAGTCCTGCGTTATGTAGTCTAGTCGCATGATGGCGTCACTTCCCGTCACGGTTAAGGTGCGGGTCTTGTAGGGTGTTAGCCAGTTGGATTCGATGAATGCGCTTTTGCCGTCGTCGTAGGTGAGCATTATTTGAGCGTAGTCTTCGAATTTTTGGATTCGCATGCTGCCCATCTTCGCATAAACGGAAATTGGGTCCTCGACCGGAAATGAACCGCATAACATCAATGTCATGGATGGCAGTGTCTTTGACGACGCCGACGTCACCGATGCGTTCAGGCCACTGAGAAACTCGCTTGGCGGTTGCGCACACGAGTTCGCCTATTTTTTTGTTCTCAACCGATTCACGAATCATCTGCAACCCTGGTATAAACCGCATCAGAAAACCCACCGTTAAATGTAATCCGTTTTCTTGGGCAGTTTTAACCAGTTTCTTCTGCCTGCTGAGGAGTTGGTTGCCATAGGTTTCTCAACTAGAACGTGTTTTCCAGCTTCAAGCGCTTTCATAGCTTCTTTAGCCAGAATGGTTGACCAAGTGCAGACGTTTACTGCTTCAATAGACTTGTCTTTAAGCATCTCTGTGCTGTCGGAGTATGCTTTTACGCCGTGTTGAGCTGCCATAGCTTTGGCTCTTTCAGCGTTAACATCGCAAACAGCAACAAGTTCAGCTGACGGTAGTTCTTTGTAGACTCGGGCGTGGTTTTTTCCCCATTGCCCAGTTCCAATCACTGCTACGCCAAGTTTCTTCAAGTTCTTATCAGTTCCTCTTCCTAACCCACAGTATATGAAGCCTTCTGCTTCAACCTTTTTGGGCTCAAAAATTCCTATCAAATCCACGATTACTGATGGAGTTTTCATCAGGGCTTTTAGTTTTTTCAGGTTCAAATTCTTGAATTGTTCCTGCCCAGTCAACACCACAATGCAGTCTGTCCCCTCGACGGCTTCGTTTAGGTTGGTTTTTACTATGCGCCAATCCTGAGGTCCCATCTTTGATATGGGGTCATAAAGGCTGGCTTTGGCACCTTTCAACTCTATCATCTTAACAAAGATACCAGTAGCCGTTGACGGGTTAGCCGTTCCTAAAACAGCAACTTTTGCTCTTCTAAGTGGTTTACCGCACCTGCTAAGCGTATCCTGCCGTTAAATTAACTGCGTGTTTTACCATATCCTCGTTTATCTGCCTAGCCAACGTGGGAAGCCGAAGCTTAGCGTTTATGTTTTCTGCGCTGTCAAGCAGCAAGTATGCTTCATTCTTGCTTTCTTCATCGACGATTGTGGGCTAAAAGTAAGGGTCGTTGAGGTCGAGAAGACTTAGTACTTTGAAATAGTCGATGTTTGCGTTTTCGCAGAAAATTGCCAATTCGTTGGCTAAGGCTCTGTTTGCAGTCTTGTTTTGCGACGGTGAAGAGAGTGGCTATTTCAGCGGTTTTGAGGTCGTCGACTTCTTTGACTTCTTTTTGTTAACGTTTTGAGGATGGTTGATGCTGCGTTTAAGCTGGTTTGGTCGGTCGCTGCAACTTTCAACTCCAAATTTTCCATCAAAGCATCTGCAGTGTAGAATTGGGTTATAGGCTAACCCAAAATCTGTTCCAACCTTAAAACCTGAAGTATTCTCCAAGGTTTCCTTCATCGCACCCTCAATAAAGCCAATGCCTGCTATGCCGCCATATATGACAAGGGTACCCTGATGTAAGTGCGGCTCCAACTTGTTTTGCAGGCACTAACTATTTGAGAATAATCAGTTTTTTTCTGTTCATCAACTTTTGCTCCGACAGCTATGACGATGATATCGCTTTGGGAAACAGCTTCTTTGCGCTCAGAACTAACGGTTATTTGTCCGTTAGTTGATGTAGCTTTTTAGTTTCGCTTCAACTTGCGCTGTGACTGGCTATTTTTCCCTTCGCCACTTTCTTGACAACACTCGGGTCAGCGTCCGTACAAATTACTCTAAACCCTGCTTCCGCAAAAGCATTAGCATAAAGAATTCCTTTTTGTCCGCATCCGATAACGCTTACAGTGTACTTTGAGCGTTTCTCGTTCGATATCTACCTCTTCGGGTTTTAGGTTTAGAACTTGGGGCATGAGCGGTTCTCTTCCAAACAAAGTTGGGGTTGTTATATGGTTTGGAGGATTTTCTTAAGCCTTGCGCTGTAGTCTTCGACTAGTTGTAGTGCTTTCTGTGGTTTTTAGCTTCAGCATACAACCGGAAAACTGGTTCTGTGCCGCTTGGGCGAATCAAAATAGCGCTTGCGTCGCTAAACCAGATTTTTACTCCATCGATGGTGCTGACATTCTCGTTCTTAACTTGCTCGTAGATTTTTTGCTGCAAAATCGGTTTCTTATCGTCTGGACACTCGATTTTTCCTTTTTCAATGAAATACTGCGGTTGCTCAGCAACGAGTTGCAGCAAGAGATTTTCCAGTTTCCGCCATAATATTCAGCAGCAGTACGGTTGTCATGGCTCCGTCGCGGACTGCTTGGTGGGGACGATAGAATATTCCGCCGTTTTCTTCTCCTCCTAAATCAGCGTTCTCTGCTTTCATTGTCTGCGAAACAGTTACGCTTCCGACTTTGGTCCAGATTAATTTGCCTTTGTAGGTTTCAACCGTGTCTTTTATCAGGGTGGATGAGCTGACGGGTGTTACTATTTTTGCGCCAGGATTCTTCAGAAGGTACTGCTTTATCACAACTGCGAAGGTTTTGTCCCCCCAGTAAATCGTGCCGTTGCCATCTGTGAAAATGGAGCGGTCTGCATCTCCATCGAAGGCCACACCCATGTCTGCGCCGATGGCTTTAACAGTTGCAGATAAGTCGCCGAGGCTTTCTGGACGCGGTTCAGGTAGTCTGCCTGGAAAGGTTCCGTCGATGTTGGCGTTTATAGTTGTGATTTTGCAGCCTAGTTCCCTTAGCAGAGGAGGCAATGCTATTCCTCCAACACTGTTGGCAGCGTCGACTACAACGTGGAAGTGTGCATTGGCCATTATTGTTTTCGTTCAACATGTTTTTTTACGGCATCTTTGTATTCATCGTTGATTCCTTGTAATTCACGTTTAGCACCCAGCTTGTCCCATGGCGCATAAACGATTTTGTTGTCAAAGTAAATGTTCTTCTATTTCAGTTTCTTGTTCATGGGAGGTTTCGATGCCGTCGCTCCAGATTACTTTGATGCCGTTGTATTCTGGCGGGTTATGCGAAGCAGAGATGATTACTCCGCCGTCCATCTTGTGGTTTTTAGTGGCAAACTGGATGGCTGGCGTAGATGCCATTCCTGCAAAGTAAACGTTACATCCTGCAGACATTAAACCAGAAATCACGGCTTTTGCAAACATAGGTCCGCTGGTTCGAGCATCATAGCCTAAAAGTACGTTTTTGTTTTTTCCAAAAAAAGTTCCAATACAAGCTCCAACTTTAATGGCCATTTCAGGCGTCAATTCAACGTTAACAAGGCCGCGAATTCCGTTTGTTCCAAAAAGTTTTCGTGCACTCATGTAAATTCAACTCAGTAGTTATCTAACAAACAAGTCTAGGTTTTAAAACGTTTCAGTGACTTCTTTTGCGGGGCAAACCACTTGTCCATCATGCATGTGAACGCTGTCTTTAACTTTGGCGAGGTCGCCTACTACACAGCCCTTTGGAAGCTTAACGCCTTTACCTATTTTTGCGCCTTCACCAACGATTGCTCCGTTGAGAATGGCGCCGTCAGCTATGTGAGCTTCTGCAAAGATGACTGAATTGGAGATTTGCACGTTTGCGCCAACTCTGACGTTCTTACCTAGATACCGCATAAGGGCCGATAACTGATTTTTCGCCAACTAAAACTCCAGTATCCAAGGCAACGGGACCTTTCACGAATGGTTCTAGTATTCTCTTGTTTAGACTTTTTTAGCGAGTGAATCGAGAACTATCTTGTTTGCTTCCAAGTATTCATGAGGTTTGCCGATATCTATCCATAACCCATTGATGCAGTGGCCACATAGTTTGCCTTCCTCGGCCAGTTTGGGAAAGACTTCTCGCTCGATAGAAACTGCTCTTCCTTCAGGAATGTACGCGAACACTTCCGGACTAAGAACGTAGGCGCCAGCGTTTATGAGATTGCTGGGTGCTTGACCTTTAGGCGGTTTCTCCACGAACCGTTTGATTGCATTGCCTTTTAGGTCTGCCACGCCAAAACTGCATGGGTCTTCGACTTTGCAGAGCGCAATCGTGGCTAATGCCCCCGATTTTTTGTGGGCTTCAAGCAATTCGCGGTAGTTTATGTCAGCGTAAATGTCGCCGTTCAACATGATAAATGGTTCATCATGACCAATCAGCTTCTCTGCTTTCTTCAGTGGACCGCCTGTTCCCAGTGGCATCTTGGGTGGGTCAACAGAAAATCGAACTTTTAAGCCGCATTTTGATGGTTTATGTTGCCGGATATAGAATTTTGTAAGTGCGTTGACTGCGAGGATTACTTCGTCTACTCCGCCCTCGGCTAATCGTTCAAAAATCCACTGTAACAGTGGTTTGTTAACTATTGGAAAGAGGGTTTTGGGTCTGGAGCAACTTAGGGGTCGTAGTCTTGTGGCAAAGCCGCCTGCTAAAATCAACGCTTTCAGAGGTGTCACCTTGATATGGCTTAACATTATTGAGGCTTTTTTATATAAACAATTATGAAACTAAAGGCTGAATTTTACCAATCGATTATGGGATCCAATGACGGTACTGTGCAGAAACCTATGGAGAGAGGTTGTATCGACAATTTTTCAAGCCATTAACATATTGAAAACTCTTAATTATTCCCACTCAATGGTTGCAGGAGGTTTATGAGTAATATCATAGACGACACGGGTAACCTGTGGAATCTCATTTGTTATTCGGGTGGAAATCTTTTCCAGAACTGGGTACGGTATCTTGGCGAAACTGGCGGTCATGGCTTCACGGCTCTCCATAGCTCGAACAGCTACAACATAACCGTAAGCGCGTGCATCACCCTTAACGCCAGTAGCTTTAGTGTCTGTTAACACCGCAAAATACTGCCAGAGGTTCTCTGCTAAGATTGTTCTTTTCAATTTCTTCGCGAACGATTTTGTCGGCTTTCTTAGCGATTTCAACTTTTTCTGCAGTCTAAGTCGCCAATTATCCGCACTGCTAAACCTGGTCCGGGAAACGGCTGTCGGTTCACGATTTCTTTGGGCAATTCAAGCATTCGTGCAACTTTGCGGACTTCATCTTTGTAGAGGTCGCGGAGAGGTTCGAGGATTTTTTTGAATTTTATTTTTTCTGGTAATCCCGCTACGTTGTGGTGGGACTTGATTTTGTCAGAGTTTTTGCGGAAACCTGACTCGATTCTGTCTGGGTAGATGGTGCCTTGTATTAGGTATTCGGCGCCTGATTCATTGGCGATTTCTTCGAAAACCCTGATGAATTCTTCACCGATGACTTTGCGTTTGGTTTCTGGTTCAACGACGCCTTTGAGTTTCGCCATGAAACGATCCTGAACGTTTGCAACTATGAATTTTATCGGGTACTTCTGGAATGTTTCGCGGATTTGTTCAGGTTCGCCTTCTCGCATAAAACCATGGTCAACAAAAACCGCTGTCAACTTTTCTCCCAAAGCTTGGGCGGCCAAGCAGTTGCGACGCTTGAGTCTATGCCGCCGCTTAACCCGATTATTGCTGTGCTTCCGCCTGTTTCGGTTTGAAGTTCTTTAACCATTTTTCGTATGAGGTCTTCCATTTGCCAGTTGGCTTGGCACTTGCAAACTTGGAAGATGAAGTTTTGGAGCATACGCATGCCATTTTGGGTGTGGATTACTTCTGGGTGCCATTGTAAGCCGTAGATTGGTTTTGTTTTGTGGCGGAAAGCTGCGACAGGGCAGTTGTCGGTGTGAGCTAAGTGCTTCGAATTCTGGCTGGTGGCGCAAAGACTGTGTCACCATGACTCATCCAAACCTGTTCAGTCTCGCTTAACCCTTCCAAAACGCCCACTGGCTTGTCGATTGCCACTTGTGCAATGCCGTATTCTTTGCAAGCTGCAGGTTCAACCTTGCTTCCTGTTATCTGCGCTAAAAGCTGGTGTCCATAGCACAAGCCCAGAATCGGCAGGTTGACCTCTAAGATGCGTGGGTGCAGTTTAGGAGCATTTAGCGTCGTAGACGCTTGAGGGTCCGCCTGAAAATATTAAGCCTTTAACGTTGAATTTCTCGTTTAGAGCCGCCACTTCTTCGGGTGAGATGTCGTGTGGAACAATTTCTGAGTAGACGCCGTGTTCTCTGATTCTTCTGCCGATAAGATGGCAGTATTGTCCGCCGAAGTCCAAGAACAAGTATGGTGTCGTATTTTGCTTGCATTGGTGGTGGCTCAGAACTATTGGGGTTTAGGCTCTAATTTAAGATTACTATCTATTTGCTGCTAAAAAACATGCTTTTTATGGTTGTTGCGTTAATTAGGCATCCGTTGTTACGCTCAAATTACTAAACTTTTATTAACTTAATCATATGATTATCCAAAGGCTGTTCCAAAAAATAGGCTTTAATTGAAAGAACGTGCAGGATAAGATAGTTATGGAATTAAATGAAACCGACGTAAAAATACTTAAAGGACTCTTGGAAGATGCAAGGTTCTCAAGCAGACAAATAGCCAAGAACGTTGGCGTTTCAGTCGGCACAGTCTTGTCCAGAATAAAAAAGATGGAAGAAGACGGCTTAATCAAAGGATATTCTGTTATTTTGGACCATGAAAAACTCGGGTACCAACTAACCGTAGTCACCGAAATCACAGTTTCCAAAGGTAGACTTGTCGAAACAGAAAATGAAATAGCTAAAATCCCCAACGTCTGCGGAGTCTACGATGTCACAGGCTTAACTGACGCCATTATCATTGCCAAATTCAAAAGCCGCGAAGACCTAGGTGCTTTCACCAAAAAACTGCTATCCTTACCATACATAGAACGAACAAACACCCACGTAGTCTTAACAACTGTGAAAGAAAACTTCCGACTGCTCTAAATAGATCCCTAAAATTTAGGGCTTCGCTTTTTCTGAGTGGTGATTTTCCATCTTGTATTTTTGTTCTGGCTGAGCAATGGTGATTCTTGTTCCTGACGGCTACAGAGGAAGTTATCCAGACGTTTCCGCCGATAACCACGTTGTCGCCTATGACGGTTTCTGCTCCAAGCAAGGTTGCCCCTGAATAGATGACCACGTTGTTGCCGACGGTTGGATGGCGTTTGCGTCCCTTGATGATGTTGCCCTTCTCGTCTTTTGGAAAACTCAATGCACCCAATGTTACACCTTGGTAGAGTTTGACGTTGTCGCCGATTTCTGCGGTTTCGCCGATGACGACGCCTGTGCCGTGGTCGATGAAGAAGTTTTTGCCGATTTTGGCGCCTGGATGGATATCTATGCCTGTTTGGGAGTGAATGTGCTCGCTCATTATTCGTGGAATTAGGGGTACGCCGCTTAGGTAGAGTTCATGGGCTATTCGGTAAGTGGTAATTGCCAGCACGCAGGGGTAGCTTAAGATGACTTCTTCAGTGCTTACTGCTGCGGGGTCGCCGCTGTAGGCTGCTTGGATGTCGCCGCTTAGCATGGCTCGGATTTCCGGCAGTTTTTCGAGCAGCTCCTTTACTACAACATGAGCACGTTTTTGGCATATGTCTTGTGGGCATCCGCTGATTTTTCTGCAGATGTACTTTAGGCTTCGCTCGACTTCCTCTGTGAGTCGCGTGGAAACAGAGGTTAAAGTGGTGCCCAAATGATACTTTATGTTGGCTTTGGTGATTTCTGAATCGCCTAAGTAGCCTGGAAAAAGAACCATGAATAGATCTTCTAAAACTTCGATGACCACTTTTTTTGAAGGCAGATCTCGTCCTTCAAGATGGTCCATACCACCGTATTTTTGGTAACTAGTCATGATTTCGTCTACAAGCTTTGGCACTCGAGTTTCAACCCAGTCTTGTTCCACTTTGTCATGGTTATGCATAAGCGTGGCTAGCATTCGGTCTGGGTTCCAGCAGTCATTCATCAAGTTTTTGTCTTTGCATTCGTGGCATTCTTTCGGTATGGACTGGTTTGGGTTTGCGGACATTTTGTTTCCCTTTCGTTCAGAATATGTTAGAAGGGGGGAATATAAGAAAAGCGTCTTTTCGAGGCAGAACGGAATGTTGGTAATGGGTTTAGATTGGTTCTTGGAAGAGGACAGTGCTTAAGTAGCGTTCGCCAGTGTCTGGGAGGATAACGACGATGAGTTTGTCCTTGTTTTCGGGGCGTTTCGCGATTTCTATAGCTGCGTAGGCTGCTGCTCCTGATGAAATGCCGACAAGTAAGCCCTCTTTTTGGGCAAGTTGTCTTGCGGTTTGAATTGCTTGGTCATCTGTGACTTTGAATATTTCATCCACCAAGTCAAGTTTTAACACGTCGGGTTTGAAGCCTGCGCCTATTCCTTGGATTTTGTGTGGTCCTTTCTGTCCGCCGCTTAACACTGGCGAGGCTGCTGGCTCAACTGCGACGGTTTTGAAGTCTGGTTTCTGAGGTTTAATGAATTGGGCTATGCCTGTTATGGTTCCGCCCGTGCCCACTCCTGCGACGACGATGTCTACTTTGCCGTCGGTGTCTTCCCAAATTTCAGGTCCAGTGGTTTCTCTGTGAATTTTGGGGTTGGCTAAGTTTTTGAATTGCTGGGGCATGAAACTGTTGGGTGTGGCTTTAACGAGGTCTTCGGCTTTTTTTATGGCTCCGCCCATGCCGTCTGGACCTGGGGTGAGGACGAGTTGTGCGCCATATGCTTTTAGCAGGTTGCGGCGTTCTATGCTCATGGTTTCGGGCATAGTGAGGATTAGTTTGTAGCCTTTTACGGCTGCGACCATGGCTAAGCCGATGCCGGTGTTGCCGCTTGTGGGTTCGATGAGGGTTGCGCCGGGTTTTATTATGCCCTGTTTTTCTGCTTCCTCTACCATGCTTAGGCAGATGCGGTCTTTGACGCTGCCGCCTGGGTTTCGGGCTTCCAATTTAGCCAATACGGTGGCATTGGCACCTTGGGTTAGTTTGTTTATTTGGACGAGGGGTGTTTTTCCTATTGTTTCGAGGACTGTTTTTGTTGATTTTCATTTTAACACCTATTTTATAACAACGTTATAGATTGCGGTGGTTTAAACCTTACCACACCAACCACACTAAAACACTATAACACACTCAACCTAAAACACTTGCGCCCAAACACAAAGTAAAGCCTTTAAATGAGCCCTGTTCCTATATTTCCGCAACGCAACGCGGAGGTCGCCCAGCATGGCCAAAGGCGTAGGACTGAGGCTCCTATCCCGCAGGGGTTCGTGGGTTCAAATCCCACCCTCCGCACCAACCAAGATTTTCTTTTCTTACCTTCTATACTGAGAGAAGAAAAAGACTCTGCTGCCCCACAACTCTGTCTTCTTCTTATTGGTTGAAAGAACAACAACAAACCATTCGCAACTGTTGTTGTTTTTCCCAAATCGATATGGAATCCCCGACTACAACCATAATAGTGGTTCCAAGCTTTTGAATTATATAAGGAATTATAGATTTTTTCCGCGGCAAAATGTAAACGATGTTAGTCTATTGGAGTTTTCATGGAATTGATAATTTTTTTAAGTAACGGTTAAAAGCAAATGATGCACAATGTTACTTTAACACCAAGAAGGTTTGGTAACAATGTCTGCTAAAACTCAACAGAGAAAATTCATTTCAGTTGACCCAGGCAAATGCATTGGATGCGGAATCTGCGAATACGCTTGCACAGTAGAAAAGGGTGAAAACACTTGGAATCCAATCCGATCAAGAATTAGAGTAGTTCGGATGGCACCAGTGCTCAATTTTGCATTGTCTTGCAGAGGCTGCAAAGATGCAAAATGTGTAAAAGCATGTCCGGAACGGGCGCTCTCCCAAGCAGAGGATACGGGCCTGTTAATAATCGACGAAAGTAAATGTAAAGGGTGCGACTGGTGTGTTCAAGCTTGTGATCATGGCGGAATAACTATACATGCAGATACAGGAAAGGCGATTGCATGTGATCTTTGTAAGGGTGAGCCAAAATGTCGTTGCATCTTGTCCAGAAGAAGCATTGGCAATTGTTGATTCAGATGAAGAAGCAGAAAAACGTTTTAACGACGCATTAGCAACTTTGTCGGAACAAATTGAAAAAATAACCGTCAGCATCAAGAACAAGGACTGGAAACCATTTCTGGCTATTGCAGAGAAACGTTCAGGAGTAATAACAGAAAAACTAGAAGCTCTGAACAAGAAAGCAAAAGCAAAGAAATAAAAATAATCTCTCTCATTCTTTCAAATTTTCTTCATAACCCTTTAAAAAACTATCAATGTCCAACCCAACCTTTTCGCCAACATAACCGCCTTCCAGAACAAAGAATGTGGGTTTTTTTAGGTTGGCGACTCTTTTGCCTATTTCAAAATAGTCCCGTTCAACTAAACCTAAAGTTGCCAAATCTCCTGCATGGGTATCGAAACCTGCAGAAACCGCAACAGCTTCAAACTTGGCCAAATCAACCATGCCTAAGGCTTTATCGAGTGTTTCTAAGTATTGTTTTCCACCTAAATCGCCTGGCAAAGCAAAGTTTATGCAGTTGCCCTCGGTGAAGTCGCCTGTTCCAGGATAATTGGGTGATTGATGAAGGGATAAATAAACGACTTTTTCGTCGCCCTGAAAAATTTCTTGTGTCCCGTTCCCATGGTGTCCATCAATGTCCAAGATTAAAGTACGTTTTCTTCGATTCTTTAACTGCTATGGCGATATTGTTTAGGTAGCAGAATCCACGTGTGTAAACACCCAGAGCAGCTCCACTTCTTCCTACATGGTGTCCAGGTGGACGCATAAGCGAAAAACCGTTAATCTTGCTAGCTAAAAGGGCGCTGCCAACCGAGAGTCTAGCAAACTCGTAGATGTTAGCGTATGCAGGTGTATCAGAATCTTCAACTAACCCTTTTTTGACGTTAAAAAGGTAATCGGCGTCATGTACAGTTAAAAGTTCTTCGTCGTTTGCTGGCGTTGGCTCCACAAACTCGTAACCCTTCGTTTTCAAAATTTCATGTGCAACTTTTACTCGTTGGGGGCCTTCAATGTGCCATGTGCCATAGCCTAAACATTTTTCTGAATAGACTATTTTTGTTTTCATCGCTAACTGCATCCATTAGACACATAAGTACGCTTTCACATTTAAAAAACATAACTGGACAAAGTTACCATTAACACAACAATTGGAGAAGAAAATTCGTGGTCTCACAGAATCCTTTCGACTTGTTTCGCCAAGAATGCCAAATCGCATTAGCAAATGCCCTAAACGAGAGCTCTGCCAGAAATAAAACAACCCACAATCACCCTGAACAAAACACCCAACATCGAATATGGGCAATTAGCTTCGTCGCTCTGCTTTGAGTTGGCAAAGAAACTCAAACAGAAACCACTCGCTTTAGCTCAGCAACTTGTGGATGCCATTGACAAATCAGGCTTTGACCTCATCGAAAAGGTTGCGCCTGCAGGTGCAGGATACATAAACTTCCATGTAAACTTTGCAAAATTCTCCGCATTAACTTTAGATTCAGTTAAGAAGTTGGGGTTTGACTACGGCTTTGTCAAGACTGATCGGAACCCAAAAAAATCATAGTTGAACACACCAGCGTTAACCCTCTGCATCCCATCCACATTGGTCAGGCACGAAATCCCATGTTGGGTGATGCTTTAGCGCGGATTCTCCAGTATAGGGGGCACAGGTTTCACGCCATTACTACATTGACGATGTTGGACGGCAATCATCTGTTGTCGCTTATGGTTACGCACAAGTTGGGCAGACCAAAACCAACTGAGAAAGCGGACCTTTTCGTAGGAAAAATCTACACCGTAACAAGCTGCCTAGTCGAAATTAACCGCCTCAAAAAAGTCCGCGAAAACGCCATAGCCACCCATTCAGCTGACGATTTAGTTAAGGCAAACAAGGAAATCGATGAGTGGATGTCCATAGCCGCTGAACTTAAAGAAAAATATCCGGTACTCTTTGAAGCATTGACTTCGCAAATCAGCCAAGATGAAAACCCTGAAGAAGAAATCAAACGTTTAAACTGCGCTTACGAAGACGGCGAACCAAACGCCAAAACAACTCATCCGTGAAGTCAGCGACCTTTGCCTTGAAGGCTTCCGCGAAACCATGAAGCGCGTCAACGTTACCTATGATTCGTGGGATTGGGAAAGCGACTTTGTCTGGAGTACACAAGTAAACGATGTTTTAGCGAAGCTGAAGGCAACCCCGTTTGTTTACAATGAGAAGGGTGTTTTGGAGTTTGACGCAGAAAAAGTTGTTCAGACCCTTGGGTTGAAGGCAAAGTTGGGTTTAAGCCCAAACAACGAAGTTCCGCCTTTAACCCTTGGACGCGCCGACGGAACCACACTCTACACTACCCGCGACATAGCGTACACCCTCTGGAAATTCAAAAAAGCACAAAAAGTCATTAACGTAATCGGCATGGAACAGTCGCTAGCACAGTTGCAGCTAAAAATCGCTCTCTATGCAATGGACTACACAGAATCCGCCGAGAATCTGGTGCATTTTGCCTATAACTTGGTCACCTTACCGGGTTACAAGATGAGCAGCAGAAGAGGACACTACATTACATTCGATGAGGTTTTAACCGAAGCGGTTCAACGTGCTTACGAAGAAGTTTCGAAGCGGTCCCCGATTCTGTCAGAGGAGGAGAAACATAAAATCGCCGAGTTCGTCGGGTTGGGAGCTGTTCGATATGCACTCGTGGATGTTGACCCATCAAAGCCAGTAGTGTTCACTTGGGAACGCGTCCTGAACTTCGAAACCAACAGTGCACCATACGTTCAATATACCCATGCAAGAGCCTGTAGCATTCTGCGAAAAGCCGCTCGTGAACCTGAAAAACCAGTCTATGAACTCTTAACCGAAAAGCTCGAGCGCGAACTCATATTGAACCTCGCAGGATTCCCCGACATGTTC
Source organism: Candidatus Bathyarchaeota archaeon (assembly GCA_963809455.1). GTDB lineage: Archaea > Thermoproteota > Bathyarchaeia > Bathyarchaeales > Bathycorpusculaceae > Bathycorpusculum. The sequence continues at coordinate 70,583 of CAWEJP010000001.1, read as the reverse complement.
ATAGAAGCAACAGAATACCTCAAACCTAACATGATTGCAGACTACGCGAACTTGTTAGCGGATAAGTTCAACACATTCTACAATGCATTGCCGGTTATCAAAGCAGATTCGCAAGAACTCAGTGACGCACGCATAACGCTAACGCAAGCAATAAAAACTGTATTGTACAACGCTCTTAACTTAATTGGAGTGTTTGCTCCAGAAAAAATGTAGCACTTCGAAATCAAATTAGGTCTTTTTTGGCTTTTTTAGTATTCTATAGGTTATGCTTGTTGCTGAAGCTATGAAACATTTCAAAACTGTAGTTCCTAGAATTACACATCATTTAGAAATGGCTGATCTAATAAAAAAGAAAAAATAATTATGGATTTGACGCTTCTGGCTGGGCTGGAGGTAATGTTTCTTTTTCAGGGTTTTCTGTTCCAGAACCCCCGGCGACAACTGCAATCACTAGCGAAAGTACTGCAATGAACAGATATGTCAAAATAGATGACAGTATGGCGAATACGATGTATTCGGTTGGAGCTGAGGGACTACCAATCTGTATGAGGTAGAATGTTGTTATGGCTGAGACAATGACGAATACAAAGGATACGATTGCGAAAAAACGGGCTACCTTGCTTATTATTTTAGAGTTCTTCAAGATGCACACCAAGTCTCATTTGTACAATGAGCTGCATTTTAATCTATGCTTTCCATATTTCTTTTAAAGTCTAATTCGATGATTTATTTGTCTCCTAATAAGAAAATTTGATGTGTAATAAACCTGTGAAGCCATGTTTGTTCACTTTTTTGCCGTAACCTTCAAAAACAATGTGGTCCAATTAAATTCTAATTTCTTAGTTACAAAGGAATAGTTTCGATGACGAGTCCAAAAGTTGCACACTGCTGGGTTATTTGTAAAAAAATATTCAGCGTTTCATTAGTCTTCAACGCCCTCGTCTCAATAGGTTGCGCGGCAGGAATCTTATCTGGCTTCTATTGGCGATACCAAAATTGGCAGCCGTTTGCTCCTTATCTTATTAGCGCCGCCGTTTTTTGGATGCTAATTGCAACAGCAGTGATTAACATTTTTCCAAGCGCTGCTCTCGGCCGTTCTTTGCATACTGGCAGATTGTTTTTTCACCATTACTTCTACGGTTTTCTGGTTTTGATTTTTTCATCCCTCTACATTGTTTTCTTTACACCTGTTTATCTCCCAAACATCTTTTTCGTAAATAGCACACGTATAGACGTTAATGCTGGAAGGGTCCTCTTGCTTGGTGGATTGGCATTAGTTTTAGATGACCTGCCGGATGTTCATGGAAAAGTTGAGTCTTCCTTAAACTGGCTTAAGGAGAAGGTTGGGCAAGGCGGAAAACTCATCTCCATTGTCCACATAATAACTGGAGGAATCACCTTTTACATTTTTGTTGCGATCTCTTTAGCCATGTTTTATAACCCAGAATCCGCCACTATTGCCAACCTCATCGTAACTGCCTCAGCTTTTATTACAGGTGTTACTTCGTTTATTTTTGTTAAAAGAAGCGTTTGGCTAAAAATTAAGAGCTAATACCCATTTATCCCATACATGTAAGCTTTGCATGTAATAACAAATTTCATATACAAGCCTAATAATGTAGAACGAGGTGCATCCTAATGAGTAATGATTCATATTTCAGTAAGAAACTTGAACCAATCAAAGTTACTAAACAAAAACCAATCTCACAACTTTTAAAAGAAATGGGCAAAACCGCGTATCAAGGACGTAAACTGGGCGAGGCTGTTGATGTTTGGGAAAACATGATTAATTCAAAAGACACTGTTATCGCCATGGGCTTTGCAGGTTCCATGAGTACAGCGGGTCAATGGACGATTGTTAATTGGCTTATGGAAAACCGTTTCATCGACGTGTTGGTGTCCACCGGAGCAAACGTTAGCGAAGACATAGTTGACGCCATGGGCTTAGGCTACTACCAAGGCAACCACATGGTAAACGACGAGCAACTCCTACACGATGATGTCAACCGATACTACGACGTCTACGGAAAAGAAACTGACTACCGCGAAATGGAGACTTTAGTTACTGACTTCGTTATGACTTGCAAACAAGACTACAACTACACCTCAGCAGAATTCCTCTACCTCTTGGGCAAATACCTTGGCAAGAAAAACATTCCAGCAATCTCCGCAGTTGCCGCAGCCAACGGCGTTCCAATCTTCAGCCCAGCCATGGTTGACAGCGCTTACGGTGAAACCTTCCTCTTAGCCAAAAATCAGGGACACAACGTCCACATGGACAGCGTCAAAGAATTCGACCAATTCGTGAGCATCGGCACAAAAACCAAGGAAGTCGGCGTCGTCTACATTGGTGGCGGCGTTCCCAAAGACCTAACCCAACTCATCGCCATTTCCGTCTCCCCGATGACTGAAGACAAAGGTGTAGCAGGCAGAAAAGGCGGCTTACGCAAATCTCTTCAAGAATACTACTATCCCCATAAATATGCCATCCAAATCACCACCGACTCTCCACAATGGGGTGGCTTAAGCGGCTGTACATTGGAAGAGGCGATTAGCTGGGGCAAGATAAACAGTCAAACAGGAACCCGCGCAGTTTGCTACTGCGACGCAACAATTGCCTTGCCACTCATATGCCACGCACTAGCTGAGCGGGTCCCAGAAAAACGGAAAGGGCCAGATATGAGCTGGCTATTCAAAGGCGTACAATAAACGCCCAATTTAGTTTTTTTTATTCTTTCTTATTGCTCAAACGGGTCAGAAGCGAGCTTGCCATTATCGGCATTATCACCGTGGCGTCGCCTTCAATCATTATCCGTTTTGCTTTTTCGCTGATTTTTCCCCAGGAAACCGCTTCTCTTGGGCGTGCACCGCTGAGGCTCCCATCCCACTCGTCCGCAGTGCTGATGTAGACGACGTAGTCTAAGCCGTCTTTGAATTGGTTCCACCAGATCGTGTGATGTTTGCTGATACCACCGCCGATGATGAGGGCACCTGATCTTTTTGTGTCGAAAACAATGTTGTTTAGGTCTCCTTCATCTTTTAGCAGGTTAATGCGAAAATCTTTGTGGTCTTGGCTGAAGAACCAGAGCTGGTATCCGACTGAACCGTCTGTTATGCCTGGGATGAAGACTGGGATGTTGTTTTTGGCTGCCCAATACAGAATTGAAGATCTCGTTGCAGCATCGTAAACCGATTTCTCGGCAGAGTTCTGCTGGTGGATAGTTCTTTTTTGCCTTCTTTATAGAGGGCTTCGAGCATTGCAAGGATTTTCTTTTCGATGATTATTCCGTAGCTATCGTTTGGAACCAATACGTTGCCGAGGCGGTTTAACCCTTCCTGATGCAATTTGGAATCGTTCATGATGAAGCTGCCCTTGTAGTAGTCTTTCCAGCAGCGCGCCACATCATGGTCGAGTGTTCCACATGTGGTGATTAGGACGTCGACGAGTTTGCGTTTAACCAGTTCGCGGATGACGCCTCGTGTGCCAGTGGCTACTATGTCGGCGGGGAAAGAGAGGAATTTGACGCAGCCTTTGGCGTTAATCATCGATTCCATGATGCTAACTCCTGTAGCAAGCTTGCCCGCGGTGAAACCCCACGCATGCGTCCATCTGGACAACAAGCTCGTTAACCGACATTTTCTCTGTAAGTTCGTAATCTTTTACGGGCGATTTTAGGTGATTCTTTGGGCAAGTGGAATGTCTCCTGTGTACATGGGATAATGTTTGTTCTAATAAATAGGTGTCGAAAACGCCGCTCTACTCGGAGAGGTAGTTGATGATGCGTTGGTAGATGTCTTTGTCCATTGAGTCTTCGTAGCCTGCGTAGATGCTTGGGTTATCGTTGATTTCCACGACCACGTAGTCGCCGTTGACTTCTTTGATGTCTACGCCGTAGAGTCCTTTACCAGCCACGCTGCAGGCTTTGAGCGCTACTTCCCGGAGCCGAGCAGGCATATCCCTTTTTTCAGAGCTGACGGTTCTGCCCCAGATCACTGTTGGTTTGCCGCGGAGTTTGGCACCGTGTTTCCATTTGCCCTTTGGAATCATGTACTTGCAAACGTATAAGATGTCATTGTTTAGTACGCCGACTCTCCAGTCGAAACCTGTTGGGGTAAACTTTTGGATGGCGAGGACATCTGATTTTTTGAAGAATCGTTTGGCGACTTCTCGGAAGCTTGTTTCGCAAGCAGCCTTCTCAACGTATCGCGAAAAACTTGTGTAGGGCGCTTTAATGACGACGGGTTTGCCGAGTTCGTCGAAGATTTCACTGATTTTTTTGTGGTGCAGCTCGTCCTTGTTTAGGAAAACTGTGGGTATGCGTGGAACATTGTACTTTTCGAATAGGGCGTATTGGTGGATTTTGTTGCCGCAGATTTTGATGGATTCGGGGTCGTCGACGACTTTTAAGCCCAGTTCCCAGGCAGTTTTAGACACAATATATGAGGTGAACAATGGGTCGGTTGTTGCTCTGATGAATACGGCGTCGTAGTTGGGTATATCATCGATGTTTTCTCGGAAAAGAAAACTGAACTTCGTGCCCTGACTCTTCGGCTGCACGCTTGAAGTTTTGAAGGGCGCCTTCCTCTCGGGGGTCAGTAAAATTATATTTCTCAACAAAGCAAGCGATCTTAGACACCGATGTGTTCACCCTGCTGAGAAATCAGCATAATCTCCTTCGAGATTAACTCTAAATCATTCTTAGACAGTTCTTTTTCTTTCAATGGTTCAAGACCACACAGGAAAGCTTTTCCCTCTGCTTTTTGAACGTGTACTTTGCAGATTGGAATCTTGAAGAGTTCATAAACCTTTTCCGTGATAGCGCTAATTTGTTCATCTTCAATTTGGCATTTTTCCCAAGAAAGATTTGACAGTGAACATTTCACCCATCAGCGGCTGTGCACAAACGGTAAATTTGTAGTTCATTCCTAAACTTTTCAATCGCACGGTACAGTGCGCTCTTGTTTTTGGCAACTTGATAGCCTTCGTAAATGAAGGGGTTAACGGCAAAAACTACGACGGGCAGCTTGAGTTCAGTCATTATTTTCTTAACCGAATCTGTAACAAGAAATGGCAGGGTGGGAATTTTTGCTCTTGTCGCCCGCAACAAAAGAATTGGGGTTCGGCTGGAATCAATAATGTTCTCGCATGAGGGAATAACGTTGTTTCCCAAAACTTCCGCATGCAAGGAAACATAGTAGCCTGTTTTTAGGTAGCGGTACTCATTATTGATGTTGATGGTGGTGTCTTTAATCGATGATTCAAGAAACTGTGAAGGTTTTAGCGTCTTTAAATCATCTTTAAGGTCGATGTTAGAGACGACCAACACTTCATTTGACACCAGGTAATTAGAAGGCGTTATTCGTGCAGTTATATTTAAAATTAACTATACATATATCAGCATCTCAAGTTAACGCTAAATAAAAAAAGAGGCAAAAACAACGTATAAACCGTTAGAAGTTCTCGGACCAGAGCATGAATACTCACTAGTAGACAAAGACCTAAAAGTTTTGCCAATTAGCGACAAAATCATCAAAGATTACTGCGGAAAAATCATAAATTTCATTGAAATGCCCCAATTTACGTTTGGCAAAGAAATGCAACTGCATGTTATGGAAATCAAAGCCAACCAACCTTTCAAAATCGCCCGTTGAATTCGAAGAAACCATGCAAACTGCCGTCACAACGCTAAACCAAATTGTCCAGAAACACGGCGCCAGCTACTCGGAACAGGTATGCATCCCCTCCTCAAACTGCAAGACACTGCCATCTGGCCGCACTACCACAAAAAAATCTACCAGCAATACGGCAAAATCTTCAACCTAAACCAGCATGGATGGCTAAACATCCAGAGCTTCCACCTGAATTTGCCCTACCAAAAAGAAGCCTGACGCGATCCAAATCCACAACCAACTCGCCAACCTCTGCGCCTACCTGCCCGCAATCGCTGCTTCGTCCCCAATTTTTGAAGGCAAAGAACGGCCCAGATGATGACAATCGACTTCAATTCTACAAGGTTAACCAAAAAGAAGTGCCATCAATAACTGGTGATGTAATCCCTGAATATGCATCATCGCTCAGCCAATACAAGCGAGGAGGTTATTGCAAGGTATTCACAAGATTTAGAGCGGGCGGGTGCAGACAAAACTCTGCTGAATCGGGAATGGGTGAATTCGAGAGGTGTGATTTTCCGTTTTGATCGTTGTGCCCTCGAAGTGCGGGTTATGGATGAGCAGGAATGTGTTAAGTCGGATGTGGCGTTTGCCTGTTTTGTGCGTGCTGCGCTTAGAGGTTTGATTGCTTCAAACACTGCTCTTTTGCCCCATGACGTTTTAGTTAAAGACTTCAACGCAATCATTGTGGATGGGCTAAGAGCAGATAGTCTCAAGTCCCCATGGCAAAACGGCGCGGCAGGTATGCCAATATTACTTCAAATTAGCTCAGGAACATGCAACTCGAAGATGAGAAAAAATATCTGTGGCTTGTAAAGAAGCGCATAGACGAAGGCTAGCCTCTCAGAACTGCATTCGAGCAAACGTTCAAAGACGCGCAGAAAAAACAGATTTCCATCAGGCAATCATCGATGTATATTCAACTCTTATTAAGTGCCTTAGCCGATAATCAACCCTACATCTAAAAACAGGTGAAACAGTGTGCCTGAAGACAACAAAGGAACGACTTACTCATATGATGTGTGCAGTGAATGCAAAATTATTTGCTGCCAAGACGCAAAACCACCGTTAAGTGAGAGCCGCAAAAAAATCATAAAAGAATACCTCAACAAACAAAAAATCAAAGTTGATAAACCCTTCACAAAAGAGAGTTATTCTTACCCTTCAGTGGATGAAACAGGTTCTATGTGTTTTCAACAGCAAAGAAACCAAGCGATGTATCGTTCATCAGGTTAAGCCTGAAACATGCCGCGCAGGACCAATAACTTTCGACATCAACTTCAAAACAAAAAAAGTTCAATATTTCTTGAAGAAATCCGAAATCTGCGCATATGCAGGTGAATTGTACAAGAATAAAGCGGCTTTCAAAGAGCATTATGAAGTAGCCAAAAAAGAAATTATGCGCCTCGTCAGAGAGCTCTCTGCAGTTGAGCTGCGTGAGCTAATGAAGATCGATGAGCCTCAAACTTTCAAGGTCGGCGAAGATGACTTGCCTGCTGAAGTGGTTAAAAAACTCGGTTTATAGGAAGCCGGCATCTCTTAGTTTGAGTGCTACAGCCGATGTCGCCTTTAAAGTGCACTCTTCCTGTGAAGAAGGCTTTTTCGGCACTTATTTTTCCGTTTACCATGTCCAAGAAATCGTTCTCGTTCATCTTCAAAGTTAAAGTCGGTGTCTCGATGCGTTCCTTCTGTGATTTGAAGTTTCTGGTCTTTTATAATGACTGTCCAGTTGCCGCCTTCAATTCCTGTTATGTTTACTTGTGCGATGACATCGATGCCCTTGGCTTTTTCAGGTTTAAACCTGACGGGTAGGGTTGTGTCAAAAAATTCTTTGGGTGTGTTTATTTCCATCGTTTCAGCCTGCTGTTTTTCAGCTATTTTACGCGGTTGAGTTATTGAAGGTTTGGTAATTATCTACCTGAAGAGGTCTCTTTCTTTGGCTCTGGTCAGCGAAGTTGCAGACGCGTTTTCATCAATTTGATATTTGTATCCTCGTATGATGGCTGCTGGGATGCCCTCGTTGGCTTGTCCGATAACAAGTTCAGCCGCTGAAGCAAGTTCATCCGCGATAGCGGTTTGCTTAATTCTTAGTACGTAACCGAAGAGGTCTTTTTCGCCCCGTCCTATCTCTTATCGGCTTGAATCCTGCCACGCCAACTGCCACATTAATTTCACCTAACCTAAACGGTCTGCCATGAGTGTCAGAAACAATAACCGCAACGTTAACGCCCGTTAAACGTTTAATTTCTTTTCTAATGCTCTCTGCTGACGCATTTGGGTTCTTTGGTAGAGGCACAACATTTCTGTCCCCTGAAACGTTGGAGCGGTCAACTCCGGCGTTAGCACAGATTATGCCGCTTACGGTTTCAGTTATTATACTGTTTTGGCCAACTCGAACGATATCCTTTGGTTTCTTGCAAAATAACTTCGACTAAAGCAGGGTCTTTGTTGGTTTTTTGGGCAATTTCCTTTGCTTTTTCTGAGGGTTTAACTTGGTCGAGGTTGATTACGTTTCCTTCAGCCTTCGAAACTACAACATGAGTAACCACTACCACGTCGTTTGGCTGGATTGGATTGCTCTGTTTTTTTGCAGCTTCAACGATAAGTTTGCCTAAGTTGTCTCCTTTTTTTATTAGAGGTAAATTTTCTACAGCGAATACTTGGATAGGATTCACACTTTTTGCCTCTTCTTAGAGTTGCTTATCAAGCGATAGAACTTAAATTTATCTCGGAAAGTTGAAAACATTAAAAGTTAAAAGATTATATTTGAAATATTTGGGAGAGACCAAGTGGTCTCGATGATTTAGGCGTTTAGTTTCTGAACTTCTGCAGTTTTTGCAGCATCAGTTTGTCGCCTTCAGCGTCTCCTGCACATGTTGCGATGATGCCGTCGACTAACCCGACAAGTTGTGATGCTTTCTCTTCAACTGTTTCCATAGTTGCAGCGGTTGGCCAGCCAATCATTTTGACTGTTTCAACGTTCTTTGCAGTTCCAACTAGGAAGTACGCGAACAGTGGTTTGTTTAGTTTTTTGCATTCTGCTGATACTGCTTTGAGTGCTTCGAACGATGAGTCCTGTTAGCCGCATGAAGTACACGAAGTCCCATGGCTCGCGTACACGTTCAAGTGTTTCTTCTATTGATCGTCTTGCTGTTACTAGGCAGCCGAGTTTTAGGTTCTTGGTTTTAACTGTATTGCGTATGAAGTCTCTTGCAGCCTCAGAGATAGGCAGCATTGTTATAGGTTCGCCGAACTTGGGTTTGTCTCCCATAGTGACTGCTAAGCCGTCTAAGGCCGATTATGTCTGATGCTAAGGCTAAGCCTCCTACTTCAACTGGTCCTTTGTAGTGTAGAATGAAGATTGGGCAGACATATTTTTCTGGGTACTTGTTTTTGAGTAAGCAGCTTACGACTACGCCGCTTGCGGCTGGGAAACCTGCTGCGCTGTCAGTTACGTTCCATCCATCAACTAGGTCTTTGAGTTCATCTGCAAGCTTTAAGAATTTACGTGTTGGCACAAACTCGTTTAGTATTTTCATGGAGATTTCATCTCAGGTTAAAGGGGTAAGATGTTTGGGTTAAAAAGTCTTTTGCATACACAGAACTGAGTTTTTCAGTTTAACGGTTTATGATGCAGCATATCTAAAAAACGGGCATTATTGCGGTTTGTTTAAGGCAGCTAAGTTTTTTTCGGCTCGTTCTCGCTTGAACTTGGATAATCTGTCGATTTCTTTCTTATCAGCTACTTCTTTGGCGGCATCTAAGTTTTTTATCAGTCTTTCTCCAGCCTTTGACCGTAACAATTACGGTTGAATACCCTTTCTTGCTGCCAACTGAACCGACCGAGACATCCGCAAACTGAGCGGTAAAATCACTGCAGTAACTGCAAACTTTTTCCGCAGCAGCATCAAGGTCCTTTACTCTGCAACTGTACTCTTTTCCATCAACAAACGCTGTGAACTTGCCCTGTCTAACCTGAGTTTTTTGAGCTCTATCCAAATCAACTCCCAACAGCGTTTTCGCTTCTGCTTTTATTTTTGTGCTATTGAAGGCTTCAAAGCAGAATAACCCAATAATCGTGATTTCGCAATCGTTCTTGAGGGTTTGCTGGATCTTTCTTACTGCTTTGGCTTCGCAAGGCGTGCAAACTATCGCAATTCGTTTTTTTCCTTGGCTGATTAGTTCTCGCAGTTTTTTTGTGACATTGACTTTAAGATATTTCGTTCCTTTCGCTGCTAAAACCTCGTTGGCATTCGTGGCGACGACTGCTTCCGCGCTATATCCAACTCCTCGGCGAACGACAATAGCCGCATCAAACAATCCTTCCTCAAAACCCTTAGCGAGAATAGTAGAAACCACTCCGCCATCCTGACCCTCAACGTTAGTTTTTGCAGAAAACAGGTCGCTGTAAACACCGATTTCTTCGTCTGGGGATTTGTTTTTTGGTTTTTTTCTGTTTGATTATCAGGCATCTTAGAAGTTCAACCGAGTTTCTTGCTATGTTTAGGTTTGGTTTTCGGGCAAATAAAGCTTTAAAACTTCCTAAATACATGAATTGGTGTTGAATGGGAGCGGTTATTTGGTGAATAAACGAAGTGTCAAATTCATTTATGGAAACGAAGCTTTGCTTGACCAAATCAGGGTTTTGTGGGAAGCCCTAAACACTCACCATTTGAGTTTATCGACCAATTTTAAGCAGCACTATTTAGAAATGACTTTTGAGAAGCGAAAGGCTGATTTACTAAAAAAAGCCGCTGCTGGAAAAATGAGAGTTGAATTAGCTATCGATGAAGTGACAGGCCAAAAAGTTGGGTACTGCGTCAGCAGCCTCAATCAAGAAAAGATAGGTGAGGTTGAATCCATTTTTGTTGACGCTAACTACAGGGGCTCTGGGAATAGGGGATTCACTTATGAAAAAAGCGCTCTGCTGGATGGATCAGGAAGGGGCAACGGCAAAAATCGTTGAGGTAGCCTCCGGCAACGAGGAAGCTTTTTGTTTCTATGTAAAATACGGTTTTCTTCCAAGGAAAACCTTGCTAAAGCAAATGAAACCCTCAGATACTTGCTAATCGTCGCCGGCTTAACCTAAAATGCCGGAATCTGAGTCGTGTTTTATTAAACCCGAAAAGTTTCCGTTTTATCAGACAGTTTGATTGATAGAGGTTTGCGAACGGCTGGCGCTTTGTTTATATGATTTGTTTATACATTTTGTTTATACAACGCGGTTCCTGTTGTTATCTAATGGATGCGTCAAAAGCCAAATTTATTGGGAAACGTTTTAACTTCAAACAAACCATTTTTCTTTGAATAAAGTGTTAATGCAAGTGAATAAAAGAACAATAGCTTTTGCGGTAGTTTTGAAAAAGTGTTTCAATCTTTATCCAGCAAACGATAAGAAGAAGGCGCCAATTCATGTATTGGAGAGCAAATATGAAAACGTCAAACGCTCTATTGACAATAATACTTATTTTTGGATTGACCCTTACTTATTGTGCAACGCCTTCCTTTGCTTTCCAGATAAATTTGTCGGTATCCGACGTTTCCATTGTCCCGACAATAACGTGGAATCGCACATTTACTGGAAGCGGCTTAATTGAAGTTGACTCGATAGTTCAAACTGCCGATGATGGATTTCTCTTAGCAGGTTCAACCGCCCTTTCGCCCAACAACATACCAAATATTGAAGTTGTCAAAGTAGACGCAACCGGCAACCTACAATGGAATAAAACCTATGCTGCCAAGGGAAATCCTTACAGCAACTGGCTAATTGCAACCAACGATGGCGCATATGCCATATTTGGTCAATATTCAGGGAACTATTGGCTCGCAAAAATCGATGACAAAGGCAACATACTCTGGAATCAAACCTACAGCGGGTCAGGATTTAGCTCGTCGGTAGCTTTAACTCAAACTAAAGATGGTGGCTATGCGATGATAGGTCAAACCAACCTCGTCGGAAACAAAGGAACTATTTGGCTAGTTAAAACTGATGCTTTAGGTAATGAACAGTGGAATAAGACTCTTGGCGATGGCGAAGTAAATTCGATTGTCCAGACAAGCGACGGAGGTTATGCTTTGGCTGGAGGTATCGGTAATTTGCCTGACTACTTACTCATGAAAGCAGACTCTACTGGTGATTTACGGTGGAGCAAAACTTACGGAAGTCAAGATGAAGATTTCGCTTTTTCAGTGGTTCAAACAAGTGATGGCGGTTATGCTTTAGGTGGTTGGATGTGGCTTCGTAGCGATGGCGGTGGACCAAACCTTGCCATAGTGAAAACGGATGCTTTAGGAAATTCAGAATGGACGAAATACTGCGGAGGTGGCCAAGCAAGATTCATGACTAAAAACAGTATTGGAGACTTTGCACTTGTTGGAACTAAACTTGTGCTTGCAAGTGCCTCCTCAGGAAATGAGCAGTGGGAAGTTGCCTTTGGAGAGAACCATGAGGCTTACGCTCTTGTACAGTCGCATGATGGCAGCTACATGGTGGCTGGGTCAGACACAAGTAAACCAACTCCAGAAGCTTGGATGGCAAAAATTAGTTTAACTCAAGTCCAACCAAGCCCAACTCCTCCAATTCCAGAACTATTCCCCTGGGCTATAACCGTTTTGATAATATCAATTACTTTAGCATTAGTAACGTTGAGAATCAAACACTACCCTAACTCAGATAGCTGACTCGTCTGGTGGAACAGGTATGAGAAAAGCTTATCTCAACAAAAGCACAAATAGCGCTTAGACGGTATATCAATGCTCAAGAAACGGGTAACTTGCAGCTTAATTGTTTTATCTATTTTATTTCTTGTTGCTTCCAGTATGCTTATCGAAGGAAATGCCCTTGTTAATGCTCCCAACTCTGACGGCTGGTTAATGTCTAGGCATGATCTGCAACATACAGGCTCTTCAACCTCTTACGCTCCTAACTCCAGCAATCTAATGTGGATATTCAATACCACGGCTTCTGAAGTGGTTACTTGTCCAGCAGTTGACGATGGAAAAGTAATTTTCTCAGCAAGCAATGGCAATGTTTATGCCCTCAATTCAACTACAGGACAACAAATATGGATGCGAGTAACAGCAAACAGGGAGAACAGTATGTGGAGTTCTCCTGCTGTAGACTCCGGACGTATATGTCGGAGCTAGAGATTATTACTTATATTGTCTAAACGAAGCAACCGGTTCTATTCTTTGGTCGTTCAAGGCGAACTATGAAATAGATTGTTCTCCTATAGCTACTGGCGGCAGAGTCTTTTTCATTACAGCAAATGGAACGATTTACTGCTTGAATTATGTTAGCGGTTCTCAGATTTGGAGCAATTCCTTGCTTTTACATAATTCAATCGATGAACCTGCGATAGCAATGATAGATGAGAACACACTTGTAATCAATAATGGCAACGTTTATGCGTTGAATGCAGCAAACGGCGCTTTTATTTGGTCGTATCAGGCAACCTATGCACAAAACTCACCAGTTGTTGCTGATGGAAAAGTCTTCGGTGAAACCAGTAACAATACAGTGTTTTGTCTTGATGCTGCTTCTGGATTAAGGATTTGGAGCACAACAATTCTATATTCTTCTATGCTTGATCGTTCTTCTCCCGCATTTGCCGATGGCAGACTCTTTGTGTGTTCATGTAATTGTCTAAACGCTTCTACTGGTAGCTTACTTTGGAACACTCCAATACAAGGGTTCGAGGACTTATCTTCTCCTGCAGTTGCGGATGGTAAAGTTTTCCTCGGTGAATCTGACGGAAAATTATATTGCCTTAAAGAGACTACTGGAGAAATATTGTGGAATTGCACAACTGGAGAGTCGATTCGTTCAAGCCCAGCTATTGCTTACGGTAATGTATATGTTGGCTCTGACTCATCTTCATCATCTCCTTCGTCTCAAGGGAGTATCTATGCATTTGGCTCTAACCCAGTAATTCCAACCTATCTTACACTTTCCTTGAACTCACAAACATCCTTGCTAGGGTTTAATGTCAACCTAAACGGAACAGTTATGGGCAATCAATCTGCGTTGATCAACGTGCCTGTCGAGTTATCGTTCAGTATAAATGGAGGGCAGACATGGACTGATATTACCTCTGTCCCTACTTTCAACGATGGAAGTTACTCTGCCATTTGGATACCTTCAGCAACTGGAACATTTTTAGTAAGAGCCTTATACGAAGGGGTTTATCCATTTTTATCATCACAAACGATGATGGATCTTTCCGTGGCACCTTACAACAATCGATATGTTTTCTCGGTTTCATCTAACTCAAGTGTTTCGGCTCTTGCTTTTGACTCCACAAGTAACACCCTAAACTTTACGGTAAGTGGACCTGCAGGAACCACAGGTTTTGTTGATTTGAAAATTGCAAAGAGCCTTCTTGAAAATATTGCAAACCTTAAAGTGAACTTGGATAGCAACGATTTGGCATATCAGGCAACTTCAACTTCAGATTCATGGATTTTAGAGTTCCATTATTCCCATAGCATACACAACGTAAGCATCAATCTGGGAAGCGCATTAACGCCAACTCCAACGCAAACATCTAACACGTCCACTCCAACACCCAAACCAACTCCAACACCTGCACCAACACCAGTTGCTCCAGAGTTTTCATTGTTAGTAATTTTGCCCTTACTTGCTTCACTGCTCGTTATTGCGGTGGCAATAAAACGACATGAGCGCCTGTCAACCCAATGATTTGCGGGCGTTGTATCCTCTTGGTAAATGGTTAATGGGAAGAATACCATTTCCTGCCAGCTATGATCAAATGGGCTACACTTAGCATAATAAAAACACTGGGGATAAAAAGCAAAATAATGTTGTCTACTGTTTTATTCAAAACTAGGTTTTCAACTAACCAGATGACTCCCGCTAAAACCATAAGAATGATTCCTGCAACAAAATAATCCGAAGCTTTCGATTTCCTCACAGTCATCGGTTAACTATCTTACATCCACTTTGCATAAATTATTTTTTTACCAGCAAATTAACAATACAATAAAAGAACATATGAACCTTCATTTGCTCCTATGAAAATTACCCACAAAAAATGGGGCGTATATTTCGATGTATAGAAGAGTAAAACGAGGAAGGCAAAAGGTTGAGTTAAGCGGACCAAGCCATGTGCTAAAACAGGATGCGGCAAGAAAGGGGGCTATTGCCTTCTCCATTTTAGCAGCCAGACCCGCCCAACTATCTGCTTTTGTTGGACTATGTCTAATTAGCTTATTGGCGCTTGAAATAATATAAAATAATGTTGTCACAAAATGAAACAACAAAAATTTAGTTGCCCTGAACTAACATCAATGTCAGAGAACTATTAACGCCCCTATCGATTTTATTCGAAATTTAGTAATTTCCTTAAGCTTATCAACAGAATTACCCTTAATTTTGATTAGGAGGTCATAGACGCCGTATAATGGTTGGGCTTCTTCAATACCCTCAACAAGTTTTTATGTTTTCTAACACTTTATCTCGGGCACCTGAATCGATGTTAACTAAAACAACTGCAGAAATCATAATTCAATCCTCGTTATTTCTCATCTGTCTTGAAACAGAATAATTAAGATGTGTTGTTGCCGCTAAAAATTACCTTGCCAATGTTTTGGAGTAGGGAAAATGTAAATTAGTTTGACTATGAAATTATTTTTGGTTTGTGATTGTATGAAGGTTGCTGTTTCTGGTAAAGGCGGCGTAGGAAAAACCCTCATTGCTGGCGGCTTAGCCCGCGGTTTCTTTGAACGAGGCTTAAAAACTATAGGAATCGATGCGGATTCTTCCCCGAATTTAGGGTTAACTTTGGGGTTGTCAACGGAAGAAACCCGCAAGATAGTTCCTATTTCAGAAAACAAACCCTTGATAGAGTCAAAAACGAGTACGGAATATTCAGGCGTCTACAACCTGAACTTCAGCGTCGACGACATCGTAAAACAGTACTCTGTACCTACCCCTCTTGGCGTAAACTTGATTGTTATGGGAACAGTCCACTCAATGGGGGCAGGCTGCATGTGTGCCCCAACCGCCGTCATCCGAGCGCTCCTTCGGAACCTAATCGTAGAACGCGACGAGGCAGTGGTCTTGGATTTGGAGGCAGGCGTGGAACACATCGGCAGGGGCACCGCAAAAGAAGTCGACGCGCTCCTAATTGTCGCTGATTCTAACCTGAAATCGCTGGAAATCGCCAAGCACATCCATGATATGGCAATTGCTGCGGGCATGAAACAGCTCTACCTTATCGGTAACCGTGTAATGAACGACGCCCAGAAAAATGCTATCCAAACTTTTGCTGACCAAAACGGCATTGAGGTTCTATCTTTTGTGCCCTGGGACCAAAAAGTAATCGAGGCAGATATGCTTGGAGAAACCCCGCTAAAAAACAAGGAAATCGCTGCAGTTCAAAGCATCGACGCTAT
Source organism: Candidatus Bathyarchaeota archaeon (assembly GCA_963809455.1). GTDB lineage: Archaea > Thermoproteota > Bathyarchaeia > Bathyarchaeales > Bathycorpusculaceae > Bathycorpusculum. The sequence goes on along the minus strand of CAWEJP010000001.1, from coordinate 54,497 downwards.
TTGCGAGCTTTTGATAAAGAAAACGACTTAACTCGTATTTTATCCAAAATTAAACTATTTTTTTCTTAAGTCCATGAACACTCTGAATTGAGTTAAACGATAAAGAAGAAGAAAAAGAGAAAATTTTCTAATTTTCTTATTCATTTAACAGTCGGGAAACAACGACAAACCATCTGCTAACAGTCGTTTTCTTCAAATAAGAGAGTCATTTTGAGAATCGAAATAACACAATTATGCTTGTTTCTGTAGATTGAATCTTCGGTTTTGGTTATGCAAAGCCTTATTCTCACGTTATTGTAAATTATTATAGTTTAATTTTAGAAAATGGTGGAAATATGGCTGAAGAAAAAATGATTCCTCAAAAACCCGTCCTTGAAGTCCTATGTTCAATCCAAGGAGCCTTAGGAGAAGATAATCAGAAGATATTCGCGAAAGCAAGCATGGCGCAAGGAAGAAACTGGGGCGAATCCATACCCCACAGCTCAAACGCCTGAAGACCTGATGGAAAAGATTGCTGCATACTTTCAGGATGACCTCAAAATAGCTAAAAGCATAAAATTCGAGAAAAAAGACCAAGAACTCATCCTTCATTTTAGAGGATGCTACATTTGCCACGGTAAACTCGTCAAAGAACGATACGGAATTACCCCCGCTTGTGCAGTTTCGATGTTTCCAGTCGGTGCCCTCTCAGCAAACCTAAAACTTAGAAACGTTCGCCTAAAAGAAATTCGCAAACCCGGTCCAGTCGGAGACTGCGACATGGTCTATGAAATTAAAGTTTGAATGCTACATTAAAAGATGAATAGAACATGCAACTGCTCTAATCTTATTTTTTGTTTCTACCATTTAGTTAAGCAACTTTTTCCATCTTCTCTGAAAGCGCGAATAAGTTCGCAGTGCTAAAGAAAGCAAACTCTTGTTCTAACTTCTTAGACTTTAGAGGTTTGGTGACTTCACCTATCCCTACGGAATGAATTGGAATTTAATAGTGTTTTAAACCATGGACAATTTATTTGCGCTTTTGCATGAGGCTCCGAAACAAGCTTCCTCTGGGTTATTCAATGTTTGATTGAGAGAGATTTGTTGACGTCGGGCGTTTTGTTTATATTTTATTTATATACTTTGTTTATACAGGGGTTTGTGTGTTGGCCAAGGTCTTTAAGGGCATTAGGTTTGAAGCCCAACTTTACCATGATTTCAAGAGTTTGGCTTCTGCAGGAGGGTGTACCGTAACTGGTGCTTTTGAGCGGTTTATGGGCGTTTGTGTGGAGGGTGGGCTTTTGGTTTTTCCTGAAAGGAATATCGAAGGTTTTGAGGCTGAGGCTCGGGTTTTAGTTGATTGGTTACGCAAGGGAAGGCGATTTTACCGCGGAGAAGGTGGGGTGGAGGTAAATATTGCGGGTCGGCTGGTTGGGTTGTTGCTTAAGGTGCGGGATTCTGAGTTGAGGGGTGAGATGGAAGACGTTTTGAAAAGTTCGATTTCTGAGCAAGGATAAAGATTTGTGCTTTGTTTATCTTGGGACCATGTAAACGAACTGTTCTGGTCCGGGTTCTTTGGTTGCATAACAGGCTAGCGCTAAAGCAAACAGTTGGTCGTCATGTCTACCTTTGGGATGCCTATATTTCATATGGATGTGTTCTTGCGCTGTGCTAGGTTGGAGGTATTCATATTGTTGCTCGTTGATTTGGGCGATGAGCTGCTTGTCGCCGCCTTGTATGCGGAGTTGTTTTTTCTCCATTAGTAATTTGAGGTAGTTGAGCATGTTCTCTTTCTCTGTGTCCGTAAAGAAGACGCCTTTTACTTCTGGAATATCCATACCCTCGAGCTCATCCACTACGGCGTCGCCTATACCCGTTTTGTCAACGTACATTCCGTCAAAGTTGAAGGCTTGACAGGCTTTGGCTGCGTAAGCGATGACTTCTGGGTAGGGCGTGCCCAAGGGAAACTGGCGCTTATGCACCAGCCTAACTTCGCCATCATCTGTTAGCTGAACCACCACCAGAACGCTAAAGTCAATTTGTTTGCCCAAATCTAAACCCCCAAAATACCTTCCGCTCAACAGTTGGATGTCTATGTGTTCTATGTCTTGGATGTACTGGTTTGGTGAAGCTGGATTGTCCAGTTCAGGGTCTATACATTTTGCTATGAGATCCATGGGAAAGAAAGTCTGGGTTGCTTCGACCCAGAGCGCTTCAACTTCTCTTTGCCATTCTTCCTTGGTCATCATGTCTCGCCATTCTTCGAGTTGCGCTTGGCTCACAAGAGGGCTGGAATTGCTTGGGTAATGATGTATTGAGTAGCGTTTTGTGTCCAGGAAAGCTTTGCGAAAAACGTGGTCAAACGCCATAGGTGTTCCGCTCATAACTAAGGAGGAATTGGGTTTTGTGAGCATCATCATGATTTCACTAGTAATCATCTCAGTTGGGATAATGCTTGCCTCATCAAGAAAGACCCAGTCAGGATGATACCCTCTGAGCTTATCTGGGGAACAGGGCAACGCGATGAGTTTACTGTTTAGCGGGGGTTTTAGCTTAATAACTGTGCGCGTCGTTCCAGGCCGTTGAAGCATGTCCCGCATAAGCGGATTTGCCATTATGGTGGAGTAGCAATAGTCAAACATGATCATGCTTTGGCGTTGAGTACTGCTGATTATCAGGCTTTCACAATTGGGTTTTGTAAAGAGAAGCCAGAGGTTTTTTCGGCTAAAAACAAGGCTTTTTCCCCAGCCTCTTCCACAAACAGCTATCTGTCTTGAGCTCTGGTCTTGGAGAAGTTTCTGGTGGTTGGGTGCTTTATTTAGCCAACCGTCGCCGCACATTAATACGGCAAAGAACGCAGGATCTTGTACAAGTTTGCGTGTCACTTCACGGTAAGAGCATAATTCTTTGAAGGCTTTGGGTCTTCGCCTAAGATCATTATAGGCTTGGACCGCGAATTCAGGATCGTTAATTACCTTCTCGACGTAAGTGCTTTCTTCCATACTCTAAAGTCACGCCTAAAACGTCTAGCTACCCTTGGTTCTATGCCTCTCACATAGTCCCCCAAGTTTTGGTCCTCAAACTGGTTTTTTTCGCCCTTTTGGTTTAGCATCCTATTCAATGTGTTTGCATGGAAGGCAAAAACTGTGGCTACCCGTGTCCTCTCATTTACGGTCAGTTCAGGGTCGTTGATCATTTTTTGAAGGTTATTGATCATTTCCCATTCTCTTTGGATTAACCCTTCAAGAGTTGGAGCCTCTGTTTGTGGCTTATTCTTTGATTCCGAATTTTCCATATCTATCGCCAAGAGTGAGTAATCAGATTCACTATACTGTAGAATGACGCTTTTTATATAATAAATTTTCGTTAAGATGTTGAGCATGCATGTGAAGTTTTCAGTAACTTACTCTGCTCAAACCCAGCATACTGCTCTCAAGAAAGGGAAAACTTGGGTGGCAAGTGCAGCAACTTTAGTACTATCGACCGCACATGCCCATGCTTATTCCATAGCCGTAGGGATAAGTTGGCTGGCCTGAGCCATAAGGATAGTATCCTTGCTTTGGATATGGATAGTAGGCGCTACTAGCTCCTTGCTGGATTTGGGTTGTAGAGTTGCCTGCTGTCTGCGCACCTGCAAATTGTGCGAAAGCAATTCCCGCAACTGTAGCAACAAGGACACAGGCTGCTATCAGGAGTATGACGACTTTTGTCTTTTCCATTCTTTTTCACCTCAACATATTACAGTGCTTGGAGTGGTAAGATAGTTCGCTGAAACGCAAGTCAATGGCACTTGAAACGCTGTTGAAACACTCTGAAACAGTTGAGCTGCGGACAAAAACAGGTTGGGCACAAGCAAACTTTAATTCATCGCCCAAACTTTCTTTAGAATATGCAAAGGTTACACATTTTCCTCATCCTTCTTGTCACGACAATCGGCGTGTTGGTATCCCTAGCCACAGTCGCTTGGTATATATCAGTTACAGCTCCATCCTATTACGGGTCAAGCTGGATGAGCCAAATGTGGGGTAATCATCTAGGCGCAAGCGGAAACTATGGAGGAGTTGGCGGCATGATGGGCAATGGCAACGGAACCTATGGAACAGGAACAACCTCTTATTTGTGGATAGTTCCGGTATTGTTGATTGCAGCTTCCGCAGTTGCCGTAATCGGAGTCGTTTTTTACTTGGTTTTTCCGGAGCTCAGATACATAAAAAGCAGAGGCTCCTGCAATCCTCAAGAGCCAAGACTCACTCCCAGCCAAATAACAGGCACGAGTACAAATGCCAACGTTTCTTCTGCTTCTGCTGCTCCTGCTGTTTCAAGTGTTTCAGCTTCCACAAATAGCTGCGAAGTACTGTTGAAAACGATGACTCCCGAAGAGCAGAAAGTTCTAAACGTTTTGATCAGTCATCAAGGGAAATATTTACAAAAATATGTGGTAAAGGAAGCTGGTCTTAGCAGGCTCAAGACTCATCGGGTTGTAGCTCGTTTCGCACAACGAGGTATTGTAACTGTTAATGAGTTCGGGAACACCAATGAAATACTACTGTCAGATTGGGTCAAAGGTTCCAACATGCCAAAAACCAATGTTCTTTAGCTAATCGCACTTGTTAAGCCCCAAAATAAGTTCCTTCGATTCTTACACGTTTTTCTGGTTAGAAAATAGCAAACTTCAATTTCGAGATTTAATTAACCCTAATTTAGTGCGAGAAAATCAATTTCTTATTTTATTATCTTCTGCAACTTCTGCTATTTTATTACTCATGGCTTACTTGTTAGTTAATTTCAGTAATGCACAGATGATGAGTCTTTCTCCGGCGCCCACTTCCACAACAAATTACTCGGGGTTCTCGCGGTGTTTTCTTGCAAAGCATAACACCTCACTTCGAAAGGATGCTGCTTTCCATGGTATTTCAGAATTACGTTGGAAAGACCTATAAGCCTGTTATATTCTATATTAGAATATTAGAATGTGTGTGGTGGTTGAGGTTGAAACCGAGGCCGAGAAGGATGTTAACTCTGCCTTCCACAAGCGTTTCAAAACTGTTTCACATCTGTTTCAGCCAACTATCATATGACTCCAAGGATATTATAATATAACCATAAAAAAAAGTGTGAGGTAAAAAATATGAAAAACTGGAAAATAATAACCATCGTTAGTGTTGCAGCAATAGTGGCTGCATTGTTAGCTTCATCAGCGTTTGCCGCTGCCATGATGGGCGGCGGAGGTTACGGAGGCTATGGAGGAATGATGGGCGGAGGCTATGGCACTGGATATGGGAACAACAATCCACCTTACTCAACGGGAACCACAATCCCAAGTACACCCACAGGCCAGTACTATCAGCCAGTTTATCCGATGATGTTCGGAGGAGGCATGATGGGCAGATTAGGCAACGGTCAAGGCTTTGGCGGAATGATGAGCGGCTACGGATACACAGCACCTTACGCCAACACTGGAACACCTCTAACTATCTCTAACGCAGTAACAATAGCGCAAAACTATGTGTCATCAATTGGAAACCCTAACTTAGTCGTTAAACAAGTTGAAGAATACTCAGCCAACTTCTATGTCCAAGTTAACGAGAAAAGCGGCAACGGAGCATTTGAACTCTTAATCAACAAGTACACAGGCAGCATCTATCCTGAGATGGGTCCTAACATGATGTGGAACACCAAATATGGCATGATGCGAGGCGGAATCTTGGGCGGAATCTTTGGAACCCCAACCACAACCATGACAGTAACCGCGTCTCAAGCAACAGCTGACGCACAGCAATATCTAACCAGCTACCTGCCAGGCACAACTACAGGCGACATAACAACCTTCTACGGCTACTATACTATCGAAGTGCTTAACGGCGGAATAACCTATGGAATGCTAAGCGTCAACGGCTTCACAGGACAAGTCTGGGTCCACACCTGGCACGGAACTTTCATACAAGAACAGCAAGTAAGCTAAGAAAACCCATCCCTTTCTTTGTAATTTCATGTTTAGAATAATAGAAAGCCTAAAGAGATGAGAACCATGTTAGAATATTCAAATAAGCAGGCAACTGAAATGTCGAAACCAACCTTTGACATGTCAATATACGCGCTACAAGCGGAAATTTCAAAGACAATAGCTCATCCTCTAAGGATTGCAATTATCCATTACCTAAAAGATGGCGAAAAAACAGTAAACGACCTTACCCAAACACTGGGCGCCAGCCAATCTAACATATCTCAACATTTAGCAATAATGAGGCAAAGACAAATCGTTAAAACAAGAAAAGACGGCTCAACAGTGTACTATCGAGTTGCCAGCCCAAAAATCAGCCAAGCCTGCGACATGGTAAGGGAGGTTCTCTTGGACCAACTTAACCAAAAACATGAGATGGCCAAAACCTTTGCGCCTTAGGAGATAATATAACATGTGTCCTTGTGGATGTGGTTGGGATTCTGAGGATGAGGAACCAGTTGAGAAAGCAGTCCAAGTTGTCATGATTCCATGTAAATACTGTGCAGCTCTTTTCCCGCAAACGGCGACGTTTTGTCCAAATTGCGGAGCAAGAAGAACCGCATGATTATTTAAGAAAAGAATAATTTACATTATGAGGAGGATAAAGTTTTGTCAAGTCTAAAGCACGTTTTGTCATTCGCAATTTCAGGCGTAATATTGATGGCGGCGGTGCTTCCTGTTTTTGCACTTCAATATAGTCCTGGAGTTACATCAGGCCAGTATGTGAAGTACGGGAATTTTGCTGGAAGCGGTCCCGGCTATGAAGCCTTCAATGATTATGGTTATCTAAATCTTAAAGTGGAAAGCGTTTCCGCTAATTCGGTGACTTTGCTTTCAACGGGACAATTCAAGAACGGGACAGCTCTTCCAGGCAACGGCACAACAGATGTTTGGAATATCGAAACGGGAACAGACAATGGAACCCCAAGTACCCAAGGTCCAATAATAGCAGCAAACCTTAACCAAGGAGACGGTATACCACCGCCAAACAATTACTCAGTTAACCAAACTGCAGACCGAACCTATCTGGGCATAACTAGAAGCGTTAACATTCTTAACGTTGTAATTTCTACTCCCGATTACAACTCGACATTAAACTATGTCTACGATAAGCTTTCAGGAATGCTTCTAGAATCAACATCAACAACTACGACTCAAGCCCAACCTCAACCAATAACATCAACCTACACATACAGCATTATTGAAACAAACATCTTTGGTTCAACAACTCCTTCACCAACCGTTCCAGAATTTAGCCCCACAATAATAGCGCTCACTATTCTTGTTATAACTATTCTAACAGTTGGTTCTATTTTCATTCAGAAGAAAAATCGATAGTTGAGTTGGAGAACTGACCTTCAAGAATGATGCATTTGTTCCATTTCATGCCCTGAATGCTGCAGTTCCATTTTTGGCATTTCTAAATGCGGTTCATATTTGCGTAGAGTCTGACTGTTAATTGCTACAAGAATCGTACTAAGTGACATAGCTATCGCACCCACGGCTGGGTCTATAACGATCCCAAAACTAGTAAGAATGCCTGCAGCGAGAGGAATTGCAAAAATGTTATACCCCGCTGCCCACCAAAGATTCTGCATCATTTTTGAATATGTCTTTTTTGAAAGCTCAATAACTTTAGAAACATCGAGTGGGTCATTTCTAACAAGAATAATATCTGCGATCTCGATTGCAACATCGGTTCCCGCTCCGATAGCTATGCCCACGTCAGCAGTAGCTAAAGCCGGCGCATCATTGATGCCGTCCCCTACCATAGCTACTTTGTAGCCTTTATCTTTCAAAGACCTAATTTTATCCGCCTTCTGATCGGGTAGTACCTGTGCAAAGTAATCATCAATTCCAAGTTCATTTGAAACGCTCTTCGCTACAGCTTCAGCATCTCCAGTTAACATATAGACTTTGACTCCTCTTGCTTTGAGGCCCTGAATAGCTGTGCGCGATTCATCCCGAATTTTGTCCGCAAGAGCAAAGGCACCTGCAAGTTTTCCATTAATTATACTGAAAACAACAGTTTTGCCCTGCCCTTGGAGATTGATTAGTTTTTCATCATTCACTACTATGTTTAATTCCTTCAGAAGATTTGGGCTCCCAACAAACACTCTGCCATCTCCAACATTTGCCCCAGCACCTTTGCCTGGAATAGCCTGGAAATCTGTAGCCTTAGGAATTTTCTTAATCCTTAACCCAGCATATTCAACAATGGTCTTTGCGATAATGTGCTCAGAATTTTGTTCCACAGCGGCGGTTAGGCTCAGAAGATCATCTTCGGAAATATACGAAACAACGTCGCTTACACCAAACTCACCTGTAGTCAAGGTGCCCGTCTTGTCAAAAACTACTGCATTCACCTTTCTGATTTCTTCAAAGGCTTTCCTGTCTCGTATTAGAATCCCGCTCTTTGCAGTAATTGAAGTAGAAATAGCTACAACCAAGGGAATTGCTAACCCCAATGCGTGAGGACACGCGATAACCAAGACTGTCACCGTTCGGGTGAGCGCAAACTGAACGTTTCCCAAGGAAAACCAAACGAAGAAAGTTATCACTCCCACTGTTACAGCAATGTAGAAAAGAAGTGCAGCTGCTCGGTTTGCCAGATCTTGCGTTCGAGACTTACTTTCCTGAGCCTGCCTGACCAATTTTATGACTTGAGATAGATACGTTTCTTCCCCCGTTTTCTCAATTCTGGTTCTGAGGACGCCATCCCCGTTTATGGCCCCGCCTATTACTTTGTCCTTAGCCTCTTTGTGAACAAGATTAGATTCACCCGTAAGCAGAGCCTCGTTCACAAATGATTCGCCTTCAACTACTGCGCCGTCAGAAGGAATCTTTTCACCTGGGTGAATCAAGACGACATTGCCTGATTTCAACTCTGAAATGGGTACATCAATAATTTCCCCGTTTTTGACTGCGTGAGCCATAGTGGGCATTATTTTTACAAGCTCTTCTAGAGTTTTTGAGGCGCCAAGAACGCTTCTTGCTTCAATCCAATGTCCTAGAAGCATTACATCGATAAGTGTGGCGAGTTCCCAGAAGAAATCGTTTCCAACGGGTACGAAAACGGTCGCAGCTGAAAAGAAAAAAGCCACAGAAATTGCTGTGCCAATGAGCGTCATCATTCCCGGTTGAAGCTTTCTTAATTCTTCTGTTAGGCCTTTTAAGAAGGGCAAACCGCCATAAATGTAGATGATTGTGGCTAAAGTTAGGAGAATATAGGCTTGATATGGAATTGTAATTGAAAAATGAAGCCATGTTTGAATGGTTTCTGAAAGAAGCAAAACAGGGATAGTGAAAGCGAGGCAAACAAAGAATCTTCTTTTAAACATTCCAGTGTGCATGCTGTGGTTTGAAGGTCCGTGCATTTCTTGCATATTCATTGGTTTACTTCCAGTATGATTCTTGTGCTGCATTACCATTTCATCTGCAAGTCATTCTTTAAAATCTATAACATTCGAAAAAAATGTGCTGTTTACAATGCTAACTTAGAAGACTCTCTAGATTATAAAGTAAGCATCAGCCCCTTTTTCTAATTTCTCCTTCTGTTCCTCTCCAAACATCCAAATTTGTTTGCAGCGAAGGAATTCCATATTCAAAAGTACGAGCGCGAACCGATTCTGCCCTTGCATTTTTCCATTTTTTAAGTGCAATTTGATTAAGCACCTACACTAAATTCAAAAAGATGGTCAAACCAAGAAGAGCTTATTTTTTTTTCATCTTGTTGATAGGGTTGTCCTTCTCTTTATCTTTAGTCAATTGAAGTCCTTCCCTTCAAATAGTATCAAGCCCAAAACCGTCGTAACAGCGAAGTAAATCCGCATGATTGCCAAGCATAGCTTCACGGTCTCTTAGAAGAGAAATTATGAATTTAGATTTATCTAAAAATGAAGAAACAAAAAGAAGAACGTTATAGGATAAACCTTAACGGTTTAGCATTGGTCGTGACCGCAATTGCAACTGTGACTTGACGAGTTACCGCCGATGTATTTTTGTGGGTTTGCTTCGAAGGATTTTTTGCATCCTGGAGCGCAGAAATAATAGTATTTGCCTTGGTAGATTGTTTTGTACTTTGCTGTTTTCTCGTCTACTTCCATGTTGCATACTAAATCTTTAGCCATACTTTTTCACCTCCAACAACATGCTTGATATTTTGTGATTAGATTTTTGGTTTAAATCTCCTGAGAAGTGAAGCGTTGGTAACCACGGTTACTGAGCTGCTTGCCATTGCTGCTGCCGCGTACACTGGATTGAATAGCACATGTAGAATTGGGTAAAATGCTCCTGCCGCCAAAGGAATGAGGACGATGTTGTAGAAGAATGCCCAGAATAGGTTCTGCCGAATTTTCTTCATCGTAGCGCGGCTCAACTGAATAGCTACCACCACATCCCTCAAATCATTCTTAATTAACACGATATCTCCCGTTTCAATAGCTACATCTGTTCCGCTGCCGACAGCAATTCCAATGTTTGCTTGCGCCAAAGCAGGAGCATCGTTTATTCCATCACCAACCATAGCGACAACTTTGCCTTCGGATTGCAGTCGCTTTATCTCTGTTGCTTTTTCGCTTGGAAGAACCTCTGCAAAGACGCGGTTAACGCCTACCTGCGCCGCGATGGCTTTGGCGGTTCTCTGGTTGTCGCCCGTAATCATGATGACTTCCAATCCCATCTGTTGAAGAGTCTTAACTGCGTCGGCGGAGTGCTCCTTTAAGGTGTCAGCCACTGCTATCAAACCCGCAAGCTGGTTGTCAACGGCGAGGAGCATAGCGGTTTTGCCTTCTTCCTCAAACGCCGACATTTTCCCCTCAAGCGCCCTGATGTCCAAGTTGTTTGCCTCCATCAGTTTTCGGTTGCCCAACAATATTTTGGCGCCCCTATGTTCCACTTCTACTCCGTATCCGGGGATAGCGTTGAACAATTCCGGTTCATCAACTTGGATTCCCTTTTCCTTTGCTCTTTTCACTATGGCTGCTCCCAGCGGATGCTCGGAGTTTTTCTCTGCGATAGCGGCGAACTGCAGAAGCTGGGCTTCCCCGAACGGTTCAGATGGGGCGATGTCGGTTACTTCGGGTTCGCCCTTCGTTAGTGTTCCTGTTTTATCAAAAACAACTGCTTGAAGCTTGTATACCGCTTCCAATGCTTCGCCGCTTTTTATTAGGATGCCGTTTTCTGCTCCTTTTCCGACACCCACCATTATCGCTGTCGGAGTAGCGAGTCCAAGAGCGCAAGGGCAAGCCACGATTAACACTGCGATGAAAACTGTGAGTGAGAAAATGAAGGATGCTCCGACAATAAAGTACCATAACAACGCTGAAAGTGTCGCCGTAATTATGATGGCTGGAACAAAATATCCCGAAGCAATGTCGGCTAATCTTTGAATAGGTGCTTTCGAAGTTAAAGCATCTTCAACCATGCTAATGATTTGGGCAAGAACTGTGTCTTTGCCGACTTTGGTGGCTTTGAATTTGAGCATACCCGTCTTGTTCATGGTGGCTCCTACGACTTGGTCGCCGATTCTCTTTTCGACTGGGATGCTTTCGCCCGTGATGACTTTCTCGTCCACTGCCGAATAGCCTTCGGTAACAGTGCCGTCGACGGGGATTTTTTCTCCCGGTCTAACCACGACGATGTCGCCTACTTGTACGTCTTCAACTGGAATTTCCTGTTCCTCACCGTTGCGGATGACTCGGGCTGTTTTGGCTTGGAGACCCATGATTTTTCGGATGGCTTCCGAGGTTCTGCCCTTAGCTACGGCATCTAAGAGTTTTCCCAGCAAAATGAAGCTCATAATCATGGTGGCGGTATCGAAGAATACTCCTGCACCTGGGAAAATGTTTGGAGCAAAGGTGACGACGGTGCTGTAGATCCATGCGGTGGATGTGCCCATGGCAATTAAGGTATCCATGTTAGTGGTCTTGTTTCGCAGCCCCTTGTAGGTGCCAACGTAGAAGGTCCAGCCCACGATGAACTGAACTGGCGTTGCAAGCAGGAACATGAGAATGTTGTTTTGCTCCATGGGCAGAGGTGAGAGCCACATCAAAACAAGGATTGGAATAGTCAGAGCAACGCTAGTGACTAAGAGGATTTTTAGGTGTCGGATGTGGCGTTTGCGTTCTTCACCCGCTGTATCCTCATGGGTTTTTTGTTGTTGTTCGATTACCTGGTATCCGCTATCCTGGATGGTTTTTTTGATGCTTGGCAAGCTGATTTGCTGGGGGTTGTATTCAACTGAGACGCTTTCAGCGGCAAAGTTGACGACTGCGTTGTAGACTCCTTCGCGGTTGCCCAGGGCTTTCTCGATGGTTTTGGCACAGTTAACGCATGACATGCCGCCGATTTGAAGGACGATTTTTTCGTGGATTACATGGTAGCCTGCGTCGGTGATGGCGGTTTCGATAGTTTTTTGGGTGACGAGGTCGGGGTTGTAGTCTATTAATGCTTGTTCAGCGGCGAGGTTTACGGTAGCTTGGGTTACGCCGTTTAGTTTGGCAAGTTCCTTTTCAATGGTGTGAGCGCAGTTTATGCAACTCATGCCGCCAATGTTGAGGGTGATTTTTTTGTTTTTTTCTTGGCTCATATTGCTTGCCTTCGTTCGAGTTTTTGTCTACGTTTATTTAAGTTAAGCGTTTTTTTATATAAAACCGCTATTCGGATTGGTGGATATTTCATTGGTTCATCTCTTTTTTAAATTCTTGCTACTGCGCATTTTGTTCCAGATGCCCTGAAGCGACTGAGTTTTAATGTTACCGAAAGGTAGACGTCGTTGTAGTTGTATCGGAAAAGACCCGCTTGGCTATAGGCTCTAGGGTTTTTTGATTCTTTTTTTAATCACATAAACCACGGCCGAGACCGCGATGACCATGGCTGCAACTGAAATGGCAATCAACGCTAACATGTCAGATGATAAAGTTGAGCTGCTTGAGGAAATTGTAGTTGAGGGATGGTTCGTAACGTTTTCTCTAAAGGCATAAACGTTCCAGTCGTTGCAGCCTATATATAACATGTTGTTTGCGATGGTTGGTGAAGACCAGCTGCTTGAAGGCATATCCGTTGTTTCAAGTTTTTCGCCATTGTTAGTAGCGTCAAGTACGAATATGTGGCGTTGACTAGTTACGTCGTAGACTTTGCCGTCTGCATAGGTTGGCGCAACATACAATTCATCGCCCGTGTAGAAGCTCCAAACCACTTTTCCCGTGTTTGCGTTGAGGGATGCTATGTTGAATTTGTCGATTAGGATAACTTGTCCATTCTGGTATATCGGGGCGTTGTAGATGAATTCTCCAGCGTCTTTGTTGGTGAAATTCCATACAACCTCACCTGTTGCCTCGCTAACAGCATAATAAGTGATAACATTGGAGGAAGTAAATACCATTCCGTCTGCCACTGATGTTGAACCTAACAGTTCCGTTCCACCGATGAAAACAGGGACATAGGGAATTGGTCGAGTCCAAATTATATCGCCGTTGGCTGCGTCAAGTTTGTAGAGCATACCGGTTGTCGGTTCGTGGGAAGTGAAGAATACAGCTCCGTCTGAGACTGAAGGGGAATTTTCTATCGGGCCAAGAGTTGCTGTTTTCCAAATAACATTGCCGCTGTTCGCGTCAAGAGCGTACATGTTGCCGTCCATAGATCCAATGTACACTATGCCATCTGACACTGCGGGTGAAGATTTCATAACTATAGTGGAAAATGTGCCCTGCATGTTGCCTTTTACGGGGGTTGTCCATACGAGGTTGCCGCTGTAAGCGTCAAGACAGTAGACGTTGCCGTCGTCTCCTCCCGTGTAAACCTTTCCGTTCACGACAGCGACTGAAGATTCAACAGTTGCTTTGGTTGCGAAACTCCAGAGCAGATTGCCGCTCCATGCACCAACAGCATAGATGTTTTTGTCCTGAGAACCAAAGTAAACGATTCCGTCAACAATGGTTGGTGAGGATAATACGGAGCCGTTTGTCGTGAATTTCCAAGCTAAAGTGAGGTTATTTGGTCCCTCGGATGCCGTTGACGAGTGGGTTGGGTCTGCTCCCCACATGGACCAGTTGCTAACTGGAACTGACGGATTTCCCATAGCCCAAAGCTGATTGATGGTGGAGTACTCGTTTCCCGAGATTGTATCGACTGCAGTCGTCACTTCGCCGGGAATGATGTAGAGGGTTCCATATGCGACGATAGCGGATTCTTTTGGAGCTAAAGCTTCCATCTTGAGCTTCCAAATTACCTGTCCAGTATAAGCGTCTAAACACGCATACTGTGAAGTACCTACTTCATTGTTGTAATATGCGTTTTGACCCGTTGTTGCGTAGACTTTGCCATCTGCAACCGTGGGAGCACCTGGAAAAATGAGCGGACCTGGACCCGTGTAGTTCCAAGCGAGTTTACCAGTGTCTACGTTAACAGTATAGAGGTTCCCGTCCTTGTTAAGGGCATAAACCATACCATAACCTACTGCAGTCCCTACACAGAAGTATCCGTCCGTGTTGGGGGTGTATGTCCACAGGATATAACCGTTTGTAGCGTTAAAACAGTACAATGTATTATCGTCTGTTCCGCCCCTAAGAAATCGACCTTCATAATAAGAACCACTGAAAATCATCGGCCCTTTCGTTAGCGTATCCCAAACAACCTTTCCTGTCTTTGCGTCAAGCGCCATCTGGTGGTTCTCAAAAGACCCCGGAAACACAAGTCCATCACCATACGTTACTCCTGAACCCGTGGTGCCGCCGCCGGGAATATAGGTTTGCCAAGCCAAAGTTGGAGGCACTGAAGGATTAGAAAAGTCCCAAGCATCAATGTAGGAACCAACTTTGACGTAGAACATTTTCTCTTCGGGACTATACACGTTGGCGACGAATAGAACGCCCGTGTCAGCTGAAAATTGTGTGCTGGTCCAAATTATGTTGCCTGTTTGAGGATCAAGGCATGTGCCTTCAACAACCATATGAGTATTGTCAATCTTGTATGCTACGGGCCATGTTCCATTCATAAGAATGTCTTTGTGCCAGACAACTTGTCCAGATTGGTCAACTGCACTAACTCCTGTGGTAGTGCAAACGAAAATTTTTCCGTCAAAAGCTACAAGGTAGGGTTCTATTCCTGTTATGTTGGTTTTCCACAGAACATTTGATGTTGCTGGGGCTGGTCCTGCTGAAGACCGTGAGAAAGAGGAATCGCCTTGAAACTGGGGCCACTCATACTGAAACAAGCTCTCATCGCTTTCAAGAGTGGCAGAGGTTGAAGAGATATTAGCATTTACCTTGCCTATTCCAATTAAAGAGGTAGCGTTAAAACTAGCAAAAAATAAAATTATGAGTAAAAATGCTATTGCAAGTTTCGATTTAGGCATATTTCTTTCCTCGCAATTATTTTCGTCAAAACATGAACTCTCCAAGTTCTAAGTTAGATTGGTTTTCATTAAAATTAAGTTGATAGAGGTTTCCAACGCTGTTCCAGATAAAAGCGTTGGGTAACGTTTTAGCTATGTTAGTTATTGCTCTCCATCCTGTACAATGTGAAGGTATAATTAACTCTGGATTGATTCGTTTCAATTCTTTAACAGTTAGATTTATTCTTTTTTCAAATTCTTTTCCAGCCAAATGAAACCCACCAAAAACTGCGTAAATCTTTGTTACTCCTGTAATCAATTGGGCATATTGTATGGTGTTTATTATGCCCGCATGAGCACAACCAGATATAACTATTAATCCTTTTTCTTTTAAATTAAAGACTAAGGCTCGTTCATCCAAAATATAGAATCTGATTGCCATGTGTTATTAAATAAGATTCTGTTTTGCGGTAAACCTTTTTCAAAACTTATTTTTCTTGGAATTTCTCCAGTTATGCAAGCAATTTTGTTAGCTATTAAATGGGGCTTTTTTGTGTTTACGATTTTTGCTGGGGTTAAATGTTCTTCTGCTGGAAATGCCGGATATTCTCTAATTTCTCCTTTAGAGTTTGCGGTTCCTCGACGTTTAATCATGTTTTTGTGGGCTATTATTGGTAAATCGATTTTGTTAATTGCTTTTATGGCAGTTCTAATCCGCCAAAATGATCGTAGTGGCCATGAGAAAGTACGATGTAAGACTTCGCTTAAATCAATACCCATTCGCTTAGCATTTTCAACAATTCCGTTAGAACTAACGCCGGTATCAAATAAGATTGTTGAATGATTGTCCCCCATTGAAAACTTTGACAAGCATTGAAAAACCATGTTCTGCAATGGGCATTTGTGAATAATCTGTCCATCCTCGACTCATCCCCTTTGTTGTCCATTGTCTATAGGACTTAACTTCTTTTTTATTTATTGTTGAGAGAAAATCAATTGAATTATCCACTAAAGAAATAATTTCCAGTCTTCGACTTCTACAATTTTTATGTGTTCAGCTCAAAAGTGCTCATGTCATGGCTCCAGCTATAGAGACCCTTTGTATTGGCTTGTGGTTGGGCAGCCAACGCATTTTTTGGTTTCATATCTTGCAGGGATTGCAATCAACATTGCAGGGTGTTATCTTTCTCTCTTTTTGCGTCAAGTTTTCTCTTATTTGAAGGAATTGTGAAAATTCATTATCGCTGATTGGGTAGAATTCTGATCTGCGGATTCCAGGGCTGCTTCTTAACGAGCACTTTCTCCACTGAAATGCTATCAAGTGTGTCTTGGTTTTCTGCAATAACTAGAGCCATAAGGTTGTAACCGCCGATAGTTTTGAAGATCTGAACTACCCGAGGACAATCCTTCGAAACGGTTCATGACTTCTTGCATTGCTTCTGCATCTTTCCATTTCCAAGCAATACCATCGCGGGAATAAGTCCGAATGTTGTAGGGTTCATCAAAGCTTGATTTTTTATTGCTCCTTGGTCAACCAGTTTTTTTAGCCTCTTTTTGGTGCCCATGCTTGTAAACCCGGTAATTTGTGGACAAGTTCTTCTAGTGTATGTTCTTGCCATCAACTTGGAGTTGGCAGATTATTTTGCGTGTCAACTTCATCCATAGATTCAAACTTCTGTTGTTTACTTTCTAAACATAACCTATTAATATTGTTTATCTATTAAACAGTATTAACTAATCAAAACAAAGGGTTATAAAAATGACAAAAAGAATAATGATGCCAGTTGAAGACGAAACTGGATTAAACGCCGAAGTAGCACAACACTTTGGAAGAGCACCCTACTTCGCCATAGTAGAACTTGACGAAAACCAAAAAACTCCAAAAGTCACGATTGAACCGAACAGAAGCGAACACATGGGAGGCGCTCCAGGGCACTCACATGAAAGCTTCCTTGCATTGAAACCAGACGTTGTAATCGCCTATTCAATGGGGCCAGGAGCACTGAACACTTTCATAGACGCAGGCATAACAGTTTTGGCAGCAACTGCAATCACAGTCAAAGGCAACATTGAATCTTTCAAAGAGGGCAAACTCAAAGAACTTGCAGGTGGATGCGAACACGCCCATCACCACGAGCACGAACATTAAATTAAATTAAAATATTGAAGAATTAATAGGTGAAAAAATTGCCAAAAATAAAAGCAAAAGCAACATGGGTTGAAAATGTACATTCAAAGGTTGATAATCAAAGAAACCACAGCGTAGAATGTGACCTCTCGACTGCTGCAGGCGGAACAGATTGCGGTCCAACAGCCCTTGAACTTAGCTTGATGGCGTTAGCTGACTGCGGCGTGACAATCTTTGCTGACGTTTGCAAGAAAAGCAACATTAAACTCAAGATGGTTGAAGTTACCGCTGAAGCTGACAAATCCCCGGATTCACCGATTATAAGTGGTGTTACTATGAAAGTTAATGCTTCCTCTGATGCAAGGAAAGAACTACTAGAGGCTGCTTGGAGAAGAACCGAAGCAAATTGCCCTGTGCTGTTTATCTTTAAAGAACCAACCCCCGTCAAGGTTGAATTTGAAGGAAAAACGGAATAAACGCCAGAAGGACCTACAAATGAAGACTGCACTAATAATTTACTGGTCTAAGACCGGCAACACCGAAAAAGTCGCTAATGCAATCAAACAAGGTTTAGAAGAAGCTAGCATTCAAGTAACTATTAAGAAGCCTGAGGAAGCAGAAGCGCTTGATTATTTTGACTATGATTTAGTTTGCGTAGGTTGTCCGTCGTACTCTTGGCATCCTCCTGAACCGATGACAAACTTCCTCAAGAAGAAATTCGCTGAATACCGTCAAAATGGTAAAATCAAGCCTTCAGCTCCAAAAGTTCCAGGCAAAAACGCAATAGTCTTTGTAACATACTCGGGACCACATACAGGAATTGACGAGGCAACACCTGTTGGTAAAGATATACGACAATACTTTGAGCACATAGGCTTCAATGTTATCGATGAATGGTATGTTCTTAGCGAATTTCACGGCTCAATTGAGCACAGCACAATAGGCAGATTGGGTGATGTTAGGGGGAAACCTACTGCTGAACAGTTGCAAGTCATTAAAGATGACTCAAGGCGTATAGGTAAGCTGCTATAACTTTTCCTTTTTGTTTTGCGAGCGTTGAAGCCAAAACAACTTTAAGTTTCTTGTCTTGAAATTATCTGTTGGTGGTCATATTGGTTAACGCTCAAAATAGTTGCAATGCAGAAGCTGCTCAGAAAATTCTCAAGTCAGTTCCTTATGCTCAAGGCTTCCATTTCTTTATGCCAGACGGCCATTATTCTGGTGAAACAGCAATGTCCCTTTGTTCATTCTTAAGAGACATGGGAAGCGTTGATGTAGAATCGATCAAATTCCACTTTGATCGCGGTGACTTCCAGAAGTGGTTAAGAACTACAGTCGGCGATGAGGAACTCGCCCTAACAATTGACAAATTAGACAAAAAAATTCCAGAAGAAAATCTCCGAGAAAAGTTGACGGACATAGTGCAAAAAAGAATTTCAGAATTGCAGTTAACGCATTGCAACTGGTTAGATAATGCTGCAACCTTTTTCTAAGGGTTCAAATTTCAAGAGCTTTTTGTTTCCCATTTCGTAAAATAAATTTTGCCATCTTCTCTAAAAGCACGGAGTAGTTCGCAATGTCTAAAGAAAGCAAACTCTTGCTCTAGCTGTTCTGGTTTGACGTTTAGGGTCTTGATCAAGTCTTCTTTTGTGATTTTGCCGTATTTCTCTATAGTGCTGTAGATTTTTTGCTGTAACTCAGTTAAGCCTGAACTGCCTGATTGACCTAATTGTTTTCGCACAGACAAAGCTGATGACACAGCCATGGGGTCACAAGCCTTAGGAGGATTAGTCTCATACATATAACAGTCCTCACATAGGTGCTTGCCATTAAGATCATAACCTTCGCCTTCCTTTACGTCTAAACCACAACGGTCACATTGCATATTGAAAACCAATCTAACGCTAAGAGTCCTTGTTTATTTCCTTTGCTAAAGAATTTTTCAACAAGTGTACATTAATACTCGATTGATTTTCGCTTAAGCAGTTGAGGAGTTAGCAATTGGAACATCATATTGACCGTGTCAAGTTCTTAATGTCTGAAGAAAGAAAGCAATGGCATAATCCAGAAACCATTCTAAACGAGGCAGGGATTACGAGAGGAATGATTATAGCAGACTTGGGTTCGGGACCTGGCTTCTTCACTATACCAATGGCTCAGATGACCGGAGAAAAAGGCCTCGTATACGCCGTCGATAGCAACCAGACAATGCTAAATGGCTTAAAAGAAAACATTGCCAAGTCAGAAGTTAACCCGAATATCATAAAAATAGTAAATAGCGATGTGTGCCATACAGGGATCCCTGAAGAATCCGTCGACCTTGTCCTTTTCGCCAACGTTCTACATGAGGTAGAAGACAGGAAAGTGTTCTTCCAAGAAGTTAGACGTATATCTAAATCAACAGCCTTCATTGTTGATGTAGACTGGAAAAAGATCCAATCTGAACATGGTCCGCCATTTAAAGAACGCCTCTCGGAAGATGAAGCTAAGCGGGTTCTTGCAGAGAACGGTTTCTCTGTCATTAAACAAATTGAAGTAGGACCATATCATTATGAGTTAATTGCAAAATTATCGCCCAAAACACATAGCTGAAAAGTGAGGTCCATAATTTTTTTTTGCTTATTTTAAGTGTTTTTGAAGGTCTAATTCGAAGCTGTCTACGAGTGCTTCTAAGGCTTTCAGTGATTTCTTTTACTCGCTCGAGTGCGTGCTTCTTAATTGTTGCTGGGTCAAGCATAGCGTAAGTGTGGTAGTATCCACCGCCTTTGAGGGATTTTGACTGCTTGTTTACTAAATTTATGCTTACAAGCTTAGAAAGACAGCGGTGTACTGAGCTTCGATCCTTCTGCACTATTTTTGCGATTTGGTCAAGCGTAGCGTTTTCATTTTTTGCCACTGCAAGGAGGACTTCAAGGTCTGAGGGTTTTAGGTTGTATAGACATGTAAGTAAGTCGGTGCAGGAGGCGCCCTTTTTTGTCAGTAGGTTAATGCTTTCCATAAGAGAGTGATTATCAAATCTCACATATAAATGGTATTGTTTGGTATTGACAATACCGTAAGATATATTTGGAAGTGAGCTGCAATGTTACAGCATAGGAAGTATAGTAATGCAGAAAAAAATTGAATGCCCACGCGGTATTCCCGAAGAACTATGTGACCACTCTCCAACCTGCAAGGTCTGGGTAGCAAGGGAAAACGCTCAAAAACAAGCTTAAAATCCCCATACAAAAAGAAAATGAAGGTAGTTAAGGCATGTATGAGGAAAATGAATTAGAACAAATAAGACTTAGAAAAATTCAAACCATGCTAGAGGCTGCCAAAAAAAGCCAAACACCAGTTGCAAAACAGCCAATAATTCTGACTGACAGCAACTTTTCCAGCAGCAGTCAAAGCAAATGAATTACTAGTGGTAGACTTTTGGGCTCCTTGGTGTGGCCCATGCCGAATGGTAGGACCCATAATTGAGGCGCTATCAGCTGAATATACCGGTAAAGCAGCGTTTGGAAAAATGAACGTTGACGAGAATCAAGTAGTGCCGAGCAGCTTTGGAATAATGAGCATTCCAACTATAATCATCTTCAATCATGGCAAAGAAGTTGAGCGATTAGTTGGCGCTTACCCCAAAGCGCATATCGAAGCGATGATCAAACGGTATCTGAGATAGCAGCCACAGAGGAATAGCACATGACGAGTGTTGAAGAAAAAATAGAAGCGGTAAAATCACGGTTTGCTGGCGGCAACCTCCTGGATATCCGCTGGAACAGCTTATTGCACGCGCGCGAATTTGTTGAGCTAAAAAAACCTTATATGTCAATCACTTGGAAGAGGCTGTCATGACAGAACCAAAAAACGGTCGCCCAATTTTCTTCCCAGAAAACCTAGTTCTCTTTGGTAACCTAGCGCTTTTCCTATGGATTGTTCTTGATTCAGTGGCTTTTCTGCTATATAATTTCATAGCAGGTATTGTGTTTTTTATCCTAACACTTATCTTGATTTATGGTGTACTTCACATTCTGGGTTGCCTACGTCCATGCTACAATTGCATAAAATGCACTCATGGCATGGGGCGCTTGGCAGCCTTGTACTTTGGCAGACGCATCTTCAAAGACTACAAATACAACTACAAACTGCCCACAGCAATATTTTTCACACTATACATCGGAGGATTCCCCGCAGCATTCGCACTTTACTCAACCATCGTAGATTTCACGGCCATCAAAGCAGCAGTGTTTGTGGCTCTCTTAGTGTTTACGATCTATAGTGCTTTAACATGGCGACCAAGAAAACCAAAAAACCCAAAAGAGGTAGTATAGCCTCGGGGGAGTTTAACGTGATTAAGCTTTTGTTGCTTGTTAGCTTACTAGGAATTTCGGCGTTTGCTGTAGTCAGTCGGGTCGTAAATCGCAATAAGGCGTTGTGGAAACCTTCCAAGTGAGGGCTATGCATAAGGCCTTCATTGAACCAAACAGATGTCTTACGATGTATTGAGTGTCAGGCAGCAAAGGCATGCCACCTCAAAGCTATTTTTCGCATTGATAGCAACGACCCAAATTTTGTAGACCCAACATTTTGTCGGGGGTGCGGCGATTGCTTAACAAAATGCCGCGCAAAAGCAATTAAATTAAAAACTAATTGACTACAGCATAAATTGTCCTCTTTCGTGCCTACAAGCTTTATTCGAGTTTTTTTGAAGAATTCTAGACCTTCTATAGAGAACCATATTCCTTAGTGTTTTTTCCTTTTGAGTGCAATAATTACAACGACAACCAATACGACAGCGATTGTCACAGCTAACAAGTAAATAATCTCCACAGGTATGGAAGACACGGTTTCTATTGGTGAAGTGCCAAAAGCGTATACGTTATGGTCCCAACTTCCCACGTAAACCACGCCATTCGCTATAGCTGGAGATGAATTCACGTGACCTTGGGTTGCATATGACCATATTTTAGCACCAGAGGAAGCGTTTAGGCAATAAACATTATAATCCCAACCGCCCACATAGACGAAATCGCCCGCCACCGCAGGAGAAGAATTCACACCACCGTTGGTAGGGGTAATTCCAAATTTTTTCGCCAGTTACTGCGTTTAGGCAATAGACATCAGAGGCAATGTAATTCTGGCTTGCATCTAAAACTAATGACCCAACGTAAACATGTCCATTAGCAACTGCCGGCGACGAATCCACCCAGCCGTCGGTGGTGTAATTCCATATCAACCCGCCATTGGAACCGTCAAGGCAATAAACGTTATTGTCCTCAGAACCTATGTAGACTCGTCGTATCGACCACTGCAGGAGACGATTGCACTAAGTTACCTGTCGTATAATTCCAAATGCTCTCACCTGTCAAAGCATTTAGACAATAGACCTTATCGTCGGTTGATCCTACGTACAGAAAACCGTTTGCAATTGCTGGAGAAGATTCCACAAGACCACCTGTTGAATAGTTCCAGATTTTGGAACCAGTTTTCGCATCAAAACAATAGATATTACCGTCCCAAGACCCCACATAAACTTCGCCGCCAGCAACCGCAGGACAAGATTCAACGGTGTTCCCCGTTGTATAGTTCCATATTTTATCGCCAGTTGAAGCACTCAAACAATAGACATTATGGTCGTATCCTCCAAAGTAAATATAGCCATCAGCAAAGGCAACGGAAGAACCTATAGTGCTTCTGCGACCAGCAACTATAGTTGTGTTCCATATTTTGTCCCCTGTGGAGGCATTAAGGCAGTAGACGTTACCGTCATCAGAGGGTATATAGACGAGTCCATCAACGATTGTTGGAGATGCCCAAATCACGCTTTTTGTCGAATAATTCCAAAGCAAGTTAGACGTTGTTGCTGTGGAAGTAATGGTTGAGTAGCCTGTATGACTTAAATCATGATGAAACATTGACCAATTATCCTCAGAAGTGCTAGCTTGAGTAAATGATAATGAAGATGCAAAATAAGACAATGTAATGAGGAAAACCAACAGAATTGCTATCATTAATTTTTGCTTTGCCAACTTCTCCACCCTTTAAGCAATGGCTTACAAGTTATATATTTAAGTTTACGAGTTTTGAATAAGGCATTAAACTGTTAAAAGAAAAGTTGGAACATTGACCAAGTGTAAGCGCAATCCTTACAAAGGTTTTTCCAGTAACCTTAAATCTACAAAGTCTTTGCAACTTCGCTTAACGGTTTAACTGGTCTTACTTCAACATTCATTTGGACCAAAGAATTTTTTGATTGCTTCTGGGTTCTCTGCTTCTATTGTAAAGAAACCTTTGTGGTCTACGGCTGTGTCTTGAGGACAACTCATGTAGGCAGCTACTAAGTTGATTCCAGCATTTTTTATGTTCTGCTCAGAGAAAAGCTGCTTGAGCATGGCTTTTCCTTCAGCACTTAGAAGGGGACATTGCGTCGCTGGATGAGAATGTGTAGCTTCATATAGCAATAAAATCACCTCCATTGTGGAAGTTGTGTAAAATTAGCGATTATTTCTCCAGTATTCAATAATCTTATCCGAGATTTAAAACTTCTTTGGTTCCTGCCTCTTCTTCATTATTAAAAAATAATTTTGAAGGATTAAAAATAACGAAAAGCCCCAATTAAGACCATAGACAATATATGCGAGCTTTTGCTTAAGAAAACAGCACAAAGTTTGAGGTTGTTTTGTATGAAAACTTTGGTTACTAGTTGGTCGTGGTGGAACAGGAAAATCCAGCTTCACCGCTCTTATGGCAAAAGCTTTCATTGAAGCTGGATCAGGCACCGATACTTTTGGTTGATGCTGATCCTGACCAGAATCTTGCGGAAATGCTTGGGGTAGACCTTAAAGAAGCAGGAAAATCAACCATAGCCGACCTCATCGTGAGCACCTTTATCGAGAGGCGGCGGCACAACAGTCGGTGTTCCACCAACCCAACGCATTGAAAGCCGCATTTGGGAAAACGGGCTCTACGAAAGCAAAAACTTTGATTTTATGGCTGTAGGCACCAAATGGGTTGAAGGCTGCTACTGCATGCCAAACTCTGCACTAAAAGGTGCTTTGGAATCTTTGACTAAAAACTACAAGTATGTACTTGTAGATTCCCCAGCAGGACTGGAAAACCTCAACAGACGCATAACCTCAGAAGTCAACGACATATTTGACATACTTGACCATTCAAAAAAGTCTCAAGATCATGTCAGACGAGCTTACAAAATAGCTAAAGAAGTTGACATGAAATTCGAAAACTTTTACATAGTTGGCGGCTACCGTTTTCCCAGCTGAACTTGGCAAACAAGCTGAAGCTGACTTAAAATTCAAGTATTTGGGCAAAATCGAGGCTGACGACCAATTAGATGAGTATGTTTTGGATGGAAAGTCCCTGCTTGACCTGCCAAAAGACAACAAAGCCTATCTTTCAGTGAAAAAAATCCTCCAATCTCTGGGCTATCTTTAATCCCAGAGACTTTTACACAATTTTTTGGAAACCTTGCATATCTATAACTGCACCGTGACTTTTGCCTAAGAAATCTGGAAAGGTTTAAAAAGTATGTAATCAAGCATTGTTGTAAACCTTTACAGAGGTTTCACATTTGACTAGCTAAAAACGTCCATGTAAAAATTGACGAAATGAAGACCAATAGTGGTCTCATTAAAAATCTTGAATTATCCATCGGCAAAGTTATCAATGATAACTACAATGAGCCTATGGGTCCAACCCCAATGCCCTCCTTGACTGCCCTTCGGGATTGGGACATGAAGCTTCTCACCAAGTACAAGCCCTTCTACATGCCCGACTGTGATCTTTGCTGTCTTTGTACTTTTGGCAAATGCGATTTGACAGCTGGAAAACGCGGTGCATGCGGATTAGACATCGCAACCCAATCTTCTCGTATTGTGATGTTAGCTTGTGCAATTGGAGCAGCCTGCCACACAGCCCACTCACGCCATCTTCTTCACTCCTTAATTGAAAAGTACGGTCGAAGGTACCCCTTAAACGTCGGCGGATTAAACATAAAAGTTGAAGCCCCAGTCAGCCGTCTCGTTACTGGCATAAAGCCTGAAACACTCGGCGACTTAGATGACATTTTAACTTACACCGAAGAGCAAATCACCCAAGTTCTTGCAGTAGGACACACAGGTCAAGAAGGCAACAACTTAGACTTCGAATCCAAAGCAATGCACGTCGGCATGATTGACCACGTAGGCATGGAAGTCGGCGACATCGCACAAATATCCGCCTTAGGCTACCCGAAAGCTGACCCCGAAGCACCACTCGTAAAACTCGGCATCGCAAGCGTCGACCGAACCAAACCAGTCATCATGTGTATCGGCCACAACGTTATGCCATCAGTCGGAATAATTGACTACGCAAAAGAAAACAAAGCTGACGATAAAATCGAAGTTGTCGGTTTATGTTGTACTGCTCACGACATGACACGATACTACAACCGTGCAAGAATAGTCGGTCCAATAAGCTGGGAACTTAGATTCGTTCGCGCAGGATTAGCAGACGTAGTCGTACTCGACGAACAATGTATCCGAACAGACATCTACGATGAAGCAGGCAAAGTTAACGCTCCAGTAATTGCAGCATCAGAAAAGAACTGCATGGGCTTCAAGAACCGCACAAACGACCCAGCAGACGAAATCGTCGCTGATCTCGTTAGCGGCAAAGTCAAAGGCGTACTGATTCTTGACCCAGAAAAAGTCGGCGAAGTCGCAGTCCGCGTAGCACAAGCAAGTCGCTCCAGTCCGCAAGAGAAAGAACGTTCTCCCAAGCCTAGAGGAACTTACACAAATCGCAAAGACCTGCACACAATGCAAGAGTTGCCAACGCAACTGCCCACAAGACTACGCAATTCCAGCAGCCATGAAAGCAGCAGCAAAAGGCGACATAACTCTACTAACAGACCTCTATGAGACCTGTATCGGATGCGGAAGATGCGAAGAAGCATGCCCACAAAAAATCATGATCCACAGCCTCATCATTAAAGCAGGCGAAAAATCCATGCTATGCGAAGACAACCTATGCCGCGTTGGCAGAGGCGCAGTCTCAGACGTCGAAATCCGCAACGTCGGCAGCCCAATCGTCCTTGGAGAAATCCCGGGTATCGTTGCAGTCGTCGGTTGCAGCAACTATCCAAAAGGCGGCAAAGACGTCTACGACATATGCCAGAGAATTCGCAAGCAGACGATACATCGTTGTACTCTCAGGATGCTCAGCAATGTCCGCAGGCAGCTACCGCAACAGCGAAGGCAAAACCCTCTACGAAGAATTCCCAGGCGGATTCGAAGCAGGAGGAGTCCTCAACGTCGGCTCATGCGTCGCAAACAGCCACATCGCAGGTGCAGCAATCAAAGTAGCAAACATCTTCGCAAAACGCCCACTAAGAGGCAACTACGAAGAAATCGCAGATTACATCCACAACCGCCTAGGTGCAGTCGGCTTAGCTTGGGGTGCATACTCACAGAAAGCCGCAGCAATCGGCGCAGGATTCTGGCGCTTAGGTGTACCAGTCCTCGTCGGTCCACACGGCGTCAAATACAGACGTATGCTCCTTGGCAGAAAAGAAGACCCCAAGAACTGGGAAGTCCTCGATGCACGCACAGGCAACACAGTTAACGTTGGACCAGCACCAGAACACCTCTTCAACATGGCAGAAACCAAAGAGGAATGTATGGTTGCAATCGCAAAACTCTGCATCAGACCAAACGACACATGGAAAGGACGCAGCATAAAACTAAGCCACTACGTCGACTTAAGCAAACGTTACCTTGGAGTCATGCCAAACGACCTACACCTGTACGTGAGAACGATGGCTGATGTCCCAATGACCATGAAAGAGGAATTCGAAAAGATACTTGAAGAACACAACTGGAAAGAAACAGTAATTCCGGATCCAACCTTGCTTCCAAGAATGGTCCGAAAAATGAAGGAGTAAACGGAGGAAAAAACATATGTCCTGTGAACCATGGCAATGTGCAGAAATCGCATCAACTAAAAAAGCAAACCCAATACAAAAACCCGAGATAGCAGTAGCAATGATCAAAAAAGCCCAACGCCCCCTTCTCATTGTGGGAAGCAACGCAACTGAAAGGTACATGGAAGGCAAACAACTAATCGAATACCTCATTGACTTCGCTAACGCCTCCAAAGTACCAGTCGTCGCAACCGCCCACATGGTTGGCGAATTCATAAAACGAGGATACCAACCAGCAGCATTCATGAATGCGATGGAAATCGGTCAGAGAGTAGTTGACCCAGAATGGATGGGACTCGACGGCAAAGGACACCCAGACCTAGTTATTTTGGTCGGGTTACCCTACTACGTTGAATCATTGATGCTCTCAGGCATGAAACATTTTGCACCAGACCAAAAAACCATGACCATCGACAACCTCTTCCACGTCCACGCAAGCTGGTCTTTCCCAAACGCAACCCTCGAAGAGTGGGCTGCAAACCTCAAAGTAATGACCTCAAAATTTAATGGAGGAAATTAAAAAATGTCAATGTTTAAAGATATACCTGTTGAAGTTGGCGTAATCTACGAAGGAGAACGTATTCGAAGAAACGACATGCAAGTAGAACTCGGCGGACCCACAGTTAAACAAAAATTTGAACTCGCAAAAGTAAAACCCATGAATGAAGTCGAAGATGGCAAAATCACCATCGTCGGCCCAGACTTAAAAGACATGAAAGAAGGCGGCGCATTCCCATTCGGCATCCTCGTTGAAGCAGCAGGCGCAAAACTCGATGCAGGCCTTGAAGGTGTCATTGAAAGACGCATTCACGGTTACCTAAACTACATCGAAGGCTTCATGCACCTAAACCAACGCTACGACATCTGGATACGCATCGGCAAAAAATCCTTCCAAAAAGGCTTAACCAGCTTTGACGCAATCGGCAAAGTTCTCTACAGACTCTTCAAGAGCGAACTACCAATCATCGAGAAAGTACAAATTACCTTCGTAACAGACCCAGCAAAACTTGAAGAAATGACCCCTGACGCAATGCAAGCATACGAATCACGCGATGCAAAAGCCAGAGGCCTAAAAGACAGCGAAGTCGACACATTCTACGGATGTGCCCTCTGCCAATCATTCGCACCAAGCCACGTCTGCGTTATCACACCACAAAGATACAGCAACTGCGGTGCAATCAGCTGGTTTGACGGCAAAGCCTCAGCAAGCATTGATCCTAAAGGTCCAGTCTTCGCAATTCCAAGAGGCGAAATGATCAACGAAGAAAAAGGTGAATTCAGCGGTGTCAACGAAGCCGCCAAGAAACGCACCATGGGCGAAGTCAACCAAGTCTGGCTATACACAGCATTCGATCACCCACACACTTCATGCGGATGCTTCGAAGCAGTAACCTTCTACATCCCAGAAGTCGACGGATTCGGCGTAGTCAACAGAAACTTCAAAGGCGCAACCGTAAACGGCTTACCCTTCAGCACCATCGCAGACTCAGCAGCAGGCGGACGACAAATCGACGGATTCCACGGAATGTCCATCGAATACATGCGAAGCAAGAAATTCTTTGCAGCAGACGGTGGATGGAACCGAGTTGTCTGGGTACCAAAAGAAGTCAAAGAAAAAGTTAAAGAATTCATCCCAGCAGACGTCGTTGACAAAGTTGCAACCGAAGAAGACGCAAAGAACATCGATGAACTCAAAGCATTCCTGAAAGCAAAGAACCACCCAGTCGTCGCTAAATGGGAATCAGAAGCAGCACCAGCAGCAGAAGCACAAGCCATAACCAGTTAACGAAGAAGCAGCAGGCACCATGATGCCAGTCGCAACAGATGAGCTCAATGCCAATCATGGCCGGCGGATTCAAAATCATACTCAAAGACGCAAAAATCTACGCTAACAAAGTCATCATCACAACCGTCAAAGACAGCAAAGATAACAAAGACAAACGGTGATTTCAACGCCCCAAAACGACAAGACAAAAAGAAAGACGCTGAAGGACTACAGCTAAGCGACGATCTACTGGCAGCACTCGCAAAATTCCAGACAATCGAGCTGGAAGACTTCCAAATGGACGTCAAAGACACTGGAAATAATCTTTGAAGCAGGCGCAGCAGGGCAAATAATGCCAAAACTAAAGCTTCCACCAACAGCAGCCATAGCAGGTGGCAAACCACTCAGCATGCTGCAAATACCCTTTCTTACCACCAATTGAAAAATACCCAAACAAAATCACCACAGTAAAACTTGGGGCAACAAAAAGCGAAGGCGGCACACGCGGCAAATCACTCACACATCGGCGGAGAAGTTTCTCCCGCTTTCTACACTTTTGAAGCACCAATGCCACACAAACCAGTTATAACCTTAGACGTTTTCGACATGGAAGTTCCACTATCAAAGGCCGTAAAGATGCACGTTAAAGACGTCGTCGGCGACCCAGCAGCTTGGGCAAAACTTGCAGTCGAAAAATTCGGTGCAGACATGGTTACAATGCACTTAATCAGTGTTGACCCACTACTCAAAGACGCAACACCCAAAAGACGCATGCAAAACCATCGAGAAAGTCCTGCAAGCAGTTGACGTACCACTAGTCATCGGCGGATGCGGAGACCCAGTTAAAGACACAGCGGTCTTCGAAGAAGTATGTGCACAATTCCCAGGTGAACGCTTCCTAATCAGCTCAGTCACACGCGACATGGATGTCGAAAAATGCGCAAAATTCATCAAGAAAGCAGGCCACGCAATCCTCTCATTCACACCAATGGACCTTAACTTGGCACGTGAACTAAACAGACGCCTCTATGACTATGTCGCAAGAGAAGACATCGTCATGGACTTAACCACAGCAGCCTTAGGCTACGGATTAGATTATGCATTCACAAACATGGAACGCGCACGCATGGGCGGCTTAATGGGCGACATGGAACTCGCACACCCAATGTCCTCAGGCACAACTAACGCTTGGGCAGCAAGAGAAGCCTGGCTAAAGATGGATGCTGAATGGGAACCACGCGAACTCAGAGGTCCACTCTGGGAAGTAACAACAGCCATAACACTGTTGCTTGCAGGCGTAGACCTATTCATGATGATGCATCCAGCAGCCGTAAAAACACTAAAAGACGTCACAAACTACCTAACAAGCGCCAAAAAAGCAGACCCATCAAAATATGCAAACTGGGTCACAGTAAAAGCTTAAGGAGACATGACTGATATGGCAGAAAAGAAAAAAGGCGGATTAAAAGAACTAAGCCCCATAACCATTTACAAGAGCTTGCCAAAAATTAACTGCAAAGAATGCGGCGTCGACAACTGCATGGCATTCGCCACAAAAATTGTCAACCGCGAAGTAGAACTCGACAGTTGCAAACCACTCCTCAAACCAGAAAACGCCAAATCATACGCTGTACTCAAAGATCTCCTAAAACCTGCAGTCAAAGAAGTCATCGTCGGCGTCGGCGACAAAGCCAAGAAAATCGGCGGCAAACTAGTCATGTACCGCCACGAATTCACATACAAGAACCCAACAGCCATCGCAATCGATGTAACCGACGAAATGAGCGATAGCGAAATTGTTTCACGCGTACAAAAAACAGATAACTTTACTTTCGAATACATCGGCAACACCCTAAAACTCGACATGATAGCAGTCAGATGCACTTCTCAAGATGCAGACAAATTCAAAGCAGCAGTCAAAAAAGTCTCAGAAACCACCAAATTACCAATGATATTATGCACCATGAGCCCAGCAATCGCTGAAGCAGGCTTAATGGCTGCACCAAAAGCAAGACCACTCCTCTACGCAGCAAACCAACCAACTGGAAAGACATGGCAGAACTTAGCCCTAATGTACAATTGCCCATTAGTTGCATCTGCACCAAACGACCTAACAACACTCGTCTCACTCGCAAAAACCCTGATGGCTTACGGCGTAACCGACATAGTTCTTAGACCCTGGCACCTTCATAAACGAAGGCTTACCTGACACAATCAACAACTTTACCATGCTCCGAAGAGCAGCAACAAAAGGCGGCGAAGAACTCGCAGGCTTACCCCTACTTGGCGTACCAATGGTTGCTTGGGTAGACAAAGGCGAAACAGCAGACGACCTAATCAAATGGCGCGAAGCATACGTAGCATCAATGCTCGTTGTCCGCTATGCAGACGTACTAATCATGCACGGCAACGACGGATGGGCACTACTACCAATGACAGTACTACGACAGAACATCTACACTGACCCACGCAAACCAGTCGCAGTTGCACCAGGACTCAAAGTCTACGGCACACCAGACGAGAACTCACCAGTACTCTTCACATCAAACTTCGCCCTAACCTACTACACAGTCGCCTCAGACATCGAAAGCAACAAACTCAACGCCTACCTAATCGTCGTCGAAACAGAAGGCTCAGCAATCGACAGCGGAGTCGCAGGACGCAAACTAACAGCCGAACGAGTCGCAGACGCAATCAAAGCCAGCGGCATAGAAAAGAAAGTCAAACACCGCAAAATCATCATCCCAGGCAAAGCCTCACGCATCAGCGGCGAAATCGAAGAACTCAGCGGCTGGAAAGTCCAAGTTGGACCACGCGACAGCAGTGAGATACCCAAGTATCTTATTGAGAAATGGCAACCATAAGCCATCCCCTCTTCTTATTTTGTTTTATTAATCATATTTTTTCGAACTCTTCTTTCTCGGTTAAGATACCAAACATCTTCACAAGAGATTTAAGTGCAGATTGAGTGTAACTCCAATAGTAAAGTTATTTGGTGGTTTGCATGGAAGAGTTGCTTGACAGGATAACTGTTGATCCTGATGTTCTCGTTGGAAAGCCCGTTATAAGAGGAACTCGTATCCCCGTCTACCTTATCGTTGGGCTTGTAGCTAACGGATTAACAACAAAAGAAATACTTAAAGAATACCCGCGGCTAAAAGAAGAAGACGTCAAAGCAGCGCTCCTTTATGCATCTAAACTTGTAGAAAGCGAAGTCACACTTTAAAAAGAAGACAAATTAAATTGGCGTACACAATAATAGTGGACGAAAATGTTCCTGAAGGTGTCGCTAAATATCTGATTACACGGGGCTTCAAGACTCTTAGCATATCTGAAGATTTCTTGAAAAGCGCTAAAGACTCAGTCATAGCTAAATATGCTGCTGAAAAAGGAATGCACGTTTTAACCTTGGACTCTGACTTTGCTCAATTATACCATAACATCTTCAGAGGAAGAATCACCGTTATTCTTGTAAAAGCAAACCCGACGACCGCCGAAAACATAATCGGAATTCTTGATTATTCTCTGGAGAAAATTAGAAAAGCCGAAACTCAAAACAAGCTTCTCATAATCTCAAAAAAGAGAATCAGAATAATCTCCTAAATTGACAAATCTTCTAAGTGACTGCAAGGAGAATCTCAAGTGTCTCATAGAGAAATGGCAACCATAAGCCATCCCCTCTTCTTATTTTATTTTAATTATTTTTTGTTTAATATAGAATTAAGTAATTCTTTTATAATTCGCTGGATTTCTAGAAATTGGTGATTTTTCGTGGATCATACAATTGTACATTTTGAAATTCCAGCCAACGACATCGAAAAGATTAAAGAAATTTTATATGGATTTGTTTGGTTGGACGATGAATAAGTATCCTGGACCAACCGTCTACTATCTTGTGGGAACGGTTCCTGTGGATGAAAAAACCATGATGCCCATTCGACCCGGTGTTAACGGCGGACTATATGAGAAAAAGGATGCTTCGATGCCAGAGATGGCTAAGCCAATAAACTACATATCGGTAGAGTCGGTTGAGGAATACAGCAAGAAGGTGTGAAGCGTTAGGCGGCAAAATAGTGCAACAGAAGATGGAGATTCCGGGCTTAGGTTGGTGGGCACTGGCGCTTGACCCTGATGGTAACCGCTTTCGGTATGCTGGAATACATGCAAAAACCATAATCCTTCTTTTTCTTTTTTGACTTATTTTTTCCTTCCCCGTTTCTGCTAATCTGTATTATGTCAAAAACCCCATGGTTTATACGTAAATTTGTACTAAAAGCGTATAAACCCCTTCTTTCAATCTATGAGCATTTACTGCTTGAAGGGACTGAAAAATAGGCTGCGGTATCTTTGGGGCAATAAATTATGATAAACAACCAGTTTTTCCGTATGTTTACTGGGGTTTACGTGCACAAAACCATCGGGGACACCAATCACATGGTTTCCTCACATACAACGACAAACAATTCTTTACCTACAAGAACCTTAGATTTAGTTCCCAAAGTAAGAAGCGACGCCATACAAGAATGGTTTGGACGCCTGCCTGGATCCATAGGTATCGGCAACGTAAGGTACACGACCTCAGGCAAATGTGACGACGTCTCCATAATCGACGGCACCCAACCAGTCGTAGCTTCCAGTCGACGGAATAAAAGTTGCACTCTCATTCAACGGCAACATCGTCAATACATTGCCACTAAAAAAAGAAATGACTCAAAACTTCTCAGATTTCCTCTACAACTGCGACTCCGACATAGTTTGTCACAAAATGCTCTTTGGGCTCAAAGCAGGGCAAAAGCTTGGAGTCTGCAGCACGCACCGTCATGGAAAGCTTGGATGGAGCATTCTCAGTAACAGGTATAACCGGTGACGGCGAATTCTTCGCCTTCAAAGACCCGCACGGCATAAAACCCCTGTGCGCTGGACATGACCCCAATGGGAAAACTTTTGCTTTTTCATCTGAAACCGTAAGCTTGGACATGAACAGTTTTGTTCGAGATTTTGAATTAAAACCCGGCGAACTCGTAACAGTTTCACCCGAATGGCTTCAAACGCACCCAAATTATCCAAAATCCTCGTGAAGCTTTTTGCGCTTTTGAATATGCTTATTTTGCAAGACCCGACTCAATTTTTGGCGGCGACAAATACGTTTATGAAATGCGAGAAGAATTCGGAAGAAACATCGTTAAAGAATTCCCCGAAATCGCCAAAGATGGAGACATCATCATGTCGGTTCCTGAAACTGGCGACGACTCTGCAATGGGTGTTCATGAAGAGTCAGGTTTACGTTGGGAACGAGCGTCAAGACGACATCGCTACGTTACCGAACGAGCCTTTATTCTGCTGAACACGGAACGGTTCTCGACTATTGATAAGAAAATTAACATTTTAGGCTCCAAAGTCGCAGGGAAACGAGTCATAATAACTGAAGACAGCATTGTCCGAGGAGACACAACCAAAGTTATCATAGAAAAACTGCGTAAGGCAGGCGCCAAAAAAGTCTATGTCTTCGTAACTTTCCCACGCATCATTGGACCCTGCTTCTACGGCATCGACATGTCAACTTATGGGCAACTCGTCGGCTCAAGACATAGACGCTGCAGGAATCGCGAAAATCATCGGTGCAGATGGCGTATGCTATCAATCCCTTGAAGGACTCATACGTGCGACAGGTCACACAGAAGACCAGCTTTGCTTAGCCTGCGTTACAGGCAAGTATCCGACGCCGTGTGCGCAGAAAATGGCTGACATAATGAAGAAACGCTTCCAAGAAGGCTACGAAGAGAAAAACAGAATCTACGAGTCCGAAGAAGCTCAGCCGTAATCGCTATTAAGCGTTCCCTCCAATGTCTATCAGCTAATGGTGTCTTTGGATGGAAAAAATCGGTGTCCTAGTCGTTTCTTATGGCGCACGAGAAGTCGCCATGGCGGATGCTCTTCTAAGAAGCAAAAAATACCAAGTGGAACTCTACGTCGCCGACAAACAATGCAACCCCTTCAACGCAGAAAACGCTACAAAACACAAAGTCATTCCAAACCTTGACATAAACGAAATCTGCAAGTTCGCAGAGGACAAACAAAGACAAACTCGACTTTGTCATGGTTGGCTCCGAGAAACCCATAATTGAAGGAATACGCGACCTAATCGAGAAACAAACAGGCATACCCGTAATCTGCCCCACCAAAGAGTACGCGATAGAAGAGAGCAAGATTGCTCAGCGAGTACTTTTCGAAGAGATAGCGCCTGAAGCGAACCCGCGTTTCAAAATTTTCCATCCTGCCGATTACAAAGGCAAAGATGTTCAGAAATGATGTTTACCAATGGCTAGATGAATTGGACAATCAAGCCGTTGTTAAACCCGATAAGCCTGCCTTGGGTAAAGGTGTAGGTGTCTGGGGCGACCACTTCGCAAATCGAGAACAACTTTTTGAGCATTTCATGTCCAACTTCAAATATGGTTCAGTTCATCATCGAAGAAAAAATCGATGGCGAAGAATCCAGTTGCATGGGCTTCTGCGACGGCAAACACTTCATTCCCTTGCCCGACACACGCGACTACAAACGTGCCTTCGACGACGACAAAGGACCCAACACAGGTGGCATGGGCTCCTACAAAGACGTCGTCGATTACCTGCCATTCCTAACTGCCGCTGAACGTGAACAGGAACTTGCGTTAGCCGACAAGGTTTTCAGAGGTTGGAAAACAAAAATCAAAGATGACACGGCACTACGTGGTGTTCCATTGTACCTTGCTTTTATGCACACAGGCAAAGGCATCAAAATCCTCGAAATCAACAGCCGCCCAGGCGACCCCGAAATCATGAACCTTCTTCCAATCATAAAAGACGACTTCGTAGATGTATGCCTCAAAATGGTCAATGGAAATCTAAAGGGCGTTGCAATGGAGAAGTCGGCGACGGTTTTAACCTACAAGGTTCCAGCAGACTACGGTGGTTACGCAGAAGCATTCCCAGACAAAGTCGATAAAGCCGCCATCAATACACCAGTTGACCTCGCCAAAGCTCAGGCACTTAACCAAAAAGTTCGGTGACAAAATCCGAATCTACCCTGGCTCCATGGAACTGCGCGACGGCAAAAACTACGCGCTCAAATCTCGAGCTATAGGCATCCTTGGGCATCGGCGACAGCATCGAGGAAGCACGCCAAATCAGCCAAGAAGGAGCCAAAGCAATCACTGGCGGCGCACTCTGGAACCGAACCGACGTTGCCTCAAAACAACATATCGCCAAAAGCATCAGGCACATGGAGCAGTTGAGGCACAAGCCTTGACGCGTGTCTTTGTCTCCGACTGCGAAGGACCAATATCCAAAAACGACAATGCCTTCGAGTTAGCAGAGAACTTTATTCCAAACGGCGACAAATTTTTCACAAACATAAGCCTCTACGATGATGTTCTGGCAGATGCGCTAAAGAAACCTGGTTACTCTGCGGGAAGCACGCTCAAGTTGATTTTGCCCTTCTTCAAAGCCTACGGCATAACCGACAGCCAAATGGAAGATTTCTCCGCCAAAAATATTGTTCTAATCGCCAACAGCAAAACCACCCTAAATCACATACAAAAAATAGCTGATTCCTTCATCGTTAGCACCAGCTACGAACACTACATCAAAGCCCTCTGCAAAGCAGTCGATTTCCCATACAAAAACACATACTGCACCAAAGTAAGCCTCGACAAATGCCCCATCACACCCCAAGAAAAAGAGCGCCTAAGAGAAATAGCGCAAGAAATCGCGCAAATGCCCCTAATCGATATTCCCCCAAACGCAAAAACCGTCGAGGATTTTTCAATCCGCGACCAAACCATTATCCAGCGGTTGGATGAGATTTTCTGGAGCTTAATTCCCAAGATGTTTGTTGGCAAATTTCTCACAGATGTAGTTACAGTTGGTGGGGAACAAAAAGCTGAAGCCATTCGTGATGTAGTCAAAACGATTAGGCGTCGAGCTTGGAGGATGTTATGTATGTGGGCGATAGCATAACTGATGTGGAAGCCTTCAAACTCGTCCGCGATAACGGGGGCTTGACGGTATCTTTCAACGGGAACAGCTATGCAGTGAAGAACGCTGAGGTGGCTGTTCTGTCAGAAAGTAACCTTGTTACGGCTGTGATAGCTGATTTATTCTGCAAGTTGGGCAAAAAACAAACCCTTAAAGCTCTTGGTTCATGGAGATTATGAAGCTCTTAAGAAAAACAAGGTTGACGAAGTCTTTACTCAAACAGCTATCAACCCTGTACCCTGATGCATTGCCCAAAGTTCAAATAGTTACAGCCAAAAATATGGAATCACTCATAAAAGAGAGCAGCGCGTTTAGGAAGAAGGTTCGTGGAGTAGCCATCGGGAGACTTGGATAAATGGGTAAAGCAGAAATCGAAGACACTTACGCTGAAGCGTTTACTGGGATTTTTTGTCGGGTAATCGTAACTGCGGACGATGAGCAAACTTTGCGTAAGGCAGCTGAAGACTCCACAGCAACGCCGTCGGTTGTAATTGGCAGAACCGAAGGCGGCGTAGAAAAATACCTAACCCCAAACGAAACACCCGACAAACGCGTGGGCGCAATCTTGCAGTTCTGGGGAGAAATCAACCCCAAAAAAACCTTCGAGGAATCACTAAAAAAATTCGAAACTGAACTCTCTTACCGCATCCGCCAAGACATCCTCGTTAAACCCTTCACCGCAGTCTTTGATGCTATGCCACAGGGCTGAGGGCAAGTTGGACATGATGGAGAGTGTGGGGCACTGCGGCGACGGCTATGAGTGGGTCGAGAAACGTTATGGCAGAGAAGTCATCGTTGTTCCTCTTGATGGTTCCTGACTTTATCATTGAACGCTATCTTGGTTACGCGAAGGGTGTTATGGGCGGCAACTTTTGGATAATGTGCACATCAAAAGAAGCACTCAATGAAGCAGGCGCCAAAGCCCTAAAGGCAATTCACAAAGTATATGGGGTCGTGAACACCTTTGACATATGTTCAGCTGGTTCCAAACCAGAAACTCATTTTCCCAAAATAGGGCCAACAACCAACCACCTGTACTGTCCCTCGCTTAAATCGCGCTTAGGCAAGGAATCGAAGGTTCCAGAAGGCGTCGGATACATAGCCGAAATCGTTTTCGACGGCATTTCCTTAGACGCTGTTAAAGAAGCCACCAAAACAGGAATCAAAGCCGTATTAGACGTAGATGGCGTCGTGCGGATTTCCGCAGGTAACTACGGCGGCAAACTAGGCGAACACAAAATCCAATTAAAAGAGTTGTTTCCATGACAAAATTTGACGTAATAGGATTCGGAGCACTCAACGTTGACATGCTCTTCAAAGTAGACAAATTTGCAACCGCTGAAAAA
Organism: Candidatus Bathyarchaeota archaeon; assembly: GCA_963809455.1. Taxonomy (GTDB): domain Archaea; phylum Thermoproteota; class Bathyarchaeia; order Bathyarchaeales; family Bathycorpusculaceae; genus Bathycorpusculum. Next base: position 15,967 of record CAWEJP010000001.1, on the reverse strand, counting down.
GAAAGCTTCATCGAAGATTACACGGAAGCCTGCGGTGGCTCAGCCGCAAACACGATTGTAGGGCTAGCTAGGCTTGGCTGCAAAGTTGGTTTCATAGGAAAAGTTGCCGGCGACCGCGAAGGCAAACTGCAGCTTGACTGCTTCAAAGCCGAAGGCGTGGACACCAGCGGAATCGTTGAGACAACAAAGGGCAGAAGCGGTTCAGTGATGGGTTTCGTGGACAGAACAGGCGCAAGAACCCTCTACATTAACTCAGGCGTCAACGACTTAATTGAGCCAAGAGAAATCAAATACGAATACATTTCCCAAACCAAACTCATCCACCTGTCATCTTTTGTCGGTGAAAAATCGTTTCGTGCACAAAAAAAACTCTTAAGCGCCTTGCCTGAAGGAGTCGAAATCAGCTTTGATCCGGGCTCAGTGTATGCACAAAAGGGTTTCGGAGTCATAGAACCCATAATTAAGAACTCTCACGTTTTAATGCCTAACGCGGCTGAACTTGAACTGTTAACAGGTGAAGAAGACTTCCGTAAAGGCGCCGATTTCATGATTGGTATGGGCGTTAAGATTGTGGCGGTGAAGCTTGGCAGCAAAGGCTGCTATGTTACGGATGGTCAAGAACATCTCAGTGTGGAACCCTTCAAAGTTAAAGCACTCGACACCACAGGCGCAGGAGATGCTTTCAACGCGGGCTTTCTCTATGGTTTAATCCATGAAAAAAGCCTCTACGAATGTGGTCAACTGGGCAATTTTGTTGGTTCCCGAAATGTGTTGGCTATGGGTGCCCGCGCAGGATTGCCCTACGCTAAAGATTTAGCATATCTTGGTTAGTTTGTCGATTATGCTTTGGAAGATTAGTTTTCCATCGCCATACTGAAGCATCTGTTGCTCGCGTGTCCAGTTGGGTTGCTGCCACCAATACATCGCCCTCTCGGGGTGAGGCATTAAACCGAAGATGTTGCCTTCTTTGTTGCAGATTCCAGCAATGTCGTAGAATGAACCGTTGGGGCAGATGGGGTATTTGCCGTTCGCGACCTTGCCATTTTTGTCGCAGTAGCGGAAAACCAACATGTCCTCATCGATGAGTTTCTTTAGCATTGCTTGTTCTTGTTCTTTTGGGAAATAGCAATCGTCCTTCTCCGTGTGCGATGGGTAAATTGATTACTTTTCCAGCTGGGAATTTTGGTTGTGAATAGGCATTTGCCTTTGTTTTCCTGTTTGAGATACGTCCATTGGCATTTGAAGCCCGCTGGTTCATTGGTGGTTAATGTGGCTTCGGGGTAAGCGCTCATGCCTTTGAAGCCTGGAAGCAAACCGTATTCGACAAGGATTTGGAAACCATTGCATATGCCCAAGATTGGTCTGCCTTCGTCGATGAAGGTTTCCATTTCTTTAGCGAGGTTCGCAGAAAGGTGCCTTGCAAAAATGACACCTGAACGAACATAATCGCCAAAGGAGAAGCCGCCTGGAAAAACCAGACACCGAATAATCGAGCAGGTTGCGGCGTTTAATTAATTCATTAACATGAACTGACTTCCGCTTGCACGCCGAGTTCTTGGAATGCACGTTGGGTTTCAGCATCGCAGTTGGTTCCGCCGACTCGCATTACGCAGACTTTGATTTCTTCCTGATTCATTGTGATTCAACCTCTGGGTTTAGGGTTTTTTTCCAGCTACGCCGAAGCTTTTCAAGTGAAGCGTCAACAACAACTTTGTCCGTTCAAGCCGTGGATAAGTAGTTTTTGTTCTTTAGTTACTTTGCCGATCAAAGAGCAGTTTTTGCCCTTCATTAAATACTCAAAGTCTTCCTTGTCTGCTTCTGCGACTTCGATTAGAAAGCGGCTGTTTGATTCAGAGAACAAAACGAAATCGTTTCGGGCTAATTCTTTGCCTGGCACTTTGCGCAGATCTATTTCTAAGCCGTAGCCGCCTGCAAACGCCATCTCCGCCGTCGCCACAGCTAAGCCGCCTTCTGAGAGGTCATGGCATGACTTGACTAAACCTTCATCAATGGCTTTGGTCACTGCTTTGAAGGTGCGTTTGGCTTTTGCTCCCTTTAACTTTGGGTACGCTTGCGCCGAGGTAGCCTTTGAGTTTGTAGTATTCGGAGCCGCCGAGTTCGTTGAAGGTTTCGCCGATTATGATAGAGGAGGTTGCCTGCTGCTTTGAGGTCCATGGATGTGGTTGATTGGATGTTTGGGAATTACGCCTACTGCAGTGATTAGAAGTGTTGGAGTTACTGGTCCCAGCGGCGATTCATTGTAGAGGCTGTCTTTGCCCGAAATGAACGGTGCCTTAAACGCGACCGCAGAAATCGTAGCATGCTTCACAAGCGCGGACAAGCGAACCCAATCGCTCTGGTCTTCTCTGGGTTGCCCCACGTGAAATTGTCTAAAAGCGAAATTCTTCTTCCGCCCACTGCAATGTTATTGCGTATTGCTTCGTCGATTGCTGAAGCCGCCATCCAGTAAGCATCAATCTTGCCATAGTTCGGGTTCATGCCGCACGAAATTGTTAAGCACTTTCAGCGAATCGTCAAGCGGTTTTAGCACTGCAGCATCATTTGGTCCCGCATACTCGCCTTGCAGAGGTTTGAGAGTGGTGTTGCCTTTGACTTCATGGTCGTAGGTGCGTATGACGCTTTCTTTGCTGGCGATGTTTGGGGCTGCAAGCAGTTGCAGCAAGGTTTCGGTTAGGTTTGCTGGTTCTGGAAATTCTGGTTCGGTGAAGGTTGTTTTTTCGATGGTTGCAACTTTGCTGCTTGTGCATGGATTGAAGAGGAAAGTCATGTCTATGTCGCTGACAATTTCTCCGTTGTACGTAAGTTTTAAATGTCTTTCAGTGTGTCAGTGTTCCAATGGCTGTTGCTATAACGTCTTCCTTCTCAAAAACAGCCATAACCCGCTCCAAATTCTCTGGAGGCACAGTGATTATCATGCGTTCTTGGGATTCTGAGAGATAAATTTCCCATGGCGCCAAACCCTGATACTTCAAAGGTACCTTGGCCAAATCCGCTGTAACTCCGCAGTTAAAACGTTCTGCTGTTTCGCCGACAGCTGAAGATAAGCCTCCGCCACCAATATCAGTCACGGCTGAAGCAAGTTGGAGGTCGCGGATCTCTACTATTGCTCGTTTAACTTTTTCTTCTTCGATGGGGTCTGCGATTTGGACTGCTGGTCGCGAGATTTCTTCCGATTTCTCGGTGAGTTCAGCGGATGCGAAGGTTACACCGTGGATGCCGTCGCGTCCTGTTTTTCCGCCTGCTAAAACTACGATGTCGCCGACTTTTGCGTTTTTTGCGTACCTGTTTAGGGGTAAGAGTCCGATGCAGCCGCAGTAGACGATGACGTTGCCTGTGTAGGAGTCGTCGAAGTATATTGCGCCGTTTACTGTGGGGATGCCCATGTTGTTGCCGTAGGCGCTGATTCCTGCAGTGACACCCATGTAAACGTATTTAGGATGTTTAACGCCAGTGGGAAGTTTATTGTAATCATAATCTAATGGTCCAAAACCCAAGACATCGGTGCAAGCGATTGGGTCAGCCCACACGCCCAAAATATCGCGGATAACTCCGCCGACACCTGTTGCTGCGCCGCCAAACGGCTCCACCGCAGATGGATGATTGTGAGTTTCCACTTTTGCCGCTATGCCATAACCCTTGTCAAACTTGACGATGCCAGCGTTGTCTTCAAAAACGCTGACACACCAAGGCGCCTTGATTTGTTTGGTGGCTTTGGCTATGTAGGTTTTGAAGAGGCTGTTGATTTCTTTGCCGTCGAGCTGGATTTTGCCCTTGAAGGTTTTGTGGCAACAGTGTTCAGCTCCATGTTTGGCTGATTGTTTGGAGTTCAACGTCGGTGGGATTTCGTTTTTCTGTTTTAAAATAAGCTTGAATTTCTTTGAGTTCTTGCATGCTAAAGCCTAAGGCGAGTTCGCTGTTGATTTGGCCGAGTTGTTCCTCGCGGGCTTTTGCTATGGAAAACTTCTAAAACTGGGCTGTTTTTGCGTTGGGAGTAGAGATTAGCGTTCATTTGGCTTCAACGACGCTTATGGTGTAGTTGTCTTTGGTTGGGTTTGCCAATAGGCGTTTGCTCATTTCTTCAGCCTTCGCCTTCGCTTCAGTAGCGTTGAGCGTCGAGGTGTACGGTGTAGACTTTGCTGACATCCACCGCTTGGACCTTGTAGCCGAGTTCCATAAGTAAACGTGCAGTAGTTTCGCCTTCCGGGTTGCTGTGTCCGGGTTTGAGGCTGACCTCGATTTTTGCAGCGTATTTCATAAGCCTCTAAATTAAGCATCAGGATTTAAACGCTTTCGTCAAGAAAAAAGCAATAACCAATGCAAAAAAGCGGCGTTCTGTATTTTGTTCTTTGTGTGGGTGGTGGCGGTTTTAGAATTTCCACAAGACAGCAACTGGCGGCGGTTGCTTTTTTTGGTTGCAACGTTTTTCAAAGTCTGTTTGGTTGTGGGATAAGCGTTTTCCTCCACACGCCATGCATGGCTTCATGTTGAAGCAGCCAGTTTGCGGATGTGAAAACATGTATAGTTTGTTTATTTTTGCACAAGAATCAACGAACATCAATAAACTTCATAATATGGTCGAACTTAGGGTACCCATTGGGATTTTCTTCGCCCATCACCCAAAACCAAACCCCAATCGCCATATGCGCAATCTTGCCACATTAAAAGCATTATAAAGCAAGCCTTATCCCCACACCAAAATATGTAATGTGTCGTCAGCAGGTAATCGGCGCTTTCATTACAAAAAAGCCTTAAAAACTAACTGCTCTTATTTTATTCGATACAACAATGAACAAGCGATTGGCATTAATTGCTTTACTGATACTAACATTGGCTCTTCCAGTTTGGAACCTGCAGAATGTTTCAGCTTCGACCTACCCTCAGATAATTTCAGTTGAGCGAACGCCCTTACAGCCGACGCCTGATCTAACGGTAAATGTAACTTTTCAAGTTATTGATAAATATGGAATTACGAACGATTCGTTGTATTACGCTATAAATGACTCCTCTAATTTTATTCAAATAATGCCTGTCATAATTGATGGTGATTTTAACAATGGTACGTTTGCAGTTCAAATTCCTAAAGAAACGGATAACACAACAGTCGTTTATTATGTCGAAGTTCGAGACACTATTGGATACATCAAACAATCATTGAACTATTCCTATTTTGTTTCAACTGACATCACGCCTCCCGTCATTTCAGACCCGCAACAAATCCCTGACAGAATATCCGTATTGCCAACTGAAAACGTGACCATTGAAGCAAACATAACTGATACTGGTTCAGGCGTGAAGAATGCCATTTTGTTTTATGGAGACGATTCAGCGAGGCAGGATCCGTTTAATATAGAATATAATCAAACATCAATGTTTCAAAATGGTTCTGATACGAATACATACATAGGCACTATTCCGCCATTTCCGAATGGAACCTTCATCTATTTTTTTATAGGCGCTTATGATAATGCTAATAATTCAGTACAACAAAACTCACATTATAACTATCTAGTAAAGAATCCCGCTACAAGCAACCTTTTGATAAATATTAATGTTCAAAACATATACCAGAATAACCTGACAGCAGCGGTTGCAATATCAATTGAGGGAACGTTACCGTCAGTTGATGGAGAGCCACTGATTATCCAGGTTTCTAACCATTACCCAAATGGTTATGATCATGATTTACCCCAGCAAATTCGAGTTAATCCATCAAGTGGATTTTGGTACCAACAAACTGATAATTTAACGTTTGGATTGATTGGCGACCCCGCCAAATATCCATTTGACACCTACACTTTAAACTTGACATTCAATATTTACTGGTATCCTCAACCTCAATCAATAACAACCCAAACATTTACTACACAAGCTTATTCAGGTAATGTGTGGACAGGCAGCTATACACATTATTTAACTACTGAAAATGGCACGTACACTCAATTTCCTGTTTTGGTAAGCACACTTACGGTTCAACGATATACGTATGGCGATGTCTTTCCCTTAGTTTTGCTTATTATCATGCTCTTTTTTCTCTTGGGTGGCACCTTAATTCTTGATTCGATGAAATTAAGTGAACGATTGACAGTCATATTGGCGATTTTTATTCTTATTGCTGGTGTTTATTTCAACCAAAGCTCGTTTATTCCCGTGCCAAGGATGGGTTTTACAATCGCTGAACGTTTGTTTTTGTCTCTGGTTGGCGGCTCGGCGATTTTTGCAGTTGCAAGCATGATTGTTGTTTCAGCGCAAAGTGTTCTGGAAAGTTTTCGGCCTTCAAAAAAAGTCAGCATTTTTCTTGTTCATAATTTTGGGTTAATATTAGATGGAGTAGCTTTGTTAGTTTTTGCTCTTATCTGGCTACCACCGATATTGGGGATCTCTCCAGTATTTGAATCGTTCTTGGTAATATGTGGGCTATCATTTGGATATATCTTAAAATTGTGTCTTGCAGCAGGGCAGCATTTCACTAATTCAGGCAAAAAAACTAATTTCAAGTGGCTGAAGGAGCGGTTTAGAAAAATTATTACTCTGCCGCCTATGAAGTATGTTTTGAATAGCTTTGCTCTTCAAGTGCCTTGTTTCCGTCTGCTGTTGCTTCGGCTTCTCGAAACGATGCCCCAATCGATTCGATCTCAAGTCGTTTTTCTAATTGGAAAATCCTAGTCTCGAACTGAACGACTGGGCGGGCAAGCCTAAAAGGAGGACAACCAATCGCAAAATAGTGCACTCAAAAGGCATCTTTCTGAAACTCAGCGCTAACATTTTTTAAACAAGAGAAAGTTTAGCTATTAAAGAATCATATGTGTGTTTTGGTATTCCACTTCTACTACGCTTTCTTTGTTTGTGACTTTGCCTATGCGTTCTGGTTTGACGCCTTCCTGCTCAAGCGTATTCATGGCTTTGTCGATATCTGCTTTGTCAACGATGATGCCAAAGCCCCAGCCCATATTGAAAGTCTTAAACATCTCCTCATCAGTAATGGTAAATCCCAGTTCAGTCGCGGTCTTCTGGATTAAGCCAAAGATTGGTTGAGGCTTAAAATTGTCAAATTTAAAACCTATGCCTGGCGAATAGTTGGCTAAGTTGTTGAATTTAAGGTAGGCGTCACCTGTTATGTGTACGGCGGCCTTGACTTTAACTTCCCGTGCCAGCTTGAGGAGCGCTTTGACATAGATTTTGGTTGGTTCGAGAACTTCTAATGATACTTCCCTATCCAAGCCGTCGGGAATGTCGGTCGGATTGTATTTTCCTCCCCATTGTTTGAAGAGAACCTTCCTTACCAATGTGATGCCGTTGCTGTGCACGCCGCTGCTGGCTAAGCCGATGATGGGGTCGCCTGGTTTGATGCCTTCCCCAGTGATGATGTTTGGTTTGTCAACTTTACCTATTGCGGATACAACCATGTCGAAGCCTGAGTTGGGGGTGAGGCCTTTGATGATTTCTGCGACGTCGCCAGTTTCGCCGTTTGTAACAGGGCACTCGGATTGGTTGGCGCCGTCTATGATGCCTTTGAGCCAAGCTTTTACTATTTTAGGTTCACTGACGGTTGCATGGATGTTGTCTGCGAGGGCGAGCGGCTTAGCTCCTGAGCGAATAACATCATTAACCACCATAGCTACAGCATCAACGCCAATACTGTCGTATTTACCCGCAAGTTCAGCAACCAGCACTTTAGTTCCGACGCCTTCGATTTCTAAATCAAGAAAAATGTTGTCGCCGACTGGGAATATGTTGCTATATGGCAGATGGATAATGCCGCCAAAACCTATGTGCCTATACGTTTCTTTGAGTGCGGTCAGCGCTTTTTTGGATTCATGGCGTTGCTGCCGGTTGACGCCTGCATCGGTGTAGGTGTAGTTTTTGGCCACGGTAGGTTTCTCCTTGCACGCTAAATGTGTAGGTTTCTGTCTGATAACGATTTTGTTTGCGTTTCATTGTAACCTTTGTGTATGGTAAGGTTTTTGAGCTTAGAACGGTTGATTAGCCATCGATTAGTGTGCAAGTACCCAAATACCACATCTATATCGAATACGCCGAGCCAGGTAAATCCGGTATCCGATTTAACGTTCCCCAAGAGGAACTCGTAAGAACCTTCTCCACACCTTTTACCGCAAGCCAACCTTTCTGGTTCATGGGCAAACTTCTCAGCCCCATAAAAGTCAAGAAAGCTGTCATCTTTTGGTCCTATGAAACAGCCGACAAACTAAATCTTCCTAACCAAGAAAACCTTGTAACCGCGAAAGACAAAAAATATCTCCTCGAAAGCATCATCAAAAGCAAAGTCAAAGGCGCATACCTATGCACTGAAAAATTTTTATCCTCAACCGAAAAAAATATAGATCCATTTCAATCAACAAAGTCTGTTTCGGATCGGCGCAGGATTTTCGTTGTTTGTGGCACAGATGATGAAATGAAACAAGCAATCACTAATGCTTTGATTAAACTCTGGCTTGTCCCATTAGTTGTGTGTGAGGAGCCAAGTCAAGGTAGAAAAATTGTTGAACGCTTCGCAGACTACAAAGATGTATGTTTTGCTGTAGTTATGCTGTCACCTGACGATTTTGCATACGCTAAGGAGGACTCGCCCACAAAACGAAGGCTCAGACCTAAGCAGGATGTGGTTTTCGAACTTGGTTTTCTAATAGGTAAGCTTGGTAAAGACCATATAATAGTCTTATATCGAGAATGCTCAAACTTTGAGTGCCCAACTGATTTTGAAGGCTTAAAGCTGGCGGCCTTCGATGACCGGGAAAGCTGGAAACTCGCTCTAATACGTGAACTCACTAACTGCGGATACACCGTTGACGTAGATAGAATCCTTAACTGATGACTGCTTCGCCAAAAAGACTTGATAGTAAAGTTTCTATATCAAATGAACTATCCCTATGCAATAGCTACTGCGCTTCTGCAGGTAACTGTTGCGGTTGTAGTCTAGTTCGGTAGGACTGCAGCTTCCCAAGCTGTCGACTCGGGTTCAAATCCCGGCAACCGCACTCTATTATCTTTCAAAAGAATCTTTCCTTTAGAACGCAGAGAATTTGTATTTTTAAGAGCTTCGCTCTCAGTTCAATTCTGAACATATCGAGTATCTTTTATTTGCGATCATAAGCGATTTAAGTATTCGAGTGGAGCATACCATTTGACTTTGAGTGGTTTTTTGCAGTTTTGATTAGGGCAATTATGTTTTGTTTTCACTATGTCGCCGTAGTAACTATTTGGTATTGGGTTTACGAATGAGAAGGCAGTGTGAAGTTTATCGGGTGGTTCAACTTCAAGAATTTCGTTACAGAAGGGACATTCAATTAAGGCCATTCCATGCACCTTCATATTACTATACGTTAATCTAGGGTAAAAAATTTGCGATACATCTGAAGGTTGATAATGCGCTTTAACTTCTATTGATGCCTATAGGGCTCCCTTAATCAAGTGTGGATCAAAGTTTAGCCCCCTAACGAAACTAAATTTTCGCTATCATTAATCCGATGACAAAGCTCAACATTGGAGCAATTACCCAACTTGAAACTGTAATCAGAAAAGGCTTGATGGAAACAAACTTGGACTTGTAGGATATGCCTGTTCCGAAAACTGCGGATGAGAGCGCTTGAGTGTTAGACAGCGGAATATTAAAAAGTGTAGCCGCTTCAACCAAAACGCTTGAAGTTAAGAGCGCAGTAGTGGCATTTGTGTACCGCATCAGAAAAAGCTCCTGCGAAACCCTGCGAATTTCTCCAGCACTCAAATAGAATGTTCCAACGAAAATTGCAGCAATTGACAATATCGCAGTGGTCAATTCAAAGCCGCCCGTGGCAACTATCAAACCAATGGTGTTAGCCCCTAACACGTAGGACGTGGAAAAAGCTAAAACAATAAGCAAGATTTTGTATGTTTGTAGTCTGTGCCAAATATTTTTTGGCTGTCTTTTATTTAGTATTCTTATCAAATAAAAAGCGAAGACTATCGCAACTAGGGGGGCTATCACCCACAAACCAACTATCTCGGCTATGTACGTACCATTAGTTAAGGTTCCATTGGCAATCGACACCCCTGTTAGCAAACCTACAAGTGACATACTCAAAGACATTGGCACCCTAATTAAATCGGCAACGACAAAAACTAAAATTGCCACAAACAAAACTTCCGCACGAAACTGCGAAGTCGCAACTGGCATAAGCTTAGCCACAGTATTCGTCATGGTTGCGCCTTGAAATATGAGACCCAGCGAAAACCCTGCAGCTCCCAGTAACATCCCAAACCGTTTACTTATGATTCTTGATCCTACTGCTGGACCAACACAAGCAGACAGATTATTACCAGAAACCAACATTACTGCAACAAAAGTTAACGCCAAAAGAAGGATAGAAAGCCAATCCATTTGCAGGTCACTTAACTATTGAGGTAACCACAGAAACAATTAGGTCTGCGAAATCTTCACAGCCATCTAGTATGTCATCGGTTTTATGCAAGAGTTCGGAGTAATGGTAGAATTGCAGGTAATTCAATTTTGGCGCTAAGCCATACAGCCTGTCGAATCCTTGATCTTTTATTTCATCGGCTTGTTCTTCAAGCGCTTCTATTTCTTTACGTAACGCCAAAATCTCTGTTATTGAAGAAGACGATAAAGCTTGTTTGAGTTTTAGGAGTGACTTTTCGGCGACAGCAAGCATTTTTTCATATACTAAATTCAATTCGGCTTCTTTGATTTCAAAACCTGCTGAGTCAGCTTTTGCCATTCTGTTTAGTTCTCGACTTATGTAATAATACACGTCAACTATGCCGTCAGCAACATGGACACAGTTAAGCAAGTTATCTATTATGTTAGGGCTTATGGCGCCGCTTGTAATGTCTTCACTTATTTTGAAGGCGATATCATCTGATTTTTTTTCAAGCAACTGAACCTTATGCATTACTTCAGGTAGTTCCTTGTCTTTGTAACCGATCTTGAACATGGTCAAAACGAGAGGGTTAGTTTCTGAAGCAATAGCAACAACTTGCGCAAGCTCATTGAAGATATTTTTTTCCCCAACGACCAAGATGCCTTTTAGACTCTTCAACCCAAACTCTCCTGTTTACTTCAAGGAAGACTTGATTGATTAACATTTACTATTTACAATTTTCCCAACTGACCACAAAAGAAAAAAGCGAATAAGGGTCATTTTCTTTTGGTGGTTGCATCATTCTTTCTGCTTTTATTATGATTCCCGTTCCCATGAATTCTCAGTACATAACTTGCCCGAACTGTGCCTCACAAGTGCCCGTAAACTCCAACTACTGCAACAATTGCGGCAAACCACTGCGTCAACCGGTTCTGTTAAAAATCTGCCCAAGATGCACCAACCGAATTCCTGCGGCATCTAAGTTTTGTCCACAATGCGGCCAAAAACAACAATGATTTCTTTAGCTTTTTTTCTCGCGTAACATAATTAGCCTTAACCAGACTATTATTTCGGTGAATTTTAAGAAATCCTGTTTCTGACAACGAGGAAACACTAAACTTTGTTTATGCCCAGCTTGCCAACCTGCAAGAAATCGAATTTTAGCGGCAACGTTTTTGTGCAAGAGGCAAAGCCAAAGAAAAAGCTTAACCGCCGGCGGCATATCCCCCAACTATGCAGTGCTCAAGGACTAAACTCGCTGGACCAAATTTACTATTGCATTATGGGGGCTTTCCTGAAAAATCCAAACAGCGTTTTCAGCGACCAATAGCAATGGATGATTTAGTTTAAAGGACTTTGAAGATGACGTATCGGTCGTTTGAGTAGATTAACTGTAGAAGTTTGCTATGAATCATTTGTGGGTCAAGTTGGTTTCTGTCATAAACGATGAATCCGATTTTATTCTCTGCAATGTAATCGCTAAAATCACGGGTAGCCACAATGAATGGGGCTGTTTTTAAGCTAAAGAGACTTTGCAGTGTATCAGGCTGGAGTGATGAGTAACTGTTCTTTGACAGGGTTAGAACCTGGTAAGAACGTGAAGCCGTCTGATTTATTGTTAAATCGTTGAATTGATACTGAAACCGTACTGCGTCAATCTGTCTGTTTGCTAAGGCACCGATGTTTCCCCAATCTGGCAAATCAATAAACTTGAATGCGAAAGCGATGTCGTTAGAGTCATCATAGAGCCCCAGGTAACTATCTTTAAGGTTCGAATTTGAAAAAGTTGCGACTGCCCAATCTGTTCCATGCGTAGTTGTTATTGCTGGGGGGGCATCCCACGGGTTAACCCAATCTAAAAGCTGTGGGATTTGGGCTTTATCAAACTTGAATTGAAGATCAAAAAATGTGCTAAGGTACAGGGTAACGTTTGAGATTTCGCTTCTCTGAGGCGTGATTGACCAAGAAATGTCAAGTGGATAGCTATCATTTTGAGCGCTCACGGTTTCTGTTAGGGTTATGTTGTCGTTTGCATAGATGAGCTCTATTTTCTTAGGGTAGTTTTGATCTTCGAAAACGATTTGTTTGCTTAATTCTGAGAGTTGCAGCTGGTAGCTTACGCCGTCTTGGGTGAAATTCAGAAAATTACCGTTTGCAGAAGAGTAAGAGACTCTGTTCCAAACGTTATCGAGCGAAACATAGTTTTCATCGGAAATGTCTCCCTTAGCCTCATATGCCTTAACTAAAGTTTGCGAGTTCTCAAGCTCATAAGATAAACTCAAAACTGCCTCAGCGATTTCGTTTGTTCCAACGATTGGGTCAGTTTGAGCAATGACGCTTTTGTCGGAAAATTCTTGGAACCAAAAACCAGGCGCTCGAGTTACTACAACCGTGGCGTTTTCTGGGTAGTTGTTTCTTAGCCAGATTCCAGCATCGTAGGCTTTTATGTCTGTGGTTGAATAATAGTTGGCTGCCTCCAAAATTTTGCCGTATACCGTGTCTGAGCGTACAACAACCGCCAAAGATACCACAACAATTAGCGTGATTGTGAGTGCTTTTACCCAGTTTTTGCGGAAACTTGCCCGATTTCTCTGGTAGAACACAGGTGCCTTCTGCGACAGGAAAACTACTGTAACAGCTGCGAAGATTGCAATGGGTGGTGCCAAGTAATAGACGAACCATTGAAACGGCAGGTAAAACCCAACCACGTACGAGTAAGCAAAGAAAAATGGCACAATTAAGCTGAGGAGCAAAACCAAGAGAAATGCTGATTTTTTGTTAGCCCTGAGAATTTTAAATGCGAAGTAAATTCCGCCTATTGCAAGTAAGAGTATGAAGCCAAAATTGACTGTCATGGCATTGAGGCTGGTGGCTGGAATCTGGTAAGCGTAAGTTTTTATGCTGAAAAAGAGGATTTCAACGATTACTCCGAGATAACCAACCATGGCTTGGAAGTAATAGACAAAAAACGCTATGCCACCCCCAACGATTAATGGGATTAAGACTTTTAGGAATGCTCCCCGAGACTTAATCAGCATGTACAGCAGTATGGGTGGAAGTATAAAGGCCGCAAGAAAAGTCGTAAGCTGGTGGGACAACACAACTGAGAACGCCACAAAAAACGTGACAATAGCGTATCCGAATTTTTCAATCGACAACGGCAAGTAGAGAAGAAGTAGAATCAAGAACGCAATACCCAAAACAGTTGTGTATCCACCCCACTGGTTAAGCTCGAAGATGGGAAAACACATCAACAACAAAACGGATGCTACTGCCCCCACTTTTTTACTGAACATTTTACTGGAAATCATGTAGACTGACATGAACAAAAGCCAGTTCACAATCACCGTTAGGACTTTTTCTACAAAAATTAGCTGTGCAATGTCGGTTGCGCCGGTCAAAGAAATGAACATAGCTAACACTATTTCAAAAAGCGGTGGTGTCCAACTGTTGCTGGATAGAGGGATTTGACCTGTGTTTAGGAAGATTCTGGCTTTTTCTAGGTGAACTGCTGGGTCGTTGCCGAGTATTACGCCGTTCATGGATATGACGGTGTAGAAACCAACCAAGATCAGGACTGAGAATATGGTTATGAATGCGATTTCGAGCTTTCGTGTATCTTTAAATTTATCCATCAAGGCGTCTGTGTTCACCGTCTTGATTGAGGTTATCCATTTACTTTGAAAATGGCGACTTCGCTGTTAATAAATACAAGACTAAACGTTGGATCCCGCAGGAATTTGGGGTACATTTCAGGAACCCGACAGGCAATGTAGGAAACGTTGTAGTTTTGGAGCATATTTTGGTAATCAAACGCTTCTTTGATGTATAGGTCGGCTGTTGTTTGAGTAGAGTTTAGGTTAGCGGCGATAACTGGGTAGAAATGGTTGGTTATACTTACTGTATCTTGGTAAATACTCGGATTGTTGTCGGCTGAATAAGCACTTGCTAAAATCTGGATTTCTCCGTGATTTCTGCTCTGCAATTGATACTCTAAATCAAGCAAGAGAGGATCAATAACTTTTGTGGTTACATTCGGCTGGTTATCGCTAAAGATTAATTGACCGAAAGTTTTTACACCGACATCCACAAACGCGACCGTTCGTGGGTCGTCGTAGACGATTTGGGTTCCTTTGCTTTGAACATCGATGTTCACCCAGTCAATGGAAACGCCGGGAACTGTGCTATCTACAGTTGAAGTGATGTTAACAAAGTTTGAAGTTGAATAGACTGTGGTGAACTGTGTGTAATTGAAAAAGTCGTTTCCTCTATTAACAATGATTGTGTCGTAATCTGTTCCCTTTTTCAAGTGCATGTCCTTCACTTCAAGGTCGGATAAGTAAACTGAGTGAAGGGTTCCGTTTACTTCATACTTAATTTCATTTTGGCTACTGTCAAAATTGAAGAAGGAATAAGGGAAGTAGGTCCAGTTGAGGTCAGCTAAAATTTCTGGATTATGCCTTGCAAGGTAGCCGCCATCTTCTCGAACCTGTGTCACATTGTTGTCGATTAAATAATCTGTGTCAAGGAGGTAACTGGCGTTTTTTGCAGGGTTTACCTCTCGAGCACTCGTCAAATACTGTGGGTCAACCGCACTCAATGTGGGTCGCTGAGCAAACCCGCTAAACCACCAGCCATAGAGCGCATCAGAAACAAACACAGAGCTGGCAGGTGTATTCTGTTTAGCCCACTGTATCGCATCCCATCCTGGATTATTCATTACTTGATAGAAACTCTGAATGGCGAGCTGCATCGGGGTTAGAAAAACAGGAATTGCAACAAATGAGAAGAGCAGGAAAAATAGGATGAACCCTACATAAATCGCCTTAGTCGATGAATGAGCTGAGAGCCAAGCAGCTTTCTTTCCGATGGATTTTTCTGCTTTCTCCCTTCTAATTTGCCAGAAACCGTTATTTCGTGCCTTGGCTCTTGAACCAAAATCAGTGAGTGATTCTTTGCTGGGAAATTTTTCCGTTATTTGGTTTTTCACCAAAGCACGGTAGTTATTTATTGTTTCTGCAAAGAAATTCGCGCCATAATCCATCAGTACAGCGACGAAGATTATTACGGGTAGAATTTCAAAGTACAAAAATCGGTTGTAGTCGATAATGAACCCGAAGCCTTGGGTTAAGAATAGTGGAACAAACAGCCAAACTGAAGAAGAAGGACCGGAAGCGTAAAAAATCGGTTATTGTACCTTTTTGAGAAAGCAGCAAACCCAACGATAATTAGAAAAAGGGGTAGAACCATTTCCAAAGGAAGAATCCTTGTCGAAAGAATTGCTGAATTGATGTCGTTTACGCCTGAAACCCCTGGCGCTGAAGAATTATCATGCAAATAAGTAGGCACAGCACTTGCCAGGAAAGGCAAACAAATACATTCCCAAAACCAGTGGCAGAAGCCACATGAAACCAGTTTTTCTGGATGTTCCAAAAGTCTTAGGCGAAATCAATATAAAAAGTACAGTTAGGACCGTTACACAAACGAAAATGCCCGCACTCAACGAGTGAGTTAAAAATATTGAGCCCGCCAAAATAGACGTTGAAACCAAAAAGGGCGTTATCGAAAATCGG